>NSKG01000023.1 GCA_002287035.1 Pseudomonas sp. WN033 | reverse complement strand
TTTTTAAAGAGCGATTCGGTCTGCGTTTCCGCCTAACCAAGGCCGCGCATTTTACGCTAACCTTCTAATCTGTCAAGCATTTTTTTGAGCTTTCGTTGCAAGCAACACCACCTCAAAAACCGCCTGAGCGACCCGGCCAGTCAGTGACTTTACCGTGTCAGGGAGGCGCATTCTACAGCTTTCAAAACCGCTGTCAACACCTTCCGTCAAACTCGATTCGAAGCACAAATCCAACCCCGAACCACCACCGGAAAGAACCGATCACTCCGCCCTTCCGAGGCCGGCGCATTCTACGCCGTTTCGCTGACCTGTCAACCGGTTATTTCACCCCGAGAGACTCATAACCCATTGATCCTAAAGCACTTTAAGCAAAGCGCCGCGATCAGCGAGAGGCGCATTATAGGCACTTTCAAAACACCGTCAAGGCTTTTTCAAACGAATACGGGCAAATTTTTTCTTGCCCGCCTGGCAGACATGCTCACTTCCCAGAGCGAATACAAAATCCTTGTCCACTACCTGGCCATCGACCTTGACCGAGCCC
>NSKG01000022.1 GCA_002287035.1 Pseudomonas sp. WN033 | reverse complement strand
GGTGCTCGATGGCTCAGCCGAAGAAGCCGACCTGATCACCCCGGTGACCTACAGCGGTTCGGTGATCATTCCTGCTGGTGAAACCAGCGCCCAGGTCATTGTCCCGACCTTCGATGACGACATTTTCGAGGGCGGCCCTGGCACCTTCGAAGATCTGAGCTTCAACCTGACCGGGGTAACCGGTGCCGGGCTCGGCACGGTCTCCAGCGTCAGCGGTCAGATCGAAGACAACGAACAACTGCCGGTGGTCAACATCGTTGAAGTAGCCGAAGGCGTTGGTGCGGTGACCGTGGAAGGCGGCAATCTGGTGTTCCAGGTCAGCCTCAGCGGCCCGTCCAGCGAGCCGGTCGAGGTGTTCTGGGAGTTGGTGCTCGATGGCTCAGCCGAAGAAGCCGACCTGATCACCCCGGTGACCTACAGCGGTTCGGTGATCATCCCCGCCGGTGAGACCAGTGCCCAGGTCATTGTTCCGACCTTCGACGACGATATCTATGAGGGCGGTCCTGGCACCTTCGAGGATCTGAGCTTCAACCTGACCGGGGTAACCGGTGCCGGACTCGGCACGGTCTCCAGCGTCAGTGGCCAGATTGAAGACAACGAACAACTGCCGGTGGTCAACATCGTTGAAGTAGCCGAAGGCGTTGGTGCGGTAACCGTGGAAGGCGGCAATCTGGTGTTCCAG
>NSKG01000021.1 GCA_002287035.1 Pseudomonas sp. WN033 | reverse complement strand
TGTCACCTCCCCGTAAAATCGGTCCAACGATAACCAGAGGTCTCCGGCTACAATCAAGGCTCAGGAGGCCAACACAATGCGTAAAAGTCGATTCACCGAATCCCAGATCGTTAACACCCTTAAAGCGGTTGAGAGCGGTCGCCAGGTCAAGGATGTCTGCCGCGAACTGGGTATCTCCGAAGCGACGTACTACACCTGGAAATCGAAGTACGGCGGCATGGAGTCATCCGATGTCAGGCGGTTGAAGGACCTGGAAGACGAGAACCACAAGCTCAAGCGAATGTTCGCTGACCTAGCGCTGGAAAACGCTGCGCTGAAGGATGTGATCGCAAAAAAACTGTAGGCCCGGATGCCAAACGCCTGCTGATCGCCGTGCTCCGGGACGAGCACGGATTCAGCGAGCGCCGGGCCTGCAAGGCGGTTGGTTTATCTCGTTCCGTCGCACGCTATCAGCGCCGGCCCAGCAAGGATGAAGATGTCATTGCTGTGCTGCTAGAACTCTCCGAGCGATTTCCGGATCGTGGTTTCGGCAAGCTGTTCAAGCTTGTACGTCGCCGGGGCTTCGCCTGGAATCACAAGCGCGTTTGGCGAGTGTATTGCGAGCTTAAGCTCAACAAGCGGCGCCGAGGGAAGCGTCGGCTACCTAACCGCACTCCGGCTCCGCTGGCAGTGAGCGACACTGTAAACATCAGCTGGTCGGCTGATTTCATGTCTGACGCGCTTTGGGATGGTCGTCGCTTTCGCACGTTCAACGTCGTTGATGATTTCAACCGAGAAGCCTTGGCCATCGAGATTGATTTGAACCTGCCTGCAGCGCGGGTAATACGAGTACTGGATCGAATCGCAGCATGGCGCGGCTATCCAAGCCAGTTACGTCTCGACAACGGACCGGAGTTCATTGCGACCGCGTTGGCGGAGTGGGCAGAAGCAAAGGGAGTAAAGCTGGAATTTATCCAGCCTGGGCGCCCCATGCAAAACGGGTTCATTGAGCGTTTTAATGGCAGCTACCGTCGAGGCGTCCTTGATATGTACATCTTCCGTAATCTGAACGAGGTGAGAGAACACACCGAACAGTGGCTGCAAGACTACAACGAGGAGATACCTCACGACTCGCTCGGGGATCTGACCCCGGTCGAATACCGGATCACTCACTGTCCGGAAACCTCTAGTTATGCGTGGACCTAATCAGGGGGAGTCGACAGC
>NSKG01000020.1:2500-5515 GCA_002287035.1 Pseudomonas sp. WN033 | reverse complement strand
GTAGCTGTCACGCCATCGCGAATTGGGTGTTGTGATTGAAGCACGTGCTAGGTTTGCAATCTCATGTGGAGTTCCACATTGTCTGTCGGTGTCTTGCCACACCCCAGATTGCTTGGGTGTTATATGGTCAAGCCACACGGGCAATTAGTACTGGTTAGCTCAACGCCTCACAACGCTTACACACCCAGCCTATCAACGTCGTAGTCTTCGACGGCCCTTTAGGGGAGTCAAGCTCCCGGTGAGATCTCATCTTGAGGCAAGTTTCCCGCTTAGATGCTTTCAGCGGTTATCTTTTCCGAACGTAGCTACCCGGCAATGCGTCTGGCGACACAACCGGAACACCAGAGGTTCGTCCAACCCGGTCCTCTCGTACTAAGGTCAGCCCCTCTCAAATCTCAAACGTCCACGGCAGATAGGGACCGAACTGTCTCACGACGTTCTAAACCCAGCTCGCGTACCACTTTAAATGGCGAACAGCCATACCCTTGGGACCGGCTTCAGCCCCAGGATGTGATGAGCCGACATCGAGGTGCCAAACACCGCCGTCGATATGAACTCTTGGGCGGTATCAGCCTGTTATCCCCGGAGTACCTTTTATCCGTTGAGCGATGGCCCTTCCATACAGAACCACCGGATCACTAAGACCTACTTTCGTACCTGCTCGACGTGTTGGTCTCGCAGTCAAGCGCGCTTTTGCCTTTATACTCTACGCACGATTTCCGACCGTGCTGAGCGCACCTTCGTACTCCTCCGTTACTCTTTGGGAGGAGACCGCCCCAGTCAAACTACCCACCATACACTGTCCTCGATCCGGATAACGGACCAGAGTTAGAACCTCAAAGTTGCCAGGGTGGTATTTCAAGGTTGGCTCCACGCAGACTGGCGTCCACGCTTCAAAGCCTCCCACCTATCCTACACAAACAAATTCAAAGTCCAGTGCAAAGCTATAGTAAAGGTTCACGGGGTCTTTCCGTCTAGCCGCGGATACACTGCATCTTCACAGCGATTTCAATTTCACTGAGTCTCGGGTGGAGACAGCGCCGCCATCATTACGCCATTCGTGCAGGTCGGAACTTACCCGACAAGGAATTTCGCTACCTTAGGACCGTTATAGTTACGGCCGCCGTTTACCGGGGCTTCGATCAAGAGCTTCGCCGAAGCTAACCCCATCAATTAACCTTCCGGCACCGGGCAGGCGTCACACCCTATACGTCCACTTTCGTGTTTGCAGAGTGCTGTGTTTTTAATAAACAGTTGCAGCGGCCTGGTATCTTCGACTGGCATGGGCTTACGGAGCAAGTCCTTCACCCTCACCAGCGCACCTTCTCCCGAAGTTACGGTGCCATTTTGCCTAGTTCCTTCACCCGAGTTCTCTCAAGCGCCTTGGTATTCTCTACCTGACCACCTGTGTCGGTTTGGGGTACGATTTCTAGTTACCTGAAGCTTAGAGGCTTTTCCTGGAAGCATGGCATCAACCACTTCGCATTCTAAAAGAACGCTCGTCATCAGTTCTCGGCCTTGAGATCCCGGATTTGCCTAAGATCTCGGCCTACCACCTTAAACACGGACAACCAACGCCGTGCTGGCCTAGCCTTCTCCGTCCCCCCATCGCAGTAACTAGAAGTACGGGAATATTAACCCGTTTCCCATCGACTACGCCTTTCGGCCTCGCCTTAGGGGTCGACTCACCCTGCGTCGATTAACGTTGCGCAGGAACCCTTGGTCTTCCGGCGAGGGAGTTTTTCACTCCCTTTGTCGTTACTCATGTCAGCATTCGCACTTCTGATACCTCCAGCCAACTTCTCAATTGACCTTCACAGGCTTACAGAACGCTCCTCTACCGCTCATCCTAAGATGAACCCGTAGCTTCGGTGTATGGTTTGAGCCCCGTTACATCTTCCGCGCAGGCCGACTCGACTAGTGAGCTATTACGCTTTCTTTAAAGGATGGCTGCTTCTAAGCCAACCTCCTAGCTGTCTAAGCCTTCCCACATCGTTTCCCACTTAACCATAACTTTGGGACCTTAGCTGACGGTCTGGGTTGTTTCCCTTTTCACGACGGACGTTAGCACCCGCCGTGTGTCTCCCGTGCTCGCACTCGCTGGTATTCGGAGTTTGCATCGGTTTGGTAAGTCGGGATGACCCCCTAGCCGAAACAGTGCTCTACCCCCAGCGGTGATACACGAGGCGCTACCTAAATAGCTTTCGAGGAGAACCAGCTATCTCCGAGCTTGATTAGCCTTTCACTCCTATCCACAAGTCATCCGCTAACTTTTCAACGGTAGTCGGTTCGGTCCTCCAGTGCCTGTTACGGCACCTTCAACCTGCCCATGGATAGATCGCCCGGTTTCGGGTCTATACCCAGCGACTAAACGCCCTATTAAGACTCGGTTTCCCTACGCCTCCCCTAGACGGTTAAGCTCGCCACTGAATATAAGTCGCTGACCCATTATACAAAAGGTACGCAGTCACAGAACAAGTCTGCTCCCACTGCTTGTACGCATACGGTTTCAGGTTCTATTTCACTCCCCTCACAGGGGTTCTTTTCGCCTTTCCCTCACGGTACTGGTTCACTATCGGTCAGTCAGGAGTATTTAGCCTTGGAGGATGGTCCCCCCATGTTCAGTCAACGTTTCACGTGCGCCGACCTACTCGATTTCACGGCTAAGAGTCTTTCGTGTACGGGGCTATCACCCACTATGGCCGCACTTTCCAGAGCGTTCCACTAAACTCAAAACCGCTTAAGGGCTGGTCCCCGTTCGCTCGCCACTACTTGGGGAATCTCGGTTGATTTCTTTTCCTCAGGGTACTTAGATGTTTCAGTTCCCCTGGTTCGCCTCACACACCTATGGATTCAGTGTGTGATACCCGTCTTATGACGGGTGGGTTTCCCCATTCAGACATCTCCGGATCACAGGTTGTTTGCCACCTCCCCGAAGCTTTTCGCAGGCTACCACGTCTTTCATCGCCTCTGACTGCCAAGGCATCCACCGTATGCGCTTATTCACTTGACCAT
>NSKG01000002.1 GCA_002287035.1 Pseudomonas sp. WN033 | reverse complement strand
CATCGGCTCGGGCAACATCGGCACCGACCTGATGATCAAGATCCTGCGCAACAGCGAGCATATCGCCATGGGCGCGATGGTCGGCATCGACCCCGAATCCGATGGCCTGGCGCGTGCTGCGCGCATGGGCGTAGCCACCACCCATGAAGGGGTGGATGGCCTGGTCAAGATGGCGGAATTTGCCGACATCGACTTTATCTTCGATGCCACCTCAGCCGGTGCCCACCGGCACAACGAGGTGTTTCTGCGCGGCCACAAGCCGGACCTGCGGATCATCGACCTGACCCCGGCGGCCATCGGACCCTACTGTGTGCCGGTGGTGAACCTGGAGCAGCACATCAACGAAACCAACGTCAACATGGTCACCTGCGGTGGCCAGGCCACCATCCCCATGGTGGCTGCCGTCTCCCGCGTGGCCAAGGTGCACTACGGCGAAATCGTCGCCTCGATTTCCTCCAAGTCGGCCGGCCCGGGTACCCGTGCCAATATCGACGAGTTCACCGAAACCACCTCCAAGGCGATTGAAGTGATCGGCGGCGCCAAGCGCGGCAAGGCGATCATCATCATGAACCCGGCCGAGCCGCCACTGATCATGCGCGACACCGTGTATGTCCTCAGCGAACTGGCTGACCAGGCCGCGGTGGAAGCCTCGGTGGAAGAGATGGTCCAGGCCGTCAACAGCTATGTCCCCGGCTACCGCCTGAAGCAGAAGGTGCAATTCGACGTCATCCCCGAAGACCAGCCGCTGAACGTCCCTGGCCTCGGCCACCTGAGCGGACTGAAAACCTCGATCTTCCTCGAAGTCGAAGGTGCTGCCCATTACCTGCCAGCCTACGCTGGCAACCTCGACATCATGACCTCCGCTGCGCTGGCTACCGCCGAGCGCATGGCGCAGTCGATGACCCAGGCCTGAGGAGACCATCATGACCTTCAATCCCGGCAAGAAACTCTATATCTCTGACGTCACCCTGCGTGACGGCAGCCATGCGATCCGCCACCAGTACTCGATCAAGAACGTGCAGGACATCGCCCGCGCGCTGGACAAGGCTAAGGTCGACTCGATCGAAGTCGCCCACGGTGACGGCCTGCAAGGCTCCAGCTTCAACTACGGCTTTGGTGCCCATACCGATCTGGAATGGATCGAAGCCGTGGCCGAGGTGGTCACCCATTCACAGATCGCCACCCTGCTGCTGCCTGGCATCGGCACCATCCACGACCTGGACAATGCCTACAACGCCGGTGCGCGCATTGTCCGCGTCGCCACCCACTGCACTGAGGCCGATGTGTCCAAACAGCACATCGAACACGCCCGCAAGCTGGGTATGGATACCGTCGGCTTTCTGATGATGAGCCACATGCAGACCCCCCAGGGGTTGGCCCAGCAGGCCAAGATGATGGAAGACTACGGCGCCACTTGCCTGTATGTGGTCGACTCCGGCGGCGCCATGGGCATGCAGGATATCCGTGACCGCTTCCGCGCCCTGAAAGACGTACTCAAGCCGGAAACCCAGACCGGTATGCACGCCCACCACAACCTCAGCCTCGGCGTGGCCAACTCCATTGCTGCAGTGGAAGAGGGCTGTGACCGCATCGACGCCAGCCTGGCGGGTATGGGCGCCGGAGCCGGTAACGCGCCACTGGAGGTCTTTATTGCCGCCGCCGAACGCCTCGGCTGGGAGCATGGCACGGATCTGTACACCCTGATGGATGCCGCCGACGATATCGTCCGGCCGCTGCAGGACCGTCCGGTACGGGTGGACCGTGAAACCCTGGCGCTGGGCTATGCCGGCGTCTACTCCAGCTTCCTGCGTCACTCGGAAGTGGCGGCACAGAAGTATGGACTGAAAACCGTCGACATTCTGGTCGAGCTGGGCAAGCGCCGGATGGTCGGTGGTCAGGAAGACATGATCGTGGATGTGGCACTGGATCTGCTCAAGCAGCAACAGGCCTGACACCAGTATTTACCTATTGCGCACACACAGGAAAACGACAATGAGCCAGTACACGCAAGAAAACACCAGCAAGTTTGTACAGACCAAAGAGTGGAAGCTGCATTACAACGAGGCCGGCAGCGGTGATGAGGTGGTCATCATGCTGCATGGCTCAGGAGCCGGTGCTACCGGCTGGGCCAACTTCCATCGTAATGTCGATGCCTTTGTCGAGGCCGGCTATCGGGTGATTCTGCCGGACTATCCGGGCTGGGGAAAATCCGATTCGATCGTTACCGGTGAGCCGCGCTTTGACGTCAACGGTCGCGCCACTCTGCAACTGATGGATGCGCTGGATATCGACAAGGCGCATTTGGTCGGCAATTCGATGGGCGGAGGCAGTGCCCTGGCACTCACCACCCGGCACCCCGAGCGGGTCGGCAAGCTGATTTTGATGGGCGCTGGTGGCGTGGGCAAAACCAGTCTTTTCACGCCGCTGCCAATGGAAGGCATCAAGCTGCTGTTCGATGTCTACAAGAACCCGTCGATCGAAAGCCTGCGCCGGATGCTGGATGTATTCGTGTATGACCCCAGCGCGCTGACTGATGAACTGATAGAGCTGCGCTACAAGGCCATGATGGAAAATGCCCACCACCTGCCAAACTTCCTCAAGAGTGTGGAAATGAGTCAGTTCAATTTGGGTGATTACACCAATGAACTGCCCAAGATCCCCAACAAAACCCTGATTACCTGGGGGCGTGACGACCGTTTCGTGCCGATTGACTGGAGTCTTAAATTCCTCAACATGATTCCTAACTCCACGCTACACGTGTTCAGTCAGTGTGGTCACTGGGCCCAGTGGGAGCATGCTGAGCCGTTCAATCGTCTGGTGATTGATTTCATCAAGCATTGAGGCAGTCTTGGAACGGTAGGGGAGGCTGCGGCCTCCCTTTTTTTACAGGATGACGATGATGCATGAGGGCGCTAGATGAAACTGGTGAGCTATGAATATGCCGGGCAGCGTGGGCTGGGCAAGGTCGTTGGTGAGTGGGTGATTCCCCTGAATCAGGTTTTGCCTGAACTGCCGCACAGCATGGCAGCATTGCTGGCGGCAGGGGCCGAGGTGTTGGCACAGGTTGAGCGTGTTCAGGTTGATGATGAAGCGCTGGGGTTCACGCAGATCCGGTTGCTGCCGCCGGTGACTGATCCACAGAAATATCTGGCCATCGGGATGAACTACAAGGCTCATGCCGAAGAAGCCGCACGTAACGGTGTACCCATTCCGAAATCACAGTTGTGGTTCAACAAGCAGGTGTCCTGTCTGAACGGTCCCTTTGATCCGGTCGAGATGCCAAAAGTGTCGGACAAGCTGGATTACGAAGCTGAGTTGGGGGTGGTGATTGGCACGCGCTGTCGGCATGTGTCAGCCGCTGAGGCCGCTTCGGTAGTTGCCGGTTATCTGGTTTGCAACGATGTCAGCGTGCGTGACTGGCAAATGCGCAGCCCGACTTTCACGCTGGGCAAGTCCTTCGATACCCACGGACCGATTGGCCCCTGGCTGGTAACTGCCGACGAGGTTCCAGACCCGCACAACCTGATGATGCGCTGCTGGGTCAATGGTGAACTACGACAGGAAACCAATACCGGCGACATGATCTACAACATCTGGGAGCAGATCGCTTATCTTTCGACCGTGATGACCCTGGAGCCGGGCGATATCCTGGCTACCGGGACGCCAGCTGGTGTTGGTGTTGGATTCGATCCTAAGCACTTTCTCGCTGTAGATGATGTGGTGCGGATTGAGGTGGAAGGCCTGGGCTACATCGAGAACCGAGTGGTGGCCGAAAAATAAACGCAAAAATGGCCTGGGCCACCGCAGGACGGTGGCTCATGCAGGCTGTCTTCAGCGTGCCGCCATGGCTAGCTTCAATGCTTTCTTGAATACCTCCAGCTCACCCTCGCTGAGCTCGCTGAAAAGCTCTTCCTGGGCTTTGCGCACAGTATTCCAGAGTTGTTCGAGCATGCTGTGACCGGCTGGGGTTACCTGTCGTTTTCCGTCGTCAAGCTGCAGGAAACCCTTGCCCTGCAAGGTCGCCAGTGCGTCCTCGACTTCACGGACGGGCATCGATACTGCCTGCTGCAAATCGGCCAGACTGGCATTGGGCGCGCTGTCGAGCACCATAAGCAGGCGCGACTCACTGTTGCGCATGCCCAAAGCCAGGTGCTGCTGGACGAAGCGCGGGTGACTGGCGTTTACCGCCTGAATCATCAGATAGAACAGGTTGTCGCCCAGCCGGGTGTGCAGCAGGTCAGAAGACTCGCAGACTTTGGTACCCGTTTCCGGACGGCGTCCGCGTGGGTGTGGCAGGACCATGGCGTAACCACCCTGGTGATAAACCAGAGGCGCCCTGCTGAAGTCTTCGAAGTGTTCTACCTGACCGATCATGATCCAGTGATCGCCGCCATCGATCTGCTGGTAATTGGCGCACTGGAAGTTGCCGGAGCAGCCTTCGAATACTGGTGCCTTGCCCAGGCCTTCAAGGTGGCTGATGCCGGAAAACTTGTCCTCTTGTGGCCTGGCGAAGTGATTGGACAGTTCGATCTGGTCCGAAGCCAGGATGTTGACGCAAAAGTGGCTGGCGTCTTTGAAGGTATCCCAAGCGCTTGAACGCTTGTCCAGGCTCCAGAGGATCAGCGGAGGCTCCAGCGATACCGAGTTGAAGCTGTTGGCTGTGACGCCGACCTTGCGGCCATTGGGTCCACAGGCGGTAACGATGGTCACACCGCAGGCAAAGTTGCCTAGGGCACGGCGGAACTGACGGGGGTCCATAAGTGGGGCTGAGTTGTTCATTCGTGGCTCCAGCTGGGTCAGGAGCAAGCCCCTGACCTTGTGGTAGTAGTCTGTGTCCCCATGCTAGACAGCCTTGGCAAAGGCTTCATTGGCGTTAAAGCGAATGCACTTTTCAGTTGGTTTATCTGGCGTGCCGGTACAGTCCTGATAGGGTCTTGCAAGTGCCTTAACAATGACAAAAAGGGGAATGACCATGTTTAACCGTCCTGCGCACCCTGCGATTGGGGTAATGGCGTTGCTGTTTACCACGATGGCTGGAGCGGATGCGCCGCCCTGTGAACCAGGTCCGGGTTATGAGCCTGTATGTGGTATTGCCCCGCCTGAAGATATGGAATTGGCCGCGGATGCACGTCACCTGTTCATGAGTATCACTCCGGGTCTTGGTGGACAGCATCGCCCACGGTTGCGCATCATGGACCTGCAGACTCATCAGGCCCGTGACCTGGATGTTGCTGTCGAGCCGGAAGCAGGCTGGGG
Source organism: Pseudomonas sp. WN033 (assembly GCA_002287035.1). GTDB lineage: Bacteria > Pseudomonadota > Gammaproteobacteria > Pseudomonadales > Pseudomonadaceae > Halopseudomonas. The sequence goes on along the minus strand of NSKG01000002.1, from coordinate 621,257 downwards.
AGAGGCAACATGCCAGACACCGCCACAAGCACTGGGTGCGCACGGCATCCACCTGTCTGAGCGTCCCGATGGTCGTCAACAGTTGCTGGTGGTCAATCATGATGGGCGTGAAGCCATCGAGTTTGTCGAAGTGCTGCCGATCCAGGATGGCTGGACGGCGGTCTGGCGTGGTTGCGTGGAAAACACCGGTCTGGGCAAGTTCAATGATGTGGCCGCGACCCCCGATGGCGGTTTCGTGGCGACCGTGATGTTTGAATCTGAAAGTATGAAGCCACCGATGGCGCTGGAGCAGCTACTGGACGGGCGTGAAACGGGTTACCTGATGACCTGGGCACCAGGCAAGCCTTTGACTGAGCTGGCCGGTAGTCGTGCACCATTCCCCAATGGAGTGCAAGTGTCAAAAGATGGCCGGCACGCCTGGTTTGCAGCCTGGACGGCCAGTGAAATTTGGCAGTACGACCTGGAAAACAACCGGGTGGTGAGCCGGACCCCGGTGGGGTACATGGTTGATAACCTCAGTTGGGCGCAGGACGGACGTTTGTTAGGGGCAGGCATCAATGATGTCAATGAGTTCATCCAGTGCTTCATTGAGCATACCGAGCACTGTGCTATGGGCATCACGGTTTCAGCCCTGGATACAACGTCAGAGCCTGTCGGCCATGAAGTCCTGTTCACTGCAGGGCCCGGTGTACTAGCTGGTGCTTCGGTAGCGATAGAGGTAGGGAATGATATCTATGTCGGCACCTTTACCAGTGACCGGTTGCTGCGCCTGACTGGCGAGTGATGCTCAGTCTAATAAACGAGAGCCGAGATGAAAAAATCTGAACTCCTGCTGAAATGGTGCGCTTTGACCCTGTTGCTATTGCCATGGCTGGGGCAGGCTGGCGAACGGCCCAATATTCTGCTGATCATGGCTGATGACCTGGGTTACAGCGATCTGGGTAGTTATGGTGGTGAGATTGCTACACCTAACCTGGATCAACTGGCTGGCGAAGGGCTGCGCATGACCAGCTTTTATGTCGCGCCGACCTGCTCGCCAACCCGTTCGATGCTGATGTCCGGTACCGATAACCATCTTGTCGGGCTGGGCACCATGGCCGAGGTACTGCCTTTTGCCCCACACCTGCAAGGGCAGCCTGGTTATGAAGGGCACATAAACGATAAAGCCCATAGTCTGCCCCGCTTGCTGGCGGATGCGGGCTATTCGACCTTCATGTCCGGTAAATGGCATTTGGGTACCGACCCGGCCCAGGACCCCCATCGGTATGGTTTTGACCAGGCATTCGTGCTGTTACAGGGTGGCGCCAGTCACTTCCAGCCACTGCCGGGCAGCAGTGTCAGAGTGGAGAATGTCAGTTACCGTGAGAATGGCCAGGATGTTGAGGTGCCAGAGGACTTCTTTTCCTCTGACTACTACACCGACCGACTGATCGATTACCTGCAGGCCGATGCCGACAGCGGCAAACCCTTCTTCGCCTGGTTGGCCTACACTGCCCCGCATTGGCCTTTGCATGCCCCGGATGACTACATCGACCGTTATCAAGGGCGCTATGACGAGGGCTATGAGGTCATTCGCCAACAGCGCCTGCGGCGTCTGGAGGAGCAGGGTCTGATTGCCCCGGGGTTTGTTGCCGCCGAGCCAGCACAGGTTCCTTCCAGGCGTTGGGCTGAACTCAATGGTGAGGAACAGGCCATCCAGGCGCGCAAAATGGAAGTGTACGCAGCCATGGTTGAACACATGGATGCCAATATCGGTCGTCTGTTCGACTACTTGAAGGGGGCCGGGCGCTATGACAATACCCTGATCATCTTTGTTTCCGATAATGGGGCTGCCGGTGAGGATCATGCGCGTGGATACTCACCCGATGATGCGCTGACTGACAACAGCCTGAGCAATATTGGTCGGCGTGGTTCCAACGTCAATTATGGTTATCGTTGGGCTGAGGTAGGTGCCACACCTTTCAGTTTGGTCAAGGGGACCACGGCCGAGGGCGGCATCAGCTCTCCGGCGATCGTTCGTCTTCCCGCCAGCCTGAATCAGGGCGAGCCCGGGAGGGTGGTGGAGGCCGTAGCTCGAGTTGATGATTTGCTACCTACTTTCCTCGCCCTGGCAGGGATAGCTGATCCGGGTAATCAGTATCAGGGACAGCCCCGAGCGCCCATTACCGGGATGTCATTGTTACCGGTCTGGACCGGAAGTTCACACGCAGAGTCTCGGGTGCTGGCCGGTGAAATGTTCGCTCAGGCCTACGTGCGTGCCGGCGACTGGAAGTTACGCTCAGCCCATGCGCCGGATGGTCGGGTTCCTGATCTGAACCGACCCTATCAATGGCAACTGTTCAATCTGGCAGAAGACCGGGGTGAAACCCATGATCTGGCCGGACAGTATCCGCTAAAAGTGAAAGAACTCGAGCAGCTGTGGCGCCAGCATGTCGATCGGGTGGGGATCGTTGAGCCGGGAGTGCAGCGCTGAAACGGGCTTTCAGCAGGTAAGGGGCGGGGAGTATGACTAGGAGCGTTGCTGAGAATACGACTGGCGTCTACTGGCAAGTCGGCGTCGGGATCGGCATACTCGCCCCATGACACTTGCCACTCAACGTCTGCGAGTGCTCTGCGCCGGTATTTTCAGCTTATTGCTGACGCTCGGTGTGGCGCGCTTCGCCTACACTCCGCTGCTGCCGCTAATGCAGTCCCAGGCTGGCCTGGGGCTGGCTGACGCCGGTTGGCTGGCGGCCATCAACTATGTCGGTTATTTGTGTGGGGCGTTGCTGGCCTCGCTGATCAGTGACCTGTGCCTGAAAGACCGGCTGTATCGCTGGGGCATTTTGGTCGCCATCCTCAGCACCCTGGTCATGGCGCTCAGCACCGAGCTGTGGGTCTGGGCACTGTCGCGTTTTGTCGCTGGCCTGAGCAGCGCCGCTGGCATGTTGCTGGGCAGCGCGCTGATTCTCAACTGGCTGATGCGCCATGGCTTGCGTAGTGAGCTGGGTATTCATTTCGCCGGCATTGGGCTGGGTATTGCCCTGTGCGCAGCGCTGGTTGGTCTGCTAGATCAATGGCTGGACTGGCGTGAGCAATGGCTGATGCTGACCCTGTTCGGGCTGCTGCTGGCGGTACCGGCGCTGCGCTGGCTGCCGCCGCCGGATACCAGCGGCAAGACCACCACCGGTGCGGCGATGCCCGACAATCCGCCAAGCCGGCTGTATTTGCAGTTGTTCATGGCGGCGTATTTCTGTACCGGGGTGGGCTATGTGGTCAGTGCCACTTTCATTGTCGCCATCGTCGAGCAACTGCCGGGGCTGGGTGGGCGTGGCAATCTGGCTTTCCTGCTGCTTGGCATCGGCGCGGCTCCGGCTTGCATTCTCTGGGATCTGGTCGCGCGGCGTACGGGTGAGCTGAATGCCTTGATCCTGGCCGCGCTGCTGCAGGTGCTGGGTATCCTGTTGCCGGTGCTGCACCACAGCCTGTGGGCTGCGTTGGCCGGAGCCTGGCTGTTCGGCGCGACCTTCATCGGTATGGTCAGCCTGGTGCTGACCATGGCCGGGCGTTACTACCCGACACGCCCGGCACGAATGATGGGGCGCATGACTCTGGCTTATGGCGTTGCGCAGATTATCGGCCCGGCCCTGGTCGGCGTGCTGGCCACCCGCTTTGGCGGCTATGCCATCGGACTTTGGTGCGCTGCGGCGGTAATGTTGCTGGGCGCTGTACTGCTGGTGGGTCTGAAATGGGTCGAGCGGCGTGATGCGTGCATGACGGCTGTCTGCCCGGAGTGACACTCGGCTGGCGCGTTGTAACAGGCGATCTACACTGGAGAACAGTGTTCTTCAGGAAGGGAACTCGCCATGCGCAACAATCAACCGGTCACTGACCGCGAAAGGACGTTCGACGCCAAGCAGCGCCTGATTTCCGCCACCGACACCGTCGGCAAAATCGTCTACTGCAATGATGAATTTGTCGCCATCAGCGGCTTCAACCGCGAAGAATTGATCGGCAGCCCGCACAACATCGTCCGCCACCCTGATATGCCTCCTGCGGTCTACGAGAACATGTGGTCCTATCTCAAGGCCGGCAAGACCTGGATGGGCATTGTCAAGAACCGCTGCAAGAACGGCGACTATTACTGGGTCGAGGCCTATGTCACGCCGATTGTCGAACAGGGCAAGGTCATCGGCTTTGAGTCGGTACGCACCCTGCCGGCGCGTGATCGGGTGCAGCGCGCCGAAGCACTGTACAAGCGGATTCGCAGCGGCAAGCCGGCCCACAGCCATGTGTTGGAAACCCAGCATCTGCTTCAAAAACTGGTGCCGGCGCTGGCTGTTGCGCTGATTGCCTTGCTGGTGATCGGTTGGCGCGGTACCTGGCCGCTGGGAGCGGTAACGGCGATTGCCGTATTGCTGGGCGGCTACCTGACCCTGTGGCTGTCTGAGCGGGCGGTGGCCGAGGCCATGCACAGTATTCCCAATGCCTTTGATAACGAGATCGCGGCACTGGCCTTTGCCAATGACGACGGCATGATCGGCCGCCTGCGCATGGTGCTGATCAGCGAGGCGGCGCGTATTCGCACAGCCCTGACGCGACTGTCCGATTACGCCGCACAAACCAGCAGTGGTGCCAGTCAGGCCTGTAATCTGGCGACCCGCACCACGGCGGCTCTTGAGGCTCAGCGTCAGGAAGCAGACCAGGCGGCTACGGCGATGAATGAGATGGCCGCCTCTATCCATGAAGTTTCCAACCATGTGCAGCAAACCGCTGGTGAGGCTGAGAACGCCAGGCAACTGGTGCGTGATGGTGCTCAGATCGCCGAAACGACGTTGCGGGCGATTTCCGCCCTGGCCGAGACCGTCGAGCGCATCAATCAGGCCGCTGCCAGCGTGGCGGCGGAAACCGAGCATATCAATACCGCCGCCAGCCTGATCCAGTCCATTGCCGACCAGACCAACCTGCTGGCGCTCAATGCTGCCATTGAGGCCGCCAGGGCTGGGGAGCAGGGCCGGGGATTTGCTGTGGTTGCCGATGAAGTGCGTGCTTTGGCCCAGAAAACCCGTGACTCGACCGAGTCGATCAAGTCGGTGATTGGCAATTTGCGTCAGCGCGCCCAGGAGGCTGTGGATGTAGCGCGCAGTGGTGATCTTGAGGCGGAGAAGGGGGTGGAACAGGTAACCCGGACCCAGGAAGCTCTGCGTGGCATCGACGCGGTGATGGAGCGCATCTCGCAGATGACTCAGCAGATGGCGGCCGCGGCGGAAGAGCAAAGCGCAGTAGCCGAAGATATCTCCGAGCAGATCAGCAGAATCGCCCAAGCCGCTGACCAGAGCCTGGAGATGGCCCGCGATACCGGTAATCGGGGGCAGTCACTGGAACGTACGGCGGTCGATCTGCACAACCTGACGGACAGGTTCAACAGCTGAACCTGCCCGTCAATGTTTTCAGGGAATAGCCTCCAGCTGTTTCTTCAGTTCCTCGGCGCTGGGCCGCAACTGGCTCAGCCCTTGGCGGTTGCGCCGTTGACCGAGGAAGTACAGGATCGGCGCGGCGATCAGGATTGACGAACTGGTGCCGATCACGATTCCGAACAGCATTGGCTGGGCAAAACTGGCCACCGCGCTGCCTCCGGCAATCGCCATCGGCAACAAGGCCAGGAAGGTGGTCACCGAAGTAAACAGCGTGCGGGTCAGGGTCGAGGTGATGCTCTGGTTGAGCAACTCCAGCAATGGCGTGTCCGGAGTTTGTCGCAGGTTCTCCCGTACCCGATCGAATACCACCACCTTGTCGTTGATCGAATAACCGATCAGGGCCAGCAGCGCCGCTACCGCTGTCAGGTTGAAATCGATCCCGGTCAGGGCGAAGAAACCGATGGTTTTGGTCAGATCCAGAGCGATGGTCAGGGTTGCGGCCAGGGCGAAGTGATACTCGAAGCGTAGCCACAGATAGCCGAGCATCCCGGCGCCGGCGAGTAGCACGGCAAGAATACTGGCCTGGTTGAAGTCTCCGCTGACCCTGGGACCGACCATCTCCACCCGAGGGAAACTGGCCTGTTCGCTGAGACTCTGGACGGTGCTTTTCAGGGTGTCGACCGGTGCGCCGCTGGCCACCTGCTCGGCACTGGTTTGCGGCAGCCGGACCAGATAGTGCCCGCCATCGCCGAACTCCTGAATTGCTGCCTGGCCCAGCCCTTGCTGCTGCAGGGCAGTGCGTAGCTGGTCTACCGCTGTTCCCGGCGCGTTGACCTCAACTACAGTACCGCCGCTGAAATCGATCCCGTAGTTGAGCCCGGGTTTGACGAACAGCACAACCGAAGCCAGAGACAGCAGCAGTGACAGGCCAATCCCGAAAAAGCGTCCGCGCATCACATTCAGCGGCCGACCGTTGAACCAGTCCAGCAGCCGCATGCCTGACATCACCAGCGGCCGGCGACCAAGCTTGCGCACCCGCCACTCCATCAGCAGCCGGGTTACGGCAATGGCGGTGAACATCGAGGTCAAAAGACCAATGCCGATGGTCACGGCAAAACCGCGCACCGGTCCGCTGCCGAACATGAACAGCAGGCTGACGGCGATCAGGGTGGTCACATTGGAGTCGAGAATGGTGGCGTAGGCGCGGTCGAAGCCTTCACGCAGGGCCAGCATCGCCGATTTGCCGCGCCGGGCCTCTTCGCGGATGCGTTCATTGATCAGAATATTGGCGTCCACCGCCATGCCGATGCTGAGGATAATCCCGGCTATGCCTGGCAGCGTCAGGGTTGCACCGAGCAGGGTTAGAGCGCCGAAAACCAGCCCGACATTGACTGCCAGACCGGCGCAGGCGATCAGGCCCCAGCGGCCATAGATCGCCAGCATGAAGCCGATCACCAAAGCCGCGCCGAGTAGTCCGGTGCTGATGCCCATGGAGATGGCATCACTGCCCAGGTCCGGGCCAACAGTGCGCTCCTCAATCACTTTCAGCGGGGCAGGCAAGGCGCCGGCACGCAGCAGCAATGCCAGGTTGCTGGCTTCGCTGGAAGTAAAGTTACCACTGATTTCGCCACTGCCACCGGCGATCACGCTGCGGATCACCGGGGCAGTGATGACCTGCTCATCCAATACGATGGCCAGCGGCCGGCCGATATTGCGCTGGGTCAGATCGGCGAAGCGTCGGGCGCCGTCCTTGTCGAGCTTAAAAGTAACCACCGGTTGGCCGCTGTCAGGGTTGAACGCCAGTTGGGCATCGCTGATGTGCTTGCCTTCCAGTGCTACCCGTTGTTCAAGCCGGTAGGAACTGCCTTCGGCATCGCCCGGTACAATCATGACCGGGCCGTTGGGGCGCTCGCCATCGACCACCCAGTGGAAGGTCATTTTGGCGGTGGTGCCGAGCAGCTCGCGGATCCGGCTGGGGTCGGCCACGCCCGGCATCTGTACCAGAATGCCGTCGTTGCCCTGACGGGTGATGCTGGGTTCGACCAGGCCGCTTTCATCCAGCCGGCGCCGTACTACCTCCAGGCTGCGCTCGACCGCGTCACTGGTCAGCGCCTGGCGCTGGGTAGCACTAAGTTCGCTGCCCTGGGCCTTTTCGGCATTGATCAGCAATTCCTGGGTATCGACTTCCAGCAACAGATGCGAGCCACCACTCAGGTCCAGCCCCAGGGCCAGGGTGCTGTCGGTGTACCAGGCTGGTAGCCGCTGTGACAGCTGTGTCGGCAGGATGTTGGGCATGGCGCACAGCAGCCCAAACAGAATCAACAGACTGTAGATAACAGCCCGTGAAGACAATGATTTCATGACTAATCCTCGACGTTGACGTCGTTTATTCGCGTAAAGGGGGTAAAACTGCGAGGATCAGAGTGCTGGGGGCGCGCGAGGGGAGGGTCTTAGGTAGTGGGCCGCTGCCGGAAGGCTGGCGTGCTGGGTGACATAAGGGAAGCTGGCTCGATGGGCCGGTGCCGTCAGGATCAGGGCGGCAATCAGGGCCTGCTCTAGCAGGTCGGGCAAACCGTCGGTTGTCGGGCTTGTGGGCCGGGTGTCATTGATCAGCCGGATGTTGTCGGCATGGGAAGCAAAGAACAGTTGTTCGGCCTGGCTGACAAAGCCATTGCCAGCCCCAGCCTGTGCGCCCAGAGCCGTGGCATTGAGCCCAAACAGCATGGCGCACAGCAACAGCCAGGCAAATGCCAGCCTGGTCATCGACCGCTGCGGGACTGCTGTTATTGCGGGGTGAACTGCCTGGCCCATGGAATGATTTGCTCAAAAGACACCCGTCGATACTAAGCTATCGGCGTGGATAAGGACAGTGTATCTGTGGTCAGGAGCCGGCCTGGGTGTGTTCGGATGCAGTCAGGCTACAAGTGTGCTCGACATTAAAGTGGTAGCGATTTGCAAGGAGGTTCGATGCCGGGGACAAGGCTATTGGAGCGGGTGAAGGGAATCGAACCCTCGTCGTAAGCTTGGGAAGCTTCTGCTCTACCATTGAGCTACACCCGCTTGGGAGCACTGCCGGAATTCGGCAGGCGCTCTTTTTACCAGAGTTGCGGCTGGCTGGGAAGGGGGCGCTAGAGTTTCGCGGCCACCTTCTGTAGTCGGCTGTAGCTTTCACGGCGCAGCGCCTGATCGAAGATGTTGCAGTTGACGATCAGTTCATCGACCCCGGTCCGTTCCAGCAAGTCGCATAACTGGTTGGCGACCGTAGCTTCATCACCCATCAGGGTGCCGGCCAGGGTCGAGAGGACCATGTGGCGCTCATGCGGCTGCCACAGGCTGTCGATGTCGGCAACGGGGGGTGGCAGTGGGCCGGGCTGGCCTCGGCGCAGGTTGAGAAAGGCCTGTTGGTGAGAGCTGGCGAGGAACTGGGCCTGCTCGGTGCTTTCGGCGACGTAGGCATTGATGCCGAGCATGAAGTAGGGCTGCTGCAGATCTGGCGAGCTTTGGAAGTGGTCGCGATAGGCGTTCAACGCGGCGTACATATAGTCCGGTGAAAACTGTCCGGCGAAGGCAAAGGGCAGGCCCAGGCTGCCGGCCAGTTGGGCGCTGTAGGTGCTGGAGCCGAGCAGCCAGATGGGAATGTCCAGCCCGGCACCGGGAACTGCCTGCAGTCGCTGCCCAGGCTGGGACGGAGCGAACAGGGCTCGCAGCTCAGCCAGCATCTCGGGGAAATCTTCACCGTCGGCGCGGCCGCGGCGCAAGGCTGCGGCAGTAGCCGGGTCGGTACCGGGCGCGCGCCCCAGACCAAGGTCGATACGGCCGGGGTACAGCGACTCCAGTGTGCCGAACTGTTCGGCGATCTGCAGCGGAGCATGGTTGGGCAGCATGATGCCGCCTGAGCCGATGCGGATGCGTTCGGTGCTGGCCGCCAGGTAGCCCATAACTACCGAGGTGGCGGCGGAGGCAATGCCGGTCATGTTGTGATGTTCGGCTACCCAGTAGCGTTGAAAGCCTTCGTTCTCAGTATGGCGAGCCAGGGCTTGGGCGTTGCGCAGGGCCTGAGCCGGGGTTGAGCCCTGTACGATCGGGCACAAATCGAGTACAGACAGGCGAACGGCGGAGGCGCTCATGAAAACTCCTGATTACGCGAACGGGATGCTCTATGCTAACGGTTGACGGGCTTGAGTCCAGTCCGGAATTGGAGGCGGGAAACGAAAATGCGTGTTTTGGCGATCATCCTGATCAGTCTGTTGGCGTTGTGGGGGTGTCGATCCGGGCCACCGGAGTCGCAGCCGCAGACGCCGGATGGCAGCCTGTTTGTCGAGCTGGGTGGGCTCGCCGGTATCAGTCGGGTGGTTGACGGACTGTTGTTCCGGATTGCTGATGATCAGCGCATTGTGCATCACTTTGCTGAAGCAGACTTCGAGCGCTTACGTATCCAACTGATCGAGCAACTGTGTACCGAAAGTGGCGGTCCCTGCCAATATCAAGGCGACAGCATGGCAGAAGCCCATGCCGGCATGAGTATCACTGAAGCTGAGTTCCAGGCCATGCTCGAGGATCTGGCGGCGGCGATGGACGAGGAGGGAATTGCGCCAGCAACCCAGCGTCGTCTGCTGACCCGGTTGCGGCCGCTGGGTCGGGACATCATCGCACGCTGATTCAGAGGGCTTCTATCCGGGTAATCAGTTCGGCTGACGGCATACCAATGCTGGCCCCCTGGGCGAAGTCAATGCCCAGATCCCGTACCTGCTTTAGCACTTGCGGACTGTGAACGAACTCGGCCACGGTCTGTATCCCCAGCTCCCGGGCAAAACGGACAATGCCGCGGGTCAGGGTCAGGGCGTTGGGGTCGCTACCGAGTTGGCGGATCAGGCTGCCATCAATCTTGATCATATCGACATTCAGGCGCAGCAGGTGCTCGAAGTTTGAGTAACCGGTGCCGAAGTCGTCAATCGCGATCCGACAGCCCAGGGCCTTGGCCTGGTCGATGAACTGGCGCACCGCGGTGTAGTTCTCTATCCCTTCGGACTCAAGGATCTCAAAGATGACCCGCCGGGCGATCTGGCTGTTCTGCAGGTGCTCAAGAATGAACCGGGTCAAGCCGGTATCCAGCAAGTCCTCGCAGGAAAGGTTGAGGGAAAACTCGTAGTCGTTGCCGGCAAAACGCTGGAAACACTGCTCGACCATGCTGCGGGTGATGAAGCGGTACAGGCGGATACGTTTGGAGACGGCCAGGAACTGGCCGGGGCTGACCGGCTCGCCATCGCCATCCAGCATCCGGGTCAGACACTCGAATTTCTCAATGCGGCCGCTTTTGAGCTCCATGATTGGCTGAAAGTACGGCACGATCCGTCCTTGCTCCAGCGCCAGCTTGAGGCGGTTGGCCCAGGTCAGGTTGTGCTCGTAGGTTTCCCGGGCGCGGTGAGCCGGGTCATACACCACGAAGTGACGCTGATTGATCCGAGCCAGTTTTAACGCCATGTTGGCCGAGGTCAGCAACTGCTCGCCGCTGAGCAGGCTGCCGTCGGTTTGCCAACTGCTGGCCAGTCCAAGGCTGGCGTGCAGCGGGATATCCTGTCCTTGCCAGATCAGGTTCAGGCCGCTGACGAAGTTCTGAAGCTCAGTTAAACGTTGCTGCAAGGCCTGCGGGCCATGCTGTCCAGGCAACCAGATGGCGATTTCATCGGCTGGCATGCGGTAAAGCTGGCTGTTGTTCCAGCCAGGGACGCTATCGAGATATTCGCCCAGGGCTCTGGCCAACTGGCGGATAACGTAGTCACCGCACTGATGACCATAAAAATCGTTGATCTCCTTGAACGCATCAAGATTAAGCAGGATCAGCGAGCCGGTCCCGCTTTGTTCGAGTTCTAGCAGCAACTTGGAGCGGTTGGGCAGCCGGGTCAGGCTGTCGGTATACAAAGTGTGCAGTTGGCGCAATGTGCCGGCGACCAGGTACAGAATCCAGCCCGACAGCAGTAGCAACACACTGCCGATCAGCAGAACGATACGCAGATTGCTCTGGCGCATGGGTGCCAGTACCGCATCGATCTCAACTTGCGGTACGCCGATGCCGAACACCATGCCGGCCTGTGTCAGGGAGAAGAACAAGGCGTAGTCTTCGTCGTCAACCACCAGGCTCAGAGTCTGCATTGGTGAGGCCAACTGGCGACTGGACATGCTTTCATCAAGCATCGGGATGCCGAGTTGTTGGTGCAACTGGCTGGCGGTAATGGTATCCATCAGCCGCTGGGCGTGTTCGACGTCTTCGGCCTGAGCCAGGCTGGACAGGTTGCGGTTTTCGCTGTCGATCAGGAAAGCAAAGGTGCCGGGGGTGACTTCCACCCGGCTCACCAGGCGAATGATCTGGTCGGCGCGCCAATCGGTGGACGCCATGCCGATACGGGTCTGCTGGTCATCGTACATCAGGGTGCTCAGGCTGATGACCACATTGTTGATCTGGGCCTTGTAGTAGGCGGGTGTCCAGTTGAAGCGTGCGGTCTGATCATCAGGCTGGCCGGCAGGCTCAATGATGCGCTGATACCAGTCGCTGGTGTACCAGGAGTTCAGGCTGCGCTGCACCTGAATCCGTTCGCCTTCGCGCCAGGCATAGAGGGCAAAGGGGCTTTCGGTCAGCGTGGCGGTCTGGAACCACAGGCCGGCGGCAAAGGCCTCGGGAAAGTCGCCCAGGGCTTCGCGCAGGGTCTGATCAAGGATGCTGCGCGGGTTCGGCAGCACCCGTCGCTGGCGATACAGCAACTCGCCCAGATGCGCGAGTTCGGCGGTGTGCTGTTCCATTCGCTGGTGGTGAGCATTGATGCGGTCGAGGTTAGCGTAGAAGGTGTCGGCAATCTGGCGCTGACGCAGGTCCGACATGGCCTGCTGGGCAAATCCCAGGTTCAGGCTGGACATCAACCACATGCCGGCAATGAACAGCGCGACCAGCAGACCGAGGATCAGCATGATGCCGCGACGCACCGACCGCGCGCCGAGCATGATCAGGGACGCCTGCCGTTGATGGTGGCCTGAATGCGAGCCTGAGCCAGGCGCAATTGTTCCTGGTTGAGTTGTCCGGTCAGTTGCTCGACTCGCGGTCGTGCACGTTGCTCGCCGTTGAGCAGGGCCAGGCTGTACCAGACATAGGCCTCCTGATTATCACGCGGCCCGTCGATGCCTTGCGCATAGCTGTTGCCGAGCCGGTACTGGGCCTCGGCCGAACCCTGGTTGGCGGCGCGCTCAAGCCATTGGCGGCTCTTGCCGGGCCCGGCCAGCTCGCCGGTCTGATACAGCTCGGCCAGCAGCAATTGGGCTGGCAGATAATCCTGATTGGCGGCCAGGGTCAGCAGCCGCTGAGCCTTGTCCGGATCTGGCGTGGTGCCCTGGCCCTGGCGGTAGACCAGGGCCAAAACATGGCGCGCCTCGGCCAGGCGTTGATTGGCGGCCCGCTCCAGCCAGACAAGGGCCTGACGGTCATTCTGTTCGACACCCAGTCCCTGCTGGTAAAGCTGGCCGAGCAGCAGTTGCCCGGGTGCGTAACCCTGAGCGGCAGAGCGCTGGGCCCAGTCAAAGGCACTGGCATGCTCGTTGGCGGTGTGATGCAGGCTGGCCAGGTGATGCTGGGCCTGGGCGTCGCCTTGTTCGGCTGGTGCCTGACAGCTTTGGCGTGCCTGTTGCAGATTGCGAATGGTAAACAGCAGATAGCAGTCGTTGGTTTGCTGGCGGCTGGGCGAGGGGCCAGCTTCGACCTGGGGTTGGACGGTGACAGGGCGTGGACGCTGCTGAGCGACCCGGGAGGCAAACTGTTTGACATCCTCGGGACAGGAGTATTGGTAGCCCTGGCGATAGCGGTTCAGACTGTCCTGATTAGCTGGACGTTGCCGATAGCGAGCAGCCACTTCAGCGCAGCGGCGATCACGTTCATTGCTAACGCGCTGGTGCTGGGCGGCGTAGTCCTCGTCTTGGGCGTGGGTTTCCAGGTAACGGGTTAGTGGGTCGATGTAAGGCTGGGCAAACAGGGCCTCGACTTCCGCCTGGCGCGCTTGTTCAGGTTGCGGGTCGTCGTTGAGCAGGCGCAGGAGCTTGTCTGTATTACTCCACCAGGCACCGGATCTGTCGTCGGTATCCTGACGATCAGGTAATGCCTCGCAGCCGGCAAGAGCCAGTGCAAGGGCACTCAGCAGCAGAACGGAATAGGTGCGCATGAACTCTCTTCTGGTACGGGCCAATGCGTCGATTGAGCAAACAGCCAACGGCAATAGCATAGCACCGGGAGCGGATTATTTAGAGTACTGCCAGGCTGGAACGGTTCTTGCGTATAGCCGTGTATTGGACGTTTTGCGTCAAATTATTGATGGGGAATCGCAAGGGCATGGCTGTAGATCGCGGACAACTGGTAACTTCCATGCGGGCCAATCTGGCAGGCCTGCGGCACGGCAATCTCGGCGTGCCGTTCCTGCTGTTGGTCATCCTCGGCATGATGATGCTGCCGATGCCGCCGTTCCTGCTCGATGTGTTCTTCACCTTCAACATTGCGCTGGCGTTGGTGGTGCTGTTGGTCTGTGCCTATGCCTTGCGGCCGCTGGACTTTGCCGTGTTCCCGACCATCCTGCTGGTTGCCACGTTGCTGCGTCTGGCGCTGAACGTAGCCTCGACCCGGGTAGTGCTACTCAATGGCCATGAGGGTGGTGATGCTGCGGGCAAGGTGATCCAGGCCTTTGGCGAGGTGGTAATCGGCGGTAACTATGTGGTCGGTCTGGTGGTGTTCGCGATCCTTATGATCATCAACTTCGTGGTGGTCACCAAGGGGGCCGGGCGGATCTCCGAGGTCAGTGCGCGCTTCACCCTGGATGCCATGCCCGGCAAGCAGATGGCCATCGACGCTGACCTCAATGCCGGTTTGATTGATCAGGACGAGGCCCGGCGCCGGCGTCTGGAAGTTGCCCAGGAGGCCGACTTCTACGGCTCCATGGACGGTGCCAGCAAGTTCGTGCGCGGTGATGCGGTGGCTGGTTTGCTGATTCTGGCGATCAATATCATCGGCGGACTGGCGATCGGTATGGCCCAGCATGATCTGGCCTTCACCGACGCCGGGCGTATCTACGTGCTGCTGACCATCGGTGATGGCCTGGCTGCGCAGATTCCCTCGCTGCTGCTGTCCACCGCCGCGGCCATCATGGTCACCCGGGTATCGACCTCCGAAGACATGGGCGAACAGGTTCAGCGTCAAATGTTTGCCTCGCCCAAGGCGCTGACGATTGCGGCCGGGATCCTGATTGTCATGGGGCTGATTCCCGGCATGCCGCACATGTCCTTCCTCAGCCTGGGTGCGCTGGCAGCCGGCGCGGCCTACTGGATCGCCCAGCGTCAGAAGGTCAAGGCCCAGGAAGTGGCCGAAGTAGAGCGTCAGCAGGCTGAACTGCCCGCGGTACAGCGCCCGGAAGCCAAGGAGCTGGGCTGGGATGATGTCACACCGGTCGACATGGTCGGGCTTGAGGTGGGTTACCGGCTGATTCCGCTGGTCGATCGCAACCAGGGTGGGCAGTTGCTGGCGCGGATCAAGGGTGTGCGCAAGAAGCTGTCCCAGGACCTGGGCTTCCTGATGCCTTCGGTGCATATCCGCGACAACCTTGACCTGGCTCCCAATGCCTATCGCATCACCTTGATGGGAGTCGGGGTGGCTGAGGCGGAAATCCATCCGGACCGCGAACTGGCGATCAATCCTGGTCAGGTGTTCGGCGAAATCAAGGGGATTGCCGGCAAAGATCCGGCCTTCGGCCTGGATGCAGTCTGGATCGAAGCGATGCAGAAGGATCAGGCCCAGGCATTGGGCTATACCGTGGTCGATGCCAGTACCGTGGTTGCCACCCATCTCAACCAGATCCTGCACAAGCATGCCCATGAGCTGATTGGCCATGAAGAGGTTCAGCAGTTGTTGCAGGTGCTGGCCAAGGCATCGCCCAAGCTGGCCGAAGAGCTGGTGCCGGGGATCATTTCCCTGTCCGGGCTGCTCAAGGTGCTGCAAGGCTTGCTGCAGGAACAGGTGCCGGTTCGCGATATCCGCACCATCGCCGAGGCGATCGCCAATCAGTCGGGCAAGAGTCAAGATCCCGGCGCCTTGATTGGCGCCGTGCGTGTGGCCTTGTCGCGTTCCATCGTTCAAGGCCTCGTCGGGCTTGACTCCGAGCTGCCTGTTATCACTCTTGATCCCAAGTTGGAACAGATATTGCTTCAGAGTCTTCAGAAGGCAGGGCAGGGTGGCGACGAAGGGATTCTGCTGGAGCCGGGTATGGCCGAGAAGCTGCAACGCTCACTGGCCGACGCGGTGCAGCGTCAGGAAGTTCAGGGCAAGCCGGCGATTCTGCTGGTAGCCGGACAGATCCGCGGCATGATGGCCAAGTTCGTTCGCTACGCCACCCCAGGAGCCCATGTGCTGTCATACCAGGAAATTCCTGACAGCAAGCAGGTGACCATCGTTTCCACGGTCGGTCAGAGTTGAGCCAACAATCTAGAGGTCAGCCATGAAGGTCAAACGTTTCTTTGCCGCCGATATGCGTCAGGCCATGAAGCTGGTACGCGAGGAGCTGGGGCCGGAAGCCGCCATCATTGCCAATCGTCGGGTGGCTGGCGGCATTGAGCTGACCGCTGCGCTGGATTATGAGGCGCCGCGTCTGACCCCGCCGACCCCGGGGCTGAGCCTGGAGCTGAAGAAGACCCAGGAGCGCATCGTCAATGCCCGGGCGCAACTGGAGCTGGGCGAGCGCTCGCCCGAAGCGCCCCGGGTCAATCGTCAATTATTCGGCGACAGCATGCTGCAGGCTGCCGAAGACGGCTCGCCAGTGGCGCGTGACCTGCTGGCCCGGCTCAAGCGCGAGCGCGCCGAGCAGTCCGCGCCGGCGGCCGCCGAACCGGTCGATAGTCGCAATCCAGCGGCTGAAGAGGCTGGCCTGAGTGCCATGCGGGCAGAGCTTGCCGGTCTGCGCGAAATGCTTGAATCGCAGTTGGGCAGCCTGGCCTGGGGCCAGGTCAACCAGCACCAGCCGCGCCAGGCCAGTCTCTGGCGTCGACTGACCCAAATCGGGCTGCCGGCCGAGCTGTGCCAGGGCCTGCTGAATAAAGTTGCCGATGTGGCGGATAACCGTCAGGCCTGGCGGCTGCTGCTGGCCCATCTGGCCCACAGCATTCCGGTCGTGCGCGACGAGTTGATCGAGCAGGGCGGTGCCATTGCCCTGGTCGGACCGACCGGTGCCGGCAAAACCACCACGCTGGGCAAGCTGGCCGCGCGTTATGTGCTCAAGCACGGCAGCCAGCATGTCGCCTTGGTAACCATGGATACCTATCGCATCGGCGCCCATGAGCAATTGCGCACCCTGGGACGGATTCTCAATGTGCCGGTGCGGGTCGTCGATGAGCAGAACAGTCTGAGCGAGGTGCTCGACGAATTTGCCGGCAAGCGTCTGGTGCTGATCGACACCGCCGGCCTGCAGGCCAATGATCCGCACCTGAACAATCAGCTCAGTGAGTTGGCAGCCCAGGGCCGTCAGGTGCGTACGCTGCTGGTATTGGCTGCCACTAGCCAGCATCGAGTACTCAAGGCTGCCTATCACACATACAAGCGTTGCGCGCTGTCAGGCTGTATTCTGACCAAGGTGGACGAAGCGGCCACTCTGGGTGAAGCATTGGGGCTGGCGATGGAGCACGGTTTACCGGTAGCCTATCTGGCCGATGGCCAGCGCATCCCCGATGACCTCAATCGGGCCGTGGGGCACCAACTGGTCAGCCGGGCTGTAAGCCTGGCCAGCAACGAAGCACCTGCAGATCAGGCTATGGCTGACGTTTTTGCCGGTATACTGCATAAACAACGCGCAAGTTGAGATTTTACTAAGGCAAGGTATACAACGAGATGGGAAGCAAACATCCGGTTCAAGTGATCGCAGTCACCGGCGGCAAGGGCGGGATCGGCAAAACCAATGTGTCGGTCAACCTCAGCCTGGCCCTGGCCGAGCTCGGGCGACGTGTGGTCCTGCTGGATGCCGACCTTGGCCTGGCCAATGTCGATGTGCTGTTGGGGCTCAAGCCGCGGGCTACCCTGGCTGACGTGCTGGAAGGCAGTTGTGATCTCAGGGATGTCATGCTCCCCGGTCCTGGTGGAATACGGGTGGTACCGGCCGCTTCCGGCGTGTCGCACATGGTCCATCTTAATGCTCAGGAACATGCTGGCCTGATCCAGGCCTTCAGCGAAATTGGCGATGACCTGGATGTACTGATCGTCGATACCGCCGCCGGTATCAGCGATTCGGTACTGAGTTTCGTGCGCGCCGCCCAGGAAGTGCTGGTGGTAGTCTGTGACGAGCCGACCTCGATTACTGACGCCTATGCGCTGATCAAACTGCTCAACCGCGATTTTGGCATGACCCGTTTCCGGGTTCTGGCCAATATGGTCAATACCCCACAGGAAGGTCGCACGGTGTTTGCTAAACTCACCAAGGTGACTGACCGCTTCCTGGATGTGGCTCTGCAGTACGTGGGGGCGGTGCCATTTGACGAGATGGTGCGCAAGGCGGTGCAGAAGCAGCGCGCAGTATATGACCTGTATCCCCGCAGCAAGGCCTCCATGGCGATTCGGGCGATTGCCCAGAAAGTCGATGGCTGGCCTTTGCCC
The DNA here is from genome assembly GCA_002287035.1 of Pseudomonas sp. WN033. GTDB lineage: Bacteria > Pseudomonadota > Gammaproteobacteria > Pseudomonadales > Pseudomonadaceae > Halopseudomonas. The sequence continues at coordinate 603,206 of NSKG01000002.1, read as the reverse complement.
GCTAATCCGCGCGGCCATCTGGAATTTTTCGTGGAGCGTCTGGTTCAGCAAGTCGGATCTGACGCATGACGGCACTGGCTGGTGGAGTGAGCATGTATACCCGCGCGCAGAGCACAGCCGAATATCAGGATCGACTGGTCGAGCAATTTGCTCCGCTGGTCAAGCGTATTGCCTATCACCTGCTCGGTCGGTTGCCGGCCAGTGTGCAGGTTGAAGACTTGATGCAGGCCGGTATGATCGGCTTGCTCGAGGCCTCCCGCAAGTTTGATAACAGCAAGGGCGCCAGCTTTGAAACCTACGCCGGTATCCGCATTCGCGGGGCCATGCTGGATGAAGTGCGCAAGGGTGACTGGGCTCCGCGTTCGGTACACCGCAACACCCGCCTGGTCAGTGATGCGATCCGTTCGGTTGAGGCTCGTTTGGGGCGTGACGCTAAAGATAATGAAGTTGCTGCCGAACTTGAGATGAGTCTTGAGGAATATTACGCGATCCTCAACGATACCGCCGGCAGCAAGCTGTTCAGTTTTGACGATTTGCTTGAGTCCGGAGCACCGACCGATGTTCAGGCCGAGGCTGAACCTCTGGGTGGGCTTCAGGATGAGCGCTTTCGGGTCGCCTTGATTAATGCGATCGAGGGATTGCCCGAGCGTGAGCGCCTATTGCTGTCGCTGTATTACGACGAGGAATTGAACCTCAAGGAAATCGGCGCCGTACTGGGGGTCAGTGAATCACGGGTCAGTCAGTTGCACAGCCAGTGCGCCGCTCGTCTGCGGGCACGCCTGGCCGATTGGCGCGACGATTGATTTTATCGCCAGCATCCGGACAATGCGCCTGGGCCTGACGCAAGGCGGATGATAGCTGGCAATATGGGTTTTCAGTGTTTCCTTAGGTGGTTCGACAGGCTTGAACATGGCAACGGGTGAGCAGCGAGCGAGCCTGCATTTCCCCTGGTTTGTACGGAGGTCTACTTGGACAAGAACATGAAAATTCTCATCGTTGACGATTTTTCAACGATGAGGCGCATCATCAAGAATTTGTTGCGTGACCTGGGGTTTACCAACACGGCTGAAGCCGATGATGGCACCACGGCGTTGCCCATGCTGCAAAGTGGCAACTTCGACTTTCTGGTGACCGACTGGAATATGCCGGGCATGAGCGGCATTGACCTGCTGCGCGCAGTGCGGGCCGATGAGCGCCTCAAGCACCTGCCGGTGCTGATGGTTACCGCTGAAGCCAAACGCGACCAGATCATTGAAGCGGCTCAGGCCGGGGTCAACGGTTACGTGGTCAAGCCTTTTACCGCGCAAGCCTTGAAAGAGAAGATCGAGAAGATTTTCGAGCGCGTTCAGGCCAAATAACACAACCCGGGGTAAAGGTTATGGCGTTAAGTAAGGATCCCGGTCAGGAAACCGCCCAGGAATTCGAACATTCCCTCAAGGAAAATGCGCGGCAACTGGTCAGCTACCTGGAGAATGGCGAGTTCGCCGAAGCCGTACTGGTCATCCATGCCATCAATCAGGCCCGTGACCGCGGTCTGTACCATGAGGTCGGCAAGCTCACCCGGGCGCTGCACAGTGCGATCGTCAATTTCCAGATCGACACCACCCATGCGCTCGAAGAAGGTAATGACAGCTCCAAGATCACCGATGCCTCCGACCATCTCGACTATGTGGTCAAGCTGACCGACAAGGCTGCCAACCGGACTATGGATCTGGTTGAGAGCAGCGCGCCGATTGTTTCCGAGCTTGGCTTGGAAGCGGCGACCCTGCGTGCCGACTGGGAGCGCCTGCAGCGCCGCGAGATCGCCGCCACCGAGTTCCGTGACCTGTATCGACGCATTGGCGAATTTCTGGCCAAGACCGAGCAATCCAGCAGTGCTGTTAGCTCGCAGCTCAACGAAATTCTGCTGGCCCAGGATTATCAGGACCTGACCGGTCAGGTGATCAAGCGGGTCATTACCCTGGTTCATGATGTCGAGGAAAGTCTGGTCAGCCTGGTGCGCATGGCTGGTCAGGTTGATCGAATTGCCGGTATTGAACACGGCGAAACGCGGGCAACACCGAAAAAAACATCCTCCAAGGGTGAAGGTCCGCAGATTCATGCCGATAAAAGGGAGGACGTGGTGTCTGGACAGGATGAGGTCGACGACCTTCTGTCCAGTCTTGGCTTCTAGGGGAGAGTAGGTGCATGAGTTTCGATGCGGATGAAGAGATTCTCCAGGATTTTCTGGTTGAGGCCGGCGAGATCCTCGAACAGTTGTCCGAACAGTTGGTCGAGCTGGAAAACCGCCCAGACGACATGGACCTGCTCAATGCCATTTTCCGTGGCTTTCATACCGTCAAGGGTGGTGCCGGATTTCTCCAGCTCGACCCCTTGGTAGCCTGTTGCCATATCGCCGAAAACGTTTTCGACATCCTGCGCAAGGGTGAGCGCCAGGTCGACGCTGAGTTGATGGATGTCGTGTTGCAGGCGCTGGATGCCGTCAATGCGATGTTTGCCCAGGTGCGCGAGCGTGACGAGCCAAGCCCTGCCGACCCCGGGCTGCTTGAAGCCCTCTCGCTCCTGGCGCAGCCGGCCAGCGCGGCGCCAGTCGCTGCCCCCGCGAGTGTTGAGTCCTCCATTACTGAAACCGTGAGCGCCGGAGCCGACAGCGATGGCGATATCACCGATGACGAGTTCGAGCAGTTGCTCGACGCCTTGCAGTCGCCTGAAGAGCCGGAGACCGAATCGTCGGTGTCAGGTCAGGGTGACAATATTTCCGATGATGAATTCGAAGCCCTGCTGGATGAACTTCATGGTCCCGGCAAGGGGCCGGGCATTGATCAGGCCTCCGCGCTGAGCGCCCAGGCTGAAGTAGCAAGTGACGAGATCAGTGATGACGAGTTCGAGGCGCTGCTGGATCAATTGCATGGCAAAGGTGCGGCTCCGGGCCTGAGTTCCGAGCCAGTTGCAGCGCCGGACGCGGTGGCGGCTGCTACAGCGGCGGTGAGCGCCGAGAGTGATGAAATCAGCGACGACGAATTCGAAGCACTGCTCGACCAGTTACACGGCAAAGGTGCAGCCCCCGGCAAGTCGGAGGCCGCCAACGGTGTTGCTGCAGCGCCGGCCATGGCTGAAAGTTCGACTGACAAGCCGATTGAGCACAAGGCGCCGAAGGCGTCCGAGCCAGCTGCGGCCAAGGTTCAGTCTGCACCCAAAGCTGTCGCCAAAGCGCCTGCTGCCAAAGCCGAAAAACCGCCAGCAGCTGCCGCCAAGGCCAGCGCACCGGCGCCTGCCGATGCGGCTGTGGATACCACGGTGCGGGTCGATACCGCCCGGCTTGATGACATCATGAATATGGTCGGTGAGCTGGTGCTGGTGCGTAACCGCCTGGTACGCCTGGGTTTGAGCAGCGGTGATGAAGAGCTGAGCAAGGCTGTCGGCAACCTCGATGTAGTCACTGCCGATCTGCAGATGTCGGTGATGAAGACTCGCATGCAGCCGATCAAGAAGGTATTTGGTCGCTTCCCTCGCGTGGTGCGTGATCTGGCGCGTAACCTGAAGAAGGAGATCAACCTTGAACTGATCGGCGAAGAAACCGATCTGGACAAGAACCTGGTTGAAGCACTGGCCGACCCGCTGGTGCACTTGGTGCGCAACTCGGTCGATCATGGGATCGAATCGCCCGATGAGCGTGAACAGGCCGGCAAGCCGCGCACTGGTAAGGTGGTGCTGGCGGCCGAACAGGAAGGCGATCACATCCTGTTGACCATCACCGATGATGGTAAGGGCATGGACCCGGAAGTGCTGCGGGCCAAGGCGGTAGAGAAGGGCATGATGGACAAGGATGCCGCCGATCGTCTGAGTGATACCGAGTGCTTCAACCTGATCCTGGCTCCGGGCTTTTCGACCAAGACCGAAATTTCCGACGTTTCCGGCCGTGGGGTCGGGATGGATGTGGTCAAGACCAAGATTTCCCAGCTCAACGGCACCATCAATATCGAATCGACCAAGGGCCAGGGCTCGCGGATCGCCATCAAGGTGCCGCTGACACTGGCGATCATGCCGACCCTGATGGTGATGCTGGGTAATCAGGCGTTTGCCCTGCCGCTGGTCAGCGTCAACGAAATCTACAGCCTGGATCTGTCACGCACCAACATCGTTGACGGCCAGGAAGTCATCATCGTCCGCGACAAGGCGCTGCCGCTGTTCTATCTCAAGCGCTGGCTGATGCCGGGCGTCGAGGACAGCAGTGACCACACTGCCGCCAGCGTAGTGATCGTATCGGTCGGTACTCAGCGGGTCGGCTTCGTGGTCGATCAACTGGTCGGGCAGGAAGAGGTGGTGATCAAGCCGCTCGGGCGGATGCTTCAGGGCACGGCCGGCATGGCGGGGGCAACCATCACCGGTGACGGGCGCATAGCCCTGATCCTCGATGTTCCCAGTTTACTCAAGCGTTACGCGCGGCGGATCTAATAGCGCCCGGGTGGCCCTTTCAGCCACCTGCGGGTGTGTACAGGTTTTCAGGAGAGTGTATGGCGGTCAAGGTTCTGGTGGTGGACGATTCAGGCTTCTTTCGCCGCCGGGTGACGGAGATCCTTGCGGGTGACCCGCAGATCCAGGTGGTCGGCACGGCCACCAATGGCAAGGAAGCTATCGAGCAGACCCAGGCGCTGCGCCCCGATGTCATCACTATGGATTATGAAATGCCGGTCATGGATGGTATTAGCGCGGTCAAGCAGATCATGCAGCGCTGCCCAACGCCGGTACTGATGTTTTCTTCGCTCACCTACGAGGGCGCACGGGTCAGCCTGGATGCGCTGGACGCCGGTGCGGCGGATTATCTGCCGAAAAATTTCGAAGACATTTCGCGCAACCCGGACAAGGTCCGGCAACTGCTGTGCGAGCGGGTACATGCCCTGGCGCGCACCAACCGGCGTTCGTTGGGTATTGCTCCGGCGACGGTCAGTGCGCCGTCAGTCTCAAGTCGGCCATTGACCGGCAGTGCCCCGGCGCCTCGCAGTAGTGAACCGCCAGTGCCGCGCTCCAGCAGCCCGGCTCCGCGCAAACGCAGTTACAAACTGGTGGCGATTGGTACTTCCACGGGGGGGCCGGTGGCACTGCAAAAAGTCCTGACACAGTTACCTGCCAGTTTTCCGGCACCGCTGGTGCTGATTCAGCACATGCCGGCAGCATTCACCAAGGCGTTTGCCGAACGCCTCGACAAGCTCTGCCGGATCAGTGTCAAGGAAGCTGAAGATGGCGACATCCTGCGCCCAGGGCTGGCGTTGCTGGCGCCGGGCGGCAAGCAAATGATGGTCGATGGCCGCGGCGCCATCCGAATCCTGCCCGGTGATGAACGGCTCAATTACAAACCCTGTGTCGACGTAACCTTCGGGTCTGCCGCCAAGGCCTTTGGCGACAAGGTGCTGGCCGTGGTCCTGACTGGCATGGGCGCTGATGGCCGCGAGGGTGCACGAATGCTCAAGCAGGCCGGCAGCTCGGTCTGGGCCCAGGACGAGGCCAGTTGTGTGATCTACGGCATGCCGATGGCCGTGGCCAAGGCCAATCTGGCTGACGGTATCTACAGTCTCGACGACATCGGTCGTTATCTGGCAGAGATCGGCTAATGGATATTCTCAGCGTCATTGGCGTCATTCTGGCTTTTGTCGCCATCATCGGCGGCAACTACCTGGAAGGTGGGCATGCTGCGGCGCTGATCAACGGTCCGGCGGCGCTGATCGTCATCGGCGGCACCTTGGGCGCAGCCTTCATCCAGACACCACTGCCAGTGTACAAACGCTCGCTGGCGATTCTCGGCTGGATCTTCTTTCCGCCGACCAGTCGCCTGCAGCAGGGGATTACCCAGGTCATCAACTGGAGCAATGTGGCCCGCAAGGAAGGCTTGTTGGGGCTGGAAGGGGTGGCCGATACCGAACCCGACCTATACGCCCGCAAGGGTTTGCAACTGCTGGTTGACGGCAGTGAGCCGGAGGCGCTGCGCAGCATTCTCGAAGTTGAGCTGATTACCCGGGAGAACCACGACCTGGCCGCCGCCAAGGTATATGAGAGCATGGGTGGCTACTCGCCAACCATCGGTATCATTGGCGCGGTCATGGGGCTGATCCATGTGATGAGCAATCTGGCTGATCCTTCGGCGTTGGGTAGCGGCATCGCCGTGGCCTTTGTCGCAACCATCTACGGGGTGGCGCTGGCCAACCTGTTTCTGCTGCCGGTGGCCAACAAGCTCAAGTCGGTAGTGATGCAGCAATCACGTTATCGGGAAATGATCCTCGAAGGGCTGCTATCGATCGCCGAAGGGGAAAATCCGCGCTCAATCGAAATGAAGCTGGAAGGCTTCCTGGAGTAGCCCGATGCGCCGGCGACAGCATCAGGAGCACGAAAATCACGAGCGTTGGCTGGTCTCGTACGCAGACTTCATTACCCTGCTGTTCGCCTTTTTCGTGGTCATGTACTCGATTTCCTCGGTCAATGAGGGCAAGTACAAGGTGCTGTCTGACACGCTGGTGGGTGCCTTCAATCAGCCACAGCGCTCTATCGAGCCGATCCAGATCGGTGAGGAAATTCCGCGTGGCTTGCAACGCAGCGATACCCAGGGTATCAGTGGCGGCGATGCCGACAATCTGGTCGATCCGTTGGTGGACATCACCACGGCCATGCAGCAGGCCTTCGGTGATCTGATCCGTGCTGGTGATCTGGAAGTGCGTGGCAACGAACTGTGGATCGAGATCGAACTCAACTCCAGTTTGCTGTTTCCCAGTGGCGATGCACTGCCGACCGATGAAGCTTTTGGTCTGGTCGAGCGGATCGCTGAGATCCTTGCGCCCTATGAGAATCCGATTCATGTCGAGGGCTTTACCGACAATCAGCCGATCCGCTCGCGCCTGTATCCGACCAACTGGGAGCTGTCCGCTGCCAGAGCCGCCAGCGTGGTGCGCATGCTCGGCAATGGTGGGGTAAACCCGGAACGGATGGCCGCAGTAGGCTATGGTGAATTCAAGCCGGTTGCCGACAACGGCACCGCTGCCGGACGGCGAGCCAACCGGCGGGTGGTCTTGCTGGTTTCGCGCTATCTTGATCAGCGTCACCAGTCTTGGCAGGGTGATGCTCAGGATGCCGACGCCATGCGCCAGGCTCGGAGCCAGACTGGCACGGGAACTGCACAGTAGCCCGAAACACCCGCTTGGGTGTCAATCTATCGTCATTTGCAGTAACCACGGGTATCGGCAGTACCGCTACCCCGGGAGGAAAGGCATGAGAGTTTGGGCCGTGGCCAATCAGAAAGGCGGGGTGGGTAAGACCACTTCGGCGGTGGCGTTGGCTGGCCTGTTGGCAGATCAGGGGCAGCGCGTGCTGGTGGTTGATCTCGACCCGCACGGCTCAATGACCAGTTATTTTGGTCATGACCCGGACAATCTCACCAGCAGCGTATTCAATCTGTTTCAGCACAATGGCCAGGTTCCTGACGGTTTGGCCGAGGCGCTGTTGCTCAATACCTCCCACGAAAATATCCGCCTGATGCCCTCGAGCACCTCGCTGGCGACCCTGGAGCGCCAGTCGGCCGGGCAGGGTGGCTTTGGCCTGGTCATCTCCCGGGCGCTTGCCCAGCTCTGGGGCGACTATCAGTTCGCGATTATCGACAGCCCACCTTTGCTCGGGGTGTCGATGATCAATGCACTGGCCGCCTGTGAGCAACTGGTGATCCCGGTTCAGACCGAGTTTCTGGCACTAAAGGGCCTGGAGCGGATGGTCCATACCCTGAACATGGTCAATCGCTCGCGCAAACAGGAACTGCCCTATACCATTGTGCCGACCCTGTTCGACCGGCGTACCCAGGCTTCGCTGAATACCCTGAAACTGCTGCGCCGCGACTACGCCGATCATCTGTGGCAAGCCTTCATTCCGATCGATACCAAGCTGCGTGACGCCAGCCTGGCCGGGATGGTGCCGTCGCGGATGGATGCCAACGGTCGAGGAGTGCTGGCCTACCGGGCGTTATTGCGCTATCTGTTGGCGCAGTCGCTGCCGCGCAAGGAACAGGTAGCCTAATGTTGGGCCGATACTGGCCGATAAGCTAAGTGACCCGACCCGATGATCGACATGGCGCAAGAGATGACTAAATCCCTACCGGTGCAGCAGTTCGTTCCCGAGCAGACGATCCAGTGCTATCTGGACTCACTGTTGCAGGATGCTGCCCAGGAACTGGCTCTGGCTGAACAGCAGACTCAGGAGCTGGCACCGCCAGTCCAGCTTGAGGTCGCGCCGGTGGTAGTGCCTGCCGAACCGGAGCCCGAGCTTGAGCAGGAGCTGCTAGTCGAAGCGGAGGTAGCGCTCAGCACTGATGCCGAGCATGTGCCGCCAGTGTTTGAGCAGGTCGCCTGGCGCGAAGAGCCGTTCGAGGCGCTGCTGTTCGATGTTGGCGGTTTGACCCTCGCGGTGCCGCTGGTGTCGCTCGGCAGTATTTATCCGCTGGAGGATGAAATCACTCCGTTGTTCGGCCAGCCGGACTGGTTCCTTGGCATCCTGCCGACCCAGGCGGGCAACCTCAAGGTGCTGGATACTGCCCGCTGGGTCATGCCCGAGCGCTACGACCCGGCGCTGCGTGACGGTCTGCGCTTTGTGATTTCGGTGCAGGGCTATGACTGGGGTATGGCCGTGCATGGTGTCAGCAAGTCGATACGGCTGACACCCGAGCAGGTCAAATGGCGCTCCCAGCAGGGCAAGCGACCCTGGTTGGCCGGTACGGTGATCGAGCACATGTGCGCTCTGCTGGACGTTTCCGCCCTGGCCACGCTGATCAGTGCGCCAGGGGCGCGTGCACTGGCCAATAGCCGGTAGGGGCATTAGGATGACACCAGATAACTACAGCCTGAGCATGGTCGCGCGGCTGAATCTCACATCAATCTAGACCGGGATACACGACAATGAAGAATACCGCCGCTCAGGGTGCCGAAGATCCGATTCTGCAATGGGTTACTTTCCGCCTGGATAACGAGACCTACGGCATCAACGTGATGCAGGTGCAGGAAGTCCTGCGTCATACCGAGATCGCTCCGGTTCCGGGTGCGCCAGCCTATGTGCTGGGGATCATCAACCTGCGGGGCAACGTGGTCACCGTGATCGATACCCGCCAGCGTTTTGGTCTGGGCTCGGCGCCGATCACCGACAACACCCGGATCGTCATTATTGAGGCCGACAAGCAGGTGGTTGGTATTTTGGTCGACAGCGTGGCCGAAGTGGTCTATCTGCGCCAGTCCGAGATCGAGACCGCACCTAATGTCGGGACCGACGAGTCGGCCAAGTTTATTCAAGGCGTGTGTAACAAGAACAACGAACTGCTGATTCTGGTCGATCTGGAAAAGATGATGACCGAGGATGAGTGGGCCGAACTGCAAGGCTTCTGACCGGGATGATGACCTCCTGGGAGACGTTGCTGGCCGGGCTGTTGCTGGGCCTGTTGCTGGCTGGTCTGCTGGCTCTGGGCTGGGGGCTGCGGCGTCTGGGCCGGCGCCTGGCCGAGCAGGAGCAGGCGCTGCGTCAACGTCAGGAGCAGTTGGCGCGTGATCTGGCCAGCTTCCAGCAGGGCAGTATCCGTATGGGTGAGACTTTGCAGGAGGTCAGCCAGCAGCTCAAGCGCCTGGAAGACAAGCAGCTCAAGTTTGAACAGCAGGACCCGCACACCATGCCCTACAACCAGGCCGCCCGGCTGGTGAGCATGGGCGCCAGTGTCGAAGATCTGACCCAATCCTGTGGTCTGTCCAAGGCTGAGGCCGAACTGGTCGTCAAGTTGCACGCCGCCCGGCGGCACTGAACGCCGGCCCGGCGCGCTCTGCGCTACCCCTCAGCATCATCCTGATCGGGAAATACAAAACCTGCTGGAGCTTTCCCTTTGAGGTGCCAGGCAAAGGCAATGATCTCGGCGATGGTGCGGTACAGCTCCTCGGGAATTTGCTCGCCCAAGTCCATGCGCGCCAGGATTCGCACCAGGTCAGCGTTCTGGTAGATCGGCACTTCGTAGTCCATTGCCAGTTGCACGATCTGTTCGGCCAGCTCGCCTTCGCCCTTGGCCGTCAGCGTCGGGGCTTGTTCACCGTCGTAGAGCAGGGCGATGGCTTCCTTGGGTTCATGCATCAGGTCACCTCGTCGATCCAGCGTTGTTGCAGGCTTTGGCGCGGCTCCGGCGGCAGGCCGGCATGACAGCTAAGCTCGGCAACTTCCAGGCCCTTGCCGAGCAGCCGGGTACGCAAATGGCCCAGCTCCTGCTCCAGCAGCGCCAGGGTGAGCGGTTGCTCGGTCCAGAATTCACTGCTGACCCGCCCGGCCTTCAGACGGCTGATGCAGTGCAGAGGGCCGAGCTGATCGAGGTCGAAGGCCAGCCGGATTTCCCATTGCGGCTGCAACTCCTGAGCCTTGCGATTTGGTGCCGGGTCGTCTCGCTGGATACGTACCTGCACATGCTGGAACTGCTGGCCGTCGCGCAGCGGGATATCCAGCTGCCAGACCGTCTGGCTGCTGCCGTCGGCAAAGCTCTGGGTCTGCCCCAGACTCTGGAACTGCTGGTGCTGGATGCGAGCCAATAGGGCGGCGGTCAAGCGCAGCAGGCTGCCCAGATCAGGCGCTTCGGCCAGATTGCTCAGTACCCGGTTCGGGAGTGGAAACAGCCCAGGTCTGACTGCGGGCAGGGCCTGCCAGGGCCCGGGTGGCGGCAGTAATGGTGGCAGATGTGCGCCGGGCAATTGGCGCTGGATCTGGGTCAGCAGATTGAGCAGTGCCAGCTTCAGGTCGCTACCCGGCAGGGCTGGCGCATCGCTGGGCGGAGTCATGCTGGCCAGCAGGGGCAGCAGTTTGTTCAGCGGCGGGAGGCTGTCGCCCTTGCTGCCCAGAGCCGTGGCCAGACGGGCCAGATCGGCTTCGAGAAAGATCCCGCTTTGCCGGATGGCTCGGCTCACGCCGGCTTCGCTGTTCAGTTGCGAGAGGTTGCTGATCTGCTCCAGCACCTGGCGCATGGCCGGTTGCAGCTCGCGGCCGGCGGCTGGCGGCTGGGTACTCAGGTTTTCGAGCAGGCGCAGCAGGGGGGCGGCTGAACCCTGAGCCATGAAACTGTCGCGCAGCCCCTGCATCAGGCCGAGCTGAAGCTGCTGGGTCTGGCTGCCGACCACCCGCAGTTCCCCGGCGGCGCTAACCTGGGCGGTCAGCAGGCTGCCGGGTTCCAGGGCGCGGCTGCTGACCAGGCTCAGCAGGGCACCGCTGGCACCGCCCTGCAACAGGCGCACAAGCAGAGCGAAGCGGGCCTGCTCGGCTTGGACCGGTAGTGGCTGCTGACTGAGCACCCGGGCCTGGATCAGACTGCCGGCCGGAAACAGCGCCGGATCAAGCCGGGTCAGAGGCGCAGTGACCTGGGCTGGCAGCAGGCTGGCCGTAGCGCGGGTCTGGCTGATCAACTGAATCAGTAGTTGGGCGCCTTCGGGAAGCGCCTGGCGACTGTTGGCCAGGATCTCGCGCGGTGGCTGGCCGGCGAGCGCGGCCAGCCGCAACAGCAGCTCGAAGTGGGCTCCCTTGGCCTCGCTTTTGAGTACCTGGGCCTGAAGTTCAACGCCGTTTGGCAACCCTTGTGCGTCAATCGGACGCAGCAGTTCCAGAGGCACTGCACCCGGGTTGCTGGTTTGTCCGCTTAGCCCGCTGGTTGGCGGGCTTGCGACCGTTGGAGGTAAACGAAAGTCAGGGCTCATGCTGCCACATGTTGATATAAATCAGAGGCCTCTGGTGAGAGGCTGTATGTATAATGGCCCCCGTTGACGCGGCCGTAGACAGTATAGCGGCTGCAGCGGGGCAAACATGAGGGTTGTCCTGTTTATCCGGGCCGATGCGGAGTAATGGTGAAACCACAGCCGATACAGGTAGAGCGACTGACGTGTGAACGCGACCATCGGGAGCTGTTCGCCGGGCTGAGTTTCGAACTGGCCGCTGGTGAAGTGTTGCAGGTAGCTGGGCCAAACGGTTCGGGCAAGACCAGCCTGCTGCGGATTCTGGCCGGGCTGATGCCGCCGGTAGCCGGTGATATTCGTTATGCCGGCGAGTCGGTTTTGAGCGGTCGTGGCCGCGAGCGCTGGCGCCAGGACTTGCTGTACATCGGTCATGCCCCGGCGATCAAGGGCAGTCTGACCGCCGAGGAAAACCTGGCCTGGCTGTGTGCGCTTGGCACTCCGGCCAGTCGTGAACAGATTTGGGCGGCCCTGGCCCAGGTTGGGCTCAAGGGCTTTGAGGATGTGCTGTGCCACAACCTCTCGGCCGGGCAGCAGCGCCGTGTGGCTTTGGCCCGGCTGTATTTGCAGCCACCGCCGGTGTGGATTTTGGATGAACCCTTTACCGCTATCGACAAGGCCGGTGTTGCTGCGCTGGAGCAGCACGTATTGGCCCATGCGGCGGCTGGAGGCCTGGTGGTGCTGACTACCCACCACAGCCTGGATCATCTGGATGCGGTTCGTTGCCTCGATCTGCAGCAGGTGGCCTGATGCGACGGATTGTCTGGTTGTTGTTTTGCCGTGAGTGGCGCCTGGCCTGGCGTCGCCCCGGGGACTTGCTGAACCCTCTGGTGTTCTTCGCCATCGTGATCAGCCTGTTTCCACTGGCGGTGGGACCGGAGCCGAGCATGCTGCGGATCATGGCCCCTGGGGTGATCTGGGTCGCGGCACTGCTGGCGACCCTGCTGTCACTCGATGGTTTGTTTCGCAGTGATTACGAGGATGGATCACTGGAGCAGTGGGTGCTGTCCGCTCATCCGCTGACACTGATGGTATTGGTCAAGGTGGCGCATCATTGGCTGGTATCAGGCTTGGCGCTAGTGATTCTGGCGCCGTTGTTCGGCCTGATGCTGGCTCTGCCGCCGCAGGTGCTGCCGGTCTTGTGCCTGACCCTGCTGCTGGGTACCCCGGTGCTCAGTCTGCTGGGCGCGGTGGGGGCGGCTTTGACGGTCGGCCTCAAGGGCGGCGGGTTGTTGCTGGCATTGTTGATCATGCCCCTGTATATCCCGGTGCTGATTTTGGGTACTGGCGCGATGGATGCCGCACTGCAGGGCCTGCCGGTCATGGGCTATGCCCTGTGGCTGGGTTGCCTGGCGGTTCTGGCGCTGAGCCTGGCGCCGCTGGCGATTGCCGCTGGCCTGCGTATCGGGGTGAGTGAATGAGGTTGGAGACGCGATGAACTGGAGTTTTTTCCACAAGCTGGGTTCGCCCAAGTGGTTCTACGATATCAGCGGCCGCTGGCTGCCCTGGTTCGTGCTGGCCACCGTGCTGCTGCTCAGCGTTGGGGTCGTCTGGGGATTGGTGTTCGCCCCGCAGGATTATCAGCAGGGCAACAGTTTCCGGATTATCTATATTCATGTACCGGCAGCCTTCGTCGCTCAATCCTGCTACATCATGCTGGCAGTGGCCGGTATCATTACTCTGGTCTGGCGGATGAAACTGGCTGACGTGGCGCTGCGCTGCGCTGCTCCGATCGGTGCCTGGATGACCTTCATTGCCCTGATCACCGGAGCCATCTGGGGCAAACCGACCTGGGGCACCTACTGGGTCTGGGATGCGCGTCTGACTTCGATGCTGATTCTGTTGTTTCTGTATTTTGGCATCATTGCTCTGGGCCAGGCGATCAGCAACCGCGATACCGCAGCCAAGGCCACGGCCGTGCTGGCCATTGTCGGGGTGGTCAATATCCCGATCATCAAATATTCGGTGGATTGGTGGAATACCCTGCACCAGCCCGCCACCTTCAAGGTCACCGCCAAGCCGGCCATGCCGATCGAGATGTGGTTCCCGCTGCTGCTGACAGTGCTCGGCTTCTATGCCCTGTTTACCGTCAGCCTGCTGATGCGCATGCGGGTTGAAACCCTGCGGCGCGAGGGCAAGACCCGCTGGGCGCGTGAAGCTCTGGAGAAAATGTCATGAGCGGTTTGTCTGAATTCTTGGCGATGGGTGGGCACGGCCCCTATGTCTGGTCGGCCTACGCCATCACCTTCGTGGTATTGGCGCTGAATGTGTTGGAGCCCTGGGTGGCGCGTCGGCGTCTGGTAAGTGAAGAGGCGCGTCGTCGGCGCCGGGAGGAGGTGTGATGCATCCGCAGCGAAAGAAACGTCTGGCGCTGATTCTGTTGGTCGTGTTGGGCGTTGGGGTAGCCGTAGGGTTGGCGTTGACCGCTCTGAAGCAGAACATCAATCTGTTCTATACCCCGACAGAAATTGCTGAGGGACAAGCCCCCCTGGATACTCGCATTCGCGCCGGCGGCATGGTCGTGGCCGGTAGCGTCAAACGGGCCAGCGACAGTCTGGATGTCGAATTTGCCGTAACCGATGGCAACAAGCAGGTGGTGATTGCCTACAGCGGGATTCTGCCCGACCTGTTCCGCGAGGGGCAGGGCATCGTCGCGCTGGGGCGGCTGAATGAAGGTCGCATGCTGGTCGCCGATGAGGTGCTGGCCAAGCACGATGAGGAATACATGCCGCCGGAAGTGGCGCAGGCGCTGGAACGCGTCAACCACATGTCCGTCAATGGCGCCTCGGCGTCCGGTTACTGAGTTGGAGGCAGGATGATTCCCGAACTTGGCCAGGTCGCCCTGATCATTGCATTGGCGCTGGCACTGCTACAATCGACGCTTCCTCTGTATGGCGCCTGGCGTGGCGATGCATTGACCATGAGCTTTGCCCAGCCGGCGGCGGTGGGGCAGTTTGTGTTCATTCTGCTGGCCTATATCTGTCTGACCCATGCCTTCATGGTCCATGACTTCAGCGTGACCTATGTGGCGCTGAACTCCAATAGCGCCTTGCCCTGGTACTACCGTTTCAGCGCGGTTTGGGCCGGGCATGAAGGCTCACTGCTGCTGTGGGCACTGATTCTGGCGAGCTGGACGTTTGCCGTGGCGATCTTCTCCCGTCACCTGCCACCGGAAATGCTCAGCCGGGTATTGGCCGTCATGGGTATGATCAGTGTCGGTTTCCTGCTGTTCACTCTGATGACCTCCAACCCCTTTGATCGGCAGTTGCCCTATCACCCGGTCGATGGCAAGGATCTCAACCCGCTGCTGCAGGACTTTGGCCTGATCGTCCACCCGCCGATGCTGTACATGGGTTACGTCGGCTTCTCGGTGGCCTTTGCTTTCGCCATCGCCGCTTTGCTCGGTGGCCGGCTGGATGCTGCCTGGGCGCGCTGGTCGCGGCCCTGGACCATTGTGGCCTGGGCGTTTCTGAGCCTGGGCATCGTGCTGGGCTCCTGGTGGGCCTATTATGAGCTGGGCTGGGGCGGCTGGTGGTTCTGGGACCCGGTTGAAAACGCTTCCTTCATGCCCTGGCTGGTTGGTACCGCGCTGATTCACTCGCTGGCGGTGACCGAAAAGCGCGGGGTGTTCAAGAGCTGGACCGTGCTGCTGGCTATTGCCGCCTTCTCGCTCAGCCTGCTGGGCACCTTCCTGGTACGCTCGGGCGTGCTGACCTCGGTACACGCCTTTGCCACCGATCCGGAACGGGGGGTATTCATCCTTGGCTTCCTGCTGGTGGTGGTCGGTGGCTCGCTGCTGCTCTACGCCCTGCGGGCTCCTGTGGTCAAAAGCCAGATCGGCTTTGCCCTGTGGTCGCGGGAAACCTTTCTGCTGATCAATAACGTGATTCTGGTGGTCGCGGCGCTGATGGTACTGCTCGGTACCCTCTATCCGCTGGCGCTGGATGCGCTGACCGGCACCCTGGTCTCGGTCGGCCCGCCGTACTTCAATGCGCTGTTCCTGCCACTGATGGCGATCCTGATGGTGGCTCTGGGCGTCGGTATGCTCAGCCGCTGGAAGGACACCCCGGTCAAGTGGCTGTTCAGCCAGCTCAAATGGGTCGCGATTCTGTCGGCCATTGGCGCGATTGTCCTGGCATTGTGGATCGGTGACCACTATGCCGCGGTGGGCAGCATGCTGCTACTGGTGTTCTGGGTCACCGGTATGAGCCTGGTCGATATCCGCAACAAGACCCGCAACAAGGGCCTGGCCAAAGGTCTGCGTGCCTTGCCGCGCAGCTACTGGGGCATGACCCTGGCGCATCTGGGTATGGCTGTATGCGCAGTCGGTGTGGTCGGTGCCAGCCTGTTCGACAGCCAGCGTGACCTGCGCATGGCGCCGGGCGATCAGCTTGAGCTGGGTGGCTATCGCTTCGTCTACATCGAGCCCAGCCACCGCGAAGGCTCCAACTGGGTGTCCGACAAGGTGGTGCTGGAGGTATTCAAGGGTGAGCGCCGGATTACTACCCTGCGTCCCGAGAAGCGCCTGTACACCGTGCAGAACCAGCTCATGACCGAGGCGGCGATCCACGCCGGGTTCACCCGCGACCTGTTTGTCGCCATGGGTGAGCCGCTGGGCAATGACGCCTGGGCCATGCGTGTGCATATCAAGCCGTTTGTGCGCTGGATCTGGCTGGGCGGCCTGTTCATGACCTTTGGTGGGTTGCTGGCGGCCAGTGACAAACGCTACCGGCTCAAGCTGCGTGAACAGCGCACCCAACCGGCCCAGGCGGCCGGGGAGGTGGTCTGATGCGCAGACTGATTTTGTTGGTGCCGCTGGTGCTTTTTGTGGCCGGTACCTTGTTCTTCTATCAAACCCTGAGAGAGCGGCAAGCCTCTGAAATACGCCAGAGCTCGATTGAGCTGCCGTCGCCGCTGATTGGCAAGCCGCTGCCAGCCTTCGAGCTGGAGGATGTCAAGGATGCCCAGCGGCGTATCACCGCCGCCGACCTCAAGGGGCCGGCGCTGGTCAACGTCTGGGCCACCTGGTGCGTGGCCTGCCGGGTCGAGCATCCGGTGCTCAACCGTCTGGCCGAGCAGGGCGTGGTCATCTATGGCATCAACTACAAGGACGACAACGCCTCCGCCCAGCGCTGGCTGCGCGACCTGCACGACCCCTACCAGATCAATGTCAGCGACCCGCAGGGGCGTCTCGGTCTGGATCTGGGCGTCTATGGCGCCCCCGAGACCTTCCTGATCGATGCTGACGGGATCATCCGCTACAAGTTCATCGGCGTGATCGATGACCGGGTCTGGGAGCGTGAGCTTGAACCGCGCTATAAGGCTCTGCTTGAGGGAGGTACCTGATGCGTAAGCTGCTCTGTGCGCTCGCCCTGTTGTGCGTCGGCGCCCTGGCCCATGCCGCCATCGACACCTACGATTTCGACAGCGAAGACCAGCGTCAACGTTTCTACCGGATCAGCAGCGAGCTGCGCTGCCCGCTGTGTCAGAACCAGAACATTGCCGATTCCAATGCGCCGATTGCCACTGACTTGCGCGGTGAAGTCTATCGGTTGCTGGATGAGGGTCGCACTGACAAGGAAATCGTCGAGCACATGGTGGCCCGCTATGGCGAGTTCGTTCGCTATCGGCCGGTCCTGACCGTGGAAACCATGGTGCTGTGGTTCGCCCCGGCGGTATTTCTATTGGCTGGTTTCGTCATTTTGCTGGTGATGGTACGCCGTCGCCAAAAGGCGCTGAACAACGCTCAGGCCAGTGAGCTGGACGAGCAAGAGCGTGAGCGCCTGCAAGCCCTGTTGGAGAAGAAGACCCGCGATGACTGATTTCTGGTTGTTCAGTGCCCTGCTGCTGGTGGCGGGGATAGTGGTTGTGCTCTGGCCGTTGTGGCAGCGCGGACGCCAGGCCACGGTTGATCGTACCGCGTTGAACGTTGCGCTGTTCGAGGAACGTCTGGCCGAACTGGAAGGTCAGCGCGGCGCCGGTGAAATTTCCGAAGAGCAATACCAGCAGACCCGTCAGGAAGCCAGTCGCCTGCTGCTGGAAGATACCGCCGAAGCCGATCAGCGCCAGCGCCCGCGCGTAGCCGGAACACCGGCTCTACTGGTGGTCGCCGCGATCCTCATGGTGCCGCTGGTACTGGTGCTCTACAGCAGTTGGGGTAACCCGGCTGGACTGGCTCTGTACCGTGAACTGCAGGAGCGCCCGCAGGTCGAGAGCCTGGAAGCGTTGATCGACCGGATGGAGCGGATTACCGAGGTCCAGCCGCAGAATGGTGAAGCCTGGTTCATGCTTGGTCGGGCTTACATGAATGCCCAGCAGCCGGAGCAGGCTGTCAGAGCCTTTGGCTTGAGTGTCGAGCGTCTGGGTGAGCGCCCGGAAGTGCTGGCCCAGTTGGCCCAGGCCCGCTACTTTGCTGCCGGCAACCAGCTCGATGCGCAATCGGTAGCAGCGCTCGACAAGGCGTTGGAAATGGAGCCGCGTGAGCCGACCGCCCTGGGCCTGTTGGGCATTGCCGCCTTCGAGTCGGCTGACTACAGCGCTGCTATCGAATACTGGGAACGCCTGCTGGCTGGCATGCCGCCGGGTAGCAGTGGGGCCGAAGCGATTCAGGGTGGTATCGAGCGGGCCCGGCAGCGGCTGGGGCAGCCAGCTCCTGCCGTGGATGAAGTGGCCGAGCAGGCAGTGATCCGGGTGCGTCTGGAGATTGATCCGCAAATTGCGGCCGGTCTGGATGATGGCGCGGTAGTCTTTCTGTTCGCCCGCGACCCGAACGGGCCGCCCATGCCGCTGGTCGCCAAGCGTTTCGCCCTGGATGAGTTGCCTGCCGAGGTTGAGCTGAGCGCCGCCGACGCCATGTTGCCGGGAGTAACGCTCACACCCGGTCAGTCACTGCAACTGGTGGCCCGGGTCTCGCCCGATGGCGATGCCTTGAACGGCAGCCATCAGGGTCGTACCGATAATGTCGAAGTGGGTGCCCAGCAGCGGGTACTGGTCAAGGTTGACCAGCCGCTGTAACTACACCCATCCTCAACCAAATCCTGTTCGCGCCGGCAGGCAACCGCCGGCGCTATGGGTGTTTGCCTACATGGCGAATACCACTCCCATCAGTACATAGCTCAGCAGCGTCACCAGCACGATACCAATCAGGTTCAGGGCAAAGCCGGCGCGGATCATGTCGCCGATATGCATGTGCCCGCTGGCGAACACGATGGCATTGGGTGGGGTCGCCACCGGCATCATGAACGCGCAACTGGCGGCAATCGCAGCCGGCACGGTGAACAGAATCGGCGAGACGCCCTGACCCATGGCCAGCGCCCCCAGCAGCGGCAGGAAGGCGGCTGCGGTGGCAGTATTGCTGGTCACCTCGGTGAGGAAAATGATCACCGCCGTGACCACCACGATCATCGCCAGCGCCGGCAGCATGCCAAGAATCGACAGGCTTTCGGCAATCCACTGGGCCAGCCCTGAGCTGGTGATCACGCCCGCCAGGGTCAGGCCGCCGCCAAACAGCAGCAGCACGCCCCAGGGCATATCCTTGGCTGTTTCCCAGTCCATCAGAAAGGTACGCTCACGCAGGCTGACCGGCACCAGAAACAGGATGATGGCCGCGGCGATGGCGATCACCGTGTCGTTCAGCCAGGGCAGCAGGTTCTGCGACAGCAGCGGCTGAAAAATCCAGGCCATGGCGGTCAGGCTGAAGATCAGCGCCACCAGCTTTTCCGCCTTGCTCATCGAGCCCAGTTCGAGCAACTGCTGGCGCAGCATCTCGCTGCTGTCGCTCTGGTCGCTGAGGCCGAACGGACGACGGGTCAGCCACCACCAGATCGCCACCAGCATACTCAGGGCCACCGGCACGCCGATCATCATCCACTGGGCAAAGCCGACGTCGATACCCTGGTTGTCGCTCAGATAAGCAGCCAGCAGGGCATTGGGCGGCGTGCCGATCAAGGTGGCGATGCCACCGACGCTGGCGGCATAGGCAATACCCAGCAGCAGGGCCACGGCAAACCGACGTACCGACTCGCTGTCTTCCTGCTCCAGCAAAGTGATTACCGACAGTCCGATTGGCAGCATCATGATAGTGGTGGCGGTATTGCTCACCCACATGCTGAGAAAGGCCGTGGCCAGCATGAAGCCGGCAATCTGGTTGCGCGGTTTGCTGCCGACGGCCAGCAAGGTCGCCAGGGCAATGCGCTTGTGCAGGTTCCAGCGCTGCATCGCCAGCCCCAGCACGAAGCCACCCATGAACAGGAAGATGATCGGGTTGGCATAAGGGCCAGTGGCCTGGGCCACGCTGCCCAGGCCCAGTGCCGGAATCAGCGGAATGGGCAGCAGTGCAGTGGCTGGAATCGGTATCGCCTCGGTTGACCACCAGGTAGCCATCAACAGCATCAGGCCGGCAGTGTTCCAGGCGGCTTCACTCATCCCCCCTGGTGCCGGCAGCAGCAGAGTGATCAGCAAAAACGCCGGGCCCAGCAACAGGCCGATGCGACGTGCGAGAGGAAGCCCTTGTGGGGCCGGTGGAGTCAGGGTCGCTGACATGGTGTGTTTCCTTTACTGTGGTAAATCAGGATTGAACTTCCGGCAAAGTCAGAGCCAACAGCGCTCCCAGCAAACCTATACCAGAGAGTAGCAACAACATGCCGGCCGCACCGATCAGACTGCTGAGCAGGCCGAACAGTCCGGTGGCCAGCAGGATCAGGCCAATAACGCTATTGCCGACTGCCACGTAGTCGGTGCGCTTGTTGCCGCCGGCCATGTCCAGAACGTAGGTCTTGCGCCCGACTCGTACGCCGCTGTGGGCGATACCGAGCACGAAGAACGCCAGCGGGAACAGCCAGGCGTGCAGGCTGGCCGGCAGAGCAGCCCAGAGATGAATGGCGATCACCAGCGGACCAAGCAGGCTGGCCAAAAAGGCGGCATAGATCATTACCTGGCGGCTGGAACGGTCGGACAGGCTGCCCCAGACATAGGCGCTCAGGCTGCTGGCCAGTCCATTGGCGACCAGAAAGGCGCCCAGCATGCTCAGCCCGGTGCTCAGTTGCTGGCCGAGCAGCACGTAGTAGGGGGCCGATAGCGCCGAGCACAGCAGCAGCGCCCGGGTGATCACGAAACGCCGGAACGGTTGATCATGGCGTAGCAGGCTCAGGCTGCTCCAGGCCTTCTCGATGGCATTGCCGCCGCCGTCTGTGGCGCCGGGCGCTTCTTCGATACGCTGATAAATCAGGGCCGCCAACAGCCAGAGCATTGCGGCGGCGATCAATAGTGCGGCGTAGAACAGCATGTCGTCATCGGCCGGGGGCCAGATCAGGCAGTACAGGCCAAAGCCCAGTGCCAGCCAGCCGGACAGACTGGTGGCCAGGCCATTCATCCGGCCGCGCCGGGTCTTGGGTACGGTCTTGCCGATCACATCCTTGCTGGCTACCGAGCACAGTCCGCGGGCCAGGCTGAAGACAATCAGGCAGGCGATAATCAGCGCCCCGGCCAGGGTGCCCTCGGTCAGCCAGGCGGCCAGCCCCATGGCAACCAGCGCCGTAGCCTGGAGCAAGCTGCCCAGTACCCAGATGCCCTTGCGCTGGGCGTAGCGGCGGATGCGGGCGGCAATGAACAGTTGCGGCAGCATTGAGCCGGACTCGCGGATCGGTACCAGCCAGGCGATCAGTGCCACCGGCGCGCCGACGACACCCAGGAGCCAGGCCAGGGTGGTCTTGGGATTGGTCAGCGTATCGCCGAGGCTGGTCAGGGTGGTGGCGAACACCTGGCGGAAAAAATTCTGCGGCACATCGCTGCAGGCGCTGTCGGGGATGTCCTTGCAGACCCGGGCGTCTTCCTGCTCAATCAGCCGGTTGTAGAGGCTTTCCAGTTTGGGGTCGAGATTCATATGGGGCGAGGTGGCCGTGCCGGATAAAACCTCGAATTCTGCCGTAGCGCAGTTGCTTTGGCCACCTTTGTGGTCCAACAGTTGTCGCTGACCGGCATAGCAGGTAAAAATGCGTCTTTGTTGTCATTCACTGCATCACGATCAAGGACAGGCCGATCAATGCGACTCAAGTGCATCAAGCTGGCAGGCTTCAAATCCTTTGTCGATCCCACCACGGTCTACTTTCCGACCAACATGGGCGCAGTGGTTGGCCCCAATGGCTGCGGCAAATCCAACATTATCGATGCGGTGCGCTGGGTTATGGGCGAAAGTTCGGCCAAGAACCTGCGCGGCGAGTCGATGACCGATGTCATCTTCAATGGCTCCAACAGCCGCAAGCCGGTAGGCCAGGCCTCAATCGAGCTGGTATTCGATAATAGTGACGGCACGCTTCAGGGCGAGTACGCGGGATACAACGAAATCTCTATTCGTCGCAAGGTTACCCGCGAAGCCCAGAACCAATATTTCCTCAACGGCACCAAGTGCCGGCGCCGCGATATCACCGACATCTTCCTCGGCACCGGCCTGGGGCCGCGCAGCTACTCGATCATCGAGCAGGGCATGATCTCCAAACTGATCGAGGCCAAGCCCGATGAGCTGCGATTGTTTATCGAGGAAGCTGCCGGCATCTCCAAATACAAGGAGCGTCGGCGCGAAACCGAAAACCGTATCCGCCGCACCCATGAGAACCTGGCGCGCCTGACCGACCTGCGCGACGAGCTTGAGCGGCAACTGGCGCACCTGCATCGTCAGGCTCAGGCGGCAGAGAAGTACAAGGAATTCAAGGCCGAGGAGCGCCAGCTCAAGGCTCAGTTGCAGGCGCTGCGCTGGCAGACGCTGGACGCCCAGGCCGGCGAGCGTGAGCACCGGGTGCGGGATCTGGAGATTGCTCTGGAAGCCCTGATTGCCGAACAGCGCAATGCCGACAGCGAAATCGAAAAGCAGCGTGACCAGCACAGTGATCTGACCGAACGCTTCAATCAGGTACAGGCCCGTTATTACAGTGTTGGCGCCGATATCAGCCGGATCGAGCAGGCCCTGCAGTTCAATCGCGACCGCCAGCGCCAGTTGCACGAGGATATCGAGCAGGCCGAGCAGGCCTGGCAGGAAGCGCAAAGCCACCTGACCCAGGACCAGGCGCTGCTCGCCGATCTGCACAACGAACTGGCGCAGATCGAGCCAGAGCTGGAAATGGCCGGTGCCGCCGACGAAGACACCGCCAGCGCCCTGTTGGCCGCCGAAGAGGCGATGCAGGCCTGGCAGACGGCCTGGGACCAGTTCAACCAGTCAGCCGCCACTCCGCGTCAGCAGGCCGAGGTCGAGCAGTCGCGCATTCGCCATCTGGAACAGGCTATCGAACGCCTTGGCGAACGCATCCAGCGGCTCGAAGATGAGCGCACTACGCTGACCTCCGGACCGCTGGATGACGAACTGGCGGAACTGGCTGAACAACTGGCCGAACTGGATCTGCGCAGCGAAACCGAACAGCAGCAACTGGATGACCTGGGCGAGCGCCTGCGCCAGGAGCGCGACACCCTCAACGCGCTGAGCCAGGAACAGGATATCCGGCGCGGTGAGATTCAGCGCGGCAACGGCCGTCTGGCATCGCTGGAAGCCTTGCAGCAGGCAGCCCTGGACCATGGCCAGGGTGTGCGCCAATGGCTCGAGCAGCAGGGTCTGGGCCAGCTCAGTCAACTGGCAGAACGGCTGCAGGTCGAGCCGGGTTGGGAACGCGCGGTTGAAACTGTGCTGGCCGATGACCTGCAGGCCGTCAGTCTGGATGATCTTGGCGCTTTAGCTGACAGCCTGGAAGGCTTCGATCAGGGCCATCTGCGCCTGATCGAACAACGTGCCCTGACTCAGACTGGCAGCCCGCTTGAGGCCGCTTTGCTGAGCAAGGTAACCAGTGCACTGGACCTGAGTCCCTGGTTGGCTCAGGTCGGCACGGTGGCCAATCTCGATGAAGCCTTGGCCCGGCGTGGCAATTTGCAAGCCAATCAGTCGCTGATCACTGCCGACGGGCATTGGATTGGACCCAACTGGCTCCGCCTGCGTCGCGGCGATGCCGGTGAGACCGGCGTTCTGGCCCGCCAACAGGAAATCGAACAGCTGCAGCTTGAGCTGGAAACCCAGGAAGCCCGTTTGCTGGAAGCTGATGAACGGCTGAGCGGCCTGCGGGAACTGATTCGCAGCCTGGAGCAGCAGCGCGACAGTCTTCAGCAGGGACTGGCCCGGCTGGGCCGCGAGCAGGGCGAACTCAAGGCCCAGTGGTCGGCCCGTCAGGTGCGTCTGGAGCAGATCAATGCCCGGCGTCAGCGCATTAATGATGACCTGGAAGACATCAAGGCCCAGCGCGCCGAAGAGCTTGAGCAGGTCGGCGAGGCACGTCTGAGCCTGCAGGAAGCGCTGGACCGAATGGCTGAAGATTCCAGCCAGCGTGAGAGCCTGCTGGCCCAGCGCGATCAGGTACGTGAGAACCTGGATCATGCCCGCCAGCACGCCCGCCAGCACAAGGACCGGGCCCATCAGTTGGCCCTGCGGGTCCAGTCGCTGCGGGCTCAGCAGGACTCTACCCAGCAGGGTCTCGATCGTCTCAATGCCCAGATCGAGCGTCTGGCCGAGCGGCGTGAACAATTGCGCATGACCCTGGAAGAAAGCCAGGCCCCGGAAGACGATCAGCGTATCGAACTGGAATCACTGCTGGAGCAGCGCATCAGTGTCGAGCAGGAACTGGCCCAGGCCCGCGAAGCGCTGGAGCTGGTCGACCAGCAGATGCGTGAGCAGGACCGCCGCCGCAGTCAGGCCGAACAGCAGGCCCAGGTACTGCGCACCCAGCTCGATGAGCAACGGCTGATTGCCCGCGATCTGCAGACCCGCCGTCAGGGCCTGCAGGAGCAGCTGCTGGAAGCCGGCTATGATCTGCAAGGGGTTATCGCCAGCCTGCCAGAAGGCGCCGCCGAGGCCGACTGGGAGCAGCAACTGGCCCAGCTTGACGCCCGCATCCAGCGTCTTGGCGCGATCAACCTGGCGGCGATCGACGAATATCAGCAGCAATCCGAGCGCAAGCGCTACCTGGATGCCCAGAATGCCGACCTTGAAGAAGCGCTCAATACCCTGGAACAGGTGATTCGCAAGATCGACCGGGAAACCCGCAGCCGCTTCAAGGAGACCTTCGACAAGATCAACCATGGTTTGCAGTCGCTGTTCCCCAAGGTCTTTGGTGGCGGTCATGCCTACCTGGAGCTGACCGGCGACGACCTGCTCGATACCGGGGTGGCGATCATGGCCCGCCCGCCGGGCAAGAAGAACAGCACCATCCACCTGCTGTCGGGTGGCGAAAAGGCCTTGACCGCCATCGCTCTGGTATTTTCGATCTTCCAGCTCAACCCGGCGCCGTTCTGTATGCTCGACGAAGTCGATGCACCACTCGACGACGCCAACGTCGGACGTTACGCGCGGATGGTCAAGGAGATGTCAGACCGGGTGCAATTCATTTACATTACCCATAACAAGATTGCGATGGAGATGGCCGACCAGTTGCTGGGTGTAACCATGCATGAACCTGGCTGCTCCAGGCTGGTCACAGTGAATGTGGAAGAGGCCGCCGCGTTGGCGGCAGTTTGAAGTTACGCGCGGGCATGATAGTGTCCGCCCATAGACACCGGTGAGGCGTCATAACGCCATTACTGGTACTGGATGAATACAACAGGAACAGGTTATTCATGGATTTTGGTTTGCGTGAGTGGCTCATCATCATCGGCCTTTTGGTGATCGCCGGCATTCTGTTCGATGGCTGGCGACGCATGGGTGGTCGATCTCGTATCCGCTTCAAATTGGAACGCAACCTCAAGGATTTGCCGGAGGACGACGGCAACGATGAACTGCTCGGCCCGCCGCGGGTCGTGGGGCAGCGTGAACGGGAGCGGGCTGAACCCTCGTTTGGTGATGATCCAGTGCTGCGCGAGGATCAGTTGGGCGAGCATGGCGAATGGCGCGAACCTCAGCAGGTCGGGCTCGACCTGGAAGAACCGGCGCCCATGTTGCTTGATCCGGTTACTGATGAATCGCCGGCAGCGGCCAGAGCTCAGTCAGCCAAATCGGCCGCGCAGTCTGCACCTGTACAAAAGGCCCAGCCCAGCCCGCCCAAGGACCAGCCACCGGTAGAAGAGGTGCTGGTAATCAACGTGGTCTCGCGTGCTGAAGAGGGCTTTGCCGGCTCGGCGTTGATGCAGAGCATCATGGAAAGCGGCCTGCGTTTTGGTGAAATGGATATTTTTCACCGCCACGAAAGCATGAGCGGCAACGGCGACGTGCTGTTTTCCATGGCCAACGCCCTCAAGCCCGGAACCTTTGACCTGGACGAACTGGACAACAGCCATGTGCGTGCGGTGAGCTTCTTTATGGGCCTGCCGGGCCCACGCCACCCCAAACAGGCACTGGACCTGATGATCGCCGCCGCGCGCAAGCTGTCCCATGAGCTGGGTGGCGATCTGAAGGACGAGCAGCGTAGCGTGCTCACAGCTCAGACCATAGAGCATTACCGCCTGCGCATTGCCGAGTTTGAGCGTAAGCATTACGGCATGCGCCGCTAGGAAGCCTCTTCGGCCTGCACTGCATCGCGCCTGCGAGGCGCTTCTACCATCCACACCCCGGTAGGAGCGGCCCGCGGCCGCGAATCAGCTCCATACCAGCCCCACAAACCCAGCCCGCACTTGCTACAATCACGCCTTCGATTCACGGCTGACTGACACCCATGACCCAGACCCCCGATCCGGCCCAGCGCGTCCTGGAACTGCGCGAACAGCTCGACGCCCACAACTATCGCTACTACGTGCTCGATGAGCCGAGCATCCCGGACGCTGAGTACGATCGCCTGTTCAACGAACTCAAGGCGCTGGAGGCGGACAATCCGCAATTGGTCACTCCGGACTCGCCGACTCAGCGAGTCGGTGGTGCCGCGTTGTCCGAGTTTGGCGAGGTGCGCCATGAAGTGCCCATGCTCAGTCTTGGCAACGCCTTCGAGGAAGACGATTTGCGTGCCTTCGACCGCCGTGTGCGTGAAGGCCTGGACCTGCCGGACGGTGATTTGTTCGGCGGTGGCGCCGAAGTTGATTACTGCTGCGAACCCAAGCTCGACGGCCTGGCCGTCAGCCTGCTGTACGAAAACGGTCATCTGGTGCGCGGCGCCACTCGCGGCGACGGCAGCACCGGCGAAGACATCAGCGTCAATGTCCGTACCATCCGCAATGTCCCGCTGAAACTGCGGGGCGAGGGCTGGCCAGCGGTGCTGGAAGTCCGTGGCGAAGTATTCATGAGCAAGGCCGGCTTCGAGGCGCTGAATGAGCGCCAGCGCGAAGCCGGAGCCAAGACCTTTGCCAACCCGCGCAACGCCGCTGCCGGCTCGCTGCGCCAGCTCGATCCCAACATCACCGCCAACCGGCCGCTGGAGTTCTGCTGCTATGGCATCGGCAAGGTCGAGGGCGAGCTGGCTGACACCCAGATCGGTATTCTTGAGCAGTTGCGTGGCTGGGGCCTGGCGATCAGCCGTGAACTGAAGCTGGCGCACGGGGTAGAGCAATGTCTGGCCTATTACCGCGATATCGGCGAGCGTCGTGCCGGGTTGGGCTACGAGATCGACGGGGTGGTGTTCAAGGTCAACCAGTTGGCTTATCAGCGCGAGCTGGGCTTTCGCGCCCGTGAGCCACGCTGGGCCATCGCCCATAAGTTTCCGGCGATGGAAGAGGTTACCGAACTGCTGGATGTAGAATTCCAGGTGGGTCGCACCGGCGCGGTCACCCCGGTAGCGCGTCTGAAACCGGTCCAGGTGGCTGGCGTTACCGTATCCAACGCCACCCTGCACAATATGGACGAAGTAGCGCGCCTGGGCCTGATGATCGGCGATAGTGTGATCATCCGCCGTGCCGGTGACGTGATCCCGCAGGTCATGCAGGTGGTGGCTGAACGGCGCCCGGCCGATGCCCGGCCAGTAGTAATCCCCGGGCACTGCCCGGTGTGTGGCTCGGCGGTTGAGCGCACTCAACTGGTCAAGCGTGGCAAGGCTGGCCAGACCACGAGCGAAGGCTCGGTGTACCGCTGCGTCGGCCGCCTGACCTGCCAGGCTCAGCTCAAGCAATCGATCATCCACTTCGTCTCGCGGCGGGCCATGGACATCGACGGCCTGGGCGAGAAGATCGTTGAACAACTGGTGGATACCGGGCTGGTCAGCTCGCCAGCTGACCTGTACCTGCTGACCTATGAACAGGTCATCGCCCTGGAGGGCTTTGCCGAGCTGTCGAGCAAGAACCTGCTGAGTTCAATCCAGGCCAGCAAGCAACCGACCCTGGCACGCTTTATCTTCGCCCTCGGTATTCCCGATGTTGGTGAGGAAACCGCCAAGTTACTGGCGCGTGCGCTTGGATCGCTCGAGCGTATCAGCCAGGCGCTGCCTGAGGTGCTGGTATACCTGCCGGACGTGGGGCTGGAAGTGGCTCACGAGATTCACAGCTTCTTTGCCGATGAGCACAACCGCACGGTTATTCGCCAACTGCTGGAGCGTGGAGTCAGCTTGCAGGAAGAAGGCGCTATCGCCGCCGAATATGCCGCCAGCGTCAGCCTGGCCGAGTTTGTCGAACGGCTCAACATTCCGGGTGTTGCCAAGACCGGCGCTGAGCGTTTGGCCAGCCGCTTTGGCAGTCTGGCAAAGCTGATGGACGCCGAATGGCTGGAACTCAAGCAGGTCGAACGCTTTACCGAAAAGGCCCAAAGCAGCCTGCGTGAGTGGTTCCGCAATGACGCCAAGCGCCAGCATGCCCTGGCCATCGAAGCGCAGCTACGCGAATTCGGCATGCACTGGGACAGTCCCAAGGCCGAGGCGGGTGAAGGGCAGCCCCTGGCCGGCCAGACCTGGGTGTTGACCGGCACCCTGGAAACCTTCTCCCGTGATGTGGCCAAGGAGCATCTGGAAAGCCTGGGCGCCAAGGTTGCCGGCAGCGTCTCGGCCAAGACCCATTGCGTGGTTGCTGGTCCGGGCGCCGGCAGCAAGCTGGCCAAGGCCGAACAGTTGGGGGTAACTGTGTGGAGCGAGCAACAGTTGCTCGATCTGCTGGCCAGCCACGGTATCAGCGCGTGAACGCTCATGTGATCCTGGCCCCGATGGAAGGGCTGGTGGATGCGCCGATGCGCGACGTGCTGACCCGCATCGGCGGCATCGACTGGTGCGTCAGCGAGTTTATCCGGGTGACCGGCGGACCGCTGCATCGCCCGGCTGTGCAGCGCCTGGTGCCGGAAATGGACCATGGCTGGCAGACCCCAAGTGGTACCCCGGTACGCGCCCAGTTGCTGGGCTCCGACCTGCGCTGGATGGCCTACAACGCCACGTTGCTGGCTGAACTTGGCGCGCCGGTGGTGGATCTGAACTTCGGCTGCCCGGCCAAGACCGTCAATCGCCACCGAGGTGGCGCCGTCCTGCTGCAGGAACCGCACATGCTGTTCGAGCTGACCCGCGCCGTGCGCGAGGCGGTGCCCGCCAGTGTGCCGGTTACCGCCAAGATGCGCCTGGGCTACAGCGATACCAGCCTGACCCTGGATTGTGCCAAGGCGCTGGCCGATGCCGGTGCCGCGGAAATCGTCGTGCACGGGCGGACCAAGACCGAAGGTTACAAGCCGCTGGTGCACTGGGACTGGATCGCCCGCGTGCGTGAGGCTGTCAGCATACCGGTGATTGCCAATGGCGAGGTCTGGACGCTGGAGGACTATCAACGCATTCGCCAGGACAGCGGCTGCGCGCACGTCATGCTCGGGCGCGGGCTGGTGTCACGCCCTAACCTGGCCCTGCAGATTCGTCAATGGCAGGTTGGTGAACCAGCCCAGCCGTTGGACTGGGCAAGCCTGCAGCCCTGGCTGCTCGAGTTTTACCGCCAGGTCCGCGAGCGGGTGGTTGACCGTCACGCCCCCGGGCGCTTCAAGCAGTGGCTGGGCATGCTCACTCGCGGCTACCCCGAAGCCCAGGCCCTGTTTGATCAACTGCGACGGGAAACCAACGCCGATGCGGTAGGCTTAGCCTTGCAGCCAGAGGCTGTGAGATTGGCGGGCTGATCAAACAAAAGGTGGCATATCGGTCGAGTTTTAGCACTATCGCGGCAAATTTCCGGCCCAGGCGTTCACAGCACGGGCCGGCAGCGTAGACTGGCAGACACAACAAACTTCCGGCAAGTGGAGCGGAATCGTGCCAGTTCAAGCTATGCAAGCCATTGACTCACCACATGTTTTCTATCGCCGTGTGATTTTTGAGGTCAGCACCAGCGAATGTCGTGTGGCGATGGAAGACGAGCATCACTTCTTCGTCCTCAACATTGGTCATGACGGTCAGCGCATCACCTCGGTCAGCAGTGACGCGCGGCGCACGCCCTGGTCAGTCTGCCCGCAGGCCGAACGCAAGTTGCAGGAGTTTGTTGGCCAACCGCTGCGTCAGCGGATTGCGGTCAATCTGGCGGATATCGACGGCAAACAGCAATGCACTCACCAATATGATCTGCTGATGGTGGCGCTGTCTCAGGCGCTCAGACTGGGGCGGCGCGAATATGTCGCCAAGGTGGTGGGTGCCATGCACGAACACCGGCATGCGGAGCTGTTCCTTGATGGCGAAAAACTGCTCGACTGGCGCCTGCGCGGCACCAGGATCGAGAGTCAGGACGCCTTCGATCAGCGAGACCTGCGCACCCTCATGTCCTGGGCTGAAGCCAGCCTCGACGATCAGACCCTGGAAGCCTTATACGTGCAGCGCCGCGCCGTGATGGTGGCCGCCAGCAAGGGCTTCAATCTGGATATGATTGCCAACGCCGGCGTGGCCATGAAGGCCAGAGCGGGTGCCTGCTTCGTATTCCAGCCAGAACGCGCCGACAGCGCCCTGCGCATCATCGGCAGTACCCGCGGTGACGTACACCGCGCTGACGACCTGCTCGTAGAGTGGGGTAAAGCACGGTAGGAGCGCTCTGCGAGCGCGACACAGACTCTCAGGATTACTGTGTCACCGGCCGACCCGGCACCATCCGCACAATGGCATTGAGCAACATCCCGTACAGCGGCACGAACAACGCCATGCTGATCGCCAGCTTGATCACATAATCAACCGTGGCAATCTCCACCCAGTTGGCAGCCATGAACGGATCACTGCTCTGCCAGAAAGCCACCGAGAAGAACAGATAGGTATCCAGCAGATTGCCCAGCACGGTCGAAGCTGCCGGCGCCACCCACCACTGGCGCAACCCGCGCAGGCGGTCGAACACCTGCACATCCAGCAACTGCCCCAAGGCATAGGCCAGGAAACTGGCCAGCGCGATGCGAAACACAAAGCCATTGAACTCGCCCAGCGCCGCCAGCCCGCCAAAGCGTCCGTCATGGAACAGCACCGACACCACATAGGATGCCACCAGCGCCGGCAACATGACCCTGGCAATCACCCGTCGGGCAACACTTTTGCCCATCAGCCGGACACTCAGGTCGGTCGCCAGAAAGATAAACGGGAAGCTGAACGCGCCCCAGGTGGTATGCCAGCCGAACAGCGTGATCGGCAACTGCACCAGGTAGTTGCTGGCAATGATGATAAGAATGTGAAAAGCAACAAGACCGGCCACAACCTGTCGGTTGACCGATACGGGAATCAGCGGCATGTGATGTCCTTTTTGAATCAAATGGGGTGAGGGAACCCATTGCCACAGCCACCATGGCTGCGTGCGGCGTGCATTCTAGCGGTTTGCAGTAGGGAAGGGTAGGTTTGGCGGAGCAGCGCTGCGCCTAAGCCAAGCCGTCATGCATTGCTGATCTCGATAAACCACTTGGGCTGCATGGCCTCAAAATCCTGGCGCACATTGGAAGGCAGGTAACTGGCCGAATCCAGCACCAAGGGCTGACCATCGATGCGCTTGAACACAACCCAATGCCAGAAGTTCTTGCCGTCTTCCTGATGATGCTTGATAGACAGCAACGCCAGATCCGGCAATGTCTCCCAGCTATCAAACGGAATTTCATCCCTGGAGGTTTCAACCCCGGCGCTGGACAGCAGGCGACGAACATACTGGGTATCTGACCACAGCGAGGTATCCGAGGCATGAATGCCCATGGCGTTGGCAATGGCTTTCATCTCTGCATAGGTTTTGCCAAGGATATTGGCCACCGATGCAATCCCGCACCCTGTGACTTCTTCCTGTACTACCGGTTTATGCACGGATTGGCTCCTTAAACTGCCCTGTAATCCACATGCTGCAATACATTAACAAGCTTCCCAAAAGGATCGCGAACATAGAACCGGCGGACACCCCATGGCTCGCTTGCTGGCCCGTATTCAATCTTGATGTTCGCGTTCTTCACGCGCTCCAATGCTGTTTCCAGGCAATCAACCTCTATGGAAAGGTCGGGAACCGGTGTACCAGAACCACCCTCCGAAGCCACGCTTAGCTGCGTAGTCATTTTCTCGCCTGAACTGTAGGTTCTTATCCAGCCATGATCCATCACCACGTCAAGCCCAAAAATATCGGAATAGAAGCTCTCGGCTTCTGAGGGGGTAGCAGTGGCAATGTTGTAGACGATGCGTTTGACCTTCATCTGTTCCTCCCTGAGTCGGATGCTTTGGGCTCGATTGCCTTACTGTATACGGAAACGCCCAAGGTTATTAGCCTTGGGCGTTTCTTCTAGCAAACCGGGTTACGACAAACCGAGCTTTAGAGCGTCATATGCAGAATTGGAAAGGGTTTACCCATATCATCGAGTGGTGAGCGAGAAACAACTGTAAAACCCATATGCTTGTAAAAGCCTACCGCTAATGGATTTTGCTCGTTCACGTCAACTTTGGTAGCGTCTAACTGTTCGATTGCGTAACGCAATAAAACTTTACCAATGCCTTTTCCTCTGTCGGTATTTGAGATGAATAGCATTTCTACCTTGGAGTCGTGGACGCCCACAAAACCCAAGATTGAACCGCCATCATCTTTAATACACTTCAGCGTGACCGCAGGAAAAGCCTGTTCAATGATAATTGGTTTAAAGAACTCAATGTCTTCTTCTGTAATGAAGTCATGCGTTGCCCGGACTGAATTTTCCCAAACATCAAGCATTTCTGCGTAATTTTCAGGAAGCACACTTTCTACAATCATTATGTCTCTCAAGAATTGACAGAGTTTCATGTGCAGCCGCGGACTTGAATTCTAGCTCCGCGTTGTGCGAGGGTAAACCACTACAGACCTTGCTTGGCCCTTTTTATAGCAGATTCCACTGCCGACAACGCTTGAGGGCTATTCTTCCAGCACGTAGTCCTAAGCATCGAAGCTACCATTTCTGCTATTTCTTTTGGTTCATAATTCGCCAGCTCAGAAAATGAGTCTATACCTATTTCCTCGAAGCGCTTAACTACCGTAGGCCCAACGCCTTTCACTTCCAGTAGGGCAGCTTTTTCTAAATCGGTGAATGCCATATTTGCTGGAACCTCCTAAATCATATGACGCTCGCATTATAACGCTTTGTAATAGCCATTGTGCGAAAGCTGCATTGTGCGCAAATGTGGGTATCGCTCGGGTATGGCATTTTTGGCAACGATACCGCATTCCATGACTTCCCGCCGTATCTTAGCCATAAGCTCGTCAATGGAGATGATCTTTGCGTCAGCAAGTTCATCGCGACCTTTTGGAGGTGACACAAGGACCGCAATCTGCTTAACCTCCATGCTTGAATCGAGCCAAGTAAAAATCTCGCTGAAAATGTACTTTCTAGCTGCGTTAAATTTCTTGGCAAACCTTTGCTCGCGTACGGACCACGAATGAGCATCAATGGAAGGCTCAATATGGACAAGGTGACCCGTATGTGGATCGAAGGCCATCACGTCCAGCTCCATTTCCCACTCCACCCCTCATCTCCTGCGGTTCGCGGAGCGAAGATAGCGACACAGTGTAGCGTCGGCTGCAGGCCTGGCGGCAAGCCGCAGGAAACGTCGAGTTCATGACCGACGCTGGAGTACCGCTGTTTTCGACCGCAGGGGTCTCCAGGGCTCGACGCTGGACAGCAGGCGACGAACATACTGGGTATCTGACCACAGCGAGGTATCCGAGGCATGAATGCCCATGGCGTTGGCAATGGCTTTCATCTCTGCATAGGTTTTGCCAAGGATATTGGCCACCGATGCAATCCCGCACCCTGTGACTTCTTCCTGTACTACCGGTTTATGCACGGATTGGCTCCTCAAATTTCTCTGCTCGACAATTGGCTGGTGCCTGCTGGCTCTATAAAATTGATTTTTAAAGTAAAAAGTTAGAATTGCGCACGTTGTCATTGAACAGCCCGGCGATGAACCAGAGCGTAGTGAAAAACCATACGGTAACGGCAAAAAGCCTTATGCCTTCAGCGCTCCACCTTGGCGCGAGCACACTGACAAGAAACCAGGACTTCCAGCCTTCAACCCAGTTTGCACCACCCCAACTGATGATCCATTTCCAGAACAGGCTGTTTAATCCGTAGATAAGAATCCATTCAAAGTGAGTCATGTTTATTGCTCGGTGTGGTGGGTCTGTACACCCTGTATCAGGGGAAGTTTAATGGAAAGTTATCTGGATAGCTGCACACTGGCCACCAGTCGGTAATCAGGCCCTGGTCGTAAACGGCCAATTGGCCGAACTGCAGGAATACGGCTTCGCTCTGGCAGGGGCGGAAGAACAGATACTCATCCTGCTGGAGGGTCGAGTCGGCCGGCAGTTGATAGAATTCCTGATTGCTGGAACGGCCCAGCAACGGATGAATGCTGGCTTCGCTCGGGTAGCAGGGGGTGGCCAGCCAGTTACCGCCGTACAAAAAGCAGCCTTCGCGCGGTAATTTACCCAGGGTACGTAATAACCGCGATAGCAGCGGTGCTTCCGGTATTTCCGGATTGTGTACGCGCTTGAGTACCGGTGCGGCGATATACGCTGCCGGCAGGTGGTGTTCCAGAGTGCTGACATCAAAGTCGGAGGGTTTTACCAGCGCCGAGGCGGCGGCTATTTCATTCACAATGCCCACACTGTCACCTTCGTACAGCGGGTAGGTCGAACTGCCGCCGGTGTTCAGACACAATCCCCGCAGCACTTGCTCACCCAGCACCTGGCGCACTACGTCGACAAAGGCCGCGTAACGTTTGCACACCGCGTTCAAGGCACCGCCCATGCCGCCGAGCAGAGCGGGAATTTTGCTGATGTGCGCCTCGTAGCCCATGAGGCCGGACAGGCTCAGCCAGGGCGAGGCTGCCAGCTTTTCCAGTGCCTGGGTAAAGTCCTTATCGGGGCGGAAGCCGCCACGGTGCAGGCCGACATCAATTTCCAGGCTGATGCGCATGCGGATATTCAGTTCCTGCGCCAGTTGCTCGTATTGCTCCAGCCGTTGCGGGCTGTCGATCAGCCACTGCAACTGTAGTTCCGGGGCAAAGCTCATGCTCGTCTGCGGGCCATGCCAGTGATAGAAGTGCCGGGCGGCGCATACCGGCATAGGTTTACCCAGCAGAATATCGGCAGTTGGAATGTGTTCGATCAGGCGCATCAGGAACGGCAGGTGAAAACTCATCAGCCGCGTGGTGCCGGTGCGGCGCATGAGGTGTTGCAACATCGGGATTGACGGCAGGGATTTAGCGACAATGCGATAATCAAAGCCGCGGTTCAGGACGTCGATCAGGTGGTCGGTGTTGCGATCCAGGCGCTCTTTGTCGATCACCAAGGTCGGCGTACACACGCCTGCTTGCTGCAGGGCATGGGTCAGGTTCTGAAAATACAGATCGGTCATGGTGTGT
Organism: Pseudomonas sp. WN033; assembly: GCA_002287035.1. GTDB lineage: Bacteria > Pseudomonadota > Gammaproteobacteria > Pseudomonadales > Pseudomonadaceae > Halopseudomonas. The sequence continues at coordinate 567,730 of NSKG01000002.1, read as the reverse complement.
CCGCAATGAGCAGGGTGGCGAGCTTTATGGTTATTTTTCAATGGCAAGGACCGTGTCAGCCCGCGCCGTGGCGGAAAGACCGTCCCTGCCCCAAAGAAGCGACAACAGTCGGTTGTTACGTTTCAGGACCAGACCAACCCCTTATAGGGTGATTTCTCCAGCTCAGCTAAGCGGGTTGCCAGCGTTCCACAATGAAGCTCTATGCGGTGCCCGTTCGGATCTAGCAGGTACACGGAATTGCCCTCGCTGGTATTCTGCTTCCACTCCTCAATCCCGGCCTTTTTTAACCTGGCACGCAGCTCAGTAAGCTCGCTTTCGCCAATACTGAATGCCACATGCGTATAGTCGTTGGCGGGTTTAGTCTCCCCGAGACTCAAACATATCCAGATATCGCCCGCTGTTAAGTAAGCGCCAGCATCCCAGGCCACATGCAGCGTCATGCCCAGCAAATCACGGTAAAATTCGATTGAAGAGCTCAAATCTCTGACGGAAAAGGTGATGTGATTGATGCCGGTGATCATACGGCTGACCCTAAAACGCCGTGCCTGCGTTCGTTAGTCTTGGGTTGCGAATGCTTCATGGTACGACACTTCCCCTTCCGGAAATTTGTCTGTAAACGACAGTGCCTGAAAATACTCAACAGGAACGCCGGGATAAGTCAGACCATTGACGGCCTTGAACCCGAAACGACCATAATAAGCAGGATCACCAAGTACTACACACCCAGCCGCACCCATTGCTTCAAGTGAGGCAAGGGAGCTTTTCATTAACCTGGAACCAATGCCGCGCCCTTGATGCTCGGGGAGAACAGATATTGGCCCAAGTCCGAACCAACCTGCTGCACCGCTGGAAAGCGTAACTGGCGAAATAGCGACATGGCCGACTAAATCTCCGTCAGCCCTGGCAACATGAGAGATCGTTAGCGCTCCAGCGCGGCGAAGAGCATCAACAATATATTGTTCGGTATGGCCAGTATGTGGAGCATTTAAAAACGCTTGCTCAGTAATCTGATGTATTTTTTCTGCATCACCGGAGCTTTCATTGTTAATTTGAATATCCAATCTCGACCTCTTGGGATAGTTTGAGGGGCGGGATTTTAGCCCGTCCCAGAGAACGAAGTTCAGTGTCGGCTGGAATGAATTGTTAGGGTGCGCCGCCGGGCGGACAGAAAAGCAAAGCGTGACTTCTCTATTTTGCTCATGCAATCAACTTCCCTGTATTGAGCTGTGCTGTTGGCTTTGGATGATGTCAGTGTGTCTTGTGAGGGAGCGATTGCCAAGAGGGGAGAGTTGGGGCGAGCGGCGCTCGCCTTTGTTTGAGCAGGCGCTCGAACGTTCCCAGGAAACCCGGCACGCTCCGGGGTTGGAGCGTGCCGGGTGGTGGGGCTGGTTAGTCGGCGATTTTGACTACCAGCTTGCCGAAGTTCTTGCCTTCAAGCAGGCCGATAAAGGCTTGTGGGGCGTTTTCCAGGCCTGCTACGCGATCTTCTTTTACTTTGACCTTGCCTTCGGCGACCCAGGGAGTCATTTCCTTGAGGAAGTCTGGGTAGTAGGGGCCATAGTTGTCGAAGATGATGAAGCCTTGCATGCGGATGCGCTGGCTGAGGATCAGGCGCATCAGTTGCGGCATGCGGTCGGGGCCGGCGGGCAGTTCGGTGGCGTTGTACTGGGCGATCAGGCCGCAGACTGGGATGCGGGCATGGGCGTTGAGCAGGGGCATGACGGCGTCGAATACTTTGCCGCCGACGTTTTCGAAGTAGACGTCGATACCCTTGGGGCAGGCCTTGGCCAGTTGTTCGGCCAGGTCGGCCTGTTTGTGGTCGAGGCAGGCGTCGAAGCCGAGTTCATTGACGGCGTAGGCGCATTTCTCGGCGCCACCGGCAATGCCGACCACATGGCAGCCCTTGAGCTTGGCCACCTGGCCGACGACGGCGCCGACCGGGCCGGTGGCGGCGGCAACTACAACGGTTTCGCCGGGTTTGGGCTGGCCGATGTCGAGCAGGCCCATATAGCCGGTGAAGCCGGGCATGCCGAGTACCCCGAGCGCCTGCGAGGGTTCGGCCATGTGTTTGTCGAGCTTGAACACCATGGTGCCGTCGCTGACCGAGTAATCCTGCCAGCCGGCGGTGTAGGACATGACCAGATCGCCGGGGGTGTAGCCGTCGTGGTTGGATTGCATGACTTCACACACGGCGCCGCAGGTCATCACGCCTCCGACCGGCACCGGGTCGGCATAGGATTTGGCGTCGCTCATGCGTCCGCGCATGTAGGGGTCGAGCGACATCCACTTGGCGCGCAGCAGCATCTGTCCGGGGCCGGGCTGCGGGATTGGGGTTTCCACCAGTTGGAAGTTGGCCGGGGTCGGGGCGCCGACCGGGCGTGAGGCGAGCAGGATCTGGCGGTTGGTGCTGTTGGACTGGGGCATGCTGAGACTCCTGTAATGAAGATCAAGGCAGGAACTGAGCATGGGTGGCCCCAGGGCAGGGGTCAAGCTGGTTGCGTGGCGCTGATGTTGGGTTATCGATCAGGCTGAGATGCTGCCCTCATTGTTGAAGGCCCGGCGCCAGGCGGCGAGAAAGTCGCTGGCACGGCCTCCCTGATGGGGGTAGGCTGTCTGCCACAGGCGGGCCAGGCCACGCAGGTCGGTGTGCCCATCCAGGCAGATGGCCTGACGCTGGTAAATCAGCCAGGCGATGGCGCTGGCATAGCCCAGGTTGAAGCCCAGTTCGGCGTGCGGGTCCTGAAGAAACCCCCGTTGGCTGGCGAGTCCGCGAACCCGGCTGGCCAGATCGGGGTCTTGCGCCAGGTAGTCGTCCCAGAGGCTGAGGTGGCACTCGGGAGTAATGGCGAAGGGGCCTATGGCGCCTGCGGGGCGCTTGTCTGCCGGCAGGCTGGCGCAGGCCAACAGCGTGCCCAGCAACAGGCTGTCTGCACCGTGTTCAGTGATGCCGAGCCAGCTTAGCGTTGGGACTATGATACCTTGGCGCAGGCTGTCGGCGGGCAGGAGTGAGGTGATTTGAGCAGCAAGGGCACTACCGGGCGGCTGATTGCCGGGGGTGGTGTCAGACGGACTCGCAAGTAACGGTCTCATGGCGGCATCCTGGCTCAGTTAGCGTTCTTGTCTAAAGGATAGCTGTAAAAACAGCAGGTAATGCACTGTTTTTAAATTGATTACACCTGAGCCTATGTTGCTATATTACTGCATGCAATAACGATAATAACTAAGACCATGGTATAGAGCGGATGCACACTTCTACTACCTCACAAAGTGCCGAGTTGATTGACGAGCCGGCCTTGCTGGCCCAGCGCCGTGGCTACGCCCGGCTGCGTTTCAGTGCCGAGCTGGAATCCGGCTTTCTGCGTTACCTGCATGTGAAGATGTGCAGCCGGGTCTGGCTGGTTGGCGGCTCTTGCATTGCTTTCATGCTGCTGTTCGTTTGGGTCGATCTGCTGTTTCTGCCTGAAATGGTTCACCGCCTTACCGTGCCGGTGCGGCTGGCGGTGTTGCTGCTGGTGATGTTCACCCTGTGGTATTCCAATCGACCAGGTCGGGTCGAGCCGGTGCGAGCCTTTGCGGTGTCGACGTTGGGTTATGTCTGTGCCGGGCTGATGGTGGTGATGGTGATCATTGTCGGGCGGCTGGCCGATGGACCGATCCCGGTGACCCATGATGGCCTGTATCTGATCCTGCTGGCCGGATTCTTTCTGCTCGGCTTGCCTATGCGCCATGCGGTGGCTGGCTCGTGGGTCATAGTGCTGAGTTTTGTCGGTGCAGAGTATGCGATTGGGGCGAGCCGGGCGGCGTTGATTGGCCATCTGCTGTTCTTTGGCTCGTTCACCCTGATCGGCAGCCTGGGTGCCTACTTGTATGAGCACATGCTGCGGGGCGCCTATCTCAACGAGCGCCTGCTGGATGCGGCCCGCACCCGGGCCGAGCGCGAGAGCCAGAGCAAAACCCGGTTCCTGGCGACTGCCAGCCATGACTTGCGTCAGCCACTGCATGCCATGAGCCTGTTTGTCGAGCACATGGACGCGCGGGTGCAGGATGCCGAGGCGCGTCGTACCCTGGGGCGGCTGAATGACTCGATCAGTCTGTTGCAGAACATGCTCAGCTCGCTGCTGGATATTTCCCGGTTGAGCGTTGGGATGGTCAACCCGCAGCTACGCAGCATCAATCTGAACCCGTTTTTGCAGCGCTTGCTCGACAGCGTCGAGGCTACTGCACGCCAGCGCGGGGTCAGGCTGAGCCTGAGCTGTCCCCGCTATGCGGCGGTCAATAGTGACCCGCTGCTGCTTGAGCGGCTGATTCGCAATCATGTGAACAATGCGTTGATGCATGCCCAGGCCAGCGAGGTGCGTATTGAGGTCAGCCGTCGCCCGCACAGTCTGCGTCTGGCGGTGGTGGATGACGGCATAGGCTTGAGTGAAGAGGAACAGGGGCGGATTTTCGATGAGTTTACCCAGTTGCGTAATCCGGCCCGCTCGCTGGACAAGGGTGTGGGGTTGGGGCTGTCGATCTGCCGGCAATTGCTGCATCTGTTGGAATACCCGTCGGGGCTACAGTCGGCACCGGGGCAGGGGGCGCGTTTCTGGTTCGATGTGCCACAGGCAGAATGGCATGAGGAGCAGGCGGGTGCCGGGCTGATGCTGCCGGCTTTGCGGCTGTCGGGGCGGGTAGTGGTGGTGGAGAATGATGCGATTAACCGCGAGGCGACTGAGCTGCTGCTGCGCCAATGGGGCTGTGAGGTGCATGGCTTTGAATGCGCCGAGCAGGCGATGCAGGCACTGCCGGGGCTGGAGGTCGATCTGCTGTTGAGTGATTTCCATCTGGAAGGCTCGCTGGACGGTCTGCAGTTTATCCGCCAGCTCAGGGCTCAGCAGTTGTATGTCGGGCCGGCTTTGCTGGTGACCGCCGACACCAGTGAAACTCTGGTCGAGGCCGTGCGTCTGGCTGATGTTGAGATGATCTACAAGCCGGTGCTGCCGGCGCGTTTGCGTCGGCAGCTGCAGCGGTTGTTGCCGGTCAAAAGCTGACCAGCCCCAGGCGACGGGCGTTACTGACGCATTCGGTGCGGTTGTGGCAGTCAAGGCTGCCGAATAGCGCTTTGAGGTGGGTTTTGACGGTATCTTCGGACAGCGACAGGCGCTGACAGATGGCCTTGTTCGGCAAGCCTTCGGCCAGCAAATCAAGAATCTCCAGTTGGCGTGGAGTTACTCCCAGTTCGCGGGCGTTGCTGAGCCGGTCCAGCGGTTGATTTTCGCTGGCAATCACTACCTGTTCACCAAACAGCAGCCGGGTGACGGCATCGAGCAGCATGCGGCCGTCGGCAGTTTTGCTGATGAAACCGGCGGCGCCCAGTTGCAGTGCAGCATTCAGGTCGCTGGGGCTGGTACTGGCGCTGAGAATGGCGATGGGGACGACACCGTCCAGTTCGCGCAGTTTTTGCAGCAGGGCCAGGCCGCTGCTGTCGGGCAGTTGCAGGTCGAGCAGAATCAGGTCGTAACTGTGCTGGCTGACCTGGCTTTCCGCCTGACCGGCGGTGCGAGCATGGTCGAGAATGACGTCACGGCAGAGTTGACCAAGGGTCAGGCTGAGTCCGTCAAGGTAGATCTGGTGGTCGTCGATCAACAACAACCGGGTGTCTGGCGGCAAGGTGGTGGTCGGCATGCCGTGGCTCCTGCTATTGGGTGGCGCTCTGTCGGCGCTACGTGTTGTTATTGTCAGGCTGGTCGATAATAGGAAACCTGAGGGTTAAGGTCCAGAACCGGGTTCTCACTGTTGGCGATACAGATAGGCAATCAGTATCAGGTTGACCAGTAATACCAGCAGCCCGCCGATGACTACCCAGAGCCAGCCGCCCAGACGCCAGAAGGGCTCCAGATAAAAAATGCCGATGGCCGCGCCCAGGTAGTAACAGACCGAATACAGCGAGGTGGCGCTGGCCTTGGCCGACTCGGCATGCTGGTTGACCCAGGTGTTGGCCAGCGAATGAGTGAGGAAGAATCCAAAGGAGTTGGCCAGCAGGCCGAGTACGATCAGGCCAAGCTGATCGGCCAGGGTCAGCAGGCTACCCAGCAACAGAATCAGTACGCCAATAGCCATGCCTTTGGGAATCTGGCGCATGCCGAAGCGGCCGGACAGCATGGCCGAGAAGGTGCCACCCAGATAGGTCAGAAACAGCAGCCCCAGGGCGGTGGCGCCTAATGCCCAGGGCGGGGCGCTGAGGCGAAAGGTCAGGTAGGTGTAGAGGTTGATGAACACCAGAAAGTTGAGGCCGCCGAGCAGAAAGGCCGGCCACAGCGCCGAGTTGCCGAGGTGACGGCGGAAGTTGCCGAGAACGCTGGCCAGCGACAGTGGTTGCGGGCAGAAGGCGCGGGGCTGCGGCAGCAGCCAGGCGATCAGCAGCACGGCGCCAAGACTGACTCCGCCAACCAGAATGAAGACCGCCTGTAGTCCCAGATGATCAGCGATCAGGCCGCCGACCAGGCGCCCGCCGGCTCCGCCCAGAGTATTGCCGCTGATATACAGACCGACTGCGCCGACCAGCGCGGTGCGGCTCATGCTGTCGCCAAGGTAAGCCACGGCGGTGGCGGGTAGTACGGCCAGGGCCAGGCCCAGGGCGGCGCGCAGCCAGAGCAGGGTAGTGAAGTTGTCTGCCAGGGCCATGCACAGAGTCAGTAGTGCGGTGGCGCTCAGGCCGGCGATCAGCAGGGCGCGCCGACCAATGGCATCGGACAGCGGTCCGAGAATGAGCAGCGCCAGCCCCAGGGTCAGGCTGGTCAGGGTGAAGGCGTTACCAGCCTGCAATACTGAGACCTGATACTGGCTGGCGATCAGTGGTAGCAGTGGGTGCAGGGCATAGAGGTTGGCAAATACCACCAGTGAGGCGATTACCAGGGCCAGACAGGCACGCCGGTAGGCTGGCGTGCCGCGTTCAATCAGTGCTTCAGCGTTCCCCGAGTTGGTCACGCAGCGATCTCAGTTCGGCGCGCATTTGCCGTACTTCCTCAAGCAGCAGTTCCTGGTTGGCGCCGGACAGGCTGGAGTGGTGCGGTTCGGCCGGCTCAACGCTCTTGCCCTGGCTGGCGGCCTTGCTGGCGGCGACCCGTTCGCGCTGGTTCTGGATCGCATCGACGATCACGGCGATGAACAGGTTGAGCATCATGAAGGTGGCGATCAGGATGAACGGCACGAAGTACAACCAGGCCAGCGGATAGGCTTCCATCACCGGGCGCACGATACCCATGGACCAGCTCTCCAGGGTCATGACCTGGAACAGGGTATAGAGGCTGGCACCCAGGGTGCCGAACCAGTCCGGGAACTGTTCGCCGAACAGTTGGGTGGCGATCACCGCCGCGACGTAGAACACCAGCCCCATAAGCGCCATGATGCTGCCCATGCCCGGCAGGGCCGACAGCAGCGACTGCACCACGATTTTCATGCTGGGCACGATCGAGATCAGGCGCAACACCCGCAGTACCCGCAGGGCGCGCAGTACTGCCAGCGGGCCGGAAGCCGGAATCAGGGCAATGACGATCACCAGGGTGTCGAACAGACCCCAGGGGTCGCGCAGCAGCCGCCAGCCATGGGCGATGAAGCGCAGACTGATCTCGATGACGAAAATGCCCAGGATCAACTGGTCGAGCCGACTCAGCAGGCCGCCCCAGTGCTGCATGATGCTGGGTGCGGTTTCCAGGCCGAGAATCACCGCATTGATGATGATCAGGGCCATGATCAGAAATTGACTGCGGGGGCTTTCAATCCACTCCGCCAGGCGCTGGCGCCAGGGTTGGGTCGCGTTCAGGGTCGTGCTCATGGTATCCGGTCAGGCTAACAGGTTGGCGAGCCCGCCCCGGACGAGGCGGGCAGAAGGTTTACTCGTTTTCTTCGAAGGCGCACAGGGTGAAGGTCGGGATGTCTGCATCCTGCATGCGCCGCGAGCCACCCAGGTCGGGCAGGTCGATGATGGCAGCGGCTTCGTAGACTTCTGCACCGAGTTGCTTGATCAGACGGGCGGCAGCCAGGAAGGTTCCGCCAGTAGCGATCAGATCGTCCAGCAGCAGTACCTGTTCGCCACCGTGCAGGGCGTCACGCTGTACCTCGATATGACATTCGCCATACTCGGAGGTATAGCTTTCGCTGAGGGTGTCAGCCGGGAGTTTGCCGGCCTTGCGGAACAGCACCAGCGGCTTGTTCAGCTCATAGGCCAGGACTGCGCCGAGCAGAAAACCGCGCGCATCAATTGCGCCAATGTGGGTCACCGGGGACTCGACATAGCGCTGGATCAGGCTGTCGGCAACCATGCGCATGGCCCGTGGTGACTGGTAGAGCGGGGTAATGTCGCGGAACACCACGCCAGGCTTGGGGAAGTCCGGTACCGGGCGGATCAGCGACTTGATGGTGTACTCGTCAAAAATCATGGGGCAATCGATCCTGCAAGGCGGTCAATCGAGCTGGCCACCGGCCAGTGCACAGAGTTGGGTATGGTCCAGAATGTCGATCTGCTTGCCGTCGGCAGCAATCAGACCCTGCTGCTGGAAGCGGGTAAACACCCGGGATACGGTTTCCACCGCGAGCCCCAGGTAGTTGCCGATCTCGTTGCGTGACATCGCCAGGCGGAACGATTTGGCCGAATAGCCACGGGCGCGGAAGCGTGCCGACAGGTTGATCAGCAGGGTGGCGATACGCTCGTCGGCGGTTTTCTTCGACAGCAGCAGCATCATCTGCTGGTCGTCACGAATTTCGCGGCTCATCAGGCGCATGACTTGCTTGCGCAGCAGCGGCATGCTGGCGGTCAGGTCGTCCAGACGACTGAAGGGGATTTCGCAGATCGAGGTGGTTTCCAGGGCTACGGCTGAAACAGGGTAGCGCTCGCTGTCCATGCCGGACAGGCCGATCAGCTCGCTGGCCAGGTGGAAGCCGGTGATCTGCTCCTCACCGCTGTCGGACAGGCTAAAGGTCTTGATCGCGCCGGAACGCAGGGCGTAGATCGAACTGAAGGCATCCCCCTGACGGAACAGCATTTCACCTTTCTTCAGGGGCCGGCCACGTTTGACAATGCTGTCGAGCATGTCCATTTCTTCGCTTTGCAGCGACAGGGGCAGGCACATGGCGGCCAGGCTGCAGTCCTTGCAGTGGGCTTCGGGCAGGGCTCGCAGTTTGAGAGCGTCAGTCATGAGGGGGCGTCCAAAAGGGTAGTGATCCTGATATGTGCAAGCCTACAACAAGCGTCACCGCTCTGCCATGGCTTAATGGACGGGGTTGTGCTGGCCGGTGCCATCAGTGGCTATGACTGCTGCTGTGGCTGGCGCTGTCATGGCTGCCATGACCCATCAACCAGCCGTGGTGTGGGCCGGGCAAGGTCCAGAGGCCAAACAGGATCACCAGTAGCGCGGCGCTGATGCGGACCTGGCGTTGGCGCAGCAGGGCCATCATCCGTTCGGCGGCCAGCCCGGTCACCAGCAGGGTTGGCAGCGTGCCCAGACCGAAGGCCAGCATCAGACTGGCCGATAATCCGGCACTGCCCTGACTGCTGGCCCAGATCAAAGTGCTGTAGACCAGGCCACATGGCAACCAGCCCCACAGTGCGCCGAGTGCCAGGGCCTGACGGGCGCGGGTGACCGGCAGCAGGCGTCGGGCGCGGGGTTCAAGGTGGCGCCAGAGTCGTCGGCCGAGAGCCTCAACCCGTGTCAGCCCGGCCCACCAGTTGGCCAGATACAGGCCCATGGCGATCAGCATCAGGCCAGCCAGCAGGCGCAGCCAGATTCCCAGGCCAAGGCTGTGCAGCAGCCAGCCAAAGCTGCCGGCCAGTGCGCCGGCCAGCGCGTAACTGGAGATGCGGCCAAAATTGTAACCAAGCAATACGCGCCATAGTCGCCAGCCGTGGCGCTGCTCGGCGGGAATCGCCAGGGTCAGGGCGCCCATCAGCCCGCCACACATGCCGATGCAGTGTCCGCCACCGAGCAGGCCCAGGGCCAGTGCGGTCAGCAGTAGCGGTAGCAGCTCAATCATGTCTGCGGTTTCTCGGGGTCGTCCTCAGTATTCGCAGCATCGGGCTCGGCCTGGTTGTGTTCCTGCAGGGCCTTGAGGTGAGCCGGATCTTCGTCGTCGAACAGGATGCTGTGGGCGGGGCCGTCGAGGTCATCGTACTGGCCGCTGTTGACTGCCCAGGAAAATACCCAGATGGCGACGATCACCAACACAACGGCAATGGGCACCAGAACGTAGAGTACGGTCATGCGAGCTTCTCCTGGCCCAGCGGCGCCACTGCCGGGCTTGCCGGGCGGACTTTCAGGCGGGTCAGGCGCAGGGCATTGAGTACTACCAGCAGCGAGCTGGCGGACATCCCCAGAGCAGCCAGGGCCGGGGTGACCCAGCCCAGGGCTGCCAGGGGCAGGATGCCGGCATTGTAGGCGCTGGCCCAGAACAGGTTCTGGATCATGATACGCTGGGTCCGGTGGGCGCCGTCCAGTGCCTGCAGCAAGACATTCAGGTGGCTGCTGAGCAGGACCGCATCGGCGTTGGTCTTGGCCAGGTCAGAGGCTTCGCCCATGGCTACGGAAATGTTGGCGCTGGCCAGAACCGGTACGTCGTTGACGCCATCACCGAGCATCAGCACATTGGCGCCCTGGTTTTGGCGTTGCTGGACCCAGGCCAGCTTGTCGTCCGGGCTGGCGTTGCCGATGGCCTGTTCGATATCGAGGGTTCGGGCCATGCGCTGGACTACCTGGTCGTGATCGCCGGACAACAGCACTACGTCCAGTCCGCGAGCCTTGAGCCCGCTGATCAGCTCAGGGGCGTCGCTGCGCAGGCGGTCGTTGAGTACGAACCAGGCCAGCGGGCCTTGCTGGTCGCCCAATAGCAGCCACTGGCCGGGCTGGTTGGGGAGTGCCGGGGCGGGCTGACCGCTCAGAGCGGCAACGAATTCGGGCTTGCCGATTCGCAGGGTCAGGCCATCGCAAATACCCTCGAGCCCTTGTCCGGGATGATTCTCAACGGTTTCTGCCGGTTCCAGGCTGCGGCCAAAGGCGCGGGCAATCGGGTGCTCGGAGCGGGTTTCAAGGCGGCGGGCCAGTTCCAGCGCGCGCTCGCCATCGTGACCAGGGAAAGGCTGGACCCGTTCCAGGGTCATGCGTCCTTCGGTCAGCGTGCCGGTCTTGTCCAGCACTACCGTATCGATTTTGGTCAGGCCTTCGAGTACGTGGCCACGAGTAATCAGCAGGCCCAGTTTGTGCAGGCTGCCGGTGGCGGTGGTCAGGGCGGTAGGCGTGGCCAGTGACAGAGCGCAGGGGCAGGTGGCAACCAGCATGGCCAGCACGATCCAGAAGGCGGTGTCGGCATTGGCTACCCACCACCAGATGCCGCCAATGATCACCGAGGCACTGAGGACGATCAGCAGGAAGTATTGAGCGACCTGATCAGCCAGTTGGCCCAGGCGTGGCTTGTCTGCCTGGGCCCGTTCAAGCAGGCGTACGATGGCCGACAGCCGGGTCTGTTCACCGACCGCGCCGACCCGGATACGCAGGGGGCCTTCAACATTCAGGGTGCCGGCTGTGACCGCATCGCCGCTACGCTTGGCCAGCGGCAGGTATTCGCCGGACAGGGCGGACTCGTTGATACTGCTGACGCCCTGCTCAATCACGCCGTCAGCCGGAATGCTTTCACCGGGCTTGACCTCCAGCAGGTCGCCGGGGCGGATTTCGTCGAGCATGATCCGCTGCCCCTGGCCATCGGTGCCGATGCGGATGGCGCTGGGCGGCAGCAGGTTGACCAGTTTCGCGGTGCTTTCGACGGTGCGCTGCCGGGCCCGGCGTTCCAGATAGCGGCCAGCCAGCAGGAAGAAGGCGAACATGGTCACCGAGTCGAAATACACTTCGCCAGTGTGGGTCACGGTGGCCCAGATGCCGGCCAGATAGGCGCCGCCAATGGCCAGCGATACCGACACATCCATGCTCAGCCGACGGTTGTGCAGGTCACGCCAGGCACCCTGGAAGAATGGCGCGCAACTGTAGAACACCACCGGGGTGGTCATGATCAGGCTGATCCAGCGCAGCAGAATGGTCATTTCCGCCGAGAGGTCCTGATTGAACTCCGGGGACAGCGCCATGGTCGCCATCATCACCTGCATGAACATCAACCCGGCCAGGCCTAGGCGTCTCAGGTAACGGCGATTTTCCTGCTTGATCTGTTCGCTGGCCTTGTCGGCTTCGTAAGGGTGAGCGACGTAGCCGATGCGCTTGAGTTCGGCCAGCAGGCTCGACAGGCGGGTCTGTGCGGGAAGCCAGCTCAGATTCAGGCGATGATTGCCAAGGTTGAGGCTGACGTCGGTAACGCCGTCGAGCTGGCCCAGACGCTTTTCGATCAGCCAGCCACAGGCGGCGCAACTGATACCTTCGACCAGTAGCTGGATCTGCTGCTGATCGCCGTGGGTTTCGACATAGCGCTGCTGAATGTCGGCGCGATCGAGCATTTCCAGCTCGTCCTGCAGTACCCGGGGCAGGGCTTCGGGGTTGCTGGCGTTGTCGGTACGGTGGCGATAATAGGATTCCAGCCCACCGGCGATGATCGCCTCGGCGACCGCCTGGCAACCCGGACAGCACATACTGCGCGGCTGGCCGAGAATATCGCAGGTCCAGGGTGCGCCGGCCGGAACCGGTTCACCACAGTGGTAACAGGCGGTGGGCTGCATGAACTTAACGGGCGCTCAGACGATACGGCTGGCCCATGCTGATGGTCAGTTCATCGGTCAGGCGCCAGCCGTCTTCACCGGGCAGGGCGGGGTCGCTGAGGTCGATGTAGAGGCGGCCCTGCATGGGCTCTTCAAGCTGGCCGACATACTGCTCGGCGCTGACATGTTTGAGCAGCACGCTGCGATCACGCTCGGCGTGGGTTGGGGAAATCAGGTCCAGTTGCAGGTTGGCCGGCAGGTTCTCCAGCTTGCCCTGCAGCTCCAGGCTGATCTCACCGGTCAGCTCGTCGATCTGGAAGTCGGCGACCAGATTCAGTTCGCGGGCCATCTGGTCACGCCCCAGGTGCATGTTGATGGCCCGGCCTTCCTTGTAATAGTTGTCGCGTACCATGCTGTCCTGGTTCAGGGTCGCGATAGCCAGCAGGCCCAGCCCGATGAAGACGGCAAAGATCAGGATGCTGATCAGAAACCAGGGCCAGAATTGCTTGTACCACGGGGGGATGATCTCTTGCTCGGTCATGAAATTACCTGACAGTTGGGCCAAGGAAGCGACTCTCGGAAGTGGCCGAGATACTGTCGTCATCCAGGGCGGTCACACGGAAAACGATGGGCATGTTGGTGCCCTGCATGAAGCCGGGGTCGAGCTGAACGTTGACCGGCAGTTGCAGCAGGCTGCTGGGTTCTACGCTCAGGCGGTTGGCCGGTACTTCCAGAATCAGTTCGGGGTGCCCTTCAACGCTCAGGCTGTAGGTGCGTTCCTGCTGGCTCTTGTTGAAAATTTTGACAATATACACGTTCTCGATGTTGCCGCCGCGGACTTCTCGATACAGAACATTTCGGTCGCGCTCCACATCCAGCGAGACCTGGGCCAGGCTGCCGACGGTAACGATGAACAGGCCAATCATGATCGCCAGAGCTGCACCGTAGCCGAGCAGGCGTGGGCGCAGGATCTTGGTCTCTTCGCCGGCCAGATTGTGCTCGGTGGTATAGCGGATCAGTCCACGTGGGTAGTTCATCTTGTCCATGATTTCGTCGCAGGCATCAACGCAGGCGGCGCAGCCGATGCACTCGTATTGCAGGCCATCACGAATATCGATACCCACCGGGCAAACCTGGACGCAGACGTTGCAATCGATGCAGTCACCCAGGCCGGCGGCCTTGTAGTCGGCGTCCTTGCGCCGCGAGCCACGCGGATCGCCGCGGGCGGTGTCATAGGAGACGATCAGGGTGTCCTTGTCGAACATCACACTCTGGAAGCGGGCGTAGGGGCACATATAGATGCACACCTGTTCGCGCAGCCAGCCGGCGTTGATATAGGTGGCGGCGGTGAAGAAGAATACCCAGAACAAGGCCCAGCCACCGATCTGCCATGTCAGGGTGTCGACAACCAGTCCGCGAATTGGGGTGAAGTAGCCGACAAAAGTCAGCGCGGTGATCAGTGAGACGCCCAGCCAGATGCTGTGTTTGGCGCTCTTGCGTAGCACTTTGTTGGCACTGAGTGGGGCCTTGTCGAGCTTGATACGGGCGTTGCGCTCACCTTCGGTTACCCGTTCGGCCCACATGAAAATCCAGGTCCAGACGGTTTGCGGGCAAGTGTAGCCGCACCAGACCCGGCCGGCGAACACGGTGATGAAGAACAGGCCGAAGGCGCAGATGATCAGCAGGAACGACAGCAGGAAGAAGTCCTGCGGCTGGAAGGTGGCGCTGAAAATGTGGAACTGCCGGGCTGGCAGGTCCCAGAGCACGGCCTGACGGCCGCCCCATTGAATCCAGGCGGTACCGAAGTACAGCAGAAACAGAAACCCCACCCCGATCAGCCGGACGTTCTTGAACAGCCCTTGGTACGACCGGACCTGGATCTTCTCGCGCTTGGCGTACAGATCGTAGGTTTCAACCTTGCCGGTGGTAACGTCTTTGACAGGAATCTTTTCAGTCATAGCAGCAGGACCATGAAGTGCGGGGGAGGGGATGGCCCGACCGGTTGATTGGCCGGTCGGGCCGGGTACGAATCAGCATACTGAGGATAGTATGGCTGGGTACTTCGTACCATGCGACCAGAGGTCGCGCAGTTGTTTACTAGTCCTCGAGGGACAGGCTGTAAACGTAGGCGGTCAGCATGTGGATCTTGTCTTCACCCAGGTGGGCCTGAGCCGGCATGTTGCCGTTACGGCCGTAGCGGATGGTGTGCTGAACCTGCAGCATGCTGGAACCATACAGCCAGGTGTCGTTGGTCAGGTCGGGCGCACCGAGCATCGGGTTGCCTTTACCTTCGGGACCATGGCAGGCCACACAGGTGCTCTGGAAGACTTGCTTGCCAGCGTCAAGATTGACGTTTTCGGTTTCCAGCCCGGACAGGTGACGGACATAGCCGGCCACGTTGCGCACGCCATCTTCGCCGATCACTGCCAGCCAGGCTGGCATCGCGGCCTGACGGCCCTGGGCGATGGTGGTGTGAATCTGTTCCGGCGAGCCGCCCCAGATCCAGTCGTTGTCGGTCAGGTTCGGGAAACCGAAGGCGCCGCGCGCATCGGAACCGTGGCAAACCGAGCAGTTGACCGCGAACAGACGCTGACCAATGCGGACAGCCTCGGGGTCGCGAGCAACTTCTTCGACCGGCAAGTTGGCGTAACGGGCGAAGATCGGGGCGAACTGTGCTTCAGCGCGCTCTACCTCGCGCTCGTACTGGTTGACCTGGGTCCAGCCCAGTACGCCCGGCCACTTGCCCAGGCCCGGGAACAGCACCAGATAGATGGCGCTGAACACGAAGGTGGCCATGAACAGGATGAACCACCAGCGGGGCAGGGGGTTGTCATACTCTTCAATACCGTCGAAAGCGTGACCCAGGGTTTCCTCAGTCTGTTCCGAGCGCTGGCCCTTGCGGGTGGCGAACAGCAACCAGAGGATCAGACCAAGGGTGGTCAGGGTCAGGACAATAATGTACCCGCTCCAGAAATTGCTCATTCTTTGTTACTCCTAGCGTCTTGCTGCTCACGGGGCGCCTTGTTGTCATCGGGTTCGTCGGCAAACGGCAGGTTGGCCGCTTCCTCGAAGTCTTTTTTCTTGTATGAGCTGTAAGCCCATACGGTGATTCCGATGAATGCCACCAAGACCAGCAAGGTGGCGATGCCGCGGAGAGTGTTGATATCCATGGCGGTTTACCGGCGTTCCGAGATGACAGTGCCGAGGTGCTGCAGGTAGGCGATCAGGGCATCCATTTCGGATACACCTTTGACCGCTTCCTGGGCGCCGGCGATGTCTTCGTCGGTGTAGGGCACGCCGAGGCGACGCAGAGCCTGCATCTTGCGAGCAGTGTACTTGCCGTCGAGCACGTTTTCCTGCAACCACGGGTAGGACGGCATCTTCGATTCCGGCACTACGTCACGCGGGTTGATCAGGTGGGCACGATGCCAGTCGTCGGAGTAACGCTGACCCACGCGAGCCAGGTCCGGACCGGTACGCTTGGAGCCCCACAGGAACGGGTGCTCCCACACGCTCTCGCCGGCCACGGAGTAGTGGCCATAGCGCTCGGTTTCAGCCCGGAACGGGCGAATCATCTGGGAGTGGCAGCCAACGCAGCCTTCACGGATGTAAATGTCACGGCCTTCCAGCTCAACCGCGGTGTAGGGGCGCAGGCCCTCGACCGGTACGGTGGTTTCCTTCTGGAAGAACAGTGGGACGATCTGAGTCAGGCCGCCGAAGCTGATCGCAACCACGATCAGCACGACCAGCAGGCCCAGATTCTTTTCTACGAGTTCATGTTGTCTCATCAATCAACTCCTCAAGCCATCTGGGCAGCGGCACGAATTTCGGCCGGCTGGGCAGCACGGATGGTGCGCCATACGTTGTAGGCCATCAGCAGCATGCCGATTACGAAGAAGGCACCACCGATCATGCGGACTACAAAGCCCGGGTGGCTGGCTTCCAGCGCTTCGACGAAGGAGTAGGTCAGGGTGCCGTCGACGTTGACTGCACGCCACATCAGGCCCTGGGTGATACCGTTGACCCACATGGAGACGATGTACAACACGGTGCCGATGGTAGCCAGCCAGAAGTGAGCGTTGATCAGCGCAGTGCTGTACATCTGCTCACGACCGAATACCTTCGGAATCAGGTGGTAGAGCGACCCGATGGAGATCATGGCTACCCAGCCCAGAGCGCCGGCGTGTACGTGACCGATGGTCCAGTCGGTGTAGTGCGACAGGGCGTTGACGGTCTTGATCGCCATCATCGGACCTTCGAAGGTCGACATGCCGTAGAACGCCAGGGAAACCACCAGGAAGCGCAGGATCGGGTCGGTGCGCAGCTTATGCCAGGCGCCGGACAGGGTCATCATACCGTTGATCATGCCACCCCAGCTCGGAGCCAGCAGGATCAGGGACATGATCATACCCAGTGACTGAGCCCAGTCAGGCAGGGCGGTGTAGTGCAGGTGGTGCGGACCGGCCCAGATATAGATGGAGATCAGCGCCCAGAAATGCACGATCGACAGACGGTAGGAATAGATCGGACGCTCGGCCTGCTTGGGAACGAAGTAGTACATCATGCCCAGGAAGCCGGCGGTCAGGAAGAAACCTACCGCGTTGTGACCGTACCACCACTGGATCATCGCATCAGCGGCGCCGGAGTAGATGGAGTAGGACTTCATGAAGTGGACCGGCATCGCCAGGTTGTTGACGATATGCAGTACCGCAACGGTGATGATGAAGGCGCCGAAGAACCAGTTACCCACATAGATGTGCTTCATCTTGCGCTTCATGATGGTGCCGAAGAACACCAGCGCATAGCTCACCCAGACAACGGCGATCAGAATACCGATCGGCCATTCCAGCTCGGCATACTCCTTGGTGGTGGTGTAGCCCAGTGGCAGGGTAATGGCAGCCAGCACGATCACGGCTTGCCAGCCCCAGAAAGTGAAGGCGGCCAAACCGTCGGAAATCAGACGGGCCTGAGAGGTGCGTTGCACCACATAGTAGGAGGTGGCGAACAGCGCGCTACCGCCGAATGCGAAGATCACTGCATTGGTATGCAATGGACGCAGACGGCCGAAGCTGGTCCAGGGAAGGTCAAAGTTAAGGGCGGGCCAGACCAACTGAGCGGCAAGAAAGACGCCCAGGGCCATGCCCACGATACCCCAGACCACCGTCATGACGGCGAACTGGCGTACCACCTTGTAGTTATAAGCTGTCGGAGTGGTAGCTGTGCTCATGCGAGATTCCACGGATAGCAATGGGTTTTTAGGGTTCAAAGCGGTCGCAAGTATGAGGAAACACCGCACTGTTTGCAATGACACAAGTCAAGGTAACGAGGTGTTACGGGCGCTCTGCGGCGCGTCCTGCACTACTTGTGGTCCTGTCCTGCCTAAGCTTCCAAAGGATTGTCTGGTGGCCGGCTTCGGCATGTCGCAAGAGGTATTGCCAGCCCCCAAACATGCGGGTTCTGGCGCTAGCGCACCTGTGATTGTTGGGATCGGCTGGTGTGCAATTTCAAAAGCTTAGTATGCTGTTGGACTTATGTGAAGGAATTACCCCCTTGGTCAGTGTGGCATCTTGTCGCACAAAACTTTGGGCGGTAGCGTTTCATCCTCAAGTTGAATGCGAATGGCCCCAATGACTGACAACCTGCTGCTGGCAGAGCCCGGCAATCCCCCGCTAGCGACCCTCTTGCTTGCTCACGGTGCCGGTGCGCCCATGGACAGCCCGTTCATGGAGCAGTTGAGCGCTGCCCTGTGTGAGCGAGGTATTCGGGTAGTGCGCTTCGAGTTTCCTTATATGGCTGCACGGCGCAAGGACGGACGCAAGCGTCCGCCCAATCCCCTGCCGGCCTTGCAGCAGTGCCTGCGTGAGCAGGCCGCAAACATGAGTGGCCCCTGGCTGGTGGGCGGCAAATCAATGGGCGGGCGGGTTGCCAGCCTGCTGGCCGATGAACTGGGGGTGCTGGGACTGGTCTGTTACGGTTATCCGTTTCATCCACCGGGCAAGCCGGAGAAGACCCGTACTGCTCATCTTGAGGTGCTGGCCACGCCGGCGTTGGTGGTTCAGGGCACCCGCGACCCGTTCGGTCGACCGGAAGAGGTCAGTGGCTATCGGTTGGCCGACAGTCTGCAGGTGCACTGGCTGGAAAGCGGCGATCATGATTTCAAGCCACTCAAGGCCAGCGGTCGGACTCAAGCACTATTAATAGAAGAAGCAGCCGAAGCGACCCTGGCCTTTGTGCGGGGGATGTTGTTGAAAAGCTAGAGCCCTTCGCGCTCGCAGAACGCTCCTACCTATGGTGTGGTGTATTGGGGTAGGAGCGGTCAGCGACCGCGAAAGCGTCAGGCGGCCAGTGATGGCAGCCACAGGGAAATCTGCGGGAACAGGATCAACAGCAGCGTTGCCAGCAGCAGGATGAAAATGAACGGCGGTGTGCCGCGGATCACATCCAGATACGGCCTGCGAAATACCGCCATGGCGGTGAATATATCGCAACCGAAGGGTGGGGTAGCCGAACCGATGGCAGCCTGCAGGGTCACGATCACGCCGACGTGAACCGGGTCCAGCCCGGCGGCATCCACGGCCGGTTTGAATAGCGGGGTCAGGATCAGAATCACGACGATCGGATCGACAAACATGCAGCCAATGAAAAAGGCCACCGCAATCATGGCCAGCACCAGCGTCGGGCTGTCGCCGATCACCTCGATCACCGGACCGATGATCGCCTGAGGGATGCCGGCGAAGGAGATGCTGTAGGTAAAGGCATTGCCGGCGGCCACCAGGATGAACACCACCGAGGTAATCAGCCCGGTGGACAATGCCACATCCCACAGCTCGCGGAGTTTGACTGCGCGCAGAATAACCACTTCCAGCAGCAGGGCGTAGAGCACGGCGATAGCTGCCGCCTCGGTCGGGCTGAAATAGCCGGCATAAATACCGCCGACCACCACCAGCGGGAAGCCCAGGGGCAGCAGAGCCTTGCGCAGTGCTTTCAGTCGCAGCCCCCAGCCGACTCTTGGTTCCGGTTCTATGCCCATGCGCCGCGAAGCGATCCAGGCATAGAACGAGAACAGCAGAAGAATCAGCAGCCCGGGCAGGATGCCGGCGATAAAAAGATCGCCAATCGAAGCGCCGGCAACCACGCCGTAGATGATCATGCCGATGCTGGGCGGTATCAGCAGGGCAATGTCGCTGGCATTGATGATCAGGGCCAGTGAAAAACTGTCCGAGTAACCCTTCTCCAGAAGTTTGGGGCGCATTGGTCCGCCCATGGCCACTACCGTGGCTTGAGTTGAGCCGGAGACCGCGCCAAACAGGGTGCAACTGGCAGCAGTGGTGATCGGTAGCCCGCCGCGCAGGTGGCCGACGAAGCTCTGGACCAGATCGAGAAGGCGGTTGGCGGTGTGGCCTCGAGTCATCAGGTCGGCGGCAAAGATGAACAGCGGTACTGCGGCCAGAGCCCAGGATTGCACGCCGCTGATCATCTGGCCCATTAGCAGGCCGACATTGTCCAGGCCAATCACCAGAAACAGCAGCATCAGACTGGCGACCAGCAACGGCACCATCATCGGAAAGCCGAGCAGCAATAGAACAAACATGGTAACGAAGGTCAGGGTCAGCATCATTCGACCCTCGACACGTCGGATCCTGGTGCCTGTTCATAGCGTTCAGGTTCCGAGAACGAGCGCCAGATGCCCGGCGACAGCAGGTTGCGAGCCACGGTCAGCCAGTATTGCAGCCCCGCCAGAGCAAAGCCGATGGGTGCAGCCAGGTAGGGAATCCATAACGGTATCTGCCGGGCCGAAGAGGTGCGGCCGCGGCCCTGGATCGCGCTGACGTAATCCCAGGCGTGCCAGGCCAGATAGAACATCAGTGCGCCGGTGAGCAGGCTGATGGCTACCAGCATCGACTTGCGCAGTTTGCCCTTGAGCTGGTCATAGAACGCCGACATGCAGATATGCCTGGCCCGGCGCACGGCATAGCCGATGCCGGCGAAGGTCATGATTACCAGCGCCATCTGGGTCAGCTCGACCTGGCCGGCGACGCCGCTGCTAAATAGTTGTCGGCCCAGTACGTGGGTAATCAGCAGGCCGGCAAGAAACAGCACGCTACCGGCCAGGATGGTTTTTTCGATGTGTTCGGTGATCAGGTCCAGGGTGCCCAGAATCTTTCCGAGCAGTCGCTTGATCGAGTGGCTGGCCGATGGGTCGGCAGTCCTCGGCATTGGCTGGTCCTCTGCTGTTCCTGGCGCAGGGCAAGGCTGGCTGCGCGTTTATGAGTCTTTTCAGGACGCTTTGGTCATGATGCGGAATGGAGCTCTCCCTAAGCCCCTTTTTTGAACATAACCCATATTCGTCGTTTGTGCACGGCATGGACATGTCAGGGTCATGTGTTAAGGTTTAAAAGCAAACCAGAACAATCGAAAAGGAGCGTTCCATGAATTGGCGTAATGGCTGTATAGGGGTGGCGGCACTGTTTCTGGCGGCTTGTGGCTCGGACGACCAGCAGCAGGCGGCAAGCACTCCATCGGCGGAGCCTGAAGTCCAGGTGGAAACCTGGGGTTTTGCGTTGGAAGAAATCGAAGGCAGCGTGCAGTATGAGTACGCAGCCAAGTTTGCCGAACTGGTGACCGAGAAAACCGCCGGAGCGGTCGATGTGCGCCTGTTTCCCTACGGACAACTCGGCGGTTTGACCGATATCTATGATCAGGTCCAGGCCGGTGCAGTGCAGTTGGCCTTTGGCTCGGGGTTCCTGGGCGGTACTGTGCCCGAGTCGCAGTTGTTCAGCCTCAACTTCGTGCTGGGCGATGATGAGTGGCAGAACACCCAGATCCTTAATGATCCGGCTTTTCGCAAGCATCCCGATTTGCTCGACTCTTTCCGTGAGCGTGACCTGCAGCCATTGGCGATAGTGCCCGAAGGCTGGCAGGTATGGAGTGCCAACAAGGCGATCCGCAACCCTGATGATTTCAGCGGGGTGGCGATCCGGACCATGGACAACCGCCTGTTGCGCGAGACCTATCGGGCCTATGGCGCCGATCCGACCACCATGGAGTACGGTGAGCTGTTCAGCGGTATGCAGCTTGGCCAGATCGACGGCAATATTCAGCCGGTCTTTGCCCATCAGGAGATGGATTTTTATCAGGTCCAGGATTACCTGATCTTCGCCAATCAGGCGCAATTCATTGCCACCTTCATGGCCAACCGCGACTGGTACGATGGACTGAGCGATGAGCACAAGCAGGTCATTGAAGATGCGGTGGTCGAGCTGGTGCCCTATATCCATGAAGTACAGACCCGGCTCAATACCGAGCGGCTGGACATTATCACCAGCAACAGCGATATCGAGCTGGTGTACCTGACGCCGGAAGAGCGCGAGGTATTCCGTGAGCTCAGTATCCCGGTGCGCGATACCTTTGCCGAGATGGTCGGTGAGCGTGGTGCCCGGCTGATGACGGTGCTGGTGGATATGACCGATGAGGCCTATTCGGCTGAGTAAAGGAGCCTCTGATTAATTGCACCCAAGCTCTGTCGCCCGGTTGTCGCTGACCTGTTCTGGGCTGTCGATGCCCCGGACGGGCATCGTCAAGCCCCCATGGATGGGTTCACGGCGTGTCCAGAACAGGTCAGTGACAACTGGGCCAGCACCGAAACTGATTTAATCAGTGTTTCCAGCTTGTGTTAGCATACATACCCCCTGTTTCTTCGCTGGAAGCCCCCCATGCATACCGTCGACCGTAGCGCCGTAGAGCGCGCCCTTGGCCAATACCAGGATCCTTACCTGCAAACCGATCTGATCAGTGCGGGCTGTTTGCGTGATCTGCGAATTGAAGGCGGCAAGGTTGAGGCTGAGCTGGTGCTGGGCTATGCGGCAGCCGGTATTCGGGCCGGTATCGAGCAAATGTTGCAGGTGGCGGTTGAGTCGGTGGCGGGTGTCGAGTCGGCGACCATCAGCGTAGCTTGTGAAGTGGCGAGCGCTCCTGCTCAGGGCAGTATCGAGGCGCTGCGCAATGTCAAAAACATCATCGCCGTCGCCTCAGGCAAGGGCGGGGTGGGCAAGTCCACCACGGCGGTCAATCTGGCGCTGGCGCTGGCCCGTGAAGGCGCCCGGGTCGGGGTGCTGGACGCTGATATCTACGGCCCCAGCATGGGCTTGATGCTGGGTTTGCCCGAAGGCACTCGGCCCCAGGTCAAGGATCAGAAGCTGTTTATCCCGCCGACTGCCCATGGCGTGCAGGTCATGTCCATGGCTTTTCTGGTTGACGACAATACCCCGGTAGTCTGGCGTGGGCCGATGGTTTCCGGGGCGCTGATGCAGTTGCTGACTCAGACTGCCTGGGATGATCTCGACTATCTGGTAGTAGACATGCCGCCGGGGACCGGCGATATCCAGCTGACGCTGGCCCAGAAGGTGCCGGTAACCGGGGCGGTGATCGTGACCACACCGCAGGATCTGGCATTGCTCGATGCCAAGAAAGGGATCGAGATGTTCAATAAGGTCAATATTCCGGTGCTGGGGGTGGTCGAGAACATGGCCATTCACATCTGCTCCAATTGCGGTCATGCCGAGCATCTGTTCGGCGAGGGTGGTGGCGAGCGCCTGGCTGAGCAATACGGTGTTGATCTGCTGGCTTCTATGCCACTGTCGATGATGATTCGCGAGCAGGCCGATGGCGGAACCCCGACCGTGGTGGCCGAGCCCGAATGCCAGATCAGCATGATTTACCAGGATATGGCCCGGCATGTGGGCGCACGGATCGCCGAGCGGGCTCAGGCGCCGGCCATGCCCAGTATCAGCATCAGCGATGACTGACAGCGGTTGCGATGAAGCGGCAACAGACCCTAGAATGCCCGATCATTTTTCACCCAATTCCAATGCAGGACACACCATGAGCATCAAGTCAGACCGCTGGATTCGTCGCATGTCCCAGGAGCACGGCATGATTGAGCCGTTCGTCGAGCGTCAGGTACGCGGCGCCGAGGGCAATCGGATGATTTCCTATGGGGTGTCCAGTTACGGTTACGACGTGCGTTGTGCCGATGAGTTCAAGGTGTTCACCAACATTCATTCGGCTACGGTGGATCCCAAGCATTTCGACGAAAAGAGCTTTGTGGATGTGAAGGGCGATGTATGCATCATTCCGCCGAATTCGTTTGCCCTGGCCCGTACCGTCGAATACTTCCGCATTCCGCGCAATGTGCTGACCATCTGTCTGGGCAAGAGCACCTACGCCCGCTGCGGCATCATCGTCAATGTCACTCCGCTTGAGCCGGAGTGGGAAGGGCATGTGACCCTGGAGTTTTCCAACACCACTACCTTGCCGGCCAAAATCTACGCCAATGAAGGCGTGGCTCAGATGCTGTTCTTCGAGTCTGATGAGTCCTGCGAGGTCTCATACAAAGACCGCGGCGGCAAGTACCAGGGCCAGCGCGGTGTAACCCTGCCCAAGGCGTAAGGTAAAAAAATCGCCGGTGATCAAGGTTGCCGTGGCACAACCTTGAGACCGGCGTAGTTGCTGCAAGGAGCAAATACAATTCAGGCGCCCGAAGGCGCCTGAATAGTTTTAGAAGCTCTTGGTGGCCGAGAAGGTCCAGTTGCCGCTGCAATAACGGCTCTTGCCATACCATTCGCTGCAGGTTCCGCCCTTGAGGTTGGTGTCCGAGTACATCAGTGCCCAGTCGATACCTACGAAGTCTTTGCTGACGGTGATGGCCCAGTCATCGTACTTTTCTTTGCTCTGTACCGAACTCAGCGGATCCTTGGTGTCAGTGCGACCGTAGTGCAGGTCAAGGCCGAATTCGTAAGGCAGTTCAAAGCCGTAGCCGATGTAGGTGTACAGCGCACTTTCCGGGTCGTAGGCGTATTTGGCGCCCAGGGTGAAGCCGTACAGGCCGATACTGGCCAGAACTTCGTCGACACTGGCGTCACCGCCGGCTTTCGGGTAGGTGTAGGTCGCCCAGCCCAGGTCCAGCTCGATTTCATCGGTAATGTTGCCGGCCCAGCCAAAGTAGTAATCGATTTCCACGCTGGCATCAAAGGCGTCGGCGTCGACGTTGGAAGCCCAGGCGCCGATGTACAGGCCGGACTCATGGGCGAAATCCAGGCTTCCCTGAACCGCGCCGGCACCAGCAGTCTGCGACTGGCCGCGCCAGATGTAATCGGTAGCCAGGGTGGCGGTCATGCTGGCGTCGATTTTGCCGATCGGGGTATCGAACTCTTCTGCATGGGCCAGGGTGGCAAAGCCGAGAGTGCTGGCGGTGGCGACGGCAACTGCAAGTTTTTTCATCATATTGGTAGTACCCCATGTCGTGTGATTCAAAAAGTTTTGAATGTGTTGGCACGGGTTACATAGCACGTAGCTTGCCAGCTTTTATTTCTTGTTTTATTTCATGTGCTTATGCGTGTTTTGTAGTGTTGTGAGTATGATTTCGATCAGCTTTTTGCGGAACGATTGCACTGTGGTGGTGCGCCAGTTCGGGGTGGTGGTGCATGCAGGTGAGTCCGTTCACCGGTTGATCCAGGTCAACGAGGGCGGTCACCGGTTTGCGACAATGACTATAGTGATAAACAAGGCAACAACAATCCAAGGAGTCACCATGCGCAACGTACTGCTACCCTTTGACGGCTCGGCCCCGGCCAAACGAGCCATTGAGTATCTGGTGGGTGTAGCTGCCGAGTATCCGAACATTCTGGTGCACGTGATCAATGTGCAGAGCGAGCCCAAACTGTATGGCAACTATGTGTCGGCCAATATGCTGGAACAGTTGCACGGGGGGGCGCTGGATCATGCCCGTGAAGTGATTGCCGAGGCTGGTGCCATGCTGCGCGAGGCCGGTGTTCGCCATGAAGAACATGCGGTGGTGGGTGAGGTCATTGGTGAACTGGCGCATGCGGTCAAGAGCCTGGGCTGTGACACTGTGATCATGGGTACTCGCGGCATGAGTAATCTGGGCAACCTGTTTATGGGCTCGGTCGCTACCCGGGTGGTGCATGAAGTGCCGGTGCCGGTGTTGCTGGTCAAATAGCCACTGCGCGACAATAACGGCTCCGCCAAGGAGCCGTTATGTCATCCGTTCAACCGATCTCCCATGCCGAAGTTGATACCCTCAGCTTCCGCCAGCTCGATCAGCTCAATGCGCTGCCCAAGGGCTCCTGCTTCAAACTGTTCAAACGCTGTCAGTCGCAGTTGCTCGAAGGCCGTGACTATTTCTACTTGCCAGCTACTGAGCATCAGGCGTTGATCAATCAGCTCAAACTGTCCGGTCAGATTTATGCCAGCACAGTTCATCTGGTGCTGCTGACCCGTGATGGTTACGCCCGTCTGCGCGAACTGGGTGGCAGCCAACTGTGATGGCCGATTGAGCGGTCGCTGTATCTTCAGCAATTGTGCTGTTCCGGGCCTAATACTGCTTTAACTGCCTGGGAGTACTGCTCATGACCGCCAAGGATTTTCTGCTGGCGCTGCTTGTCATTCTGGTCTGGGGCATGAACTTCGTGGTGATCAAGGCTGGTTTGCAGGACATGCCGCCCATGTTGCTCGGCGCCCTGCGATTCATGCTGGTGGCTTTTCCCGCGATACTGTTCATCAAGCCACCGGCGGTGCCGCTGCGCTGGTTGCTGGCCTACGGTCTGACCATTTCACTGGGCCAGTTTGCGTTCCTGTTTTCAGCCATGCACGTCGGCATGCCGGCCGGTCTGGCCTCAGTGGTACTCCAGTCCCAGGCTCTGTTTACCTTGTTCTTTGCCGTACTGTTGCTGGGTGAGCGGTTACGTGGCTTTAATCTCATTGGGCTGTTGATTGCGGCGGCTGGTCTGCTAATGATCGGTTTGCAGGTCAACAGCGGCATGACCACGGTCGGTTTCATCTTGACCTTGTGCGCCGCCTCTATGTGGGCACTGGGAAATATCGTTACCCGCAAGATTGGCAAGGTGAACCTGGTTGGGCTGGTGGTGTGGGGCAGCCTGGTGCCGCCTTTGCCATTCCTGGCGCTGTCCTGGTGGCTGGAAGGTCCCGAGTTAATGCGCAGTGCCATGCTGGGCTTCAATCTCAATACCCTGTTGGTGCTGCTGTATCTGGCTTTTGCCGCGACCATTCTGGGCTACAGCCTGTGGAGCCGGCTGTTGTCGCGTTATCCGGCCAGTCAGGTTGCGCCTTTTTCCCTGTTGGTGCCGGTGATTGGTTTGAGTTCCGCGGCTTTGCTGGCGGGGGAGCGGGTCAGCGCCTTGCAGCTTGGTGGAGCATTTCTGGTGATGCTGGGGATTTTGGTCAACGTGTCTGGCGGGTGGCTGCTTGGCCGTTGGCGTAGGGCCGCTGGGCGACCGGCAGCTGAGTGTCCGGTCGTCAGCGAGCCCCGTTAGCCGGGGCGGCTCAGTCCTCTCCGAGAAAACCACCGGACTGTCGGGCCCAGAGCTGGGCGTAGAGCCCGCCGCGCTCAATCAGTTCGGCATGGCTGCCGTCTTCGATAATGCGCCCCTGATCCATGACGATCAGCCGGTCCATGGCGGCGATGGTCGACAGCCGGTGGGCAATGGCGATCACCGTCTTGCCATCCATCAGCTTGTTGAGGTTGTCCTGAATCGCCGCCTCGACTTCCGAGTCCAGCGCCGAGGTAGCCTCGTCGAGAATCAGGATTGGTGCATCCTTGAGCATGACCCGGGCGATCGCGATGCGCTGGCGCTGACCACCGGAAAGCTTAACCCCACGTTCACCGACATGCGCATCGAAGCCGACCCGACCCTTGGCGTCGCGCAGATCGGCGATAAAGGTTTCGGCTTCAGCCCGACGGGTGGCTTCGAGCAGCTCTCCTTCGCCGGAGTCGGGGCGACCGTAAGTGATGTTGTCGCGTACCGAGCGGTGCAGTAGCGAGGTGTCCTGAGTAACCATGCCGATATGCTCACGCAGGGAGTCCTGGGTGACCTCGGCGATGTTCTGTCCATCGATCAGGATGCGCCCGCCTTCGACGTCGTAGAAGCGCAGCAGCAGGTTGACCAAGGTGGACTTGCCGGCACCAGAACGGCCGACCAGACCGATTTTTTCACCGGGCCGGATATGCAGGTTGAGGTCTTCGATCACCCCATGGCCCTTGCCGTAATGGAAGTGCACATGCTCGAAGCGAATTTCACCACAGTTTACCTGCAGCGGTTTGGCTTCAGGGGCGTCTTCGACCAGTTGCGGGCGGGCGATCGAGTTGATGCCGTCCTGCACGGTGCCGATGTTCTCGAACAGTGCTGACAGCTCCCACATGATCCATTGCGACATGCCCCACAGGCGCAGTACCAGGGCGACCGCCACGGCGACTGCGCCAACGCTGGCCAGCTCGTTGAGCCACAGCCAGATAGCCAGCCCGCTGACGCTGATCAGCAGCAGGGCGTTGAGCCCGTACAGCAGGGAGTAGACCAGTGTTACCAGGCGCATCTGCTGATAGACAGTGGTCATGAACTGGTCCATGCCTTCGCGGGCATAGGTCGACTCGCGCTGGGCGTGGGAGAACAGTTTAACGGTCTGGATGTTGGTGTAGCTGTCGACGATGCGCCCGGTCATGATCGAGCGGGCGTCAGCCTGTTGCTCTGCGACCTTGCCCATGACCGGAATGAAGTGGCGCATCAGCAGGATGTAGCCGACCAGCCAGATCAACATAGGCAGGGTCAGGCGCCAGTCGGCGCTGCCAACCACCAGCAGGGTGCCGATGAAGTAGACGCTGACGTAGTTGAGCACGTCGATCAGCTTGATGACGCATTCACGCACCGCCAGCGCGGTTTGCATCATCTTGGTGGCGATACGCCCGGCGAACTCGTCCTGGTAAAAGGCCATCGACTGGCGCAGCAGGTAGCGGTGTACCAGCCAGCGGATGCGCATCGGATAGTTGCCCATCAGGGTCTGGTGGCTGAACAGCGAGTTGGCGAATACCATCAGCGGTAGCAGCACCAGTACCACCAGCCCCATCCCCAACAGCTTCAGGCCTTCGGTTTCAAGGAAGGTCTCGCGGCTCTGCTCGGACAGCCAGTCGACAATGCTGCCCAGAAAACTGAACAGCCACACTTCAGCCAGCGCGATGCCGGCCATCAGCAACGCCGCCATGCCCAGGTAAGGCCAGGCGCCGCGAGTGTAGTACAGACAGAAGGCCAGAAGCTGGCGTGGAGGTTCGCTCGGCTCTATCGCAGGAAAGGGATCAAGACGTTTTTCAAACCAGCGAAACAACATGTGCAAACCTGTCAGGGTGAGGCGGTAGGCAGGGCATTATCGGTGAGATAGCCGAACCGCGAAAGGGGCGCGAGCTTCTCCGAAAGTATGCTGCTTTGTTAAGGCTGGACGTGCCGGGCATGGTCTGGGAGTGTCGCGCGCCCGCGCGACACAGAGCTATCCTGCACCACAGAGTTGTCAGGCCGTTCCAGCATCGCGCGGGCGCGCGACGCTACCCAGACATTGCGTATAGCCCCACGGGGCTGGGCGGCACCGATGACGCTACCTATGGGCTTAGCGCCTTACCTTCTTCAGCGTCTCGGCAATCATGAATGCCAGTTCCAGAGACTGGTCGGCATTCAGGCGCGGGTCGCAGTGGGTGTGGTAGCGGTCTGAGAGCCCGGCTTCGGTCACCGGGGTAGCGCCGCCGATGCACTCGGTGACGTTCTGCCCGGTCATCTCGATATGAATACCGCCAGCCCAGCTACCCTCGGCTTGATGCACGCTGAAGAATTGCTCAACCTCACGCAGTACCTGGGCGAAGTCGCGGGTCTTGTAGCCACTGGAGGCCTTGATGGTGTTGCCGTGCATGGGGTCGGAACTCCACAGCACCAGCCGGCCTTCGCCTTCGACGGCGCGAACCAGGCGAGGCATGTGTTGCTCGACCTTGTCGGCGCCCATGCGCACGATCAGATTGAGCCGACCGGGGTCGTTGTCCGGGTTGAGGATGTCGATCAGTCGCAGCAGTTCGTCCGGGTCGGTACTCGGGCCGACCTTGACCCCGATCGGGTTGTGGATGCCGCGCATGAACTCGACATGGGCGCCATCCGGCTGGCGGGTGCGATCGCCGATCCAGAGCATATGTGCCGAGCAGTCGTACCACTCGCCGGTCAGACTGTCGCGACGGGTGAAAGCCTGCTCGTAGTTCAGCAGCAGGGCTTCATGGGCGGTGAAAAAGCTGGTTTCGCGCAGTTGCGGAGCGCGCTCCTCGTCGATCCCGCAGGCACGCATGAAGGCCAGGCTTTCATCAATGCGGTCGGCCAGATGCTGAAAGCGGTCGCTGGTGGCCGAGTTGGCAATAAAATCCAGGTTCCACTGATGTACCTGGTCCAGACTGGCAAAGCCGCCCTGAGCAAAGGCGCGCAGCAGGTTGAGGGTGGCGGTGGCCTGGTTATAGGCCATGATCAGACGCTGCGGGTCGGGCACGCGACCGGCGGCCTCGAAGGCGATCTGATTGATGATGTCGCCACGGTAGGCCGGCAGGGTAACGCCGCCCTGGGTTTCATCATCGGCTGAGCGTGGCTTGGCGAACTGGCCGGCCATGCGCCCAACCTTGACCACCGGGCAGCCCGCGGCGAAGGTCATCACCACTGCCATTTGCAACAGCACCTTGAAGGTGTCGCGAATCTTCGGCGCGGAGAATTCGGCGAAGCTTTCGGCGCAGTCACCACCTTGCAGCAGAAATGCCCGGCCCTGGGTGACCTCAGCGAACTGCCTGCGCAGTTCGCGTGCCTCGCCGGCGAATACCAGCGGCGGATATCCGGCCAGGGTGCGTTCGACCTCGGCCAGGGTCTGGGCGTCGGGGTAGGTTGGTTGCTGCAGGATAGGTTTGCTGCGCCAGCTATCGGGCGTCCAGGGCGTGGTCATGCGAGGCTCTTGGGTATGGGTGTATCAAGTGTTCGATGTTACCCTGAGACATGAAAATCTTGTACCTGTTAATGCGCCGCCTGTTGGGCATCAGACGTCATGCCATGACTATTCAGGAAAATGTGATCGATTGTCTTCGTGACGACTTTGGCCTGCTGCGGGTGACTGAATCGGGCCCCTATCGGTTTCTCTATTTCGGCGAAAAGACCGAGCAGAGCTGCTGTTATGTGCCGGACTCCGCCTGGCTGGAATATGACTACACCCGGGCCATGCTGTTGGGGCTGTTCTGGTGCCGGGCGGATTACCGGGCGACCTTGCTGGGACTTGGCGGCGGTAGTCTGGCCAACTGTCTGGTTCGCTATTTCCAACCTGAGCGTGTCACGGCGGTGGAGCTGCGCCCGGCGGTGGTCGAGCTGGCACGCAAGTGGCTGGGACTGAGCAGCGATCCGCGCCTGCAGGTACGCGATGGCTGCGCCGAGCGCTATATCAGTCAGGCGCCGGAAAGCTGTGATCTGTTGATGGTCGATCTGTATATGGAGGGTGGACTGTCACGTTTGCAGTTGCAGACCGAATTCTTCCAGAGCTGTCACCGTGCCTTGCGACCCGGCGGGCTGATGGTGATCAATCAGTGGCAAATGGGCGAAACCGGTCAGCCCTACGCGGCGAAGATGTTGCGTGAACTTTTTGGCGATGACTACCTGCGCGTTGAGGTGGATGAGGGCAACATTCTGCTGTTCATTCCCGCTGGCGGGCGTCTGACCCTGGACAAGGACGCCATGCGACTGTGGGCTGATGATCTGGAGCCGCGGCTGGGTTATTCCCTGCGCCCGTATATCGAGTCGTTGCGCCGCGCCGGATAAACCTGGCCGGCACCCTGGCATTTCATCGGTAACCCGTCTACTGTCAGCCTTTGACCGATGGAGGCCGACATGTCCCAGTTGATCGATACCCAGACGCTTGCCGAGCGTCTGGAAGACTCCGAATTGTGCTTGTTCGATCTGCGCTTTTCCCTGGAACAACCAGGGCAGGGGCGGCTGGATTTTGCCGCCGGGCACATTCCAGGCGCGCGCTATCTGCATCTGGATGATGACCTTTCGGCTGCCGTAGTGCCGGGCCAGACGGGTCGTCACCCGTTGCCGGACCCTGAGCGGTTGAGTGCTTGCCTACGGCGCAATGGAGTGAATGGCGATAGCCTGGTGGTGGTCTATGACGACGGTCCTGGGCTGTTTGCCGCACGCTTGTGGTGGCTGCTGCGCTGGCTTGGACATGAGCGTGTCAAGCTGCTCAATGGCGGGCTGCGGTCCTGGGTTGCCAGTGGTCGGCCGTTATCCAGCGATACGCCTCGCCCTGCGGTTGAGGGTAACTTCCAGGGGCGTGCGGATCATGCCCGGTTGATCGATGCGGCAGAAATTCTCAGGCGTCAGGGTGACCCGGCCCTGCAATTGCTCGATGCGCGCGGCGCTCCACGCTATGCCGGAGAGCAGGAGCCGATTGATCCGGTGGCTGGGCATATTCCCGGCGCCGCCTGTTTGCCCTGCGTCGCCAATGTTGGTGCTGATGGCCTCTGGTTGCCGGCGGCTGAGCTGGCCGCACGCTTCAAACCCTGGCAGGGTGAAGGTCAGGTATTGGCCTGCTATTGCGGCTCCGGCGTCACTGCCTGCCACAATATTCTGGCCGCCGTTGAGGCCGGGCTGCCCGAGCCGCGACTGTATGCCGGCTCCTGGAGCGAATGGATTACTGATCCGCAGCGCCCGGTGGCAACTGGCATGACTCCCTAAGCCGAAGCAAGCCAGCCTGGCAGATGGAGATGGTATCGCAGGGTGGTTTTGTGTCGCGCAGGTGCGCGACACTCCCAGGCGATTGCACAGAGGTTGGTGCCTGGTCTGGGTAGCGTCGCGCGCCTGCGCGATGCTGAAACTGGCTGATGGCAGGGTGTTGCGGGCTTGCATGCCCCCAGACCGACCAACGGTCATTCAGTGTGGGCAAAGTCGGCCGATAACCTCTGATCTTCTGGAGGTGCATCATGACTCAGACTCCGTTTCTTTCATCCAGTCAATCGCGCCCGGCGCACTCGGTTGCGGCGGCGTCTGTGCGCAATTTGCCAGTCCCGCAGCAGACTCTGGCCAATCGCCTGGCCGAGCGTCTGGGCTTGCAACAGGGCAGCCTCAATGGGCCGGCCGAAAACTTTGCTCCGGCCAGGGTGGCGGAAACCGTTCTCGGTTTTATCGAGGGCAGGTTGCAGCAGGCCAGGGCCGATGGCGCTGATACCACACAGTTGGAAAAACTCTATGACCAGGCCCGCAAAGGGGTTGAGCAGGGGTTTGCCGAGGCCCGCAAGATTCTTGACGGCATGGGCGTGCTCAAGGGCAAGGTAGCCGAGGACATTGACGATACCTACAGCCGGATCCAGTCCGGCATGAGCGATATCGCCCAGCGTCTGCTGCCTGGGCGTGATCAGGTGTCGGTGGCCAATTATTCCAGCCTGGTCGCGCTGTCCGAGAGTTTTGAGCTGTCGGTAACCACCCGGGAAGGGGACCGACTGCGTATCAGCATCGCCCAGGCCTCAGTGAGTGCGGCAACGGTAGAAAAGACTGCAGACGGATTTGCCGGCAGCGGCGGAATGCTGCAGGTCGGCCAGTTTCAGGTGGCCATCGAGGGGCAGCTCAATAACGATGAGCGGGCAGCTCTTGAAAGCCTGCTGGGGCAGGTACAGGAACTGGCCAGCCGGTTCTATGCCGGTGATCTGACTGGTGCTTTTGACCGGGCTCTGGCTCTGGATCTGGACGGCACGCAGTTGGCCAGCATGTCGCTGAGCCTGACCCAGACCAGCGTGCGTCAGGTCAGTGAGGCTTACCGCAGTGTCGCCGGCCAGGCCGCGCCAGTCAGTGCGGTCAACAACCAGTTGCGTGATTATGCCGAAGGCCTGTTACAGGCGCTGCGCAGCGCCAGTGAAGTGAGTTCGGATGGTCTCAGTTTCCTTGAGCAGTTGCTGCGTGGCGGCTTTGCCCTGGATGAGCGCTTCGATCAGGGCCGCCTGGACAAGGCCGAGACGATCAACAACCGGTTGCTGCAGGGGCTGGCGCAACAGCTTGCGGCTGAGTGATCCGGCTATTGCGCCTTGAGCGGGGCCTTGGGTAACGGCTTGGTCAGCAGAATGCAGACCATGGATATGGCCAGCATCAGCCCAATCAGGTGGAACGCGTCATTGTAGGCCATGATCTGGGCCTGCTGGTGAACCTGCTGGTTGAGCAGGCGCAGCGCGGATTCCGGGTTGCCGAGCTGTTCGGTCAACAGGGTCAGGCGTTCCTCCAGTGCCGGGTTGGCTGGGGTGATGTGTTCGCGCAAATAGTCGAAGTAGTACTTGGCCCGGCTGTCCAGCATGGTAGCCAGTACGGCGATGCCGATGGCGCCACCGAGATTGCGGATGATGTTGTACAGGCTGGAGGCCGAGCCAGCCTGTGACGGCGGAATCATGGCGGTGGCCAGAATCGACATCGGCAC
This sequence comes from Pseudomonas sp. WN033, assembly GCA_002287035.1. GTDB lineage: Bacteria > Pseudomonadota > Gammaproteobacteria > Pseudomonadales > Pseudomonadaceae > Halopseudomonas. The sequence goes on along the minus strand of NSKG01000002.1, from coordinate 533,742 downwards.
CAGGATCATTGGCTGGCCAAAGGCACGCAGCAATTGGACGGCAATAAACTGGTCGCCGGCGAAATCGAGGCTGAGAAAGCCGCTGAAGTAGCTGGCCGAGCTGAACAGCAGAAAACCGGCGGCGCAGATCCAGCGGGCATCGATGTATTTCATCAGAATCGGCACCAGCGGAATCAGCAGCAATTGCGGCAGGCCCAGCCACATGAACACCTGGCCGATCTGCAGCGCGTTGTAGTGCTGGATCTGCGCCAGATAGACCGGCAGCACGAACACCGTGCCGAACAATCCCACGCCCAGGCCAATATTGCCCAGGCTGCCGAGCAGAAAGTTGCGCTCTTTCAGTAGTCGCAGGTTGATCAGGTGGTTATCACGGCTCAGCTGCAGAATCACGAAGGTCACCAGGCTGACGAAGGCGATGACGCCGAGGGTGACCATCAGGGGGGATTCCAGCCAGTCCATGCGATGGCCTTCCTCAAGGAAGACCTGCAGGCAACCCAGGCCCAGCGCCATGGTGGCGATCCCTGCATAGTCACCTTTTTTCAGCAGTTCCCAGCGTGGCGGGCTCTTGTCCAGGCCGTACAGCAGGCCGGCGGTCATCAGGATGCCGGGTACGATGTTGATGTAGAAAATGAATTCCCAGCCAAAATTTTCCGTCAGCCAGCCGCCAATGGTTGGGCCTATGGCCGGAGCGAAGGTAGCGGTCACGGCAAACAGCGCCATGCCCTTGGGACGTACTTCCAGCGGCAGTTTGGTCAGGATCAGCGAAAAGGCGAAGGGGATCAGTGCGCCACCGGCCAGGCCCTGGAGCACCCGGAACACGATCATGCTTTCCAGGTTCCAGGCCATTGAGCAGAGCAGGGAGGCGAACACGAAGATTACCGAGACGCACACGGCGAAGCGTCGCGGCGACATGATCATGGTCAGCCAGGCGGCCAGTGGAATGATGATGATTTCGGCCACCAGATAGGAGGTGGAAATCCACGAGCCTTCCTCAATGGTAGCCGACAGTGCGCCCTGAATATCCTTGAGCGAGGAATTGATGATCTGGATATCGAGAATCGCCATGAATGCGCCGAGAATGGCGCTGAGAATGGCGATCCAGTCGCGCCGGGTCGGCGGCGGTATCGGCTGTTCGAAACGCGCGTCAGTCACGCAGGTCGACCTTCACCAATACCGACATGCCGGGCCGGATGTGGCCGGTCAAGGGATGCCCGTTGGCCGGGACGATCTTGACCGGCATACGCTGCACGACTTTGGTGAAGTTGCCTGTGGCGTTATCCGGCGGCAGCAGGCTGAACTGGGCGCCGGAGGCGGGGAACAGGCTGTCGATCACGCCCTCGATCGGCTGGCCGGGAAAGGCGTCGAATTCCAGACGGGCCTTGAGGCCTTCGCGCAGGCCACGAATCTGGGTTTCCTTGAAGTTGGCCTGCACCCACAGGTGCTGCTCCGGTACCAGGGCCAGCAGGTGGCTGCCGGGCTGGACGTTGAGTCCGACCCGTACGCTGCGTTGGCCGACCCGGCCGCTGTTCGGGGCGCGGATTTCGGTTCGTTCCAGATCCAGTTCGGCCTTGCTGATGTCAGCCTCAGCCACTTCAATGAGTGCCGCCAGGCGTTGCAGGTCGGCGCGCAGGGTGTCCTTGACCAGTTGCTGGGTCTGCAGGTCGGCGTCAGCGCGTTGGACCTGGGCTTTGGCTACGTCTAGCTGAGCACGGAAGTTGCTGAGTTGCTCTTCCGATGCATAACCGGACTGGCGCAGCGGGGTGATGCGGCGAATATCCAGCTCCACACGCTGGCGCTCGGCCTGGCGGGCCAGAACATCGGCGCGGGCGGCGGCGATCAGGCTGTCCTGTTGCGCCAGGCGTGACTCGACCTCGATCCGTTCAGCCTTGCGGGTCGCCAGATTGGCGCGAGCCTGGGCCAGGGCGATCTGGAAGTCCCGTGGATCAAGGCGGATCAGCGGGTCGCCGATTTCCACCCATTGGTTGTCGGCGACCAGTACTTCGGTAACCTGGGCACTGAGCTGGCTGCTGATGCGGGTGATGTCACCCTGGACATAGGCGTTGTTGGTGGACTGGTAAAAGCGTCCGATAAACCACCAGTGGACAAAGAAAGCGGAGCCGGCCATGGCGAGCAGGAGAAAGAAAACGAACAGGCGCTTGCGAACGTGGGCGGACATGGATACTTCCTTTTCTACTTGTTCGGGCACTGTAGCACTGTTCCAGCAGGCACTAGAGGCGCTAGAATCTGGAAACTTTGTTGCATGACAGGAACAGTTAGCTATGGGTTTGGATGACGCCCTGATCTTCACCCGCGTGGTGGAGTGTCACAGTTTTACCAGCGCTGCGACCACGCTGGGTATGCAAAAGTCCACCGTCAGTCGGCGGATCGCTCAACTGGAAGAGCGGTTGGGAGTGCGCCTGCTTAATCGCACCACGCGCAAATTGCGGCTGACTGAAGTCGGTCAGGCTTATTACGAGCGCTGCCGACAGATCATGCAGGAGTTCTCCGAGGCCGAACAGGCTATTATGCAATTGCAGCGCGAGCCGACCGGGCTGTTGCGGATCAGTTCGCCGATCGAGTTTGGCCAGCTGTTTTTGGGCAAGGTGGTGGGCGAGTTCATGCGCTGCTACCCGGCGATCCAGGTTGAGGTTGAGCTGACGACCCGGACCGTCGACCCGGTCGAGGAGGGGGTGGATATTGTTATTCACAGAGGGCGTTTACCCGACTCCAGTCTGGTGGCCCGGCCGCTGATTTCCAGCCCCAGTCAGCTGTATGCCAGCCCGGATTACATCCGCCAGTACGGCATGCCCAGCAAGCCGGAAGAGCTGACTCACCACCGCTGCATTCAAAGCGTCAGTGAAACCAGCCGCAAGTGGCACTTCCTTGAGCCCGTGGTCAACGTGACGGTCAACCCGGTGATGACGGTCAACAATGTGACCTTTGCCCGCGAGGCGGCATTGGCGGGGGCCGGGATCGTCAACGTGCCAGCTTTTATTGCCGAGCCCTGTGTTGAGCTGGGCACTCTGGTCAGGGTGCTGGAGCATTGCCGGCTGCCTTCCAGTGAGCTGTGCGCACTGTATCCCTCGCGGCGCTTTCAGGCGATGAAGGTCAAGGCCTTTATCGACTACCTGGTGGAAAGTGTGGATGAGTGGCTCAACAGCAGACTGGAGGCTGAGTCCGAAGCGCTGATAAAATCTGCCGACGAATAGCTTTTTTCTGTGCCCCCGGTATGGGGGCCGTTTATCCGAGAGTATCCATGACCGTTCGTACCCGCATTGCCCCGTCTCCGACAGGTGACCCACACGTCGGCACCGCCTATATCGCCTTGTTCAATGAGTGCTTTGCCCGTCAGCACGGCGGCGAATTCATTTTGCGTATCGAGGACACCGATCAGGTGCGCTCCAGTGCCGAGTCCGAGCAGCAGATTCTGGACTCGCTGCGTTGGCTCGGGTTGCAGTGGGATGAAGGTCCGGACGTGGGTGGTCCGCATGGGCCGTACCGCCAGAGCGAGCGTAGCGAGATCTACCAGGCGCATAGCGAACAACTTATCAGCAATGGTCATGCCTTCCGATGCTTTTGCAGCAGCGAGCGGCTGGACGCCCTGCGCGCCGAACAAATGGCCAACAAACAGACCCCCGGCTATGACGGTCACTGTCTGCACCTGAGTGCCGAGGAAGTCGAGCGCCGGGTGGCCGCAGGTGAGTCGCACGTTGTGCGCATGAAGGTGCCGAGCGAAGGTGTGTGCGTCGTCAACGACATGCTGCGTGGCGAGATCGAGATTCCCTGGGAACAGGTCGACATGCAGGTGCTGATGAAGGCTGACGGTCTGCCAACCTACCACCTGGCCAATGTGGTCGACGATCATCTGATGCAGATCACCCATGTGCTGCGCGGCGAGGAGTGGATCAACTCGGCACCCAAGCACATGCTGCTGTACCAGTACTTCGGCTGGGACATGCCGCAGCTGTGCCACATGCCGCTGCTGCGCAACCCGGACAAGAGCAAGCTGTCCAAGCGCAAGAATCCGACCAGCATCACCTTCTACCAGCGCATGGGCTATCTGCCGCAGGCGCTGCTGAACTATCTGGGGCGCATGGGCTGGTCGATGCCCGATGAGCGGGAAAAGTTCAGCCTGGCCGAAATGGTTGAGCATTTCGATATCCACCGGGTATCGCTGGGCGGGCCGATTTTCGACATCGAAAAGCTGGCCTGGCTCAATGGTCTGTGGATTCGTGAACTGTCACCCGAGGATTTCGCCCGAGCGGTCCAAGCCTGGGCGGTCAATGGCGACTATCTCAAGCCGATGATCCCGCTGGTGCAGAGCCGGGTTGAAACCTTCAGCGACCTGTTGCCGCTGGCCGGTTTCTTCCTGATGGGTCGGCTGGAGCTGGATCCGGCGCTGTTCAAGCACAAGAAACTCTCGGAAGACGAGGTGCGTCAGGTGTTACAGCTGACACTGTGGAAGCTGGAAGCGCAGCGCCAATGGAGCAAGGACAGCATCACCGCCTGTATCCAGTTTGTCGCCGAAGGCCTGGGGTTGAAGTTGCGTGACGTGATGCCGCTGCTGTTCCCGGCGATCACCGGTCAGGCCAGCTCGGTCTCGGTGCTCGATGCCATGGCGCACCTGGGGCCGGATCTGACCCGTTTCCGTTTGCGACAGGCGCTGGAGCTGCTGGGTGGCACCTCGAAGAAGGAAGCCAAGGCCTGGGAGAAACTGTTGGCTGGATTTGGTTCGGTTGAAGCTTAAGTTGCTGTTTTGCGTAAATTTCTGTTGACAGGGTGGGGCGAGGACCATAATATTCGCCCCGTCCTTGAGACGGGGCTATAGCTCAGCTGGGAGAGCGCCTGCATGGCATGCAGGAGGTCAGCGGTTCGATCCCGCTTAGCTCCACCATTTTTTGGTCAGCGCGTAAGTGTTGACCTGTTTTACACTGGCCTGTATCGCTCCCAGGCGGTCAGGTAAAGAAACGATACCAGCATCGTTTCCAGAAGGGTTTGCGTCCCCTTCGTCTAGTGGCCTAGGACACCGCCCTTTCACGGCGGTAACAGGGGTTCGAGTCCCCTAGGGGACGCCATATTTACCAACCGGTACCCATGTGCCGGCGGTCGCAAGACCACGGGGCTATAGCTCAGCTGGGAGAGCGCCTGCATGGCATGCAGGAGGTCAGCGGTTCGATCCCGCTTAGCTCCACCAATTAAAGGGCTCGTCGCAAGACGAGCCCTTTTTCTTTGCCTGTCATTCCTTCAGGCAGTCCACGCAGAACCGCACGCTGCCGTCCTGCTGGCGGATTTCGCGCAGACCGTGAATATCGCTTTCAAAGCCCGGGAACTGCTGGTCCAGCTGCTGCGCCACGCGCAGGTAGTCGGTTATTGCGGTGCAATCGGTCGGGAACCGCTCGCCGGGCATGATCACCGGAATACCTGGCGGGTAGGGAACCAGCATGACGGCGCTGATTCGGCCGGCCAGCTGCTCGATCGGGACCATCTCGACCTGACCGCGAACCATGTGCTGATAGGCGTCGGCTGGGCGCACCAGCATGTCTGGTAGCTCGGTATAGATCTGGCGCAGGATCTTCACCATGCGCTGCTGCTTGTAAAAGCTGTGCAGGCGTTCGCACAGATCCTGCAGTCCCAGGCCCGGATAATGGCCGCCTTGGGCGATGCCCGGCAGGGTGGTTTCCAGTGGTGCGTTGGCGTCGTAGAGGCGCTTGAACTCCTGTAGTTCGGATACCAGGGTGCTCCATTTTCCCTTGGTGATGCCCAGTGAGAACAGAATCAGAAACGAGTAAAGACCGGTTTTTTCCACGACCAGACCGCGCTCGGCCAGAAAGCGGGTGACGATGGCGGCCGGAATGCCACTTTTGGCCAGCCGACCCTGTTCCTCGACGCCGGGAGTCAGCAGGGTGACCTTGATCGGGTCGAGCAGGGCATAGTCCGGCGCCATGTCGCCAAAACCGTGCCAGCTCTCGCCATTATCCAGGGTCCAGTCGCTGGCCTGCAGTTGCTCGCTGTCCAGCGCGTCTTCTGGCTCCCAGACATCAAACCACCACTGATCCTCGTCCAGTCGTTCGGCGGTCTGCTGCATGGCCTGGCGGAAGCTCAGGGCCTCATCCAGGGTCTCCTGGACCAGTGAGCGGCCAGGCTCGCCAGCCATCATCCCGGTAGCCACGTCGATCGAGGCAATGATGCCGTAATGCGGGGAGGTTGAGGTGTGCATCATGAAGGCTTCATTGAAGCGCTCGCGGTCGAGCTGCTGCTCCTCGCTGTCCTGGGCGAGAATGATGGAGGCCTGACTCAGGGCTGCCAGCACCTTGTGCGGCGATTGGGTGGCGAATACCAATGGGTGGCGTGCGCGAGGCAGGCCGCGATTGCGCCCCATGCCATGGCGGCCGGCATAGAATTCGTGAAAGGCCGCGTAGCCGTACCAGGCTTCGTCGAAGTGCAGAATGTCGACGGCATCCTGCAGCTGTTCCTTGATCAGCTCGGCGTTGTAGCACAGGCCGTCATAGGTCGAGTTGGTCAACACCGCCAGGCGGATACTGTCGACCTGGCGATCCTTGAGCAGCGGGTGCTCGGTCAGGCGTTGCTTGAGTCGCTCGGGGGCCAGTTCTTCCAGGCTGATCGGGCCGATGATGCCGTAGTCGTTGCGCGAGCCGGTCAGGTAGAGCGGGATAGCGCCGGTCATGATGATGGCATGGAGGATCGACTTGTGGCAGTTGCGATCGACCAGCACTACATCATCGCGGCTGACGAAGGCGTGCCAGATGATCTTGTTGGCGGTCGAGGTGCCGTTGATTACGTAGAAGCTGTGATCGGCGCCGAAGGTGCGGGCAGTGTTCGCCTCGGCCTCGGCAATCGGGCCGTTGTGATCGAGCAGCGAGCCCAGGCCGGGTACTGAGACCGACAGGTCTGAGCGCAGGGTGTTCTCGCCCAGAAAATCATGGAAGGCCCGGCCGACCGGGCTCTTGCGAAAGGCCACGCCGCCGCCATGGCCGGGTGAATGCCAGGAATAGCTGGAGCGCGCGGTGTAGTCGAGCAGGGCCTTGAAGAAGGGTGGCAGCAGTTGCGCCAGATAGGCGCGGGCGGTGCGGGCGATCTGTCCGGCAATGAATGGCAGGGTGTCCTCGAACAGATAGATGATGCCGCGCAATTGCAGCAGATCGCGCAGCGCACTGAGGTAGTGGCTGTCCAGGTGCTGACGGGTGCTCAGGGCGATGATCGGCAGTTCGGGCGAGCGCGAGTGGGCGGCTTCGAACAGAGCCTGGACCGGTGCCAGGTCGTTACCGTCGTCGGTGCTGAACAGAATGCAGGACAGGCCGCGGTGGGCTTCGGCGATCAGTCGTCCTTCATCCAGCGAGCCGGTGGCCAGGACTTCGAAGCCCTCCTGGCTCAGGGCGCTGAACAGATCGTCGAGTTGCTTGCCGGCCACATTGGCCTGGCCGATATGCGGGTTGATGACCAGGATAGGGAAGTGCAGGTGTTTGAACATGAACGATTTCCTTGTTGCCTGCAGACAGTGTTGTCGCTGCCGTCGGTGACTGCAAGTGATGCTTTGCCGGCGGCTGCCGACAGTTGCTGGTAAGGCTGTGTGGTATCCTGCGCGCTGATCGAATTTTGTCAGCAGGAGTCATTGCCCGTGAACTGGGATCTGGATAACCCCTATACCCTGGCCATTACCGTGCAGCCGGATGATATCGACGAGTTGGGGCATGCCAATAATGCGGTGTATGTTCGCTGGCTGGAGCGCTGCGCCTGGCAGCACTCCAAATCCTTGGGGCTGGGATTGGAGGAATATCGCGAGCTGGATCGGGCGATGGCGGTGGTACGTCACGAGATCGACTATCTGGCCTCGGCCTATGAAGGCGATGAGCTGACCATGGCGACCTGGATTGTGCATTGGGACAAGAAACTGCGCATGACCCGGCATTTTCAGTTGTGTCGCAATAGCGACGGGCTGACGCTGCTGCGTGGGCGGACGACCTTTGCCTGTATTGAACTCAGCAGCGGCAAACCGAAACGCATGCCGCCGCTGTTTTTGGAGGGGTATGCCAAGGGGCTGACCGAAGTCAGTCCGGCGTAGCTTGCCGGAACCATTCGCGCTCGCAGAGCGCTCCTACCGGGGTGCGGCGTACTTTGGTAGGAGCGGCCCGCGGCCGCGAAGCGGGCTGTCTAGCGGCTGCGGTACCTGTTCGCGCTCGCAGCGCGTTCCTGCCTCTTAGTGGTATTCGCAGAGATAGGCAGTATCCTGGGCTACCTTGAGCTGGAACTTGCTGTTGGCCGGAACGCTGAACTGGCTGCCGCCGGCGAAGTCCTGCCACTGCTCGCTACCCGGCAGCTTGACGGTCAACAGGCCGCTGATCACGTGCATGATTTCCAGTTGGCTGGTGCCGAATTCGTACTCGCCGGGGGCCATGACGCCCACGGTGGCGGCGCCTTCGGGCTGCTGGAAGGCGATGGAGGCGACTTTGCCGTCGAAGTACTGGTTGACCTTGAACATCGAATGACTCCTTGGGAGCGAGGCTTAAAGGGCGCTCATTATGCCGAGCCGCCGAGCCTCGCGGCAATGCCTGTCAGCTGCTGGCTGGCTGACCGGTCAGGCGCTCGCGCAGCTGTTCAGCGCAGCGGTTGATGACCAGATACAGGCAAGGCACCACGAACAGGGTCAGCAGCATCGACAGTAGCAGGCCACCAACCACCGCCAGGGCCAGCGGGCGCATGATTTCCGCACCTTCACCCAGCCCTACGGCCAGTGGCGTCATGCCCAGTACGGTGGTCAGGGTGGTCATCAGGATCGGTCGCAGGCGCACGCTGCCAGCCTGAACGATGGCCTCATGCAGGCTCAGACTTTCCTGGCGGCGACCCTGCTCAATGTACTCGACCAGCAAGATGGCGTTGTTGACCACGATGCCGATCAGCAGAATCAGGCCGATCAGGACCGGAGCAGAGACCGGGGTGCTGGTCAGCCACAGGGCCAGGCTGACGCCGACCAGTGACAGTGGTGCGGCTGCCATGATGATCAGAGGGTTGCTCAGGCGCTCGTACTGCACCGCCAAGACCACGAACACCAGAAAGATTGACAGCGCTATCACCACGCTCAGTTCACGGTTGGTGTCCTGAATTGTCTCCCATTGGCCGCCATAGAGCAGGCTATAGCGTTCGGGGATGTCGAGTTCGGCCAGGCGCTGCTGGACTTGCTGCATGACGCTGCCGACATCGTTGATGCTGGTGTTTATGTCCCCGACCACTCGCACGATCCGGCTCTGGTTTTCACGGTAGATGGTTGCCGGGCCGTCGCCCAGTTCCAGTCGGGCCAGGTCGCGCAACAGTACCGGTTCGTCCTGCTGGCGGAACAGCATGAGGTTGCCCAGTGCGTCGCTGTCTTCGGCGGCGCTGTAGGGCAGGCGTACCCGCACGTCGTATTCCTGGTTGCCGTCGATGTAGCGGGTTGGTACCGCGCCGTCAACGGCATCGCGTACGGCCTGGCCGATTTCGGCGACCCGCAGGCCGTACTCGGCGGCCCGCTGACGATCAACATGCAGGCGCAACAGAGGGTTCAGGTCTTCCTGGCCGCTGTCTAATCCTTCCAGGCCTGGAATGCCTTGCAGGTGCAGGGCGATCTGGTTGGCCAGGGTTTGCAGTTGTCTGAGATCAGGGCCCATGATGCCGATCGCCAGATCATTGCCTTCACTGGTAAAGCGCAGGCCGCGAATCTGTGGCGGGCGGGCGAAGATCCGGGCGCCGGGAATATCCAGGGCCCTGACGGCTCGCTGGGTGTCGGCGATCCAGCGTCCGGCCGGCATCTCTGGGCGTTCACTGGCTGGTACCAGTTGAATCATGAAAATGCCCGAGCCTGGCCGCTCGCTGATCACGCCGCCCCACAGAGCGCCGCCAGCCAGGGTGAAGACGCTTTCGACATACTCGCGACTGGTCAGCAGTTGTTCGATTCGCCGTGCCACCTGCTGGGTTTCTTCCGGTGGAGTACCAGGTGGCAGGCTGATACGGATTTGAACCGCGCCGTCGTCCATTTGCGGCAAAAATTCGCTGCCGAGCTGGCTGAACAGCCAGGCCGAGCCGACTAGTGCCAGACTGGCCAGCCCCAGTACGCCCCAGCGCCAGTGCAGTACTGTCGGCAGGGCTGTGGTATAGCCTTGGCGCAGGCGCTCGACCAGGCCAGAAAACAGGCGTACCGGCAGGCTGCGATCCAGGCCGCTGTTCAGTGTCAGTTTGCCCAGTAGCGCCGCCAGGCTCGGGACCAGGGTCAGTGCTGCGACCAGGGTGGCGATGATGGCGAAGGCGATGGTCAGAATCATTTCCTGGAAGACCAGAGCGGCAATGCCGCTGACCAGCAGGAAGGGCAGTACTGCAGCGAGGTTGGTCAGGGTGCCGGCAGTAATCGCCGAGACGACTTCGCGGGCGCCGTCGCGCGCGGCCTGGTCCGGGTCCTTGCCCAGGCTGTCACGGTGCCGGTAGATGTTTTCCAGCATGACGATGGCGTTATCCAGCAGTAGTCCGACGCCGAGCGCCAGCCCGCCCAGGCTGATGATATTGAGAGTCAGGCCGCTGACGCCCATCAGGGCGAAGGTGGCCATGATAGCGATTGGGATCGACAGGCCGATAACAAAACCCTTGCGCAGGCTGCCAAGAAATAACAGCACCATCAGCATTGCCAGGGCACCACCGATCAGGGCGGCGGTACTGACGCTGGACAGGGCACCGCGGATGAAGAAGCTCGGGTCCTGGGTCTGTTCGAAGCGGATGTCGGCAGGGATGAAGCCTGAGCGCTGCAGGCGCTCCAGGGTTGTACGCACGTCATCGGCGACGGCGACTGTATTGGCTTCGGGCAGCTTGTAGATGGTGACCTGGGCCGCAGGTGTGCCGTTGAGTCGGGCGAACACCCGCTGGCGCCGATGGCCGTCGCGTACTTCGGCGACATCGGCCAGGCGGATGTTCTGGCCAAGTCGCTGGGCCTCCCGGGGTAGTGGCAGCAGAGTGTCGCGGATCTGTTCCAGCGAGTTGAGCAGGCCCTCGGTCTTGCCGGCCACGTCGAACTCGCTGGAGCTGATCCGGCCGACTGCGAGGTCGCGGTTTTCAGCTGCCAGGGTATTACTCAGGTCCTGCAGGCCGAGCCCGTAGGAATGCAGGCGGGGTTGGTCGACGATGACCTCGATCTCGCGGACCATACCGCCGGCTGACTCAACCGAGGAGACGCCGGCAATGCCGATCAGTTGTGGGAGCAGGATGTTTTCGATCCAGTCGTTGACTGCTGCCTCATTGCGCACGGTGGAGCTGAAGCCGCCGCGCCAGACGATCGCTTCGCTGCCATCGAACTTGCGCACCCGGGGTGGGTCGATATCCGGCAGTTGGGCGCGAGCTTGCTCCAGTTCACGCGAGGTGTTCTGCATGGCGATATCGAGATTAGTGCCGAATTCGAAGGTCAGGTCGATATCGGTGCGACTGTCCTCAACCCGGCTGGACATCAAACGAAGGCCTTCGGTCGCGGCCAGGTTGCGTTCCAGAACCCGGGTCACCTGTTCTTCCATGACCTCGGGCGAGACGCCGGGGTAGTTGACGGTTACCCGGATCTGCGGGTATTCGATGCTGGGCAGCAGATCGATCGGCAGGCGCTGGAGAAAATACAGGCCGATCACCAATACTACCGAGGCGATGGCCAGGGTGCCGATTGGGCGGCTGATTGCCAGACCAGCCAGTCCGCCGCGCGGCGGAGGTTGCTGCTGGGTCATGACTTACTCCAGATAGGTGACAATACGCACTGGCTGGGCGTCCTGCATGTCGATAGGGTTGCTGGCCAGAATGGTCTCACCGGGTTCCAGTCCGTCGATGATCTCGGTCCAGCGACCACGGGTGACGCCGGTCTGGATCGGACGATAGTCGAGCTGCTCCTGAGTGATGGTGTAGACGTAATGGCCGCTGTCACCGCTGCCGATAGCGGCCGAAGGTACCACCAGGGTGTCGGGGCGCGGATCGATGCCGGTGTCGATTCGGGCCAGAAAGCCGGGTTTGACGCCCAGGCCCCAGGAGTTTGGGGGCAGGACCAGCTCCACAGTGATCAGTCGGCTGGTTCCCATGGCGGCGGGAAAGATGCGCCGCACCTCGCCCGTCAGTCGCAGGTCGGGGAGCGCATCCAGGTGTACCGGGATCTGCTGGCCGGGGGCTAGGTGCACCACATCCAGTTCCGATACGCCCAGGCGCAGGACCAGGTGGTCCATGTCGGCCAGTTCGAACAGGGTGTCCTGGGCGTCGACTGCTTCGCCTGGGTCGATATGTCGGGCGGTGATGATGGCGCTTTGCGGAGCTTCAATCCGGCCATAGGCCACGCGGCTGCTCCACAGCGCCTGGTGGCTTTCAGCAACCTGCAGCGCGACCTGGGCGGTTTGCAGTTCCAGTTCGGTGGCGACGCCCCGGCGCCGCAATTCTACGGCGCGCTGGTAGTCCAGTCTGGCGGAATTCAGTTGGGCTTCGGTGCGGGCCAGTTCGGCGGCGGCCTCAGCGACATCGAGCTGAGCCAGTAGTTGACCGCGCTCAACCCGTTCGCCTTCTTCATGATGAACGGCCTGAACGGTGCCGGCAGTGCGGGCGGCCAGGCGGATCTGGGTACGCGGCTCGACGCTAGCCGACAGACGCAGCGGGCGTGACAGATCACGGGTGCTGACAGTGTAGGCTGCAACTGGCGTGGCATTGTTGCTGGCGCTGACCTGTGGCGCTTCGGGCTGGCAGGCAGAGACCAGTAACAGGCTGGCCAGCAGTGCGAGCAGATGTTGTAGGCGGATAGGTGGCATCACTGTCCCATGGCTGGATTTGAGGCCCCATGCTACCTGTACTGGCGTGCCATGACATGGGGGGAGGGGTATTATGTTGGAGTTTTATTGGTAAAAAATGTCAATGAGAGGGCAGGGCGAAAAAAACAGCTTTGTTATCATTTCATTGATTGATGGCCGTAGTTGATCGGCTTGGGTTGACGTATTGAGAGGCGGTTATGGCAAATGTGGCGTTTATCGGTCTGGGCGTCATGGGCTATCCCATGGCGGGGCATCTGCTGCGTGCCGGGCACGAGCTGACGGTCTACAACCGTACTGCCAGCAAGGCTGTCGAGTGGGTGGCGCAGCATGGTGGTCGGGCATGTGAGACGCCGGCGCAGGCGGCTGTCGATCAGGATTTCGTCATGGTCTGCGTAGGGAACGACCATGACCTGCGCGAAGTGATCGGTGGTGAGCAGGGCGTGCTCAAGGGGATTCGCAGTGGTGCGGTGATTGTGGACCATACCACTGCTTCTGCCGATGTGGCCCGGGAGTTGGCGGATCTGGCGGCCCGGCAGGGTGTGGGTTTTCTCGATGCGCCGGTCTCGGGTGGTCAGGCCGGTGCCGAGCATGGTCAGTTGACGGTCATGGTCGGTGGTGATGCAGCGGTCTATGATCTGGCCCGGCCGGTGATCAGCAGCTATGCCCGGATGGTGCGCCTGATGGGGGCGGCCGGTTCGGGGCAATTGACCAAAATGGTCAATCAGATCTGTATCGCCGGCCTGGTTCAGGGCTTGGCCGAGGCGCTGAATTTTGCCCAGAGCGCTGGCCTGGATGGTGAGGCGGCGATGGAAGTGATCAGCAAGGGGGCGGCCCAGTCCTGGCAGCTCGAGCATCGGCACAAGACCATGCTGGCAGGCGAGTTTGATTTCGGCTTTGCGGTCGACTGGATGCGCAAAGATCTGGGGATCGTGCTCGACGAGGCGCGGCGCAATGGTGCGCAGTTGCCGGTGACGGCGCTGGTTGATCAGTTCTATGCCGATATCCAGGCCATGGGTGGTGGGCGTTGGGATACCTCCAGCCTGATCGCGCGCCTCAAGCGTGACGCCTAGTGGGGGTGTTGCTTGCAGTGTCGTGAAGGCTGTGGCGCCTGCTGCATTGCGCCCTCGATCAGTTCTGCTATCCCCGGAATGCCGCAGGGCAAGCCGGCTGGCGTGCCCTGTATTCATCTGACTGCCGAGTATCGTTGTGCGATCTTTGCTGATCCGCAGCGCCCTCCGGTGTGCGCGGGATTTACTGCCGAGCCGGTCTCGTGTGGTAGTAGCCGGGAAGAGGCCTTGCAGATCCTGACCTGGTGGGAGCACGCTACGGCGTAGCGTTCCGCGCTGCATTATCGCCTGAGGTGTCGAGCGCCTGCTCGACGCGGCGGTTCCCTGCCGGCAATAACGAAAAAGCCCCGCCAGGCGGGGCTTTTCAGATCACTTGCTCGGGTAGTCCCGTTGGCTGTGGCCAGTGTAGAGCTGACGCGGACGGCCGATCTTGTACGGGCCGCTGATCATCTCGTTCCAGTGGGCGATCCAGCCCGGAGTACGGCCGGTGGCGAAGATTACGGTGAACATCTCCGTGGGAATGCCGATGGCCTTGAGGATGATGCCCGAGTAGAAGTCGACGTTCGGGTACAGGTTGCGCTCGATGAAGTAGGGATCGGTACGGGCGATCTCTTCCAGCTTCATGGCCAGTTCCAGTTGTGGGTCGTTGATGCCGAGTTCGCTCAGAACCTCGTCGCAGGTCTGTTTCATGACCTTGGCGCGCGGGTCGAAGTTCTTGTAGACGCGATGGCCGAAGCCCATCAGCTTGAACGGGTCGTCCTTGTCCTTGGCCTTGGCGACGAATTTCTCGATGTTGGAGACATCGCCGATTTCGTCGAGCATGCGCAGTACTGCTTCGTTGGCGCCGCCGTGAGCCGGTCCCCACAGCGCGGCGATGCCGGCGGCGATACAGGCGAACGGGTTGGCCCCGGACGAGCCGGCCAGACGGACGGTCGAGGTTGAAGCGTTCTGCTCGTGGTCGGCATGCAGAACGAAAATGCGGTCCATGGCGCGGGCCAGGATTGGGCTGATCTTCTTCTCATCACAGGGTGTGTTGAACATCATGTGAAGGAAGTTTTCCGAGTAGCTCAGGTCGTTGCGCGGGTACATCATCGGCTGGCCGATGGAGTACTTGTAGACCATGGCAGCCAGGGTCGGCATCTTGGCGATCAGGCGAATGGCGGAAATTTCCCGGTGATGCGGGTCATTGATGTCCAGCGAGTCGTGGTAGAAGGCAGACAGGGCGCCGACTACGCCGCACATGATGGCCATCGGGTGAGCGTCGCGGCGGAAGCCGTTGAAGAAGCTCTTGAGTTGCTCGTGCACCATGGTGTGGTTCTTGATGGTGCTCTCGAATTTCTGCTTTTCCTCGGCATTGGGCAGTTCGCCCTTGAGCAGCAAAAAGCAGGTCTCGAGGAAATTGGCCTTCTCGGCCAGCTGCTCAATCGGGTAGCCGCGGTGGAGCAGAACGCCCTTGTCACCATCAATGAAAGTGATCTTGGACTCGCAAGATGAAGTGGCCATGAAGCCAGGATCGAAGGTGAAGATACCTTCGGCAGTCAGGCTGCGCACATCCACTACATCCGGCCCCAGGGTGCCGGAATATACTGGCAGCTCAATGGGGGCAGCGCCCTCGATGATCAACTGCGCCTTCTTGTCAGCCATTGATGGCCTCCTTAATTGCTGTATCGAAAGTGTGACCCCCCACGCAGGGCCCGCATCACTATAAGGTGATAATCCCGTTTGTCAATTGTGCGGATAGTCAATAGATATGAAGCCAATAAAAAGCTTTTATTGGTCTTTTGGCTGCGCGCGTTAATCGCCCGACAAGGTTTGAAATAGGCCTATTGCAACAGGTTGTTGCATTGTAATCAGGGGGGTAAGTCTCTATACTCCTTGTCCGGCAAAATGACCTTAACGGCTTTCATTGCAAGGCTGACCACGAGGTCATTGGGGTACCCACAAAAGTGCACCTTCCTATAATCCAGCCCTGTCCCGCAGGGCCATGAGTGTGAATATAGCCGTGAATAGCAAAAGACCTGTCAACCTGGATCTCAGGACAATCAAACTACCTATCACTGCATACACGTCAATCGCTCACCGCATTTCGGGCATCATCCTGTTCATCGCCATCGCTGGTTTGCTTTGGATGCTGGACACCTCGTTGAGTTCCGAAAGTGGTTTCGAGCAGGTTAAGGCCTGTCTGCAAAATCCGCTGGCCAAGTTGGTTATCTGGGGCGTGCTGTCTGCGCTGCTGTACCACCTGGTCGCCGGCATTCGCCACCTGCTGATGGACGCTGGTGTGGGTGAAGAGCTGGAAAGCGGCAAGTTGGGTTCGAAGATCGTAATCGTGGTTTCGGTCGTTCTGATTGTTCTTCTGGGGGTTTGGATATGGTAACCAACGTCACCAACCTGTCGCGCAGCGGTCTTTATGACTGGATGGTCCAGCGCGTATCAGCTGTGGTTCTGGCGGTATATGTTCTGTTCCTGCTGGGCTGGATGGTTGCCAACCCGGGTCTGACCTATGAAGCCTGGCACGGTCTGTTCAGCCAGAACTGGATGCGAATCTTCAGCCTGCTCACTCTGGTGGCTCTGAGTGTCCACGCCTGGGTCGGCATGTGGACCATCTCGACCGATTACCTGACTCCCATGGCTCTTGGCAAAGCTGCTACCCCGATCCGCTTCCTGTTCCAGGCGGTTTGTGGTCTGGCCATGTTTGTTCTTTTCGTCTGGGGCGTGCAGATTCTGTGGGGTTTCTAAATGGCTAACATGCGTACTCTGACTTTTGATGCCATCATCGTGGGTGGTGGCGGTGCCGGTATGCGCGCTGCGCTGCAACTGGCTCAGGGCGGTCACAAGACTGCCGTTGTAACCAAGGTGTTCCCGACCCGTTCGCACACTGTATCCGCCCAGGGCGGTATTACCTGCGCCATCGCTTCGGCTGATCCGAACGATGACTGGCGCTGGCACATGTACGATACCGTCAAGGGTTCCGACTATATCGGTGACCAGGACGCTATCGAATATATGTGTTCGGTAGGCCCGGAAGCGGTATTTGAGCTGGAGCACATGGGGCTGCCGTTCTCGCGTACCGAGCAAGGCCGCATTTACCAGCGCCCGTTCGGTGGTCAGTCAAAGGGCCCGGACAACCCGACCCAGGCAGCCCGTACCTGCGCCGCCGCTGACCGTACCGGTCACGCTTTGCTGCATACCCTGTATCAGAACAACGTCAAGCACGACACCACCTTCCTCAATGAGTGGTACGCGGTTGATCTGGTCAAGAACCAGGATGGCGCGATCGTTGGTGTCATCGCCATCTGCATCGAAACTGGCGAAACCGTCTATATCCGTGCCAAGGCCACGGTACTGGCCACTGGCGGTGCCGGCCGTATCTACTCTTCGACCACCAATGCCCTGATCAATACTGGTGATGGCATGGGTATGGCCCTGCGCGCCGGCGTTCCGGCCCAGGACATGGAAATGTGGCAGTTCCACCCGACCGGTATCGCCGGCGCTGGTGTGCTGGTGACCGAAGGTTGCCGTGGTGAGGGTGGCTACCTGATCAACAAGCATGGCGAGCGTTTCATGGAGCGCTATGCTCCCAACGCCAAGGACCTGGCTGGCCGCGACGTAGTTGCCCGCTCCATGGTCAAGGAAATCCTTGCCGGTAATGGTTGTGGTCCGGATGGCGACCACGTGATGCTGAAGCTCGATCACCTCGGTGAAGAGGTTCTGCACAGCCGTCTGCCGGGTATCTGTGAACTGTCCAAGACCTTTGCCCACGTTGATCCGGTCGTCGCTCCGGTTCCTGTTGTTCCGACCTGTCACTACATGATGGGCGGCATCGCCACCAATATCCATGGTCAGGCGATCACCCAGGATGCCAACGGCAACGACAAGATCATCGAAGGTCTGTTTGCTGTCGGTGAAGTGGCCTGCGTATCCGTACACGGCGCCAACCGTCTGGGTGGCAACTCTCTGCTGGATCTGGTGGTGTTCGGTCGGGCTGCCGGTCTGCACCTGGAAAGCGCGCTCAAGGAAGGCATCGAGTACCGTGGCGCCTCCGAGTCCGACATCGATGCCTCCATGGCTCGTCTGGCCGGCCTCAATGAGCGCAGCTCTGGCGAAGATGTCGCTCCGCTGCGCAAAGAGCTGCAGAGCTGCATGCAGAACTACTTCGGTGTATTCCGTACCGGTGAATACATGCAGAAGGGTATCAAGCAACTGGCTGATCTGCGTGAGCGTATTGCCAACGTCAAGATCAATGACAAGAGCCAGGCATTCAACACCGCGCGTATTGAAGCGCTGGAACTGCAAAACCTGCTCGAAGTGGCTGAGGCTACTGCGATTGCCGCGGAGATCCGCAAGGAAAGCCGTGGTGCGCACGCCCGTGAAGACTTCGAGGAGCGTGATGACGCGAACTGGCTGTGCCACAGCCTGTACAAGCCCGAGACCAAAGAGGTCAGCAAGCGGGCTGTGAACTTCGCGCCGAAAACCGTTCCGGCCTTTGAACCTAAAGTACGTACTTACTAAGGGTGACCGATATGTTGCAAGTGAGTGTCTATCGTTACAACCCGGAGAGCGACAACGCTCCCCACATGCAGGACTTTCAGGTCGACACCGGCGGCAAGGACATCATGGTCCTGGACGTGCTGGCGCTGATCAAGGAGCAGGACGGCAGCTTTTCCTACCGTCGCTCCTGCCGCGAGGGCGTATGTGGCTCGGACGGTATGAACATCAACGGCAAGAACGGTCTGGCTTGCGTCACGCCGCTGTCTGCTGTGGTCAAGGGTAACAAGCTGGTGCTGCGTCCGCTGCCGGGTTTGCCGGTAATCCGTGACCTGGTCGTGGATATGAGCATCTTCTACAAGCAGTACGAAAAGGTTCAGCCGTATTTGCAGAATGACACGCCGGCGCCGGCTATCGAGCGCCTGCAGTCGCCTGAGGAGCGCGAAAAGCTGGATGGCCTGTACGAGTGTATTCTCTGTGCCTGCTGTTCGACTTCGTGCCCGTCGTTCTGGTGGAACCCGGACAAGTTCATCGGCCCTGCGGGTCTGTTGCAAGCCTACCGCTTCCTGGCGGACAGCCGCGACACCCAGACCGAAGAGCGTCTGGCAGCACTGGACGATCCGTTCAGCGTATTTCGTTGCCGCGGCATCATGAACTGCGTGAATGTGTGCCCCAAGGGTCTGAACCCGACCCGTGCCATTGGCCACATCCGCAACATGTTGCTGCAGAGCGGAACCTGATCGGCGATCTCTGCATCAAATGAACCTGTGCCGGCACCTGCTATAGGGTGCCGGTCAGAAGTGAATCGGGCCGCAGCTCACAAAGCCGCGGTTTGTAATACCTAAACCAACAGGGGCAATCGGGTAACACCCGAACTATCTGTCGGGGCCGGCAATTTTCCGGTTTCGCAGAGCCTGGGCAGGGTAGGGCGATCGGTAGAGACAATGCCGGCAACCCTCTGGTCGGTTCTGCACGGATGGCAGTGTTTTGCCAATTAATGGTCTTTGCGCCAGGTGGTGTCCCCTTATAGAGGGTGACCAAGCATGCCAGACAGCGAAATGCAGCAGCTGTGGAGCACATCTCATCTATCCGGTGGGAATGCCTCCTACGTTGAGGAGCTCTACGAGCTCTATCTGCACGACCCGAACAGCGTCGCCGAAGAGTGGCGCAGCTATTTTCAGAAGCTGCCCCAGGTCAACGGTTATGCTGCGTCGGATATTTCCCATTCCACCATTCGTGAACACTTCGAACTGCTCACCCGCAACCAGCGCCGCCCTCAGGCTGTTGCCGGTCAAGTCAGCAGTGCTCATGAGAAAAAGCAGGTTGATGTCCTGCGCCTGATCCAGGCCTACCGCATGCGTGGCCATCAGGCCTCTACCCTGGATCCGCTGGGTTTGTGGAAGCGGGAAGCAATCGCTGATCTGAGCCTCGATGATTACGGTCTGACCGACGCTGATCTGGACACTCCGTTCCATACCGGCGAACTGCAGATTGGCAAGGAAGAGGCCACTCTGCGTGAAATCCTCGAGGCACTGAAGTCGACCTACTGCTCGACTTACGGTGCAGAATACATGCACATCGTCGACTCCAACCAGCGCCGCTGGTTCCAGCAGCGTCTGGAAAGCGTGCGTGGCAAGCCGCAGCACTCGGTCGAGAGCAAGCGTCATCTGCTCGAGCGCCTGACTGCCGCTGAAGGTCTGGAAAAATATCTGGGCACCAAATACCCGGGCACCAAGCGTTTCGGCGTCGAGGGTGGCGAGAGCCTGATCCCGATGCTGGACGAAATTATTCAGCGCGCCGGCTCCTACGGCACCAGCGAAGTGGTGCTGGGCATGGCTCACCGTGGCCGCCTGAACGTACTGGTCAACACCCTGGGCAAAAACCCGCGTGATTTGTTCGACGAGTTCGAAGGCAAGAAGATCATCGATCTGGGCTCCGGTGACGTTAAATACCACCAGGGCTTCTCGTCCAACGTCATGACCTCCGGTGGTGAAGTCCACTTGGCTCTGGCATTCAACCCTTCGCACCTGGAGATCGTTTCTCCGGTAGTCGAAGGTTCAGTGCGTGCCCGTCAGGATCGCCGAAAGGATGTCACTGGCGACAAGGTACTGCCGATCAGTATCCACGGCGACGCCGCCTTTGCCGGTCAGGGCGTGGTCATGGAAACCTTCCAGATGTCCCAAACCCGGGCCTACAAGACCGGTGGGACTATCCACATCATCGTCAACAACCAGGTCGGCTTCACCACCAGCCGTCAGGAAGATGCACGTTCCACCGAGTACTGCACCGACGTGGCGAAGATGATTCAGGCGCCGATCTTCCATGTGAATGGCGATGATCCGGAAGCTGTGCTGTTCGTTACCCAACTGGCTGTCGACTACCGCATGCAGTTCAAGCGTGACGTGGTGATCGATCTGGTCTGCTACCGTCGTCGTGGCCACAACGAAGCTGACGAGCCGTCCGGTACCCAGCCGTTGATGTACGAGAAAATCGCCAAGCATCCGACGACTCGCGAGCTGTATGCCGAGCGTCTGGTGGCCGAAGGTGTACTGAGCGGCGATGATGTGCAGGCCAAGATCGAGGACTACCGCAACGCGCTGGACAACGGCCAGCACGTGGTCAAGAGCCTGGTCAAGGAGCCGGATACTGGTTCGTTCGTCGACTGGGCTCCGTACCTGGGCCACAAGTGGACCGCGCGTCATGACACCCGTTTCGACCTCAAGACCCTGCAGGAACTGGCCAATCGCCTGAACAGCCTGCCGGACGGTCTGGTGTTGCAGCGCCAGGTTGGCAAGATCGTCGAAGACCGCCGCAAGATGGCCGCCGGTGCGCTGGCGCTGAACTGGGGCTTTGCCGAGACCATGGCCTACGCCACTTTGCTGCATGAAGGCCATCCGATCCGGATCACCGGCCAGGATGTTGGGCGTGGCACTTTCTCGCATCGCCATGCCGTGCTGCACAACCAGAAGGATGGCGTACCTTATATTCCGCTGGCCAATCTGGCCGAGCCACAGCCGCGTTTTGACATTTATGATTCGCTGTTGTCCGAAGAGGCAGTACTGGCCTTCGAATACGGCTACGCCACCACCACGCCGAATGCGCTGGTGATCTGGGAAGCCCAGTTCGGTGACTTCTTCAACGGTGCCCAGGTGGTAGTTGACCAGTTCATCACCAGTGGCGAGCACAAGTGGGGTCGTCTGTGCGGCCTGACCATGCTGCTGCCGCATGGCTATGAAGGTCAGGGCCCGGAACACTCTTCGGCGCGTCTGGAGCGCTTCCTGCAATTGTGCGCCGAGCACAACATTCAGGTCTGCGTGCCTTCGACCCCGGCTCAGGTTTATCACATGCTTCGCCGTCAGGTAATCCGTCCGCTGCGCAAGCCGCTGATCGCTCTGACGCCGAAGTCGCTGCTGCGCCACAAGCTGGCCACATCTACCCTGGAAGAACTGGCCGACGGTTCCTTCCACACCGTGATCCCGGAGATCGACAGCATCGATCCGAAGAAGGTCGATCGGGTGGTCATGTGCAGCGGCAAGGTTTATTACGATCTGTTGGAAAAGCGTCGCAACGAAGGACAGGACAACATTGCCATCATCCGGATTGAGCAACTGTATCCGTTCCCCGAGGACGACCTGGCCGAAGTGCTGGCACCCTACAAGAACCTGAAGAAGGTGGTCTGGTGTCAGGAAGAGCCGATGAACCAAGGCGCCTGGTACTCCAGTCAGCACCACATGCGTCGGGTTCTCGCTCAGCACAAGGTCAAGAATCTGTATCTGGACTACGCTGGTCGTGAAGCTTCGGCGGCACCGGCTTGCGGCTACCCGTCCATGCACGCGGAACAACAGGAAAAACTCCTGCAGGACGCCTTTACTGTTTGAGCACCTTGCAGCTAACGAAGAATTCATAAGGATCGACAATGGCTATTGAAATCAAAGCCCCCACTTTTCCGGAATCGGTTGCCGATGGCACCGTGGCCACCTGGCACAAGCAGCCTGGCGATGCCGTCAAGCGTGACGAACTGATCGTCGACATCGAGACCGACAAGGTTGTGATGGAAGTACTGGCCGAGGCTGACGGCGTACTGGGCGATATCGCCAAGAAGGAAGGCGATACCGTGCTCAGTGGTGAGTTGCTGGGCACCCTGAACGCTGGCGCGACTGCCGCTCCCAAGGCTGAAGCAAAGTCTGAAGCCAAAGCCGAAGCCGCACCGGCTGCCAAGGCGGCCGAGTCGGATGACGAGCTGCTGCTGTCGCCGGCTGCGCGCAAACTGGCTGAAGAGAACGGCCTGAGCTCTGGTGAAATCAACGGCACTGGCAAAGGTGGCCGGATCACCAAGGAAGACGTGCTGAACGCCATCGAAGCCAAGAAAAATGCTCCACAAGCCGCTCCGGCTGCGGCTGCCAAGCCCGCTGCGGCGGCCCCGGCAGTCAGCCTGGGTGAGGGTGACCGGATCGAGAAGCGCGTGCCCATGACTCGTTTGCGCGCCCGCGTTGCCGAGCGTCTGGTTTCTGCCCAGTCGAGCATGGCTATGCTGACTACCTACAACGAAGTCAACATGAAGCCGGTCATGGACCTGCGCAGCAAGTACAAGGACCTGTTCGAGAAGAAGCACAACGGCGTGCGCCTGGGCTTCATGTCGTTCTTCGTCAAGGCCGTTACTGAGGCGCTCAAGCGCTTCCCGGGAGTCAACGCTTCCATCGATGGCAACGACATCGTCTACCACGGCTACATGGACATCGGCGTCGCCGTATCCAGTGATCGTGGCCTGGTCGTGCCGGTCCTGCGCAACGCCGAGTTCATGAGCCTGGCTCAGATCGAAGGTGGTATCGCCGACTACGGCCGCAAGGCGCGTGATGGCAAACTGTCGATCGAAGAAATGACCGGCGGCACCTTCACCATTTCCAATGGTGGTGTGTTCGGTTCACTGCTGTCATCGCCTATCGTCAACCCGCCGCAAACTGCAATTCTGGGCATGCACAAGATCCAGGAGCGCCCGATGGCGGTTAACGGTCAGGTGGTGATCCTGCCGATGATGTATCTGGCCCTGTCCTACGACCATCGTCTGATCGACGGCAAGGAGGCGGTAAGCTTCCTGGTGGCCATCAAGGACCTGTTGGAAGACCCGGCTCGTCTGCTGCTGGAAGTCTGAACCTCGCTGAAGCCGGGCGATCCCCGGCTTCTTCCCTAAGCTTCATGCCTCAAGCTTAAAGCTTGCACGACAGAGGATTGATTACATGAGCCAGAAATTTGATGTGGTAGTCGTTGGCGCTGGCCCTGGAGGCTATGTAGCCGCCATTCGCGCTGCGCAACTGGGTTTGAAAACCGCCTGTATTGAAAAATACGTCGGTAAGGACGGCAAGCAGGCCCTGGGTGGCACTTGTCTGAACGTCGGTTGCATTCCGTCCAAGGCGCTGCTGGACAGCTCCTGGAAATTCCATGAAGCCCAGGAAGGCTTCAAGATCCACGGGATCGAGGTCAAGGGCGTCAGTATGGACGTTCCGGCTATGGTCGAGCGCAAGGACAAGATCGTCAAACAGCTGACTGGCGGCGTTGCCGCGCTGTTCAAGGCCAATGGTGTGACCAGTATCGAAGGTCACGGCAAACTGCTGGCCGGCAAGAAGGTCGAAGTGACCACGCCGGACGGCAAGACCGAGATCATCGAAGCCGAGAACGTGATTCTGGCTTCCGGTTCGCGCCCGATCGAAATTCCGCCGGCCCCGCTGACCGACGACATCATCGTCGATTCGACCGGTGCGCTGGAGTTCACCAGCGTTCCGAAGAAGCTGGGTGTTATCGGTGGTGGCGTGATCGGCCTGGAGCTGGGTTCGGTCTGGCGTCGCCTGGGTGCTGAAGTGGTGGTTTTCGAAGCTCTGGAAAACTTCCTCGCTGCGGCTGACGAACAGGTCGCCAAGGAAGCCCTGAAGACCTTCACCAAGCAGGGCCTGCAGGTCCGCCTGGGCGCCCGTGTGACCGGCACCGAGATCAAGCGCAAGCAGGTCATCGTTTCGTTCTCCGATTCCGAAGGTGAGCAGCAACTGACCTTCGACAAGCTGATCGTGGCTGTTGGCCGTCGCCCCTACACCGAGAACCTGCTGGCTCCCGACTGCGGTGTCGATCTGGACGAGCGCGGCGTGATCTACGTTGATGATTATTGCTCTACCAGCGTCCCGGGTGTTTACGCCATTGGTGACGTGGTGCGTGGCGCCATGCTGGCGCACAAAGCCTCGGAAGAGGGCGTGATGGTCGCAGAGCGCATTGCTGGCCAGAAGGCTGCAATGAACTACGATCTGGTGCCTTCGGTTATCTACACTCACCCGGAAATCGCCTGGGTCGGCAAGACCGAGCAGCAGCTCAAGGCCGAAGGCGTCGAGTACAATGTCGGCGTTTTCCCGTTTGCGGCCAGCGGCCGGGCCATGGCGGCCAACGACACCGGTGGTCTGGTCAAGATGATCGCCGATGCCAAGACTGACCGTATTCTGGGTGTTCACGTGATTGGCCCGGCTGCCGCCGAGCTGGTTCAGCAGGGCGCCATCGCCATGGAATTCGGCAGCAGCGCCGAAGACATCGGCATGATGGTGTTCTCGCACCCGACCATGTCTGAAGCGCTGCACGAAGCAGCACTGGCGGTTAATGGTCACGCAATTCATGTTGCCAACCGCAAGAAGCGTTAAACTAGCGCGTCCGTGACTACCGGGTCCTGATTGGGCCCGGTAGTCGGGTTGGCTTCAGCACGATGTGGCAATTCCGGTTGCGGCCGGTTGGACCTTCTCCGGAAGGTCAAGGGTGGCGGTGGTGCAGGTCGGCTACTGTCATAAACGCAATTCCTACACGATGAAACGGTAGATAAGCATGAATCTTCACGAATATCAGGGGAAGCAGCTGTTCGCTGAATACGGTCTTCCTGTATCCAAAGGCTTTGCTGTAGACACTCCCGAAGAAGCGGCTGAAGCCTGCGACAAGATCGGCGGCGACATGTGGGTTGTCAAAGCCCAGGTGCATGCCGGTGGTCGTGGCAAGGCTGGCGGTGTGAAGCTGGTCAAGAGCCGCGAAGACGCCAAGGCTTTCGCTGAGCAGTGGCTGGGTCAGCGTCTGGTGACTTACCAGACAGACGCCAATGGTCAGCCGGTCAGCAAGATTCTGGTTGAATCCTGCACCGATATTGCTCAGGAACTCTACCTCGGCGCCGTGGTTGATCGCTCCACCCGTCGTATCGTGTTCATGGCCTCCACCGAAGGTGGTGTCGAGATTGAGAAGGTCGCCGAGGAAACTCCGGAGAAGATCCTCAAGGCCACTATCGACCCTCTGGTTGGCCCGCAGCCCTATCAGGGCCGCGAACTGGCTTTCAAACTGGGCCTGAAAGGCGACCAGATCAAGCAGTTCACCAATATCTTCGTCGGTCTGGGCAAACTGTTCGCCGACTACGATCTGGCCCTGCTGGAAATCAACCCGCTGGTGATCAAGGAAGACGGCAACCTGCACTGCCTGGACGCCAAGATCAACATCGACGGCAACGCCATGTACCGTCAGCCCAAGCTGCGTGCCATGCACGATCCGTCCCAGGACGATCCGCGTGAAGCCCACGCTGCCAAGTTCGAACTGAACTACGTTGCCCTGGAAGGCAATATCGGCTGCATGGTTAACGGTGCCGGTCTGGCCATGGGTACCATGGACATCGTCAACCTGCACGGCGGCAAGCCGGCCAACTTCCTCGATGTTGGCGGCGGTGCGACCAAGGAGCGGGTAACCGAAGCGTTCAAGATCATCCTGTCCGACAGCAATGTCCAGGCTGTTCTGGTCAACATCTTCGGCGGTATCGTGCGCTGCGACATGATCGCCGAAGGCATCATCGGCGCGGTCAAGGAAGTTGGTGTGAAAGTGCCGGTTGTTGTGCGTCTGGAAGGCAACAACGCTGACCTGGGCGCCAAGGTCCTGGCCGAAAGTGGTCTGAATATCATCGCTGCAACCAGTCTGACCGACGCTGCCCAGCAAGTCGTCAAGGCCGCGGAGGGTAAATAATGAGCATCCTGATCAACAAAGACACCAAAGTCATCTGCCAGGGCTTTACCGGTTCCCAGGGCACTTTCCACTCCGAACAGGCGATTGCCTACGGCACCCAGATGGTTGGCGGCGTTACCCCCGGCAAGGGCGGTACCACCCACCTAGGCCTGCCGGTGTTCAACACCGTTGCCGAAGCCGTTGAGGCCACCGGTGCTGACGCCAGCGTCATCTATGTACCGGCTCCGTTCTGCAAGGACTCGATCCTGGAAGCCGCTAACGCTGGTATCAAGCTGATCGTCTGCATCACCGAAGGTATCCCGACTCTCGACATGCTCGACGCCAAGGTCAAGTGTGACGAGCTGGGTGTGCGCCTGATCGGCCCGAACTGCCCGGGCGTGATCACTCCCGGCGAGTGCAAGATCGGCATCATGCCTGGTCACATTCACCTGCCGGGCAAGGTCGGTATCGTTTCGCGTTCCGGCACCCTGACCTATGAAGCCGTCAAGCAGACCACTGACGCCGGTTTCGGTCAGTCCACCTGTGTGGGCATCGGTGGTGACCCGATCCCGGGTTCCAACTTTATCGATATCCTGAAGCTGTTCCAGGACGACCCGAAGACCGAAGCCATCGTCATGATCGGTGAGATTGGTGGTAGTGCCGAGGAAGAGGCCGCAGCCTTCATCAAGGCCAACGTCACCAAGCCGGTTGTGTCCTACATCGCTGGTGTGACCGCTCCGGCCGGCAAGCGTATGGGCCATGCTGGTGCGATCATCTCCGGTGGCAAGGGTACTGCTGACGAGAAGTTTGCTGCTTTGGAAGACGCCGGCGTCAAAACCGTGCGTTCGCTGGCCGATATCGGCGCAGCGCTGGCCGAGTTGACTGGCTGGACCATGAAGTAAGGCCTGATCTACTTAGGCCCTGACAAACCCCGCTTCGGCGGGGTTTGTTTTATTGATCCTTTTATCCTGCAATCTGGAGTAAGCGCGAGACAAGCGGCAGGATGCCCTCGCACGATTGTTATGACTACACTTAAACCGTTCGATTTGCTGGCCCTGGGGTTCATGACCTTTGCCCTGTTCCTGGGTGCCGGTAACGTAATTTTCCCGCCAAGCGCCGGTCTGGCCGCTGGTGATCAAATGGGCCTGACTTCGTTAGGCTTTCTGCTCACGGCAGTGGGTCTGCCGTTGTTGACCGTAGTGGCGCTGGCTAGGGTCGGTGGCGGGCTGGATACCTTGACGGCGCCGTTGGGACGTACCGCTGGCCTGGCGCTGGCAGTGCTGGTCTATCTGGCGATTGGTCCGCTGTTTGCCACGCCGCGTACTGCCGTGGTGTCTTATGAAATGGGTGTCGCGCCCTTCACAGGCAGCGACTGGAAGGCATTGCTGATCTATACCCTGATCTACTTCCTGCTGGTGATCGGGCTGGCGCTCAATCCCGGGCGGCTGATTGACCGGGT
Source organism: Pseudomonas sp. WN033 (assembly GCA_002287035.1). GTDB lineage: Bacteria > Pseudomonadota > Gammaproteobacteria > Pseudomonadales > Pseudomonadaceae > Halopseudomonas. The sequence continues at coordinate 505,936 of NSKG01000002.1, read as the reverse complement.
GGGCAAGTTCATTACCCCGCTGTTGCTGCTGTGTCTGATCGTACTTGGCTGCGCTGCGCTGCTGATGCCGGCAGGGGAGCAGAGTCTGGCCTCTGGCGCCTATCGCAGCAGCCCGATGATTCAGGGCTTCCTGCAAGGTTATCTGACCATGGATACGCTGGGCGCGCTGGTTTACGGCATCGTGATCACCACGGCGATTCGTGACCGGGCGGTTAGCAATGAGGCGCTGGTTACCCGTTATACCGTCATTGCCGGGGTGGTGGCGGCCATCGGTCTGTCACTGGTGTACCTGGCACTGTTCCATTTGGGCTCGACCAGCGGCAGTTTGGTGGCCGAAGGTGCCAATGGCGGACAGATCCTGGCCGCTTACGTGCAGTACCGGTTCGGCACCTTAGGCAGCCTGCTGCTGGCGCTGGTAATCATCCTGGCCTGTATGACCACCGCTGTGGGTCTGTTGACGGCCTGTGGCGAGTTCTTCAGTCGCTGGTTGCCGGTCAGTTACGCCTCTGTGGTCTGGGTTTTTGCGCTGTTCAGTCTGGGGGTGGCCAATCAGGGCCTGGACAACCTGATCCAGGTGTCGGTGCCGGTACTGGTGGGGCTGTACCCGTTGGCTATTGTGCTGGTGTGTCTGGGCCTGCTGTGTGGCAACTGGGCGCGTCCGGGCAATATCATGCGTCCGGTGATGCTGGTTACTCTGGTGTTCGGTGTAGTGGACGGCCTCAAGGCCGCCGAGCTGATTACTTCGGCCGGCTGGCTGGATCGTTTGCCGCTGGCTCAGGATGGGCTGGGTTGGCTGGTGCCTGTGCTGGTTGCCCTGGTGCTGGCTATACTGGCGGAGCAGTTGCGGCATGGGCATTTGAGAGTTCCGGCCGCCTCTGCAGACTCCTGATACTGCCGGTCAGACTGTCGGCCTGATCTTGCAATATGTGTCAGGCGGCGCTCAGGCGTCGTCTGATCATCAGGTTCCGGCCGACAGCGTACTCTAAGGAGAAGGAATGCCCGTATTACCCGCAGCTGATGATGTTCTGCTCAACCTGATCGCCTTTCTGTGGTTCCTGTTCTGCTGGGTAGGCTATACCTTCTACGCGCATTACAAGGGCCGTGATACCGCCTGCCTGGCCAGTGTGCTGCACCTTTACCGCAAGGATTGGATGACTCGGCTGCTGATGCGTGAGCAGCGGATAGCTGATGCCAGTGTGATCGGCAACCTGGAGCGCAATACTGCGTTCTTTGCCTCCAGTACCTTGCTGATCCTGGCAGGTCTGATCACTGTGCTGGGTGCGACCGATCGAGCCCAGAACCTGCTTCAGGAATTGCCATTCGTAGCTCAGGTTAGTCGCGAAATTTCGGAAATGAAGTTGCTGGTATTGCTGGCGATCTTCGTCTACGCGTTCTTTACCTTTTCCTGGGGTATGCGCCAATACAACTTTGCCTCGGTGTTGCTGGGGTCGGCACCGCTGCTGGGGGAGAAGAGTGTCAATGAAAGCGAGCGTCGGGCCTATGCCGAGCGGGCTGCAAGAGTGCTGTCGATGGCTGGCAACGAGTTCAACCTGGGCTTGCGCTCGTATTACTTTGCCTTGGCGACGCTGAGCTGGTTCATCAACCCCTGGCTCTATATGCTGATTACCGCTGGCGTCGTTGCGGTACTCTATCGGCGCGAGTTTCATTCCGATGTGCTCAAGGTGATGATGTTCACCCCGACGTTGTTCAGCGACGGTGCAGTGCAAGAGAAGAACGAGTGAATTTTGCCGGGAGAGACTGGTTGGCTGATCCAATGGAGGGCGGTACCCGGCCGAAGCCGGGTACCAGAGCCGATAGTGATTACTCTTCCATAGCGTCCTCGTAGGCTTCTTTGGCCTGGTCACGTTTTTCCTTGAGATACTCGGCACTGCTGTCGTAGGCATCGCCAATAGCTTCGCCGGCTTCATCCATGTGCTCGTGGATTCTCTCGCCAGTGGTGGGCTCATGGCCCATCAGTTCTTCGGCTTGCTGCTCGATGGCTTCGCCGGTGCTTTCCGCCGCTTCACCGAGGTTGTCCATCGCTTCGGATACCGATTCGCGAGCATCTTCGACCTTGTCTTCCGGCTCACTCTGACAGGCTGCCAGAAGTCCGAGGCTGGCCATCAGAACGGCGGTTGCGCAAAGCTTTTTCATCGAATTCTCCTAGTTACTTGATCCTGCAAGTTAGTCATGCGCTGCGCAGAAGAGTTCCTTAGCGCTTCATCAGAATAGCCGAAATCTGGAGTATCGGGCACGATCTGGTTAATATGCTGGGCCGATTTGCGGTTATTTTCAGGTCAAGCGTTGCCATGAGTTCGATACAAGAACGCGCGCACAATTTTTTATCCGTGTTGCGCCACTGCCAGACATTGGGCATGACGGTCGAGCAGGCCGATGAACAGGGGCTGGTACTGAAACTGCCCTACAGCGAAGGAATCATTGGCAACCCGGTGACGGGTATGGTCCATGGTGGCGCGATAACCACCTTGATGGACACCTGTTGTGGGATTTCCACGGTGTGCTATCTGCCCGAGTTCGAAATCTGTCCGACCCTGGACCTGCGCATCGACTACATGCACCCGGCAGAACCGGGCAAGCCAATTTATGGGTTTGCTGAGTGCTATCGTGTGACATCGACGGTGATCTTTACCCGGGGTGTGGCCTACCAGGACAGCCGTGATCAACCGATTGCCCATGTGGTCGGCACCTTTATGCGCATGGGCAAGCCCGGTAAACAGGGGCAGCTTACCAAGGCCATCGATGGAGAGCAGGCATGAGTCTGGACGCGGCACGAATCGAGACTTTGGTGCGTGAGGCCCATACCTCCGGCGATTATGCCCCCCTGGTGGAGGTCATCCCCTATGCGCGGATGATCGGCTTGCAGGTCAAGCGCCTGGGTGAGGAGGTGGTCTTCCAGTTGCCCAGCAGCAAGGACAATATCGGCAACCCAGTGTTGCCGGCGTTGCATGGCGGGGTGATTGCCGGGTTTATGGAGCAGGCGGCGATGCTGCACCTGATGATTTTCATGAACAGCCCGACGTTTCCCAAGATCATCGACTTTTCAATTGACTATCTGCGGGCTGGACTCTACCGCGATACCTACGCCACCTGTCAGGTCTGGCGGCAGGGTCGGCGGGTCGGTAATGTCGCGATAACTGCCTGGCAGACTCGCTCCAATGAGCCAATCGCCACGGCTCGAGCCCACTTCAAGCTGGATTGAGTAACTGACATGGATGCGCTGCTGATTCTCACCGGTATGGTTCTGACCCTGGTTGCCTGGGTGTGGCTGGCGAGCCTGGCCTGGCGACAATCGGTCGGTGTTTTTGTGCTGGCTCTGCTGTTGCCCTGGCTGACGTTGTTTCTGCGTGGCTTCAAGCTGCTGCCCCGGTTGCTATTGGTGATGGGGTTGGTGGCTGCAGGCTCAGGCCTGTATCTGTTGCAGCGCGACCAGCCTGAGCGTTTTGCCGCATTGATCAGTGGGCAGTGGATGGCAACGCCCGAGGCCAGTGTCCAGGGTCAGATGCTGGGTCAGGCTTTCAATCCGGAGCGGGTGTACTGGCAGGGACAGACGCTGATTTTCGAAGAGCGCTCCGGAGAGCGCCTGCGCCGGGCTCTCAGCCTTGAGTTCAGTCAGGTGCCGATGCTGCTGGAGGACTCGCTGATTGAACGGTTGCCGGGCGATCAGGGTGGCTGGCCGGAACTGGTCCTGCAATGGCATGCCGGTGCTCTGGAGGCCCCAGGCCTGCGCCGGATTGCCGATGAATACAGCCTGAGCCTGCAGTTCATTCCCGACCCGGGGCAGCAGTCGGCGCAGGTGCGCATCCACTTGCATTTGCCGGTATCACATGCAACCTGGTTGAACGGCGAGGCGACTCTTGTACCTGTGCCGGACTGGCTGCGCCAACTGGGCCAAAAGGCGCGCCAGCCAGCGCCGGAACCAGCCACGACCGAACTCGCGCAGTCAGCGCGCCAGGCGATGGCGGATCGTTCGTGGCAACCCTTCAGCGTCCTCGGGCTGGTCGATGAGCCTACCCCTTTTCTGGGGCAGCCACTGCGCCTGACAACCTGGAGTGGACGGGTCTACGAGGGCCGTTTGCGTGAGGTCAGTGAGTCGCGTCGACTAGTATTGGCGCTGCCTCAAGGACCCAATCAGGTCGATCTGCATTTCCATCCGCTTGATGTTCGTAGTCTCGAGGTGTTGTCCAGCCCTTGAAAAGTCATCAGTCATGCCCCATCTACTAGGTCATTCCAATAGCGGCAATAGCCCCTACATTTGACCTTGAGTGGAGAACTTGACGCCATGACCGTGGACGCCCATAAGGAAACGCTTGGATTTCAGACCGAGGTGAAGCAACTGCTGCACCTGATGATCCATTCGATGTACTCGAACAAGGAGATTTTTCTCCGCGAGTTGATTTCCAACGCCTCGGATGCCTCGGACAAACTGCGTTTCGAAGCCATCGCTAAGCCGGAACTGCTCGAAAACGAGCCGAACCTGCGCATTCGCATCAGCGGAGACGAAGCTGCCAAGACCCTGACCATCGAAGATAACGGTATCGGCATGTCGCGCGCTGAGGTGATCGAGAATCTCGGCACCATCGCCAAATCAGGTACCGCCGCGTTCATGCAGCAACTGACTGGCGACCAGAAAAAGGATTCACACCTGATCGGCCAGTTCGGGGTCGGTTTCTACAGCGCCTTTATCGTTGCTGACAAAGTCGAGGTGTTCACCCGCCGCGCCGGCCTCAAGGCCGAAGAGGGGGTGCGCTGGGAGTCGAGCGGTGAGGGCGAGTTCACCATCGAGACCGTCGACAAGCCCGAGCGTGGTACCCGCATTGTGCTGCACCTTAAGGCGACCGAGAGTGAGTTCGCCGATGGCTGGCGCCTGCGCAGCATCATCAAGAAGTACTCCGACCACATCTCCTTGCCGATCGAGCTGCCGAAGCAGCATTTCGGCGAAGAGGCCGATAAGCCGGCCGAGACCGAGTGGGAAAGCGTCAACCGTGCCAGCGCTCTGTGGACCCGCCCGCGGACCGAGGTCAAGGACGAGGAGTACCAGGAGTTTTACAAGCACGTTGCCCACGACTTCGAGAATCCGTTGAGCTGGAGTCACAACAAGGTCGAAGGCAAGCTGGAATACACCAGCCTGCTGTATGTGCCGGCTCGGGCACCGTTCGATCTGTATCAGCGTGAGGCCCCGCGCGGGCTTAAGCTGTACGTGCAGCGGGTGTTCATTATGGATGACGCCGAGCAGTTCCTGCCGCTGTACCTGCGCTTTATCAAGGGTGTGGTCGACTCCAACGATCTGTCGCTCAACGTCTCGCGCGAGATCCTGCAGAAGGATCCGGCGATCGACAGCATGAAGTCGGCACTGACCAAACGCGTGCTGGACATGCTGGAGAAGCTGGCCAAGAACGAGCCGGAGAAATACGCGGAGTTCTGGAAGGCCTTCGGCAGTGTGATGAAAGAGGGCCCGGCCGAAGACTTCGCTAACCGCGAGAAGATTGCCGGCCTGCTGCGCTTTGCTTCCACCGCCAACAACGATGACAGTGAAAATGTGAGTCTGGATACCTACCTTGAGCGCATGAGCGAGGGCCAGGACAAGATCTACTACTTGACCGGCGAGCGCTACAGCCAGGTCAAGAACAGCCCGCACCTGGAGATCTTCCGCAAGAAGAACATCGAGGTACTGCTGCTGACCGACCGTATCGACGAGTGGCTGATGAGCCACCTGAGCGAATATCAGGGCAAGCAGTTCGTCGATATTGCCCGCGGCGACCTCGATCTTGGCAAGCTTGAAGAGGAAGACAAGCAGGCCCAGGAAGAGGTAGCCAAGGCCAAGGAAGATCTGCTCAAGCGCATCAAGGACGTGCTGGGTGAGGATGTTGATGCGGTCAAGGTCTCGCACCGCCTGACCGACTCGCCGGCGGTACTGGTGATCAACGAGGACGGCATGGGTCTGCAGATGCGCAAGATCCTTGAGGCCACCGGCCAGAAAGCGCCGGAGAGCAAGCCGATCCTTGAGATCAATCCGACCCATCCGCTGCTGGAGAAACTCGATGCCGAGCAGGACGAGGAGCGTTTCACCGACCTGACCCGGATTTTGTTCGATCAGGCCGCACTGGCAGCAGGTGAAGCGTTGCAGGATCCGGGCAGCTATGTGCGCCGGCTCAACGCACTGCTGGTTGAACTGAGCAAGTAAATCTCTAGCCCTGCCCACGAAAGCCCCCTGACGCTGCTGCGCAGGGGGCTTTCGTCATTTATGACTCATGAGTTGCATGTTTTGTTTGCCAAAATACCCCTGATTAGGCTGTTTTTCTGGATGATCCATCCAGTCACAGGCAGTTTATTGCCTGGCTGATTGCCGCCTAAGCTGAATTCTCCATTGACTCGTGAAGGAGACTTCTCATGGCAGACCATTCCATCCAGGACAAAGTTGTTCTCATCGCCGGTGGCGCCAAGAACCTCGGCGGTCTGATCGCCCGGGATTTGGCCGCACAGGGCGCCAAGGCCGTTGTGATCCACTACAACAGCGCTGCGTCCAAGGCCGATGCCGACGCGACCGTCGCCGCAATCCAGGCCAGCGGTGCGCAGGCTGTGGCCCTGCAGGGTGATCTGACGACGGCCGGTGCTATCGAGAAACTGTTCGCCGATGCCATTGCTGCCGTTGGCAAGCCAGATATCGCCATCAACACTGTTGGTAAGGTGCTCAAGAAACCGATGGTCGAGATCAGTGAAGCCGAATACGACGAGATGGCGGCAGTCAATTCCAAGAGCGCCTTCTTTTTTCTAAAGGAAGCGGGCAGGAACCTCAACGATAACGGCAAAGTCTGCACCGTGGTGACGTCGCTGCTAGGTGCTTTTACTCCGTTCTATGCCGCCTATGCTGGCGCCAAGGCGTCGGTCGAGCACTACACCCGTGCGGCCGCCAAGGAGTTCGGTGCTCGCGGTATCTCGGTGACAGCGGTCGGTCCTGGTCCGATGGATACACCGTTCTTTTATCCGGCTGAGGGGGCGGACGCCGTGGCTTATCACAAGACCGCTGCGGCTTTGTCTCCGTTCAGCAAGACCGGCCTGACCGAAATTGAGGATGTGGTGCCCTTCATCCGGCATCTGGTCAGCGATGGCTGGTGGATCACCGGGCAGACCATCCTCATCAACGGTGGCTACACTACGAAGTAGGCATGCCGGCATCCGTACAGGTGGCCTGATCGAAGCATGCGGCAAGGCTTGGTTGTATACGATCGACTCCGAGCTGGACTTTCTGGGTCGAGAGACCTGGCGGTCTAACCTCCAGATGATTGACAGAGCAGATGCATGGACAGGTTTGAGCAGTATCGAGTATTCGCTCAGGTGGCTGAAATGGGCAGCTTCATCAAGGCGGCCCACGCCCTGGAGGTGCCGCGTGCGTCGGTGTCCGCAGCCGTCCAGCAGTTGGAGGCGCAACTGGGCGTGCGCCTGTTGCACCGGACGACGCGCCAGGTACGGTTGACGCCTGATGGTGAGCGGTTGCTGGATCGTGTGCGGCCCTTGTTGGTCGAAGTGGAAGACATCGAGCAGTTGTTCCGAGCCGGCCAGTGCGAGGTATCTGGCCGGCTCATCATTGATGCTCCCAGCCGTATCGCCCGACGTTTGATCGCGCCGGCGCTACCCGACCTGCTGCGCCGCTATCCCCGGCTGCAATTGACCCTGGGCTCGACCGATCGCGTCATCGATCTGGTACAGGAAGGTGTGGACTGCGCAATACGCGTTGGTCCGTTACACGAAAGCAGTCTCGTGGTACGACCGCTGGGTTACATTACCTTGATCAATTGTGCGAGTCCTGGCTATCTGCGCGAGCATGGAGTGCCGGAGCAGCCAGCCGAGTTGCTCGACGGGCATTGGGCTGTGGGCTATGCCTCGCCGAAGTCAGGCAGGGAGCTGCCCTGGGAGTACCAGTCCGATGATGGTAGCGAGCAACTGCTCGACGTACCCAGTCGGGTAGTCGTGAACAATGCTGAAAGCTACATTGCCTGCTGCCTGGCAGGGTTGGTTTGATCCAGATCCCACGCTTCGATATCCAGCACCTGCTGGATTCAGGCCAATTGGTAGAGGTCATGCCGACCTACCGGGCGGCTTCGATGCCAGTGTCCTTGCTCTACCCACACCGCCGTCAGCGTTCGCGGCGTTTGGCTGTCTTCCATGAGTGGTTCGAGGTGTTGATACAGCCGCATCTGGACATCTGCAACGATCTTCCGCTCGAGCAACGCAAAGGGCTCGTACTGCCGTAAATACCCGTTGATTGTTCATCGCATTCTTTATCCGCCGAATTTGCAGCTCTTGTGAGCGCATTGGGCTGTGGTCAGGGCAAGCGAGAGACTGGCTACAGCAATCCGCGAAGGGGTATGCTCGCAACGATCAAATGCAAGGGAGGGCAGGATGTCGCATCACCATTTCGCCATTGTCGGTTGTGGCACCGCAGGTTTGAGTACAGGGATCATGCTGGCCCGGTTAGGGCACCGGGTAACGCTATTTGAACGTTTCGCCCAGCCGCAGGCCCGCGGGGCCGGGCTGCTGATTCAGCCATCGGGCATCGAGGTGCTGGAGCGCATGCAGATGTTGCCGGCGGTGGCCAGCCGGGCTACCCGGATCGAGGCGCTGGATGGCCGTCGTCGCGACGGGCTACGGGTAATGGATGTTCGCTACAGCGATCTGGGCAGTAGCGCCCACGGTCTGGGCGTGCATCGTGGCAACCTGTTGGCGGTACTGCATGCAGAAGCCCTGGCAGTCGGCGTGGAGATTGAATTGGAAGCTGAAGTCGAGAGCTTTGGTGATCCAGGGGCGCGCCATCTGCAGCTTGAACTGGCCGACGGCCGTCGTCTTGGCGGTTTCGATGGTCTGATCATTGCCAACGGCACTCAGTCGCGCCTGCGTGCCCAACTGGCGGTGAAGCAGCAGATACGGCCATACCCCTGGGGTGCTCTTTGGCACATCAGCCCATCGCCGCTCGACCAGCCTGCCGCTTTGTTGCAGCGCTATGACGCTGCCAGGATCATGGTCGGGCTGATGCCCAGTGGGCTGCAACCAGGGACTGAGCTGCCCTGCCGCAGTTTTTTCTGGAGCCTCAAGGTGGCCGATTATCCGGCCTGGCAGGCCACTGATCTGGGGGCCTGGAAGCAGCAGGTGATTGATTGCTGGCCGGATACCGGGACTGCGCTGGCGCATATCGAAACCCACGAGCAGTTGCCGATAGCGGTGTATGCCGATGTGCGCATGCGCCAATGGCATCAGGGGCGGGTGGTGGTGATTGGTGACGCCGCGCACGGCATGAGCCCGCAACTGGGGCAGGGTGCCAATCTGGCTCTGGTCGATGGCTGGGAACTGGCCGCTGCGGTTCAGCGTGAGTCCGGGCTGGCCGAGGCTTTCGCCAGTTACAGTGCAGTGCGCCGACGTCACTTGCGTTTCTACCAACTGGCCAGCCGCATGTTGACCCCGTTGTTTCAGTCGGACCGGGCTGGTTATGCGGCATGGCGTGACGCCTGTTTCCGTCTGGCCAATCAGTTGCCTCTCTCCCGGCGTGAAGCATTGCGTACCGTTGCCGGGCTCAAGACCGGCTTGCTGTTTGACCGCCAATTGGCCCTGAGCAGCCTGACGCTGAACGACCCGGAGCTGGCCGCTACGGGAGTGCAAACGGCATGAGCCGAGCGCCCATGCCGGTGTGGTGCTGCTGCTAAGCTTGATGCACTGTAAATGAACAGATGGATAAAGGGGAAAAGCATGAAAAGGATATTGACCACCTTGCTGATGGCGGGAGTAACTGGAATGACGCAGGCTGCAATGGTTGTTGAGCGGGTCGACTATGAGATTGACGGCGAGGCCTATCAGGGCATGTTGGTGTATGACGACGCGGTCAGTGAGCGGCGGCCAGGGATCCTGATGGTACCCAACTGGATGGGCGTGACCGAGAATGCGGCAAAGAAGGCCTATCGTGCCGGCGGCTCTGAGTATGTGGTGTTCGTGGCGGACATGTACGGCAAGGATATTCGCCCGCAGAACACCGACGAGGCGGGCAAGGCCGCCGGCTTTGTGCGTTCGGACCGGGCGCTGATGCGCCAGCGGGCCAATGCCGCGCTGGAGGTGTTCAAGGGCAAGGCCGATGAGGTTGGGCTGGATGCCGAACGGCTGGCAGCCATTGGCTTCTGTTTCGGCGGTGGGACGGTGCTGGAGCTGGCTCGCTCGGGTGCCTCGATTGGCGCCGTAGTGTCCTTCCACGGCAATCTCGACACGCCCAATGTGGCCGATGCCAAGGCGATCAAGGCACCCGTGCTAGTGTTGCACGGCGCCGATGATCCCTATGTACCGACCGAGCAGGTGCTGGCCTTCGAAGCCGAGATGCGCGAGGCCGGTGTGGACTGGCAACTGGTCAGCTATGGCGGCGCAGTTCACTCGTTTACCGATCCGACCGCCAATGTGCCAGGGCAGGCGCAATACCATGAAAAGGTGGCCGCCAGAGCGTTTAATGCCATGCACCAGTTCTTTGCCGAGGCCCTGGGCAACTGACTGGCTGCGCCCACCGGTTGTCTCGCTGGTACAGGTGGGCGCAGGGTTCCATTACGCTGAACGCGCTGTTCAGACAGGCTGTCACATCCTGTAGGAATTAGTCGTATGCAAAAGCCGACTGCAGCGTCATCATTGAGCGACTCTCGGGTCACGTATAATTCGCGGCTTTCTGCCAAAGCGTAAGTAGGAATCAAGCATGTTTAGGATGGTACGAGTCGGGCGCTGGGCCGCCGGTTGGCTCTTGGGATGTTGTATGGCTGTGCCGGCTTTAGCGCAACAACCGATGCAGGTCATCGTCGCAGCAGTCGAGCAACGTGATATCGCCAATGAGATCGAGGCGTTGGGCACGCTGCAGGCCAACGAAACTGCAGTAGTCACCGCCAACATGACCGAAACCATCTCCCGCATTCACTTTACCGACGGCCAGCGGGTCAAGGCCGGCGATGTTCTGGTCGAGTTGACCAACCGCGAACAACTGGCCCAGCTCGAAGAAGCCCGGGTGGCGCTCAATGATGCCGAACGGCAACTGCAACGGGCCCAGCAACTGGTCGAGCGGCGGTTTGTCTCCGATCAGGAACTGGATGACCGGCGTCGTGAGAGCGAACTGGCTCAGGCTCGTCTCCGGGCCGTTGAAGCACGCTTGGCTGATCGCCTGATCCGGGCTCCGTTCGACAGCGTGGTGGGGCTGCGTCAGGTCAGTGTCGGCAGTCTTCTGACCCCGGGGACGCCAGTGGCAACTTTGCATGACGACAGTGTCATGAAGCTCGATTTCAGTGTGCCGGAAACCCGCCTGGCTTCGATCCGCCCGGGACTGGCGATCACTGCCAGCAGTGCAGCCTTTGCTGGTCGGCTGTTCGAGGGCGAGATCAGTGGCGTGGACAATGAAGTCGACCCGGTGACCCGCTCAATCCGGGTGCGGGCGTTGATTCCCAACCCCGACGGCCTGCTGCGTCCGGGGATGCTGATGACGGTGCGGATTGCCAGTGCTCCGCGTGAGGCCCTGGTGATTCCCGAGGAAGCTTTGGTGCCGGTCGGGCGGCGTCAGTTCGTCATGCTGCTGAGCGAGCGTGAAGGGGGCTGGGTAGCCGAACGGCGCCAGATCAACATTGGCGAGCGTTATCCCGGTCTGGTCGAAGTGACCTCTGGGCTGCAGTTGGGCGAACAGGTGATCAGTCACGGCGGCTTCCGGGTCCAGCCAGGGCAGAAGGTCGTGATCAAGGCGGTTCTGGAGCCGGGCGCACCCTTGGCTGAGGCGCTGTCCAACAACCCTGTAGTCAACTGAGGGCGCGCCGATGATTCTTTCGGATACGGCAGTCGTTCGGCCGGTCTTCGCCACGGTACTGGCTTTGCTGCTGGTGATCTTTGGCCTGGTTGCCTTCAGCATGCTGCCTTTGCGCGAATACCCCGACATCGACCCGCCGGTAGTTAATATCGACACCACCTATGTCGGCGCCGCCGCCAGCGTCATCGACTCGCAAATCACTCAGGTGATCGAGGAGCGGATCGCCGGGGTTGAGGGTATCGAATATATCGAGTCGCGCAGCGAGGATAGCCGTTCGATCATTACCGTGCGTTTTTCGATCAACAAGGACGTCAACGAGGCGGCCAACGATATCCGTGACCGGGTTTCCGGACTGTTGCGTTCACTGCCCGATGAGGCCGACCCGCCCCAGGTCCGCAAGCTGGATGCCAACCAGGACGTGATCGTCTGGTGGAATCTGGCCAGTGACCGGATGACCCTGCCGGAGCTGACCGATTACGCCGAGCGCTATCTGGTTGACCGGTTTTCCACTCTCGACGGGGTAGGCCAGGTACGTGTTGGTGGCGCCCAGCGTTATGCCATGCGGGTCTGGCTCGACCGTGAGGCGCTGGCGGCGCGCAATCTGACCGTAGCTGATGTCGAGAATGCACTGCGGGCCGAGAACGTTGAACTGCCGGCCGGCAGTATCGAGTCGCTGAACCGTTTGTTTACGGTGCGGGTGGCACGCAGTTTCACCTTGCCTGAAGAGTTCGCCCGGCTGGTGATTGCCCGGGGCGATGACAACTACCTGGTGCGTCTGGGCGATGTGGCCAGGGTTGAGCGGGGCACCGAGGAAGAGCGCAACCTGTTCCGTGGCAATGGCGTGCCCATGGTTGGTATCGGCCTGGAGCGCCAATCGACAGCCAACACTCTGGAAGTGGCCAGAGCGGCGCGTGAACTGGTCGAGGTATTGAACCCGACCCTGCCCGAAGGCATGCAGATCCACCCCAGTTTCGACAGCTCGGTATTTATCGAAGGGGCGATCAGTGAGGTCTACAGTACTCTGCTGATTGCTCTGGTGCTGGTGGTGCTGGCGATTTTCCTGTTCCTTGGCAGCCCGCGAGCGATTCTGGTGCCGGCGGTGACGCTGCCGGTTTCGATTACTGCAACCTTCATCGGCCTGTTGCTGTTCGGCTTTACCGTCAACCTGCTGACCCTGCTGGCGTTGGTGCTGGCGATTGGTCTGGTGGTGGATGATGCCATCATTGTTCTGGAGAATATTCGCCGGCGTATCGACGAAGAGGGAGAGACACCTCTGGTGGCGGCTTTCTACGGTGCCCGGCAGGTGGCCTTTGCGGTGGTTTCGACAACTCTGGTGCTGGTGGCGGTGTTCGTCCCCATCGCTTTTTTGCAGGGTGATGTCGGCCGGCTGTTCTCAGAGTTCGCCCTGACCATGGCTGCGGCCGTGGCCTTCTCCAGTTTCGTGGCGCTGACCTTGTCGGCAATGCTGGCATCCAAGGTACTCAAGGCGCATGACGAAGATAACTGGCTGAGCCGCTTGGTTGAGCGGGTACTGTTGCTGTCCCGGGGAGTCTACGCCAAGGCCCTGCGTTTCGTCTTGCGTTTTCGTTGGGCGGCGTTGCTGGTGTTCCTGTTGATGTTTGCCGGCACGGGCTGGCTGTTCAACAAGCTGCCCAGTGAGTACACCCCGCGTGAGGATCGCGGCTCGCTGTTTGTCATAGTTAACGGGCCGGAGGGCGCTTCCTATGACTACATGCTGGAGTACATGGACGAAATAGAAAGCCGTTTGATGGACCTGGTTGAGGCTGGTGAAGTCAGCCGTTTGCTGGTACGTGCGCCTCGTGCCTTTGGCGCAGTAACCACCTTCAACACAGGGATTGCCGTTGTGGTGCTGGAGGACTGGGGCCAACGCCGCAGTGGCTGGGAAATCATGGCCGATATCCAGGGCCGGTTAAATGATCTGCCCGGAGTCCGAGCCTTTCCGGTCATGCGTCAGGGCTTTGCCTCGGGCCAGCAGCAGCCATTCCGGCTGGTGATTGGTGGGGCGGGTAGCTATGACGAACTGGCCGAGTGGCGCGACATCCTGCTGAGCAAGATCGCCGAGGACAATCCAGGGCTGACCAATATCGATTCCGACTATAAGGAAACCCAGCCGCAGCTTGAGGTACGGATCGATTATGACCGGGCTGCCGATCTGGGAGTCAATATCAGTACCATTGGCCGGACTCTGGAAACCATGCTGGGTTCGCGGCGGGTGACTACCTACATAGATGAAGGCGAGGAATACGACGTCATCCTCGAAGGTGAGCGCGAGACCCAGCGCCGGGCGGCCAGCATGGAAAATATCTATGTGCGCTCAGCCAGTAGCGGGCAACTGATTCCATTGTCGAACCTGGTCAGCCTGGAAGAATATGCCGGCTCGACCACCCTGAACCGTTACAACCGCAATCGGGCCATCACCATTGATGCCTCGCTGGCCGATGGCGTGGCTCTGGGTACAGCGCTGGATCATGTTGAGCGCCTGGCTCGTGAGCATCTGCCGGAGACCCTGGTGATCGACTACAAGGGGCAATCACTGGACCTGCGTAACGCCAGTGGCTCGCTGCTGTTCGTGTTTGTGCTGGGCCTGATCGTGGTGTTTCTGGTGCTGGCGGCCCAGTTCGAAAGTTTCATTCACCCATTGGTGATCATGTTCGGTGTCCCCCTGGCGGTGGGTGGCGCCCTGGTCGGGCTGTGGTTGACCGGCAATACCCTGAACCTCTACAGCCAGATTGGCCTGGTGATGTTGATTGGCCTGGCGGCCAAAAACGGTATCCTGATCGTCGAGTTTGCCAACCAGTTGCGTGATGCCGGCAAACCCTTCGAGCAGGCTTTGATCGAGGCCAGCACCCTGCGCCTACGGCCGATCCTGATGACCGGGGTAACCACGGTGGCAGGTTCGATTCCCTTGGTACTGGCGTTTGGTCCGGGTGCGGAAACCCGCCAGGTCATTGGCATCGTGGTGGTGTCCGGCGTCAGCGTGTCGATGTTCCTGACTCTGTTTGTGATCCCGGTGCTGTATAGCCTGATGGCCCGAGGCACAGGTTCACCAGATGAGGTGCGCCATCGCCTGCAAAGCGAAGAGCAAACCGGCGCCTGAAACAGTCGGAAACGATCTATTCATCAGCGTGATAATTCGGGTGCGGCCTGGGCGTGGGCGCTGCCAGGCCCGCCGACCCGGCTCCAGCCCGCGTCACTGGGCGCTCCCGACTGCTGGTTGGGGTCCATAAGGCGTAACCCGCATGGTTGACGGGGTGCATGTACTTTTTTGCCGCGCTGGGCATAATGACTGCTGCCTGAGTTGCGTTGCGGTCGGGCCACACAATAAGTCCAATAAGAACCACGGAGTCAGCTATGTCTCAACCCGAATTGCCTGGATGGCGCTGGGGGCCGTTCACTTTCCGTTTACCGTTCTACCACACGCGGTTTTACTGGCAGGAGGCCCTGCAGGGGTTCTTCGTGGCCGCGGCTACCGGCCTGGCTCTGATTCCGATCATGACCGGTGCCTTCGGTCTGAGCTTCGAAGAAGCGGTGGCCGTGTCCATGCTGCATTCCATTTTGATTGGCTCCGCGCTGATCTTCTTCGGTGAGCCCTATGCTCCTGGTTGGATCACTCCAGCGTTGCCGCTGGTACTGACCTTCGTATTGACCGGTTACGAAGACCCGGCCTCGCGGTTCCAGGTGATGACCGCGCTATCACTCAACTTCGCCGTGCTACTGGTGCTGTTGGGGATAACCGGGCTGGGCAAGAAACTGGTGCTCTGGCTGCCGGATACGCTCAAAGCCGGGATCATCCTTGGTGCCGCGATTGCTGCAGTGCAGCGGGTGTTCGTCGGTGACGGATCGCAGCCGGCGCTGCTCTCGCATCAACCGGTCAGCATTATGCTGGCTTGTGCGGTGTGCCTGATCTTCTCCTTCTCGCTGCCGATGCAGAAGCTCAAGGAACGGCACAAGCTGATCGCGCTGGTTGCTGCATTGGGCTTGCTGCCGGGCTTCTTCATCGCTGCGGTGGTTGGGCCGATGGTCGGCGAGATCAGCTACAACATCCAGTGGGGCATCCTGATTCCGCCGGTGGGTGACGCCTTCGCCAAGATGTCGCCCTTCGCTATTGGCTGGCCGAGCTGGGATATGTATATCAAGGCCATACCGCTGGCGATCATTACCTACGTGATCCTGTTCGGCGATATCGTCACCGGCAACGAAGTGATCCGCGACGGCCTGAGCAAGCGTCACGACGAGCATGTCGACATCAATCCGACCCGGACCCACCTGTCGGTCGGTATCCGCAACGCATTGCTGGGGGTGTTCGCGCCGTTCTTCCCGACCCAGGGCGCGATGTGGACCGGGGTGCAGGTGATCATCGTGCAGCGCTGGGCGCAGGGTAAAGAGGCCATGAACAGCCTGCACAGCGGATTGATTTCCTATTACCTGATGGGGATTCCGCTGCTGTTCTTCCTCAAACCGTTGCTTACCGGGCTGCAACCACTGCTGTATGTGGCGCTGGCGCTGACCCTGATGCTGACCGCTTTCGCCTGTGCCTATGTGGCCATGTCGATTCCGCGCAACAACACTGCACGGGGTACGGTTCTGGTGATTGGCGCCGGGCTGGCGTTTTTCGACCCCTGGACCGGCCTGGGGCTGGGGGTACTGGCCACGCTGCTGATGGTCGGCTGGGACCGCAACCCGGACCCGATTCCGCACGAGGACTGAGACAATCGTGGGCTTGACCATCATCGATGGCAAGCCCACACTCTGTCGGCTTCTTCAGCCTTGGCCTTCAGCCCAACATGCGTCCTCATTCCGATAATCAATACGCCAGCGCTCCGGTCAACTGGCGAATCATCACCAGCCTGATTCCCTATCTCAACGAATTTCGTGGTCGAGTATTGCTGGCCATGGCTTTTCTGTTCGTGGCCAAGCTCGCTGGGGTAGCGGTGCCCTGGGTGCTCAAGCTGATCGTCGAGCATTTCGAATCGGTCACCGAGGCCCTGATCCTGGTGCCTGTGGCCTTGCTGGCAGCCTACGGCCTGCTGCGGTTTTCCTCGGTATTTTTCTCCGAATTGCGTGATGCGGTATTCGCCCGGGTTGCCGAGCGGGCCATGCGGCGTATCTCACTCAGGGTTTTCGAGCATCTGCACCGGCTGGATCTGGGCTTTCACCTGGCCCGGCGTACCGGTGGCCTGGCCCGTGATATTGAACGGGGCACCAGTGGCATCAGTTTTCTGCTGCGCTTCATGGTCTTCAACATCCTGCCAACCCTGCTGGAAATTGGTTTGATTGCGGTGATCCTGCTGGTCAACTTTAGCCCGGTGTATGCGTTGACTGTGCTGGGCTCGGTGATTCTGTACGGGACGTTTTCAATCTGGTGCACCGAGTGGCGCAACCGCTTCGTGCGTGAAAGCAACAAGATGGACAACCGCTCCAATACCCGTGCGGTCGACAGCCTGCTCAATTACGAGACGGTCAAGTATTTCGGCAATGAGCGATTTGAGGCCCAGGAGTACGATCGCCATCTGGCTGGCTGGGAAGCGGCGCGGATGAAAAACCGCCTGTCGCTGGCGGCCTTGAACTCCGGTCAGGCGCTGATCATCGCCGGCTCGGTGACCCTGATGATGGTATTGGCCGCCAACCAGGTGGCAGCTGGCAGCATGAGCCTTGGCGAGCTGGTAATGATCAACGCCTACATGATCCAGTTGTTCATTCCGCTGAATTTTCTCGGCTTCATCTACCGCGAAATTCGCGAGGCGCTGACCAATATCGAACGTCTGTTCGGCCTGCTCGAACAGCCGGTCAAGGTCGCTGACAAGCCCGGCGCGCCGGCCTTGAAGGTGCAGGGCGGGGCGGTGAGCTTCGAGGCGGTCGGCTATGCCTATGAGCCGCAGCGGCCTATCCTCAAGGGCGTCAGCCTTGAAATTCCGGCCGGACATACCCTGGCGATTGTTGGCCCCAGTGGTGCGGGCAAGTCCACCCTGGCCCGGCTGCTGTTTCGTTTCTACGATGTCAGTTCTGGAGCCATCCGCATCGATGGCCAGGATCTGCGCGAGGTCACCCAGGACAGTCTGCGCCGGGCCATTGGCGTAGTACCGCAGGATACCGTGCTGTTCAACGACAGCATTGGCTATAACGTCGCCTACGGTTGCCCTGGGGCCAGTGAGGACGATATCTGGCGGGTGCTGCGTGCGGCCCAGTTGGAAGACTTCGTCAAGCGCCTGCCCGATGGGCTGAACACCCAGGTCGGTGAGCGTGGGTTGAAATTATCCGGGGGTGAGAAGCAACGGATCGCCATTGCCCGGGTGCTGCTCAAGGATCCGCCGATCCTGATCCTTGATGAAGCCACCTCGTCACTGGACACCCATGCCGAACGGCTGATTCTCGATGCGCTCAATGCTGTGGCCCGCAAGCGCACGACCCTGGCGATTGCCCACAGGCTGTCGACCATCGTTCATGCCGAACGGATTCTGGTGCTGGATCAGGGCCGTGTGGTGGAGCAGGGGACCCACACTGAGCTGCTGGCAACCGGCGGCGCCTACGCCCGGCTATGGGCCGACCAGCAGCGTGAGCGTTTGGAATAAGGTGTTAAGAAACACGGGTTGATTGAGTTCAGTGTCGGCGCCAACCGGGCTGTCGAGCTTTTGTGCAATTAATCAGTTCAGGCACTGACCTGTTCAGCCAGTTGCGGCAACAGCGCCTTGGCCTCGGCCACCACCTCGCCAATCACCAGTACGGCCGGGCTTTGCAGCCTGAAGGCGGCGGCCTGCTCGCACAGTTGATCCAGGCGGCACTGATGCTGGCGCTGGTCGGTGTGGCTGGCACGTTCGATCATCGCCACCGGAGTGCTGGCAGACAGGCCGCCTTCCAGCAAGCCTTGCTGGATCTGCTGCAAGCGGGCCACGCCCATGTACACCACCAGAGTGGTGCCACCCTGAGCCAGACCCTGCCAGTTCAGCTCGCTGTCATCCTGAGTGTGGGCTGTCACCAGCGTCACACCCCGGCTGACACCGCGCAGTGTCAGTGGAATGCCGCACTGGGTGGCTCCGGCCAGCCCGGCGGTAATGCCGTTGATGATCTCGGCCTTGAGCCCGCGCTCGGCCAGCCACTGGGCTTCTTCGCCGGCGCGGCCGAAGATGCACGGATCACCGCCCTTGAGCCGCACCAGACGCTTGCCCTGGCGACCATAGCGCAGCATCAGCCGATTGATGAACGCCTGCGGCGTCGAACGACAGCCACCACGCTTGCCGACCCGAATGATCCGCGCCTGCGGGCAGTGTTCGAGAATCGCCGGGTTGACCAGATCATCGACCATCACCACCTCGGCCTGGGCCAGAACCCGTACTGCCTTGAGGGTAATCAGCTCCGGGTCGCCGGGACCGGCGCCGACCAGCCAGATATTCGCAGTGGTGGGATTACTCGGGGTTAATGCGTGCATTGTTCAAGCCTCCACAAAATTCGCTCGCCGACCGATCAGTCGCTTGACTTCCGGCACGCAGGAGCCGCACTGGGTACCGCAACCCAGCTCGGCCTTGAGTCCGTCCAGATCCAGGCCGCGGGCAATGCCGGCTTCGATCTGGCTCTGGCTGACGTTCATGCAGTTACACAGGGTTTTGTCGCTACTGACCGCAGCGCCACCGGGCGGGCTGCTGAGCGGGGCGAGGAACCAGCGACGCAGGTCGGCATCGGCCTCGCCACTGGTCCAGACATTGCGCAGCCAGTCGCGGGCCGCGGTTTCGCCGGTCAGACGAATCGCCGTGATGCGTCCGTCCTCGATCCGCACTCGTTTGCCCACCGCCCGGCGCGGGTCGTCATAGACCAGCACAGGGCCATCATCCAGCCCGAGCAGCGCATCTACCTTGGCCAGCCAGGTCGCATCGGCCGCCTCGGTATGTGCTACCCGCACCAGCAAGGCCGAGCGTTCGCGCCCGGTCAGGGCAAAGCTGGCGTATTCGAAGTCTTCGCAGAGCGGACGCAAAGCGGCGAAGCGTTGCTGCACCTGATCCTCGACCAGAATGAACAGCTCCCAGGGCAGCTCCACCGGCTGCAGATTGATCGCCGCCTGCTTGAGTTCCGGCTGCTTGGACAGCGGGTCGAATTCCGGCTGGGTCAGCACATTGATGCCCAGCCCCTTGAGAAAACGGTTACCCCAATGCATCGGCATGAAGGCCTGGCCCGGACGCACCTGTTCATCGGCCTGAACCGGCAGCACCAGACTACCGCGCCGGCTCTTGACCCGTACAAGTTGCCCCTCGCTCAGCTTGCGGCTGCGCAGCTCATCGGGATGCAGGCTGATCAGCGCCTGCTCGACATGGCCGAACAACTGCGCCGCCGTACCGGTGCGGCTCATGCCATGCCACTGATCGCGCAGGCGACCGGTATTGAGCAGCAGCGGAAAACGAGCCTCACGCTTCTCCTTGGGCGGCTGGAACTGCTCGGCGATAAAGCGCGCCCGGCCATCGGGAGTAGGGAAGCGGCCATCGGCATACAAACGCTTGGTGCCGCGCTCAGCGCCAGAGGGAAACGGCCACTGCTGCGGGCCCAGTTCGTCAATCAAGGCATGACTCAGACCGCTGTAATCCAGATCGCGGCCTGCCGTCAGCCCCTTGTATTCATCGAACAGCTCGGCCGGGCTGGCAAACGCGAACAGGCTCGGCTGGCCCGGACGCAACTGCTTTTCCAGTCGCTGGGCGAGATCACAGACAATCGCCCAGTCCGGCCGCGCCTCACCCGGCGCTGATACTGCCGGGCGCACATGACTGACGCGCCGCTCGGAATTGGTCACCGTGCCTTCCTTTTCGCCCCAACTGGCCGCCGGAAGCAGTAGATCGGCATAGGCGCAGGTCTCGGTAGTGGCGAAGGCTTCCTGCACCACTACAAACGGACAACTGGCCAGAGCCTCATGTACCAGCGCCTGATTCGGCAACGACTGCGCCGGATTGGTACAGGCAATCCACAGCGCCTTGATCTTGCCAGCACGCACCGCCTCGAACAGCTCGATGGCCGACAGCCCCGGGTTCAGCGGCATCCGCTCAACTCCCCAATAGGCCGCCACCTCACCCTGATGCTCAGCATTGGCGGCATCGCGGTGGCCCGGCAACAGATTGGCCAGACTACCGGTCTCACGTCCACCCATGGCATTCGGTTGGCCGGTCAGCGAGAACGGCCCGCTACCCGGCTTGCCGATCTGTCCGGTGGCCAGATGCAGATTAATCAACGCACTGTTCTTGGCGCTGCCCGCCGTTGACTGATTCAGCCCCATGCACCACAGCGACAGAAAACTCGGCGCACTGCCGATCATCCGTGCCGCTTCCATCAGATCCTGCACGCGAATACCACACAACTCACTGACCAGCGCCGGCGTGTAATCACGCACCAGCGACTTCAGCTGATCAAAACCCTCGGTATGCGCATCGATAAAGCGCCGATCGATCCAGCCTTCCCACAGCAGAATATGCAAAATGCCGTGAAACAGCGCTACATCTGTCCCTGGTTGAACCGCCAGGTGCAGATCGGCAATCTCGCAGGTATCGGTACGCCGGGGATCAACCACAATAATGCGCTTGTCCGGACTGGCTGCCTTGGCCGCTTCCAGACGACGGAACAACACCGGATGGGCAAAGGCCATATTGCTGCCAGCGATCAACAGACAATCACTGGTCTCGATATCCTCGTAAGAGCAGGGCGGCGCATCCGCCCCCAGGCTGCGCTTGTAACCGACCACCGCACTGGACATGCACAAGCGCGAATTGCTGTCGATATTGTTGGTACTGACCAGGGCCCGCGCCAACTTGTTGAAGGCATAGTAATCCTCGGTCAACAACTGCCCGGAAATGTAGAACGCCACACTGTCCGGGCCATGCTCGGCAATCGCCTGACCGAATACCTGGGCCGCATGACCCATCGCGGTTTCCCAATCGGTACGACTGCGGGCCAGACCCTTGCCCAGGCGCAGCTCGGGAAACAACGCACGCGCCGCCAGATCCCCGGTCTGATGCAGGGTCGAACCCTTGCTGCACAGCCGCCCGAGGTTGGCCGGATGCTGCGGATCACCGCTGACCCCGAGAATGCGCTCGTTGTCATGCTCGATCAGCACCCCGCAGCCGACGCCGCAGTAGCAACAGGTGGAAGCTGTAGTCTGGGTCATGTGTACATATCCGCTTCTGGTCGTTGGAAGAAACTATCCGGGAGCATTGATTGACTGCACCGAACTTGGCAGCGCTGTTGCCGGCGGGCGGGACTGGACCGTCGATGCCCATGGACGGGCATCGCCGAGCGTACATGGATGTATTTACAGCGTGTCCAGTCCCGCCCGCCGGCAATGGCGCCAGCGCCAAAGCCCGAATCAATCAGTGCTTCCCAGCCAGGCATCAAGCAGACTCCCGGGCCTTTTCCAAAACCACCTGCACCCGACCACCCTCAACCCGGGTCGGATAGCGATGGGTGCATCCCACATCCGGCGCTATCGCCTCGCCACTCTCCAACTGGATCTGCCAGTTGTGCAGCGGACAGGCCACCTGCTTGCCATAGATAATCCCCTGCGACAGCGGCCCACCCTTGTGCGGGCAACGGTCATCCAGCGCAAACACCTCATCCTCACTGGTGCGAAACAACGCAATATCACCCTTGGGACCATCGATCACCCGCGAACCCAAACGCGGAATCTCTTCCAGAGCACAGATATCCAGCCAGTTCATGCGTTCACCCCTTCAATCTGCTTGACCGCGATGCGGCGGAATTCCTGCTTCAGCTCTTCCTTCTCGATCCGCTCCTTCCACGGATCCTGCTCGAACGACAGCGAGAACAGCAGCCGCTCATGCAGCGCCTTGCGCCGCTCAGCATCCTCCAGCACCGCCTGCTTGATGTGCTCCATACCGACCCGCTGCATATAGTGCACCGTACGCTCCAGATAGAACGCCTCCTCACGGTAGAGCTGCAGGAACGCCAGCGAGTATTCCATCACCTCATCTTCGGTCTTCACCTTCACAAAGAATTCACCGGCCTCGGTCTTGATCCCGCCGTTGCCGCCGATATACAGCTCCCAACCGGAATCCACCCCGATGATCCCCACATCCTTGATGCCCGACTCAGCACAGTTGCGCGGGCAACCCGAAACCGCCAGCTTGACCTTGTGCGGCGACCACATGTTGAACAGCGCATGCTCCAGATCGATTCCCATCTGGGTCGAGTTTTGCGTGCCGAAACGGCAGAACTCACTGCCCACACAGGTCTTCACCGTACGAATGGACTTACCGTAGGCATGCCCCGAGGGCATATCCAGGTCCTTCCAGACATTGGGCAGATCCTCTTTCTTGATCCCCAGCAGATCGATCCGCTGACCACCGGTTACCTTGACCATCGGTACGTTGTACTTGTCCGCCACATCGGCAATCCGGCGCAGCTCCGAGGCATTGGTCACACCGCCCCACATCCGCGGCACTACCGAATAGGTGCCATCCTTCTGGATGTTGGCGTGGGCCCGCTCGTTGATGAAGCGCGACTGCGGATCATCCTTGGCTTCGCCTGGCCAGGTCGAAATGAGGTAGTAATTGATAGCCGGGCGGCAGGTCGCACAGCCGTTCGGCGTGCGCCACTCCATAAAGGCCATCGCCTCCGGAATGCTGGTCAGGTGATGCTCGCGAATCGCCTTGCGTACCTGGCCGTGATTCAGGTCGGTACAACCGCAGACGGCCTTTTCGCTCTTGGGCTTCACATCGGCAGCACCGCCGACGGTATTGATCACGATCTGCTCAACCAGACCCACGCAGGAACCACAGGAACCGCCGGCCTTGGTGTGTTTCTTCACATCATCGACACTGAACAGCCCGTGTTCCTGAATCGCCTTGACGATGGTGCCCTTGCACACCCCGTTGCAACCACATACCTCCATATCGTCAGGCATGTTGGCGGCCTTGTTCTGGCCCTGGTGACCGGTGTCGCCGATAGCGTTCTCACCGAACATCAGATGATCACGAATCTCGCGGATGTTGTGGCGCTCCTTGACCATCCGGAAATACCAGCCACCATCGGCAGTGTCGCCGTACATGCAGGCGCCGACCAGAATGTCATCCTTGATCACCAGCTTCTTGTAGACCCCGCCAATCGGATCGGACAGAGTGATCTGCTCAGTGCTGTCATCGCCCATGAACTCGCCAGCAGAGAACAGATCAATGCCAGTAACCTTGAGCTTGGTCGAGGTGATCGAACCCTCGTAGCGGCCATAGCCGAGCATCGCCAGATGGTTGGCACAGACCTTGGCCTGCTCGAACAGCGGGGCTACCAGGCCGTAGGCAATGCCGCGATGGTTGGCGCACTCGCCGATGGCATAGATGCGCGGATCGTAGGTTTGCAGCGTGTCGCTGACCAGAATCCCGCGGTTGCAGGCCAGGCCCGCGCTTTCCGCCAGTTCGGTGTTGGGCCGAATGCCGGCTGCCATCACTACCAGATCGGCCGGAATCACGCTGCCGTCCTTGAATTTGACGCCGCAGACGCGGCCGTCGCCATCGTCCAGCAGCTCGCTGGTGAACTGCGGCAGCAGGAATTTGAGGCCGCGATCTTCCAGCGACTTCTGCAACAGCTCGCCAGCGGTGCGGTCGAGCTGGCGCTCCAGCAGCCAGTCACCGATATGCACCACGGTCACATCCATGCCACGCAGTTTCAGCCCATTGGCCGCTTCCAGGCCGAGCAGACCGCCGCCAATCACCACCGCATGCTTGTGAGTCTTGGCGGTCTCCATCATGGTTTCGGTATCGGCGATATCGCGGTAGCCGATCACACCGTCCAGATCGTTGCCTGGAATCGGCAGGATGAACGGGTTGGAGCCGGTGGCCAGCAGCAGGCGGTCGTATTCAGCCTCGGTGCCGTCGTCGGCGATTACCTTGCGGTTGCGTCGGTCGATCTTCACCACCTTGCGGCCGGTGTGCAGGGTAATGCCGTTTTCCTCGTACCAGGACAGCGGGTTGAGGATGATTTCCTCGAAGGTCTGTTCCCCGGCCAGGACCGGCGACAGCAGGATCCGGTTGTAGTTGGGGTGCGGCTCGGCGCCGAACACGGTGATCTCGTAGAGGTCGGGCGTCAGTTTCAGCAGTTCTTCCAGGGTTCGTACCCCGGCCATGCCGTTACCAACCATCACCAGCTTGAGCTTTTGCATCCTGTTGTGCTCCGTTGTAATGAGCGTAAAACAAAAAAGGCGTCCCACCGCTCGCGCGGTAGGACGCCTTTGTCCAGGTCCTGATCGGTCAGGAAACGACCTGTCGCCGTTGACAGGACCGTTGTATGTGAATTGCTGGTAATAGCAATGCACACAGTGTGCCAATTTATATTTTTATTGATTTTCAATGGCTTGAGCCACTTGTTGGGCTCTTCTTGTGCACCTTATTGTGGCGTTTTGCACTGCAATGGTGCGTTTGTTGGGCTTGTGGCCCGGTTGGGTGAAAAAGGTTCCTGGGGATGTCGTACCTCGACCCAACATGGGGGGGTACCAGGCATGCCGTCGAGTGAGGGACGACACCCCCAGGGAACTCAGCGAAGCAATAGCATCAACAGCACCAGGTTGAGCGCGAGCGAGGTCAGGGCCACGGCGCGCCAGACCACCAGCGGTTCGCGTTCGATCAAGGGGCGGCTGGGCTGGGGCAGGCGCTCGGCCTGTTCCAGAGCCAATAACCACTCCTCGGCGGTCTCGTAGCGCTTGTCAGGATCGGGTTCCAGAGCCTTGAGCAGGCATTCGTCGACCCAGCCCGGCAAGTCATGGCGATAGCGACTGGGTGGGGCGGGGCGGCCAAAGCGAGGGCGCTGGAAGGCCTCGATCTCGCCGTAGGGATAATGCCCGGTCAGCAGGTAGTAGAGGCTGACGCCGGTCGCATACAGATCTTGTTGTGGGCTGGGTTCGGCCCCGGCAAAGGCTTCCGGTGCAATGAAACTGGGAGTGCCGGGCGGGATGCCGGTCTGCCACTGGGACAATCCGGGGCAGAAAGCCAGGCCGAAGTCGAGCAGGCGTAGCACACCGTCATCGCCCAGGTGCAGATTGTCCGGCTTGATGTCGCGGTGCAGCAGGTTGCGCCGGTGAAGCAGACCGACGGCCTTGATCAGTTGCGGCGCCAGTTGCTGGAATAGCGCCAGGCTCCAGAGCCCATGCTCGCGCTTGTGCTGCTCCAGGGTCTGTCCGGCGTACTCGCGCATCACGTAGTAATGGTGCTGACGTTCGGGCAGCGGATGCAGTTCAGGGACTGATTGCCCGGCCACCCGGCGCAGGAACCACTCCTCCTGCAGCAGTTCGCGGCAGGCCTGTGGCTCATCCTGACGCTGGGGTGGCAGGGTCTTGAGCAGCCAGGGTTGGCCGAGGCCATCCTTGACCCGATACAGCAGCGACTGGCGGGTTTCGCCCAGTTCGCGCTGGATATGCCAGCCCTCGAACTGCTGGTCGGGTTTCAGGCGCGGCGGCAGGGCGCGCTCGTCAGCTGGTTGCAGCGCGTCGTCGAGGCTGCTGTCAGGCAGTGTGTCGATACCGACCAGCAGCGCGCTGGCATTGTCCTGCCCGCCATTGGCCAGGGCCAGATCGATCAGCCGCTGACAGCGACCGGGGGCGTCATTGGCAGCCAGGGTGTCATGGATCGCCTGATCGTTGAGATAGGCCCAGACCCCATCACTGACCAGCAAGAGCTGATCGCCTTCGTCGAGTTCGCCATCCAGATAATCGATCAGCGGGTGCTCATCCAGTCCCATCGCCCGTTTGAGCACGTGTTCCATGCCTGGTTGTTCCCAGACATGCTCGCTGGTCAGCTTGCGCAGCCGGCCATCGCGTAGCAGATAGGCCCGGCAGTCGCCGATATGGGCCAGGGTGTAGCGGCGCCCGCGCAGCACCAGAGCGGTCAGGGTGGTCAGCAGCGGCAGGCCGCCGCCATTGGCCCGTAACCAGCGGTTGTGGGCGGTCAGCAGACGTTCCAGCGCCTGGGTGACCGACCAGGTTTCCGGCGTGGAGTAGTAGTCCAGTGCCAGAGCCTGCAGGGTGGCCCGGGCAGCCAGACCGCCATCGCTGCATTGGCTCACGCCATCGGCCAGGGCCAGCAGGTGACCCTTGCTGGCAGCCAGTTGCGGTGCTGGTGTGACTACCCGCACAGCATCCTGATTTTCCTTGCGTGGGCCAGCGGCGCTGGCCTCGTCAATGCGCAGTTGCAGGCTCATGCTCAGACCCTGGCCGTGGTGACAGCCGAAGAGCCCCAGGTGGTCCGCCAGCGGCGCTTGACTCCGCTCAGGCCGATCAGGGCCAGTACGCCGAGTGCCGCGAACAACCACAGGCCAAGCTGGTAGTCACCGGTATGCTGTTTGATAGTGCCCAGACCGGCCGCCAATACGAAGCCGCCGACCCCGCCAGCCATGCCGATCAGTCCGGTCATGACACCGATTTCACGGTGAAAACGCTGGGGTACTAACTGGAAAACCGCGCCGTTGCCAGCTCCCAGGCCGAGCATGGCGGCGACGAACAGGGCCAGCGCGGCGAAGGAGCTGGACAGGTTGAAGCCCACCAGAGCTATGCAGATGGCGGCGACCGAGTACATGAACAACAGGGAACGAATGCCGCCGATGCGATCTGCCAGAGCGCCACCGAGCGGGCGCATCAGACTGCCAGCCATGACGCAGGCGGCGGTGTAGTAGCCGGCGACCACCGGATCCAGCCCGTATTGGTCATTGAAGTAGCCGGGCAGGGCGCTGGCCAGGCCGATAAAGCCGCCGAAGGTAACGCTGTAGAAGAACATGAACCACCAGCTGTCACGATCATTCAACGCCATCAGATAGTCACGGGCAGCCTTGGGCTTGGGACGTTGTGGAGCGTTGCGGGCCACCAGGATGAAGATGATCAGGGTCGCCACCAGCGGGATCAGGGCCAGGCCGAATACGTTCTGCCAGCCGAACAGATAGGCCAGGCCTGGGGCGAACAATGCCGCCAGCACGGTACCGGAGTTGCCGGCACCGGCAATGCCCATGGCTTTGCCCTGAT
This sequence comes from Pseudomonas sp. WN033, assembly GCA_002287035.1. Taxonomy (GTDB): domain Bacteria; phylum Pseudomonadota; class Gammaproteobacteria; order Pseudomonadales; family Pseudomonadaceae; genus Halopseudomonas. The sequence continues at coordinate 478,115 of NSKG01000002.1, read as the reverse complement.
GCTCCGGTGGATACCATTGCGAGGCCAGCGGCAGGGCCACGGCGAAGGCGGCACCGGCAAAGCCCAGGCCCAGGCCAAGCAGCAGCGCCTGCTCATAGCTGTTGATACCCAGCGTCCAGGCGGCGAGCAGGGCGAGAATCACCACTACCTGGCCGAAGATGCCGGCAGTCTTGGGGGAGGTGCGATCAGCCAGAAAGCCCAGCAGCAGTCGCAGAATTGCACCAGCCAGGATCGGTGTGGCTACCATCATGCCCCGTTCCTGTGCAGTCAGGCCCAGGTCGGTGGCGATCTGCACCGCAAGGGGGCCGAGCACGTACCAGACCATGAAGCTCAGATCGAAGTAGAGAAAAGCGGCGAACAGCGTGGGTGCGTGGCCGGCTTTCCAGAAGCTTGTATTCATGTGCAATCCCTCAACGTAGGCAAAATCAGGCTTTGGGGGCTTTTGCCTGCAGCATTGCGGCAAAAAAAAACGCCACCCCCGACCCCGGACTGGGTCCGGGTCGGGGATGACGTCGTTGTCTGTTCAGGTAACCGCCGTTGGTTACCTGCAGGTGATGTATGCAGTAAGTGTGCCAGTGAGGTAGTGCGCTTGCGATGACGGTGGGTGAGTTGGGTTGCAGGTGCTGGGCACCACCATAAGCCTTGTCATTGCGAGCGTAGCGCGGCAATCCAGTCGGCACTCAGCCTGGATCGCCACGACGCTACGCGTTTCGCGATGACGGTATGGGGAGGTGTTGAGGTGGTGTGCAGTGCCGTTGCACTAATCGTTGAGCATCTCGTGCATGGCGATGATCTGCTCGGCAACCTGGATCAGCTTCTGCTGGCGGGCCATGGCCTGGCGGCGCATCAGGGTATAGGCCTCGGGTTCGCTGCACTGTTTCATGGTCATCAACAGCCCCTTGGCCTTTTCGATCCGCTTGCGCTCGTTGAGTTGCTGCTCGCGGGCCTGCAGTTCGGCGCGCAACTGCTGGTCAGTCTCGAAACGGGCCTGGGCCACGTCGAGAATGGCCTTGAGCCGGGTACTGTTGATGCCCTCGACGATATAGGCACTGACCCCGGCCTGAATGGCCTGGCGCATGATGACTGGGTCCTGTTCATCGGTGAACATGACGATCGGCTTGGGCTGGTCGCGGCTGACCAGACACAGTTGTTCCAGTACGTCGCGTCCGGGAGAGTCACTGTCGATCAGAATGACATCCGGCTTACAGCTCTGCACCCGGGCCGGCAGGTCGATTGACAGGCCGGATTCGTCGAACACCTCGAACCCAGCGTCTCGCAGTGCCTCGCTCAGGCGACCGACCTTGCGGGCGGTATCGTTGATCAGCAGGATTCGCATAACGTCTTGTCATCACTCAGGGCATGAAGCTTGAAACCATGGGCATAGTCATGGGGGTTGCTACCGTTCCAGTCTATGCCGTCCATCAAGCAGGCGCTGCGCATGTCGCCTGGGGCTGTTGCAATGCCCAGCGCCGAGGCTGCCTCACGATACAGACCGGTCTGCTGAACCTGATGAGCCACGGCCAGATAGTCAGGGTCGTGGCGCAACAGGCCCCAGCGCCGGAACTGGGTCATGAACCAGATGCCATCGGACAGGTAAGGCTGGTTCACTGCACCGCCAGCATGGAAGCGCAGCGGGTGGCTATCCTGCCAGACTCGCCCGTTACCGTCATCATACTCTCCTTGAAAACGTGGGAGCAGGGCACCCAGTGGGGCGTCGACATATTCGCTGGCGCTGATTAGTTGCGCGGTGCCGGCGCGATTGGCAGCGTTTTCATCAATGAACCGACTGGCATCGAGCAGGGCCATGATCAGCGCCCGAGCGGTATTGGGATACTGTTCGGCGAAGGCTGCGGTGGTGCATAGCACTTTCTCCGGATGATCCGGCCAGATTGACTGGCTGGTCGCCAGCGTGAAGCCCATGCCCTCGGCAATCGCGCAGGCACCCCAGGGCTCGCCGGCACAGAAGCCGTCGATACGTCCAGCTCGCAGGTGCTCGACCATTTGCGAAGGAGGCACCACCAGGGTCTCGACATCGCGCAGCGGGTGGACGCCGTGGGCGGCCAGCCAGTAATACAGCCACATGGCATGGGTGCCGGTGGGGAAGGTCTGTGCCAGACGCAATTTTGCCCCATCATGGTGCGCTTTGCGCGCCAGTGCCTCGCCGCTGGTCACGCCAGCCTCAAGCATCGCGCGTGACAGATTGATGCTCTGGCCGTTCTGGTTCAGCCCCATGAGCACCGCCATGTGGGTGGCCGGGCAACCCAGGCCCAGGTGAATGCCATAGGCCAGGCCATACAGGCCTTGGGCGGCATCCAGTTCACCGCTGAGCAGTCGGTCACGCAAGCCTGCCCAGGAATTCTGTCGTTTGAGGTTGATGCTCAGACCGTATTGCTGGGCAAATCCCTGGGTGGCGGCAACAATCAGCGAGGCTGAGTCGGTCAAGGGCATAAAACCGATATTGAGTACCGGTTTTTCCGGGGCGTCGTTGCCCGCAACCCAGGCCAGAGGGTCGGACTGCTTTGGGGTATCCGTTTGCATGTCATGTTCCACAGGCAATAAAAAACGCCGTGCCGCAGCCTCGGTATTACCGATCTGTCAGCACGACGCCGTTGTCGTTGAAGGGCATCGCCATTGATGCCCTATCGAGCAGCAAGCAAGGTACGTGCCGGGTTCTGCCATATAGGCATCGTAGATGCCATCCCTGGCATCTAACGGTCCAGAACAGGTCAGCGACAACCGGGCTGCTGGACTTGTGTGCAATTACCCAGCGTTTCCCTAACGCACGATCATCACCGACTTCTTCGACTGCTGAACCACTCGCATGGCGTTAGTGCCAAGCAGGTACTCTTCCAGGCGCTTGCGTTTGTGCGAGGCCATGACGATCAGGTCGACGTTGAGCTTTTTTGAAACTCGCAGGATGGCCTCATAGGGCTTGCCATCAACCACAATGCGCTGGACCTTGACGTCCTTGGGTACGTGTTCCTTGACGAACTCCTTGAACCGGTCGGTCAGGGCTTTCTTTGCCTGATCGGTAAACTCCTTGGGAAAGAAGCCGCCTACCAGTGGCAGGCCGAAATCAGGCATCACCGTGACTACGTGAAGCGAAGCGTCATAGGTCTTGCACAGCACCAGTGCGGTTGGCAGGGCACGGTCCCAGGAGGCCTTGTGGTTAAGATCGATGGGTAACAGGATCTTGTTGTACATGGGAGCTCCTTAGGACAAGACCGGGGAGTGGGCACGCTGGCGCAGCCATTGCAGGCCGACAATCAGCCCGAACAGCAGGAAGCCTGGTATCCACATCCATTCCTTGGCCCAGCGATCAACTGGGGCCATGACCTGGGTGATTTCCTGATCGAACTGGAAGCCCAGATCCGCCGCCAGACTGCCGAAATTGACCATATCGACCAGAGTGCGCTCACCTTCCTGAATCAGCCCCAGGCCCAGGTTGTCCAGCCGTTCCTGGCCGTCGGTGCCGTCGGGTACCGGGACCAGCAGGAAGAAGGTTCGGGGGTTGCCGATATCATCCTCGCCGTCGATTTGCATGCGCAGGTAACTGCCGTCATCAACCCGATCAAGTACTTCGGCCAGTTGCGCGGGCGGCACCGACTCGTAGGGGTCATGGATGATGTCCATCCAGAACCCCGGGCGGAACAGGGTGAAGGCCACCAGCAGCAATAGCAGACTTTCGTACCAGCGGCTGCGTACCAATAGCCAGCCTTGGGTCGCAGCGGCGAAGATCAGCATGGCGATGGTCGCGACGATAAAGATCAGTATTCCGTGCCAGAAGTCAACGTTGATCAGCAGCAGGTCAGTGTTGAAGATGAACAGGAATGGTAGCGCCGCGGTGCGCAGGCTGTAGTAGAAGGCCTGGAAACCGGTGCGGATCGGGTCGCCGCCAGACACTGCCGCTGCCGCGAATGAGGCCAGCCCTACGGGCGGGGTAACGTCAGCCATGATGCCGAAATAGAACACGAACAGATGCACGGCGATCAGCGGCACGATCAGGCCGTTCTGCTGACCTAGAGTGACGATCACCGGTGCCAGCAGGGCCGATACCACGATGTAGTTGGCGGTGGTTGGCAGGCCCATGCCGAGAATCAGACTGAGCACAGCCGTCAGTACCAGCATCAGCATCAGGTTGCCCATCGACAGGATTTCCACCAGATCGGCCAGTACCAGACCGACCCCGGTCTGCGATACTGCACCGACGATGATCCCGGCGGTAGCGGTGGCAATACCGATGCCGATCATGTTGCGCGCGCCTGACACCAGGCCCTGCCAAAGATCATCCAGGCCGTGCAGCAGGTCGTTGACCACCTTGCTGCGTCCTCTGAACAGAGCCATCAGCGGGCGCTGGGTAAGGATGATGGCGATCATGAACACCGTGGCCCAGAAGGCCGACAGGCCCGGTGACAGGCGTTCGACCATCAAGCACCAGATCAGCACGATGACCGGCAGGATGTAGTGCAGCCCGGACATTACCGTAGGCTTGGTCTGCGGCAGTTTGACCACTGGCGAGTTGGGGTCGTCCAGCTCCAGTTCCGGATAGCGTGCGCCGAGTTTCAGCAGACCGACATAAACCACTGCCAAACCACCGGCAATTACCCAGCTGGCGGCATCGCCGAGCAGTGGCTTGAGCCAGCCCAGGCCGTAATAGACCGCAAACGACAGCCCCATGAGCAACAGCAGGCCAGTGAGAAAACCGATCAGCTTGCGCACCAGCGGGCGCTGCGGATTGCTGCTCTGCAGCCCCTGCATACCGGCCTTCATCGCTTCCAGGTGGACGATGTAGACCAGGGCGATATAGGAAATAAGCGCCGGCAGGAAGGCATGTTTGATCACTTCTACATAGGAAATGCCGACATACTCGACCATCAGAAAGGCTGCGGCGCCCATGACCGGCGGCATGATCTGGCCATTGACCGATGACGCCACCTCGACTGCGCCGGCCTTTTCCGCCGGGAAGCCAACCCGCTTCATCATCGGAATGGTGAAGGTGCCGGTGGTCACGGTATTGGCGATTGAGGAGCCGGAGATCAGCCCGGTCATGCCCGAGGCCACTACGGCTGCTTTGGCCGGTCCGCCCCGGTAGTGACCAAGCAGCGAGAAGGCGACCTTGATGAAGTAGTTGCCGGCACCGGCCTTATCCAGCAGTGAGCCGAACAGCACAAACAGAAACACGAAACTGGTCGACACCCCCAGGGCAATCCCGAACACCCCTTGGGTGGTGAGCCATTGATGGTTGGTCAGCGCCTCCAGGCTCACGCCCCGGTGCGCCAGAATCCCCGGCATGTGCGGGCCGGCCAGCGAATAGACGATGAACACCAGGGCGACGATCATCAACGGCGGCCCCAGCGCCCGGCGGGTGGCCTCCAGCAGCAGCACCAGACCAGTGACGGCGACTATTACATCGACCTGGGTCGGGCTGCCCGGGCGGCGGGCCAGATCGGTGTAGAACAGAAACAGATAGGCAGCGCAGAATGCGGCCAGCAGCGCCAGAATCCAATCCAGCAGCGGTACCCGGTCCCGGGGGGAGCGCTTGAAGGCGGGGAAGGCCATGAAGCCCAGGAACACCGCGAAAGCCAGGTGAATGGAACGGGCTTCGGTGCTGTTGAACACGCCGAAGCCGACCATGAATGGCAGCGGCGAGGAAATCCATAATTGAAAAAGCGACCAGGCGGCCGCAATGCTGACAAGCAATTTGCCGGGGATCCCCCGGGGCTTGCGTGCACCCGTGTCGCTGGTGGCGACCAGGTCTTCCAGTTCAGTGTTGAGGTCTTCCCGTTTGGTACTAGGTTCGCTCATGACAGGCACTTTTCTTCTGATTTTTGAACGGTTCAAACGAACGGACCGCCCGGTGGGGCGGTCCGTGGGTCTGGCTTACATCCAGCCGCGTTCCTTGTAGTAGCGGATGGCGCCGTCATGCAGAGGTACCGAGAGACCTTCCTTGATCATCTGCTCTTCGGTCAGGGTAGCGAAGGCCGGGTGCAGACGCTTGAAGCGGTCGAAGTTCTCGAACACCGCCTTGACTGTCTGGTACACGACTTCGTCAGAGGTGGCGGTAGAGGTTACCAGCGTGGCGCGAACCCCGAAGGTAGCTACGTCGTTGTCGTTACCGCGGTACATGCCACCGGGAATGATGGCCTTGGCGTAGTAAGGGCGTTCTTCGATCAGTTTGTCGATTTCTTCCCCTGCAACCTCAACCATGACTGAGTCGACGGTGGTGGTGGCTTCCTGAATCGAGCCGTTGGGGTGGCCGGCGACATAGACCATGGCATCGACGTTGTTGTCACCCAGGGCCGCAGCCTGCTCGGCAGCGCTCAGTTCGGAGGCCAGCGAGAAGTCGCGGGTTGTCCAGCCCAGTGACGCCATCACCACGTCCATGGTGTCGCGCTGACCGGAGCCGGGGTTGCCGATATTGACCCGCTTGCCCTTGAGGTCGTAGACAGTGGTGATGCCGGCATCGCGACGGGCCACAACGGTCAGCGGCTCGCCATGCAGGGCGAACATGGCACGCATACCCTCATAGGGGCCGGTGGCTTCGAAGTTTTCGACTCCGGCATAGGCTTTGTACTGGATGTCGGACTGCACTACGCCCATGTCCATTTCACCGCCGCGAATGGCGTTGATGTTGGCGACCGAGCCGCCACTTGAAGGGGCGTTGCAACGGATGCCGTGCTCGCTGCTGTTGCGATTCAGCAGTCGACAGACTGACTGGCCGACTACGTAATACACGCCGGTCTGGCCGCCAGTGCCGATGGTGACGAAGTTCTGCTGGGCTACAGCCGGGGTAGCCGCCAGGGTCGCATAACCGATGGCTGCGCAAAACAGCGTGGCGAGGGATTGACGTTTCATGAGAGGGTGACTCCTTTTTCTGATTTTGGATCGACACCTTAGGTACGGTGCCGACGTCACTTGCTAATGACTGTAGTTAACAGTCAGGCCCATTCAGGGCCAACGTCTGGATCACAGACTAATAAGTGTAGCGGATGATGCCGCCAGCAGAGCTGGAAGCCGGAAACGGAGATATGCGGAAGTTCCCGCTGAGGGATTAAGCAAGGTTCATTCCGTTGTACGCCGGCCTGGGAACTCTTTTTTGACAATAACTGGCTAACCCGATTCGAGCAAGTCGTCGAACGTAGTGTTGCCCAATATGAGTGTTATTGCTTGCTCGAGCGGGCTCGCATGCGAGCCCGGAGCCGTAGAGACTAGACTGGCGGCCAGCCGCCCATTTCACGCCAGCGGTTGACGATGGCGCAGAACAGTTCGGCGGTTTTTTCGGTGTCGTAACGAGCCGAATGGGCTTCGCGGCCGTCGAAATCGATGCCGCCAGCCGAGCAGGCCTTGGCCAGCACTGTTTGACCGTAGGCCAGGCCGCCCAGAGTGGCGGTGTCAAAGCAGGAGAACGGGTGGAACGGGTTGCGCTTGATCTCGCAGCGCTCGACTGCGGCATTGAGAAAGCCCAGGTCAAAGAAGGCGTTGTGCCCGACCAGAACCGCCCGTTTGCAGCCGGCGGACTTAACCGCCTTGCGTACGTGCTTGAAAATCTCGCCCAGCGCATGCTGCTCGGAGACCGCCATGCGCAGCGGATGATCCAGCTTGATGCCGGTGAACTCCAGGGCTGAGGCTTCGATGTTGGCGCCTGCAAAGGGTTCAACCCGGAAAAAATGGGTTTGGTCTGGGTAGACCAGGCCTTCATCGTCCATGCTGATGGTGGTCGCGGCAATTTCCAGCAGGGCGTCGGTAGCAGCGTTGAAACCGCCGGTCTCAACGTCCACAACTACTGGCAGGAATCCCCGGAACCGGTAGGCCATGGGAGGCTTTGGGCCCTTGTTCAATTGCTCTTCGTGCAGGTCGGGATCGAACTCAAACTCGCTCACACGCGGTCCTTAATGCTGTTTTGACGGGTCAAATGACCCGCCAATGAATGGTTTCACCGGCGCGCAGCGGCACCACCTCATGATCACCCAGCGGCAGGCTGTTGGGGACCTGCCAGTCTTCACGTACCAGGGTAATCTGATCGGTGTTGCGCGGCAGGCCGTAGAAGTCTGGGCCGTGCAGGCTGGCAAAGCCTTCGAGCTTGTCCAGGGCGCCGAGTTCATCGAAAGCCTCGGCATACAGTTCGATGGCCGCATGGGCAGTGTAGCAGCCAGCACAGCCGCAGGCGGCTTCCTTGGCATGGCGGGCATGGGGAGCCGAGTCGGTCCCCAGGAAAAATTTGTTCGAGCCGGATACCACGGCATCACTTAACGCCTGCTGGTGGCGCTGACGCTTGAGAATCGGCAGGCAGTAGAAATGCGGACGAATGCCGCCAACCAGCATGTGATTGCGGTTGTAAAGCAAGTGGTGGGCGGTGATGGTGGCACCGACCTGGTCCGAGGCGCTGCGCACGAAGTCAACGGCGTCGCCGGTAGTGATGTGCTCGAAGACCACCTTAAGCGAAGGGAAGCGCTCGACCACCTTGACCAGTTGCTGATCGATAAAGGCCTTTTCACGGTCGAAGATGTCGACCTCGGCATGGGTAACCTCACCATGGACCAGCAGCAGCATACCGACTTCGGCCATGGCTTCGAGCGCTGGGTAAATATTTTCCAGGGCGGTCACGCCTGATTGCGAATTGGTGGTGGCGCCGGCCGGATAGAGCTTGGCGGCCACGGCCTGACCTTGCAGCTTTGCTGCACGGACCATCTCGGGGGTGGTCTGATCGGTCAGGTACAGTACCATTAGCGGCTCGAACTGGCTGGCTGCCGGGCGGGCGGCCAGAATCCGGGCTTTGTAGGCGTCGGCCTCTTGGCCATCACGGACCGGGGGTACCAGATTGGGCATGATGATGGCGCGAGAGAAAACCCGGCCAGCATCAGCTACGCTGTGTTTGAGCACATCACCGTCGCGCAGGTGAATGTGCCAGTCATCGGGCCGGATCAGGGTCAGGCGGTCAGTCATTGAGAGGTTTCCGGGCAGTGGCGATGCCGCCATGCTACCGGAAACGCTGCCTTTTTGACACTCGTGCGGCGGTGAATGGGTTGGGCTGTCTGCCAAGTGCATCACACACCATTGGCGGGCTTTGGCCTACACTGGCGGCGGGTGTAAGCCTCCACGCAAGGGCGCAGAGTATTAGAAAGAATCATGGCGGGAGCCGATGAATGAGTACGACACGCAAGCCTGCGCTGATCGAAGCGGTAATGTTCTTTTCCGAACGCGGAATCTGCAGCGAGATGCTGTATCCCGAGTTCGAGGCTTTGCTCGACGGCATGGTCAGTCATCCCGAGTACATTGATGAAACCGTCGAAGCGGTCTTTCTCCAAATCAATGCCCGGCTGCATGTCAGGGCAGCCGTGTTTTTTACCATCGATTTTGACCAGAACGGTTACATCAATCGGCTCTGGAACCTGCCGCTGCGCTCGCTGGCAGAGAAGGCCGGGCGCGGCCCGGACATGGGCGGCGGGCCTATCCGTCTGGTTTGCCTGGGTTTCAATCAGAGTCCCGAATACCGGCCGCTGTTTTGGAAGCCGGGACAGCGTGGCGGGCGCTCCGATCTGATGCATGTCAAGGAAGCGGTGACTCGTAATACCCTGGGTATCCTCGGTGAAGACGAAGAAGCCCTGGCGGTGATTGCGACTGAGCGGCTGCAAATCGCTGCCGAGGAAGGTTGGTACGGCAAAAATACTGACCCGCTGATCGAGCGCCCTGAGCCAGAGCCGGCACCACCCCCATCCCCGCCAGTGGATGATGAAACACCCAAATTGAAGCAGCAACTTAAGGCCTTTGCTCTGCAAGTGGCCGAGTTGCAGGCCCAGCTTCGCGAACAGGAGGAAAACCAGCAGCGGGCATTGGCTGCGATGCAGGCGCGTCATGCCGAGCATCTGGGCGTGGTCCAGGGTGAGTTGCTGGACGTCAAGAAAGAGCTGGAGCAACAGCAGAAGCTCAACCTGTCGCTCAAGCGCGATCTGGCACGCTTTCAGAGTCGCAATACCGGCGATCCGGGTTGAGCGGCGTTCAGAGTCTTCCCTGATTTGGCCAGTGCTGGCTGACCAGAAACAGGCGCTGAGCCTGAAGCGGGTCGGTGCAGGCATCATCAATGCGCCACAGCATGACGCCGCCCGGGCTGCTGTCGAGTAGTCCGCCGAGTTGCGCTGCGATCTGATCCGGGCTCAGCACCGCAGACGGGCTTGAGGGTGGCATCAGCCAGGCTTTGTGGGCTAGTGTGCTCCAGCGGCTGTCAGCCGGGAGTCGCTCGCTGGCCTGGTGAACATGACACCAAAGATGCGCCTGAGGGGTATCAGTTGCATGGATCATCCGTGGCATGGGCTGAGCCGCTGGATAAAACAGACAACCCTGTAGCCAGGCACAGGAGCACTCAACGCGTGGCCAGGCGTTGTCGCTCAGATCGAGTTGCGCACCGAGCGGGAGCTGATGTGTGAGCATGTGGTTGAGCTTGCGGTCGAGCCGGTCCTGTGGGTCTGGCCCCCACCAGGCCGAAGCCGGACTGCTGCTCAAGCTGGTATCTACGCCTTGCGGGTAGCCCAGAAAGAACTTGATCGCCAACTCCAGGTGCAGCACTGCTCCGTTCGGGGTCTCGAGCAACAGGTCAAGCTCGCCCAGGGTGCGTCCCTGGTGATGCAGAGTGATGTTGTGGCCCAGCAGGCGCACGTCAGGAGCCAGCTCCAGCAGCATATGCCAGAGTCGCTCATAGTAACTGCCCAGGCGTCGGTCGCGGGCATTGGCAAAGACATCGTCCAGGCGCTGGGGATGGCGTTCAAGCTGTAGCAGGGCATGCTGCAAGCGCATGGGATCGCTGCGCCAGATTGATCCGTCCAGTGGGTCGCGCAGGGGCAGGGCGCCAGGCCCTAGCAACGGTGCTGACAGAGCCACCCTGGCGAGGTCCCTGACAACAGGGTGGCGCAGTTGCTCAATCATGATCGCCCTCGTTGATTTGCCAGCTGCCGGTTGGCCACGGATAATCCTCTGAAATGCCGTCGGGTGACGGCCTCCCATGTTGCATGGTTGTCTGTTCAGTCTCATGCATGTACGGGCAACCCTCAAGTCGTCAATTTGCGAGGTGGTATGGAGCAGTTCCGCAATGTCGGGTTAATCGGCCGTTTGGGCAGCGGCAAGGTGGTCGATACTCTCAAGCGTCTGAAGCGGTTTCTGCTCGATCACGGCCATGGCGTGATTCTTGAAGACGCCGTGGCCGATCTGCTGCCAGGTCATCAGTTGCAGGTCTGTTCGCGCAAGATGATGGGCGAGATCTGCGATCTGGTGATCGTGGTCGGTGGTGACGGCAGTTTGCTGGGTGCGGCGCGGGCGCTGTGCCGTTACAACGTCCCGGTACTGGGAGTGAACCGAGGTGGGCTGGGTTTTCTCACCGACATTTCGCCAGATGATCTGGAGCGCCGGGTTGGCGAGGTGCTGGCTGGACGTTATTTGGTCGAAACACGCTTTTTACTGGATGCCTTTGTCCGTCGCGACGAGGAACAATTGGGCAGCAGCGAGGCACTCAACGATGTGGTGCTGCACCCTGGCAAATCGGCGCGGATGATTGAGTTCGAGTTGCATGTCGATGGCCAGTTCGTCTACAGCCAGAAATCCGACGGCCTGATCGTCGCCACGCCAACCGGTTCGACAGCCTATTCATTGTCAGCTGGTGGGCCGATCATGCACCCGAAGCTGGATGCCATCGTGCTGGTGCCGATGTTCCCGCACACCCTGTCCAGTCGGCCGATCGTGGTTGACGGCAACAGCGAGCTGAAAATTCTGATTTCCAAACAGAGCGGCATTTATCCCCAGGTCAGTTGTGACGGGCAGGTACATATTACCTGTGCCCCCGGTGACAGCCTGACGATCCGCAAAAAACCACAAAAGCTCCGGCTGCTGCATCCAGTCGATCATAATTTCTACGAAATTTGCCGCAACAAGCTGGGCTGGTCCAGTCGTTTGACGGAGTGACTGTCATGGCAGAGGTTGAACACCCAGGCTACGACATCATTGGCGACGTGCACGGGTGCGCCCAGACCCTGGTGCGCTTGCTTGAGTTGCTCGGCTACCGTCAGCAGGCTGGTGTCTGGCGTCACCCGAAGGGGCGTCAGGCATTGTTTCTTGGCGATATCGTCGATCGTGGGCCACGTATTCGCGAGGCTTTGCATCTGGTTCGCGATATGGTCGATGCCGGTGAAGCACGTTGCATTATGGGCAATCATGAGTTCAATGCGCTGGGGTGGGAGACTCCGGCACCGGCTGGCAGCGGGCGACAGTTTGTCCGTGAGCATACCGAGCGCCATCACCGGCAGATTCGCGAAACCCTGGAGCAGTTCGCCGCCTGGCCCCAGGAGTGGGCGGCGTTTCTCGACTGGTTTTACCAGTTGCCGTTGTTCCTTGATCTGGGGCCGCTGCGCCTGGTACATGCCTGCTGGGATGACAGCCTGATACGGCCATTTGCGGCCCAGTACCCGGACGCCTGCATCGATGACGAGTTTGTGCGGGCTTCGGTTGAACGTGACAGTTTTGCCGTTCAGGTGCTTGACCGGCTGCTGCGCGGCACTGATATGCGTCTGCCGCATGGTCAGACCATGACCGGCAAGGATGGTTTGACCCGCGCTTTTTTCCGGACCAAGTTCTGGGAAGAGGATCCGCAGACCTATGGCGATATCGTGTTTCAGCCCGATGGCTTGCCTGAGGAGGTTGCTGCACGGCCCTTGAGTGATGATCAGAAGGCTGAGTTGCTGGTGTATGGCCGCGATGAGCCGATTCTGTTCGTCGGGCATTACTGGCAGCAGGGCAAACCGCATCCGATCCGTCCCAATCTGGCCTGCCTGGACTACAGTGCGGTCAAATATGGCAAGCTGGTCGCTTATCGCTGGGATGGCGAACGCCATCTTGATCGTAATCACTTCGTCTGGGTCGATGTGCCCCGACTGGCCTGACGCCAAGGAATGCCTGCATGATCCGTGCTTTGCAATGCTCTCTCGATGAAGACCTGAGCCAGTTGGCGCGCTTTCTGCGCAGCCGCGGCGTAGTGCATCGGATCAGCGAGGAGGGTGGGCGTCAGGTGGTATGGACGGTGGACGAGGCAGACGCCCAGATCGTACAGACGCTGTATGCCTCTGGTGTGCCGGCGATTGATGAGCCTGAGCGGCCCGTGCAACCGGAGACCACTCCCTGGCAACGCTCGCTCAGGCATATCCCCCTAACCATGACGGTGCTGCTGGTCACCGCAGTGGTCGCCGCCATTACCCGGTTGGGTAGTGACCCCACGACCGTGGTGCTGTTTACCCTGGTGCCTCTGGGCGCCGATGGCTACCTGCTCGAACAGCCGGATATGAGCCAATGGTGGCGGCTGATTACGCCGATCTTTTTGCATTTCGGTGTGTTGCACCTGGCGTTCAATGCGCTCTGGTACTGGGAGCTGGGGCGACGCATTGAGATGCGTTCAGGTAGTCTCTGGCTGCTGGGTCTGACACTGTTGTTTGCCCTGGTATCGAACGTCAGTCAGTGGTTGATCGGCGGCTCGGTGCTGTTTGGTGGCTTGTCCGGCGTGCTGTACGGGGTGCTGGGCTATTGCTGGCTGTACCAGTGGATTGCGCCAAACGTGCACTTCGACCTGCCCAAGGGCGTGGTGATTCTGATGCTGGTCTGGCTGGTGCTATGTCTGACCGGCTTGGTGACTTTGCTGGGGTTTGGCGCGATTGCCAATACCGCGCATGTCAGTGGCTTGCTGATTGGCTGTGTCACCGGCGCGCTGGCGGGAGCGTTGTCCAGGCAGAGAGACGCTCAGTGAGTGGTTGATGGCCTTGGCGTCCGGCGCTGAAAATCCGGACGTCGATTTACAGCTTTCACCTACGCCCTTTATAATCAGCGACTTATAAGAGAGTGCGACTGTTCAGTACGCACTTCGCAAGTATTCGGAAAATACCCCAACGTTATACCCATACGCTGAAACCCATGGCGTGGTTTCGGTCTGCCTTGTGCCCAGCCAAGTAAAAGGGATCTTTATGTCTGTCAATGATGTGGTAATGCAGAGCTATGGGCGCTGCTGCGCGTCGACCAGCTTTTTTGATGACTTCTATCGGACTTTTCTCGCCAGTTCCGCCGAAATCCGTGACAAATTCCAGAATACCGATATGCCGGCCCAGAAGCAGTTGCTGCGTCAGGGCATTCTGAATCTGGTGCTCTATGCCCGCGGCCTGCCGCCGACCAAGCTCAAGGCCTTGGCCGAGTCTCACTCGCGTCACCGGCTGAATATCGAGCCGCATTTATATGAGTTGTGGCTGGATGCGCTGCTCAAGACTATCGATGCGCACGACCGCGATAGTGACCGCACGGTCCTGCAGGCCTGGGAGCAGGTACTGCGCAAGGGGATCGAGGTGATAAAAACGGGCTACTGAGCGTAGCGCAGGGTGGTCAATACCATGGTGTTCTGAAGCCAGTTCCTGTCTGCAGGTGCTGGCTTTGTCAGTAATGGTACCAGCGCAACTGCAGGATCAGGCTGTTTTGCGGGGTGCTGAAGTGGCTGAACTCGCGTTCGGCGCTCAGGCGCAGCCCCAGATTGCGACCCAGCTCCCATTGTTGGCCGAGCGCCAGGCGGCGTCTGACTTCACCATGGTGGAAGTAATCGGTGGTGGCATTGAGGTGCAGGTTGCCGAGCGGGTTACGCCAGAGCACGCCGGCATCAAAACCGCTGGCAAGGTTCAGAGCTGCAGCTGTATCCGGGTTGTGCTCGGTTCGCAGTGTAGCCAGCAGGTAGCTGGACATATTGCTGAAGGGCTGCCAGGTAAAGCCACCACCGCCGCTGAGATAGCCCGCCAGGCGGCGTCGATCGTTATCTGTTGGTATCCGTTCCATCCCCGCGGCAACTTGCCATGACCAGGGCTTGAGCAGTTGGTTGCGCGGAGTCAGCGAGCGGATGTTGATCAGCCCCAACTCCTCCAGTTGCCAGTGGTTGCCTTGGTATTGGCGTACCCTCAACTTGCCCAGTTCGATCTGGGCGCCCAACGGAAAGCCCGCCTGGTTGTCTATCAGATCGTGATACGCCATGCGCAGACCGTACTCGGCAAAGTGCTGGTGCGCGTGGCTACCCAGCCCTAGGTGCCAGGTGCGTGAATCATGGCCCTGTTCGGGCAGTGTTGGGACCTGGGCTGGCTGGGCTGGAGCCGGGTTGCGGTTTATCGCCTGCAACAATGTCAGACTGCGTTGCGCATTGGCTGGATCGCGCTCAAGGCCGCTGGCCTGGTAACGGGTCCAGCGGTAGGCTGCCTCCTGAATGAGGGCCTGGCGTTCTGTGGGCTGGTTGAGGAAGGTCTCGGCGTCCAGGTGATTGCTGTCTTCGGCCAAAAGCTGCACCCAGTTCAGCTCGGGGCCGGATAACAGCTCTAAACGCTCAAGGAGCTCGCGTTCACGCGAGGGGCGGTATTGCACTTCTGTGATCAGGCCTGCTTCCCTGACGGCACGCACCGTGTCAACAGGAATGGCCGTGAGCGGGAACTGTTCGGTCAGGCGCAGTGTGGGGCGGGCAATTTCCAGCAGTTCCAGCAGCCGGAAGGAGCAGTTTTCGTCAAAGAAGTAGTAGTCGAAGCGGATTTGCCGCAGTTCCCAGACATGTTCAATCATGCGCTGGGTTTCTGCTGGCGTCAGGTTCAGGTGGTACTCCCAGAGATCCCGGTTTTCCAGGTGGCTGTACTCACTGATCTTGTCCCGGTAGGGCAGCAGCGAGAACTGGCCCGGGTAGCCGCCGGCCAGGCCTCGCCAGGCGTACAGGATGCCGTTGTCCATGCTGTCGACCATGGCCCCAAAGTTCAGTGCGTAGCTGAGCAGGGTGGTGCCGTTGTCTTTGGTGTCCGGTGTGTCGATCCGCAGCAGGGTGTGGCCGAACATCGAAGAGGGGCTGTTCAGATAGGCATCAGGAAAGACCAGTACGGTCGAGTGGGGGTCTATATCGTTATACCAGGTCTGGTATTCGCTACAGGCTGGTTCGGGCAGATTCTCAAGTGTGAGTTGCTCGCGCAGCCAGCGAGTGCGTGCCGGGTAGCGGCATTGCGGGTGGTCATTGCCCAGCGCTGGGTCCGCATACAGCCCGCTCAGGGTTGCTTTCAGCTCGGCCAGAGGTGATTTGTCGCCGTTGTCAGCCAGAAAGAACTCGGCGTCGTTTACGTAGCTGCGCCAGCCTCCCAGTTTGCCGGGTGCATAATGGCCAAGAGACAACCAGAAGCGTTGCGAGGCTAACTGATGTTGGTGTTCTGTCGGGATATTCGGGGCTGCGAAACTGGTTGTAATGCACAGGCTGCCAATCAGCAACGCTAGCAGGCGTATAGGCATATAAGATTGCAATGAAGAGGGCGGAAAAAGGTGGACGCACAAGGCCCGAGCAGGTGCTCAGGCCTTGTGTGGGTCAGAACGCTTAGGCTTGCTCGGCGTACTTGGCCAGAATGGCGTCATTGCTCAGCACATTCAGGGTGGCCTGATGCACTTGCTCGGCAGTGATGTCGGCCGCAGAGAAAATCTCGTTGAAGTGCTGGCTGGTAACTGCTGCGAAGTGGGCGCGGTCTTCTGGCTGAACGCCAAGGATGACGGCATAGGTTGTCAGTGCTTCGCCTTCACCGCGAGCCATATCTTCTGACAGCTCGTTCATGATGCTGCCGAGAACCAGCATCGACTTGCCGTTATAGGCCAGCTTGCCACTGGTATCGCAACCGTTGGTGCCGGAGGTCATGCCAAAGGTGGCGTTACCCGAAGTACCGTTGGTAATTGAGGCTACCAGGTGCGAGGGCAGGCCGCTTTGTCCTTCAAACAGCATGTTGCCCCAGCCACAACCAGGACCGCCAGGAGCGGTGGCAAAAGCATTGAGGGAGGCAGCAGCGAGGAGAGAACCGAGCAAGATCCGTTTCATGTTTACTTTCCATTGATGTGAACGAACGATGGAATCTAGCACTTGTATATAATTGTTTCAATCAGGTTAAACCCGCGAGGCAGAGCTTGTAGCTGCCAATGTTCACCGGTCATCGGTGTGTGCTTGTAGCTTGTCGCTCCACCATTCCCTAGAATACCTCCTTGTTTTTCGCCATTCCCCCGGAGTCTTCCATGACCACCTTCCTCGACATGTTGCGCAGCATCACTCCCGACGTCTATGCGAGTCTCAAGACGGCAGTGGAAATCGGCAAGTGGCCGGATGGGCGCAAGCTGACCCAGGAGCAGAAGGAACTGTGTCTACAGGCAATGATCGCCTGGGAAACCGACAACCTGCCCGAAGAAGAGCGTACTGGCTATATGGGGCCGCAGGGCTGCAAGTCGCAGGACAAGGAAATTCCCAATATCCTGTTTTCCACCGGCTCGAGCACCCTGCACTGATGGCGTTTCTCAGTGGTGAAGGCAGTGTCAGCAAGCTGGTTGGTGAGCTTGAGGCGCCAGTACGCTACAGCCTGCCGATCGGCGATCAGCGCTTGCCTCTCAACGAATGCCTGGGCAAGACCCTGCGCCTGCAAGCGCTGGGCGCAATCCACTGCACTCATTGTGGGCGCAAGACCAAAAAAAGCTTTAGTCAGGGCTATTGCTACCCCTGTTTTACCAAGCTGGCGCAGTGCGATAGCTGCATCATGAGCCCGGAGAAATGTCATTACGACCAGGGCACCTGCCGCGAGCCGGCCTGGGGTGAGCAGTTCTGCATGACTGATCATATCGTCTACCTGGCCAACTCTTCCGGGCTCAAGGTCGGCATCACCCGGGCGACCCAAGTACCAACGCGCTGGATCGATCAGGGTGCCAGCCAAGCGCTGCCGATTCTGCGCGTAGCCACGCGCCAGCAATCCGGGCTGGTCGAGGACCTGCTGCGTCAGCAGGTGGCGGACAAGACCAACTGGCGAGCGTTGCTCAAGGGTGAGCCTGAGCCGCTGGATCTGTTGGCCGAGCGTGATCGCCTGCTGGACAACGCCCAGGCTGGCATCAGCGAGTTGCAGCAGCGCTTCGGTCTGCAGGCCATTCAGTTGCTGAGTGATGCCGAGCCCCTGGAGATCCGTTATCCGGTGCTGGAGTATGCCGCCAAACCGCAGTCGGCCAATCTCGACAAGGAGCCGCTGCTTGAAGGCACGCTGCTCGGCATCAAGGGTCAGTATCTGCTGCTCGACACCGCTGTCATCAATATTCGCAAGTACACGGCCTACAGTTTGTCGGTCAGTGTCAGTTGAGGAACCACCATGCGTACCGAACAACCGAAGACCATCTACCTCAAGGATTACCAGCAGCCTGACTACTGGATCGACGAGACCCACTTAACCTTCGAGTTGTTCGAGGATCATGCCCTGGTGCATAGTCGGCTGGCGCTGCGCCTGAATGCCGACAAACCGCAGAAAACCTTGCCGCCACTGGTGCTGGACGGTCAGCAGTTGCAGTTGTTGAGCGCTGCGCTGGATGACCAGCCGCTGGCCGAAGGTGACTATCGGGTGGATGCCCACAGTCTGAGCCTGCAGCCGACCAGCGCGCAGTTCGAGCTGGCGATGACCACGCGTATCGAGCCGCAGAACAACACTGCGCTGGAGGGCCTGTACAAGTCCGGTGGCATGTTCTGCACCCAGTGCGAAGCCGAGGGCTTTCGCAAGATTACCTATTATCTGGATCGCCCGGATGTGATGAGCCGCTTTACCACTACGGTGGTTGCGGACAAGGGCGACTATCCGGTGCTGTTATCCAACGGTAACCCGATTGCCTCTGGTGAGCATGAGGGTGGTCGTCACTGGGCGACCTGGGAAGATCCGTTCCCCAAACCGGCCTATCTGTTTGCCCTGGTGGCTGGTGACCTGGTGCTGATCCAGGACAGCTTCGCCACCATGAACGGGCGGGAAATCGACCTGCGCATCTATGTCGAGCCGGAAAATCGCGAGCAGTGCGGGCATGCAATGGACAGCCTGAAGCGCTCGATGCGCTGGGATGAGGAAGTCTATGGCCGCGAGTATGACCTGGACATCTTCATGATCGTCGCGGTCAACGACTTCAACATGGGGGCGATGGAAAACAAGGGGTTGAACATCTTCAACTCCAGTTGCGTACTGGCCCACCCCGATACCGCCACCGATCTGGCGTTCCAGCGGGTCGAGGCAGTAGTCGCGCATGAATACTTCCACAACTGGTCGGGTAACCGCGTCACCTGCCGCGACTGGTTCCAGCTATCTCTCAAGGAAGGCTTCACCGTGTTCCGCGATGCCGAGTTCAGCGCCGACATGAACTCGCGCACGGTCAAACGTATTGAGGACGTAACCTTCCTGCGCGCCAACCAGTTCGCCGAGGATGCCGGCCCGATGGCCCATCCGGTGCGCCCGGATTCCTTTATCGAGATTTCCAACTTCTACACCCTGACGGTCTACGAGAAGGGTGCCGAAGTGGTGCGCATGCTGCACACCCTGTGCGGGGCCGAGGGCTTTCGCAAGGGCACTGACCTGTATTTTGAGCGTCATGACGGCCAGGCAGTGACCTGCGATGACTTCGTCAAGGCGCTGGAAGATGCCAACGGCCTGGATTTCAGCCAGTTCAAACGCTGGTACAGTCAGGCCGGCACACCGCGGCTGGAGGTTCACAGTCACTGGGATGCCGCCACTGGTCAGTTTAGCCTGCTGTGCAAGCAAAGCTGCCCGCCGACCCCCGGTCAAAGCGAGAAACTGCCCTTCGTGATTCCTCTGCGCATGGCACTGCTGGACAGCGAAGGCCAGGAAATGCCACTGAAGCTGGTGGGTGAGTCTGCCGCACGTGGTAACGAAACGGTACTGGCGCTGACCGAGGCCGAGCAGGTGTTCACTTTCGAGGGACTTGCCGAAGAGCCGCTGCCATCACTGTTGCGCGGCTTCTCCGCGCCGGTGAAGCTGAACTATCCCTACAGTCGCGATGACCGGGTGTTCCTCGCCAAGCATGACCCCGATGGCTTCAACCGCTGGGAAGCCTGTCAGGCCCTGGCGGTGGATGTGATGCAAGGCTTGGTCGATATTCATCGGGCTGGCCGCCCGTTGCTGGCGGATCAGCGGTTGATCGAGGTTTACCGCACTCTGCTGGCCGATAACGCACTGGATCCGGCGATGGTGGCAGAGATGCTGCGTCTGCCGTCTGAAGCCTATCTGGTCGAACTGGCCGAGGTGGCAGATGTCGAGGCGATCCATCTGGTGCGCGAGACGCTGCGGCGTGAGCTGGCCCTGGCGCTACGCAGCGAGATGCTGGCGCGCTGGCGGCAACTGAATGTCGCTGAGCCCTACAGTGCCGAGGCGACCGCCATGGCGCGGCGCAGTCTGAAGAATACCTTGCTCGGTTACCTGATGATCGAGGCCGGCGACGACATGCTGGCGGCCTGTGTGCGCCAGTTTGTCGAGGCCAATAACATGACCGATCGCCAGGCAGCGCTGGTGGCGCTGGTCAACTCACCGTTCGAGGAGGCCAAGCAGGCGGCGCTGGCCCAGTTTGCCGAGCGCTGGCAGGGCTATCCTCTGGTCATGGACCAGTGGTTCAGCGTGCAGGCCATCTGCGGGTTGTCGGGCGCGCTGGAGCGGGTCGAAGCGCTGATGCAGCATCCGGCCTTCAATCTGCGCAACCCGAACAAGGTCCGGGCGCTGATTGGCGCCTTCGCCAACCAGAACCTGATCGGTTTTCATCGCGCCGATGGGGCAGGTTACCGCTTCCTGGCCGAGCGAATCATCGAGCTGAACGCGCTGAACCCGCAGATTGCCTCGCGCCTGACCACGCCGTTGACCCGCTGGCGCAAGTTCGACAGTGCCCGGCAAGGCCTGATGCGCGCCGAGCTGGAGCGCATTATGGCGCTTGAGGGGCTGTCGCCAGACGTTTATGAGGTGGTCAGCAAGTCCCTGGCTTGAATAGCCAGGGGCTGGCGTCGGCAAAACACCGGGTTTGCACCGTCCTGAGACACTCCCCATCATTGACGTGATTAACAAAAGATAACCAAGCGCCGTTGGCAGGGGTTGCCCAACCCCGTTAGTATTAGTGAGCCTCGGGATAGCCGCTGGCCAGCTGTGTATGGCCGGTATCCCGCGTACGAGGTTCATAATATGTCCTGCCCCGAGGCAGGGTGTCCTATAAGAATAAGGGGGAATGGTGTATGCGTGAGCCCATCGAGCGGCACGCTCCGTCCTATGCTCAGGCCCGCCACGGCGGCCAACCTGGCAGCGGGCGTAAACTATCGTTATCTCGTCAGATCCTGACGGCTCTGGGCCTCTCGACCGCCTTGACCTGTCTGCCCGTCGCCGTGGCTCATGCTCAGCCCACTCTCGATGATGTTCAACCCGCTGTGATGTCTGCCATTGCCCATCGCACTCTGCTGCTGGATGTCGCGCGTGCCGGTGATCGTCTGGTTGCCGTAGGCACCCGCGGTCACATCGTCTATTCCGATGACAACGGTCAGACCTGGACCCAGGCCCCGTCGCCGGTGCGCCAGGTGCTCACGGCGGTATATTTCGCCGATGAGCAACACGGCTGGGCCGTGGGGCACGATGCTCTGATCCTGCACAGCAGCGACGGTGGCGAAAGCTGGGAGCTGCAGTACCGGGATCCGGCGTTGTCCGACCCGGACGAAGTGGACTCCTTGCTTGAGCGGCCGTTGATGGATGTCTGGTTCCGTGACGCCCAGACCGGTTTTGCAGTCGGCGCCTATGGCATCTTCCTGCGTACCGACGATGGTGGCCAGAACTGGGATGATGTGTCTTTCGATATCGACAACGAAGACGGCTTCCACTACAACGCCATCTCTGCCATTCCCGACACCGGCCTGTTCTTGGTTGGTGAAATGGGCACCATGTACCGCTCCTTTGATTTCGGCGATACCTGGGAAACCCTCGAAGACTTGCCCTATGACGGTTCCTGGTTCGGCGTGTCCGGCACCACCGAGCCCGAAGTTGTCCTGACCTGGGGCCTGCGTGGCAACATGTACCGCTCCGATGATTTTGGTGACACCTGGGAGCAAGTTGAGCTGAATACGCCGAACAACGGTCCGCTGGAAGCGACTCTGTCCGGTGGTCACTTCTCCGATGACGGTCGCCTGGTGGTGGTCGGTCTGGGCGGGACTGTGGTGTCCAGCAACGATAATGGTCGTAGCTTCGAGGTTATGACCCGTCCCGATCGCATGGCTCTGGCCTCGGCCAAGCCGCTGCCAGATGGCAGTGTGTTGCTGCTCGGTCAGCGCGGCGCCATGAAAGCCGCTGCCAACGGTCTGAACCCAGGCAACTGATAATAATTAAGCGCCAGGAGATACTGGATGTCCAAGCATCATCAGGAAACCGCGCCACTCATTGAGCGGTTGATTTTCAACAACCGGATTTTCGTGTTGTTGTTGTTTACCCTGCTGACCCTGTTCTTCGGCTATCAGGCCGCCCAGGTCAAGCCGGATACCAGCTTCGAGAAGATGATTCCTCTCAAGCACCCCTATATCGTCAATATGATCGAGCATCAGGATGACCTGTCCGGTCTCGGTAACTCGATCCGGATCGCTGTGGCGATCAAGGATGGCGATATCTTCTCTACCGAGTACATGGAGACCCTCAAGCGCATCAACGACGAGGTGTTCTTCCTGCCGGGTGTGGACCGTTCCAACATGCGTTCGCTGTGGACTCCGAACGTACGCTGGACCGCAGTGACCGAATACGGTTTCGACGGTGGTCCGGTAGCCAACCAGCCGGCCTATCTGACCGAGGAGCATCTTGAGGAACTGCGCGAGAACATCCTCAAGTCCGGTGAAATTGGCCGTCTGGTAGCGAACAACTTCAAGTCGAGCATCATCGAGGTGCCGCTGCAGGAGTCATATCCGAATCCGGACAACCAGAGCGAGCTGATCCGCCTGGATTACGGCGAGTTCTCGCGCCTGCTGGAAGAAAAAATTCGCAGCGAGTTCCAGGGTGAGAACCCGAACATCAGCGTTCACATCGTCGGCTTCGCGAAGAAAGTCGGTGACCTGATCGAAGGTATCATCAAGGTCGTTGGTTTCTTCGGCGCCGCATTGCTGATCACCTTTGTCCTGCTGCTGCTGTTTACCCGCTGCCTCAAGAGCTCGCTGACGACCCTGGTTTGCTCGGTAATTGCTGTTGTCTGGCAGTTGGGTCTGTTGCGCAGCATGGGCTTCGGGCTTGATCCGTACTCGATTCTGGTGCCGTTCCTGGTCTTTGCCATCGGTATCTCCCACGGTGTGCAGATCATCAACGGTATGGCGATCGAATATACCCACGCCGATGACGCCAACACTGCCGCACGTCGGGCATTCCGCGCTCTGTACATTCCGGGTATCGTGGCCCTGGTGTCCGACGCCGTAGGTTTCGTGACCCTGCTGCTGATCGAGATCGAGGTTATCCGCGAGCTGGGTATCGCTGCCTCTGTGGGTGTTGGTGTGATCATCCTCACCAACCTGATTCTGTTGCCGATCCTGATGTCCTACATTGGTATCAGCAAGGCCGCCGTCAAGCGCAAGCGTGAGCTGGCTGCACGTCCGCAGAAAATGTGGCTGACCGTTGCCAAGTTCGCTCACCCGACCGTGGCCCCGGTATCGGTAGTTCTGGCCATCCTGGCCTTTGGCTTCGGTATCTATTACGGCAAGAATGTCGAGATCGGCGACCTGGACCCGGGTGCTCCGGAACTGCGGGCGGATTCACGCTACAACCTCGACAACGACTTCATCATCAGCAACTACTCGACCAGTTCCGACATCCTGGTGGTCATGGTCAGTACGCCGACCGAAATGTGTTCGGCTTACGAAACCATGGATGCCATCGATCAGTTGGAGTGGAAGATGGTCAACCTGCCGGGCGTTCAGTCCACCGTTTCTCTGGTGACTGTGGCCAAGCAGGTGATCATGGGCAACAACGAGGGCAACCTGAAGTGGCAGGCGCTGTCGCGTAACCAGGACAACCTGAACAACGCGATCAGCCGTGCCCCGACCGGCATGTTCAACTCCGATTGCTCGCTGGCACCGGTGATGGTGTTCCTGGAGGATCACAAGGCCGATACCCTCAAGCGTGCCACGGCTGCTGTCGAGGCGTTCGCTGCCGAGCAGAACACCGAGACTCTGGAGTTCAAGCTGGCTGCCGGTAATGCCGGTATCGAGGCTGCCACCAACGTGGTGATCGAGAAGTCCCAGCTGAAGATGCTGCTGACCGTTTACGCGGTGGTGATCTTCATGTGTCTGATCACCTTCCGTTCGATCCGTGCGGTACTGTGTATCATCATCCCGCTGGCGCTGACCTCGGTCCTGGCCAATGCGCTGATGGCGTTCCTGGGGATTGGCGTGAAGGTAGCGACCTTGCCGGTAATTGCTCTGGGTGTCGGGATCGGTGTCGACTACGGCATCTATATCTACAGCCGTCTGGAGACCTACCTGCGTCAAGGCCTGCCGCTGCAGGAAGCCTACTATGAGACCCTGAAGACCACTGGTAAGGCGGTGACCTTCACCGGCTTCACTCTGGCCATCGGTGTGGCGACCTGGATTTTCTCGGCGATCAAGTTCCAGGCTGACATGGGCATCCTGCTGACCTTCATGTTCTTGTGGAACATGTTCGGTGCCCTGTGGCTGCTGCCAGCTCTGGCACGCTTCCTGATTCGTCCGGAGAAACTGCGTAACGGCGAATAAGCCCCAGGCTTGCTGGAACCAGAAAAGGCCACCCCTGTGAGGGGGTGGCCTTTTTGCGTTTGTTTGGTGACTGAGTAATGGGCTTGCTGCGATTTCGCGCCTGCGCGGCGCTCCTTGCCGGGGCAGGCTCAGACGTCGGGGTAGAGACTGGCGAGGTTGTCGCTGGGTTCCTGCTGCTGGCGCTTGTGCATCTGGACAATCATCCGTACTGCACGCCACAGCGGCTTGCTGCGCCAGGGGGCATCATTCTGGCCAAACAGGCAGGCATTGAGTTCGTCGAGGGCTTCGGCCAGTTCCGGGTGTTGCTGGGCCAGGCCGATCAGGCCTTCGCTGTGCTGCTGGCGGGCCCAGGCCTCCAGAGCCTTGCGTGCTTCGCTTGGCTGGTTGGCTCGGCAGGCGGCCTGCAAATCGATCAACGGGTTGCCGGGTTCTTCGATGTCGACGATATCCTCGGGCTCTTCCTGCTCCAGTTGGCGTAAGGTGCGGCGAGTCCGGTGCAGCAGGCTCAGGCAGGCAAGCAGTCCCATGCCCAGCAGGGCGGTCGCCAGTTGCCATGGCCATAGACGAGGGCCAGCAGGCTCGCTGCCGGCGCTGACCACTGGTGAGGCGGAGCCGGTGAAGCTTTCACTGCTCAGTACACTGAGGCTGACAGCCTCCAACCGGCTGGTACGCAGACGCTCTTGCTGGGTATCCCACCAATGCACCTCGACCGCCGGCAGGGCGTAGATCCCTTCACGCTGGGCAACCAGTGCCGCACTGTCCTGGCGCTGGGACTGTACCCCGGCTTCGGTGATCCGGCTTTCCAGGCGGGGTTGGTCGGCATACTGACGCAGGCTCTTTTCCAGGGCTGGGTTCAGGCTTTGGAGGCTGGGTAACTGGCTGGCGTTGACCCCTTCGGCGCTGATAGTCAGCGTGCGAGTCAGAGGTTCTCCAGTCAGAAGGTCCAGGTCAGGTTCCGGCTGCCAACCCTGTTCCAGGTTGAGGTTACGGGCGGGAAGCCAGGGGGCGTTGTCCGGATAGCTTGCCGGGATTGGTCGTACGTCAAGGGTGATGCTGGGTGAGCGCACCTGGATCAGCCGTCCGGTACGGGGGGAAAAACGTTCGCTGCTGTCTCGGGCCTGTAGCACGGTGGCGCTGAACAACTGCGAGGGGATCTCCAGCGGGCCACTGTGTTCAGGGAACAGGGCATAGCGGACTTCGATGACACCATGTCGCACGCCGTTGATCAGTCGCTCGTAATGGCGCGGCGGCCCCAAACTCTCGACTCGAGCCTGAGGGATATCCAGGCCGCTCAGGCTTGAGTCGTCATACAGGGAAACCGAGTGGTAGATGCGCAGGGTCAGCAGTACCTGAGCCTGGACATAGGGGTTCTCGATATCCACTTCGCTGTCGATGAACAGGGGGGCAAGCTGAGCACTGTCGTCTTCGGCGGCCTGGGCGGTCGAGAGGACCTGCAAAGCAATGGGCACACTGGCCTGCTCATCGACCCCCAGGGCCGGAATGATCAGATAGCCAGTGTGCTTGGGCAGCAGGGTAATGATCCAGCGGGTCGCTGGTTGGCTGCGGCCGTTGATCTGGCTGACCAGACTGAGCTGACGGGTGCCCTGGATCTGGAAGTGCTCCTCCAGCGGGGTCAGGTCGGGGCGATTGAAGCGATTGCCGGCACTGGTTTCCAGGGTCAGCTCCAGGGTTTCCCCTTCGATCAGCCGGGTCCTGTCGACACTGGCCTCAAAGCTGGCAGCCAAAAGCGTCAATGGTTGCAGGAGTAGCAATCCCAGCGTCAGCGCAAGCTGTCGGGGTGCGCCCGGTCGGGCAGGGCGGGCTCGGGTCCGCCCTGTGGTTGCCTGGTTGGGCTGAATCGGCGGTTGCTCAGGGACTGTCATCGAAACCTGCGTCCTGTTGTTGCAAATGCTGATAAAGAAACTTGCGGCGCAGCAGTTCACCTGGGTCGTCCGGAAGATCGTTGAGCCAGAGCTGCAAAGCCTGCTCGCTTTCGCGCCAGCCCGGTGCGGTGCTGCCTATGTCATTGGCCGGCTGTTGGTTGCCGGCTGTCGGGCTGGCAGCATCGCCGGGGGTTGAGCCGGCGTCGCTGATTTGCTCGCCAGGGCTACCGCCAGAGCCGGGTGATACGCCGCTGGCTGGCGATGTTTCAGTCTCGGCTAGCGCATTGTCAGTGTCATGATCGGCGCCATTGCCTTGGCTGGGGCCAACTGATGGTTCGCCAGGCTCTGGTTCGGCTTTGGCCGGCGTCTGATCTTGCTCGGTACTCGATTCTGCGTCCTGCTGTTGCGCTTCCAGCCAGGCTTCGATCCGGCTGCGGTTGTGCCTGGCAGCTTGATGCTCTGGCACTCGGGTCAGCACCTGCTCGTAGGCGTCCAGTGCCTCTTCATAGCGTTCGGCCATTGCTAGAGCTGTACCATGGTTGAAATGATACTCCGGGTTGTCGGGCCACTGTGTGATCAGTTCAGCATACTGGGCTGCGGCGCGAGAGTAGTCGCCGGCCTGATACCAGGCCCAGGCTTTCCAGGCCGGGTCGTCGAAGAGTTCGGCGGCCTGAGCCGCATCGCTTTCCAACAGTTTGCTTGCCTGCTGGTCTGGGGTCCACCAAAGGTCGCGCCAACTGGCTGCTTCACTGGGGTGGGGCAGGAGCATGGCGCATAGCAGCAGGCCGAACCAGCCACGCCGAGCGCCCAGGGCGGCCAGTGGCAGCAACAGAAATAGCAGCCAGTGGCCCAGGTCGCTCAGGTGCTGGCTGGGCTCTGTATTGATGCTCGCTGAGCGGATGGAAAGTGTACGCAACAGGTGGTCCAGATCGCTGTCATCCAGGGTAATGCCATGGTAACCGCCGCCGTGGCGTCGGGCTATGCTGGCCAGGCTTTGGGCATCAAGGCGCGGGAGCAGGATGCTGCCCTGGGCATCGCGCATAAAGCCTCCCCCGGACAGCGGAACAGGCGAGCCGGTGCTGGTGCCGATGCCGAGTATTGCCAGGCGGCTACCCAACTCCCGGGCATGCTGTTCCAGCTGTTTCAGCGTTTCACCCTCCAGCCCGCTGGTCATCAGCAGTACCTGGGTACTGCGTGGCGGTAAGCCCGCGAGCATGCTGGTGGCCAGATTCAGGGCCTGGTCCGGCTGTCGGCCGTCACTGGGCATGATGTTCGGCTGCAGCGAGGCCAGCAGGTTGTTCAGGGTATTGCGGTCTCGGCTCAGAGGGGTTACCAGGTGGCTGCTGCCAGCGTAAACGATCAAGGCGATCTGCTGCTCGGGATTGTGGCGCATGATGTCCTGAATTTTATGCCGGGCGCGAGTTAGGCGATTGGGCGTCAGGTCGGTGGCGAGCATGTGCCGCGACAGATCGAGAACGATAACAAGGGCCTGCTGGTCTGGGCCCGGCGCTTCAATCGCCCGCTCCCGCGCCGGGCCTGACAGGGCCAGGATGGCGACTGTCCAGACCAGGGCGAGCAACAGGTAGCGGCGGCCGTGGCTACCGCCTGGGTGGCGCTGTAACAGGGCGCTGCGCAGGTGCGGCGGTAGCAGGGTTTCCCAGCCCGAGCGTCCGCCCTTGTGTCGGTACAACCGCCAGCACAGCCAGTAGGCCAGCGGCAGCAGCAATAGCCACCAGGGGCGCAGCAGATCGAACTGGCTCAGGCTGTCAGGCCACATGCGACCTCCCGGGCACCGAGCTCAGCGCGATCAGCAGGCTGGCGAGCAGGGCTACGGCCAGCGGCCATGGGTAGAGCGGCTGGCGCTGGCGGATTGGCTGGCCGTCGCGCAGCGCAGGTTCGAGTTGATTCAGGCGTTGATAGATCGCCTGCATGCTCTGTTCATCGCTGGCACGAAAGTATTCGCCGCCGGTCAGCAGGGCAATTTCCCGCAGTGTGCCTTCGTCCAGATCCAGAGACGGGTCGGACTCCAGGCTGATCAGGCCGAGCAGGTCGCTGCGCTGCAGACTGTCCGAACCTATACCTATGGTAAAAATGCGTATGCCCTGACTGGCCGCCAGTCGAGCCGCCTGGATCGGTGAAACCCGGCCGCTGGTATTAGCGCCGTCCGTCAGCAGGATCAGCACCCGGCTTTGTGCCGACTCGGCGCTGAGCCGCTTGGTCGCCAGGCCGATGGCGTCGCCGATGGCTGTTTCCCGGCCGGCCAGGCCAATGAAGCTTTCCTGTAGCCAGTGGCGTACGCTGTCGCGATCCAGGGTCAGCGGAGCCTGCACGTAGGCCTGGGAGCCGAACAGAATCAGGCCCAGGCGGTCGCCGTGGCGCTGGGCAATGAAACCTTCGAGCAGGTGCTTGAGTAGCGTCAGGCGATCAGTTTCCTCGCCGCCCAGCTGCATATCACGAAACTCCATGCTGCCCGAAAGGTCGATCGCCAGCACCATGTCGCGTCCGGTGACCGGCTGGGCAATAGGTTCGCCGAGCATTTGCGGTCTGGCAGCGGCCAGAACCAGCAAACTCCAGATCAGCAGAAATGGCCAGCGTTGACGGTTGCTGCGGGTGTTCGGTTGCTGGCTTGGCAGGCGCTGAAGGCGGTTGAGGAAGCTGACCTTCAAGGCGGCGCTGCGTTGCTCGGCAGCCGGCAGCAGCCAGCGTACCAGCCAGGGTAGAGGCAGCAGCAACAGGGCGGCAGGCCAGGCCAGTTCAAACATGCTGGCGGCGCATCCAGCGGGCCAGTTCGCGGAGCAGGCGTTGGCGTTGCTCGCTGCTCAGCGTTGGCTGGCGTTGATAGTGCCCGGCTCCCAGTGGCGTCAGTGCATCGCGATCGACTTCCGGGTGCTGGCACAAATAATCGAGCCAGGCCTGGCCATGGAGGCGAGTGGCGGCATCGAACCCCTGCTGTTTGAGCAGGCGCTTGAGCAGTGTATTGATCGCGGCCAGCCAGTCGCGGTCGTTGAGGCCCTGGGGCAGGCTGGCCAGGCGATGCTGAATCAGTTGCCGGCGCTGACGCTGGCGGCGCCAGATGATAACCATCCAGGGCAGGCTGGCGAGTACCAGCAATAACAGGCCAGCGATAACCCACCAGCCAGGCGCTGGCGGCCACCAGCCAACGGGGGGCGGTGGTTGTGGATGGACCAGGGCGTTGTAGATTGGCGCGCTCACCGCCGACCTCGGCGTGGGCGGGGGTCAAGCATACTGTGCAGCTGTTCGACTGCCGGCAGCCGGGTATCCATGGGCAGCAGGCTGCAATGCAGGCGTCGGGCCAGATGCTGCCAGGCCTGTTGCTGGGCGGTGAACTGCGCATTATAGGCGGCCTGGATGGCTGGATCGCTGGTGTTTAGGGTCAGCCACTGCTGGGCCTGGCTGAAAGCCAGTGGGCCGTGGGTCGGCAACTGGCTGTCCAAAGGATCGACCAGTGGCAGCAGAACCAGATCGTTGTGGGCCGCCAGGGGGACCAGCAATGCCTGGTTCATCTGCTCAATCGCAGCATGATCGCAGAGCAGGTAGAGAATACTGCCTGGGCGAATAACCTCGCGGCTGTGGCGCAGAGCCAGGTTCAAGGGCTCGTTCCGACCGTCCTGATCATTCAGACTGTCCTGGTCATGCTGGCCAAGGGCGTGATTGGCGCTCAGCAATTGCCGAAACAGCTCCAGGACCGCCTGGCGGCTGCGTCGTGGCCGCACCTCGTGACACTGCCGGGCATCAAATACCATGCCGCCGACCCGGTCGTTGTGCGACAGCGCCGTCCAGGCGATCAGCGCACAGACGTCGGCGGCCAGCACTGACTTCAGTCGTTCCTGGCTACCGAAAAACAGTCGCTCACTCTGTTCGCAGATAATGAAGATCGGCCGCTCTCGCTCTTCATTGAAAACCTTGGTGTGGACCTTGCGGGTGCGGGCGGTGACCCGCCAGTCGATGTTGCGAATGTCATCGCCGGGCAAGTAGGCGCGGACCTGATCGAAGTCCACGCCCCGGCCGCGCAAACGTGAGTACTGGCGGCCGCTCTGCCGGCTGTTGCGCATCGGGCGACTGAACAGCGGCAGTTCCTGGCAATGCTGACGGGCTTCCAGCAGGCTGTCCAGGCTGGCATAGAGACCTGGCGGCGGGCCGGGATCGGGGCGGCTCATACGACGGCGACAGACTCCATCAGCAGGGCAATGGCGCGATCGGCGTCAATGCCGGCAGCCTCTGCCTCGAAACTAAGAATCAGGCGGTGGCGCAATACATCGTGAACGACTGCCTGAACATCTTCCGGGCTGACGAAGTCACGTCCGGCCAGCCAGGCGTGGGCCCGGGCACAGCGGTCCAGGGCAATGGTGCCGCGTGGGCTTGCCCCCATCTGCAGCCATTCGGCCAGTTGGGGGTTGTAGAGCTCGGGGCGCCGAGTGGCCATGACCAGTTGGATCAAATACTCCTCGACTGCCTCGGCCATGAACAGTGCCAGTACTTCCTGTCGGGCGGCGAGAATGCTGTCCTGACTGATCTTGCGGGTGATCTGCGGTTCGATCCCCTGGGCTTCGCCCCGGGCCAGTTGCAGGATCTGGCGCTCCAGTGCGGCATCAGGGAAACCGATACGCACATGCATAAGGAAGCGGTCGAGCTGGGCTTCGGGTAGCGGGTAGGTGCCTTCCTGCTCGATCGGGTTCTGGGTCGCCATAACCATGAACAGCTCGGGCAGCGGGTAGGTTTCCCTGCCGATACTGACCTGGCGCTCGGCCATTGCCTCAAGCAGCGCCGACTGAACCTTGGCCGGTGCCCGGTTAATCTCATCGGCCAGTACCAGGTGATGGAAGATCGGTCCCTGCTGGAAGCTGAAGCTGGCGGTCTCCGGACGATAGATTTCGGTGCCGGTGATGTCTGCCGGGAGCAGGTCAGGGGTGAATTGGATGCGATGAAAATCGGCTTCGATACCTTCGGACAGGGCCTTGATCGCCTTGGTCTTGGCCAATCCGGGCGCACCCTCGACCAGCACATGGCCGCCGGCCAATAAGCAAATCAGCATGCGATCGATCAGGGCTTCCTGGCCAAAGATCTGCTGGCCCATGAACGTCTTGAGCTGGAGCAACTGTTCGCGGTGGGACATCAACGGATTTCCTGGCTCATTGGGAACGTCACTTTAACGAAAAAACTCTGGTCTAGACTAATGCTTGCGGCGAATAGTGTTAACCAGGCGACATGCGCGTGACTCTCTGTCCTGAGTCGTGCTTCATATCTGCCAAGGCCGGATACACGGCCGCCGATAACAAAACTGGAGGCATCATGGCATTCATTTTGGCCAGCAGCAAAGACGAGTTCCTGTCTATCCTCAGAGATCGCTTGCTGACACTGGTAGAAGCGGAAGACAAGGCACCCATTGCCCGCTTCAACGAGCAGTTCTTCGGAATCGTATCCCTGAACGAACTACTGCTCCGGCATGACACCGATCTGCTTGGTTGTACCCTGTCGTTCTGGCGGTTTTTCCAGAGCGTCAAGGGGGCGGCGGAAAAGTTGCGGGTGTTCAATCCCGATACCCAGCAGCATGGCTGGCAATCCACTCATACTATTGTCGAGCTGGTACATCGGGACTCGCCATTTCTGGTTGATACCGTGCGCATGGAACTCAAGCACCAGGGCTACTCAATTCATACTCTGCAGAACAGCGTGATGCAGGTGGTGCGTGATGCCAAGGGTGAGTTGCTGACGGTCTGCGCGTCCGGCGAGTCGACCCCCGACAGCCATCCCGAATCGGTGATGTACATCGAGATCGATCGCTGCGCCAGTGCTTCCGAGCTCAAGGCGGTGCAGGCCGGCCTGAAGGAATCGCTGGCCCATGTGCGGGCAGCGGTAAGCGATTTCGAGCCGATGAAGGCTCAAGTTCAGGCCCTGATCAAGCTGCTCAAGGGGCGTAAGGCCAATTATTTCAGCCGGGTTGAGCGCGATGAGGCGGTAGCCTATCTCGAATGGTTGCTGGACAACCACTTCACCTTCCTGGGTTATGAGCAGTTCGCTGTGCACGAAGGCCTGGCCGAAGGTCGTCTGGGCATGCGCAGCGAGTGTAGTCTGGGTGTGCTGCGGCTACGCCCGCTGGATGACAATATCGAGAACCTGCCGCAGTCGGTGCTTGATTACCTGCAAGCGCCGTTGCTGCTGTCTTTTGCCAAGGCGTCGCGTTTCAGCCGGGTTCACCGGCCGGCTTATCCGGACTATGTGTCAGTACGTGAAGTCGACGAATATGGCCAGGTATTGGTTGAGCACCGCTTCATGGGCCTGTTTACCTCGCGGGTCTACACCGATAGCGTCGACCGGATTCCCTACCTGCGACGCAAGGTCGATGCAGTGCGACGGGCTTCTGGCTTTGACCCGCATGGTCATCTGGGCAAGGAGCTGGATCAGACCTTGCAGGTGCTACCGCGTGACGACTTGTTCCAGATGTCCGAAGATGAACTGCGTAGCACGGCCCTGGGGATCGTGCAGATTCAGGAGCGCAATCAGATCCGGATTTTCCTGCGCCAGGGTAACTATGGGCGTTTTTGGTATTGCCTGGCATTCGTCCCGCGTGAGATCTACTCCACCGACATTCGCATCAAGATCCAGCAGGTACTGATGGATCGCCTGCAGTCCAGCGAGTGCGAGTTCTGGACCAATTTTTCCGAATCGGTGTTGGCGCGCACTCAGTTCATTTTGCGCGTGGACCCCAAACAGCCCCTGGATATCGACCCCGTGAAAATCGAACAGGATGTGATTCACGCCTGCCGCAGTTGGCAGGATGATTTTAATGACCGGCTGCTGGAAAGCCTCGGCGAGGCCAAGGCTACCGAGGCAATGAGTCAATTCTCCGCTGGGTTTCCGGCTGGCTATAGCGAACGTTTCACGCCGGCGACCGGGGTGGTTGATCTGCAACACCTGCTGGCCTTGACTGATCAGCAGCGCCTGGGCATGAGCTTCTACCAGCCATTGGCGCAAAAGAGCGGGGTATTGCACTGCAAGCTCTACCATCTGGACGAGCCGCTGCCGCTGTCGGATGTTATGCCGATTCTGGAAAATCTAGGTTTGCGGGTGTTGGGCGAGTTCCCGTTCTGCTTCGTGCGTCAGGATGGCCGGCGTTTCTGGATTCACGATTTTGAGTTTACCTACGCCCAGGAAGGCGGTCTGGATATTCAGGAAGTCAACGAACTGTTCCGTGAGGCCTTCATCGGTGTCTGGAGCGGGCAGGCGGAGAATGATGGCTTCAATCGCCTGGTTCTGCTGGCCAGCATGCCCTGGCGGGATGTTGCATTGCTGCGTGCCTATGCTCGCTACCTCAAGCAGATTCGTCTGGGTTTCGAGTTGCCTTACATCGCCAACACACTGGCCAGCCACTCAACCATTGCCCATGAACTGGTGCGCTTGTTCAAGACCCGTTTCTATCTGGCCCGCAAACTTACTGGTGAGGCGCTGGAAGACAAGCAGCAACGCCTGGAACAGGCGATTCTGGGCGCGCTGGATGAGGTGGCGGTACTCAACGAGGACCGTATCCTGCGACGCTATCTGGATCTGATCAAGGCGACGCTGCGGACCAATTTCTACCAGAGCGACAGCGCTGGCCAGAGCAAGGATTACATCAGTTTCAAGTTCGATCCGCAGGCTATCCCGGAATTGCCGTTGCCGCGGCCAATGTACGAGATCTTCGTCTATTCGCCACGCTTTGAAGGGGTGCACCTGCGTGGCGGCAAGGTCGCCCGGGGCGGTTTGCGCTGGTCGGATCGTGAAGAGGATTACCGTACAGAGGTGCTTGGGCTGGTCAAGGCTCAGCAGGTCAAGAATGCGGTGATCGTGCCGGTGGGAGCCAAGGGTGGTTTTGTCCCCCGACGATTGCCGGTAGGTGGCAGTCGCGATGAGGTTCAGCAGGAGGCCATCACCTGTTACCGGCTGTTTATCCAGGGGCTGCTTGACCTGACCGATAACCTGGTTGAAGGCCAGGTGGTGCCGCCGGCCCAGGTGGTGCGCCACGACGAAGATGACCCCTATCTGGTGGTGGCGGCGGACAAGGGTACTGCGACCTTCTCCGATATCGCCAATGAAATCGCCGCTGGCTACGGCTTCTGGCTCGGTGATGCGTTCGCCTCCGGTGGCTCAGCAGGCTATGACCACAAGAAAATGGGGATTACCGCGCGTGGTGCCTGGGTTTCGGTGCAGCGGCATTTCCGTGAACGGGGCATCAATGTGCAGCAGGATCCGTTCACTGTCATCGGTATTGGCGACATGGGCGGCGATGTGTTTGGTAATGGCATGCTGATGTCGCGCAGCCTGAAGCTGGTCGCGGCCTTCAACCACCAGCATATCTTCATCGATCCGGACCCGGATGCCGAGCGCAGCTTCGATGAGCGCCAGCGCCTGTTCGATCTGCCGCGTTCGAGTTGGGCTGACTACAACCGCGAGCTGATTTCCGAGGGTGGCGGGATTTTCGACCGTAGCCTCAAACAGATCAGCCTGACCCCGCAGATGAAACGCCTGTTCGACATTCAGGCTGACAAACTGACGCCGGCCGAGCTGATCCACAATCTGCTCAAGGCGCCGGTAGACCTGATCTGGAACGGTGGGATCGGTACCTACGTCAAGGCAGCCAGTGAAACCCACGCCGATGTTGGCGACAAGGCCAACGATGTGCTGCGGGTCAATGGGCGTGAGCTGCGCTGCCGGGTGGTGGGCGAGGGCGGCAACCTGGGTATGACCCAGCTTGGCCGGGTCGAATTCTGCCTCAACGGCGGCGCGACCAACACTGACTTCATCGACAATGCCGGTGGGGTCGACTGCTCTGACCACGAGGTCAACATCAAGATTTTGCTCAACGAAGTGGTGGCCGCCCAGGACATGACCGGCAAGCAGCGCAACAAGCTGCTGGCCAGCATGACCGACGCAGTGGCCGAGCTGGTGTTGGCTAACAACTACAAGCAGACCCAGGCCATCAGTCTGGCACAGTGCCAGGCTCGCCAGACCATGATCGAATACCGGCGCTTTATTGCCGAGATGGAAAACAGCGGCAAGCTTAATCGGGCGCTTGAATTTATTCCCGATGACGAACAGTTGGCCGAGCGCGTGGCGCAGGGCAAGGGCCTGACCCGGGCCGAGTTGTCGGTACTGATTTCCTATTCCAAGGCCGACCTCAAGGAGCGGCTGATTGCCTCGGATGTGCCAGAGGACAGCTATGTCGCCCGTGAGCTGAATACCGCGTTCCCGGCTACCCTGGTCAACAAATACACCTCGGCACTGCGCAACCACCGTTTGCGTCGCGAGATCATTGCCACCCAGTTGGCCAACAATCTGGTCAATCACATGGGCATTACCTTCCTGCGTCGGCTGGAACAGTCGACCGGGGCCTTGCCCAGCGATATCGCCAAGGCCTATGTGGTGGCCCGTGATGTGTTCCGGCTGATGGAACACTTCGCCGCCATCGAAGCACTGGATCACCAGGTGCCAGCCGAGGTGCAGATGGAATTGATGGATGATCTGACCCGGCTGGGGCGGCGGGCGACTCGCTGGTTTATCCGCAATCGTCGTGGAGCACTGGACCCGGCCCGTGAAGTGGAGCACTTTGCCCCGCGCATCGCCGCCCTGGCTGCGCAGTTCGACAGCCTGTTCGAAGGCCCGGCGCGGGCTCTGTGGGAGGCCAAGTTCAGCAGCTATGTGGACGCTGGAGTGCCGGATGAAATCGCCCGCCTGGTGGCCGGTACCGGGCATTTCTATACCATGCTGGGGATCATTGAGGCGGCTGATGCTACAGGGCAGCCGACCGAACGGGTGGCTCAGGTGTTCTTTTCCTTGGGCAGCGAGCTGCAACTGCCGTGGTTCGCCCAGCAGGTAACCGGCTTGCCAGTGGACAACCATTGGCAGGCGCTGGCGCGTGAAAGCTACCGGGATGACCTGGACTGGCAGATTCGGACCATGACCGTTTCGGCTCTGCAATCAGCTGATGCCAAGCAGCCGGTAGCTCAACTGGTCGAAACCTGGGTGGAGCGCAATCAGACCCTGGTACAGCGTTGGCGTGCCATGCTGGTTGATCTCAAGAGCGCAGGCAGCGGTGATTATCCGATGGTGGCTGTAGCCATGCGTGAGCTGCTTGATCTGGCTCAGAATGCACGGCAAATGGCAGTTGAGGACGCATGCAGCAGTTGATCGTTGATCTGGCACTGCCCGCCGAGCGTTATCTGGCCTGGTATCAGGGACGGGCAGAACGGGTGCTGATGCGTAGTCGTGATGGCCGGCGGGTTAGTTTGCCGGCCCATCACCTGCGGCGTTTTTTGACCCATGAGGGAGTGTATGGCAGCTTCCTCATGTGCTTTACCGATGATGGCAAGCTAGTGTCGCTGGAGCGCCTGGACGGTTAGCTGCTTCTTCGCGTCCGCAGGGCACTCCTATCCATGTACCTCTCATCTTCGGTAGGAGCGCCCTGCGGGCGCGAAACTTACAGTCTGGACAGGTCGATATCGACCAGCAACAGGTGCCGGCTGTCGTCGATAAACAATCCCGAGGTCAGGCAATACTGGTTGCTGGTCGCATCGCGATAGCGGTTGGATAGGATTACCCGGCTGTCCTCACCGGCCTCTGCCAGGATCTGGTAGAAGTAGGGGCGCCAGGACCAGTTGTGGTCGAGATAGCGCGGGTCGGTCTGCCAGCCCTGGCCAGTCCATTCGTAGTTGGGTGAGATCTGGGTGCCATGGGCGTCGCACAGAAAGCAGCGTAGCAGCCAGGGATAGGCCTTGGGTGAGGGCAGGTCGGCTGGTCGCCCGCCGCGGCTCAGCCACTGGCGCAGCTCACTGAACAACACCGCCAGCTCACGGCGTAGCTTGGCCAACTGGGCGCGCTCAGCCAGTTTCTCTTTGACGTAATGATCACGCAGTTGCGAGAACTGCGCTTGCACGGCGTCGTTGGGTAGAAAGTTTTCCTCTGGGCGGGCAAACAGGTAACCCTGGACATAACGTGCCCCGCACTCCAGGGCGAAGTGCAGTTCCTGCTCGGTTTCCACGCCTTCGGCGATGATCCAGCAGCCGCTTTTCTCCGCCATCAGGGCCAGAGCCCGGACAAAGTCTCCACTGTTACCTGTGCCGCTGGCCGCCTTGCGGAACAATTGGATATCCAGTTTCAGAATGTCGGGCTCCAGAGCCAGCACCCGGTCGAGCATCGAGTAACCGGCGCCGAAGTCATCAATGGCGATGCGGATACCGGCTTCGCGGTAGCGTTTGACTACGTCGCGCAACTGCTCAATGTTGCCCTGCAGTTCGGTGATTTCAAAGACCACCTGTTCGGGGGGCAGACCCACTTCCTCCAGCAACTGCAGGCTTGGCAGTGGCGAGTCGGGAGTGAGCTGGCTGACCCAAAGCGGTGAAATGTTG
This sequence comes from Pseudomonas sp. WN033, assembly GCA_002287035.1. Lineage (GTDB taxonomy): Bacteria > Pseudomonadota > Gammaproteobacteria > Pseudomonadales > Pseudomonadaceae > Halopseudomonas. Next base: position 440,250 of record NSKG01000002.1, on the reverse strand, counting down.
AGACTGAGAAATCCCTCTGGATTATCGCGAAAGCGTTCGAGCGCCATGCGCCGAACGCAGCGATCCAGCTCCAGCAGGTCAGCGGGGTTGACGCTCGGGTCGGTGAACAGGGGGCCGGCGCTGGTGACGTTGCCCTCTTCGTCGCGTAACCGGGCCAGTGCTTCATAGCCGGCGATACGACCGGTTGCGGTATCGATCAGTGGCTGGAAGTAAGGCAGGGGGTGGCCATTAAACACGTTGTTCTCCAGGCAGGTATTTATGGGCGTCAAACGTATGCAAGATTATAGCCAAGCAGCTCCGTGATGCTGACTCGCGGCGCTGGTCTCCTGTCTGGAGTCCGGATTGACGCGGCACTGAGTACGCTGCGGCTGATCGTCGCGGGTGTGCCCATGGGCCGTTTCGATACCACCGATTTTCAGTGTGCTTGGAATGGTGCACTGAAACGGGGCAACGATCTTGTGTTGAGCCTCATGATATCTGCTTAATTTTATGAAATATAATGATTTTTTTGAGCATCTTGAGGCTGGCTGTGAAGTCTGGTTTCGCCCTGGGGTGGGGCGTGTGTCGCCTGGCCTGAAGGCGCCCGGGCCGTTAGCCCGGGCGCTGAAGGGTTAGAGCAGGGGGATGGTGTAGGACAGAATCAGACGGTTTTCGTCCATGTCGCGAATCACGTCTGAGCGCACCATTGCGTTACGCCACTGGATTGCCAGATTCTTCAGCGGGCCGCTTTGCAGGGTGTAGGTAAAGTCGATATCGCGCTCCCATTCCTTGCCCCGGCCAGCCGGACCCATGTCGATGTTGGTGCCGCGGATGTAGCGAACGAACCCTCTCAGGCCGGGTAGCCCAACAGCGGCGAAATCCAGGTCATAGCGTGCCTGCCAGGACTTTTCGTCGGCCCGGGCAAAGTCGAGAATCTGGACGTAGTTGGCGATATAGGGGTTGTTCTCGGCCAGGTAAGGGAAGGAGGTGTCACCATCACTGTGTTGGTAACCGACCCGGAAGGTATGGTGACCAAGGCCGGCCGAGAGCATCATAGACTTCATCTTGTGGTCGATGTCCATGGGCTGGCTACCGATATCACGGGTATCGAAATAAGCCAGGTTGGCGCCCAGTTTCCAGTCGCCGGCGTTCATGTTGTGGATCAGGTTGACCAAAGTCTGGCCGTAGACGTCCTTCAGCTCACCGCGCCATAGACCAAAGGTGGTGTTGTTCTGGTTGAACTTGTAGTTGCCGCCCAGGTAGTTGAAACGATCTGAGGAGCCGCCGACGGTGGCGCGGATATCTTCGCGGTTGGTACTGGCGCGAAATACCACATCACGCAATTGGCCAGCCTGGACGTCGAGGTTTTCGATCTCGCCCATGGACAGGTTGGCGCCGGTATACATCTGGGGAATCAGGCGAATGTCACTGGCCTGGGCAATCGGAATCTGCGGATACAGGCCGCCAACTTTCAGTTCAGTCTTGGAAACCTTGGCCTTGCCGGTCAGCAGAGCGTGACTGTAATTGCCGGGGCCTTCATTGCCGAAGGAGTTGGGCAGCAGGCCAGTGCCGGCCCGGTCGTCCGCCGAGTCGAGCTTGAGACCCAGAGCGGCATAGGCATCGACGCCGAAGCCTACGGCACCTTCGGTATAGCCCGACTGGGCGCGAAAAATGAAGCCCTGGGCCCATTCTTCGGCCTTGGACTGGGCGCCTGGGTCACGGAAGTCCCGGTTGAAATAAAAGTTGCGTAGCTGCAGCGAGGCTTTTGCATCTTCGACAAAGCCGGCGGCGGTTGCCTGGCTGGCCATCGGGGCGATCAGTGAAAGGGCCACGGCAGTGGCCAGCGCCTTGGGTCTGACATGCTTCATTATTGTTCTCCATAGTGTCAAAACGGCTTGACCGGTATCGTCAGATACAACTGCGCCTGGCGCTGAACGCCGTCGGCATGAACCTGACAGGGGCAAATGTCCGGTGCGGATGCAACTAAAGCATGGGGGTTCCCCGTCCGGCGTTAAGACCTTGGTCGAACAGGGGTAGGGCGGGGCCGTGAGGAGCGGATAGGGGGAGGGTGCAATCACCCGTTCCAGACAGGTTACGGAACGATGACAGGGCGCCTGTGGGCACCCTGAAATGAGAGGTAGACTTTAGTAGGGGGGGGTTACATGCCGTTGGCGAAAGCCGGGTTGCTCATATCGATTTGTCCACGGACCGGCTTCAGGGCCTGGGCATAACGCAGCAGGATGTCCAGGTTGTAGTTCAGCCGGGCACGGATGCGACTGTCGTCTTCCGAGGCTGGTTCGGCCTGATTCATTACAGCTTCCACCCCACGCACGATCAGGTGCTCAGGGATATAGCATAGCCGGCAATTTTTGTAGCTGGAGGCGCGCAGCTCGCTGATCGGATAGGCGCCGCCGACCCCGGCTGAAATGCCGCCGAGCATCGCTGGTTTGTGGGCTAGTTGCGCCTTGCTGGCATAGAGGAAGAAGTTCTTGATCGCCGGGCAGGCCATGCCATGCCACTCCGGAGCCAGAATCACCACAGCATCGGCTGCGCTCAACTGTTTCTCGAAGACTCCCCAGGCGTCAGCGCCCTCGGCCGGCCACAGGGGCAGAGGGTTGCTGCCCAGGTCGATCACCGATACCGCATCGGCATCAAGCTGATGCTGGTCGATCAGGGCCTGGCGGATGAAGCGTGCGACTTTGGCGGTTTGGCTGTTGCTGCGGCTGCTGCCAGCGACAATCGCGACATTGAGCATGAAGGACTCCTGTGGAAGGTGGCGTTGAATCCATGTTAGGACGGTAATTGAACAGGAAATAGCGGAAAAACACGATAACTTCTATCTAAAATCACGATTGTTCACTAGCCTGCTTTTGACAGGTCGGGCGCTATCCGGCAGAGTACGCGGCCTCCGGCCCAGGGAGCCCTTGTATGCCAGGGTGGCCTTGCACCGGTCTTCTTTCATCGATATGGGAATACACCAATGAATGCAGTGGTCGCCGCTGTTGCGGTAATGCTGATTCTGAGTCTATGCCGGGTGCATGTGGTGGTCGCGTTGATCATCGGTGCGGTAGTCGGCGGCCTGTTGGGTGGGTTGGGCGTAGAGGCCACTCTGGAGGCTTTCCAGGGCGGGCTGGGCAAGGGCGCCAATGTAGCTCTTAGCTATGCACTGCTCGGTGCCTTCGCGGTGGCGATCGCCAAGTCCGGACTGGCTCACGCACTGGCCGACAAGGCGTTGGGTTTGGTCAATCGTCAGCAGTCCGGTGGCACCGGGCTACTCAAGGGCATGCTGGTGCTGGTACTGCTGGCGGTGGCGATTTCATCGCAGAATATTCTGCCGATTCACATTGCCTTTATTCCGCTGCTGGTACCGCCGTTGCTGTATGTGATGGGCAAGCTTAACCTGGACCGCCGGCTGGTGGCCTGCGTGCTAACCTTCGGTCTGATCACGCCCTACATGTTCCTGCCGGTCGGTTTTGGTGGGATCTTCCTCAACAATATTCTGCTGGCCAACGTATCCGAGAGCGGCGCGGACGTGACTGCCGTCAATGTGATGCGGGCTATGGCCCTGCCGGCGCTGGGCATGCTGATTGGTCTGGCGGTGGCGGTATTCATCAGTTACCGCAAGCCGCGTCAGTATGATTTGGAGCGTATTGAACAGACCGAGCGGGTGGGCGCCAGCTACAACCCGCTGTCGCTGCTGGTCGCATTAGTGGCTGTGGCGGCGGCGTTTGTCGTGCAGCTCTGGCTGGATTCGATGATCATCGGCGCGCTGACCGGCTTCGTGATTTTTTCGGTGTCGGGTGTGGTGCGCTGGCGCGAAGCCGATGACGTGTTCACCGAGGGCATGAAGATGATGGCCATGATTGGCTTCATCATGATCGCGGCTGCCGGCTTTGCCGAGGTGATGCGAGCTACCGGCTCGATTCAGACGCTGGTGGACAGCTCGGCTGAGCTGATTGGCCATAACAAGGCTCTGGCGGCACTGTTGATGCTGCTGGTGGGTCTGTTGATCACCATGGGGATTGGCTCGTCATTCTCGACCATTCCGATTATCGCCGCGATCTATGTACCGCTGGCCTTGCAGCTGGGTTTCAGCCCGTTGGCAATCGTCGCGCTGGTGGGTACGGCGGCGGCGCTGGGAGATGCCGGCTCGCCGGCCTCGGACTCGACCCTGGGGCCGACGTCTGGTCTCAACGTTGATGGTCAGCACAACCACATCTGGGATACCGTGGTGCCGACTTTCCTGCATTACAACCTGCCTCTGCTGGTGTTTGGCTGGCTGGCGGTGATGGTGCTCTGAAGATAGGCAGTCAATGGGAGCGCCGCTGTGGCGCTCCCATCTTCTCTGCTCAGATTTTGAACCGGCTTACCAATCCATCTATCTGTCGTCCCAGCTGGGCCAGGTGTTGACTGGCCTGTGCGGTCTGCTGGGCGCCGTCGGTGGTTTCACGGGCCAGTTCGGCGGCTTCGGTTACGTTCTTGTTGACGTCCTCGACCACGGTCGATTGCTGGGTTGTGGCGCTGGCGATCGAAGCGTTGAGGGCGACCATCTGCTGCATGGACTGGGCGATCTGATCCAGCGCCTGACCGGCAGCGTTGACCTGCTCGACACTGAGCTGTGAGTAGCGGCTGCTTTCGTTGATGACGTTGACCACCGTCTGGGTATTGTTCTGCAGCTTGGTGATCATTTCATGGATTTCTTCGGTGGACTTCTGGGTGCGCTGGGCCAGATTGCGCACCTCATCGGCGACCACCGCAAAACCGCGACCCATCTCGCCGGCACGGGCGGCCTCAATGGCGGCATTGAGCGCCAGCAAGTTGGTCTGCTCGGCGATGTTGCGGATCACATCCAGTACCGAGGTGATCTCATTGGCATCGGTGGCCAGGGTCTCCATGTGCTCGACAGCCGTCTTGACGCTGCTGGAGAGGTGGTTGATCTGCTCGATGGTTTTTTCCACCTGGCTGCGACCGTGGTTGGCACCTTCGTTGGCGTTTTCTACCTCATGGGCGGCAGCATTGGCATTCTGGGCTACGTCCTGAACACCGTAGGTGATTTCGTTAATGGCGGTGGCCATCAGTTCCATGCGCTCCGATTGGCGGGTCATGTCGCGCAGGCTGTTATCGCTGATCTGGTCGAGCTGCTGGCTGGCGCTGATCATCTGCCGAGCACTGTCGCCCAGTTGCTGGATCAGGCCGCGCAGGTTGCCGGTGAACTGGTTGAAATAGCGGGCCATCAGTGACAGTTCGTCTCGGGCGTCATCATCCAGCCGGCGGGTCAGATCGGCTTCGCCACTGGCAATATCATGCATGGCGTCGACCACCCGGTTCAGCGGTTGGGAAATGCTGCGGCCGATGATGAACAGAATAACGATCATCAGCAGGTTGATCAGGCTGACCACCAGCAGCAGGCGCATGGCCTCGGTCCAGAACTTGGACTGCATGTCTTCGATGAAAATGCCGGTGCCGACCATGTAGTCCCAGGGCTTGAAGTGCTTGAATGCGGCGATTTTGCCAACGCCTTCGTCTTCGCCAGGGTTCTTGCCGGGGCGGGTCCAGGTGTACTCGATATGCGCGGTGCCCTGGCTACGGGCCATGTTGACCATGTCGACGATGACATTGCGGCGCCCATCTGAGCTGTTGATGTTGGTCAGGTCCATGCCTTCGGTCTGGGGCGCTACCGGGTGCATGATCATGATGTTGTTCATGTCATTGACCCAGTAATATTCCTGGCCGTCGTAGCGTAGCCCGCGCAAGGCGTCCAGAGCCTGCTTGCGAGCCTGCTCCTCGCTCAACTCGCCGCGCATCTGTTTGCCGTGGTAGTGAGCCATGAGGTCGTGGGCCACTTCCACCAGATGGGTGGCCTTGGTGATTTCTGCCTGACGCAGTTCACTCTTGAGGCCGACGAGCGCGGTAACTGACAGAAGGGTCATGCTGACCAGAGCGACGATAAGGATCAGCCAGATCCGCTGACTGATTTTGATGCTGCGCAACAGCTTCATTAAAACCTCCACGCGCAAACGACTTGTGTTTGTTCTTGTATTGCCGCGCCCTATGCCAGTGGCTGCGGTCCCCTAGCGTCTGTATCGGCACTTTCAGGTAAACCTGAACCCGTTTGAACAAAAAAATGATGTCAAATTGGCGTCGGTTTTCTGTGGGCTAGTCAGTGTAATGCCAAGCTGATGGCCACGCTCAATGATTCGCGTTGGCTATGCTGCTCCCCAAGCCGGGCTTATGGTGACTATTGTTTGGTCGGGACAATACCGTCCGGCTGACCCCTCTATTCAGCGCCGTCAAATCATATAAAATGCGCGCCGTTTTGGTTCGCAAATGGCCAGTATCCCGGCTGGTGTGGCACTTTTTCTATTCCTGCCGGTCTATCCTGTTGTTTCTGCAAAGGATCTCTCATGCATTCAGTGATCAAGCGTTGGTGTTGGGCAGTGTGCATTTCGGTGTTGGCCCCGGTGGCCTGGGCCGAGGCCGAGCAGTACGAAGACCCTGAAGCCTCGGAACAACCGGTTGCCGCGAAGGTAATCGTTGGCTGGGTTGAGAAGGGCCGAATCTTGCCAGAGCATACAGCCGTCAAGATCAAGGTTGACTCCGGTGCGCTGACCTCTTCGATGCATGCGATCAACATCGAGAACTTCACCCTCAACGGCAATCCTTGGGTGCGTTATGACGTGCCGGTTAAGGATGCCGATAGCGGCGAACTGGTGACCCTGAAGTTTGAGCGGCCGGTCTATCGTCGGGTGCTGGTGCGCGGGGCTGGCGGCGAGGATCGTCGACCGGTGGTGAAAATGGCGATGTGCATCGGCAATCAGGTGTATGAAGAGCAATTCTCTCTGCGTGACCGCGGCGACATGACCTATCCGGTGCTGATTGGCCGGCGGACTATCGAACATGTCGGCCTGATCGATGTGTCACGGACCTTCCTGCTCAAGCTGGACTGCCCAGAGGCCGAGGAGACCCGTGAGCGTGAGCGTGTCGAGCGAATGAAGGAAGATGCCGAACTGGTGGATGACACTGCCCTGGATGAGCCGGAGCAGGTCGAGGAAGAAGACGAGCAGGAACAGCGGCAATAATGGCTGGCTGGCCCGGGCATTGCGCCCGGGCCGATTGTATTACCACATCAGATCGTCAGGGATCTGGTACGCGGCGTAGGGATCGTCCTCGCTGACTTCTTCGACCTTGGCGATGATTACCGGCCAATGTGGGGCCCGCTCCCTGACCTTGTCCGCGACCTCCAATGGAATCAGCTCGAACTGCCCGCCCAAGCGAGCAATGGCCAGTTTGCCGCGGCTGAGTCTGTCGAACTGCTCCTGAGTGACATAAATCTTCTTGATCTTGTTCTTGCTGGCGAACTGGTAGGGCACTTCACCGCCGGTGCGCTCGATTTTATTCTGTTCGATCAACTGCTTGGCCTGGGCTTCACGCTCCTTGCGGGCAGCCTCTTCCTGGCGCTGCTGGTTGAGCTGACGGTCCCGCTCGGCCTTGTCGGCCCGGGCTTTTTCCACCAGTGCCGCGGTATCCACAACCTTTTCGGGCTGCTGTTTGGCCTGTTTTTTCTTCGAGCGCTGGGCTTGTTTGAGTTTTTTCTCGTCGACCAGGCCGGCCTTGAGCAGTTGGGCTTGCAGTGAATTGATCATGGGGTGAAATCCTGCGAGTTGAATCTGCCGGGCATTCTACCGGGTTTTCAGTCCTTTTTGCGTTCGGCTTCCCTGGCTTCTTCTGCCTCGAGTTCAGCCTGACGCTCTTTGATGCGCTTGAGCTTTTCCTTGTCGATGGGCATCTTGTTGGCGCTGTCGCGCAACATCAGCAAACTGCCGAGCACCAGGCCGAAAGCCATCAGTAAAAACAGCCAACCGATCATCGGCATCATCGCAACTCCGCTAAACTGCTGTTGAACTATCATGCGACAAGCAATCCCCCGAGGCAAACACCATGCTGGATGACATGTTGCGCCAGGCTCTGCGAAGCCAGACTCCAATGTTGTGGATCAATCCCGGTGTTCGTACCCAGCCGGAACTGTTCGACCCTGCCCTGATCGATCAGGCCGAACAGCGATTGCTGCGTGCGGCTCCCTTGCTGGCGGCAGGGAACCCTGCGTTGGCGGCCTGTGGTGGAGTGGTCGAATCGCCGCTATTGCCAGCCGATGCCCTGCGCGATGCCTATAGCGGGCAGGGGCAATGGTTGCTCAAGGCCGATCACCGCCTGCCACTGGCCGGCTCGGTCAAGGCGCGGGGCGGCTTTCATGAAGTGCTGGAGTTTGCTGAGCATTGTGCGCGGGAACACGGCTGGCAGGGGGAGGACTTTCGTGAGTTGGGTTCTGCGCAGTGGCGAGCTTGTTTTTCTGGCTATCAACTGGTGGTGGGTAGTACTGGTAATCTGGGGATCAGTATTGGGCTGATGGCACGCTTGCTGGGTTTTGCGGCTCAGGTGCATATGTCTCAGGATGCCAAGGACTGGAAAAAAGCCCTGCTGCGTGAGCAGGGCGTCGATGTTGTCGAACATGGTGGTGACTACGCTGCGGCCGTAGCCGAAGGTCGGCGCCTGGCTGAGGCTGATCCGCAGTCCCACTTCGTCGATGATGAACGCTCCAGTTCGCTGTTTGCTGGCTACGCGGTAGCTGCCCGGCGCCTGTTGCCGCAACTACGTGAACTGGCAATCGAGGTTTCCGCGCGGCGGCCGCTGTTGGTCTATCTGCCCTGTGGTGTTGGCGGTGCGCCAGGCGGGATTGCCTATGGACTCAAACAAATGCTGGGCGATGCAGTACACGTCTGGTTCGCCGAGCCAGTCGCCTCGCCCTCGGTTTTGCTGCAGTTGGCGGCAGGCCTGGAACAGCCGTTGTCGGTCTACGATATTGGCCTGGACAACCGTACCCTGGCTGATGGCATGGCGGTAGCTCAGGCCTCGATGCTGGCCAGCAATGCTATGCAGGATCGGCTTGCAGGCGTCTTTACCGTCAGTGACGCGCAGTTGCAGCGAGGCTTGGCTCTGGCCTGGAATGCTCTGGGCGAACGGCTTGAGCACTCGGCCTGTGCCGGATTTACCGGTCCAGGCTGGCTCATGGATAGTGAGCCCGGACGGCAATGGTGTCTGGCGCAAGGAGTGAACCCGGCGCAAGCGGTGCATCTGCTGTGGAGTACCGGGGGCGGGCTGTTGCCTGATTCGGAGTTCGAAACCTGGCTGCGTCAGGCCCAGGCCGAGTTGCCCTGAGCGTCTGGTGCGGGCAAGTTAGACGCCGTTGCGGCGCTGGCCTACAGTTATTTTAACGGGCACATTGCCTGCATCCCCATCAAGGAGTCGCTATGAATATCCTTCAGTCAATCATCAACCCTGGGCAGCACTGGGCCCCGCTGGCGCTGCGTATACCATTCGGTATCATCTTCATGGCCCATGGCGCTCAAAAGCTGTTTGGCTGGTTTGGTGGTCACGGACTGGAGGGAACAGGTCAATGGATGGCATCAATTGGGCTGCAGCCGGGCTATCTGATGGCGCTGGGCGCGGGGTCTGCCGAGTTTTTCGGTGGTTTGTGTCTGGTCCTGGGGCTGCTTATTCGTCCGGCGGCGCTGGTGCTGGCCTTCACCATGCTGGTGGCGATCTTTGCTGTGCATATTGATAACGGCTTGTTCATGAGCAACAACGGCTATGAGTTTGCGCTGTCGCTACTGGCCGGCTCGGTGGCCTTGATGTTGTCGGGTGCCGGCAAGTTGAGCCTGGACCAGGGCTTGCTGTCGCGTCTGCCTCGTTAATGTATTGTCCAAAAGCCTCTGTTCGTCATTTGTGACGAATAGAGGCTTTTTTATTGATTTAGTCGCAATATTTGACGATTTGAATATTTTCGTTCTTTGCTGTATAAGTCGCTAAATATGTCGATTTAATATGTCGGCAGCATTTATTTCGCAATAGGTGACGACTTATGCAGCTATCAAGCTCACTGACTGATGATGCTGTGTTGAGCGAGCTGGGTGCCAGGCTGGCCCGGCTACGACTTGACAGTGGTTTGACCCAGGCCCAGTTGGCGGAACAGGCCGGTCTGTCCAAGCGTACCCTGGAGCGTCTGGAAGCGGGGCAGTCCAGCCAACTGCTCAGCCTGATTCGGGTGCTGCGGGTGTTGGGCCGGCTGGGTGGCCTGGAGGCCTTGTTGCCGGATACCGGGCCGGGGCCAATGGCGCTGCTGCGTGGCAAGGGCAAACCGCCGCAACGAGCGTCGCGCCGTACGGTGGCCGAGCCCAAGGGCGAATGGCAGTGGGGAGATGACGAATGACCACACTGGCCGAGGTCCGGCTATGGGGGCGGACCATTGGTGCGGTAGCACAGGAGCCCGGTGAGGCCGCGGCGGCGTTCCAGTATGATCCGGCGTTTATTGGTAGCGGCATTGAACTGTCGCCATTGGTGATGCCCTTGTCGCCACGGGTTTACCGCTTTCCTGAGCTGCCCAGGCAAACTTTTCATGGTTTGCCTGGGCTGCTGGCTGACTGTTTGCCGGACAAATTCGGCAATGCTCTTATCGATGCCTGGCTGGCAACTCAGGGTCGTAGCCCGGACAGTTTCAATGCGGTAGAGCGCCTGTGTTACACCGGGCGACGGGGGATGGGGGCGCTGGAGTTTTTGCCGACCACCGGGCCGCAGGCCCGTGAGTCGGAGCGGGTCAGCATCGATGCACTGGTCGAGTTGGCCTCTGAAGTGCTGGCGCACCGTAACGATCTGCAGGGCAGTTTTGCTGATGCCGACAAGGCTGCGGCCCTGCGTGACATCCTGCGAGTGGGAACCTCGGCCGGTGGCGCCCGGGCCAAAGCTGTGATTGCCTGGCAGCCGCAGACCAATGAGGTGCGTTCTGGTCAGGTCGAGGCCGGAGAAGGTTTTGAATACTGGCTGCTGAAGTTCGATGGGGTTTCCGGCAATCGCGACAAGGAGCTGGATGATCCACAGGGGTATTGTGCGATCGAATATGCCTACTACCTGATGGCCCGCGAGGCCGGCATTGACATGAGCGAGTGCCGGCTGCTGGAGGAAGGCGGGCGCAGGCACTTCATGACCCGGCGGTTTGATCGCTTGCCCGGCGGCGGCAAGCTGCATATGCAGTCACTGTGCGCGCTGGCCCATTTCGACTTCAATCAGGCCGGCGCCTACAGTTACGAACAGGCGTTGCAGGTGATTCGCCGCCTGGGGCTGCCGATGGCCGCGTTGGAACAGCAGTTCCGGCGCATGCTGTTCAATATCGTCGCCCGTAACCAGGATGATCATGTCAAGAACATCGCCTTTCTGATGGATCGTCAGGGGCGCTGGTCATTATCGCCGGCCTTTGACGTGACCTATAGCTACAATCCCGAGGGCATGTGGACCGCCAGCCATCAGATGAGCCTCAATGGCAAGCGCGATCACTTCACCCTGGAAGATATCAAGGCCTGTGCCCGGGTTGCCGGTCTCAAGCGTGGCCGCGCTGAAGCGTTGCTACACGAGGTGACCGAAGTGGTTGGTCAGTGGTCGGTCTTTGCCGAACAAGCAGCCGTGGCACCGCTCTGGCGTGATCAGATTGGCCGAACCCTGCGCCTGAAGCTGGCGGGTTGAGTGCGCGTCAGCTACTTCGTTGCAGCAGAGAAAAGCGGCCGCCCAGGCACAATACGTAGGCCCAAAAGATCAAGACTATCTGCAAGGGCGCGCGAATCAGCAGGTATACCGGCCCCCACTGATGCCCGCCGAGGCCGACTCCGTGCAGGGCTGCATACACGTTGGCTGGAAAGAACAGAATCAGAACAGCTATTGCCAACTTGGCAGCCAGTTCCCGGTAGTCCGGCAGGAAAAATCCGATGGCAATCAAGAGCTCCAGTACGCCGGTCAGGTAGACCAGTTGCAGGCGCCACGGCACCCAGGCAGGCAGCATGGCAACCATGCCTTCGGTTTGCACGAAGTGGCCGATGGCAAAGAACGCAAAGGCCAGCCCCATGCCGTAGCAGGCTGGACGCCGGACCTCCAGTGGTTGGCTGCGGTAACTGGCATAGGCGAATGCAATGGCCAGAGGGGTGATAAGGATGGCCAGTATGATCATGGGCGTCAGCATTATTATTGTCTCCGTTATCAGGCCGGCAGGTGATTCAGTTCAGGGCCGCATCGACTGGGTCAGCATGCGCAGGGTATAGCTGACCAGTTGCTCCGGGTTGGGGTGGTCAGGTAATTCGATTTCACTGATGTGCCGACATTGCATGATCACTCCATGTAAGGCGCCGCGCAGATAGTAGGCGGTTTGCAGTGGATCGCTGACCCGCTCGGCGCTCAGGCTGCCGTCGGCTACGCCCTGGAGCAGCGCCTGAATCATCAGGTGCATGGCGTCGCTGCTGCATTGCTGCAGAGCCAGGCTCTGTTCGTCAGGCTCGTCTGGGTGGGCGAATCCCTGGGCTTGGGTCAGTACATCGAAATAGTTGGGATGCTCAACGCTGAAGTGATAGTAAGCTCGGCCGATATTTTCAATCTGCTCGGCTCCGCTGCTTGAGGCCTCCATGGCCTGGCGGAAATGACTGCGGATCGATTCGCCGGCGCGTAGCATGATGCCGCGCATGATTGCGGCCTTATCTTTGAAGTAGACGTACAGCAGGGCGCGACTGACCTGGGCGGCCCGGGCGATGTCATCCATAGAGCAGCGCTCATAGCCCTTGCTGAAGAAAACCTGCTCGGCGGCGTCGAGAATACTGTCTCGGCGCTCCTGCTTTTCCCGTTCCCGGCGTTGCTCAACGCTCATAGACTACTCACTAACTGATGGCTGACGAATGGAGTCTGTGACGTTATTGACAATTTGTCAAACAGTGACAAACTGTCAAAAACAATCCTGCCCTATTCAGGAGTCTGTCATGTCCCGCCTTGCTGATGCCCCGAAATCCTGGTTGCCACCGTTGCTGGTGGCGTTGTTGCTGCCGTTGCTAGCCACTGCCAGTGGTTGCGGCCGAGAGCAGCAGGCTGATGCGGCAGCGCTGCCGCAGGTGCCGGCAGTTGCGGTGCGTGCGGCAGAGGTCAGCCTGGCGCAAGCTGAGGAGCCATTGCGTTTTGCCGGATTGGTCAGACCGCGTCAGCGAGCCGTACTGACCTTTCAGGTAGGTGGTGTGCTGCGTGAGCGGCCACTGGAGATTGGCCAGCAGGTCAAGGCCGGCCAGTTACTAGCGCGGTTGTACAACCCTGAACTGGAGCCGGCCCGTGATGCGGCCAAGGCCAGGTTGCAGGAGCTGCAGGCCCAGGCTGAGCAGGCCCGGCGCGATGTCGACCGGGCCGAACAGCTGTATCAGCGCGGTGTGATGTCGGCCCAGGAGCGCGAACAGCAGGCAGCTCGTCGCGATGCGTTGCTGGCCTCGGTCAATAGCGCCCGGGCAGCACTGCGTCAGAGCGAGCAGTTGCAGGGAGAAATGCGTTTGCTGGCCCCGTTCGACGCCAGCATTGAGGCTTTGCTGGTCGAGCCGGGTGAGTACGTCGCACCAGGGCAACCGGTATTGCGCTTGTCGGCGTCGGCAGGCCATGAGGTAGAAGTACGGGTTCCGGCGGCCTTGCTCAATGGCGTCGAGCTGGGCCAAAGCCTGCCGGTGTGGGCCAGCGTACGAGAGGGGCAATGGCAGGGCCGGGTCAGTGAAATCGGTCAAAGTGCCTCGCAGGGCAGTGTGCTGTATCCGCTGGTATTGAGCCTGGATGAGCCCGGCCTGCAGGCCGGTGATGCAGTGGAAGTAGGACTGGCACGTCAGCAGCCGGGCCAGCTCAGCGTGCCGCTGGCGGCGATCATGCGCTCGGCCGAAGGTCTGTCGGTATTCCGTGTCGAGGGTGAGCGGGTGAGTCGGGTGGCGGTTGAAGTACGCGGTATGCAGGGTGAACGAGCGTTACTGGATGCGGGAAGCCTGCAACCGGGTGAGCAGGTGGTCTATGCCGGTCTGACCCGGCTGGCCGATCAGGACCGGGTGGAGCTGCTACCATGACTCTGTTGCTCAATACCCGGGCCCGGCTGATTGGGCTGGTGGTCACCATGTTGTGCCTGCTGGGGTTGGCTTCCTATCTGACCATGGCGCGCCAGGAAGATCCGAGCTTTCCCCAGCGTGCCGGCATGATTACGGTGATTTATCCTGGGGCCATGGCCGAGGCGGTCGAGCGAATGGTGCTGGAGCCACTGTCTGATGAGCTGTCACAGGTAGAGGAGATCGATTATTTCACCGCCACCGCGCGGACCGGCGTGGTGCTGATCAGCATCAACCTTGAAGATAGAATTTACGACACCGATTCTGCCTGGGACCGGGTGCGCCAGGCCATGGAGCGGGCCCGGCTGGAGTTTCCCGACGGGATTGCGCGCATGAACCTGGATGACCGGCTGATCGATATCCCGGCAGTGGTGCTGGCGGTGCGTGGTGACGCTTCCCTGGTGCATCTCAGTCAGCAGGCCGAGCGGCTCAAACGAGCCCTGATGGACCTGCCGGGAGTGTCGCGGGTTGAACTGGAAGGTGAGGCTGACGAGCAGATCACCATCGCCCTGCGCGATGCCGAGATGCGCCGCCTGGGTCTGACGCCGCAACAACTGAGCACGCTATTGGCTCAGCGCAATCAGGTAATCCCTGGCGGCTTTGTGGTGGTCGATGACAAGCGTTTGGGGGTCTTGCCCAACAGCGAGTTCACCAGTCTTGAGGCACTAAGTGGCACCCAGATTCCGCTGCCCGAAGGCGGCAGCGTGCCGTTGGCGGCGATTGCCGATGTCTGGCGTGGCCCGCTGGAGCCGGCTCAGCCCCAGGCCTGGTTCGATGGCGAGCAGGCGGTTCTGGTCAGTCTGACTGCGCAGCGTGGCCAGGTCGATGCGATTCGTTTCGGTGAGCAGTTGCGCGAGCGTCTGGATCTGCTGCGTGACGAGTTTCAGCCGCTGCAGATTGACGAGATGTTCTTTCAACCGGATCAGGTCAAGGAGCGTCTGGATAGCCTGGAGCTGAGCCTGCTGCTGAGTGTGCTGATCATTGTCGCCGTGGTGCTGGTTGGCATGGGCTGGCGGATGGGCGTGCTGGTGGCGACCATGCTGCCGCTGGTGGCGATGATCAGTCTTGGGCTGTACAACTTCGGCGGCGGTGTCCTGCACCAGATTGCGGTGATCGGCATGGTGATCTCGCTAGGGATTCTGATCGATAACGCCATCGTCATGGTCGAGAACATTCAGGACCGGCTCAACCGCGGCGCCTCACGGGCCCATGCCATGCATGAGGCGGTACGCGAACTGGCCGGTCCGCTGGGTGCGTCGACCGCGACTACGCTGGCGGCGTTTACGCCCTTGCTGCTTGCCAAGGGCGGCACGGCGGACTTCACCCGGGGGATTCCGGTGATGATCATGCTGACCCTGAGTGTCAGCTACCTGCTGGCTATCAGTGTCGCCCCGCTGATCGCAGGGCGTTTTCTCAAGCCGGCGGCCTCGCTCGACAGTCCCTTGATGGAGCGTCTGGGCGCCGGTCTGGCGCGTATCAGTGGCCGCTTTCCCAGGCTGGTGGTGTTGTTCGGGCTGGTAATGGTGATCATCAGCCTGGGTATGACGCCCTGGATGAAGCAGCAGTTTTTCCCCTATGCCGACCGGCCTGTGGTGGTGGTTGAACTGCATATGCCAGAAGGCACCGATCAGCAGCGCACCGCCGATGTTGCCGCCGATCTGGAGCGCGAGTTGCGTGGCTTGCCCCAGGTACAGGCGGTCCATCGCTTTGTCGGCTCGGCCGGGCCCAGCTTCTATTACAACCTGCTGCGCTCACCGGAGTCGCCCAACCGTGGCCGTCTGGTCGTTCAGACTACTGATCTGGCTGCCACCGGCGAAGTGATTCACTGGGTGCGTGAGCATGTCGCCCGGCAACGGCCGGAGCTGGATGTGGTAGCAGAACGGCTGGGGCAGGGACCGCCACGGGTGGCGCCGGTCGAGGTACGGCTGTACCACCCCGATGATCGTCAGCGGATTGCCGCCGCCGAGCAGGTGTTCACTGCGCTCAAAGCCGTCGAGGGCGCGGTGGATGTACGCCATGACGTAGATCTGGGCGTGCCGGTGCTGGCCATCGAGGTCGATGATGCCCAGGCCCAGCGTCTGGGGGTAAGCCGCGCCGAGGTAGCCCGGGCGCTGTTCTCCCAGAGTCTGGGGCTGACTGTCGAGCAGTATCGCCAGGAGCTTGATCCGATCCCGATGCTGCTGCGCTCGCATGAGGGGACCCGGCAGTCGCTGGAACGCCTGCTGTCACTGCATGTATTCAACCAGGCCGGCGAGGCGATTCCTCTGACCGCGCTGGCGCGGATCGAGGCGCGCTGGTTGCCGGCCAGTATCCGCCAACGCAACGGGGTACGGGTCTACAGCGTCACGGCCGGGCTGGAAGACGGCTACAGCTTCAATCAGGTGCTTGATGCGCTGGATCGGCAGTTGCAGGTCCAGCCCTTGCCGCCTGGGACCCGGCTGGAACTGGGCGGTGACAGCGAGGGCTCCGGTGATGCCAACCGGGCGCTGGCCACCAGCGCACCAGTCGGCATGCTGCTGTTGCTGTTTTTCCTGCTGCTGCAGTTCAACTCGTTCCGCCGGGTCGGGATCATTCTTCTGACCGTGCCGCTAGCCAGCGTCGGCATTTTCCCCGGTCTGGTATTGTCCGGCTCGCCGTTCGGCTTCCAGTCGATGCTCGGGGTGATTGCCCTGGTCGGTATCGTGGTCAACAACGCCATCGTCTTGCTTGATCTGGTCGATCAGCGCCTGGCCGTGGGTAAGGCGGTAGGGGAGGCGGTCAGCGAAGCGGTACAGCGGCGTACCCGGCCGATTCTGCTGACCACGGCGACCACCATCGCCGGTCTGTTGCCACTGGCCTTTTCATCATCGACCCTGTGGCCACCGATGGCCTGGGCGATCATTTCCGGCTTGCTGGCCTCGACCGTACTGACCCTGCTGGTGATCCCGGCGGTCTGCCGCCTGAGCCTCAAACCCAAAGCGCAGGCGCAGGACAATAAATCTTATGCAAGTGCTTGACTCCGCTGGAGGAATGTTTAAAATGCGCGCCAGTTCAGACGGACAGGGTGGCCCCACCCATACCGGATTCCGGTGTTCACTGAACGACGCGCAGCGGTAGTTCAGTCGGTTAGAATACCGGCCTGTCACGCCGGGGGTCGCGGGTTCGAGTCCCGTCCGCTGCGCCATTATTCAGAAACCCCAGCCTCGCAAGAGGCTGGGGTTTTTTGTTTCTTCAGCCATTGCCAACAGTTATCCACCCCACACTGCTTTACTCCCGTGGCCTCTGTGGCTAATGTGATCGGCATCACGTCATGGCAGTCCGCGGCATCCCAGGGATGGCTCTTCAATGGTATGTGCAACCCGGCAGTACCTTCTGCAAGCCTTCCTCCATGTATGCTATGGCGAACCTGTACAAGTAGTTGTGTGCTGATGCCATGCAGCGCACCTGAGGAGTTGTGAATGAGTGATTTGGCTGAACTGGGTATTGCTGTGTTGGCCGAGGTACCTGCCGATGGCAGCAGCATTGGTAATCAGACCCTGTTCGAGCGATTGAAGACCCGTTTTCCAGGCGCATCAGATGAGCAGCTGTGGACCGCGCGTGATGCGCTTATTGATCAGGGCGTACTGGTTAAGGGGCGTGGGCGCGGTGGTTCGGTGCTGCGTGCCCAAGGGGTTGGCAGCGGACAAAGTGCTCCGGTGCAAACCAAGTCTGCTGCACCAACTGCACAGATCAACGAAGTGTCAGCCGGCTATCTGGCCCAGGCTGCCCGTGCGGTGAAGGGCAAGCCGGCGCAGCCGGCCACCGGTATCGAAGACCTGAAGAAAACCCTGTGGGCCACCGCCGACAAGCTGCGCGCCAATATGGACGCTGCTGAGTACAAGCACATCGTGCTCGGGCTGATCTTCCTCAAATACATCTCCGACAGCTTCGCCGGCCGGCGGGCCGAGCTGCAGCGCAAGCTGCTGGATGAGAACGACGACTACTACCTGGGCGATGATGCTCTTGAAAATGATGGCGAGCTGCTCGCCGCCGAACTGGAAGACCGCGACTACTACCGCGAAGTGAACGTGTTCTGGGTGCCCGAGGTGGCGCGCTGGGAGGCGATCCGTGCGAGCGCCAAGCAGGTGGATATCGGCAAGCGCATCGACGAGGCGCTGGCCGCCATCGAGGCGGAAAACCCCAAGCTGAAAAACATCCTCGACAAGCGCTACGCCCGCGCCCAGTTGCCGGATGGCAAGCTCGGCGAGCTGGTGGATCTGGTTTCGACCATCGGCTTTGGTGACGACACCAGCAAGGCCCGCGACCTGCTGGGGCAGGTCTACGAATACTTCCTCGGCCAGTTCGCCAGTGCCGAGGGCAAGAAGGGCGGACAGTTCTATACGCCGGCGAGCATCGTCAAAACCCTGGTGGCGGTGCTCAACCCGCACCACGGCAAGGTCTATGACCCCTGTTGCGGCAGTGGCGGGATGTTTGTGCAGTCGGAGAAATTCATCGAAGCCCACGGCGGCAAGCTGGGCGATGTGTCGATTTACGGGCAGGAATCCAACCCCACCACCTGGCGACTGGCGGCGATGAACCTGGCGATTCGCGGCATCGACTTTAATCTGGGCAAGGAACCGGCGGACACCTTTATCCGCAACCAGCACAGCGATCTGCGTGCCGACTTTATCCTCGCCAACCCGCCGTTCAATATCAGCGACTGGTGGCACGGCAGCCTGGAAGGCGACCCGCGCTGGGACTATGGCACCCCGCCGCAGGGCAACGCCAACTACGCCTGGCTGCAGCATATGCTCTACCACCTGAAACCCAATGGCCGCGCCGGCATCGTGCTGGCCAACGGCTCGATGAGTTCCAGCCAGAACAGCGAAGGCGAGATTCGCCGGGCGATGGTCGAGGCCGATGTGGTGGAAGTGATGATCGCGCTGCCCGGCCAGCTGTTCTTCAACACGCAGATTCCCGCCTGCCTGTGGTTCCTCGCCAAACAGAAAACCGCCCGCCCCGGCGAAGTGCTGTTTATCGACGCGCGCAAGCTGGGCACCAGCGTCAGCCGCGTGCAGATCGAACTGACCGACGCCGATATCGAGCGCATCGCGCAAACGGTGGCCAACTGGCGCGGCGAGCCGCTGGATGTGGACGGTGAGATTGCCGACTACCAGGACATCGCCGGCTTCTGCCGCAGCGTCAGCCTCGCAGAAATCGCCGAGCACGGCCATGTGCTGACGCCGGGCCGTTATGTCGGTGCCGAAGCCGTGGAAGACGACGACGAAGCTTTTGCCGAAAAGATGCAGCGGCTGACCCGGCAACTGGGCGAGCAGATGCACAAGGGCGCGGAACTCGATCAGTTGATCCGGCAGAAGCTGGGGGGGCTGGGGTATGAGTTTTGAGATTGATCCTGGCTTCGAAACAGTCGCATGCGATGAGTATTGCTTGAGAGTTGCGGACGGTACCCATGACAGCCCGAAACAGACAACTGATGGCAAACTTCTTGTAACGTCCAAGAATGTTAAAGGTGGTCGCCTACTTCTTGATTCTGCCTATTTGATTTCAGATGAGGATTTCGCCGAGATCAATCGTCGTAGCAAAGTTGATCAATGGGACCTTCTTCTGACTATGATCGGTACCGTTGGCGAAGTTTGTATTGTCAGTCAGCCAAACCCCATGTTTGCTATCAAGAATGTGGGGCTTTTAAAGTGTGGCTCAGAGCTTCGAGCCAAGTGGCTCTACTACTTCCTTAGATCTTCTCAGGGGCAGCAACTGATTGAGCAACGTAAAAAGGGCTCAACGCAGCAATATATTTCGTTAGCTGAAATTCGTAATTTTCCTGTCTCTTACCCGGCCAATCAGAGGGATATGCGTGATGCAGTAACATTACTGTCCCTTCTCGACGACCGCATCACCCTGCTACGCGAAACCAACGTCACCCTGGAAGCCATCGCCCAGGCGCTGTTCAAATCCTGGTTCGTCGATTTCGACCCCATGCGCGCCAAGGCCGAAGGCCGCCAGCCGGAAGGTATGGACGCCGCCACCGCCGCCCTGTTCCCCGATAGCTTCGAAGAATCCGAACTGGGGTTGGTGCCGAAGGGGTGGAGGGTCGGATTTCTCTCCGATGTATGCATCATTGCTAGTGGGAAGCGCCCGCCGGATAGAAGCGATCATTTGACCGAGGTGTACTCTATTCCACTCTATGGTGGAGCAGGGTTGATGGGTTACACCTCAGCTTCTCTTTTTGATGAGATGCAGATCGTAACTGGTAGGGTTGGCACCTTAGGTAAGGTTCATATTGCATATCCACCATTTTGGGCATCGGACAACGTTCTCGTTGTGTCTCCGAAGTTGCCTGCAGATTTTTCATTTGCGTTGAATTGGATTAGATCGATTGATGTGCAGGCACTAAATCGTGGCTCAACCCAGCCACTCTTAACGCAACGAGACTTGGGCGCCCAGCAAGGTTTGATTCCCTCGCGAGAAGTGCTTGGCAAGTTTGAGGCGATCGTCGGAAAGCTCTACGAACGGAGTCGGTCACAAGAGCAGCAAGCCCAAACCCTTACCCAACTCCGCGACACCCTGTTACCCCGTCTGATCTCCGGCCAGCTGCGCCTGCCCGAAGCCCAGAAACAACTGCAGGACGCGCTGGCATGAGTCACTACCAGCCGCCCTTGAACCTGACGCCCTCGATGCTGGATCAGGTTGCCAGCATCAGCGAGCAGGTTGGTTGGCTGTCGGCGCTGCATGATGCGGTACTGACCCCGCAGTTGCGGCGGGGCAATCGCATTCGCAGCATTCAGGCTTCGCTGGCCATCGAGAACAACACCCTGAGCGTCGATCAGGTCACTGCCGTGCTGGATGGCAAGCGCGTGCTTGGCTTGCCCCGCGAGATTCAGGAGGTACGCAATGCCTTTGCTGCCTATGAAGCCATGCCCGGTTGGCAGCCGTCTTCGCAAGCCGATTTGCTGGCGGCACATGGGCTGTTGATGCACGGGCTGATCGACAGCGCCGGCCAGTTCCGCCAGGGCGGGGTGGGCATCTACCGTGCAGATCAACTGCTGCACATGGCACCACCGGCCAGCCGGGTGGCGACGCTGACCCAGGATCTGCTGCAGTGGCTGGCGCAAACCGACTGGCATCCGCTGATCGCCAGTTGCGTGTTCCACTATGAGTTCGAGTTTATCCACCCGTTTGCCGATGGCAACGGCCGCATGGGCCGCTTGTGGCAGACGCTGATCCTCAGCCGCTGGCGACCGGTGCTGGCCTGGCTGCCAGTGGAGAGCGTGATTCGGGATCGTCAGGATGATTACTACGCGGCGCTGGCGGCGGCCGACCGGGCATCGGACGCTGCACCCTTTGTCGACTTTATGCTGCAGGCCTTGCATCAGGCACTGCTGGAAGCCGTGCAAAGCGATCAAGTAACCGATCAAGTAAGCGATCAAGTAAAGCAGCTGTTGCAGGTGTTGCCGCCGGGTGTTGCACTCAGGTCCAATGAGCTGATGCAGCGCCTGGGCTTGTCACACCGTCCGAGCTTCAGCAAAAACTATCTGAAGCCCGCGCTGGCGGCAGGCTTGATTGAAATGACCGACCCGGCATCACCGCGCAGCCCGGTGCAGAAGTACCGGCGCGTTTAACACTGAGGAAGGGGCAGACAGGGCACTCCAATGACCGAAGACCAACTGGAACAGGAAACCCTCGGCTGGCTGGGTGAGTTGGGTTACACCCACCTCTACGGCCCGGATATCGCCCACGATGGCGACAGCCCGGAGCGGGCCAGCTATCGCGATGTGCTGCTGACCCAGCGTTTGCGCACGGCTATCGCCAGCCTCAACCCGCAGGTGCCGCCGGCAGCCCGCGAGGATGCCCTGCGTCAGGTGCTGGAGCTGGGCCTGCCGATCCAGTTGTCGGCTAACCGGCTGTTCCATCGCATGCTGGTGGGCGGGGTGCCGGTGCAGTACCAGAAGGATGGCGAAACCCGTGGCGATTTTGTGCGGCTGATCGACTGGGCCGATGTGCGCGCCAACGACTGGCTGGCGGTCAACCAGTTCAGCATTCAGGGGCCAAAGCATACGCGCCGGCCGGACATCATCCTGTTCGTCAATGGCCTGCCACTGGTACTGCTGGAGCTGAAGAATCCGGCGGATGTGAATGCCGACCTGATCAAGGCCTTTGACCAGATCCAGACCTACAAGGAGCAGATCCCTGACCTGTTCCAGTACAACGAAATACTGGTGATCAGTGATGGCAGCGAGGCGCGCATGGGCTCGCTGTCGGCGGATATCGAGCGGTTTTCCCGCTGGCGGACCATCGACGGGGTGACGGTTGACCCGCTGGGCGAGTTCAACGAGCTGGAAACCCTGGTGCGCGGTGTGTTGCAGCCGGCCATGTTACTGGATTACCTGCGCTACTTTGTGTTGTTCGAGGACGATGGCCGGCTGGTCAAGAAGATTGCCGGCTATCACCAGTTCCATGCGGTACGCGCGGCGATTCAGCAGGTGGTGCAGGCATCGCGGCCGGGCGGTACGCAGAAGGGCGGGGTGGTCTGGCATACCCAGGGCTCCGGCAAGAGCATCACCATGACCTGCTTCGCCGCACGGGTGATGCAGGAGGCGGTGATGGAGAACCCGACCATTGTGGTGATTACCGACCGCAACGATCTGGATGGCCAGTTGTTCGGGGTGTTTTCGCTGTCGCAGGATTTGCTGCGTGAGCAGCCGGTGCAGGTGACGACACGGGGTGATTTGCGCGAGAAGCTGGCCAATCGCCCGAGTGGCGGTATTGTCTTTGCGACCATCCAGAAATTCATGCCGGGCGAGGACGAGGACAGCTTTCCGGTGCTGTCCACCCGCTCCAATATCGTGGTGGTCGCCGATGAGGCGCACCGCACCCAGTATGGTTTCAGTGCCTCATTGAAGGCGCCGGGTCTGCAGGCCGCCGAGGCCGGTGCCCGCTATCAGGTCGGCTATGCCCAGCACCTGCGTGACGCGCTGCCGAATGCCACCTTTGTCGCCTTTACCGGCACGCCGGTGTCCAGCGAGGACCGCGATACGCGGGCGGTGTTCGGTGACTACATCCACGTCTACGACATGCAGCAGGCCAAGGAAGATGGCGCGACTGTGGCCATCTACTACGAGTCGCGGCTGGCCAAACTGTCGCTCAAGGAGGCCGAGCTGGAACAGCTCGACGAAGAGGTGGACGAGCTGGCCGAGGACGAGGAGGAAGACCAGCAGTCGCGGCTGAAGTCGCGCTGGGCGGCGCTGGAAAAGGTGGTGGGCGCCGAGCCACGTATCCACAGCGTGGCGGCGGACCTGGTGGCGCACTTCGAGGAGCGCAATCAGGCGCAGACCGGCAAGGCCATGGTGGTGGCGATGAGTCGGGAAATCTGTGTGCATCTGTACAACGCGATTGTCGCCCTGCGCCCGGAGTGGCACGACGATGATCCGGAAAAGGGCGCGGTCAAGATCGTTATGACCGGCAGTGCCTCGGACAAGGCGCTGCTGCGCCCGCATATCTATCCCGGCCAGGTGAAAAAACGTCTGGAAAAGCGCTTCAAGGACCCGGCCGATCCGCTGCAGCTGGTGATAGTGCGCGATATGTGGCTGACCGGCTTTGATGCGCCCTGCGTGCATACCCTGTATGTCGACAAGCCGATGAAGGGCCACAACCTGATGCAGGCCATCGCCCGGGTGAACCGGGTGTTCAAGGACAAGCAGGGCGGGCTGGTGGTGGATTACATCGGCATTGCCAACGAGCTGAAGGCGGCGCTCAAGGAATACACCGCCAGCAAGGGGCGCGGACGGCCGACGGTGGACGCCCATGAGGCCTATGCGCTGCTGGAGGAAAAGCTCGACGTGCTGCGCGGCCTGCTGCATGGCTTTGATTACAGCGATTACCTGACCGGCGGGCACAAGCTGCTGGCCGGGGCGGCCAACCATGTGCTGGGGCTGGAGGACGGCAAGAAGCGCTTTGCCGATGCCGCGCTGGCCATGAGCAAGGCCTTTACCCTGTGCTGTACGCTGGACGAGGCCAGGGCGGTGCGCGAGGAAGTGGCCTTTTTGCAGGCGATCAAGGTGCTGCTGACCAAGCGCGATATCAGCGCGAAAAAGAAAACCGACGAGGAGCGCGAACTGGCGATCCGCCAGATCATCGGCAATGCAGTGGTCTCCGGCGAAGTGGTGGATGTGTTCGAGGCGGTTGGTCTGGACAAGCCGAATATCGGCCTGCTGGATGACGAGTTTCTCGCCGAGGTACGCAACCTGCCGGAGAAAAACCTCGCCGTTGAGCTGCTGGAGCGGTTGCTGGAAGGCGAGATCAAGAGCAAGTTTTCCAGCAATCTGGCCCAGGAAAAGAAATTCTCCGAGTTGCTGGGCAATGTGATCAAGCGCTACCAGAACCGCTCAATCGAAACCGCCCAGGTCATCGAAGAGCTGATCGAGATGGCGAAAAAGTTCGCCGCGGCCAGCCAGCGTGGCGAGCAACTGGGGCTGAATGACGACGAGCTGGCCTTCTATGATGCGCTGGCCAATAACGAGGCGTCGGTGCGTGACCTGGGAGACGAGATCCTCGCCAAGATCGCCCATGAACTGACCGACAGTCTGAGGCAGAACGTAACCGTGGACTGGAACAACCGTGACAGTGTGCGTGCCAGATTGCGGTTGATGGTCAAACGCATTTTGCGCAAGTACAAGTATCCGCCGGATCAGGCCGAGGAGGCCGCGCAACTAGTATTGGCGCAGGCCGAGACGTTGTGTGAGGCCTGGCTTTGAGGTAGTGCCAAATAAGCATTGAGCAACGCTGCATCGCGCAAAAACAGGCCCGGCCCTTCGGGGTGCACAGCAACGCGGTTTGCGATGAAACGGCAACAGACCCTACACCAAATGATCCGGATCAATCGCCTCGCCATGCCAGGCGTGCAGTTTGGCGCGGATGTCTTCGAACATCTCATCGTACTCGTGGTGAGCGGATACCGAGAGGAATTCCGGGCTGGTCACGCCGTGATGGCGCAGGATGTGGTCGATATTGCTGGCGAAGTTGAAGGCGGTATCGCGCGGTAAAGAAAAGCTTTCCTTGAGTGGCTCGCCCTTGATTTCACCTTCCAGTGTGAAATGCACGGCAGTGCGTTGCTCGTCGATCTCGTAATTGATGTCGATGCTGAAACCGACGTCGCTGGGCAAGAGCTGCATACGGCTTAGATGCAGGTGACCTGGTGTAAACATGGCAGGACTCCTGGGGAACCTCTGAAAAACTAGCTGTGTTGGCAATACTGCGTTAAAAACGGCCTCGCTTACGTTTTTCAGAGGTTCCCTGGTGGATTGGGCTGTGCGCTTATCAGCTTAGCGGATGCAGCCGGGTTGGGCCGCCTGACACAGAATCAAGCTTCTCCAGTTCATTGAGAATGCCACAGTGCTCGGTGTCATTGTGCCCAGAGCAGCGGTGGCGCAGTTCGACCAGTTGCTGATGCAGGGCCTGCAGGCTGGCCATCTGGGTTTCGACATGGCTGATATGGGCATCGATGAGGTCGTTGACGCTATCGCAGGGTGATTGCGGGTTGTCGCGCAAGGCCAGCAACTGACGAATTTCTTCATGGCTCATGTCCAGCACACGGCAGTGGCGAATAAAGCCCAATCGCTCGATATGTGCCTGCCCGTAAAGCCGGTAGTTGCTGGCGCTGCGTGCCGGTGCCGGCAGCAATCCTTCGCGCTCATAGTAGCGGATGGTCTCCACCGGGCAGCCGGTATGCCTGGCCAGTTCGCCGATTCTCATCTCGTCGTGTCCTGAATTGCTTGACCCTGTAGTAACTATAGGGTGTGCAATAGAGCCAGACAACCACGGAGAGTCTGGAATATGTCCTGTTGCGATAATCAACCTCAGGCACCGAAGCCTGAGATCCAAAGCTGCTGTGGCGCCGATGGCTGCTCGGACGCCGAATCTTCCTCGCGCTGGGGACGCTGGCGTCTGGCGGCGGCCGGGCTGGTGGCACTGGCGGCTGAAGTGTTGCACCTGGCCGGGCTGGCCGGCGACTGGCGGGTAGCGGCGCTGGCGCTGCTGTCGATCCTGCTGTGCGGGCTAGGGACCTACAAGGCCGGCTGGCTGGCGATTCGCCGCCGTGAACTCAACATCAACGCCTTGATGAGCGTGGCGGTGACCGGGGCCATGCTGATTGGCGAGTGGCCGGAGGCGGCGATGGTGATGTTTCTGTTCACCATTGCCGAACTGATCGAGGCGCGTTCGCTGGAGCGGGCTCGGCGGGCTATCGGCTCGTTGCTGGATCTGAGCCCGGAGCAGGCCTGGGTGTTGCAGAGCGATGGCCAGTGGCGCGATCTGCCGGTGGCCGAGGTTGCGGTGGGGGACCGGGTGCGGGTGCGCCCTGGTGAGCGTATCGCGCTGGACGGGGAGGTGCTCAGTGGTCATTCGAGCATCAATCAGGCACCGATTACCGGGGAAAGTCTGCCGGTCGACAAGCGTCCGGGCGACGCTCTGTTTGCCGGCAGCCTGAACCAGCAGGGGGAGCTGGAGTATCGGGTCACGGCCCCGGCCAGTGACAGCACGCTGGCGCGGATCATTCGGGCGGTGGAGCAAGCCCAGGCCAGTCAGGCTCCGACCCAGCGTTTCATCGACCGTTTCGCGCGTATCTATACCCCGGCGGTGTTTGCTCTGGCGCTGCTGGTGGCGGTGGTCCCGGCACTGTTCGTCGGTGATTGGCTGGAATGGATCTACCGGGCATTGGTATTGCT
This sequence comes from Pseudomonas sp. WN033, assembly GCA_002287035.1. GTDB lineage: Bacteria > Pseudomonadota > Gammaproteobacteria > Pseudomonadales > Pseudomonadaceae > Halopseudomonas. Next base: position 413,591 of record NSKG01000002.1, on the reverse strand, counting down.
GGTGGTGGCCTGTCCCTGTGCCTTGGTGATCTCGACACCGGTCACCGTGGTCAGCGGTCTGACCCGGGCGGCGCGCCTGGGGATTCTGATCAAGGGCGGGCGCTTTCTCGAAGCCGGGCGCGAGCTGGACTGCCTGGCTCTGGACAAGACCGGCACTCTGACGCTGGGGCAGCCAGAGCTGACGGATGTCGAAGCGCTCAATGGGCGGGACGCCGAGCCGCTATTTGCGTTGGCCGCAAGTCTGGCTGGACGTTCCGATCACCCGGTATCCGGCGCAATTAGTCGTGCGGCCATGGGGCAGCTCGCCGGGTTGCAAGCCGTGGAGGGCTTTACCGCCCTGCTTGGTAGTGGTGTGCGCGGGCGGATTGCTGGTCAGGATTACTGGCTGGGCAATCGACGGCTGCTGGATGAACGAGGGTTGCTCAATGCGTCACTTGAACAGCTCCTGCAAGCCCTGGAGCGCCAGGGCAAGAGTGTCGTGGTGCTGGCTGACACGCAGCAACCGTTGGCCCTGTTCGCTGTAGCTGATCAGCTCAAGTCGGGCAGTCGTGAGGCTGTCAGCCGGTTGACTCAGGCCGGGGTGCAGACGCATATGCTCAGCGGCGATAACCCGCACGCGGCCCAAACCATCGCCGCGCAGGCGGGTATCGATCAGGCCTATGCCGAGCTGCTGCCCGAGCACAAGCTGGATCTGGTCGAGCGTTGGCAGGCAGAAGGGCGCAAGGTCGGTATGGTCGGCGATGGAATCAATGATGCGCCGGCACTGGCCCAGGCCGATATCGGTTTCGCCATGGTTGTGGCCGGTACCGATACCGCGATGGAAACCGCCGATGTGGCGCTGATGGATGATGACCTGGGCAAAATTCCCACCTTCATCCAGCTGTCGCGGGCGACGGTGCGTATCCTGCGGCAGAATATTGCACTGGCGGTTGGCATCAAGGCACTGTTTTTGCTGTTGACCCTGACCGGGCATACCACCTTGTGGATGGCGGTCTTCGCTGACATGGGCGTCAGCCTGCTGGTGGTGTTCAATGGGCTGCGGTTACTGCGCTGGGGCACGGCAGACGTGCCCCGGACTGACGAACTCAGAGTCGCCGCAGTCCCCACATGAAATAGGCACCGCCAATCAGCGCAGCCATCAGGCCGGCGGGCAGTTCATTGGGGAACAGCAATTGACGGCCCAGCCAATCGGCCAGGACCATCAGCAACATGCCAACCAGCGCCGCACCAGCCAGATGCTGGCCGGCCCGGCTGAAGCCAAGCAGGCGTGCCATGTGCGGTGCCAGCAGGCCAACGAAACTCAAGGGGCCGATGATCAGGGTGGCGGCGGCGGTCAGTACCGCAGTCAGCAGCAACAGCAACAGGCGCGCCTGCTGCACCCGGATACCCAGCGCCCGACTGGTGTCGGCGCCCAGTGGCAGAATGTCCAGCCAACGTACCAGCGGCACGCACACCAGTGCCAGCAGCATACCGGTGCCAAGCAGAGTCCAGGCTGCGGTAGCGTCAACGTAGTAGGTTGAGCCGGACATCCAGGCCAGCAACTGCTGGCCGCGCGGATCGCCACCGGCCAGTACTACAGCGCGCAGGGCGTCAAACAGCGCGGTAATCGCTACACCCGTCAACAACAGACGCTCGGGTAGCCAGCCGCTGCGGCGGTTGAGAGTGATCAGCAGGACCAGTACCAGCAGTGCGCCGAAGGTGCCGCTGAGCATCAGGCTCAGATTATTCGGGGTTGGCAGCAGAAAGACTGCGGCCATCAGGCCGATGGCGCTGCCGCCACTGATGCCGAGCAGCTCCGGGCTGGCCATGGGATTACCGCTCAGACGCTGAACCAGGGTGCCGGCCAGCGCCAGCAGCAGGCCGCAGGCGAGCGCGGCGGTGACCCGCGGCAGACGCCAGTCGAGCACCGCCAGTTGGCTGCTATCAAGCCAGAACCAGCCAGTTGGGCCTTGACCGAACCACAGGGCTGGGACGCAGGCCAGCAGCAGCGCCAGAGCCAGCAGTAGCAGCCGGCGCCCCGGCTGAGTAGTGCGTCTGGCCAGTACCCCGGGCGTGACCGGAGCCTGGCGCTGGCCTAGCCGCAGGCGTGGAATCAGCCACAACAGCAGCGGTGCTCCCAGTGCGGCAGTGACCGCGCCCGTGGGTATCAGCATGGCCGCCCGGTTGCCCAGCGCCTGTAGCATCAGGTCGGTGGCTGCCAGCAGCAGGGCGCCGAGCAAGGTGGACCACAGCAGCCGTGGGCCGAGCCGGCGGGCCCCGGCCAGGCGCACGATGTTTGGTGCCGCCAGGCCGATAAAGCCGATCACGCCCACCGCGCTGACCACGCAGCCGGCCAGAAAAACCGCCAACCCCAGGCCGGCCAGGCGCAGATACTTGAGTGAGATGCCAAGACTGCCGGCGCTGATGTCGTCCAGGTCCAGCAGTGCCAGCGGGCGCAGCAACAAACCCGCCAGCAGCATGCCGAGCAGCAGCCGCGGGGCCAGGAAGGCCACCCCGTCCCAGCCATTCTGGGCCAGCGATCCGGCACCCCAGATCAACAAGCCGCCCAAGGCTTCCTGATTGAACAGCAACACGGCAATCGCCAGAGCACCCAGGTAGAGGTTGACCACCAGCCCGGCGAGTGCCACCACCAGCGGAGCCAGGGCGCGCCGCCAACTGATCAGCATGACCAGCCCCATGGCCAGCGCGCCGCCGGTCAGTGCCACCCATTCGCGGCCCCAGTCGAGCAGCCAGGGGGCGCTCAGACTGACGCAGAGCAGGGCCAGATTGGCGCCATTGGAGACCCCGAGGGTTGTCGGCGAAGCCAGCGGATTGCGCAACAACTGCTGCATCAGTACTCCGGCCATGGCCAGACCTGCCCCGGCCAGCAATGCCATGCACAGCCGTGGCCACCAGCTGAAATGTAAAAGCAGCGACTGCTCGCTGAACAGCGCCTGCCAGGCCGCGCTGCCACCACCCAGTGGATTAAGGCTGGTGCTGGCCAGTCCCAGGGTCAGCGCGGCCAGCAGCAAGACAGGCAGCGCGGGTTTGAAGTGTTCAGTCACGCTGGGTCTCCAAAGCCGCTACCAGCAGGGTGGCGAAGCGTTGTAGCGAGGGCAGGGCACCGAAGCTCCAGGTCGGCGGCAGGGTAAGCACACGCCCCTCATTGACCCCGGGAAGGCGCTGCCAAAGCGCGCTACGCTGCAGTTCGCGCTCGACCCCGGCCGGCTTTGGATCAATCACTACCAACTGGGCATCCAGGCCGACCAGGGCGTCGATGCCGACCAGAGCGAAGCCCCAGCTATTGGTACCGCCGGGCCAGGCGTTGACCAGCCCGAGTTTGTCCAGTGCTACCTGATACAGGCCGTTGGCGCCGAACACCCGGACATGCCTGGCATCCATGAACTGGATGATCAGCACGGCAGGCGGTTGCTCGGGCAGACGTGTTCGCAGTTGTTCAAGTTCGACTTGGGTCGTTTCGATCAGGCGCTCAGCGGCTTGCTGGCGTTCGGTCAGGGCGCCAAGCTTGCGCGTCAGTTCAAGCATTTCTGCCCAGGTGTCGGCACCCGGGCTGTAGAGTTCCAGTTGTGTCACTGGCGCGATGCGTTCGAGCACAGGGCGCTGATTGGCGAACATCGGCGAGATCAGGATGCCGTCGGGCTTAAGGCTGGCCAGCAATTCAAGATTGGGTTGGGTACGCAGGCCCAGATCAACGACCTGCTCGGGCATGGCCGGTTCGCCGACCCAGCTATGGTAGTCGGCAATCTGCGCCATGGCCGCTGGTGGCGCCTCAAGCGCGACCAGGGTTTCGCCCAGCGTCCAGTCAAGGCTGGCCAGTCGCTCGGGAGCGGCCAGACTGACCTGGCTCAGCAGCAGGCCAGCCAGCAACAGGTAACGTAATAGAGTTGAATGCATGTGGCGTCAGTGGGCCAGGGCGACCAGGTGGTTGGCACTGGGATGGGGGATGACCTGCATGCTGATGCCGTAGATATCCTGCAGGGTCTCGTGATCCATCAGCTGTTCGGGATGCCCCTGGGCCAGCAGTTGGCCGCTGTGCAGGGCGATCAGGTTGTCGCAGAAGCGGGCGGCGATATTGATGTCATGCAGAACGATAATGACCCCGAGCCCCAGCTCACGGCTGAGCCCTGTGACCAGGCCCATGACCTCGACCTGGTGAGCGATATCCAGCGCCGCCAGTGGCTCGTCAAGTAGCAGGAAGCGGCTCCCCTGGGCTAGCAGCATGGCCAGCCACAGGCGCTGACGCTCACCGCCGGACAGAGTGTCGACCATGCGGGTGGCGAAGGTCTGGGTATCGGTCAGTTCCAGCGCCCGGTCGATCTGTTGCTGGTCATCGCGGGTCAGACGCCCAAGCAGGCCACGCCAGGGATAGCGGCCAAACTCGACCAGCTCACGCCCAGTCAGGTTCTCGGCGCTGGGCAGATGCTGGGGCAGGTAGGCAACCTCGCGGGCAAAGGCTCGTGCCCCCCAGCTCGGCAATGGGCGCTGATCGAAGCAAACCAGGCCACTGCTGGGGCTATACTGGCGCGCCAGCAGTTTCAGCAGGGTAGATTTGCCCGAACCGTTGTGACCGATCAGCCCATGAACCTGGCCCTGAGCCAACTCCAGGCTGAGTGGCTGCAACAGCGTTTTGCCATTGACCTGATAACTGGCGGCGTCGAGGCTGAACATGGATGGGCTCCGCAGAGTGATTCGATTAATCTGCGCAAGGTTAAATAAAACAATAATGATTATCAATTTGTTTAAAGGTAGGATGTGCCGCCTGACGCGCGTGCGCGCGGCCACCCCAATCATGGATGTCAACCAATGAATCAAACCAACAGCTTCAGCGCACTGGTACGCCTGTTGCGCTATGCCCGCGGATACCGCAGGCGGATCATCGCCGCGGCCACTTGCTCGGTGATCAACAAACTGTTCGATATTGCCCCGGAAATCCTGATCGGCGTGGCTATCGACGTGGTGGTTAACCAGGAGCGCAGCTTCGTTGCCCGGCTGGGGTTCACCACCCCGCAGGAGCAGATCATCGCACTCGGGGTGTTGACCTTCGTGATCTGGGCCGGGGAGTCGATTTTCGAGTACCTCTATCAGATCCTGTGGCGCAACCTGGCCCAGCGGCTGCAATCGGATCTGCGCCAGGATGCCTATGAGCATGCCCAGCGTCTGGATATGAGCTTCTTCGAGTCGCGCAGCTCCGGGCATCTGGTCGCCACCCTGAACGACGACGTCAACCAGCTTGAGCGCTTCCTTGATGGCGGAGCCAACGCCATGATTCAGGTTGGGGTAACCGTGGTAGCGGTAGGCGCGGTGTTCTTCTTCATCTCGCCGCTGATTGCACTGCTGGCCTTTACCCCGATTCCGCTGATTATCTGGGGCGGCTTCTACTTCCAGCGCAAGGCTGGCCCACTGTACGGCGAGGTGCGTGAGCGGGTAGGCGAGATCGCCAGCCGGTTGAGCAACAACCTCAACGGCATCGCCACGATCAAGAGCTTCACCGCCGAGGCCCGTGAGGCCGAGCGCCTGCGTCAGGCCAGTGAGGCCTATGTCGAAGCCAACCGTAAGGCCATCAGAGTCAGCTCGGCATTTATTCCGGTGATCCGCATGGCGGTGCTGTCCGGCTTTTTGGCCACCTTCACCATCGGCGGCATGCAGGCGCTCAGTGGTGAGTTGAATATCGGTGCCTACGGCGTGCTGGTGTTCCTGACTCAGCGTCTGTTGTGGCCCTTGACCGGACTGGCCGAGGTGATCGACCTGTTCGAGCGGGCTATGGCCAGCACCCGACGGATTCTCGGCCTGCTGGAAGAACCGGTGCATGTGGCCGATCAGGGTAATCCGGACCTGCCCCAGCCAGTGCGCGGCGAGGTGCATTTCCAGCAACTGGCATTCCAGTATCCGAACTCCAACAGTGGCATTCACGGGATCGACCTGAAGGTCCCGGCTGGGCACACCCTGGCACTGGTCGGGGCTACCGGTTCGGGTAAGTCGACCCTGATCAAGCTGCTGCTGCGGTTTCAGGACCCCCAGGCCGGTCAGGTCTTGATCGATGGCCAGCCGGTAACTGAGATCAGCCTGCGCTCACTGCGCCAGGCGGTGGGGCTGGTCAGCCAGGATGTGTATCTGTTCGAGGGCAGCATTCGCGACAACATCGCCTATGGCAGGCCCGATGCCAGTGATGAGGAGATTGTCAGCGCTGCCCGTCAGGCCGAAGCCTGGGCGTTCATTGAGGCCTTGCCGCAGGGGCTGGATACCCCGGTCGGTGAGCGCGGCGTGCGGTTGTCCGGCGGCCAGCGTCAGCGTCTGTCGCTGGCCCGGGCACTGTTGAAGAACCCGCCGATCCTGGTGCTGGACGAAGCCACCAGCGCGGTCGACAACGAGACCGAAGCGGCGATTCAGCGTTCATTGCGGCGTATCGCCCATGACCGCACGGTGATCATGATTGCTCACCGGCTGTCCACCATAGTGCACGCCGACCAGATCGCGGTGATCGAACAGGGCCGGGTGGTCGAGTCTGGCCGGCACAGCGAATTGCTGGCTGAAGACGGTTTCTACGCGGCTCAGTGGCGGGTGCAGACCGGCGTGGCGCGCGAGGATGATCCGGTCATGGCCTGATGGCACGGCAATTGCTCGTGCTTGTTCAATACCCGAGGGTAGGGGAGCAAGCACATGGCTACGGTATTGGGATTCATGCTGGCGGCCCGGCGCAGCGAAATGCAGGGGCTGATTGCGCTGGAGTTGACCTGTGAGCTGGTCGGCGGCATTAGCCGGCTGGTACATGCGTTACAGCGCGAGCGCGGCTTTTCCAATATGTATCTCAGCGCTCAGGCTGAATGTTTCCGCCAGCCGCTGGATCAGTTGACCAGCGACAGTCGTGGTCTGGAGCAGTCGGTACGGCGCGGGTTCAATCGCATGGACCCGGAGGCTGGGCGCGGGGCGGACAAGGCCCGGCTATTCAACCGTATTGCCCTGGTACTGCACGGGCTCGACGGCCTGGCCAGCCTGCGCCGTCGGGTACGGGATCAGGCCCTGAGTCCTCAGGAGTCGACCCGGGCCTTTACCCGGGTGATTGGCGGGCTGCTGGCGGTCGTGTTCGAGGCCGCCGATACCTCAGTCGATCCGGATATCACCCGTTGCCTGGTTGCGCTGTTCAACTTCATGCAGGGCAAGGAATTGGCGGGGCTGGAGCGGGCCACCGGAGTCGCGGGTTTCGCCTCGAGGATGTTCGATCTGGAACAGCTTGAGCGCCTGCAGTATCTGGGCGAGGGCCAGCAGCGCTGCTTTGCGATCTTTTGTGACTATGCCGACAAGCTCGCGCTCAATGCCTGGCATCAGCTCTGCACCGATCCGGTCGAAGCTGAAATTGCCCGCTTGCGCCTGGTCGCCGCGCGCAGTCTGCCGGGGCAGCCGCTGGAGGCCAGCCTGGGTGAGCCCTGGTTTGAACTGACTACCCGTCGTATCGATGCCATGAAGCAGGTTGAAGACCTGCTGACCGAGCGATTGCAGCAATTGTGTCAGCAGAAGATTCGCCAGGCTCAGGCTGATCTTGATAATCATCGCTGCCTGCTTGAGCGGCTCGATCAGTTTGATGACGCCAACGAGCCACCAGGGACCCGGTTATTCAACGTGCAGGCTACTGAGCTGGATGGTGCACCGGGCGACACCATGGGCCAGCAGCTCAATCGCTCGGTGCTGGATCTTTTGCACGAACAGAATCAGCGTTTGCAGATGCTGGCTGAGGAGCTGGATAACGCCCGCAGCTCGTTGAATGAACGCAAGCTGATCGAGCGGGCCAAGGGGGTGTTGATGTCGCGTCATGGGCTTGATGAGGAAGCGTCCTACCGGATACTGCAAAATGCTGCCATGGAGCGCAGTCAACGGCTGGCCGACGTGGCTCAGGCGGTGCTCAGCCTGGCGGATCTTATGCCAAACGCCAGTACGCGGGTTAAGACCGGATAAGCGAGGCATTTTTGCACGCTGGTTGCGCATTTGCCCTGCTGGCGCTCTCTTAAAGTGCGTGCCTGGGGCCTGGATTCATTGGCTGTTGCTCTCCCAGGCTGATAACTCTTTAAACTGCTGAGGGTTTTTCTGAGCCAACCACTAACTGGCACGCAATCTGCTTTGATACCTTCAGGTCAAGACCATTAGACCTCTACATCATTGACTAAGGGCAACGGCGTCCACCTCCATCCCGGCCATAAGGCCAGGTGCGAGGGGGCGCCGTTTTTTATGCGTGCTTTTCAGGGGAATGTGCAATGGACGACAAACCGATCAAGCCAACCAGCCAGGCCAGCGTCAATCTCAAGCGCCGTGACTTTCTCAAATATTCGATTGCCGCCGTGGGTGGCGCCGCGTTGCTCGGCGGCATGGCGCCGGGCCTGCGCTCGGCGGCCTGGGCTGCAGGCAGCGATGCGCCGGAAACCACCCGAGCCAAGCTGGGGTTTATTGCCCTGACGGATGCGGCGCCGCTGTTCGTCGCCGATGAAAAGGGCTTTTTCGCCAAGCACGGTATGACCGGGGTTGAGGTGCTCAAGCAGTCATCCTGGGGGACTACCCGCGACAATCTGGTGCTGGGTTCGGCGCGTAACGGGATCGATGGCGCGCATATTCTCACACCAATGCCGTACCTGATCGCTTCGGGGGCGATGACGCCGAACAATGTGCCGGTGCCGATGGTGATTCTGGCTCGTCTGAACCTGGGCGGGCAGTGCATTTCAGTGGGGCAGGAGTATATCGACCTCAAGCTCGGGGTCGACAGCACACCGTTCAAGGCGGCCCTGGCAGCCAAAAGAGCCAGCGGCAAACCGGTCAACGCGGCCATGACCTTCCCCGGCGGTACCCACGACCTGTGGATTCGCTACTGGCTGGCTGCTGGCGGCATCGATCCCAATCGTGACATCTCGACCATCGTGGTGCCGCCGGCGCAGATGGTTGCCAATATGAAGGTCGGCAGCATGGATACTTTCTGTGTCTGTGAGCCGTGGAACGAGCAACTGATCAACCAGAAGATCGGTTACACCGCGCTGACCACCAGCGAGTTGTGGCACAACCACCCGGAAAAGGCGCTGGGTATGCGCGCCGACTGGGTTGAAGCCAACCCCAATGCTACCCGTGCACTGCTCAAGGCGGTAATGGAAGCGCAAATGTACTGCGAAGACCCGGCCAACCGCGTAGAAGTTGCGCAGATCTGTGCCAAGCGCCGCTGGATCAATGCGCCATTCAATGATGTGGTCGAGCGGATGAAGGGCAACTTCAATTACGGCACCGGTCGCGTGGTGGAAAACAGCCCGCACCAGATGCGTTACTGGAATGACTTCGCTTCCTATCCGTTCAAGAGCCACGACTTGTGGTTCCTGACTGAGGATATCCGTTGGGGATATTTGCCTGCCGACTTTGATACCCATGGCCTGATCGAGCAGGTCAACCGTGAAGACCTCTGGCGTGCAGCTGCCGCTGATCTGGGGGTGCCGGCCGAGCAGATCCCGACGTCCACCTCGCGCGGTGTCGAGACCTTCTTCGATGGCACTGTGTTCGATCCGGAAAACCCCAAGGCCTACCTCGACAGTCTGGCGATCAAAGCGCTGGCCTGAGCCGGTGTGTGCCAGAAGGAGACTGACCCATGAATGCCAACGTCAAGATCGAAACCGGGGACGCCGCTGCACTGCGGCCAGCCACCCGGATACCCGCCTGGTTGTCCCGGCTGGGGCAAATCGGCTTGCACAATCTACTGCCACCGGTCGCCATTACCCTGCTGTTTCTGCTGTTTCTGCTGGTCTGGGAAATGCTCTGCTCCAGCCCAGCGAGCGCATTGCCCCCTCCTACCCAAGTGTTCAGCGATACCTGGGAGCTGATCGCCAATCCGTTCTATGACAATGGTGGTAACGATGTCGGCATGGCCTGGCAGATTCTCGCCAGCCTGGAGCGGGTCGCCTACGGCTATGCCCTGGCGGTAGTGGCCGGGGTGGGGCTGGGCGTGCTGGTAGGGCAATCGACCTGGGCCATGCGCGGGCTGGATCCGATTTTCCAGGTGTTGCGCACGGTGCCGCCGCTGGCCTGGCTGCCGCTGTCGCTGGCCGGCTTCCAGGACAGTAATCCGTCGGCGATCTTCGTCATCTTCATCACCGCGATCTGGCCGATCATCATCAATACCTCGGTGGGCATCCGCAACATTCCTGAAGACTACCGCAATGTCGCCAGGGTGCTGCGTCTGAACGGCATCGAGTACTTCGCCAAGATCATGTTGCCGGCGGCCGCGCCCTATATCTTCTCCGGGCTGCGCATCGGGGTCGGTCTGTCCTGGCTGGCGATCGTCGCCGCCGAGATGCTGGTCGGCGGGGTAGGGATTGGCTTCTTCATCTGGGATGCCTGGAATGCTTCGCTGATCAGCGACATCGTCCTGGCTCTGGTCTATGTCGGCATCGTCGGCTTCATTCTCGACCGTCTGGTGGCCTGGGTTGGCCGGCTGGTCACTCGCGGCACCAGCGAAGGCTGAGGAGCATCATCATGAGCAAGGCCTATCTGAGTATCGAAAAGGTGTTCAAAAGCTTCAGCCGTGGCGGCGTGACCAGTCAAGTGCTGAGCGATATCAATCTGCAGGTCGAGCGCGGGCAATACATCTCGATCATTGGTCACTCCGGCTGCGGCAAGTCGACGGTGCTGAACATCGTCGCCGGCCTGCTGGAGGCCAGTAGTGGCGTGGTGATTCTGGACGGCAAGGAAGTCAGCGGTCCTGGGCCGGATCGCAGCCTGGTGTTTCAGAACCACTCGCTGCTGCCCTGGCTGACCGTCTACGAGAACGTGCAGATTGCCGTCGACAAGGTCTTCGGTCGCAGCAAGAGCCGCAGTGAACGTGACGAATGGATTCGTCACAACCTCAACATGGTGCATATGGGCCATGCGCTGGATAAACGCCCTGGCGAGATTTCCGGTGGTATGAAACAGCGGGTCGGGATTGCCCGGGCGTTGGCCATGCAGCCCAAGGTACTACTGCTCGACGAGCCGTTCGGCGCTCTGGATGCCCTGACCCGCGCGCATCTGCAGGACGAGGTGATGCGTATCCAGGCTGAACTGCACAATACCGTGATCATGATCACCCACGATGTTGACGAGGCAGTACTGTTGTCTGATCGCATCGTGATGATGACCAACGGCCCGTCGGCAGCCATTGGCGAGATTCTCGACATCGATCTGCCGCGCCCGCGTGATCGCATCGCCTTGGCCGAGGACCCCAAGTACAACCAGTACCGCCAGGCAGTTTTGCGGTTTCTCTATGAAAAACAACGCAAAAAGGCCACGGCTTAAGGAAACACTGATTAATTACACACAAGCTCAGTAGCCCGGTTGTCGCTGACCTGTTCTGGACTGTCGATGCCCTGGACGGGCATCGTCAAGCCCCCAGGGGTGAGGCAAGCGTTTACGAAGCATGCTTCGTGCACAGCCGAACGCCGACCGATCTGTGATCGGTTGGCCGGACCCGGAGGGGGTTCACGGCGTGTCCAGAACAGGTCAGCGACAATTGGGCCAACACCGAAACAGATTTAATCAGTGTTTCCCTTTTTCATTGACGCTACAGGGCAAAACTTCTAACCTTCGCCTCGCTTCAGGTGCCCTCTGGCCAATGGCCTTAGGGTGAAACTGGGAAGCCGGTGCGTTCCTTGATACGGAACAATTCCGGCGCTGCCCCCGCAACGGTAAACGAGTGCCCGCCACCCACAGGGGTGTGACGCGGCAGATGATCCCCCATGACCACTGTGTACGCACGGGAAGGTCGGATCATTGGACATTGTTCGCTCGTGAGCCCGGAGACCGGCCTGATGCATGTCACAGCAGTGCGGCGGGCTCTGCGGGTGTATGGCCTCTGTTCGTCTGGCTGTCTGCCTGTTCGCTTCGCCGTGTGTACCCAGCACTCAATGTCGTACGGGTGAGTACGACGGAGCGAACCGATGAAGATGTTGCCGCGCACGCCGCTGGCATTGGCCCTGATGGCCAGCGCCTGCTTTTCCCATGCCCAATCCCTGCACCTGGACAGCCAGGTGGTTACAGCAACCCGCACCAACCAATCGATTGCCGCCAACCTGGCCGCGGTCACGGTCATTGAGCGGGCCGATATCGAACGCCTGCAAGCTACCGACGCCCTGGATCTGCTGCGCCGCACGCCGAGCGTCAGCATCGTCAACAACGGCGGACCGGGAAAGTCCAGCAGCATCGGCATTCGCGGCACCAACAGTGATCATGTACTGGTGCTGATCGATGGCGTACGCATTGGTTCAGTGACCAGTGGCAACGCCGCGTTGCAGAATCTGCCGATGGAGCAGATCGAGCGGATCGAGATTGTCCGTGGTCCGCGCTCCAGCCTCTATGGCTCAGAAGCCATCGGCGGGGTGATCCAGATTTTCACCCGCCAGGGCAGCAAGGGCGATCCCAAGCCCTGGGCCTCGGTGACCACAGGCAGTCGCAATCATCTGGCCGGCAGTGCCGGCGTCTCCGGCGGCTTCGGCAACGCCTGGTACAACCTGGGTGTCAGCAGCCTGTCGACCCGGGGTATCGATGCCCGCCCGGGCCGGGGTGATCCGGACAACGACGGCTATCGTGAGCTGTCGGCCAACCTCAAGGCAGGCTATCGCTTTGCCAACGGTCTGGAGATCGATGGTCAGGTACTGGAAACCCACTCCAGCAATGACTTCGACTCCGGCTACAAGGCCAACTCCGATTCGGTGCTCAAGACCCATGGCCTCAATGCCCGCTTTGCTCCGCTTGAACCGTGGCGCGTGACCCTGCAGGCCGCACGCAGCGAAGACAAGAGCGACAATTTCAACGGCAGTACTTTTACCAGCCGCTTCGACACCCGCCGCGACAGCTTTGGCTGGCAGAACGATATCGATCTGGCGCCGGGCCAGGTGCTGACCCTGGGCTACGACCACCTGATCGATGAGGTCAGCAGCAGCACCGACTACAGCAAGGGCCGGCGCACCAACAAGGGTTACTACGCCCAGTACCTGGGCCAGCGCGGTATCCATGAATGGCAGCTTGGCCTGCGCCATGACGACAACCAGCAGCACGGCGATCACACCACCGGCAACATCGGTTATGGCCTGAGCCTGAGCGACAACCTGCAACTGGTGGCCAGCTACGGCACCGCGTTCAAGGCGCCGACCTTCAATCAGCTGTACTTCCCCGGTTTCGGCAACCCCGATATCAAGGAAGAAACCTCGCGCAACTATGAAGTTGGCCTGCGTGGTCAGCATGACTGGGGCACCTGGGCCGTCAATGTCTTCCGCAATGAGGTTGATGACCTGATCGCCAGCGTCAACCTGGGAGGCGGCATCTGGCAGGCGGAGAACGTCGACAAGGCGGTGATCAAGGGTGTCGAGCTGGAACTGGCCGGCCACTGGTGGGGCTGGGATGTAGCCAGCAATCTGACCCTGCAGGACCCGTCCAACCGCTCCAAACGCGCCAACCAGGGCGACCTGCTGGCGCGGCGCGCCGAGCAACTGTTCAACCTGGATGTCGACCGCCGTTTTGGCCGGATAGGCGTCGGCGCCAGCCTGCACGCCGAAGGCCGGCGCTGGGACAACGCCGCCAATACCACCGACCTGCATGGCTACAACACTGTCGATCTGCGCGCTGAGTACTGGTTCAGCCACCAGTGGCGAGTGCAGGCACGGATCAGCAACCTGTTCGACACCGAGTATGAAACTGCGGCCAGCTATCAGCAGCAGGGCCGGGCCGGCTATCTGACCCTGCGCTACCAGATGCTGTAAAGCGACCCCCTCGTCATTGCGAGGGGGAAAGGGTCTGTCTCACCCTCGTCATTGCGAGGGCCGCAGGCCCGCGGCAATCCACCTGCCTCGGTGGTGGGGCCTACGCATGGATTGCCACGCCGCTACGCGGCTCGCAATGACGGAGTAGCGGGGGCGTGCCCGAGTGCGAGGGCAAGCCAAAAGGCCTGCCTCACCCTCGTCATTGCGAGGGCCGCAGGCCCGCGGCAATCCACGTGCCTCGGTGGTGGGGCCTGCGCATGGATTGCCACGCCGCTACGCGGCTCGCAATGACGTAGGGGTAGCGGGCTAGCGGGAAGACGGAATGACGCAATCGCGGCAGTTGAATTGAACATCTACACCCATCCAAGGAGGATGACATGATCGTACTATCCAAACGCAGCCAACTGGCTGTTGGCGCCATACTGGTACTGTTGATGGCCATGACCCGTGGCAGTCACTTCAGTGTGGTCAACTTGCCCAGCGCTTCCTGGGCGGTATTTTTCCTGGCTGGGGTGTTTTTGCGTCCGCGCTGGGCGTTTCCGTTACTGTTCCTGCAAGCAGTCGTCATGGACGTGCTCAGCGTCGGCTGGACCAACGCCGGCCATCATTGCATGACCATCGCCTACTGGGCCTTGCTGCCCGCCTATGGCAGCCTGTGGCTTGCTGGGCGGTTATACGCTGGCTGGCACCGTGATCACCCGGCCACGCTGCTGATCCTGGCCCCTACGGTGGCCACCGGTGCGTTGATCTGCAATTTGTTTTCCAGTGGTGGGTTTTACTTTTTCTCTGGGCGTTACGAAGCCCCGACCTTTGCCGGCATGCTTGAACGGATCGCTACCTATTACCCCCAGTACCTGAGCACCCTGGCGATGTATGTAGTGATTGCCGCGGCCGTCTACGCAGTGCTGCGTTTGCTGGCTAATCAAGGGCTGCTGGGCCAGGGTCGCAAGGCATGAGCGAGCCGAGCGAGCGCGATCAGCGTCACCGCCAGCGCATGCAGCGCAAGAAGGCGGTGGTCGATGAAAAGATCGCTGCGGCGCAGGACGAACGCGGCTTGTTGCTGGTGCTCAGCGGCAACGGCAAGGGCAAGAGCAGCTCAGCTTTCGGCATGGCCGCGCGAGCCCTGGGGCATGATATGCAGGTGGGCATTGTGCAGTTCATCAAGGGCGCCAGCAGCACCGGCGAAGAGGTGTTTTTCCGCCGTTTCCCTGAGCAGGTGCGCTATCACGTGATGGGGGCCGGCTTCACCTGGGAAACCCAGGACCGCCAGGACGATATCGCCAAGGCCCAGGCGGCCTGGGCGGTAGCCTGCGAACTGATGCGCGACCCGGCGGTAGCGCTGGTGATTCTCGATGAGCTGAATATCGCGCTCAAATACAACTATCTGGAGTTGGATCAGGTGCTGGCTGATATTGCGGGCCGTCCGGCTCACCAGCATGTGGTGGTGACCGGTCGCGGGGCTCCGGCGGCGATGATAGAGGCCGCAGATACGGTAACCGAGATGGGCATGGTCAAGCATGCCTTCAAGGCCGGTATCAAGGCGCAGAAGGGGGTAGAGTTTTGAGTCAGCTTGAGTGTCCAGCGGTATTAATCGCCGCTCCGGCTTCGGGCCAGGGCAAGACCACGGTCACGGCCGCGCTGGCGCGTTTGCACAGCCGTCAGGGCCGCAGGGTGCGGGTATTCAAATGCGGGCCGGATTTTCTCGACCCGATGATTCTGGCTCGCGCCAGTGGTCAGCCGGTCTATCAGGTCGATCTGTGGATGATTGGTGAGGCCGAAAGCAAGCGTCTGCTGGCTGAAGCTGCGGCCGAGAATGACCTGATCCTGATCGAAGGGGTGATGGGGCTGTTCGATGGCACGCCCTCAGCCGCTGATCTGGCCCGGCGCTTTGGTGTGCCGGTACTGGCGGTGATCGATGGCTCAGGCATGGCCCAGACCTTCGGCGCCATGGCACATGGGCTGGCCAGCTATCAGGCCGACCTGCCGTTCGCCGGAGTGCTGGCCAACAAGGTCGGCAGTGCCCGTCATGGCGAGATGCTGCGCGACTGCCTGCCACCGGAAATCGAGTGGTTCGGGGCCTTGAGTCGTGATGCGGCGGTAGAGCTGCCGAGCCGGCATCTGGGGTTGGTGCAGGCCGACGAGCTGGCCGATATTGACGCCCGCCTGGACGCCGCCGCCGATGCTCTGGCGGCCAGCGCCGATACCCGGCTGCCGCCAGCGGTGAGTTTTGAACCGGTTGCAGCGCGCAACCTGTCGCCACTGCTTGATGGGGTGCGTATTGGTGTGGCCCGTGATGCGGCTTTTGCTTTCGTCTACCAGGCTAATCTGGATCTGCTCGAAGCGCTGGGCGCCAAATTGCAATTCTTCTCACCCCTGGCCGATAGCGCCCTGCCGGCGGTCGATAGCCTGTATCTGCCCGGTGGTTATCCCGAACTGCATCTGGATCAGTTGGCCGGCAATACGGCGATGGCGGCGGCTATCCGCGCCCATCATGCCGCCGGCAAGCCGATTCACGCCGAATGCGGCGGCATGCTCTATCTGTGCCAGCGCCTGACCGATGTGCAGGGCCACAGCGGCGAGATGCTCGGCCTGCTGCCGGCGACGGCGACCATGCAGCCACGCCTGACCGCGCTGGCCCTGCAGGAAGTGGTGTTGCCGGAAGGGTCGCTGCGCGGGCATACCTATCACCACTCGGCGATCGAGTGTGCGCTGGAGCCGCTGGCCCGTGGCGAGTGCCCCAACTACAAGCGCACCAGCGAGGCGGTCTGGCGTCTGGGCCGGCTGACGGCGTCCTACATTCACTGCTATCTGCCGGGTAACCCGCAGGCGGCTGCGGCGCTGTTTGCTCCATGAGCAGCTCGCGCTACAGCGATGCCGAGCGCGCGGCCATTTACCGGGTGATCCGTGAGCGCCGTGACATGCGCCATTTCAGTGGCGGTGAGGTTGCTCCCGAGCTGCTGGCGCAGCTGCTTGAAGCGGCGCATCAGGCGCCCAGCGTGGGGCTGATGCAGCCATGGCGCTTTATTCGCATCACCCAACCGACGCTCCGCCAGCAGTTGCATGGGCTGGTCGAACAGGAGCGGCTGCGTACCGCCGAGGCGCTGGGTGAGCGCGGTGCGGCCTTCATGCAGCTCAAGGTTGAGGGTATCCGCGACTGCGCTGAATTGCTCGTCGCGGCACTGCCGGAAGGCCGCGAGGCCCATGTGTTTGGCCGCCGCACCTTGCCGCAGATGGATCTGGCCTCGCTGGCCTGTGCCATCCAGAATCTGTGGCTGGCGGCCCGTGCCGAGGGGCTGGGGCTGGGCTGGGTGTCGCTGTTTGATCCGCAGGCCGTGGCTGAGTTGCTGGGTTTGCCTGCCGGAGCCGAGCCGGTCGCGATCTTGTGCCTGGGCCCGGTCACCGCCTTCTATGACCGGCCGATGCTGGTCGAACAAGGCTGGGCCGCACCACGCCCGCTGGCCGAGTTGGTGTATACCGATCACTGGGGAGAATCACCATGAAGGGGCCGCAACGCATCGTCTGCCTGTCTACCGAAACTACCGAAGTGCTGTATCGCCTCGGCGAGCAGCAGCGCATCGCCGGGATTTCCGGCTTTACCGTGCACCCGCCACAGGCACGCAAGGAAAAGCCCAAGGTCTCGGCTTTCACCAGTGCCAAGACCGAGAAAATCCTCGAACTCAAGCCCGATCTGGTGCTCGGCTACTGCGATCTGCAGGCTGATATCGCCGCTGAACTGGCGCGCGAGGGGCTGGAGGTGCATCTGTTCAATCAGCGTGATATTGCCGGTATTTTCCGCATGATCGAGACCCTGGGCGCACTGGTGCATGCCAGCGCAGGTGCCGGGCAACTGATCGTCGAATTGCAGCGCAGGCTGGATCAGGTGCAGACCCAGGGCGCTGCCTTGGCCGCTCGCCCCAAGGTGTACTTCGAGGAATGGAATGAGCCGCTGATCAGTGGCATTCGCTGGGTCAGTGAGTTGATCGAGATTGCCGGAGGCCAGGACTGCTTTGCCGAACTCAGCCAGTATCCACGCGCACGCCAGCGTTACATCACCGATCCGCTGGAGGTGGTGCGCCGGGCCCCGGATATCATCGTCGGCTCCTGGTGCGGCAAGCGCTTTCGCCCGGAGCAGGTGGTCGCGCGGCCCGGCTGGGAGTCCGTGCCGGCGGTACGTGACGGGCAACTGTTTGAGATCAAGTCTCCGGATATCCTGCAGCCGGGCATCTCCGCGCTGACCATCGGCCTGGAGCAGTTGCATGGCCTGATCCGGGACTGGAGCCAGCGCTGATGGGCCTGGCGCCGCTGCTGTTGGTCGGGGTGTTGCTCGATCAGCTGTTAGGTGAGCCGAAACGCTGGCATCCGCTGGTCGGTTTTGGCCGGCTGGCCAACCAACTGGAGCAATGGCTGAACCGGCCCGCCGCCAGCCGCTGGCACGGCGTGCTGGCCTGGTTGCTGGCGGTCGTGCCCTTGACCCTGCTGACCGCCGCGCTGGCCACCTTGCCCTGGGTCGGCTGGCTGGTGGCGGTGCTGGCGTTGTACCTGGCTGTCGGCTTGCGCAGCCTCAGCGAACATGCCATTCCGATCGCACAGGCACTGGCGGCAGGCGATTTGCCGCTGGCCCGCGAGCGGGTGAGCTATATCGTCAGTCGCGACACCTCGGCACTGGATGCCGAAGGTGTGGCCCGGGCGGCCACCGAGTCGGTGCTGGAAAACGGCAGTGATGCGGTGTTCGCCGCACTGTTCTGGTTTGTCTTGCTTGGCGCGCCGGGGGCAGTGCTCTACCGTCTGGCCAATACCCTGGATGCGATGTGGGGCTACCGTAATGAGCGCTACCAGCAGTTTGGCTGGGCTGCGGCGCGGCTGGATGATGCGCTGAATTACCTGCCGGCGCGGCTGGTGGCGCTGACCTATGCGCTCTGTGGTCGAACCCGTCAGGCCCTAAGCTGCTGGTGCCGCCAGGCGCCGCAATGGGACAGCCCGAATGCCGGGCCGGTGATGGCCGCAGGTGCCGGGGCGCTGCACCTGCAATTGGGTGGTGGGGGGTGCTATCACGGCCAATGGCAACGCAAACCCGAGCTGGGTGCCGGACTCGCACCGGGCGCGGCAGATATCGGTCGTGCCGTACGTTTGGTACGTCAGGGCGTAGCGCTGTGGTTGTTGCTGGCCCTGATTGTCTGGGGGCTGACTTATGCTTGAGCATGGTGGACGGCTGCGCCAGGCCGCACGGCAATACGGCATCGCCCTGGACGATTGGCTGGACCTGTCCACCGGGCTGGCGCCTTGGGTCTGGCCGCTGCCGGCGGTTCCGGCCAGTTGCTGGAGCCGGTTGCCGGAGCCGGATGACGGCCTGGAAGCGATCGCCCGTGACTACTATCAAGCCCCGGCGCTGTTGCCGGTAGCCGGTTCGCAGGCGGCGATTCAGGCCTTGCCGAGCCTGCGCCCGGCCTGTCGGGTGCGGGTACTCGGGCCCTGCTATGCTGAGCATGCCCAGGCCTGGAGCCAGGCCGGGCATCAGGTACAGGTCTGGGATGAATGGGCGCAGGGTCCGCCGCTGCTGGATGATTGCGATGTGCTGGTGCTGGTCAACCCAAACAACCCTACCGGTCGCCTGCTGGCCCCGCCAACCCTGCTGGCCTGGCAGGCCGAGCTGGCCGCGCGTGGCGGCTGGCTGGTGGTCGATGAGGCCTTTGCCGATCTGCAACCCGAGTACAGTCTGGCGCCCTGTAGCGACCGGTCGGGGCTGATTGTGTTGCGTTCACTCGGCAAGTTCTTCGCCCTGGCCGGTGCACGTTTGGGCTTTGTGCTGGCCGACACCGAACTGCTGGTGCGCTTGAATCAGCGCTTGGGACCCTGGGCAGTGAATGGTCCGGCGCGTTTTGCTGCCCAGCAGGTGCTGGCCGAACGTGATACCCAACAGGTCTGGCGCTGGCGGCTACAGCGTGAAGGCCAGCGCTTGCAGCAATTGCTGAGTGCCTGTGGCCTGACGCCGGACGGTGGCTGCGCACTTTTCCAGTGGGTTTGCCGCACGGATGCCGCAGATCTGCATCAGGCACTGGCCGGGCAGGGCATTCTGACCCGGCTGTTCAATCAGCCGGCAGCGCTGCGCATTGGCCTGCCCGGCAATGAAGCGGGCTGGAGCCGGCTGGAGCAGGCCTTGCAGGGGCTAGGTCTGCCGGCACCGCAGTTGATTCAGGAGGCATCTGCGTTATGACCACCTTGATGATCCAGGGCACCACCTCGGATGCCGGCAAGAGCACCCTGGTCACCGCGTTGTGCCGCTGGCTCAAACGCCAGGGGATTGCCGTGGCCCCATTCAAGCCGCAGAACATGGCACTGAACGCGGCGGTGACCATCGACGGCGGTGAGATCGGCCGCGCCCAGGCGGTGCAGGCCGAAGCCGCCGGGCTGGAGCCGCACACCGATATGAACCCGGTGCTGCTCAAGCCCAATACCGATATCGGTGCCCAGGTGATCATTCATGGCCACCCGGTGGGCAGCATGGATGCCGTGGCCTATCACGCTTACAAACCCATCGCCCTGGAGGCGGTGCTGGCCTCGCATCAGCGGCTGCGCCAGCAGTATCAGACCGTGCTGGTCGAAGGTGCCGGCTCGCCAGCGGAAATCAATCTGCGCGCCGGTGATATCGCCAACATGGGCTTTGCCGAGGCGGTCGACTGCCCGGTGATCCTGATTGCCGATATCGACAAGGGGGGCGTCTTCGCCCATCTGGTCGGCACCCTGGCCTTGCTGTCGCCCAGTGAACAGGAGCGGGTCAAGGGCTTTGTCATCAACCGCTTTCGCGGCGACATCGCCTTGCTGCAGCCGGGGCTGGACTGGCTCGAGCAGCACACCGGCAAGCCGGTGCTCGGCGTATTGCCCTATCTGCATGACCTGCATATCGAGGCCGAGGATGCGGTCAATGCCCGTCAGCCAGACAAGCAGGGGGGGGCCTTGAAGGTGGTGGTGCCGGTGCTGCCGCGCATCAGCAACCATACCGATTTCGATCCGCTGCGGCTGCATCCGCAGGTCGATTTGCAATTCGTCGGCCCAGGCCAACCGTTGCTCGCCGCCGACTTGATCATCCTGCCTGGTTCCAAGAGCGTACGCAGTGATCTGGCGTTTCTCGAGCAGCAGGGCTGGGATGCCGATATTCGTCGCCACCTGCGCTATGGCGGCAAGTTGCTGGGGGTCTGTGGTGGTTTTCAGATGCTCGGTGAGTGGGTGGATGACCCGCTGGGGCTGGAGGGCGAGGCTGGTTCGAGTGCCGGGCTAGGCGTACTGGACTTCAGCACCCGGCTGGAAGCCGAGAAGCGCCTGACCCGAGTGCGTGGTCGCTTGTGCCTGGAGCGGGCTGAGGTTCAGGGCTATGAAATCCACGCCGGACGCAGCCATGGCAAGGCATTGACCCAGCCATTTGCACTGCTGGACGGCGGCGAAGCCGATGGCGCACTGAGTAACGACGGGCAGATTGCCGGCACTTATCTGCATGGATTGTTCGAACACCCTGAGGCCAGTGCCGCACTGTTGCGCTGGGCCGGGCAGGAGCAGGCGGCGGCACTGGATTATCCGGCCTTGCGTGCACGTGATATTGAGCGTCTGGCGGACTTGGTCGAGCAGCATCTGGATACCAATAAACTGCTCAAGCTCTGCGGTGTAACTCAATGATTGAATTGATTTTAGGTGGCGCAAGGTCTGGCAAAAGCCGGCTTGCCGAGCAGCGCGCCCAGGCCTCGGGGCTAGCGGTGACCTATATCGCCACCAGCCAGGCGCACGATGCCGAGATGGCCGAACGCATTCGGCAGCACCGTGAACGCCGGCCGGCTGATTGGGGGCTGGTTGAGGAACCTCTGGCTCTGGCCCGAGTGCTGCGCCGTGAGGCCGATCCGCAGCGCTGCCTGCTGGTTGACTGTCTGACCCTGTGGCTGACCAACCTGCTGCTCGATAGCGATCCGCAACGTCTTCAGCAAGAGCGCCAGGCGCTGCTGGAGTGTCTGAGCGAACTGCCAGGGCAAGTGATTCTGGTCAGTAATGAAACCGGGATGGGGATTGTGCCGCTGGGCGAGTTGAGTCGGCGCTATGTCGATGAAGCCGGCTGGCTGCATCAGGACCTGGCGCAACGTTGCGAGCGGGTCAGTTTCTGCGTGGCTGGGTTGCCAATGATCCTCAAGGGAGGCCAAACATGAGTGCGCTCTGGTGGAGTCAATCAGCTGCCCGGCCCCATGAACCGGTCGCCGAGCAGGCTCGCAGCCGTCAGGCTCAGCTGACCAAACCCCCAGGTTCATTGGGCCGACTGGAAACCCTGGCAATCGAGCTGGCAACCTTGCAGGGGCAGCCCAATCCTTTGGTTGATCGTGTCTGGATCAGCATTTTTGCCGCCGATCATGGGGTCGTGGCCGAAGGCGTCTCGGCTTTTCCCCAGTCGGTAACCGGCGAGATGCTGCGCAATTTTGTTGCCGGTGGCGCGGCAATCAATGTGTTGGCCCGTGAACTGGGAGCTCGCTTCGAGCTGATCGATCTGGGCCTGGCTGTACCGATTGACCCCTTGCCCGGTGTTCGCCATCTGGCGATCGCGCCCGGCACGGCCAACCTGCGCTGTCAGCCGGCGATGACAGAGGTCCAGTGCGAGCAGGCGTTGCTGGCTGGTCGACAGGTGTTGCTGGGCGCGGCCGGTGAGGGCGCGCACCTGTTCATCGGTGGCGAAATGGGGATTGGTAACACTACCGCAGCCAGTGCTCTGGCCTGCGCTTTGCTCGATCTGCCCGCCGAGCGGCTGGTTGGCCCCGGTACCGGGCTTGGCGCACAGGGGGTTGCCAACAAGGCGCGAATAGTCAACGAGGCGCTATCCCTGCATTTGCCGGCCTGCAGTACCCCGCTGGATTGCCTGACCCGGCTTGGCGGGCTGGAAATTGCCGCTTTGGTCGGCGCCTTTATTGCCGCCAGCCAGTTCGGGGTGCCGGTCCTGGTCGATGGATTCATCTGTTCGGTGGCTGCCTTGTGTGCGATCCGCATGAACCCATCCTGTCGGGACTGGCTGCTGTTCAGTCATCAGGGGGCTGAACCTGGACATGCTCCGGTACTCGCCGCGCTTGATGCCGAACCGCTGCTGAGCCTGGGCATGCGTCTGGGCGAGGGTAGTGGTGCGGCGTTGGCGGTACCCCTGCTGCGGGCAGCCTGTGCACTGCACAACCAGATGGCGACCTTTAGCGAAGCAGCGATTTCCGGAGGGGCGCGGTGACTCTGACCCTGGACCTGTTGCGCCACGGCCAGACTGAGCTGGGTGGCGGGTTTCGCGGCAGCATCGACGACAACCTGACGACTGCTGGCTGGCAGCAAATGCAGGCCGCCACCGATGGCAGAGCTGACTGGGACGCGGTGATCAGCTCGCCGCTGCGCCGTTGCGCAGATTTTGCCTTTGAACTTGCGCGTCAACTGAACCGGCCGCTGCTGCTGGAACCGGCCTTTCGCGAATTGCACTTCGGTGATTGGGAAGGCCGCAGTGCGGCTGATTTGATGCAGGACCAAGCTGATGCTCTGGGTCGGTTCTGGGATGACCCCTATGCTTTCACGCCCCCGGGCGCCGAGCCCCTGGCTGACTTTGAGTCACGGGTACTGAGTGTCTTGACTGGCCTGCAACAGCAGCACAGCGGTCGGCATCTGCTGCTGGTCACCCATGGCGGCGTCATGCGTTTGCTGCTGGCCAAGGCTCGTGGTCTGGCGCCCCAGGCGCTGCTGCAGGTTCAGGTCGAACATGCCCAGCTCAGCCGTCTGCGTTGCGAGCCTGGCGGAGTCCTGTACGAATGCCCCTGCTGATCGCCCTGCAGTTTCTGACCCGACTGCCGATTCGCCTGCCGGGCTTGCCCTCGGCCGAGGAAAACGGCCGTTCGCTGCTCTGGTATCCACTGGTGGGGCTGTTGATCGGTGCGCTGCTGGCGGCTGTGTACTGGGTGCTGAGTGGATTGAACCCGTTGCTGCTGGGTGCGTTGCTGGTGGCGCTTTGGGTCTGGCTCAGCGGCGGACTGCATCTGGACGGTCTGGCCGATAGCGCCGATGCCTGGGTGGGCGGTTATGGCGACCGTGAGCGCACCCTGGCGATTATGAAAGATCCTGCCTGCGGGCCCATTGGGGTGATCACTCTGGTGCTGTGTCTGCTGCTCAAGTGGGCGGCACTGGTCAGCCTGATCGACGCTGAGGCCTGGGCTGTGCTGCTATTGACGCCTTGGCTTGGCCGCTGGTGCCTGCCGTTGCTGCTGTTGACCACCCCCTACGTGCGCCCTGGCGGCCTGGGGCATACCCTCAGTCAATATTTGCCACGGCGCAGCCTGCCGGCACTGCTGATCCTGCATGCGTTGGCCATGCTGCTGTTTGGCTGGCTGACATTGCTCGGGCTGCTGTTGACCTTGCTGCTGTTGGCCTGGGGTAGGGCGCTGCTGCTCAAACGTCTGGGCGGCACCACAGGCGACACCGCCGGAGCCTTGGTGGAACTGAGCGAAGTGACGGTGCTTCTGGGCTGTGCAATAGCCTTGAGCCTGTAAACACCATTGTCCTTATCGCAAAAAGCACTAGCAAAACGGAACTTTTCTCATTTGTGTTCATCCGATTGTCATACAGCCCTCCTAACTTCAAGCAAGGGAAACACTGATTAAATCAGTTGCGCGGAGATTGGTACCCGATCTGGGGAGCGTCGCGCGCCTGCGCGATGCTGGAACTGTCGGATAGCTCGGCGTTGCCGGTTAGCCCTGTGTCGCGCAGGCGCGCGACACTCCCTGGCGGTTACCCGGAGTTTCGCGTTTGGCCTGAATAACGTCGCATGCCTGAGCACTGAGCTTGGGTGCACAAGGAACCTGTGTTCCACTCAAATGACAATCAGGAGATAAGCAATGAACGATTACGTGGAAGAACTGTTGGAACAACGTGCCCAGGAATGGGATGAAACCGTGGAAGATGCCGAAGAGATGTAATGTCCCTTCGGCTGTTTTTCTCTCTTTGTAACCGCGTTCTACCCCCTCACTACCCGCTGTTCCCGTCTGAACTGCCCCGGCGCCTGTCCAGCCCAGCGCTTGAATGCGCGCTGAAACGCTGCCGGTGATGAAAAGCCCAGCAGAAACGCCACTTCACCCAGCGCCAGTTCGGTATCACGGATATAACTCAGAGCCAGATCCCGCCGGGTCTCATCGATAATGTCCTGAAACCGCGTGCCATCCTCAATCTGCAAGCGTCGGCGCAGGGTCCATGACGGCAACCCCAGCTGTCTGGCGACCTCGGTAATGCCCGGCAATTGACTATGCAGGCGCGGTGAAAGAATTTCCTCGACCCGCTCGCGCAAGCGTCGGTGCCGGGTCTGCTCATGCAACTGGGCCTCACACAGCGCGCGCAGCTGGGCATAGGTGCTCGGCGCACTGTGCAGCAGTGGCTGCGTCAGACTTGCCGGTTCCCAGAGCAACTGGTTATGCGCCTGCTCGAACAGCACCGGGCAGTTGAACAACGCTTCATAGCGCTCGGCATAGGCCGGGGCGGGAAACTCGATATGCACTTCTCGCAGGCGGGCCTGGCCGCCACTCAGTTGCCGGGCCAGTTGTGCGCGGGAGGCCAGTGCCGAGTCGACCACGAACAGGTTGAAGGCGTTGTATGGGCTGATCGAATAGAACCGCAAGGCCGGAGACTCGAAGCTCGAGTGGCCGCGATAGTTCATGCTGGTCAGCCGCTCGAAGTGCACCAGGGTCTCGAATGCACGATTCAGGTCCGGGGCGCACTGCGCGGTTACGCCTGGCAGCCCCAGATGACTGGCCTGACTCTGGCTACCCATCAACAAACCGATATCGGCCCGCTGGCTCAGGCCAATCGCGGCATTGCCCAGACGCATAAAGCGCGGAATGCTGATGCGCGCCCCAGGTGTGGCCAGCAGTTCATCGCTGATGCGAAAGCGCTGGAACAGCGGTGCTGGATCATGTCCCAGGCTGCGTAGCGCGGCTTGCAGACTGTAGAGGTAGCCGACGGACAGGTCGCCGAGTTTCATGGAGTATTCCTGTTGATACGCTGGGAAACACTGACTGCACAGTTACGGTGTTGGCGCGGTTGCGTGGCCCCTGTTTCAGACACGCTGTAAATACTTCCCTGTACGCTCGTAGATGCCATCCCTGGCATCTAACGGTCTGAAACAGGGGCCACGCAACCGCGCCGTGAAGTCCTGTGCGCAATCAGTCTTTCCCAAGCAGTGAGATTAAAATGTAATTCAGGGTTATAAAAATGTCACCTGAAGTAATTGAGCGTCGGCGGGATGAGGCCTATTGTCTCGTCATAAGCAAGCTGCCTCAGAGCGGCACACCACCTGATGACGATATAACCGGAGAATACGATGAGCGAGCACGCCCGCTATCCGCACCTGCTGGCCCCGCTGGACCTGGGCTTTACCACCCTGCGTAACCGCACTCTGATGGGCTCCATGCATACCGGCCTGGAAGAGCGCCCCAATGGCTTCGCCCGTATGGCCGCCTATTTTGCCGAGCGGGCCAAGGGCGGTGTTGGTCTGATCGTCACCGGCGGTATCGGCCCGAATGAAGAGGGTTGCGTCGCCCACGGTGCAGCCAAAATGACCACTGCCGAAGAAGCCGAGCAGCATAAAGTCGTCACCCAGGCGGTGCATGAAGCAGGAGGCAAGATCTGCATGCAGATTCTGCATGCCGGCCGCTATGCCTACAGCCCCAAGCTGGTCGCCCCCAGCGCCGTGCAGGCGCCGATCAACCCGTTCACTCCCAAGGAGCTGGACGAAGAGGGCATTCAGAAGCAGATCAATGACTTCGTGACCTGCGCTACTCTGGCCCAGAGCGCCGGCTATGACGGTGTTGAAGTGATGGGCTCGGAAGGCTACTTCATCAACCAGTTCCTGGTCGCCCACGTCAACAAGCGTACCGACCGCTGGGGCGGCAGCTACGAAAACCGCATGCGTTTGCCGGTTGAAATCGTCAGCCGCATCCGTGAAGCGGTTGGGCCGAATTTCATCATCATCTATCGCCTGTCGATGCTCGACCTGATCGAAGGTGGCAGCACCTGGGATGAGATCGTCCTGCTGGCCAAGGCCATCGAAAAGGCCGGTGCTACCATTATCAACACCGGTATCGGCTGGCACGAAGCGCGGATCCCGACCATTGCCACCAAGGTGCCGCGTGCGGCCTTCACCAAGGTCACCGCCAAGCTGCGGGGTGAAGTCTCGATTCCGCTGTGCACCACCAACCGCATCAACACCCCGGAAGTGGCCGAGCAGGTGCTGGCCGACGGTGATGCTGACATGGTTTCGATGGCGCGGCCGTTCCTGGCTGATCCCGAGTTCGTCAACAAGGCTGCCGAAGGCCGCAGCGATGAGATCAACACCTGCATTGGCTGTAACCAGGCCTGTCTGGACCACACCTTTGGCGGCAAGCTGACCAGTTGCCTGGTTAACCCGCGCGCCTGTCATGAGACCGAGCTGAACTACATTCCCACCACCCAGGTGAAGAAAATTGCCGTGGTTGGAGCTGGCCCGGCCGGGCTGTCGGCGGCCACTGTCGCGGCCCAGCGTGGCCATGAGGTAACGCTGTTCGATGCGGCGGCTGAAATCGGTGGCCAGTTCAATGTGGCCAAGCGTATCCCTGGCAAGGAAGAGTTCTATGAAACCTTGCGCTACTTCGGCAAGCTGATCGACAAGACCGGCGTTAAACTGCAGCTCAACCGCCGGGTCAGCGCCGAGGACCTCAAAGACTTCGATGAAGTGATCCTGGCCACCGGCATCGTGCCGCGTACCCCGGATATCCCGGGTGTCGAGCATCCCAAGGTCATCAGCTATCTGGATGCGATTCTCGAACGCAAGCCGGTCGGGCAGAAGGTGGCGGTGATCGGTGCTGGCGGTATCGGCTTCGACGTGTCCGAATTCATTACTCACCAGGGCCAGAGCCCGAGCCAGGATGTCGAGCTGTTCTGGAAGGAGTGGGGCATCGATACTGCGCTGGAGGCCCGTGGTGGTATCGCCGGTATTCAGCCGCAACCGCATCCGGCGGCACGTGAGGTGTATCTGTTGCAGCGCAAACGCAGCAAGGTCGGCGATGGTCTGGGCAAGACCACCGGCTGGATTCACCGTACCGGTCTGAAGAACAAGCAGGTACAGATGCTCAATGCGGTGCAGTACCTGAAGGTCGATGATCAGGGTCTGCATATCCGCATCGGTGAAAACGGCGAGCCACAGGTATTGCCGGTGGACACCGTGATTATCTGCGCTGGCCAGGAGCCGCTGCGTGAACTCAAGGACGGCCTGGAAGCACTGGGCAAGTCTGTACACCTGATTGGCGGCGCCGATGTCGCCGCCGAGCTGGACGCCAAGCGGGCGATTGACCAAGGCTCGCGCCTGGCCGCAGGTATTTGAGTCAGCCCCACAACTCGTCATTGCGAGGGCAGTAGGCACGTGGCAGTCCCGGGGCTAGGCCGCCTGCCCATGGATTGCTTCGCTGCTGCGCTGCTCGCAATGACGGTGGCGGGGTAGGCATATCCGCGCATGGGTTGCATCACCCTCGTCATTGTGAGGGCAGTAGGCACGTGGCAGTCCCGGGGCTAGGCCACCTGCCCATGGATTGCTTCGCGGCTGCGCTGCTCGCAATGACGGTGACAGGGTGGCGTATCCCGCGCCGGCCTCCCGCGCCGTATCACTACACCCGCCACATCCCTCACCCGCCATACCCCAAACCCTCGTCATTGCGAGGGCCGCAGGCCCGTGGCAATCCAGGGGGCTTTCCTAAAGTTTTCCGGTTTTGCGCCGATTCTTCACAAGAGAGTTGCTAAAGCCTGTGGAGCCAAGCTGTGGCGCGAGTCTATCTGGGGATTTTGCTGAGTATTACCTTGCCGGTGCAGGCGCTGACCTTCCAGACCCGCATGGAAGATGTGCAGTGGTCGGTGGCGGGGGATCAGTTCGAGTGCCGGTTGTCGCAGACTGTCACCGGTTACGGTGAGGCGGTGTTCGTTCGCCGTGCAGGCGAGCGGCCGACCTTTGAGTTGAAGCCCTGGAGCAACCTGATGCAGCCGGGCCCGGCCCAGCTCTACAACGAGGCTCCGCTCTGGCGTCCGGGCACTCGTAGCCGGTTGCTGGGCCAGGCTCAGGTACGGGACGGGCCGGTGGCGCTTATCGCACCTGAACAGCAGGCCGGGTTGATGCTGGCTGGTCTGGCCGAAGGGCTGCATCCGACCATTCAGCGCAGCAGCTTTGCCGGCAGTGAGCCGGTGCGGGTGGTGGTGTCCAGCGTCGGTTATCAGGCGGCCTGGAACGATTTTCAGCAATGCGCTACCGGCTTGCTACCGATCAATTTCGATCAGGCTTCGCGCAGCGTAGTCAGTTTTGCCACGGGCGGCAGCAAACTGGATGATGCCGCACGGAAATTGCTCGATACGGTGCTGATCTATATCGAGGCCGATGATCAGATCAAGAGCATTCAGCTTGATGGCCACTCGGACAACGTCGGCAACCGTCTGGATAACCGCGAGCTGTCCCGTCAGCGAGTGCTGGCGGTGCAGAACTACCTGATCGAGCGTGGAGTGGATGAATCGAAGTTCAGCCTGCGCTTCCACGGTGACAGCTTCCCGGTGGCCAGCAATCGTAGCGCCGAGGGGCGGGCCCAGAATCGTCGGGTGACATTGCGACTGGAAAAGCGCTGAGGTTTCTTGAGCCAGTGGCCCGCGCCCCTGTGAATCCTCGCGCTGTAACGCTAGAATAGCGCCTTTGGCCGTTGCCCTATCGGGCAGCGGGAGTCATCTTCCTATGGAGCGCGCAATGTCTGACGTGAAGAAAGTCGTCCTGGCCTATTCGGGCGGCCTGGATACCTCGGTAATCCTCAAGTGGTTGCAGGAAACCTACCAGTGCGAAGTGGTGACTTTCACCGCCGATCTGGGTCAGGGTGAGGAAGTCGAGCCGGCCCGCGCCAAAGCTCAGGCGATGGGCGTCAAGGAAATCTACATCGATGACCTGCGTGAAGAGTTCGTGCGTGACTTCGTATTCCCGATGTTCCGCGCCAATACCGTCTATGAAGGCGAATACCTGCTGGGCACCTCGATTGCCCGTCCGCTGATCGCCAAGCGCCTGATTGAAATCGCCAACGAAACCGGCGCTGACGCCATTTCCCACGGTGCCACCGGCAAGGGCAACGATCAGGTTCGTTTCGAGCTGGGCGCCTACGCGCTGAAGCCGGGCGTGAAGGTTATCGCCCCCTGGCGTGAATGGGATCTGCTCTCGCGTGAAAAACTGATGGATTACGCCGAGAAGCACGGGATTCCGATCGAGCGTCATGGCAAGAAAAAGTCGCCGTACTCCATGGATGCCAACCTGCTGCACATCTCCTATGAGGGCGGCGTACTGGAAGACACCTGGACCGAGCACGAAGAAGACATGTGGAAGTGGACTGTCTCGCCTGAGGCAGCACCGGATGCGCCAACCTACATCGAACTGAGCTATCAGAAGGGTGATATCGTCGCCATCGACGGCAAGGCTATGAGCCCGGCCGAAGTGCTGACCTACCTGAACAAGGTTGGCGGCGAGAACGGCATCGGTCGTCTGGATATCGTTGAAAACCGCTTCGTCGGCATGAAGTCGCGCGGCTGCTACGAAACTCCCGGCGGCACCATCATGCTCAAGGGCCACCGCGCCATTGAGTCGATCACCCTGGATCGTGAAGTCGCTCACCTCAAAGACAGCCTGATGCCCAAATACGCCGAGCTGATCTACAACGGCTTCTGGTGGAGCCCGGAGCGGGTCATGCTGCAGGAAATGATCGATGCCTCGCAACTGAACGTGAACGGTGTCGTGCGCCTGAAGCTGTACAAGGGCAACGTCATTGTCGTGGGCCGTAAGTCTGATGACTCGCTGTTCGACGCCAATATCGCCACTTTCGAGGACGATGCCGGCGCCTACGATCAGGCCGATGCTGCTGGTTTCATCAAGCTCAATGCTCTGCGCATGCGCATCGCCGCGGGCAAGGGTCGCAAGCTGCTGTAAAAGCCGTTGGAACCGCTATAGGCTTAAGGCTGGACGACTGCTGAGTGCGGTCTCCAGCCCCAGCCCCTTCGGAGGAAGAAACTATGCGCATACTTCACACCATGCTTCGTGTTGGCGACCTGGAGAAGTCCATTGCGTTTTATACCGAAGTGCTGGGCATGACCCTGTTGCGGCGCCGGGATTACCCGGAAGGGCGCTTTACGCTGGCCTTTGTCGGCTATGGCAACGAGGCCGAGCAGGCCGTGCTGGAGCTGACCCACAACTGGGATACCGATCATTACGACCTGGGCAGTGGTTACGGCCACATCGCTATTGAGGTCAAGGATGTCTACAAGGCCTGCGAGCAGATCAAGGCTGCTGGCGGCAAGGTGGTACGCGAGGCCGGGCCGATGAAACACGGCACCAGTATTCTGGCCTTCGTCGAAGATCCGGATGGTTACCGGATCGAGCTGTTATCCGGGCGTTCCAGCCCAGCCTCAAGTTGATCAACGGCATGCGCCGCCCCTGAGAGCAATCCACGTTAGATCAGCCAGGAGAAGCACATGCTTTGGGGGTTGTTGGTCGCGTTGCTCCTGTTGGTTCTGTTGCTGACCCGGTTGAGCCACTTCCGTCGCCGTCAGTTGGTGCGCCGCCGGCATACCCAGACTCTCGATCAGATCCGCCTGTTGCGTCTGTTGCTCGAACAACTCCAGCGCCACCGCGGCCTTTGCTATGGCTCCATGTCCGGTGAGCCCGGATTGGAGGCTCAGCGTTGGTCGGTCAGCCAGCAGGTTGACGCCTTGCTGAAGCAGGCCAAGGTCCATGAGGCCAGCCTGTTCTGGTATCCCGGCTGGCACCATGTGCTGGCCGGCTGGCAGGAAGTGGATGCCCAGCGCGAGCAGGCCAGTGCCGAACAAGTGTTGTTGCTGCATAACCGAATGATCGCCCAACTGCTCGATACCATTGAGGAAATGGCCGGCAAGCAGGATCTGGTCTGTCTGGGGCATTTGGTGCCGCAAACCGAAGGGTTATGGCTGGAGCTGCTGCAGAATGCTGAATTGCTGGGGCAGGCCCGGGCAATCGGCACGGGTGTCGCCGCGCGGCGGCAGAACAGTGCATTGCAACGTGAAGAGTTGCAGCGCCTGGCTGAACAGATACGCTTGCGTGCCTATGGAGTGCCGGCCCGGCTGTATAGCGATGCGTTGCTGCGCACTCAGATGGCGACTGCGGTGCGCGAGGCCGAAGACAGCCTGGATACGCTGCTGCAGTTGATCGAGGATCTGCTTGCGGGCGAAAAAGGCCCGCTCGTGCGCACGCAGAACTATTTCCAGACCGCGACCCGGACTATCAGCGCCCAACTGGCGCTGGTCGACATGCTGCTTGAGCGTCTGAAGGCTCGCGCCTGAAAGCACAACCCTGCGAGGCGGGAGCATCTGCTCCTGCGAAGTTGGCAGCGTTCTCTGTCAGCCCAGCGTGATGCCGCGAATACGGGCCGCCATATCGGCAGCGTAGAGGTCTGTCATCCCGGCGATAAAGTCGATCACCCGCAGGTAGCTGCGATACAGGTCCCAGTCCTCACGCGGGGCATTATTACCCATCAAATCCAGAATGCGTCGGTGCTTGAAGCTCAGGTGCTGACCGGCATGCAGTTCATTGACCGCGCCGCAGAAGGCGTCCAGCAAGGTCTCCAGGGTGCTGTAGGCGCCGATTTCATGCAGGGTTTTGCGTTTGTCCTGGAAAATCCGTTCGCGGGCCATGGCCTTGGCGGTCTGCACGCAGTCGCGGGCCAGCGGATGCATATGCTCAACCAGATCACCCGGCAGGGTGCCGCTGAGCAGTGCCGGCTGCTGGCGAATGAACGCCTCAGCAGCAGCGTTGACCAGGTGTTCAATGGCCTTGCCGCGCAGGATCGCCAGCTTGCGCCGGGTTGAGTCTTTGGGACCCAGCTGTCGGTAGGTTTCCGGCAGGTCATCGCCGACCAGGTCAAGCAGCAGACGCTCGACTTCCGAATAGGCCAGCAGCTCCATTTCCAGGCCGTCTTCCAGATCGATCAGGCCGTAACAGATATCGTCCGCCGCCTCGACCAGATACACCAGCGGGTGGCGGCTCCAACACTGTTCACCCTGGGCCGGCAGCCCAAGTTTTTCGGCAATCTGTACCAGCAGCGGGTATTCGGCCTGGTAGCAGCCGAACTTGTGTTTCTTGTAGCCCAGGTTTTCCGCATGCCGGGCGGTCCACGGGTATTTGAGATAGGCGCCCAGAGTCGCGTAGGTCAGGCGCATGCCGCCTTCGAACTGGTGGTACTCCAGCTCGGTCAGTACCCGGAAGCCTTGGGCATTGCCCTCGAAGTTCAGGAAATCGTTGCGCTGGTCGTCGCTGAGTGGGTCCAGCCAGCCCTGGCTGGCAGCTTGCTGGAACCAGTGGCGAATCGCGTCTTCACCCGAATGACCATAGGGTGGATTGCCGATGTCGTGGGCCAGGCAGGCGGCCTGCACAATCACCCCGATATCCGCTGGCTCGCACCAGCTCGGCAACTGGCCGCGCAGCATCTCGGCTACCCGCATGCCCAGCGAACGGCCGACGCAACCGACTTCCAGGCTGTGGGTCAGGCGGGTATGGATGTGGTCGTTACTGGAGACCGGATGAACCTGGGTTTTCTTGCCCAGCCGGCGGAAGGCGCCGGAGAAAATGACCCGGTCGTGATCTTTGTGGAAGGGCGTGCGGCCCAACTCATCGGCACTGGCAACCGGTTTGCCCAGACGTTCGCGACACAGCAGTGTTTCCCAATCCATGCATGACTCCCTGTGGTTGAGCCGAGTATGCGACAGCTGCCGAAGGCTGTCGAGGGCGAGCCTCAGTCACTAAATCGGCATCCAGACATCACTGGACTGACACATACAGCTGGCAGGCTTGCGAGTCGAGTACTCATTCAAAGGAGCATGATTGTGAGACTTAAAGCCTCCCTGGCCCTGGTGCCGGTAATCTCAGCCATAGTGCTGAGTGGTTGCAACAGTGGTAGCAGTAGCAATCGCAATGCCGACGATAATGATGTTGGTCAGCCCCTGTCGCTGAATATTCTGCATATCAACGATCACCATTCCAATCTGGATGAAACCAGCATCGGCCTTAACATTGCCGGCGCTGAAACCAGTTTTGCTCTGGGCGGATTCCCGCGTGTGGTGGCCAAAATTGCAGAGCGTGAAGCTGAACTGGAAAACGTGCTCAAGCTGCACGCCGGGGATGCCATCACCGGCACCTTGTACTTTTCGACCTTCGAGGGTGAGGCTGACGCCGCCCTGATGAACGAGGTCTGCTTCGATGCCTTTGCCCTTGGTAACCACGAATTTGACCGGGGCGATGCGGGGTTGGTGAAGTTCCTCGATTATCTCGCTGCAGGTAGCTGCAACACTGCTGTACTGGCTGCCAATGTCAAACCGCAGATTGGTACACCGCTGGCGCCCAGCGCTGAAGATGATTACATCAAGCCGTACTACATTCACGAAGTGGACGGCCAGCAGGTGGGCATAATCGGTATCGATATCCGCGGCAAGACCCAAGGCAGCTCCAGTCCTCTGCCAACTACCGAGTTTCTGGATGAACAGGAAACGGCCCAGGCGATGATCAACGAGCTGGCCGAGCAGGGCGTCAACAAGATCATTTTGCTGACCCATTATCAGTATGAGAACGACCTGGACATGGCGCGTAACCTGTCTGGTGTGGATGTGATCATCGGCGGTGACTCTCACACCTTGCTGGGTAATTTCGATGCCTACGGCCTGAATGCTGGTGGCGAGTACCCGACCATAGTCACCAATGCCGACGGCAACCGGGTTTGTGTTGCCCAGGCCTGGGAGTACTCCAAGGTGGTTGGCGAACTGAATGTGCAGTGGGATGCTGACGGCAATGTAGTGTCCTGTGAAGGCGTGCCACATTTGTTGCTGGATAACCCAACCCGCAGCAACGCTGCTTTGACCGGCAATACCCTTGCTGAACTGCAAGCAGCCATCGATGCCGATCCCCAGCTCAGCCTGACTGCACCGGATCCCGCTGCTCAGGCGCTGCTCAACAGCTTCTCTGAGCAGCTTGATGAGTTCCGCAACAATGTGATCGGTATGGCTATTGAAGACCTTTGTCTGGCGCGGATTCCGGGGGTGCCTTACGGCGATACCACCTGCACCGGTGAAGACCCCGACCGTGGTGGTGACATCCCCAATGTGGTGGCCAGTGCTTTCCTGTTCATGAGCAAGGGCGCCGATGTTTCCATCCAGAACTCCGGTGGTGTACGCATTGATATCTTTGCCGGTGACATCACCATTGGCGATGCCTACACCTTGCTGCCGTTCGGCAATACCCTGACCAATCTGGAAATGACCGGCGCGGAAATTCGCCAGGTGCTCAATGAAGCTGTGGAGTACGCCCACAGCAATTCCACCGGTGCCTATCCTTATGCTTCCGGTCTGCGCTGGTATGTCGATATGAACCGCCCGGCTGGCCAGCGGCTGTACGATATCGAGTATCGGATTCGTAACGAGGGTGACTGGCAACCACTGACAGACAGCACTGTACTGACGGTGGTAAGCAACAGCTTTACCGCCATGGGGCAGGACGGCTATGTCACCTTCGGTACGGTGAGCGAAGACGGCCGCGCCGAGGATACCTTCCTCGATTATGCGCAGTCCTTTGTCGATTACATGCTGGAAGTCGGCACTGTGGCCAAGCCTGCGCTGGATGAGTACTCCACCCAGTTCTATACCCCGGCCAACTGAGTCAGTCATAGGCGCAGCCCGGAGGGAAGGCTATTTCCTTCCGGGCTTTGGCCAGTCAGCGGGTAAGTGTCGGTAAATACCTCCAAATGGCGCTACAATAGCCAGCTGTTTCCCGACCCGCCGTGACCCGCAATGACTCAACTCCCTCCCGTCACTCTCTATGGCACGCTGGCCTGTCACCTGTGTGAGGCCGCCATGCAGATCCTGCAACCGCTGATTGCTGACGGTTTGCGGGTGAGCGAGGTCGATATCAGCGACAGTGATGAACTGATGCAGCGCTATCAGTTGCGTATCCCGGTGCTTCAGCGACAAGACAGCGGCACCGAGCTGGATTTTCCGTTTGATCTGGCCCAGGTGATGGACTGGCTGGGCGATGTCCTGAGCGAGGGCCGTTGAGATGGCCATGACCGTGGTGCCATTCTGGAAACGCAAGCGGCTGGATGAGCTGGATCAGGACGAGTGGGAGTCGTTGTGTGACGGCTGTGGCCTGTGCTGTCTGCAGAAGCTTGAGGATGAGGATGATCCGAACGCCATCTGCCCGACTGCATCCAGTTGACCCCGGCCGATGCTGAATCTTTCGCCTGGCTGCCCCCGACTTGCGCCTACCGCCTGGTGGCCGAGGGCGAAGACCTGCCGCCCTGGCACCACCTGATCTGCGGCGACCCCAAGGCCGTCCACAAGGCCGGCATTTCCCAGGCCGGACGGATGCTGGCTGAGGATGCGGTGGATGAAGACGACTGGGAAGAGCACATCATTTTCCGGGTCGGGTAACTGGATTGCCACGGGCCTGCGGCCCTCGCAATGACGGTGTGGGGCGATGGGTTTGTGCCTCACCGTTGTGAGGGTAGGGGCGATAGCTGTGGCTAACCCTGTCATTGCCTATGGCAGGGACTATGTAGCCTACACCCGTCATCGCCAGGGCAGAGGCTATGTCACCTACACCCGTCATTGCCAAGGCAGGGGCTATGTCACCTACACCCCGTCATTGCGAGGGCCGCAGGCCCGTGGCAATCCACCGGCCGCGTCTGGATTGCCACGTCGGCGGATAGCCGCCCCCTGCTCCTCGCAATGATGATGGGGCGATGGGGTTTGTTGCGAGGGGGCAGCGGTGTGTGCCTTACACCCGTCATTGCGAGGGCCGTAGGCCCGTGGCAATCCACCGGCCGCCCCTGAATTACCACGCCCCTGCACACCTACTGCCCGATCTGCAACTCGCGCAATTTCAGATACAAGTAACGGATCTGGTCGTACTCGAACGGACTATCCAGCGCGCCATAGCGAAAGTCATTGTTGTAACGCAGGTCAATGGCGTACAGGCCATACAACCACTGCTCATCATTCATCACGCTGCGGCTGTCGAGATAGTTGATGGCGTCTTCCACTGACCAGTCCACCACCAGCCCGGTGCTGTCACGCAGGTTCGAAGGCCCCAGCAGCGGCAGCACCAGATAAGGCCCCGGCGGCACCCCGTAGCGGCCCAGGGTCTGGCCGAAATCCTCGGGTTCCTGCGGCAGGCCCATCTTGCTGGCCACATCGAACAGGCCCAGCCCACCCAAAATGGTGTTGAACAGCAGGCGCGCGGTGGTACGCATGCTCTTCTCGATCTTGCCCTGGGCCAGACTGTTGGCCAAGTTGGGAACATCCCCCAGGTTGGCGAAAACGTTGCGTACCCCCGAGCGCACAAAGCGCGGGGTTACGACTTCGTAGGCCCGGACTGTTGGCAGATAGACGTAATGGTCGAACTGGGCGTTGAACCGGTACATGCGCCGGTTGAAACCCTCGAACGGGTCATAAACGTTGAGCGCATCCAGGCTGGAGCGCTCGAACTGGTAATGGCCGGCCTGATCATCGATCACCAGGCCTGCCAGTGGGTCATGGTAGGGCGGAGCCTGGTTGGCAAACGCAGGCGTGGCTAGCAGGGCGCAGGTCAGGCCCAGGGTTATGGTCGTGCGCATGGTTACTCTCCCTGTATGAAGCTCAGCATCCGCTCAACCACGGTCTGGTGCTGAAGGTTGCCACCATGCCCGCCACGGGGAAACAGAAACGCGCGTTCACCAAAGGTCTGGTGTAGAAACTCGTAGTCTTCCCGGCTGAGAATCAGATCGTCGGCATTGGTTAGTGCGGCAATGCCGGAATGACTGGCCAGAAAGTTCTCGATGCTTCTGAGGCTTGTATGCCAAGCCATGTCATCGATGGTCTTGTCTGCATTACGACTGCTCCAGTCCGGCCACAATTGAGTTTCGATATAGCAACTGAAGTCGCAGAACAGTGCCCGGCGCAGATAGGGAGTGAGTGAAGTGCTGACCTTGAGTCGCTCGTCCGCCGGAGCATACAAGCCACCACCGCTCACCAGATCGGCCATGAAATTGAGGTCGGCGGCGGCAAAGCGGAACACCGCGCCGATCAGCATGGCCAGTTCAGGGTCGGTCAGGGCCTGATCGGATGACTGGATGCCATAGAACAGACCACCCTCGATGTCGGTTTCGCCTTTCTCGGCAAAGTAACGCGAGAGCTTGCCAAAGATATGCTCGTAGAAGCTGTCGGTATCGCTGACCCCGTCAATGCGGGTACGGGCCAGCGAGTCCAGCCGCTGGATCGAGGTATAGAGGTCCACGGGTGGGTTGAGCAGCAACACCCGGCTGAAGTTGAACTGTCCCAGACGCTGGTCCAGCTCAGCCACGAAAGCCGCATTCAGCGCGCCAAGGCTGAAGCCCACCACATGGTGCTCGGTAACCTGCAGGCCGACTTCGTGACGGGCCTTTTCGGCAGCCATCGACATGGCAGTGTGCAGGTCGCGGGCATCCTCGCGTCCCAAGCCGGGCAGGCCACTGCGTGAGGCCGCGGCGATGAAGTCATGATTGGTCGGTGAGGACAGAACGATGACATGCATGCCCGCTTGCCAGAACACCCGCTTGAGATAATCCAGCCGCGGACTGTCGTAGCTGGAGCCGGTACCGGCGATCAAAAACAGCAACGGGGCCGGTTGCTGTTGCCAGGCCAGACGGAAATGCAGGTCGCGGTACTGCGACAGGGTCGGTGGCAAGTTGCGCTCGGGCAACACGCGCACCGACAGATCGCGCTGACGCACATCGGCCTCGCTTGGCACCGGGGCCATGAGTCGTTGAGGCGTGCCGGCGATAGTTGCCATAAGCGCATTGCTTATGGGGTAACTGAAATCATCCGCGCTGGCCTTGAGCGCCAGTAACGCAAGCAGAACGACGAGCAGTCCATTAAATCTGGGCATGGGCTAATCCGTGATGAACACAGACACTATATACCCTAATCAGCCCGCAAAAGTTCCTCGGCGAGTCAGGCCTGCATTACCGGAGGAAAGCGCATGCCTCGCTGCTCGCGGCGCATTTGCCGACGCTGCTCGATCCGTTTCCAGACTTTTTCATGGAAGTGGAAAGCCACACTGTTCAGCGCGGGCTCCACTACCGCAACCGCACCGCCCAGAACCAGGCTGCCGGTCATGGCATAGACCACGGCAAAAGCAATAGTGAAGTGCATCAGGGTGAAGGAAATGGTCTTGGTCATGATGACAGCCTCTATAGTCCAATGGGAATCATTCCCGTTGAATTGATAGTAGGCGAGCATTACCTGAAGCAGAAACAGAAATGACTAATGCTTTTGATTGGTCAAAGCTATCAGAAAGCGAGGGTTGGTAGTTT
Source organism: Pseudomonas sp. WN033 (assembly GCA_002287035.1). Classification (GTDB taxonomy): domain Bacteria; phylum Pseudomonadota; class Gammaproteobacteria; order Pseudomonadales; family Pseudomonadaceae; genus Halopseudomonas. The sequence continues at coordinate 374,425 of NSKG01000002.1, read as the reverse complement.
GAAGGTATGTTGATCAGTCGGCCCGCGAACCCAGCCTTGAGGCTGCCCCCCGCTGGTGCGAGGGGCGTATTGCCTCAAAGGTCGAAGTCGTAGTCGGACAACTGCTTTTGCAGACGACGTTCTTCCAGATAATTGTCGATCAGCCGACGCTTGGTCAGGCTGGCCTTGGAATTGGCTGCCGAATCGGTATCCGGCGCGTCATCCTCATCCACAAATTCATCATCGTCCAGTTCGATTTCGGCTTTCGCTTTGGCCATGACTCAACTCCACAATGAAGTGCCATTTGCGGACCTTATAGCGGCAGAAAAGTCTCAGCGGAAATAGATTTTTTTTATTGTTTTGGATGATTTTTCGAAAAAGTTATGAGCCTGATATCTGGGAGCGGCAGGAATGGCCGGCAAGCGCGAAAAGGGTGCTGCATTTCGCGCTTGTGGAGCGCTCTGGCATAGGGTGTTATCAGTCGCTGGTCTTGTGCTTGTAATCGCACAGATCCTCGATTCGGCAACTGCCGCACTGCGGGCTGCGGGCCTTGCAAACGTAGCGGCCATGCAGGATCAGCCAGTGGTGGGCATCGACCAGAAATTCCTTGGGTACATGCTTGAGCAACTGCTTTTCCACCGCCAGCACGGTTTTGCCGGGGGCGATACCGGTACGGTTGCTGACCCGGAAGATATGCGTATCCACAGCCATGGTCGGCTGGCCGAAGGCGGTGTTGAGTACCACGTTGGCGGTCTTGCGGCCGACGCCGGGCAGGGCTTCCAACGCCTCGCGGTTGTCCGGCACCTGGCTGTTGTGTTGCTCGATCAGGATCCGGCAGGCCTCAATGACATTTTTGGCCTTGCTGTTGTATAGGCCGATGGTCTTGATGTACTCGCTCAACCCTTCAACGCCCAGGGCATAAATGGCCTCGGGAGTATTGGCCACCGGAAACAGCTTGTCAGTGGCCTTGTTGACGCCCACATCGGTGGCCTGGGCTGACAGGGTTACTGCTACCAGTAGCTCGAATGGAGTGCTGTAGTTGAGCTCGGTGGTTGGGTGTGGATTGTCTTCGCGCAGTCGGCGGAAGATTTCATAACGCTTGGCCTTGTTCATGCCGTTCTCATCAGGTGTGTTATGCCGTGTTGTAGTGGTAACGCCCGCGCATGGATTGCTTCGTCGGCGGATGGCCGCGACGCATGGATTGCTTCGTCGTTGCACTCCTCGCAATGACGGTGTGGGCGTGTTGGCAGCCTTGCCACGTTACATGCTACCGCCATTGCGCGGGCCATAGCCCACCCCCGTCATTGCGAGGGCTAGCCCAGCACCCCTGCCGTTGCAAGGGCCATAGCCCACCTCCGTCATTGCGAGGGCCGTAGGCCTGTGGCAATCCAGTCAGTTGATGGTCCCGGTCACTCGTACCCGTTTGCTGCCACTGGCGGCCGGTTTCTCGGCGCGGGCAGCCTGGAGGGCTTTGACGTGGCTGTCGATGGCGTTTTTCAGGGCGATCAGCAGGCCCATGAACACAAAGGCACCGGGCGGCAGAATGACGAACAGGAAATCCTTGTAGTTGCTGAACACCACAATCTTCCAATCGGCAGCAATCGGCCCCAGCAGCAGGTGCATGTTGGAGAACAGCGTGCCGTAGCCAACCAGTTCGCGCAGCATGCCCAGCACCAGCAGCACCAGAGCAAAGCCCAGACCCATCATGAAGCCATCGATCAGCGACGGCAGCACCGGATGTTTGGAAGCGTAGGCGTCGGCGCGGCCGAGGATCGCGCAGTTGGTCACGATCAGCGGAATGAAGATGCCGAGAATCTGATACAGCTCATAGGTGAAGGCCTGCATCAGCAGTTCGGTACAGGTCACCAGCGCGGCGATGATCATCACGAACGCCGGTAGACGCACGGCATCGGTTACTGCGCTGCGGATCAGCGATACCGCCACGTTGGAGCCGACCAGCACCAGAATGGTCGCCAGCCCCAGGCCCAGGGCGTTGACGGCGGTGCTGCTGACACCCAGCAGCGGACACAGGCCCAGCAACTGAACCAGGCCGGGGTTGTTGTGCCACAGGCCGTCGGCGCTGATGCTCTTGAAATCGGTGCTAGCCATCGATGCTGTCCTCATTCATGGTGCTGGCGTCGGGCAATTCCAGCAACTGCTGGCGGTGGGCGGCGAAATACTCCAGGGCGCGATAGACCGCCTGGACGACTGCACGCGGGGTGATGGTGGCGCCGGTGAACTGGTCGAACTCGCCGCCATCCTTGCGTACTGCCCAGCCGGCAGGGGCAGGGATACTCAGGCTTTTGCCGTTGAAACTCAGTACCCAGTCACTCTTGGCCAGCTCGATCTTGTCGCCCAGCCCTGGGGTTTCCCGATGGTTGAGGGCGCGAACCCCGGCCAGTTCGCCATTGGCGCGTATGCCTACCAGCAGGTCGATGCGGCCACTGTAACCATCCGGCGCGACTACCGGTAGAATCACCGCCACCACTTCATCTTCAATCCGCCCACGATAGGCCATGGCCGGGCGCGGCAGGTTGAGCAGCAGGCGGTCGTCAACCTCGAAGCCATCTTCCAGCAGATCGTTGTCGTGCTGGTCATGCGGCAGAATCTCGTTCAGTGCACTCATCTGCACCCGGCGCTGCTCATCGGCGATGCGCGGCGCGGTACTGATCTGGGTAACTGCGATCAGGCCAACGGTGGCCATGGCGAACACCCCGAGAATCAGGCTGTTGCGCACGACCGAGCGACCGGCGCCCAATGGCTGTGTGCTCTGTTCTTGTTCGCTCATCAGTCCACCTTGCCCATGCCGCGCTCAGCCTTGCGGTGGCCGTAGGTACGCGGAGTCGTGTAATAGTCGATGGTCGGTGCGGCCAGATTCATCAGCAACACAGCGAAGGCCACCGCATCGGGGTAGCCGCCCCAGGCGCGGATCACATAGACCAGAATGCCAACCCCGGCACCAAAGATCAGCCGGCCGAACTTGCTGGTCGCGCCGGAGACCGGATCGGTAATGATGAAGAAGGCGCCGAGCATGGTCGCCCCGCTGAGCAGGTGAAACAGCGGCGAGCCATTGGAGTCTGAACCCGAGCCGCCCCAGAACAGCAGGCTCATGATAGCCAGCGCGCCGAGCATGCCGACCGGGGCATGCCAGCTGAAAACTTTCTTGTAGATCAGGAAGGCGCCGCCAGCCAGGTAGGCCAGACTGACCCATTCCCAGCCGTAACCGGCCATGGCGCCAAAGATCGGTTGGGCCTGGCGCAGCTCATCCATGGTCAGGCTGTTGTTATTCTTGACCACATCCAGCGGGGTGGCCAGGGTCCAGCCGTCAATCGCCAGGCTGGCGGGCATGAACACCCGCTGCAAGGCTTCCAGCAACCCCAGGCTGGCACTTATATCAGGCATTACCTGCTCAATACCGCGCCAGGCTGGCCAACTGGTCATTTCCACCGGGAACGAGATCAGCACCACCACATAGCCAAGCATTGCCGGGTTGAACGGATTCTGGCCCAGCCCGCCGTAGAGCTGCTTGCCGAACACGATGGCAAAGCTGGTAGCGATCAGGACCAGCCACCAGGGTGCCAGCGGCGGCAGGGCCAGGGCCAGCAGCCAGGCAGTGACCAGGGCACTGCCATCGCTCAGAAAGAAGCCCACCGGGCGTTTGCGCAGGGCCAGAATCAGCGCCTCGCAAGCCAGGGCGAAGCTGCTGGCCAGTACGATGTTGATCAGCGTGCCCCAGCCGAACAGCCAGGTCATCACGGCTACGCCGGGCAGGGTGGCGGCCAGTACCCAGAGCATCAGGGTCTGGGTCTTGTTATTGCCCTTGGCGTGGGGCGAGGTCATACGCACCAGGGCCATCAGACTTTCTCCTTGCTGGCCATGTGATCGGCAAAGGCCTTGGCGGCCTGATCCAGTGCTGCGCGGCTGCTTGCCAGTTCGGTTTCCAGCGCGCTGGCATCCTGGCCTTGCTCCTGGGCGTCCTTGACGGCCCGTTCGGCCTGTTTGAATGCAGCCTTGGCCATCGCCAGATCGGTCTTGAGCTGGCGGGTGGCTTCATCCACCGGGCGCTTCTCGACGCGCTCACGTTCCGGTGGCGGGATGGGGCTGGCGTCCTCGGCGGCGTGCAGGGCCTTTTCGGCGTCCTGCAGGGTTGTGCGAGCCTGTGCCAGTTGCTGCTGCAGCTCGTCGCTGTCTGGAGCAGCGGTCAGCTCGCGCTCGAGTTTTTTAACGGCCGCACGGGCCATGGCCAGATCCAGTTTGGCTTTTTTGAGGTTCTCGTCCACCGGCTTCTTGGCCGGCTTGTCACTGGCCTCAGCGCGTACAGCAGGCGGTGCGGCGGCGCCGCCAGTGGCGGCCTCGAAGGCGGCCTGGGCCTCAAGGGCGGTTTTTTCCAGCTCGGCGATCTGGGCCTTGAGCTCTTCATTGTCCGGGTTGGCGGCCAGTTGCTTATTGGCTTTCTTGACCGCCATCTGGGCAGTGGCCGCAGCAATCTTGAGCTGTTTCTGCTCATCGCTGAGCCCGGCAGGTTTGGCGGCTGGTGTCGGAGTCTCGCTACTGGCCGGTGCCTCCTTGGGCGCCTTGGCGGCTTCGGCTTCCTTGGCGGCTTTCAGGCGTGCGGCCTTCTCGGCCCGGGCCTGACGCTCCAGCTCTTTCTGCTCGGCTTCACGCTGCAGGCGAGCCTGGCGCTGCTCGAAGCGTTGCTTGGAGTGCTCGGCCTTGTGCTGTTGCAGCTCTATGGCGCGGATCTCGGCCTTGGCGGCGCGGTAATACTGCACCAGCGGAATGCTGCTGGGGCAAACGTAGGAGCAGGCGCCGCACTCGATGCAGTCGAACAGGTGCTGACGCTTGAGCTGGTCGTAATCCTTGCCCAGTGCGAACCAGTGCAACTGTTGCGGCAGCAGTTCTGCCGGGCAGGCTTCGGCGCACAGGCCGCAGCGAATGCACGGCTGGGCCGGTGGCGGTGGCGGCAGTTCTTCGCGGGTGCCAGCCAGCAGACAGTTGCTGCTCTTGATGATTGGTGCGTTCAGATCCTGCAGGGTAAAACCCATCATCGGCCCGCCCATGACCAGACGGTAGAGCTGGTCGGGCTTGAGGCCGGCAAATTGCAGCAGGTCGATGATCGGGGTGCCGATCAGCGCCTCAACATTGGTTGGCCGCCCCAGTGCTGCACCGGTCAGGGTGGTGATCCGTTTGATCAGCGGCTGGCCGAGCAGCACCGCGTCATGAATGGCCAGCAGGGTGCCGATGTTCTGACAGACCATGCCGATATCGGCTGGCAGGCCGCCACTGGGCACTTCCTTGCCGGTCAGAATCTGAATCAGCTGCTTCTCGCCACCGGACGGGTACTTGGTCGGGAATACCACCACCTGCATCGCCCGGGTGCCCACCGCCTCGCGCATGGCGGCGATGGCTTCGGGCTTGTTGTCCTCGATGCCGATCAGCACCTGATCAGGGCTGAGGATATGCATCAGAATTTCGATACCGGCAACGATTTCGGCGGCTTTGTAACGCATCGCGGTATCGTCGGCGGTGATGTACGGCTCGCACTCGGTGCCGTTGATGATCAGCGTCTGGGTTTTCTGCTCCGGACGAGCCTTGAGCTTGACCGCCGTCGGGAAACCGGCACCGCCCAGGCCGCTGATACCGGCCTGGCGGATCATTTCCAGCAGCAGGGCCGGATCGAGGGTGCGGTAGTCGCTGATCGGCGCGAGCGTAGTCCACTGATCCTGGCCATCGGCCTCCAGGGTAATCGCCAGTTCAGCAAGGCCGGAAGCGTGCGGGTAGGGGGCCGGCCCGATGGCCGTAATGGTGCCCGAGGTTGGTGCGTGCAGCGGACAACTGACAACCCCGTTGGCTTCGGCCAGCAGTTGCCCCTTGAGTACCTTGTCGCCGACCTGAACCACAGGTTCAGCCCGCGCACCAATATGCTGCTGCAGCGGCAGGATCAGGGTTTTGGGCAGCGGTGCTGGTTCCAGCCCACGCTGGGTGGACTCGTGTTTGTGTTCTTCAGGATGGATGCCACCGGGAATGTCCCAGATGCGGATGGCGGACTTCATGCGGCTTGACCTCGCGCGGCATCGGTGGCGATCAGTTGCTGGGGCGGCAGCGGGTAGTCCCACTTCCAGTTCTGCGGGGTGGTCGGCAGCGGCACCATGTCGATGCAGTCGACCGGGCAGGGCTCTACGCACAGGTCGCAGCCGGTACATTCATCAACGATCACCGTGTGCATCTGCTTGGCGGCACCGAGGATGGCATCGACCGGGCAGGCCTGAATGCACTTGGTGCAGCCAATGCACTCGGCTTCGCGGATGTAGGCGACCATCTTCGGCTTTTCTTCGCCATGCTCGGCATCCAGCGGCAAGGCCTCGACATCCAGCAGATCGGCCAGCGCCTGAATGGTCGATTCTCCACCCGGTGGGCACTTGTTGATCGGCTCGCCATTGGCGATACCTTCGGCATAGGGTCGGCAGCCGGGGTGGCCACACTGGCCGCACTGGGTCTGCGGCAGCAAGGCATTGATCTGATCGACGATCGGGTCGCCTTCAACCTTGAAGCGAATGGCGGCATAGCCGAGGATCGCGCCGAAAATCAGCGCCAGGCCAAGCAGAACGAGAATGGCGGTCAGGACGACAGACATGCTTACAACCTTATCAGGCCGGTGAAGCCCATGAACGCGAGCGACATCAGACCGGCAGTGATCATGCCGATGGCCGCCCCGCGGAACGGTGTGGGTACGTCGGCGATGGCAATGCGCTCACGCAGGGCGGCGAACAGCACCAGAATCAGCGAGAAGCCCAGCGCGGCACCCAGGCCGTAGACCGCCGATTGCATGAAGGTCTGCTCGGCGCGGTTGGTGTTCAGAAGCGCCACCCCGAGCACGGCGCAGTTGGTGGTGATCAGCGGCAGGAAAATGCCCAGCACGCGGTAGAGCAGGGGGCTGGTCTTGTGCACCACCATCTCGGTGAACTGCACCACCACGGCAATCACCAGAATGAAGGCGATGGTGCGCAGAAATTCCAGCTCCAGCGGCACCAGGATGTACTGGAAGGTCAGGTAACTGAGGATCGACGCCAGAGTCAGTACAAAGGTGGTGGCCGCCGACATGCCAATGGCGGTCTCCAGCTTGCCGGACACACCCATGAACGGGCAGAGGCCGAGAAACTGCACCAGTACAAAGTTGTTGACCAGTATGGTACTGACCAGTATCAGGGCAAATTCCGTCATGTTACCCAACCGTTGTAGAAGGCTTGGTCAAAGCGGCCAAGGCCGCTTGTCGTTGTTCTCTGTCGTTCTTCGCGGCCGCAGGCCGCTCCTACCGGGCTGTGTCGCGGTTACCGGTAGGAGCGCCTGGCAGGGGCGAAAGTCCTCATCACATCACTCGCTGGCCCGGCTTGGCACCGCTGTCGGGGCTGAGCAGGAAGATTTCTTCGCCACCGGGGCCGGCAGCCAGCACCATGCCCTCGGATACCCCGAACTTCATCTTGCGTGGCGCCAGGTTGGCCACATACAGCACCAACCGGCCTTCCAGCTTGCTAGGGTCAGGGTAGGCGCTCTTGATGCCGGAGAATACGTTGCGCTTGGCGTCGCCGATATCCAGGCTTAGACGCAGCAGCTTGTCGGCGCCCTCAACGAACTCGGCCTTCTCGACCAGCGCAATGCGCAGATCCACGGCGGAAAAGGCGTCGAAATTGATCTCGGCAGCCAGCGGCTCCTTGACCAGCTCGCCATTGCCAGCCGGCGCAGCAGCAGTTTCGCTGGCGGCCAGGTCTTCTTTCGAGGCTTCAACCATGGCTTCGATTTTGGCCGGCTCGATGCGGGTCAGCAGCGGCTGGAAGGCATTGAGTTGGTGGCCTGCCAGCAGCGTCTGGTGATCTTCCCAGCGCAGCGGTTCAACATTCAGGAACTGCTCGGCCTGGGCCGCCAGATTCGGCAGTACCGGCTTGAGGAAGATGATCAACTGGCGGAACAGGTTAATGCCCAGCGAGCAGATCGCCTGCACCTCATCCTGCTTGCCCTCGACCTTGTTCAGAGCCCAGGGCGCCTTGTCGGCAATCCAGGCGTTGGCCCGGTCGGCCAGAGCCATGATTTCGCGCATGGCGCGGGAGAAGTCGCGTTTCTCGTAGGCCTCGGCAATGCTCGGCGCGGCTGCTGCAAAGGCCTCGGTCAGCTCCGGTGCCGGGTTGGCGGCAACCATCACCCCGGCGTTGCCCTTGTGAATAAACCCGGCGCAGCGGCTGGCGATATTGACCACCTTGCCGACCAGATCGGAATTGACCTTCTGCACGAAGTCTTCCAGGTTCAGGTCCAGATCCTCGACGCCACGGCCGAGCTTGGCCGCGTAGTAGTAGCGCAGGTATTCCGGGTTCAGGTGATCCAGATAGGTGCGGGCCTTGATAAAGGTGCCGCGCGACTTGGACATCTTCTGCCCGTTCACTGTCAGATAGCCATGCACATTGACGGCGGTCGGCTTGCGGAAACCGGCACCGTGCAGCATCGCCGGCCAGAACAGGGTATGGAAGTTGACGATGTCCTTGCCGATGAAGTGGTACAGCTCGGCAGTCGAGTCCTTGCCCCAGAACGCCTCGAACGACAGCTCCGGACGGCGCTTGCACAGGTTCTCGAAACTGGCCATGTAGCCAATCGGCGCGTCCAGCCAGACGTAGAAATACTTGCCCGGCTCACCGGGAATCTCGAAGCCGAAGTAGGGCGCATCGCGGCTGATGTCCCATTCCTGCAGGCCAGAATCCAGCCACTCGGCAATCTTGTTGGCCACCGCCTCCTGCAGCGAACCACTGCGGGTCCACTCCTGCAGCATGGCCTGGAAATCCGGCAGCTTGAAGAAGAAATGCTTGGAATCCTTGAGCACCGGGGTAGCGCCGGAGATTGCCGAACGCGGGTCTTTCAGCTCGGTCGGCTCGTAGGTCGCGCCGCACTTCTCGCAGTTGTCACCGTACTGGTCCTCGGCGCCGCACTTGGGGCAGGTGCCCTTGATGAAGCGGTCAGCCAGGAACATGCCCTTGTCCGGGTCGAAATACTGGGTCACCGACCGGGTAGCGATGTGGCCGGCTTCTTTGAGGCGGGTATAGATCAGTTCGGAGAACTGCTTGTTCTCTTCCGAGTGGGTCGAGTGATAGTTGTCGAAATCGACCAGAAAGTCGGCAAAGTCGGTGGTATGTTCGGCCTTTACGTTGGCAATCAACTGCTCCGGCGTAATGCCTTCCTTCTCCGCGCGCAACATGATCGCCGAGCCATGGGCATCGTCGGCGCAGACATACACGGCCTGATGACCGCGCAGTTTCTGAAAGCGCACCCAAATGTCAGTCTGAATGTACTCCAGCATATGCCCCAAATGGATCGAACCATTGGCGTAGGGCAGGGCGCTGGTTACCAGGATCTGGCGTTGTTGTGCTTGGGTCATGGGTACTCGGCTTGTGTTGACTAAGGAACCTCTAAAAAACTACCTGCGTTGGCAATACGGCGTTAAAAACAGCCTCAAAATGCTCATTTACACCACGTAAACTGCGCTTTTTCGGCTGTTTTTGCCTTGTCTTGCCTGCCTCGCCTACGTTTTTTCAGAGGTTCCTGACGGATTTAAAGGGCGCTAATGATACCTGTTTGAGGCGTTTGGGTCATCTGTCAGGGGCGTCTTGCCGCACCCCTTGGCAAATCTCTTGAGCGCGCTTGGGTACTGGTGTTTACTGCGCGCTGGTATACCGATTCAGAGCAGAAATGGGCATGGATTACTTCATCATAGTCGTCACCACCGTCGCCGGGCTGGCTTTTCACTGGTGGCTGTATGTACTGATCCAGCGCTGGATGCAACGCGACCTGGCCCTGTCCATCGCCGGCAACAACCCCGAACGCCGCGCCTACCTGCTGCAATGTCTGCAGCAGGCCAAAGCTGAAAAGATCAGGAAAAAAGACCTGGAAGCCTGGCTACGCAACAAAGCCGAAGCCCACCCCCAACCCGAATAGCGCACACCGGCCCGGGAAGTTCGAGCATCTGCTCGAACAAAGGCCGGCAAAGCCGGCCCGTCAGGCAGCAAACACCCAGACTTTCAAAACCGCTCATCCCTCAGCGCAGGCAACACCAGTTCGCGCACATACGAGGCGTCCGACAGATTCAGCACTGCCCGCACCAAACCAACCACATCGTGAACCGGCACCAACTCCCCATCGCCCCGGCGCGCCGCCTCAGCCAGCGGCTTACTCAGGTCATCATCGGTATTCAGATAACCCAACTGCAAACTGGTAACCGCCAGTCGCTCAGCCCGGAAGCTCTCGCGCAGCGCCTCACCAATCCCGGTCAGAGCGAACTTGGAAGCCCCGAAAGTCACCTCCGGGCGCCCGCTCTGGCGTAGCCCAGAGGTTGAACCGGTGAGAATCAGTTGGGGCTTGCGGGCACCCAGCAGCCTGGGGATCAGCCGCTTGAGCAACAAAATAGTCCCGGTGATATTGATGTTCACCATCTCGATGATGCTTGCATCCGCGTGGTCGAGAAAGCGGTAGTCCTCACTAAAGGCGGCTTCTTCCCATACTCCGAGGTTGTAGATCAGCGCATCGAGTCTGGCCGGCATTTGCTGCTCAATCTGCCGCGCCGCCTCAAGCGGTGAACTCATATCGGCCTCAATCCAGTCGAGCTGAACAGCCTCCGGCAAGCGCAGATCGCCTGGCCTGCTGCGAGAAACCCCGATTACGCGGTCCCCAGCGGCGCACAGGCCTTCAACAAAAGCCCGGCCAAGCCCTCTGCTGGCACCAATAACCATCAAATCCATGTGCTTATCTCCTGGTTGCCTTATCCGCGGGTCAGCCCTCAGGGCAGAACGTCGTAGTCAAAGTCTTCTCGCTCGAAAACATCAAATGCCGGGCCCCTGACGCTTGCTTCGTTGTCGTCGCATAAGCGGGTAGAGGTGATTTTGCCGCGATGGCGAGTCACCACACCGGCCTGGAATTTCGGGTAGTTCGGTTCGCCCGGAGTGAAATTGGTCCTGATCATGCTGTCGAACAGCATGTACTCATAGCCACTATTGTCGAACCGAACAATGCTGGCCGCACCACCAGAGAACGCCGCAAGCCCGAGGAAAAACTTCCCGGCCGGTGGAGTCTTTTCAGTGGGGTACACAAACTCAATGTTGTCCGGCTGGCCAAAACGGTACTGCACGTAACCGGTTTCTCTGGTGAGCTCTTTAGAAGCGCAGAGCGAGACAGTTTTTTCACCTATGTCACAGCCGAAAATCAGCTGTTCGTCTGCCTTGCACAGAAACAGTGACTCGTCGGCCAGGGCAAGCGGGCTTGTTAGGGCGAAAAGCAGGCTGAATGCTCGAAACATTTTGTTCCTTAATTGGCCGGTGCCGCGGGCCGCGTCGTTCGGGGGATGCCCTGGTTTGAGCAGTCGTACCGGCTGGTGAATGCAACCGATCTTTGCTACGTTGCGATCTCTTGAAAATGGACTGATAGTCACGCCTGGATGCACATATGACACGAAAACTACTCTCCCTGTGTTTATTGCTGTTGGCCGGTCGAGCCCTGGCCAGCGATACCTGTGAACAACGCATCATTGCCGAGATTCCGGATTTTTTACAACAGTATCAGCTGTCGTTGAATGCGGCTGGTCAGGTCTTTCCGGTAAGTGCTGATAATGCAGAGGTTTGCGTTGCCCTCAGCTCCCTGAACATTTCGCCGCGTGCTTTCAGTACTGCGCGTATTGCTCTGGTCATCTCCGATGGCGAGCAGCACATGGAGCATTTGCTGTTCAGCTTCAGCCACGTGCAGGCAGAGGAGGTCAGGGTTGGCTTTCCCAGCACGGTGATCTCAAGGCTGTGCCCGATTGAGTGTGGTTACGCCGAATACCGTTACTTGCAACAACACAGCCGGGTGCAACAGATCATCGCCGATTATCAGCAACAGGTGGCTGATCTGGTCGCCAGGGACCCGGCCGCCATATTTGATCGCCAGCAACTGGCAACCCTTGATTTCTCTGGTTTGAGGCAAACATCGATCGTAACTGATGCGTTCCCTGAGCCTTTGCCCGCCTACAGCAACCCGGAGCTGCCGGATGACTATTTCTTCATGGCAGGCAGCACAGCCACGTTCATGAATCCGCTGCGAGACAAGGATGACGGTTATCAGGCGCGCATGAGCAGTCAGCGTCAGCCTTTCGAGTACCTGACCGATGCAAACATGCCCGGCGAAACAGTACTGGCCCACTGGGTGCGTTATGCCCATCAGCACACCCTTGATACCGATAACTTTTTCGAGCTTTTTTCCTCTCGTTTCAAAGCGACCCACGGCGAAACGATTGTCCAAAACCCCGGCTTGCAGATCGCCGTGAGTTACTTGATCCAGATCTATCCGCGCATGAGTCGTGGCAATAACGGCTGGGATGGCTTGGCGCGGGTGCAATTCAACTACCGCGACCAGTTTGAACGTAACGGCGACCAGCTATGGCTGGAGAACCGGCTGGAACAGATTCGCTTTGTATACGAGAACGGCGCCTGGCGGCTCGACCATATGTGCCAGATAGACCGGCGGACATTTCAGCCTTGCGCGCCAGTAGACGCCTGATATCACTGTAAGCCTGCCACACGCCTGGAGAACCAGGCGTGAATCAACCCCGCCTGATAGAAACCCACCGGGTTGTCAAAGCCGCCCTCGCGGATGATCGACTCAATCTGCGCGGGCGGCAGAATCGCCACATCCTTGGCATAGGCCGCACGCATCTGCTCCACGCCCGCCGCTGGAATATCCGATGCCAGCATCATGTTCAGCCAGGTCTGGAGCAGGGCGCTGTACTGGCTGGAACTGACGTCTGATGCCAGGTCCGAGCTGGCCAGAATCCCCTCAGGCCGCAGCCTGGCGGCAATGCTGTTGAAAAAGCCGATGCGCGCGTCGCGCTCCAGAATGAATTGCGAAACCAGAAAACAGGTCGCCGCATCGAACGGCTCCTGGGCTGGCAGCGTATCCAGATAGCCCTCATGGAAATCACAGCGGGATATGAACCCGGCCTTGTCGGCCTTTTGGCGGCATACATCAAGCATCGCCCCGGAAGGTTCCACGGCAACAAAGCGCCAGTTCGGAAAACGTTCAGCGAGATAGCCGATTTCTTCACCGGTACCGGCACCTACGCAGAGAATCCGCGCATTGCTGGGCAACTCTGCCAGCACCGCTTGCAGGAGAAAGTGCAGGGCGTCACGAATGGGCGCGGTTTTGGCCCAGCGCTCGTCATAGCTCGAGGCCTGTTGATCGAAGATGGCTTTGATTTCATCACTGTTCATGCTGGCATCCTGTCAGGGGCGTTCCGTTTCTGGTACTAGGGCTTCTTCGCCGGAATATAGGCTTCAGGAAACTTCGGCAGTTCATCGTTGACCTCAAACCAGTTCGCCCGGTGGGCATAGTAAAAATGCGCCACCGGCCGGGTCTGCAACTCACCATCCAGCGTCCCGGCACGAATGCGCAGCACCTCTGGCAAACCGTCGCGGCGGCTGTAAACCGGCGAGCCACAGACCTTGCAGAAGAATCGATGCTTGCCCGGCGAGGACTCATAGGCACTCAGCAACTGCTCACCGCTGAGCAACGTGAATGCTGCCGCCGACACCGGAATATTGCTCACCAGCGGCGTACCCTGCGCCTTGCGGCATTGCTTGCAGTGGCACACCTGAATGGGCTCCAGCTCACCTTCAATACTGAACGTCACGCCGCCGCACAAACAGCTGCCTGTTGTTGCCATGCTTCCTCCTTGAGTCCGCTATTGAACCGGGTCGGTATTCTGGCCAATCCGCCACAGCACCCCGGTTGGGTCATCAATCACAAAATCCCGCATGCCCCAGGGCCGGTCTTCCGGTGGCAGTACGCGCACACCGTACTTCTCGCCCAGTTGTTGACCGCACACGTGCTGCCACCAGCTTTCCACGTCCTCAACCAGCAGGTGCATCATGAAGTTGTCAGCATGCTCCTTTACATAGAAGCGCTGGAGCAGAAAGCTGCACGAGCCGGCATGAAAGTACGCCATATCGTCCGAGTCCCAGGCCAGGGTAAAGCCAAGGTCGGTGTAAAAACGTTTGGATAGCTCTAAGTCCCGGGCGGGGACGAAGGCTTTGATTTCGACGGTGTTCAGGTTGGGCATGGTGATGCGCCTGCTCTGGTTGAAGGTAAAACCCCGGTTAGCTAGTCAGACGTTTTCAATCGCCTCAAGACTATCTCAACTACATGGCCAATCAACAGCCAAACGCCTAGCCAGAAGCCTATGACAAGCACAAAGCCAAAATTAGACGGCCCCGACCACCCCCAGCCTGATCCCGGTTCAATAACCGGCAGTCCCAGGTGGGCGAGGGGAGCCAGAGGGAGATAGATCATGGCGAAAAAGATGTCGAGCAATATGCTGGGGCCATTGGCCAGCGCTGCGAAGAGCAGTATGGCGAGTGTTAGCAGAAGGCCTAAGCTAATTTTTCGGGGGATGTGCATGTTTTAGGGTCTGGTGTATTGAGCCAGGTTGCTACGCTGGGCGGGGGGTTACCTTGTGGGCTGCGTTCACTGACGCACATAGCGTAAGTGTGTGGCATTTGGGCCATCAAGGACGGTGTCAATGTGAAACTGTGTCCTGGGCTCGCTCAGGTTTTCAAAGAGTCGCCGCCCGCTACCGAAGAACACGGGAGCCAAGGCAATTTCCAGCTCATCGACAACACCGAGGTTCAGGTACTGCTGGATCACATCTGCACCACCTGAAATACGAATGTCACGACTCTTTGCTGCCTCCCGAGCTAGCGCAAGCGCATGTTCTGGCCCTTCATTGATGAAGTAAAAAGTCGTTCCGCCAGGGCGTACCCATGGATCTCGCTTCTCGTGGGTAAGAACGTATACCGGCGTGTGAAACGGTGCCTCCTCTGGCCAGCTAACCTCACCTTGATCAAACATACGCTTACCCATGATGTTAGCGCCCGTACGTTCAAAGGTGTGGCGAACCATGTCGTTGACCGGACCGGTCTCTCCTCCGGGGCCGAAATTGAGCTTCTCGCGCATATACTGCTGATTGAGGAGCCACGCCATTAGCTTGCCCCACTTTTCGCCCCAGTTTTTGTACCCAGGATCTTCCATGGTCATCCCTTCTGGTGCCATGTAGCCATCCAGGCTAAGCGCAATGTTTACGAATACTGTACTCATTCTATGTTCCTCGCCGTTCGATGTTGTATGTACGTATAGTCGATCATGGCGTTGGTTAATCGACATCTCGTACGAAACATTTTCGCTACACTTTCCAGATGGTCTGGCGAGGCTGTAGAAAGCCGATTTCCGGGTACAAGCTGCGGCCCTGCTGCAGCGTCGAAGCTGCGGAGGCCGGGCAGTGACTGGAAGCGCTGGTTGGGCGGCCTCTCACCGCACGTCCTTGATACAGAACGCCCGGCTCATGCGCCGGTTTGGAGCCGCAAAGCGGCGGAAAATCGGTCGCTGTGCAGCCGATGGTAGTGTTCAGAATTCTGTGTCATTTCTTTAGACTGAACCGAAAAGAGATGACTCATGACCAAACCTACGTTCGATATGGATGCCGCCCTTCAAGCCCTGCGTGAGGGCAAAGACCTCACCGGCAAAGACGGCATTCTCACTCCGTTGATCAAGCAACTCACCGAAGCCGCCATGCAAGGTGAGCTGGAGGCCCATCTGGCCTCGGAGGACACTGCCAACCGCAAGAACGGCTCCAGTCGCAAGACCATGAAAGGGCCGACTGGCAGCTTTGAGCTGGACGCACCGAGAGACCGGGCTGGCTCCTTTGAGCCCCAGATCGTCAAGAAGCACCAGACCCACCTCACCGACGAACTGGAGCGTAAAATCATCGCCCTGTTCGCACTCGGCAACAGCTATCAGGACATCCGCACGCACATCGCCGATCTGTACGGTGTTTCGCTCTCCAACGGCACCATCAACGCCGTCACCGACAAACTGCTACCGGAGCTGCAAGCTTGGCGTGAACGCGACCTGGAAGCTATTTACCCCATTGTCTGGCTCGACGCCATTCACTACAAAATCAAAGAGAATGGTCGCTACGTCAGCAAAGCGATCTATACGCTTCTTGGCCTGAACATCGAGGGCAAGAAAGAGCTGCTCGGCCTCTACCTCTCCGACCAGGAAGGCGCTCACCACTGGCTCAGCGTCCTCACCGACCTCTACAACCGGGGCGTTAAAGACATTCTGATTGCCTGCGTCGATGGCCTGAAGGGCCTCCCCGAAGCCATTGAGTCGATCTACCCCGACACCGAGATCCAGCACTGTATCATTCACCAGATCCGGAACTCGATGAAGTACGTTGCCTCAAAAAACCAGAAGGCTTTTATGGCCGACCTGAAAGCCGTCTACAAGGCCGCTACGCTCAATGCCGCCGAACTTGCACTTGATGATCTGGAAGCCAAGTGGGGCGATAAATATCCCATGGTCATCAAGTCCTGGCGGGACAAGTGGTCCACGCTCTCAGCCTACTTCAAATACCCCGATTACGTGCGCAAGGCGATTTACACCACCAACGCGGTGGAAGCCGTACACCGCCAGTTCCGCAAGCTCACCAAGACCAAGGGCGGCTTTGCCAATGAGAACAGCTTACTCAAGCTGCTCTATGCCGGTATACTCAAGGCCTCTGAGCGTTGGACGCACCCCGTGCAGAACTGGAACTTGACGCTGTCACAGATGGCCATCCACTTTCCAGGGCGCTTGGAACACCACATCAGCCTATGAGGCTGGTTGGCTGACACAAAGTTTTGAACACCCTCCAGCCGATTGTTAGATATCATTGACTATTGGATCTGCTAACTAACCAATTTACTATACAGATACGACAAGTCCTAATAACACTGCGGCGAAAATCGTCATCATAGATACGAGCGTCACTTCCAAATTGCAGAGGCATTACGTCACCATTGAAGAGCTCACCTGTATGGACCACTTTTGATCTATATTTATAAATTTTCATTGCATATTTTTTAAATTCAGCACTGTCGCTGCCATACTTAAGAAAGAAATCCCGAAACTTGCGCGTTACTCGATGACGTTCCTGTCCACACTCCTTGCATATCTCAAGTGCCACATCTTTATTATCAACATTTATCAACGTTTCCAAGCAAGATACAAAACCAACGAACGATAAACTTGGATATGTGCCCCACGTGTCAATCCCTTGCTCGAATAATGCACACGAGGATAGAAACGATTTTTTATCTTCGGAAGATAGAGCAAAAAAATTATCGAGTAAAAAGGTCAAATCTTTGGGTATATCAAAGACAGCATCATAGGTAATAAACCGCCGATTAAAATATTTATTAGTCTCTACTGTCTCAACTTTTGGTATACCCTCAATACTGGAAAACCCTTCAATAGTTCCTTTAAAGTCTCTTCCGGTATATAGCTCTTGCCCCCATTTCGGGTCTAAGGTTCTAGGCCCAGTTTCTTCAAGATCCACAAACCAACTTTGTTTCCCGTGGTACTCGAAGATTCGGTTGTTTAACAGAACCCCTAAAACTAGCAGTAATTCTCTTGCTTTTTCCGCTGCACTATCTTGATCTAAAACCCATTTTGGTATATCGAAATGACCTGATATTGATCTTGGCTCAGTTGACTCTGGGTACTTCCACTGGAAGATTATTGGGTGATGTGCTTCAACTGCCGGGGGACGTTTTAAAAGCTCATTTGGTGGTAGAATTTGAAAAACATCTCGATACCTATACCAGCCGGTTACTGGTAAAGAACATAAAGTGATAGCTTGTCTATACATGTCAGTCCTAACGAATATCTAACGTTTGGTTAAGGGGCGGGCTTTAGCCCGTCCCAGTGAGCGAAGCGAACGGTTTGAACCATTTGTTAGCTGATGATACGAGTAAATGTTTGTGTTTTAAATGGGAAATAGCGTTGACCTTCAAAGCTTAGTTTTCTTAGAAGGTATTTCATCTCTCTAGATTGTCGCTTTACTCTTGATGTTACAGTTGTGCCGGGTGTTAAGTTTAATAGAGCTTCATTTATTAGCATCTCGGCATGTCCGGTTCTTCTATGCTCGGGGCTAACAGCTAAAATATAAAGCTCTATTTCTTGTTTGGTTTTTTGAAGAGTCCATAAAAAGCCCGTGGGCTTGCCATCCTTTACCGCAACTTTAATTTTTGACTGGTATATGGCTTGTGGCATAGGGCACATGCCATCGGAGATTGTTCTCTTTATCTGCTCTACAAGGCTTTGCTGATATTTGATATCTATGAAGGTAGCATTGAAGTGCTTTCGTGAATTTCGGACGATTAATTCAAGAATGAATTGACCGTCAACATGGGTGGCTAATTGAATATTCATGAGTTCAGCTAACGTCGCAATCACGCGCTTGTCGCGTGCATTGCATTGTTAGAGCTCAACTGTTTGGCTCTGTGATGAAGGTTATGAAAGCATCCCCAATCCCTGTTGTTCTCTTTTCACTTAAACCGCTTCCGGACATTGTAGTATTTAGACCATCTGTATTAACCAAACCTCTGGAATACAGATCTCTCCATAATTGCTGATATAGAGCAGCTCTTCCGCGCAATTCAGGCATGTTATGCTCTAAGACGCTTGAAAGGCCACCCATACTCAAGCCGGGAGGCGGAGCTGGCGACTGAAACACACGCAGTATCTGAATATGCAATTCTGTAAGCGTGTCTATAAGGTTCAGAAAAATGTGCTGCAACGCCTCCTCTGGCGCTTGGCCTGTGGCAACGTTTGTCACAGCATTTCGTAGTGCTTCCAATTTCTCGTTTTTATGGGTTCTGAGAGCTAACTGAGATGCATACATTACTGCTGAGATAAATTGTTCATTTTCTCTAAGATCAGCTAAATTCAAACCCTTCTCTTCAAGCTCTTGAAGTTTCTCACCTACATCCGCCATCCATTCCGCACGCCTTTGTTCTAGCGGAGGTTGAACAACATTTTGGAATAGTTCGGCTGCTGCACCACCAACTATAGGAATCGCAGATAATCCAGCCTTTGCAAAGGAGTGCGCAACGTCACCTTTAGACCGATTTGGAGCTTCAATTTGTTTCTTGCTCATAGCTATCCCTCTCAAGCTCTAACGCCTCAATAACCGGCGCGCTTTAGCGCGTCCGGCGCCGAAGGCGCGTCGTTAATTGATTTGTTAGCGTATTTCATGGAGATTATCGAGAGAGTATCGTAGGCCAAATTCATGAACCCTTGCGTTAATTTCTGTTAGACGCCCATCGTCATCTGTCAATCTATAATCTAAATTATTGTCTACTACATTTTTTGCAGTTTCTTCACATAGCAAAGAATAGTAGTAAAGGTTTAAAAGGTTCTTTGGAAATTTTTCAGCCTCGCCAGATATTAGACTATTAACACCGGCATTAAAGTGCTCAACTGAACCATTAAATGATTTAAGTAGTTCACGTTCTTTTTTCGTGAAATATGGCGAGACCTCAGCAAAAAGATCTTGGTAGATAACATTGTCAACTTTTCCGGGAGCTGGAATATTCAGTAACTCATCATCAGATAGCATTTTTGCTATCTCCTCTATTCTACCGGTTTTGTATTGAAACTCTTCTAATAGGTCCTGAACCTCAACTTTTATTGCACGTTTCTTTCTGTGATTGGAATAGTAAAACTTAGCAAAATCGGTTGCTTGTCCTAGAAAATATCCAATAAACAATGTCGAAATAGCTATTCCAAACGTTTCCATAATTTCCTATCTTGACTGAAACGCTAACATTGGGATGGATCGACGGCTTTATGACCACATATCGTTGGCTTCTCTATGATTGCGGTCCTTTCCAACACTGACGAACGAAAAACCCTCATACATTCAATCCCTTAACCCACACCCCAAACACTCCAACGTAATCGTTTGGCTTCTCTGTTTCATGCGCACAATCATGCCCTGGTGCACCTTGGGCGCAGGGTTTTGTATGTAATCCAAGGGTGCATCGCTGGGCGTGGGTTGTTTTGCTGCGGATTGCTTGTCCTTGCAGGGCCATGCTGACCTCCTGTCTGTGATGGTTTGAAGATAAACCGTTATGACGTGGAGGCCAAGGGCCATTTTGTGATGGCTGGTGGTTGGGAGTGGGGCGTGTTGGGTGGTGGGGCTTGGGGATTGCCTGGAGCGGATGCTCCAGGCTCCCAGGTGCAGGCTCAGGTGCAAGCTTTTGGGGTAAGGCCCCGTGGTTGGGGCCTTGGGTTGTTTATTGGCCGGCTTTTTGGGCGCGGGCGCGGTGGAGTTTTTGGTAGCTGTCGATCAGGCGCTGGTGTTTGTCCAGGCCTTCCAGTGCCAGGCTGGTGGGGGTGAGGCCGTGGAAGCGGGTGCTGCCGTTGACTGAGCCGATGACGGCGTTCAGGGTCTCTGCGCCGAACATGCGCTGGAAGTTGTATTGGTAGTCGTCCAGTTCCAGTTCGTCGTCCAGGGTGACTTCCAGTACGGCCTGCATGGCCTGGTAGAAGCGCCGGCGCTCGACGGTGTTGTCGTTGTACTGCAGGAAGGTTTCCACTCCTTCCAGCGCGGCTTCGTGCTGGCCAAGGGCGAGCTGGATCAGCAGTTTCAGTTCCAGAATGGTGAGCTGGCCCCAGACGGTATTTTCGTCGAACTCGATGCCGATCAGGGTGATGATGGTCATGTAGATGTCGAGTTCGCTGTCTTCCAGGCGTTCCAGCAGGTCGGCCAGTTGCTCGTCGCTCAGGCGGTGCAGGCTGAGGATGTCTTCGCGAAATTGCAGGGCGATGTTGGTGTTGTCCCAGATCAGGTCTTCGACCGGGTAGACCTCGGAGTAGCCGGGCACCAGGATGCGGCAGACCGGTGCGCCCAGGTCGTTGAAGACGGCCATGTAGCTTTCCAGTCCGTGTTCTTCGAGGATGCCGAACAGGGTGGCGGCTTCTTCCTCGCTGGTGCCGGAGAAGTCCCATTCGCAGAATTCAAACTCGGATTTGGCGCTGAAGAAGCGCCAGGACACTACACCGCTGGAGTCGATGAAGTGTTCGACGAAGTTGTTCGGCTCGCTGACCGCCATGGAGTTGAAGGTCGGCGCTGGCAGGTCGTTCAGGCCTTCGAAGCTGCGGCCTTGCAGCAGTTCGGTCAGGCTGCGCTCAAGTGCGACCTGAAAGCTCGGGTGTGCGCCGAAGGAGGCGAACACGCCGCCGGTTCTCGGGTTCATCAGGGTCACGCACATGACCGGGAACTGGCCGTCCAGCGAGGCATCCTTGACCAGTACCGGGAAGCCCTGGGCTTCCAGCGCCTGGATGCCTTCCTGGATGTGCGGGTACTTGGCCAGCACTTCGTCGGGTACGTCGGGCAGCGCCAGTTCGTTTTCGATAATGGCCTTTTTTACTGCGCGTTCAAAGATTTCCGACAGGCACTGTACTTGGGCTTCGGGCAGGGTGTTGCCGGCGCTCATGCCGTTGGAGAGGTACAGGTTTTCGATCAGGTTGGACGGGAAGTACACCACTTCGCCGTCGGACTGGCGTACGAAGGGCAGGGCGCAGATGCCGCGCTCCGGGGTGCCGGAGTTGGTGTCGTACAGGTGAGTGCCGAGCAGTTCGCCTTCGGGGTTGTAGATGGCCAGGCAGTAGTCGTCGAGCAGGCCGTCGGGCAGTTCGCCGTTGGGGCCGGGCTGGAACCATTCTTCATTCGGGTAGTGGACGAAGGCGCTGTTGGCGATGTTCTGGCCGAAGTACTGGTCGTTGTAGAAGAAGTTGCAGTTCAGCCGCTCGATGAATTCGCCCAGTGCCGAGCACAGCGCGGCTTCCTTGGTTGCGCCCTTGCCGTTGGTGAAGCACATGGGTGAGGCGGCGTCGCGGATGTGCAGTGACCAGACGTGCGGCACGATGTTGCGCCAGGAGGCGATTTCGATCTTCATCCCCAGTTCGGCGAGGATTGCCGTCATGTTGGCGATGGTCTGCTCCAGCGGCAGGTCCTTGCCTTCGATATAGGTCTGGCTGTCGCTGCCCTGGTTCAGGGTCAGCAGGGCCTGGGCGTCTTCGTCGAGGTTTTCCACTACTTCGATCTGGAAGTCGGGGTTGGCCTGCACGACCTTTTTTACGGTGCAGCGGTCGATGGAGCGGATGATGCCCAGGCGATCTTTTTCGCTGATGTCTTCGGGCAGTTCGACCTGGATCTTGAAGATCTGCTTGTAGCGGTCTTCGGGGTCGACGATGTTGTTCTGTGACAGGCGGATGTTGTCGGTCGGGATGTTGCGGGTGTTGCAGTAGACCTTGACGAAATAGGCTGCGCACATGGCCGAGGAGGCCAGGAAGTAGTCGAACGGGCCGGGCGCCGAGCCGTCACCCTTGTAGCGGATGGGCTGGTCGGAAATGACGGTAAAGTCGTCGAACTTGGCTTCAAGTCTCAGGTTGTCGAGATAATTGACTTTGATTTCCATGGGCGGCTTACCGGGGGTTGGCTGTACGTGCGTAGGGCTTTCAGGGGGCGCGATGGTCTCATAAAAACGCGCTGGGGGGTACTTTGGGGGTGAGAGGTGTCGCGCGGGAGCGCGACACACCCAGGGGCAGGCTGCGAGTTTGGTGCGGGTGCTGGCCTAATACAGGCCGAGCAGGCGCAGCAGGAGCAGTATGGTCATTATCAGGACGAGTATGGTGCCGATCATGAACAGCCGGCGCCGCACCGGGATGATGTTGGAGCCGGTGTGGACGATGGCGTGGGCGATGCGGCTGGCGACGAACAGCCAGGCGCAGGCCAGGGCCAGCCAGCCGACGGCGTTCAGGACCCACAGGGTGATGCACAGGACGTAAAACAGCACCGGCACTTCAAACTGATTGCGAATGCAGTTGTTGACCTTGATCACCGATTCGGGCCAGGCGTCGTCAAACAGACCGCGGCGGCTTTCGTTGACCTGGCCCTGGCTGGCGGCCTGCTGCTTGCGCAGGTTGATCAGAATATACAGCCACAGGGTGAGCAGGATCTGTACGATGACAGGGAGGAAGATGGAGTTCAGGTTCATGCGTGTTGGCCTTGTTTTTGGTTGTTGTGGGCGTTGCTGCAGCAGTGTAGGTGTTTTTGTTCGGTTGGTGTGAGGCTCATTTGCGCCGTGTTGAAGCGCTTGTGTCCTGGAGCAGATGCTCCAGGCTCCCAGGGGGATGGCTCGGTAGATATCCTGGGAGGCTTAGGGGCTGGCTTTGATCAGGTAGATCTGCTTGTGGCCGTGTTGTTCGAAGTTCTGGCGGGTGCGTTCGGCCTCGCTGTAGTCGCTGAAGCGTTGCATGGTGATTTCGTTGCCGTTGTCGTCGATACGGTAGAGCTGCCAGGGCGCGGGGTTGCTGACGGGGCTGAGGTATTCGACTTTGGGGCCGGTGAAACGCTCAAACAGTTGGCGGTGGCGTTGGAGGCCGTATTCATCGTCGCGGCTGGCATAGCTGCCAACCCAGTCGATCAGGTATTCGAGCATGGCCTGTTGCTGCTCGGGCGAGGCAAATTTCTCTGGCTCCCAGGGGCGGTTGCGGCAGTGGGCGATGCAGGTGTCGATGCCGGGGTTGAGAAAGCGCAGTTCGCTGCAGTGGGGCAGGGCTGCTTCAATCAGGTCGCTGTAACAGCCTTCGATCACCCAGTGCTCATGTTGCTCGATAAACTCGTGCAGCAGGACCAGGCTTTCGTTCAGCGGTTTGCGCTCGGGCCCCTCGTCCCAGGCGATTTCATCCAGCGAGAGGCGGGCTATCGGGCGTTCGCCGATCAGTTGTCTGGCCAAGGTGCTTTTTCCGGCGCCGGCATTGCCGAGCAGGATGGTGCGCATCAGGCTTGTGCTTCCAGCAGGGCTTTTAGTGTTTGCAGGTCTGCCGCTACCGCTTGGGCATCGTCTTCGAACTGTGCATCGGTCATGCCCGGTTGGCGGATCAGGGTGAAGATGAACTCGCTGCCGGTGCCGTTGGGTACCACGCGCATGGGGTTGTGGACGACTTCGCCGGTTTCCAGTTCGACATCGTGGTCCATGACGCCGAAGTCGTTGGTCGGAGCGAAGCGCAGGCGCACGCGGCCGAAGGGGGCTTGGACTTGCCAGCTGTCACCGTCTGGGCTGACCTGCGAGCGGGCCAGGCCGGCGGCCCATTGGGGCAGGTTAAGCGGGTTGCTGACCCAGGCGTAAACCTCGGCGGGTGGGCGGTTGATGCTGATGCTGATGTGTTTGACCGGGGTCATGTCAGTGTCTCGCCTGGAACAGGGTTTGGCCGGGGAGCATGTCGTTGCTGACTGCTTCGCGGATCGACTGGTCGATACGCGGGTCCTGGCTGTCGTACAGGCCGCAGAGACTGAACGCCTTGCGCAGACGCACACTGGGGCCGAGGTATTCATATAGCACACGGGCGCAGCAGGGCATGCGTTGGCTGTTGTCCGAGACACCGACCTTGAGCCCGGTCAGCCGGGTGACCCGGTTGCGAAAGCTGGGGAACAGGATGGTCTGGGTGATTTCGCGGCGGTTGAGGGTTTCGTAGTCGACCAGAAACAGGCGGTCGGCCAGCAGGTAGGCGATGCCCTGATAGCGGTTGTGATAGGGCGGTTCTGTGGGGCTGGGCTGCATGCGCTCGGTGCGCTGAAACACCACCTGATCGTCGCGTCGCTCCAGGCAGACCAGATTGCGCAGCAGTTTGCCGGGGGTGGACATCGACAGGTAGTACTCGAAGTAGTAACCCAGGTAGCGTTCCAGCTCGCCGCTGGTCTTGCCTAGCTGGTCGAGGTGTTCGAGTACGGTGCCGGCGGCATCGACGGTGCTGCGCTCGTAACGCGGGCGAACCTGCACCAGCCGTTCGAACTGCTCGTGCGGCAGCAAAATTTCCTGCACCTCGACCCCAAAGAATTCACACAGACGGCGCAGGGTGTTGGCGGAGGGTTTGTGCTGGCCGCTGAGGTAGCGGTTGAACTGTGGGCGGTTGATATCCAGGCGTCGGCAGACTTCGGCGATGGATTTGTAGTAGCTGCACAGCAGCTTCAGGTTTTGGGCCAGATCGTCATGCAGTCCGGGGTCGCTCATCAGGCGGTTTCCGTGTTCATGTGCGTCAGTTTGCGCTAGCGCGACTTGATGCGCTAACAGCGACAGTTTGCGCCACTTTGACGCTAGAAAGCAAAATTCTAACAGCGCCGTCGGGTTGTTTAAATGCATCTCTTCCTACAACAACAACCACGGAGACTGCCATGCTGGACTTACTCAATGACCTGCTGTGGGGCAAGGTCCTGATAGCCCTGCTGCTGATCGTCGGTGTCGGCTTCACTGTTGCTTCGCGTTTCGTTCAATTCCGCTATTTCACTCGCATGTTCCGCGTATTGGGCGCCAGTCAGGCGTTTCAGCGCAATAAACACGGCCATTTGAGCTCATTCCAGGCGTTGGTGCTGTCGATTGCCGGCCGTGTGGGTGGCGGTAATATCGCCGGTGTCGCTGTGGCGATCACGCTGGGTGGTCCGGGCGCGATCTTCTGGATGTGGATGGTCGGCCTGATAGGTATGGCCACCAGTTTCCTTGAATGTTCCCTAGCCCAGGCCTACAAGCAGGCCGAGCCGGATGGCACCTATCGTGGTGGTCCGGCGCACTATATCTCCAAGGGGCTGGGGCCGCGCTGGAAGTGGATGGCGGCGGTTTATTCGGTACTGCTGCTGGTGACCTTCGGTTTCGGCTTCAACGCGCTGCAATCCTATGCGGTGGCGACCTCGCTGAATGACGCTTTCAATATTCCGGTGTTCTACTCCGGCATTGGTCTGGCGATGATCGCTGGTCTGATCATCTTCGGTGGGGTCAAGCGGATCGCCCGGGTGGCTGAGTTCCTGGTGCCGATCATGGCGGTGGGTTACCTGCTGGTTACCCTGGTGGTACTGGGCATGAACCTGAGCCTGATTCCTGATGTGATCGTATTGATCGTCAAGAGCGCCTTCGGTCTGGAGCAGGTCGTCGGTGGTGGTATTGGCGCGGCGATCATGATGGGCGTCAAGCGCGGGCTGTTCTCCAACGAAGCCGGTCTGGGCAGTGCGCCCAACGTGGCGGCGGTGGCCTATGTGCCGCACCCGGCCAACCAGGGCGTGGTGCAATCGTTCTCTGTGTTCATCGACACCATCATCATCTGTTCCTGCACCGCCTTCATCATTCTGCTCAGCGGCATCTACGATCCGGCAGCGCTGGCTGACATCGGCGGTGTGGCGCTGACCCAGTCGGCACTGGCTGATCACGTCGGTGACTGGGGTCGTAGCTTCGTCAGTATCGCGCTGTTGCTGTTTGGCTTCAGTACCGTGCTGTACAACTACTATCTGGGCGAGAACAGCATCAACTTCTTCAATACCTCGAACCAGAACCTGTTCAACGGCTTCCGGGTGATCACCATTGGTCTGGTGTGCTGGGGTGCGACCACTGACCTGGGCACTGTGTTTGCCTTTGCCGATGTGACCATGGGCTTGCTGGCACTGGTCAACCTGATTGCTCTGGTGGCACTGTTCAAGCCGGGTCTGCGGATTCTCAAGGACTACGACCAGCAGATCGCTGCGGGTGTCGAACAGCCGATTTTCGAGGCTGAGAAGTTCCGCGACATGAATGTTGATCCAGCAGCCTGGGTGCTGGAGCCCGAGGATATCGAGCGCCTGCAGCAGCGTAGCGCCGCTCTGGCCCAGCCGCGCGAAACCCTTTCCTGATCCATCCAACGGCCCGCCCGCCTGGGCGGGCCACCCCTCCCGTTCACTGTGATACCCACTGAGGTCCCTCGCCATCATGAACACCCGTATTGAACACGATCTGCTCGGCGATCTGGCGGTACCCGCTGACGCCTGGTATGGCATTCAGACCCAGCGTGCGCTGGACAACTTCGCCATTACCGGCGTGCCGATCAGCCATTTCCCGCCGTTTATTCGCGCGCTGGCCATGGTCAAGAAGGCCGCTGCGCTGGCCAACCGTGATCTTGAGGTGCTGGCACCGCACAAGGCTGAGGCGATTGTCGCGGCCTGTGACGACATCATCGCCGGGGCGCTGCACGACCAGTTCGTGGTCGACCTGATCCAGGGCGGAGCCGGTACCTCGACCAACATGAATGCCAACGAGGTGATCGCCAACCTGGCGTTGGAAAAGCTGGGTCATGCCAAGGGCGAGTACCAGTACCTGCACCCCAACGATGACGTCAACAAGTCGCAATCGACCAACGACGCCTATCCGACGGCTGTGTGCCTGGCCGTACAGTTCTGCGCTGAACCGCTGGAGCAGGCGATTATCCGCTTGAAGGGCAGCCTGGAAGCCAAGGGCCGCGAGTTTGCCGATATCGTCAAGATGGGCCGTACCCAACTGCAGGATGCGGTACCCATGACCCTGGGCCAGGAGTTCGAGGCCTTTGCCGTCAACCTGGGCGAAGACGTTGATCGCCTGCACGAGGCCAGCCGGCTGCTGTGTGAGGTCAACCTGGGCGGTACGGCGATCGGTACCGGTATCAACGCGCCTGCGCGCTATCAGGCGCTGGCGGTGAAGTATCTGGCGGAGATTTCCGGCAAGCCGATCGTATCGGCCAGCAACCTGGTTGAGGCTACCTCGGACATGGGTGCCTTCGTGCTGTTCTCGGGCATTCTCAAGCGGTTTGCGGTCAAGCTCGGCAAGATGTGCAATGACCTGCGCCTGCTTTCCAGCGGCCCGCGCACCGGGCTTGGCGAGATTCTGCTGCCGCCGCGCCAGCCGGGCTCCTCGATCATGCCCGGCAAGGTCAATCCGGTAATCCCCGAGGCGGTCAACCAGACGGCCTATCAGGTGATCGCCAGCGATCTGGCGGTAACCCTGGCCGCCGAGGCCGGGCAGTTGCAGCTCAACGCCATGGAGCCGTTGATCGTTTACAACCTGCTGAACTCGATGAAGATGCTCGAAGCTGCCTGCAGCATGCTCGATGAGCGCTGCATCCAGGGCATTCGCGCGAATGCCGAGCAGTGCGCCCGGCATGTCGACAACAGCATCGGCATCATCACCGCATTGGTACCGCGCATCGGCTACGCCAACGCTACCCGCATCGCCGCCCAGGCGCTGCATAGCGGCAGTACCGTGCGCGAACTGGTGCTTGGCGAAGGGCTGCTGGAGGAACTGGAACTGGACCGTTTGCTCAGCCCACGGGCCATGCTGGCACCGGCAGGAGTGGTGTCGTGAAGGGCAGGGTGCTGATCGTCTATTGCGGCGGCACCATCGGCATGCTGCCGTCGGCCGACGGCTATGTGCCGATGCCCGGCTTTGCCGGGCGCTTGCACGCGCATTGGGACGACGGCGCCGAGGCCTTGCCCGACTATGACCTGATCGAGCTGGAGCATCTGATCGACAGCGCCAATCTGGTGCCGGCCGACTGGGCGCGTATTGCCGGGGTTGTGGTTGAGCAGTGGCACAACTACGACGGGTTCGTACTGCTGCACGGCACCGATACCATGGCCTACACGGCGTCGGCGCTGTCGTTTCTGCTACGCGGCTGTGACAAGCCGGTGATCCTGACCGGCTCGCAGATCCCGCTGGCGCAGCCGCGCACGGATGCACTGGATAATCTCGCCACCTCGCTGATCCTGGCCGCCAGTGGCCGCGTTCACGAGGTGTGCATTTACTTCCGCGGCCGTCTGCTGCGCGGTAACCGTGCGCGCAAGGTGCGCAGCACCGGTTTTGATGCCTTTGATTCGCCTAATGCGCCCTGGCTGGGCGAGGTGGGTATTGACCTGCATCTGCGCGATGATCTGCTGCTACCCAAGGGCCAGCCGGATTTTCGGATTCCGGCCTTCGATGCCAGCCGGGTGGCGGTGCTTAATGTCTATCCGGGCATGCCGGCCAGTTTGCTCGATGCGGTGCTGGCCAGCCCTGGCTTGCAGGGGCTGGTGCTGGCTACCTATGGGGTCGGCAACCCGCCGGATGCCGACAAGGTGTTGATGGATAGCCTGCAGCGGGCGGTGCAGGCCGGTATCAGCGTGCTCAATATCAGCCAGTGCTATCAGGGCCAGGTCAGCCAGGGCGCCTATGCCACGGGCGCTGCGCTCAACCGTATTGGTGTGATCCCCGGCAACGATCTGACCCCCGAAGCGGCGTTCGCCAAGCTGCATGTGCTGCTGGCGCTGGGCTACAGCGGTGAGCGGTTGGCAGCGTTGCTGACCCGGTCGCTGTGCGGGGAGCAGGGCTAATAACAGGCGGCTCGGTTTACAGGCAGCCCGCCATCATGATGTGCTCAGATGCATAGCAGGGATGCTCGGGCTCTCTGAGTTCGATATCAAAGTCGTAATTCAGCCTGTGCACATCAGCCAGGAAGTAAGCATCGATGCTGGCCGGCTGGCCATAGAAGTACAGAGCCTTATAGACCGGTTTGCTGTCATCGCCCGTGTGGCTGGCTTCGAACATCTGCAGCAGGTATTTGCCGTTGTTGTCCCTGGCGTAAAACCGCCAGCGCTTTTCTGGATAGTCGTGTAGCTGGATCAGCAGGGCGTTGTCCTTGAGTTCCAGGTTTTCAGGCAGGGCATCTGCCGCATACTCGAACCGCTTCACCTCGGGCCGAACCAGCGGCATGGTGCCACTGGCATAGGCTGGACGCTGTCTGTTGCTGAAATTGGGGAGATAGTAGCGGATGTTCTGGTCGTAGATATTGATGCTGAACGCATGCTGACTGACGCCCTCTATCGGCTCCCTGGCCCCTGATTCGCTTCGTGAGTAGAAGTTGACCTGATTGTTGGTCCTGCCGGCGACACGCCAGTTGAAGGGGGCGCCATTGTCGAACCGGATCACGGCGTTACGAGACGATTCCGCCTCCTGGTAGAAGCTGATGCGCTGGCGCTGTTCTTCTTCGCTGATGTCATAGTCGCTCAGGTACGCTGGCAGGCTTTCGTCATGGATGACGGCGGGAGCTGGGTAGGCTCGAAACTCCAGGTCCTTGACCCGCGACTCAAGCTGGTAGACCGGCGCCATCAGGTCTTGCAGGTGGAGTGTGATGTCCGACAGATCGAGTGCGATGATCGTGATGTTCTCAACACCGCCCCTGAAATAGATCTTGTGACGATACTTGCGCTGCATGCGTTTGAATGCGAGCCGCTCGGCTTGTTGCTGATTGAAAAAGCTTTCCTGGTAGGTGCTTTGCTTCATGGCGGTACGCAACTGCCGTTCGTAAAGCCGCATTTCTGCTTTATCTGCCTTGAGGCTGCCTAGTGTGGCCAGATAGCGGTTTGTATGGTCCTGGGCGTGAACCGACATGGGGTTGAACGCCCATTCAGGCGTGTTTGCGGCAGGCGGGTGGCGATTGATCAGCTCGACTTCGGCGTGGTTGTCGCCAACGGACAGCAGTTTGACGCTGAGGTTGCCGTCCTGTTGGGTGGTGCCGACCTCGGATTTGGAAAAGTGAAAAAGCCGGATACTGCCAGGAATGACCACCTCGGCCTTGCCGTGCATGGTTACCGGGGTGGGGCGGTCGTCCTGGTCTTGCGGGTATCTCAGGTCAAGGCGGTTAACAGTTGCCCACTTGTGCAGCCAGATACCGTCGGGACGGGCTGAGCTGTCCAATGCCTCCAGCACCTGGCCGTTGTCCAGGGTGATGGAGTGCCATTCAAGGCTATAGGGAAACTGCAGCTCGGAGTTGTAGCGCAGAGAGAAGGGCGTGTTGCTTGTGAGCATCCGGATCGTGTCGTTGCGTCCTGGGTAACTGTCGAAGACGGTGCCCTCCAGCCAGGCGCGAGTCAGCTCCTGCAAGTCCGGCTGTTGCCGCAAAATGGTGGTTTGGTCGTCGATATACTCGGTTCGATAGGATTCGCCGGGCAGCGTTTGGGCCCGGCGTTTGAGAGAGTACAGCGAGCTGATTTGTGCCCGAAGCTCGGCTTTGAGTTGTTCATCGTGCAGCGCGCGTACGTGTTCCAGGGCCGCAGTCCGGGCCTTGTCGATATCTTCGTTAAACAAATAGGTCCAGCTGGCCCAGCCGGCGCCCAGGCTCAGGGCTAGTACCAGCAGGATGGTCAGGGCAATACGTTGTGTCGTCATGGGAGCAGCTTCGTCAGAGCAGGGTGCCGGGACAGGCGCGCCAGGGGCGCCGATAGGTCTGGCGGATATGGAAGTCTGATGCGCGCGAGATGACTGGCCTGACGAACAGGCCAATCAGCGGGGCGCGAGTAGTGCCAGGGCTCAGGCGGTGCTTAGTGGCGCGAGAGCTTTCCGAGCTGGGTTTCCAGCAGGCGCACCATTTTTTCGGCGGCGCCGGTCACTGCTTGCATCACATGCTCGGCAGTGTCCTGGGTGGTGACGGGGTTCTGTCCGGCCAGGCGGACTTCAAGCAGGCAGCGCTTGTCGGCGGTGCCGGATTTGGTGGCGCTGTTTTCGTCGCGCAGGTGCAGTTCGACACGGGTGATCTGCTCGTCGAAGCGAGCCAGGGTGCTACGCAGTTCGGCTTCGATGGTTTCGCTCAGGCGGGCGTCACCAGTGATGTTACGGTCGGTATTGATCTGAATTTGCATGTGCATTCCTTTGGTGGCAATGAGTGAGTCCTGGGGGCGTCTCGCGACCGAGGCAAAGCCTAGCATGGCAGGTTCGGTTGAAGAAGTCTTTGGTGGGTAGCTATCAGGTCAGGTTTGGCTGAGATGTTATGGCTGTGCTTTTTTGAGATGCGGGTCACAGGACCTATTCTGTGTTCTGTATCCAGCGGCGGTCGTGGCCGCCGCTGGCATTTCTGGCTCAGGCCTTGGCTTCGGCCTCGTAGTTGGCGTAGGAGTGTTTGAGGGTGGCGTGATTGAGCAGCATTTCGGCTTTCAGGGTGGTGCCGCTGGCGTCATAGATGCGTGAGCGAACCCAGTAGGACTCGGTGCGCTTGCTTTCTGACAGGGCTACCACTTCGCGACGGATCAGGTAGTCCTGACCAACGAACAGCGGGCCGTCGATCATGCGGATTTCCTGGTCGGCAAACAGACCGATGACCGGCTGCTTGACTGGAAACTCTGCCAGCTTGCTGCTGTATTCGGCCAGCACACTGACCATTTCCAACGGGATGATCGCCCGGCCCCAGGGCGTGCTGGCCGGGTCGGAGTACCAGGGCGAGTTTTCGGTGATGCGCTCGAGCTTCTGATTCAGCGAAAACGGATAGAGATTACCCATGTGCTGGTCAGGGTCCATGCGGACCGGCTCGTCTACTGCGCCTTTCATGCCGACGCTCAGCTCCGACAGAATGACCAGCTTCTCCGGGGCGCGTAGCTTGGCCATGCGCTCGTCGAGCAGACTCGGGCCGTCATCCGGGCCAAGGCTGGCACTGGCTTCCAGCACCGGAGTGCCGTCGGCTTTTTCCGCCCAGCAGCGCACGCGCGTAGCCCCGGGTGCCGGGCGCTCGACGAAGGCGCGGACGTGCTCACCCTCGACCACCATGTTCAGGAAATGGCTGGAGAAACAGCCACGCTCGAACCAGGCCTGACCCCAGATTTCGGCCAGCAGCGGGGTGAACTGGCTGAAGTGGGTCGGGCCTTCAATCGGGCCGGCCTTGAAGCCGAGTTTTTCAGC
Source organism: Pseudomonas sp. WN033 (assembly GCA_002287035.1). GTDB lineage: Bacteria > Pseudomonadota > Gammaproteobacteria > Pseudomonadales > Pseudomonadaceae > Halopseudomonas. The sequence goes on along the minus strand of NSKG01000002.1, from coordinate 342,029 downwards.
CATGGCGTCGTCGTGAATCGAGGTATGGCCACTGTATTCCTGATCGGCCAGCATCTGCTTGGGCTCGCGCAGCGGGCCGCAGAGGTAGAGCGGTGTGTCGAAACTCATGAGTGGTTCCTTGTTTGCTGGTCACCGGCAGGTAACTGGCCGGTGGTGTGAAATTTAGCCTACATGGATTGCCACGCTGCGCTCGCAATGACGCGGGGTTGTGGCGGGACGTTGTGCGCGCACCCTGCACCACCTCACCGTCATCGCGAGGCGCGTAGCGCCGTGGCGATCCATAGGGCGTGTCTGCATGATCAGCCGTTGATCATGCTGGCCAGGCGTTGGCGGATGATGCCTTCGGCTTCGGTCATGATGCGCTCGATCAGTTCCTGTACGCTGGGCACATCACGGATCAGGCCGGCGACCATGCCGCAGGACCAGGCGCCGGCGTCCATTTCACCGGTTTTCATGATGCGCGGATAAACACCAGCAACTTCCTCGGCAATGTCGGCGAACTTGAGTTCGGCGCCGAGCTTGCGCTCTTTTTCCAGCAGACGTTCGACAGCGGCATTGCTCAGTACCCGCTCGGTATTGCGCAGCGGACGCATGACCAGCCGGGTATCCAGTTCGCTGGCGGCAACAATCGCCTGTTTGACGTTTTCATGCACCGGGGCTTCCTTGGTGGCAATGAAACGAGTCCCCATGTTCATGCCTTCGGCGCCCAGGGCCAGGGCGGCGGCCAGTGAGCGGCCGTCAGCCATGCCGCCGGAGGCTACGAAGGGAATATCCAGCTCCTCGGCGGCGCGCGGCAGCAGGATGAAGTTGGGTACATCGTCTTCGCCGGGGTGGCCGCCACACTCGAAGCCGTCGACACTCACGGCATCACAGCCAATGGCTTGGGCCTTGAGCGCATGACGCACGGCGGTGCACTTGTGGATTACCTTGATGCCGTGCTCCTTGAGGATCGGCAGGTATTTCTGCGGGTTGTTGCCGGCGGTTTCCACGGCCTTGACGCCACCTTTGATGATCGCCTCGATATAACCGGGATAGTCCGGGGTGTTGACCGACGGCAGGAAGGTCAGGTTCACGCCGAAAGGCTTGTCGGTCATTTCCCGGCAGCGGCGGATTTCGTTGGCCAGGGCCTCGGGGTTGGGCTGGGTGAGGGCGGTGATCATCCCCAGGCCGCCGGCGTTGGCGACTGCCGAGGCGAGTTCGGCGTAACCAACGTGGTGCATGCCGCCCTGAATGATTGGATGCTCGATGCCAAAGAGTTCGGTGATGCGTGTTTTCATGGGGCCTCTGCTGAGAATGACCGGGTTAGAAATTCAGCAAAAGTGTAGGCGTGTGGTGCCGGCAAATACCACATTAGCGGGGTATTCAGGCGGTTTATAAGCTGTAGCTCAGGATGCTTTTGCAGGCGGCGGTGATTGCTGCACGGCTTTGGTGCGGTCTATTCTATGAATGATTTTTATCTGCATTTGGGTAAGGGCTGTACCCCTAAAAGAACAAGATAAATCGCCATGGATTCGGAGCTGTAGGCATGTCTTACCGTAACCACTTGTATGTCTGGGATGACCGGTTTCTTTACATCACGCCTGGTATGAAGTCTGAAGCGACCCAACGGCATACGGTAACCTTGCTGATTGCTCTGGACGGGCCTGGGTTTGTATTGGGTACTGCAGATGGACGCCAGCAGCGCTATCAGGCGGCGCTGGTAGCCAAACAGACCCTGCGCACATTGGATTCAAGCGAAGGTGCCTTGCTGTCAGTAAACTTTGATCCGCAAAGTTACGAGTTTCATGCGCTCTCTGCTTTTCTGGGCGCGCGCTCGGTACGTTCGGTAATTCTTGAGCCGGGTGTCATTGATACAGATTCAATGCTCAGGATTGGAGCAGGGTCACTGGACAAGGCCGACATGTTCCGTCTGATGACATGCCTGCCCAGAGCGATCAGCGGATACCGTCCGGTTGCCTTGAACATGGACATGCGGGCCATACATGTGGCCCAGAAGATCAAGAAAGAGTTGCCGCTGACCTGTTCTGTCGCAGAGCTGGGGGCGGAAGTGGGATTGTCCGCTGATCGTCTCTCGCATCTGTTTTCCGACAAGCTGGGTATTTCCATCAAGAGCTACATCCTCTGGGCCAGAATGCGCCGCGCTGTGGAGCTGATTGCCGCTGGCGAGTCGCTGGTGGTTGTGGCTCATGATGTTGGGTTTTCCGACTCGGCGCATTTGACCCGTACTATCCGAAATTTCTTTGGTTTTCCTCCCTCGTTCATCGTTAAGGGGATGACGGTGCGCATGCTCTAAAAAAGGGCAGGCAAATAGCAGGTACGTTCAATTCTCCACTTGTTGTGCTGGCCTACTCTGCGCAGGCGGGCAACCGCTGTGTTGCCATACAACAACAAGAGGGAAACACCATGCAGCAATCTTTGCCGTGCAGGGGGCTGGCCCAGCTTGCCCTGCTGACTGCAGCTCTGATGTTGAGTGCCTGTAAAATTGGCGGTAGTGGAGGGGGCAGCAGCGACCGAGGCCCAACAGAACCGGTTGGTTACAAAGCCACTATCGAGCGAACGGCTTTCGGTGTGCCGCATATCACTGCCGACAACTTTGGCGGTGTCGGGTTCGGGCATGGTTACGCTATCGCAGAAGACAATCTTTGCGTGCTGTCCGATGCCTTTGTCACTTTTCGCGGCGAACGTTCAAGTTATTTTGGCCCTGACCAGCCTGCCGCCGTCATGGGTACTTTCGGTTCTCCGGATAATCTTGAGGCTGATTTCTTTTTCCGTTTTCTGGTCAATGATCAGCAGGTAGCCAGCTTCAAACAGCAGCAGCCTGATGAGTTGCTTGAACTGGTCGATGGTTTTGCCGCGGGATTCAACCGCTATGTCGAAGAGGTCAAGGATAACGACCATGTTGGGCGTCATCTTGACTGTCGCAATGCCGAATGGCTGAGCACCATTACCGAGGATGACGTTCTTCGCCGTTTGATTTCACTCAATCTGGCCGCCAGCAGTGCTAACTGGGTATCAGCTATAAGCAGTGCCCAGCCACCGAGCATGATGCTGGCGCAGCAAACCCTGGAGAGCCTTGAGGATGAGTCGGGGTTGAGCTCAGAGCGCTTCAGCTTGGGCCGCGAGCATGGCATTGGCAGTAATACCTATGCCTTTGGTGGTGATGCAACCGAGTCTGGCGGTGGTCTGCTGTTTGCCAACCCGCACTGGTATCTGCTGGGCGTTGATCGCTTCTACCAGTTGCAAATGACCATTCCCGACAAACTGGATATCTCCGGTGCATCCATCATGGGCGTGCCCATGGTGTTGATGGGGTTCAATGACAATGTGGCCTGGGCACATACCGTGTCGACTGCCAGACGCTTTACGCTGTTCCAGTTGCAACTGCTTGATGGCGATCCGACCAGCTATGTGCTGGATGGCGAAGTGCGAGCCATGGACGCTCACGAGATTACGGTTCAGGTCAAGCAAAGTGACGGCTCGCTGGTACCGGTAACACGGACTTTGTATCGCTCCAGTTATGGACCAATGATCAATCTGGCCAGTTTGGGTTTGCCGGCTTGGGGTAATCAGGTTGCTTTCACGCTGCGTGATGCGAACCTGGAGAATGATCGGGCATTCCAGAATTTCTTTGCCTGGAATCAGGCCAAGTCACTGAATGAGTTCTACCAGATCGTTCGTGAGTATGTGGGGATCCCTTGGGTTAACACGGCGGCGATTGGTCGTGGGGATGATCGGGCGCTGTACTCCGACATTACGGTTGTGCCCAATGTACCCGACAGCATGCTGGGTGAGTGTCTGGTTCCGGGGCTTGGCGCGGCTTTGATGCAGTCTGTGCCAGGGTTGCCGCTGCTGGATGGCAGCCGGGCTGCGTGTAACTGGAAGAACGATGCCGATGCCGCTCAGCCGGGAGCTTTCGGACCTGAGAACCTGCCGAGCCTGTTCACTACCGATTATGTGGCGAACATGAATGACAGCTATTGGCTGAGTAATCCTGATCAGCCCTTGACTGGCTATGCGGGGATCATAGGGCAGGAAAATACTGCCCAGAGCCTGCGTACCCGATTGGGGCACATTATGGTCCGCGAGCGTTTGTCGGGTATGGACGGCCTCAATGGGCATCTGGCTAGCAGTGAAAACGTTCGGGATATCGTGCTCAATAGCCGGGTATACAGCGCCGAACTGCTCAAAGCGCCGCTATTGGATCTGGTGTGTGGCGCTGGTACCGCACAGGAGCAACAGGCCTGTCAGGTGCTCGCCGCCTGGGACAATACGGGTAATCTGGACTCCGTTGGTGCTCATGTCTGGACGGCTTTCTGGGCCAAGATAAGACAGCTGAATTTGTATGCCACACCTTTTGATGCGGCAGACCCGCTCGATACACCTGCGGGCCTTACCAGCGATACTGCGGTGCATAGTGCAATTCAGGAGGCTTTTGCTGAGGCTGTGGCAGAGCTTGTCGACGCCGGGGTGGCGCTGAACGCCAGGTTGGGCGATGTGCAGTTCTTCTTGAAGCCGGGGGAGCAGATCCCGCAGTACGGTGGGGAAGGCTGGGAGGGCTATTTCACGGTGCTGCGCAACTCCTACATGCATGTGGTGGAGTTTCCCGAGGGGGAGCCTGTGAGTGCCTACACGCTGCTGTCGCATTCCCAGTCGACCGATCCGACCAGTCCGCATTACGCCGACTACACCCAGGCCTATTCGGACAAGCAATGGCACCAGATACCCTTCACTCGGGCACAGATCGAGCAAGCCCGGGTATCACGGATTGAAATCAGCGATTAACTGAGTCGGCAGACGGGCATGAAGCCGGGGCTGAGCCCCCGGCTTCATGCTGGATCCGTTAATGACTGAGCAGTACCAGTCCCAAACCAATCAGCCCTGGCAACGCCTGGATGAATAGAATCTTGCGGCTGGCGCTGACAGCCCCGTAGACCCCGGCGACGATCACGCACAGCAGGAAAAACACCTTGAATTCCAGACCTTCTGCTCCTTGCAGCACACCCCAGAGCAGTCCTGCGGCCAGAAAGCCGTTATACAGCCCCTGATTGGCTGCCAGCACCTTGGTTTGCGCAGCCTGCTCAGGGCTGTTGCCAAAGGCGCGAAGCCCGGCGGGCTTGTCCCAGAGAAACATTTCCAGCACCAGAATATATATGTGCAGCAAGGCGATCAGGGTGACGACAATGGTGGCAAGCAGGGTCATGGTAAAGCTCCGGGTGGGGTGTCAGTTGAGCAGGAACTGCATGGATTCGGCAGCCTGGTGCGGGCTGATCTGAAGAATCTCCGCCGTGACTATGCCGTGAACTACGAATGGGTCTTTCTCGACACTGGCCTGCACACTTTCCAGGCTGTCGCCCTGGGCCAGGATGCAGCCGCCCTGATTGGGCTGAAGACTGCCGCTGAGCAGGAATATGTTGTCGTCGAAGCCCTGTTGGAGCCAGGCCTTATGGTCCGGCATGAACTGGGCGGCCTGAGCACGGTTGGGGCCAAAACGCAGCAAGATGATGAACATGGCGCAGCCTCTAGTTGGTGCCGAGCTGTGTGAGCCAGATATCGAGCTGCTCGGCTTCCTGCTCGATGAAGGTCTGGTCCTGAAATGCCTGGGCCAGGGTGGCGATGCCCTGGCTGCGTGCCAGCAGGTGCATGGCCAGGGCGTCGGCCTGGGCACGATGCCCCATGGACTCGAACTGCTGGCGCAGCCAGTGGCGGAACAGGCGGAATAACTGATTGGCGTCATTCAGGGCGAGATGCTCGAGTTTCGCCAGTTCGCCACAGAGAGTGCCAACCGGGCAGCCGTACAGGGCGATCTTGGCGCGGTTGCGGATCAGTAGCTGGATGAAGCAGCGCACGCGCTCCTGGGCTGTCTGGCCCTGGCTGGCCCAGAGTTCGAGCATGGCCTGAGTGTTGCCCAGGCGTAGCTGGATGACGGCTTCGAGGATGTCGTCCTTGCTTTTGAAGTGATAGTAGAAATTACCCCGGGAGATATTCACGGCAGCCGCGATGTCGGCAAACGAGGTGTACTCGTAACCCTGCTGATAGAACAACTGATCCGCGGCGGCAACGATCTGTTCGCGGGTGGCTTTGTGCGGCATGTCCAGGCGCTGTCCTGACTGTTTAATTACGTAGCTAGGACAAGTGTCCTATGTATTGGGTAAAGGTTAGGTCATTTGTCCTAAAAGTCAAGTTTGGTGCTGAGCGGGACGGTCAGTCCGTCTGTTCAGAGCCGCTCTTTGCTGGTCAGCTCCTGCAAATCGTAGATTCTGAGCTTGTAGGCTTGGGTCAGTGGACCGTTGCGCTTTTCATGGTAGCTGAACAGGCCCAGGGCAATATGGTTGGCGTTATTGGAGAGGCGGATGTCGCCGTAGGTGATATGCATGTCACTGCGCGGTGTGTCGATCTTTTCTCTCAAGCGGGCCAGCAGCCTGGCTTCTTCAGCCTGCACATTGAACAGGTAGGCATTGGCGTAGACGCTGTTGTTGTGATGTTCCAGTTGCAGCCCTGTGAGCAAATGCTTGCCGTCAGGGCTGAGCTGCATTGCCAGATGTGGCTGGCCGTGATTGCCCAGAGGCCCGTGGGCCATGATGCTCTGGGTGCTGTACGCGGTTGCGGGCAACGGACGGGTTATCTGGACAGGCTCGCGAGTCAGACGATCCATGCCGTCTATACGGTGGCTGTACTGCCAGCGGCCCTCCTGATCACGGCGCCAGATGCTGATGCCGGGGTAGCCCAGGATTTCTCTGTTGTACCGACCGGATATGGGGCTGCCTTCGTGGTGATACAGGCGATAGTCGGCCAGTGCCAGAGTGTTGCCCGTCGCGTCGATACTGTGAAAGGCAGCAGGCATTTCGATGCCTTCATGGATGGCCCGGTGCTGGAACATGCTCACCAGAACCAGGCCCTTGCTGGTGTACTCCAGTTCGATCAGTTCGGCCTCGTATGCGGTGTGGCTGGACAGTGACTTCGACAGGCTGACAAATATCCGCGAGCCGCCGTGTGTCAGTGACAGGGCGTCGACACGGTAATTGTGCAGGCTTTGGCGCAGGTCCAGGCTCGCCAGCGGGCGATCGGGCTGGTCGGTTTTGTAGAGCACTACCTGTTGGCCGCTGGCCATTGCCATGAAGTTGCCATCCGGGCTGAGGTTGAAGCGCCAGGGCAGGAGCTTCTGAGGCGTTGCCCGGCTACTCGCCGATTGGGTGGGAAAGCTGAAGCTGATCGGTGAATTGCGGCCGTTGTGATACAGCACCTCATGGCATAACAGTTGCGGGTTGCAACCGTAGCTTAAGATTCCTGCACCGTTGTGATCAGCCTGCCAGTCGCCAAGACTCTGATTGGCCAGATTCACTGGGCGGGTAGTGGTGGTGTCGAGGCTGGTATTTCTGCGTTTTGTCCGGGTGTTGAGCTGATCCAGGCGAAATCCGAACCGGCTGTTGTTGGCATAGTCGCTACTGGCTGGTCTGCTGAGCAGCACCGGTAGGCGCTCGGGGGTGTCGAACCGGCCCAAGCGGTGGTGGGGAATCAACACCGGCTGGTTGTTGGCGTACGAGCCTGGGTAGGCGCGGCGCTGATCGGCATACCGTACTCTGTCGTCGGCCCGATAGCTTGGTTTGAGCACGCTGACCTTGGCTACGGCCTCTGGCAGGGCGGGGCCGGGGTCATAGAACAGTTGCACCAGCCAGTACAGGGCCAGCAATGCCAGCAAGGCAGCGCCGGCCCGTTGCAACCACTGGATGCGTCTGCGCCAGCGCAGAATTTGTGCGGTGACGTATGGCTGGCTTGATGGCACAGGGTTGATATGCCACTGCACCTGTACATGCGTCTGTTGGTGGCCGGTGAAAACGGTATTGAGTGGTATCGCCGCCTGGGGATTCTGTGTCCTGGCGGCTCGCCTTGGTCTTGGTGTTGATTGCGCTGGTGGAACGACAACCCGCTGGTTTTCCAGTGCGCAATGCGGGCACTGTTTGCCCCAGTGGGCATGGTCTGGGTTGCGTTGGCAGCGAATCTGATGCTGCAGCGCCTGTTGCAGCAATTCGACCCAGTAATCGGCCGAAGGGCGTCTGGACGAGTTGAAGCTGTGATCGAAGGCGTTGCGCAGAGGTTTGGGAAAATTGCGATGCACGCTCCACGGTGAAGGGCCAATGTCGGCGTGCGGGCGCAGCCCATAAGGGTAGAAGCCGCCGGCAATACGGTTCTGGTTGTCGCTTGGAAGCTCACGCCCCTTGGTCGGCACACCCTGAAACGGATGCAGGCCGTTGTTGAGCAGTTTGAACAGGATCACCGCCAGGGCAAACTGGTCCTGAGCCTGACGTAGCATTTGCGGGGATTGGCTGGCGCGAAAGGCTTCGGGGGCGATGAAGCCAAGCGTGAATTGGTGAGCCGGGAAGAATTGGGTATTGCCTCGCACGGCAAAACCGTCGCAATCGACCACGGCAATATCGCCTGTGTGCCGGTGTACCAGCAGGTTGGCCGGTTTCAGGTCGATGATGCAGTGCCCTTTGGCGTGCAGCTCGGCTACTCGTTTGGCCAGGTTGATCGCAACCTTGAGACGAAAGCTGTTGTCGTTGGGCAGCGACTCGCGCTGGCGTCCACGGCCACTGAGCAGCGGGTCGAGCGATGCATAGCTGGCGATATCCAGAAGCGGCATGGCAAAACCGACAAAACGCCCGGCACTGTCATTGATCAGGGCGCAGGGCCAGGCGAAATGGTCGGCCTGGCTGTCCTCAGGCGGGTGCAGGATCATTTCCCAGACCTTGGTGCGGCGTTCGGGATCCTTGCCGGGCTCGTGGTAGAACTTGAAGGCGAAACGTCCGTCTGGCGAGCGGTAGATGGCACCATCGGCGCCGCGATTGAGCGCTTTGGCCCGCAGGTGCACTGGCTCCCGGCGACCGTCGGCGAAGGTCAGATGATAGTGGCCGTTGCGCTGCTCTGCCGTCATCGGGGCAGGCCGCTGGTGCGGATGGCCGAGTGTGCTGACATGCCTGACTCCTTGGCGTTGTGGCGGCTGAGCTTTCCCTGGTCAGCGGCGGATATTACCCCAGAAAGCCGTCGGGTCAATGCCTGGCTGGTGCTAGAGGTGCCAACCCATCATATGTTTGCCAGGCTGGCTCCAAACACAAACGAATCCATCGACAGCACGCCGTAGTCCAGCCCGCCTTCCAATACCGTGGCGTCGGTGCGACCGTTGGCGGCGCCCAAGGCTACCAGCAATGGCAGAAAGTGTTCGCTGGTCGGGTGTGCCCGGCTGGCATGGGGGGCCAGTGTCAGGGTTTGCTTGAGCTGTTGATGCTGGCCGTTGTGTACCGCATTGCGGACCCAGGCAGAGAACTCATTGGCGTATTCGGCATCACCGGAGCTGTGGCCCAGGGCCTCGTAGAGGTTATGGGTCAGGCTGCCGGAGCCGATGACCAGAATTCCCTGGTGGCTCAGTGGGGCCAGAGCCTGACCGAGAGCGTAGGCGGACTCGGGATCAAGGTCGGTCGGCATGGACAGTTGCAGGACCGGGATGTCGGCCTGTGGGTACAGATGCAGCAGCGGAACCCAGGCGCCATGATCAAGCCCGCGCTGCAAGTCGAGGCTGACAGGCCAACCGGCCTCGGTCAGCAAGTCGGCCAGCTCACTGGCCAGCGCCGGGTGACCGGCTGCGGGGTATTGCAGGCGATATAACGCTGGGGCAAAGCCACCAAAGTCGTGAATGGTTTCCGGGGTGGCGTTGCCGGTAATGCGCAGGTCGCGGGTCATCCAGTGCGGCGAGATGATCAGGATGGCGCGTGGCCGGGGCAGCGCCTCCCCCAGCGCCCGAAGGCGGGGCCCGGCGAGGCCGGGCTCCAGGGCAAAGGTTGGTGCGCCGTGGGATACGAACAGACTGGGTAAGATACTCATGATGATTCCTCCGGCGCATTGGGTTTAACGTTGGGCCAGCAAAGCGTCAACCGAGGCGCGGCCAGCGCCACTGAACAGCAGGGAAACCGAGGCGGCCAGTAGTGCCAGGCTGAATTCATAGCCATTGTTGCTCATGAACAGGCCGTTCTCGAAGTGTACGGCAAAGATCGCGATCAGCATGGCAAAGGCCAGTGCGGCAGCGGCCGGGCGGACCAGCAGGCCTATGATCAGGGCAATGCCGCCGAAGAACTCGGCGCTGCCGGCCATCAGGGCCATCAGGTAACCGGGACTCAGGCCGATTGAAGCCATCCACTGGCCGGTGCCTTCGAGGCCGTAGCCTCCGAACCAGCCAAACAGTTTCTGGGCGCCGTGGGCGGCGAAGATGATGCCGACCGGAATACGCAGAAACAGAGCGCTCCAGTTGGCGTTGGTGTTGACGATCCGGTTTAGCAAGGCTGTGTTCATGGGGCTCTCTCTTGGTTTTTCTCGGGTTGTTGTGTTGCGATGGTGAACTTTACCTATCCATTTTTGTGAGATAAACATGGGTTTCTGATAATAACTATCTCTCAGGGTGAAACAATGGATCGTTTCGTTGAAATGCAAACCTTTTGCGCGGTGGTCGAGGCGCGTAGCTTTGTGCGGGCTGCTGAGTCGCTTGGGTACTCGAAGGCGGCGGTGTCGCGCTATATCAATGATCTGGAGGCGCGGCTTGGGGTACGTCTGCTGCATCGCACTACGCGCCGCCTGTCGCTGACTGAGGAAGGGGAGGTGTTCTTTCAACGCAGCAAGGAACTGCTGGCCGGCGTTGAGGAGGCCGAAGCGGAACTGGGTTCGCGTAGCAGCAGTGCCCGTGGGGTGCTCCGAGTCAATGTGCCGGTGACCTTTGGGATTACCCGTCTGGCACCTTTGTGGGGACGGTTCAGCGAACTGCATCCGCAGGTCAAGCTCAATATCACCCTGTCGGACCGTCTGGTAGATCTGGTGGAGGAAGGCTTCGATCTGGCGATTCGTATCGCCTCGTTGCCGAGCTCAACGCTGGTCAGCCGTCGGATTGCCAGCACCCGCCTGCGGGTCTGCGCCTCCCCCGGGTATCTGGCCAGGTATGGTCAGCCATCGCAGCCGGAGGAGTTGGCTGCACACCGGGTGGTTGCCTACAGCTATTTCAACTCGGGGGATGAGTGGCGTTTCAACGGGCCGCAGGGGGAGGTCAGTGTCAGAACCAGGCCCTGGATGGATACCAATAACGGCGACACCTGTCGGGCGGTGGCACTGAGCGATCAGGGGATCATTCTGCAACCGGACTTTCTGGTTGGCGAGGATCTGGCGGCGGGGCGGCTGATTGAACTGTTGCCCGGCTTCCAGGCCCTGGAGTTGGGTATTTATGCGGTCTATCCAACGCGCAAGTTTGTTGCGCCCAAGGTCCGGGCGCTGATCGATTTTCTGCAGGAAATGTTTGCCGCTGCGAGGCACGCCGCGAACCAGTAAAAAGCACTGGCGATCTTATGGCTTTATGATGTTGGTTTGTTGCAAAATATTACGCGCAACGGAGCGACAGTCCGTCACTCAGGGATTTTTCAAGAGGGCTCATCATGCAGTTCATGCGGTTAAAACATTGGGCGGTATTTCTCTTTGCCATGCTGTTTGCGCTGTCGGCACAGGCTCGGGAATTCTATGTGGATATCACCAATAACACCGGCTACACCATCATGTACCTGTACGTGAGCCCGGATAATTCCGAGTCCTGGGAAAAGGATGTGTTGGGCAATGATGTGATGCCCAATGGTTCGACCAAGCGGGTGACGCTCAAGGGTTACAAGAGCCCGATCTTCGATATCAAGCTGGTCGACTCCGACGGCGACAGCTACACCTTCTGGGATGTTGATGTATCGCGTCGTGATCTGACCGTAACGCTCGACGATCTTGACTGAGGATCGGGCTGTCAGGCTCTGCTGGCAGAGCCTGACAGCCTGGTTGCCGCTGGCTTAGTTGCCGCTGCGGCGCAAGGCCTGGGCGGAGAACTCGTGCGGGCTGAGCTGGGCATTGAAATCGTACATGGGCTCGTTGTTGTTAAGCCCGTCGACGAAGTAGTTCCCGGTTTTGAGGTGATATAGGGTTTCCACCGTGCTGCCGACCATGGGCACGTCGTAATAGTTGATCGGGTGGCTTTCCTGCAGGCCGACCAGTTCTCCACTCCTGTCACGCAAATCGACCGCGAGAATCTGCCAGCTATCCTCGTCGACATAGAACCGGCGCTGCTGATAAACATGGCTCATGCCTGCGCGCAGGGTGGCATCAATGACCCAGACCCGGTGCAGCTCATAACGCAGCAATTCAGGGTTAAGGGTTCTTTCCTGAACGATGCGGTCATAGGGGATACCCTTTTGATGGACCGCATAACTGTTGTAAGGCACCAGCATTTCACGCTTGCCGAGCAGGCTCCACTCATAGCGATCCGGAGCACCGTTGTAGGTGTCGACCACGTCGGCGGTGGCCAGGCCGCTGGTATCAGGCTGGATCGAATCATAGGCCAGTGATGGCAGCCGCCGTACCCGGCGGTTATCAGGGCTATAGCGCCAGGCGCGACGGGTGGTCAGAACCTGATCCAGCGGATCCTGCACGACCAGTGCGGTGCCAGATAGTCTGGCTGGGGCGGTCACCACGTATTTGTAGTACAGCAGGGTATTGTCCAGCTGATCCGGGGTCATGCCCTCGCGACCGTAGACGTAATAGATCTGGCGGTCGCGGCGGATCAGGTTGCTGCGACCGTTGATGACCACCGCCTGATTGGTGATGAAGTGGTTCTGGTCACCCTTGTAATGCAGGATGTGGTTCCAGATGACTTCAATGCCGCTTTGCGGAATCGGGAACGGGATGCCGGCGGCGGCGCCGGTGATACCGTTACCGTTGGCGATCAGTTCAGCGTTGACCGCGTTGCGTTTGGTCGCATCGTAGATGCGTTGCGGGTTGGAGGCGCTGCGCCGGGTAGGATACACCCGCATGTAATAGTCAGGGTGACGTTGCAGCAGGTCGCTCAGACCTTCGGGCAGTTGGTTTGCATACTGCGCCAGGTTGCTGGCGTTGACCCGGTAAAGCTCGGCGTCGCTGGCATAGGGGTCTGGATGGTGCATACCCGGGCGATAGTGGGCTGGCGGGGTGACACCTCCTGTCCACTCGGGAATGGTCCCTGCAGCGTTGCCGGCGCGTTCGGCGCCGAGCGGGGTTAGATCCCGGCCGAGCCGTTCGGCCTGGAGAGGGTCGACCTTGGCCTGAGCCTGACCGGCAACAACAGCGGCCAGCATGATGATTCCGAATTGCTTGATCATAGTCTCACTCCATGTGATGCGACTGCCGCAAGGCTATAAGCCGAATCAACCTCGAACTGCGTTGTTGTTGCTGAGGAGCCAGTGTCCGGTGGCGCCCAAAAGGGGCGGAATTCTACCTACTTGAACCGCTGGGTTTGAGCATTGACTACAAAAAGATACAAAGTGCGTGCTAGAGCGGTTGGCGAGGCGTAATGCGAGCACTGTCCCGAAAAGTCGGGGAATGTATCACTGGCCAGCATCTGTCGTGTGATTGGCTGATCAGGATGCGATCTGGGTCACATTCTTTTGTGACAAAGCTGATTGGGGCTGTGCCTGTGAATAGCGTCGGTTTTTTTCTACTATGGGGGTAACGCGAGTACACGGTTGCAGCCATGTCTGATAAAGGGGTTCCGGCAAAAACCGATAGACAGGCGTTGGATCTGTTTATCCACCAGGTACAGTCTCTGCCCAAGGGTACGGGGAGCGGGCAAGGGAGGCTTATTTTTGCGCTGGATGCGACGGCCAGTCGGGAAGCAACCTGGGATCAGGCCAGTCATTTGCAGAGCGAGCTGTTTCTGGCCACCGAGAATCTCGGTGGGCTGGCGATTCAACTGTGTTACTACCGCGGCTACAAGGAATTCAAGGCAACCCGGTTCGTGACTCAGACTCAGCAGTTGCTGAGCCTGATGAACGGCGTGAGCTGTCTGGGCGGCATCACCCAGATTGGCCGGGTACTGCGTCATGCGGTGGAGGAAACCCGCAAACAACCGGTCAAGGCCGTGGTGTTCATTGGCGATTGCTGCGAAGAGCATGTGGATTCCCTGTGCCATGCTGCCGGCGAGTTGGGGATGCTGCGTACACCTGTATTCATGTTCCATGAAGGTGATGACCGGCATGCTCGTGCGGTGTTCCAGCAGGTCAGCAAGCTGTCGGGTGGCGCTTATGCACCCTTTGATCGGCGCAGTCCGCAGGTGTTGAAGGACTTGCTGGCGGCGGTGGCGGTTTATGCCTCCGGTGGCGTCAAGGCGCTGGAAAACTTTTCGGCGCGCAGCTCTTCGGAAGTCAAGCGCTTGACTCGACAGCTCAAGTAAAACTCGGGCTCTGGGAGCTTTCATGATTGCGCTGGTGTTGCTTGTTCTGTTGATCGTTCTTGGCGGCTGGATGTGGCTGGCCAGCCAGCCTCCGAACCAGCGTCGGCCGGCGCTGGTCAAGATGCTGCTGGTGATCGGCGGTGTGGTGCTGCTGTATCTGAGCTTGAGCGGTCGTGTCTATCTGGCGCTGGCGATACTGGCCGGCGTGTTGCCGTTCTTACGCCGGTTGTTATTGGCTCTGTTGACGGGTGGGCCAACCCAGGCCAATCCGGGCAACCAGTCGCGGGTGGCAACCGATATTCTCGAAATGAGCCTGGACCATGATACCGGCGAGATGACTGGGCAGGTGCTGCAGGGCCCGTTGGCCGGGCGCTCTCTGGCGCATCTGAGTGAAGGTGAATTCATTGAGTTGCTACAGTATTGCCGCCAGCATGATTACGATTCGGCCCGCTTGCTCGAGTCCTATCTGGATCGCCGTTTTGCCGATAGCTGGCGTGCCGATGATCCGGGAACGGCAGGTGCGGATTCCGAGAGTGGCAGTACAGGTCATCAGCCGCTGACAGAGGCCGAGGCGCTGGATATTCTCGGCCTGAAACCCGGAGCCAGCCGGGAAGAGATCATCCAGGCGCATCGGCAAATGATGCAGAAGATGCACCCGGATCATGGAGGTAGTGCTTATCTGGCCGCATTGATCAATGAGGCCAGGGCGGTGCTGCTGGATTAAAGGGTCTGGCAGTGTTTGGCCAGGGCCTTTTCGCGCTCTTCCTTGGCGCTTAGTCCGCGTGCGGTCAGCACACCGTGAACACCGACCAGCAGCAGTGCCAGCAGCAGCCACAGAGTACGTACTGTCGCTGGCCAGCCATTGTCGATAGTGCGCGCGGTATCTATCAGCAGGAGCGGGCTGCCATCTTCATGCTGCTGGTTACTGACCAGCATGCCTTCGATTTGCAGGGTCTGGAGCCCGTCTTCACTGCTGTGATACTGCAAATCTTCCCAGAGCTTGCTGGTGTCTTGCTGGCCGCGATAGTAATAACTGCGGTTATCCGATGAATCGATCTGTTGCAGCAGCACGCCACCTTGCTGGGCGGCGACCAGGCGCTTGGCCAAGAGTTCGGTATTGTCGGTCATCAGTTCGTTGACCATGGCGCGGGCTCGGCTATAGAGCTGCTCAAGATTGCTGTTGAGAATGATGGCTTCCCACTCAGTGTCGGTCTGGTCCGGAGCGGTCAGGGTTGCGTGGAATTCGTCCCAATCCAGGCCTCTGAGCCCCCAGGGCAATTGCATGTCATGCATCAGAATCGATTGCAACTGGCTGCAGTAATTGCGGCTTTGGCGACTGGCGTCGCTGGATGCCGAGAGGGTACAGGCGCTATCGATCAACTCGGCTATTTCACGCAGATTGGTCACCACGACCGGAGTGGCTGAGCGCAGGCTGCCACCGTTGCGGATGCGGAATAGCTGTTCAACCATGCGGTCGCGGCGGGTTTGGGCAAAGCCGCCCTGATACAGGGTTTGCACGGTTTCATTCAGTTCGGGAGCTTCGACCTGCATAGCGGCGCCATCCCAACGGATCAGGTCGCAATCGATGCGATGATAGCCCCAGCCAGGCACCGGCGGAACTACCTGACAACGCCCCTGAAACTCAAGACTCAGCAGACTGCCAGCTCCGGGCTGGGCTGCGAGCAGGGCTGCGCTGCTGTCGTATTGCTGGGCATCACTACCCTTGAGCCAGTGATAGGCAAGCATGGCGTCCAGACGTGCGCCTGGCGATACCCCCAGTACCCAGAACAGTGCCGCAGCGCCCACCAGCGCCAGGGTCAGGTGACGACCCCAGTAGGCCAGGGGGAAGCGTTTGACTTCGTCGGCGATGGATAGGCGCAGGCCCAGGTTCAGGGCTTTGTAGTCCGATACGCGAAGATCCGCCTGTACCTGTTGGCCGAGCATGCGGTCAGCGCTGGCCTCCCAGTGCTTGGGCAGCTCAATGGCCATGTTGGCGCCCAGGAGGTATTGCTGATGGGGCAGGTCCGGGCGCTCGACATTGGGTAGCAGCGTTTTGCTCAAGGGGGCAGAAACCCGATTGATTTTTTCCGGGGTGCCGGGCTTTTGCCGACGCCAGAACAGCCAGCAACCTAGGCCGATCAGCGCCAGGCTGGCCGCCAGCAGACTGGGGCCGGCGCTGCTGCTGTCCTGGCTGAAACTCAACAGAATGAACGCTGGGATCCAGCACAGGGCTGACAGCAGACCATAGCCCCGGCCCTTGCGATACAGGCTTTCTTCCGGGCTTTCCTCGCGCTGGGAAATGATGTGAATACCAGAGTCGGGGGTATCGGCAGTGATGCTGATGGAGGCTTCATCAACAGGCAGGCTGTCGGCCTGAATGTCGGTTGCGTTTTCGGCCTGAGGGAACTGCAGGTTGTAGCTGGGTGCTGGTGACAGGGTGCCGCTTTTGCCAGCGGCCCAGTTGTCGTTCTGCTGCTGAACCTGTTGCTGACGCGCCAGTCCACCGAGCAGGTCGAAACCGTTGTTCAGACGTACTACCGCGGCATGGTTGCCGGCCAGCACCACTTCGGCCTGGTTGTGTTGGCCCAGAAACAGCGCGGCGTCGAAGGGCAGAATGACTTCGACACCGGCAATGGTGTCGTGCCAGGTGCTGCTGTTGCCTTCCAGCCCATGACGCATATAGTCACCTTCAAGCAGGTAGACATCCTTGCTGTCGAGGCTGAGCTTGGTGCCAGGCTTGGCCGGATCCTCAAGGAACGGCAGCAGCGCGTCGATTTCTTCATTGCTGATCTGGCGCAGGGGTTGCAGATCATCGCGCAGGCCTTTCAAGGTCTGCGCGGTTTCCCGGCGCCGGCCGCTGTATGTGAAATAGCTGGCCAGCGAGGTGACGGCGATGATGATGAACAGTGCGATTTTGAGAAAGGCCAGCGTCTCCACGCCTAGATACCTCGTCCTGAGTTTTGGGGGCGCCAATATACCCAATCAGTCGGGCTGATGCCAGAAACGGGGTGAAATGCAGGGTTCAAGGCGGTGCAACGGCCGAGGGCCGTTGCACCGGTGAAAGATCAGTTCAGGACGTTGTCGAGAATGGCGTAGACAATCCCGGTAGTGATAGCGACCAGAATCAGGTCGCGGCCGACCTGACGCCACTCGTAGCCGGGGTAGTGCGGCAGGTGACGAACCTGATAATGACTCACACGCTTGCCGTAACCCTTGGGCATCGGCCGACCCTGCACGATGATGATGTTGTTATGGTAGACCGGTCCGCGGCTGATGTAGTGACGCTTGGGGTACACATGCTGGCGGATCACATGGACTGGCGGCGGAGCATGATAGACATGGCGCTGTGCCCGGTAGTGATGATCAGAGCGCCGATGTTGCTGGACCGCCTGGTGCCGACGTTGCTGGTTGTGGCGTTCATGGCGGTGCTGCCGCTGGTTGCGTTCCTGGCGGTGATGGCGGTTTTGGGAGGCGTTATGCGAGGCCTGTTGTATCTGGAATTGCGCTCCGCCGTTTTGCGGCGTTGCTGGCTTGAAAGGCGATGCCTGGGCCGCAGTACCGAATAGCATGGCCGTGATGCACGCAGTGGCTACAAAACGGAAAGTTTTCATTGTTCTGATCTCGCTCAGGTTCAAATGTCCTTGGTAATCCAGAGCGCGGTAGCATCCCTCAAGTGCGCCTGGGTTACTCCTTAAGACCGGAAAACGAGCGAAATGCTTAGGTTGTAAAGGGATCTTTACCTATCTTTACATTGGCTGCATATGCTGCATATACGGTGCTGGCGGGAGCCAGCCCTATGACTCCCGCCTGCTCCGCTGGTTCCTCAGCGTTCGACGACCTCTGATTCGACTACCAGATCCAGTACGTAGGCTACAGACGAACTGTCCGCTGGTGGGTTGGCCACATCGAAGCGCTTGAGCCGCAGCACATTGCGGATGCCGGGGCGGTGTTCGTAGCCCTGGATCTCCTGGTACAGGTTCTGCCACTCGCCAGTTGACTGCTTGATGCCGCTTTCGTCGTAGACCACTTCGCGCACATGCAGGCACTGGTGGTTGGGCATCAGCGGGTGCGGGCATTCAACGCGCTGGGCCTGCACTTCCATGAACATGATTTCACCGCTGCTGCCGTAAAGGGTTTCCGGTGTGGCTTCACCCTGCAGGTTCAGGCGCTGACCGTGGGTATTGGTCAGGGTCAGACGCGGCGGCACGCTGCTGCTGAGTTGCACTTCCTGGGCGGTTTCCAGCTGTTGCTTGATAGCTGTCTCGCGCAGCATCACGGCTTCAGAGTCACAGTACATCATGGTCTGGATCAGTTGGCCGGGCGTCAGGGTCGGGCCTTCCAGGCGATAATCACCGCCGATCAGGTTGCAACTGCCGGCGATGCCGAGCTGGTTGTTGTTGAGGGTCAGTTGCAGCGGACGTTCGAACTCGCCTTCGAATGCCTCAACCGGGTTGCCATTGCGATCAGTGGCGCCCTGTACCACCCAGTAATAGGCCGCCAGTTGTTCAGCGCTGATCTGAGCAGGAGAGCTTGAGTCGGAGCTGGGGCTGCTGCAGCCGGTCAGGAGCAGGGCAAATGCCGGTGCGGTGAATAGGGAAATGCGTGCGATGGTGAGCATGTATTCATTCCTTTGTGTGATGAAGCATTCCGGTGCGGTAAACCAGAACGAGGGCTGCCAGGAGCCGGGTAGGCGGTCGGCATTGGCCCAGACTCATGATAGCAGCAAGCACCAGAAAACGGCGCGGGTTGCTGGCATGCCCTGTTTTGGATCGGCAATAGGCGGCATTGGTTCACGCTGATGGCTGAATGATTGCATTTGTGGGGGCCAGGCCGGGGTTGCCGGATGGTACGAATCTTGCCCAGAGGTTTCCTGGACAATCTGAATTACCGGGCCATGGCCCGGCAGGCAAAGGCGCCTGGACTTTCCATCTTGAATGGCGAGCCCGGGCGCCTTTTTTGTAGGGCTGGGAGTAGGGCGATGATGAGGTTGGCATATCCCCTGGCATTGTTGCTGGGTGAACTGGGTTTGACAGGTGTACGTCGCCTGCTGGCAGGTATGGTGGCGCTCGGGCTGATAGTGCAGTGGTGGGCACCAGCGTTGCCGGTGTGGCCGTGGCTGCTGCTGGCAGGCTATCTGGCCTGGGCGACACTGTGGCTGGTATTCGCCGAATTGAACCGGCTGCAGCAGCGTTGTCAGCAACTGTGCAGTGACCCGGCAGGAGAGCCTCCGGTGGGCAGCCAGTGGCAGGCGTTGCGTCCGCTGGCTGAGTCTTTTCAGCAATTGCTGCTGCTTGAGCGTCGGCGTCAGCAGGCGTTGCAGCAACGGCTGGATGAAATATCGCATTCATCGCAGGAGCTGGAGCACAGCGCGGTGCTGGTGACGCGCAATGCCGAGAGCCAGAGCGAGGCGGCCAATACAGCGGCAGCGGCGGTCGAGCAGTTGAACGTCAGTATCCTCGACGTAGCGGCGCTGGCCGACCGATCGCGTCAGACCAGTGTATTGGCCAGCGGTCAGTTGGACGAGAGCAGCCGGCAGTTGACGCAACTGCTGGAGCAGGTGTCGCAGATGAACCGACAGGCCTGCGCTACAAACGAACTGATGAGCCAGTTGGGGCAGTCGTCGGAGACCATCAATGCCATGTCCAGCGCGATTCGCACGATTGCCGAGCAGACCAATCTACTGGCCCTGAATGCGGCGATCGAAGCTGCTCGGGCCGGTGAAAACGGGCGTGGTTTTGCCGTGGTGGCAGATGAGGTGCGGCGCCTGGCTGCCCACAGTCAGGACTCGGCGACAGAGATTGGGCGAAATATTGAGACGGTGCGCCAGCATATTCTGCAGGCAGGCAATCACATGTCGGCCTTGACCGAATTGGCTGAACACAGTGCCCAGGGCTCCCGAGCCGTGGCTGGTGTGCTTCAGCAGGTGCGCGAGAAAACCCATGAGCTGACCGAGCAGGTCATGCAGGTTGCCGTCAGCACCGGCCAGCAGGGCCAGGCGGTAGCGGAAATCGCCACCTTGGCCGACCGGGTACGTCAGGGCAATGCCGACAACCTCCAGGCTGCCGGTCAGGCCCGCACGATTGCTCACCATTTGGCTCATTTGACGGGGTGATGCAATGTCGATCAGCTTCAGCATGGTAATCGTTTTGGTTGTGATAGCGCTGCTGTCGGGAGTAATGCTGGCTCTGCACTGGCGTCGCCAGTGTCAGATCCGTACCGCGATTGCACGCAACTTGCAGCAGTTGCGCCTGTTGCGTGAGCTGCTGGCAGGGTTTCAGCGTCATCGGGGGTTGAGTCAGGGGCTGCTGGCCGGCGATCAGAGCCTGCGGGCCGATCAGGAAGCTGTGCGCGGGCAGTTGGATCGGATTATTGCCGGAGCTGCGGAAATTGATGCGCGGCATGCCGAAGCCTGGAGTGGCGTCATTGATCACTGGTCGCGGTTGCGCCAAGGGCGGGTGGCTGACCCGGCCAACAACTTGCAGCAGCACCATCTGATCATTCGCAATACCATTTTCCTGATAGAAGACATTGCCGCCGAGCGTGATCTGGGGCAGGGGTTGACGGAGTTTGGCTATCTGCCGTGTATCTGGCGGGAGGTGGTTCAGGCGGCCGAATGGGCCGGGCAGGCCCGGGCTTTGGGGGTCGGAATCGCTGCCGCTCAGGCCAGTAGCCCTGAGCAACGTGTGCGCCTGCGGTTTTTGCATCAGAAGATCCAGCAGTTGTCCGATACTGCATTCATCGCCTTGGCTCGTCAGCCGTTGCCCTCAGGGCTGCTGGAGCTGTCGTCCTGTCAGCGTGCGGTGCAGGAGCTGTTGTCTTGCATGGAGCAGAACCTGCTGAATACCGAACGGCCAGGTATTGAGGCCAAGCGCTATTTTCAGCAGGCAACCCAGGCTATCGATGCTCTGCTGGCACTGGTGGACGGGGCGCTGGCGCATGTTCAGCAAAGCCAGGCAAAACCGCTAAAGCCCATGTAGTACCCGGCTGTTACCCCGGAAGGAAAAAACCGGCGCATGCTGTCAGCTCCACACCCTGGTACGGAGATGACCACCATGACCGACAAGAAACTTCTGTTGCTGGCCGGCGACTTTGCCGAAGACTATGAAACCATGGTGCCCTTTCAGGCCCTGAGCATGCTGGGCTATACCGTGCATACCGTGTGTCCGGATAAGCAGGCCGGGCAAACGGTGCGTACCGCGATTCACGACTTCGAAGGCGATCAGACCTATACTGAAAAGCCGGGCCATAATTTCGCCCTCAATTACGATTTTGATCAGGTCAGGGTCGATGACTATGTCGGTCTGGTAATTCCCGGTGGTCGAGCGCCTGAGTACCTGCGTCTGAACCCACGGGTGATCGAGATCGTTCAAGCCTTTAACCAGGCCGGTAAGCCGATTGCCGCCGTTTGTCATGGCGCGCAGCTACTGGCGGCAGCTGGCGTTCTGGAGGGGCGCGAGTGCAGTGCCTATCCGGCTTGTGGCCCGGATGTGCGCATGGCTGGCGGTACTTATATGGATATCCCGGTTGATCAGGCTCATGTGCAGGGCAATCTGGCTACCGCCCCGGCCTGGCCTGCGCATCCGGCCTGGCTAGCGGCCTTCGTCAAGCTACTGGGCGCTGAGATTCGCCTGTAATCTGCCACGCGGGCCGCCATTGGACAGATGGCGGCCCATCATTGAGGAGCTGGTCATGTGTGAACTTTATGTCAAAGCCGACCCGATTCTCTATGAGTCGCGTTCACGCTCTCTGCGGATTCGCGGTGTTGTAACCACTCTGCGCCTGGAAAACCAGTTCTGGGACATTCTGCAGGAAATTGCCGAGGTCGATGGCATGACCACCAACCAGTTGATCAGCAAGCTCTATGATGAGGTTATGGAGCTGCGTGGTGAGGTGGTGAATTTTGCTTCCTTTCTGCGGGTCAGTTGTACCCGCTACCTGACCCAGCGCGAGGCACGCCCGGTTCCGCTGGCGGTGGTTCGTCGTGTGGCGGGCTGAGCTGATTATTAATACCCCTAGGTAGTATGAGTTTGTTTTCGCGACTGGAGTTGTCTGGGACGCGGTTTTGTATGTCCTGTCTGGCTGATGGCTAGTATGGTGCAAGGTTTGTGGCATTGTACCGTTTGTCGGCTTCACTGTTCGAAAAATGAACGCTAAGCGACTTTGGCCCTCTTACAAGTGGCCAGACAAATCTTGTATTGAAGTCTGGAGTCAATTGAAAAAAAGCAGTGTTCTTGTCGCGCATCGTTCTGCGTTAAGAGAAGTTTTTACTGTTACCAGAGGAAGCGGAATGAGGAGGTATTCATTCGCCGGTCAGTAGTGCTATTGAGTTTGCTGAAAAGCAACGGATAAACGCACTGGAGTAGTTTCTTCAATGCACAGATAAAACTTATGGATACTTCGCGTGGGGCGGGGATCCAGATCTTGGAAAGAACAAGAGAGGCTTCGATGGAACTTTCTTTCATCTCGTCATTGGTTGAAAACCAGACCATCATGGAGTTTGTGCGGCTAGGGATTTTGTATGCGCATCTGATTGCCTGCTGTGTCGCCATCGGCAGCATACTCAGCAGTGATTTTGCCATGCTCAAGGCATTGATAAAGCAAGAAAAAAGCCCTGTTGCTGAGAGTGCTCACATGCAGCATCTGCAAACGACGGTATTCTGGGCGCTGGTGCTGCTGTGGATAACCGGCCTGGCTATTATTGGTGTCGATATGCTGGGCAAAGGCGCTGAGTACCTGCTCAACCCTAAACTTCAGGCCAAGATTGCCGTTGTAATGTTGTTGACGCTTAATGGCATTTTTTTGCACCACAAGGTATTGCCGGCCATTCAGAAGGCAGGGTGTTTGTTGTCGATGTCTTTCGATAAACGTACTTTTGCTTTGCTGGCAGGAGTGGTTTCTGGCGTGTCCTGGTTTTATGCCGCATTTTTGGGTGTTGGTAGGGCGTTGTCCTGGAAGTATTCGCTGGTTGAAATACTGATTATGTATCCGTTGTTGATTGCTGGTGGATTTATGATGATGGTGCTGGTAACTCAATGGGCAAAAGAGCGGGAAGAGGGTGGTGAAGTGCTATTGCAGTTGCAGCCAGCAAGGTAATGATTCACTAACCAGGCTGTAGTAAGTGGACGCCCACTTCAATCCGGACTATCGGGTTGAAGTGGGCGTTTTTTGTTGCCTTGATCTTACTGTACTGGGTATGTGGTCGCTTGCGTTAGGCCAGGCCGTCTTCAGGGGTGGGCGTTGAACCAGGCGAGGATTTTACTGGGCGAGACGGCAAACCATTCATGCCCACCGAGGGTTTCGGTATGCCGTGCGGTGGGAATGCCCTGATGCAGCAAGCGATCGTAGTACAGGTTCATGCTCCACCATGGAACCGTGAAATCGACAAAGCCATGGAGGAAATAGGTAGGCGGGTGATCAGCCGGCAAGGTATCAGGTACTGAGCAGAGCGGGCCGCTGCAGGTGGCATAGGACCCAGCCTGGATCGCCAGGGCACGGAACTGGCCAGGGAACGATACGGCCATGCGGCTGGTGTTGTAGCCCCCGCTGGAGATGCCGGTGGCGTATTTGCGCTGACCATTGAGCGGGCCGAAGTGGCCGTCGTCGATAGCGCTAAAGACATTGGTCAGGAAGCTAAAGTCGGTACTCAACTCATAAAAGCTGGCTAACCCAGGGATGTTGGTATGCCAGAACAGGTCGGCAGGGGCGCTGGGGGCGATTACGGCATAGCCATTGTCCAGCAGGGTCTGTACCAGCTTGCCTTCATAGAAGCCGCCGTATGGGGCGTTGCTGTAGTAGGTGAAGTTGTTGAGTGGGAAGAAAGAGCCCTGATAAATCAGTACTACTGGCCAGCCATCTGCCGGTGGTGTGCCGACGGGCAACTGATAGATGATCTTGCGTTGAGTCAAATCGCTGGACGCTATCCAGGTTGACTGGTAGCTACAACTGATCTTGCCGGGCAGTAACAGGGTTCTCTTGCGTTCGTTACAGCGCGAATCGGCCCAGGCTTGTGATGCGCTCAGCATCAGGCAGAGCAGGGCAAGCCACTTCAGTGGCAATCGGGTGAGTGTAGCCATGGCGAACCTCCATTTTTGTCATTGTGAACGGGCCAAAAGCTGCAGCCCGGGAGTGTGCTTGTCGCCCTATAAATAGGAATCAGAATTCCGATTCTGTCAAGGCGTCAGTTCATCCAAGCCCTGGTAATAAGCCTGTAACGGCTCTGAATCAGCATTCTTGGCGCATGAAGAAAATTTTCCGCAAAGACTTGTGAAGTGCTCAACTCGCGCCTAATATATCGGAACCGATGTTCCGGTTCCGATAATAACAATACTTTGGAGGTCCTCGTGGCAACACAGGGAAAAGCGTGGGTGGCAGGCTGCCTGGCGCTGCTGACAAGCAGCCAGGTTCTGGCGTTTCAGACCCGCTCAGGAGACTGGTCGCTATCGCTCGATACGACCCTTTCCTATGGGGTCAATTACCGTATGCAGAAGCAGGACAGCCGGCTTATTGCCCGCGCCAACGGCGGCCGGGGGGATAACAGCGCGCTGATCAATTCCGATGACGGCAATCTCAACTTCAAGCGTGGCGAGCTGTTTTCGGAAGTAGCCAAGGCTGTGTCCGATCTTGATCTGAGTTACCAGGAACGCTTTGGCGTGTTTGTACGCGGCCGGGCTTTCTATGACTTTGAACTTGAGGACGACTCGCGACGGCACCGGGACATCCCTAGCCGGGGGCTGAATGATGCCGGCTCCAGTGTCGATCTGCTTGATGCCTTCGTGTATGGCAGCTGGACGCTGGCCGACCGGGCGCTGAATGCGCGGGTGGGGCGCCAGGTGATCAATTGGGGTGAAGGTCTGTTTGCCCAGAACGGTATCGGTGCGACCAATCCGGTTGATCTGAACGCCTTGCGGGCTCCCGGCTCCGAGCTCAAGGAAGCTTACATGCCGACGCTGATGGGCTATCTGTCGTTCGAGTTGAGCGAGGGGCTGTCGGTCGAAGGTTACTGGCAGCCCAGCCGTGCCTGGGAGCGTACCCGCATTGACCCCTGCGGCACCTATTTCTCCACGCTTGATGTGATCGGTGGTGGTTGTAACTACCTGATGCTACCGCCCCTGCAGGAGCCTTTGACCGGCGGGTTGGCGTTCGACAGTCCGGGTCAGGCCCAGGCCTTCGCCGATAGTCTGCCGGACCTGCCAGCCTTCGCTGCGCTCAAGGGATACCTGCCAACTACCTATATACCGCGTGAGCGGGATCACAAGGCCGATGGTGCCAGCCAGTATGGGGTGGCGCTGCGCTGGTTGGTGCCTGATCTCAATTACAGTGAGCTGGGCTTCTATTACCTGCGCTACAACATGAATGTGCCGATGCTCGGCTTGACCGTCGGTCAGCCGGTGGTCATTCCCGGAGTCGGTGTGCTGCCGGTGGGCACCAGCTCACGCTATTACGCCGAGTATCTTGAAAAGCGCCATCTCTATGGGCTCAGCTTCAATACCAGTTTGGGCGGCGACAGCTGGCTGAATGGCGTGTCGTTGGCCGGGGAGCTGAGTTACCGCCCGAATGCGCCGATCGCCCTGGGCCTGGGGGAATACCTGCCAACGGCGCTGCTGGGCAACCTCGCGGGATTGCCGGTTGGTACGCGGCTGGATGGCTATCACGAGAAACCGATGTGGCAGGCGGCGCTGGTCGGTATCCAGAGCTTCAACGGCTTGCTGGGCTCGAATACCGGAACGCTGATGCTTGAACTGGTCGGTAGCCGGGTTCAAGGGCTTGATTCGCAGATCGATTACTACGGTGCCACGTCCAGCGCCTGGGGCGCCCAGGGCAGCATGTCGCTGACCTATAGCAATGTCATGAACCTGTTCAACCTGATTCCCAGTGCCGGTTATCAGTACGGGATCAATGGCGTGGCGCCACAGTTGACCAATGGCCTGATCAAGCGGGCTCGCAGCTATTCGCTGGGAGTCGATGCGGTTTATCAGGAAGCGCTGACCTTCGGGGTGCGTTACGTCGGCTACGACGGCGGGGGGCTGGCGAACAAGCGAACTGATCGCGATTACCTGAGCCTGAGTGTCAAGTACAGCTTCTAACAGGATGAAAACAATGAAAAATACAGAATCATTTCTGGTAGGTGCTTTTGCCTGCCTGTTGGCGGTCGGTGTGGCGCAGGCCAAGGTTGACCCGGCCCAGGTGGCTCGCCTGGGGCAGGATCTGACCCCGCTGGGGGCAGAGCGCGCCGGCAACGCTGCTGGCAGTATTCCTTCATGGGAGGGTGGTCTGGAGGCGTCAGCCAATGCCTTCCACGCTGAGCGCGGCTATATCGATCCGTTCATGACGGACAAGCCGCTGTTCAGCGTGACGGCGGGCAACCTTGCCGACTATCGGGAGCAGCTCAGTCCCGGGCAAGTGGCGATGCTTGAGCGCTATGCCGATAGCTGGAAGCTGAATGTCTATCCAACCCGGCGTTCGGCCTCCTATCCGGACAAGGTGTATGCCGCGGCCAAGGCCAATACGGCCACCGCTGAGCTGATTGATGACGGCAACGGGATTTCCGGTTTTAGCGTTGCGACGCCTTTCCCGATACCGGGTTCGGCACTGGAGGTGCTGTGGAACCACCTGCTGCGCTATCGTGGTGACAGCGTCAAGCGCTCCTATGCACAAGCGGTTCCGCAGCCGAACGGCAATTATTTCATGACCAGGATTGAGGATTATTTCCTCTTCAACGAGCACGCCGGCGACCACAACCAGCCCAACGGCAACATTCTGTTCTACTTCCGCCAGTCGGTACTGGCGCCAGCACGGCTGGCCGGGACTGAGTTGCTGGTGCATGAGACCGTGAATCAGGTACGCGAGCCGCGGATGTCATGGATCTACGCGGCCGGCCAGCGGCGGGTAAGACGAGCGCCGAATGTGGCCTATGACTCACCCGGCACCGCTTCGGACGGGATGCGTACCACGGATAACTTCGACATGTTCTCCGGCGCCCCGGACAAGTACGACTGGGAGCTGATGGGCAAGAAGGAGTTGATCATTCCATACAACAGCTACCGGCTGGCGGACAAGAGCAACCGCTACAGCGATATCGTCCAGCGTGGTCATGTCAATCCGGATTTGCTGCGTTATGAGCTGCATCGTGTCTGGCACGTACGCGCGACGCTCAAGGATGGACTGCGTCATCAGTACAAGCAGCGCGACATGTACTTCGATGAGGACAGCTATCACCTGGTGGTGGTCGATCATTATGACAACCGCGACAACCTCTGGCGGCTGGGCGAGTCCTACACGATCAATCTGTATGACCAGCCACTGGTATGGACCAAAGGGGATGCCGTGTATGACCTGATTGGTGGGCGTTATGTGATCGGTCTTTTGTCCAACGAGGAGCCACCACACCAGTTCAACGTTGAACTGCGGCCCAATGATTTCACGCCGGCGCAATTGCGCCGTGACAGCCGGCGTTAGGCAGAATCAGGCTTCCAGGTAGTTGCAGATCAGGCGAGACAGCTCCCCGGCAACGCGAGTGCGGGGAGTCTCGCCCAGGGTTCCAACCATGGTGAAGTAGTTCATGCTGGCCAGCAGGACATGGGCGGCGAGGTCGGCAGCCTGGTCGGGGTAAGGGTGGGACAGCTCACCGCTGTGGGCCAGCACCAGCTCACGCAGGCTGTGGCCAATGTAGGCGTTGAGTTCATGGAAGCGCTGGCGGAACTGCAGGTCGGATGAGCTGCGCCGGATCAAGGCGCGCAGCAGACCTTCGTGCCCCTCGAACAGCTGGATGATGCCATGCACAAAGCCTTCGACCTGTTCGGTCAGTGGTGCGTCGTTGCGCTGCAGGTCAGCCAGCAGCTCACCAATCGCCAGTTGGCTTTGTTCGACAAAACGCTGGTGAACGGCATACAGCAATACGTCTTTGTCTGCGAGCAGGCGGTAGAAGGTGCCGACCGAAGATTCGGCCAGTTGGGCGATCTGGGCAATGCTGGTTTCTTCAAAGCGGTTTTCGGCCAGCAGTTCGGCGGTCACATTGAGAAAGCGCTCCAGGGCTTTGCGGCTACGCGCCTGGGTAGGACTGGAAATGCTGTACATGGTGAGGTCTCTGTGAAAACCGTTTGATTCTATAGGCCCGCCGGGTGATTAGGCAAACGCGCCAGGACGCTGGCACAGGGACGAATCCGTGGCTGACGGCTTGCATCGGGGAACGCTAATGGCAGTCATGCCAATGACAGGATTCAAGGGGGAAAAGTGAATTTTATTCAGTTGAACAACGCGCGGATTGCTTATGTGCGCGAAGGACAGGGGGTTCCGGTCTTGCTGCTGCATGGGCTGGGCTCGTCGCTGCAGGACTGGCAGCCACAAATCAATGACCTGTCGCGTTACGCGCAGGTCTGGGCTCTGGACCTGCGTGGCCATGGCGACAGTCAGGTGCTGCGAGCGCCGGTCACAGTCGCGGAACTGGCGGGTGATGTAGCCGAGTTTATTGAAACGGTCGGCATTCAGGGCTGCATTCTGGTCGGTATTTCCATGGGGGGGATGATCGGCTTTGAACTGCTGGCGCGGCGTCCGCAGTTGCTAGATGGCCTGGTGGTTATCAACAGTGCGCCGAGCTTCCCGCTGGACAGTTGGGCTGTGCGTTTCAAGGTGGCAACCCGTCTGGCGATGATCCGTCTGCTGGGGTTGAAGACCCTGGGCCATGTGCTGGCGCACAAGCTGTTCCCACACCCGGAGCAGGCTGATCTGCGTCGCCGGGTGGCGCAACGCCTGGCCAGCAATGATCGGGTTTCCTACCTGCATGCGCTGCGTGCCATCCTGGGCTGGGCGGCACCGGAGTCGGTCAATCAGGCCGACGTGCCGGTACTGGTAGTGGCAGGGGATCGCGATTACACCCCGCTGGCGTTCAAACAGGCTTACACCGCGCAGCTCTTGAACGCCAAGCTCGAAGTGGTGTGCGATTCCGGGCATGCCACGCCACTCGATCAGCCCGAGCAGTTGAATGCCTTGCTGCATGACTTCATCCGGCGCGACTATCCGCTCACCGAGGTTTCCGCTTATGTTCCCTAGGTCTTGGGCTGTAGCCATGCTGGGAGTGTGGCTGGCAGCACCGCTGGGGGTGTCCGCCGAAGGACTGCCAGACCCGGAAGCGGTGCGTCTGGATCAGTTGGGGTTGATGCAGGGCTTCCCGCCGCCAGCTCAGGTGCAGATCACGCGTGACAACTACCTGCTGAACTACCCCAATTCTCGCTGGGCTTTTCATCATATGCGCGAGCTGCTTCCCAGCCGCAATATCGCGCGTGGGCTGATGCCGCCGAGTCTGCTGCCAACTGGCGAAAGCCTGCGTGAGCGTATCGATGCTCTGGATTTTGTCGGCCCGGATGGCCAGAAACTGAGCTTTGCGGACTATCTTCGCAGCAGCTATGCCGATGCCACGCTGATCATGAAGGACGGCCAGGTCATCTACGAGGCCTATCATCAGGGCATGCCGGCAGAGTCACCGCATATGCTCTGGTCGCTCAGCAAGTCACTGCTTGGCGTGCTGGCGGCGCAACTGCTGGTTGAGGGCGTACTGGATGAGCAGATGCTGGTCAGCGACTATATCCCGGAGCTGAAACACAGTGGCTGGGCCGGGGCTACCTTGCGCCAGGTGCTGGATATGACCGCCGAGGTCGCCTACAGCGAAACCGACCTGCAGTCCGATGTTCTGCAATATGGTTTTGCCGCCGGTTTACTGCCGACCCCGGCGCAGTACGCCGGACCGCAGGATATTTACAGCTACCTGGCCAGCATTGAGGCTGCCGGTGAGCATGGCCAGGGCTTTGTCTACCGCACGGTGCATACTGAAGTGCTGGGCTGGATAATGCGCCGGGCTACCGGCATGTCGCTGGCGCAACTGTTCAGTGAGCGTCTGTGGCAGCCGATGGGTGCGGAGCAGGACGGTTATCTGCTGCTTGATCGGCTTGGTACCGAATGGGCTGGGGCCGGGTTCAACGCGACCTTGCGTGATCTGGCCCGGTTTGCCGAGATGATGCGCCAGGATGGGCGTTTCAACGGCCAGCAGATCATCAGTCCTGAGGTGATTGCCGACCTGCG
This sequence comes from Pseudomonas sp. WN033, assembly GCA_002287035.1. Lineage (GTDB taxonomy): Bacteria > Pseudomonadota > Gammaproteobacteria > Pseudomonadales > Pseudomonadaceae > Halopseudomonas. Next base: position 311,692 of record NSKG01000002.1, on the reverse strand, counting down.
CCGGGGGGCTGACCAGGATGCTTTCATTGCTTCCGGACGCGATTACCAGCCGGGTTATTCCTACCGTAGCCAATGGTGGGTCAGTCACAACCCGGACGGGGTCTATGAGGCGCTTGGTGCTTACGGGCAACTGCTGCATATCAACCCTGAGGTCGGATTGGTGGTTGTGCGGTTGTCATCCCATCCCTTGGCGCCTTCGGCACATACCTTTGCGACCACTCGGCTGGCTATGCAGGCGCTGGCTAATCTGCTGCGTTGATTCAGTCAGCTGCGGATCTGCCACCAACTGGGTAACCAGCGGCGGATCCGGCGCTCAGCAAAGCGTTGATCCAGTAACCAGACCACTCCCTGATCTTCGGTGGTGCGGATGACCCGGCCAGCGGCCTGGACCACTTTCTGCAGGCCTGGGTAGAGGTAGGCGTAGTCGTAGCCATTGCCGAACTGATCTTCCATGCGCTGGCGGATTTCCTCGTTCACCGGATTGACTTGCGGCAGTCCCAGGGTGGCGATAAAAGCGCCGATCAGGCGTGGTCCCGGCAGGTCGATACCTTCGCCAAAGGCGCCGCCGAGCACGGCAAAGCCCACCCCTTGGGATTCGCTGGTGAAGCGTTCGAGAAAACTCTGGCGCTGGGATTCGTTCATTTGCCGTGACTGCTCCCACAGCGGTATCTGCGGATAGTGACGGCGCAGATGCGCCAGAGCCTGTTGCAGATAGTCGTAGCTGCTGAAAAACGCCAGATAGTTGCCGGGGCGTTGGTGGAACTGCTGGGCGATCAAGGCGCTGATGGGACCCAGACTGTCAGTGCGATCGGGGTAGCGGGTCGACAGTTTGGAGGTAATGCGCACGTCGAGTTGCTCCGAGCGAAACGGCGATTCAACCTCCAGTGCCTGGCAGTCCTGATTCAGCCCCAGCAGGTCCCGGTAGTAGGGCGCCGGGCTCAAGGTGGCCGAGAACAGGGTGCTGCTGTGCGCCAGGCGAAAACGTTCGGCAAGAAAGGGCGCGGGAATCACATTGCGCAGGCACAGGGTTGATAGCGCTTGCTGGCGGTCCTGGTAGCGAGTGATATCGAACAGCGAGTGCGGGCCGTAGGCCTCGGCCAGCCGGCAGAACAGCATGGCATCCAGGTAAAACTGCAACAGTGCGGTGTCATTGCCGGTGGGCTGGTCGGTCAGGTGGTCAGTCAGGGCGCTGACGGCTTTGTTCAGGCTGGCGACAAACAGGTCGGCAACCTGCGGATAGATCTGATAGTCGGCTTGTTGGTCCTGGTGTAACTGGTTCCAGTGCCGGGCGACCCGATCCAGTGGGCCCTTGAGTCGGGCGGGGGCGCTACGGCGCAGGCTGTTGAAACGGGCCTGGTCGAGTTCGGCGCTATACATGCCGCGGGCCCGGTCGATCAGGTTGTGTGCTTCATCGACCAGCAGGGTAACGCGCCAGTCGTTGATCAGGGTCAGGCTATAGAGCAGGGCACCAAGATCGAAGTAGTAGTTGTAATCGCAGACCACGACATCGCTCCAGCGACACAACTCCTGACTCAGATAATAAGGGCAGATCTGATGCTCCCTGGCGATGGCCCGGACCTGGGCCTGATCCAGCCAGCCTGCTTGTAGCGCCGCCAGACGTGCGGCCGGCAAACGGTCGTAGAAGCCCTTGGCCAGCGGGCAGGAATCACCATGACAGGCGCGTTCGGGATATTCGCAGGCCTTGTCGCGGGCGACGTGTTCGAGTACCCGCAGGTTCAAGCCAGGATTGTGCTGGTGCAGAGCCTGCAAGGCCTCCAGCGCCAGGTGCCGGCCGGGTGTTTTGGCGCAGAGAAAGAACAGCCGGTCCAGTTGCTGGGCGGGAAAGGCCTTGAGCTGGGGAAACAGGGTGCCCAGTGTCTTGCCGATCCCGGTGGTAGCCTGCGCCAGCAGTTGTTCGCCATCACGGGCGGCGCGATAGACAGCTTCGGCCAGTTGGCGCTGACCGTGGCGAAAGCTCGGATAGGGAAAGCCCAAAGCCTCCAGGTCTTGATCACGGCGCTGACGATGGTGGGTTTCCTGTTCAGCCCAGGCGATGAAACGCTGGCACTGCAACTGGAAAAATTCGCGCAGTGATTCGGCGCCAAAGCGTTCACGAAATACGGTTTCCTGCTGGGTGACGACGTTGAAATACACCACCGCCAGGTCGATTTCATCCATGCCCCACTGCTGGCATAGCAACCAGCCGTAGACCTTGACCTGGGCCCAGTGCAGTACCTGATGGTTGTGGGGAATACGGCTGACATCACCACGGTGGGTCTTGATTTCTTCCAGCAGTTTGAAGTCAGGGTCATAGCCGTCGGCCCGCCCGACTACCCGCAGGCCTGGGTAGTCGCCTGCCACCGGGATTTCACTGAGGTAGTCCGGGCCGCGCCGGGCAATAACCGTACGGTGCCCGGCCTGGCCTTCCTCGGCGGTTGGCGCCGGTGTGAAACGCAGGTCCAGATCGCCCTCGCGGGCAGTGAACTCGCATAGCGCACGGACCCCGATCCGGTAGCTCATGCCTCGCTCCAGCGCACATGGCAGACCTGCACCGGCATGTTGTGCCGGGTGCAGAACTCGATCCAGCGCTTCTGGTTGTCCTGCAGACGATCACCGGGACCCTTGACCTCGATCATCCGGTAGCGTCGCTCCTGCGGCCAGAACTGGATCAGGTCGGGCATGCCGGCGCGGTTGTTGCGCAAATCCTGTAGCAGGCGCTGGAACCAGGCTTTGAGGTGCTCGGCTGGCAGGCACAGCAGAGCCTGGTCAAGCAGCTCCTCAGGCAGCCAGTCCCAGGCCACGAACGGCGACTGAATACCTTGTTTGGCCCGGTAGATGGCACGGATATGCTGGGTATGGCTGCCATCATCGAGCCGTGCCAGGCAGCGAGTGAACTGTTGTGCGCGGCGCTGGTGAAAATCGGCACTGAGCAGATCGACCGGGCCGCTATGGAACGGGTGGAAGAAGGCGCCGGGGAGCGGGGTGAAGATCGCTTCCCAGCACAGCAGACCGAACAGGCTGTTGATCAGGGTGTTTTCGACATAGTGCACCGGGGCCTGCTCGGTGTGCAGGTGTTCGCGTACCGCCCATTCGACGCTGCCGGTATTGGCCAGGGTCAGGTCAATGCGCTCAGGCTCGCAGCGCGGGCGTGGTGCCGGAGCTGGTTGGTCGAGCTGGCGCGCCAGGCGTGCCAGTAGCCGCTCCAGCAATTGCTGCTCGGCATCGCTTTCGGGTGAGGCCAGGGCGACCTGGGCCAGATTCCAGGCGCTATCCCAGGATTCGAGGCGCTCAAGCAGGCGAATCCGGCGCTGGCGGGCTCCGGGGTAGTGGCTACTTTGATACAGCATCACGGCGTTGTGCAGTTCACCGTCGCGTTCCGCTTGCCGGGCCAGCAAAAACAGCAGCTTGGCATGGCGGTTGAGAATCCAGGGGTTGTCGCTGCGCACTGGGTCGAGTTGTTCCAGTACGCTGTTGACGCTGGCGCCGGCTTCTAGCTGTTCGCGGCAGGCTCGCAGGTGCAGGTAGTCATCGATATCGGCCCGTTGGCTGAAGCCTCGGGCTTGCGCGGCAATGGGCACCTGTTCATAGCGAAAGATGCCGAGATCAGCCAGGACGAACTCCGACCACTGCTGGCTCAGGTTGCCGAAGAACATCAGTCGCAGGCGCTCGCAGAGCGGGCCGACCATCAGGGTGTAGAGCGGCTCATTGAGAAATCCTGCCAGTTCGCTGAACCTGGCGGGCTGGCTGATCTTTGCACACAGAGTCTCGAACAGATCGGCTTTGCGGGTACTGCTCGGGGCGTCAGGCAACAGGGTCAGGAGTTCGCCACGGCGCAGCAGGACAAATAGCTGCGCCGCGTCCAGCGGCTGGTCGTCGTGTAGCCAGCCGTGCTTGAGCAAAGCTTCGGCGGCGATAGCGATGTCGCCAATTTCCGGGTACTTCAGTGCGCTGCGGCGAAAGTGCGGGCCCTTGCGCATCACCAAACGCACCAGTAGGGCCTGGCTGGCCAGCGGCAAATGCCTGAAGCCGCAGATGAATGCATGCTCTTCGGCGCTCAGCAGGTCGCCGTAACGCTCCTCAATCCAGCTCAGGGCGGTCAGGAAGTTGCTGAGGTAGTAATGTTCTGGGCCGAGTGAGTCGGGCATGCGGACTGATCGAGTGCTGGTTATTTATTCAGTATTTTGCTTGGGTTGGCGGTCTTGTTCAAGCAGAGTAGAGGCGTTTCCTGGTTACCAGTCGTCGGGCATCAAGGGCTGAAAGGTATTTCGGTTACGATTTTGGGGTCGTCCACGGCTGGCCTTTTGCCTATAATTCGCGCCGATTATTCAACCACTTGCAGGGCTTTTGACTGTGAACAAGCAATCGGCATCTCCGAAAGTCACCCATTTATTGAGCAATTGGCGCTGGACCGAGCGGTCCGAACCGGTTACCGACCTGGTGATTGCCGAGCAGCAGGAAGGCGCGGACTCGCAACTGGTGTGTGGCAAACCCAGCCCCAAGGCGCGACGGTCGACTCTATGGGAGTGCCGCAAGAAAGGCCTGGAGCCGGTTACTCTGGAAATGGAAAAACACCTGCGGATCATGTCAGCAACACGGGATGTGCCAAAGCTGGTCAATGTGATGCGTGAGCACCAGACTGACGTCATCAATTGCCATATGCCCAATGCCCATATGCTCGGCGCCCTGGCAAACCGTATCACTGGTGGCAAGCATTTGCTGGTGCGCACCAGTTACAATGCCAACGGCCCGGATGACAAATGGCGTTCACGCTTTCTGCTCAAAAACGCCACTGACGGACTGGTAGTGATCAGTGAACATGCTCGCCAGCAGGCGGTTGAGCGATTCAAGTTTCCCGCCAGTCGGATTGCAGTGATTGAGCCTGGGATTGATCTTGAGCGTTTCAATACCTCGATGGACCGTGAGCAGGCGCGCACCCGCTTCGGTTTTGGTCCGGATGATTTTGTGATCGGCATGGCTTCGCGCATTCAGCCGCGTCGGCGGTTGGATCTGCTGCTCAACGCCGCTGCCGAGCTGCGCAAGCAAATTCCCAATCTCAAGCTGTTCCTGGTCGGTCATGGCGATGCCAATAACGTTGTACATGCGCCGGCCGAGCGGCTGGGCATCAGCGATCTGCTGGTAATGCCGGGTTATATCGAGGGTGATGATCTGGTGGCGGCCTACCGGGCCATGGATCTGCTGTACTTCCCGGTTGGCGGCACTGACCAGTCATGCCGGACCTTGCGCGAGGTGCTGGCCTGCGGTTGCCCGGTGATTGGCGGAAATGTGGGGTTTATCCCCGAACTGGTCAAGGAGGGGGTCAACGGGTTGCTGGTTGATCTGGATGTGGATCAGGCCCGAGACAGCATCCTGGCCTTGTACCGGAATCCTGAGTTGCGTGAGCGTATGGCCCGTCAGGCCGGTGAAGATGCCGAAAAACGTTTTCGGCTGCGCCACCAGGCGCGTCAGAATCTGGCGTTGTATCAGCGTCTGCATGCTTACAAGGCTTTACCCCAGCCGCGCAAGCGGGTAAGCAAGCGGGCCATTGCCTTGCTGGGTTTCTATGCCTATCTGGCACTGTCTGAGCTGGAGTTGTTCTGACAGAAACCTGAACAAGTCCGCGTTGGGCGTCATCTCTGCTTTAATGGGAATTGCAGGTTTTCCCAGTTTTGCCGGAGGTGCCCATGGATATGCCGAACAAGACCCTGGCCGAGTTGTTCGCCCAACTCGGCCTTGACTCAGACCCGTCGAGTATCGACGCCTTTTTCGCGACCCATTCCCTGGACCACGATGCCAAACTGTCTGAGGCGCCATTCTGGAATGCCTCACAGGCAGCGTTCCTGCGTGAAGAAATCCTTGAAGATGCTGAATGGGCGCCGGTAGTGGATGAACTCAACGCCCGTTTGCATGAGCGTTGAGTGCTACTTCTGGGCCCTGTGAGGCTTCTACGCTATTGGTGTCCTGCTTTAGCAGCATGTCGAGGGTTGAGCCGTTGTGTGGTGGGCGAAGTCATTGGACCAGCCCCTATGCGGGGCTGGTAAAACGTTTCAATGCCTGCTGCATAAACGGTTCCAGGTCTCCGGGTTGGTAGCCATCGGGCTGCCGGCCAAAGGCGACGCTCAGGCGATTCCAACTGTTGATGGCGATGATCGCAAAGGTCAGCCGGGTGATTTCCGTTTCGTTGAAATGTTCAGCCAGGCTCTTGAACCGGGCTTGCAGGTCCTGCTCATGGCTGATCAGGGTGACGGCTTCGGTCCAGGCCAGGACTGCTTGCTCGGCGGGGCTGTAGACTCCGGCCTCGCGCCAGGCCGGCAGCAGATGGATACGGGCTGTCTCGGCTCCCAGGGCCTGCAGATCCTTGCTGTGCATGTCGATGCAGTAGGCGCAGCCGTTGAGCTGTGAAGCACGCAACTGAATCAGGGCGAGCAGTTCCTGGTCGAGTGTCGAATGATGCAGGTGGGCGCTGATGGTGGTGAGTGCCTGCAAGGGCAGGGCATCGGCATGTCTGAGGTAGTCGAGACGCATGGGTATAAACTCCAGTGGCTTGGAAAGTGTCAACAACCCCAGGACGTCGTAGCCTGGACAAGTGTGACAGCAACTGTCACAGACGGACGCAAGCCAACGTCCTGGCTGTACACCACCAGAGACTGCAATATGAATGACAAGGCTGAACTTTTTGATCAGGCCCGCCCGCGTTTGCTGGGCTTGGGCTATCGACTGCTGGGTACCCGGATGGACGCCGAGGATCTGATACAGGATGCCTGGTTCCGCTGGAGCGAGGCTGATCATCAGCAGATTGCTGATCCCCAGGCCTGGCTAGTTACCGTGGTGACGCGGCTGGGGATTGACCGTCTGCGTCAGCTCAAGCGCCGCCGTGAGGATTACAGCGGGCCGTGGTTGCCGGAGCCGGTGTTCGACGACATGGTGCCGGGAGCCGAGCGTCTGGCTGAAATGGCCTCGGACCTGTCGATGGCTTTTCTGTTGGCCATGGAGCGCTTGAGCGCCCAGGAGCGGGCCGCGTTTCTGTTGCGCGAGGTGTTCGATTACTCGTATGACGAGATTGCGGCAATGATTGGCAAGAGCCCGGTCGCCAGCCGTCAGACCATCAGCCGCGCCCGTGCCCGCCTGCGTGATGAGCGACCACGCTTCGAGGTGGACCCGGCGGCTCACCGGCAATTGGTCGAGCGCTTCGTTACAGCGATGGCGCAGGGAGACGCCCAGACGTTTGCCAGTCTGCTGGCGGAAGAGGTGCATTGGATTGCCGATGGTGGCGGGCGAGTACGTGCGGCATCCCGGGTCTTGCACGGGGTGCGGGCGGCGACCCGCCTGGCGATGGGCTTGCAGCGCAGTTGGCGTGACCGGTTGCAGATGCGTTTGGCGCTGATCAATGGTCAGACCGGGGTGTTGCTGATGCTGGATGGCCAGTTGCGCTCGGTAGTGCTGCTGGAAAGTGATGGTCGCGCGATCACTGGCATTTACTCGGTGGTCAATCCGGACAAGCTGCGCGGGGCCTCAGGTAGCTGTCACTGAGGCTGGGCTTCGGACTGGCCAAATTGCAACGCGGCCAGGCGGGCATACAGGCGGTTGTTGGCCACCAGTTCAGTATGACTACCCAAGGCCTGGAGTTTCCCCTGATCGATCACCGCGATCCGATCGGCATGCTGAATGGTGGCCAGCCGGTGGGCGATCACCAGTGTTGTGCGCCCCTGCATCAACCTGGGTAGCGCCTGCTGAATCAGGTGTTCGCTATGGGCGTCCAGTGCGCTGGTCGCTTCGTCGAGCAATAGTATTGGTGCGTCGAGCAGCAGCGCCCGGGCGATCGCCAGGCGCTGCTTCTGACCGCCCGAAAGCCCCAACCCGGCATCGCCCAGATGAGTCTCATAGCCTTGCGGCAAGGTCTGAATGAACTCTTCGGCGTGGGCGGCCCGGGCGGCGGCTTCGACCTCTTGCTGGCTCGCCTGTGGCCGACCGTAACGGATGTTGTCAGCCACGCTGCCATAGAACAGGGCAGGGTTTTGCGATACCAGTGCGAAGCAGCTGCGCAGCTCATCGGGATCAAGTTGGCGGATGTCGATGCCGTCAATCCGAATGCAGCCACTGCTGGGGTCGAAGAAGCGCAGCAGCAGGTCGAACAGCGTTGACTTGCCGGCTCCGGAAGGGCCAACCAGAGCCAGGGTCTCACCCGGACTGACGCTCAGAGTGAACTGGTTGATGACCTGGCGCTGAGGCCGGGACGGGTAGGCGAAACTCACCTGTTCAAAACTGATTCGGCCACTGGGTGGTTGTGGCAGGTGCTCAAGGTCATGGGCTGGCGGGCCGATTTCCCGTTGGCTGGCCAGCAGTTCGAGGATTCTGCTGGTGGCGCCGGCAGCGCGCTGCAACTCACCAATGACTTCACTCAGGGCACCAGCAGAAACCCCAACGATCAGGCTGTAGAACACGAAGGCTGCCAGTTCACCGCCGCTGATGCGGCCCTGAATCACATCCATACCACCAACCCAGAGCATGACCCCAATCGCGCCCAGAACCAGGGTGATCACGGCAAAGGTCAGCCAGGCTCGTTGGGCAATCCGCTGGCGGGCGACCTGGAAGGCCTGTTCGCTAACCTGGGCGAACCGGGTTTTATCGGCAGACTGGTGGTTGTAGGCCTGGACGGTCTTGATCTGGCCGAGTATTTCGCCAACGTAGGCACCGACATCCGCGACCCGGTCCTGGCTGAGCCGGGACAGGCGCCGCACCCGACGGCCAAAGAACAAAATCGGGGCAATCACCAGCGGAATGGCGGTCATCACTATGCTGGTGAGTTTGGGGTTGGTGACGAACAGCAGAATCACGCCACCGATCAGCATCAGCGCGTTGCGCAGAGCAATCGATACCGTAGAGCCGATTACCGATTGCAGCACCGTGGTGTCGGCGGTCAGTCGCGACTGGATTTCCAGGCCGCGATTGCTTTCGAAAAAGCCCGGATGCAGCTCAATCAGGTGATCGAACACCTGGCAGCGGATATCGGCGACCACCCGTTCGCCAATCCAGGACACCAGATAGAAGCGAGCGAAGGTGCCGATCGCCAGCGCGACCACCAGCAGCCCGAACAGCGCTACCGACTGATTCAACTGCTGCGCCGAACCTGTAGCAAATCCCTGGTCGACCAGCAGACGCAGCCCTTGTCCCAAGGACAGGGTAACGGCGGCAGTAAAAATCAGTGCTGTCAGGGCGCCAAGCACCCACCAGCGATAGGGCATAACGAAGCGCCGGGCAAAGTCGAGTACATGCCTGTAACGCTGGGAAATCCGGCTCATAACGCCTCAGCAAAGCCAATTGTGATCCCTATGCTAACCTGAATAACGAAGCAACCCACGCACTTCCAACGGGGAGTCGCTGCAATGAGTGGAAAAAATATCTGGACTCACAAGGGAACCTTTCTGTTGGCCGCTGTGGGCTCTGCGGTCGGGTTAGGTAATCTGTGGCGCTTCCCTTATCTGACGGGTGAGAACGGCGGCGGCGCCTTTATTCTGGTCTATGCCTTGACCATCGCGGTGGTGGGAATTCCGATTCTGATCGCGGAGACCCTGCTCGGGCGCTCCAGCCGCCGTAGTCCGATCATGGGGATGAAATACCTGACGGAAAGTCACGGCACCAGTTCGGCCTGGCAGGTGATCGGCTGGATGGGGGCGGGTGCGGCCTTCGTGATCCTGAGTTTCTATTCAGTTATCGCTGGTTGGGCGATCCATTACACCGGGTTGCTGTTTTCCGGGGCTCTGGCCGGCGCTGATGCCGAAACCATAGGTGCCTCCTTCGGCGCCTTGCTGGCTTCGCCAGAACGTCTGCTGCTTTACCATACCCTGTTCATTGGCGCTTCCGGCTTGATTGTTGCCATGGGGATTCACAAGGGGATCGAAGGTGGGTTGCGGATCATGATGCCAGCCTTGTTCGTGATCCTGATGATTGTGCTGGTCTATGGTGTGGTGGTTGGGGATGCCGCTGCGGCCATGCGCTTTCTGTTTACCTTCAACCTCAATGATCTGAGCCTGGAGGGCTGGCTGCAGGCGATGGGGCAGTCGTTCTTCACCCTCAGCCTGGGCATGGGTGCGATCATGGCCTATGGCGCTTATATGTCCAGCGAAGCTTCTCTTACGCGTACTGCCGTCTCGATTGCGGTTGTCGATACGCTGATTGCCCTGATGGCCGGGGTGGCGATTTTTTCGCTGGTGTTTGGCAGCGGTATGGAGGCGGGGCAAGGGCCGGGGCTGATGTTCGTAACGTTGCCGATAGCCTTTGCCGATCTGCCGGGCGGTTCGATCCTTGGTGGGGTGTTCTTCATTTTGGTGATTGGCGCGGCGCTTACCTCAGCGATATCGTTGGTTGAGCCGGTGGCGGCCTGGCTGCTTGAGCGTTTCGACCTGAGCCGTCCGGTGGCCGTAGCGATCATGGTCGGTGGTTGCTGGGCGCTGGGGTTGCTGACCGTGTTCAGCTTCAATGTCTGGTCCGAGGGCACTATTACTCACCAGTGGTTCGGGCGCTCACCCTTCGATGTCTTGGAGTTCATTACCAACATCCTCATGCCTCTGGGTGGATTGCTGATTGCGCTATTTGCAGGTTGGGCGCTGACCCGTGAGGACGTGATCCGGCAAATGGCGACCAATGATCGTTGGTTTTCTGTCTGGCAGTTCCTGGTGCGCTTCGTCGCTCCTACTGCGGTGGCCTTCGTCTTCCTGCGTACCATCCCGCAAGTCGAGGGATATTGGATGCCAGCCATCGGTGCAGTGCTGATCATTGGGGCCTTTACCGCAGGCCGGACTTTCATGATCCGGCGTTGAGCCGCTCTAGGGAGAAGGTTTTAGGAGCAGGTGAAATGCTGGCAACAGTCTGTTGCCAGCATTCGCACAGCTGTTCTGGCATGATGTAGGGCTCTGACTGAACGGTCAGCCGTTCGTCCTTCTGTTTCCGGATATTCCATGCCTTTAAAGATTCTGCTCATTCTGGGTGGCCTGAGCGCTTTCGGCCCACTGGCCATCGACCTCTATCTCCCGGCATTTCCGGCCATGGCGGCCTCGTATGCCACCGATATCGAGCATATTCAGCTCAGCATGTCGGCATACTTCATCGGTCTGGCTTCGGGACAGTTGTTCTATGGACCGATTGCCGACCGCTATGGCCGACGCAAACCGCTGTTGTTCGGTATTGCCCTGTTCGCTTTGGCATCGCTGGCCTGCGCCCTGGCGCCGACCCTGGAATGGCTGCTGGCGGCACGTTTTGCCCAGGCGCTCGGTGGTTGCGCCGGGATGGTAGTAACCCGGGCGGTAGTGCGTGATCTGTGCAAGCCGATAGAGGCTGCCAGGGCCTTTTCCCAGTTGATGCTGGTAATGGGGGTAGCGCCGATCCTGGCACCGTTGCTGGGTGGCGGGATGCTCAAGCTGGGTGGCTGGCCACTGATTTTCTATTTTCTGACGCTGTTCGCCTGTCTGGCCGCTGTGGCGGTGTTTATCTGGCTGCAGGAAACCCTGCCGCAAACCCAGGAACGCCCGGCTTTATCTGGTGCACTGGGCCGCTACCTGCGTCTTTTGTGTGAGCCGGTGTTCATGTTCCATGCTTTGACCGGTGGGCTGGCCATGGCCGGCATGTTTGTCTATATCGCTGGCTCGCCGTTCGTAATCATCAAGTTGTACGGCATTCCGGCCGAGCATTTTGGCTGGTTCTTCGCGATCAACGCCGCCGGTTTTATCCTGTTTGCCCAGTTCAATAGCCGGCTTCTGCGTCGGCGTCCGCCAGTCAAGCTGCTGCAGCGCACCACGCTGGTATTTCTGCTGTGCTGTCTGTGGCTATTGGTCACTACTTTCTTGCAGCCGGAGTCGTTGTGGCCGCTGATGCTGCCGCTGTTCTTTGCGGTCTCGGTGGTGGCTCTGGTACTACCCAACGCCTCAGCCTGCGCCATGGCCGGGCAGGGCCATCAGGCCGGGCTGGCTTCGGCGCTGATGGGCACCATGCAGTTTGTCATCGCCGGGATTACCTCGGCGCTGATTGGGGTGCTGCATGACGGCACTGCGGTGCCTATGGCGTTGGTGATGACAGGTTGTGCGCTACTGGTCGTGCTCATGGCCCGGCAGGCGCGCCGGGCTGGTGGAGTGCAGTACGGAATGGGCTGATCAACTGGCCGCTACCCGGCGCGGGCTGCCGATACGCTCGAGCAGACTGTTCAGGCGTACGTCTGCCCCCAGCACATGACGCAGTTGGCCGTTCTGGTCAAAGACCGGTGCCGACAGGGTGAAGCAGTAGGCGTCGGTAGCGGAGGAGCGGTAGACCGGGCTGATATGCGGCTGGAGATTGTCCTTGACCGCCCGGAACCAGGGGCGGTCGGACCAGTTCTTGCCGCGCATGCTGCCTTTGGTCGAGGCCTTGAGGTCATCGGCCGGAATGTTCTCGCTGACCTGGATTCCGTCAGCTCCAACCAGATAAAGCAGTTCGAAGCGTGGATCACTGGCGATAAAGCTTCGCAGGCGCTGTTCAGCCTGGGCTGGTGGGCCGCAGAACACCTGCTCGCTGGCCAGTTCGGTGATCCGCTGACAAACCTGCTGATGCAGGTCGAGCTGGAACCCGCCCAGGCCCTCCAGCAGGTGGTCGCCTTCTTCGCGTACGGCGGCGCTGTGGCGTTTGACCTGGGTGGCCTTGCCAAGCAACTGTCCGGCGACATCGGCAATGCTCTGTACGTCCTGGCTGACCGAGCGTACCGCTGCGCCGATCTGCTCGGTACCGCTGGCCATGCCAGCCATGCGTTGATCGAGTTGTGTCATGTCCTGACTGGCTTCGCTCAGGCGCTGGTCCATGTTCTGAATACCTTCGCGCCCTTCGGCGATTGCCTGATGCATGCTCTGGCCAGCGTCATTCAAATGCTGCATGCCGGCACGGAAAGCTTCGATGATCTGGTTGACCTGGTCGGTGGCTTCGGTGGTATGTCCGGCCAGTCGGCGTACTTCGTCGGCGACCACGGCAAAACCGCGACCATGCTCGCCGGCGCGGGCAGCTTCGATCGCAGCATTCAGGGCCAGCAGGTTGGTCTGCTGGGAAATGCTGGCAATCATGCCGATGACCTGGGTGACCTCATCCAGTTGTTGGCCCAGGCGCTGAATTTCTCCGGCCAACTGGGTCTCGGCCGATTCTATGGTCTCGACCTGGCCAAGCAACTGATGGCTGTCGCTGCGGCACTGCTGCAGGCGGGCGTTGACGTCACTGCCGAGACTGGCGACCTGGGTCGCGCCGGGGACCAGCTCGGCCTCGAGGGTCATGCTGATTTGCTCGATGGCGCTGGCGATCAACTCCGAGGACTGTGCCAGTTGCTCGCCGTGGCTGGCAGTGTCTTCGGCAATGCTGGCCAGTTCCGGTGCGTGCGCTGCAATACCTACTGCCGCAGTCAGGCTGCTACTGATGCGTTGCTGCAGATTGCGGACGAAATCGGGCAGTCCGGGTAGCCGCTGCCCCTGACTACTGATGTCGACGCTCAGATCCAGGTGCGAGAGCAGGCGTTCCAGGTCGTTGCTGGTTTGTTGTCGATAGCGCGAACGGTTGAACAGACTCAAGATCGGCCCCTTGTCGGTGTGCGTTTATCTGGCATATTGCAAGCAAGATGCCATTATAAGGCGGCGGTATGAGGGGCAGACAGCAGGAAAAAGCGCCATTGGCGCCCATTACTGTAGATATGTGCGCGCAGTTGGTGCGTGGCTGGCATAAAAAACGGGCCTGCCCGTTAGGGGAGGCCCGTTGTGCTCAAGGCGGATTCAACTCAGGCGTTGGCCCAGCGTTTGAGGATCAGGGTGGCGTTGGTGCCACCAAAGCCGAAGCTGTTGGACATGACCAGATTGGCGGCAGTGTCCAGACGCTCGCGCAGGATCGGCAGATCACCGGCGTTCTCATCCAGCTCTTCGATATTGGCCGAAGCGGCAAGGAAGTTGTCGCGCATCATCAGCATGCAGTAGATCGCTTCCTGTACCCCGGCTGCGCCCAGTGAGTGGCCGGACAAGCTCTTGGTCGAACTGATCTTCGGCGCTTTGTCACCGAACACTTCACGGATCGCTTTCAGTTCGGCGACGTCGCCAACCGGAGTTGAGGTGCCATGGGTGTTGAGGTAGTCGATGCTGCCCTCGACGGTAGCCAGGGCCTGCTGCATGCAGCGTACGGCACCTTCGCCGCTGGGGGCGACCATGTCGTAGCCATCAGAGGTAGCGCCATAGCCGACGATTTCGGCATAGATCTTGGCGCCACGGGCCAGGGCATGTTCCAGCTCTTCGACCACTACCATGCCGCCGCCACCGGCGATGACGAAACCGTCACGCTTGGCGTCGTAGGCGCGGGAGGCTTTTTCCGGAGTGTCGTTGTACTGGGTTGAGAGGGCGCCCATGGCATCGAACAGCATCGACTGTGACCAATGCTCCTCTTCACCGCCCCCGGCGAAGACCACATCCTGCTTGCCCATCTGGATCAGTTCGGCGGCATGGCCGATACAGTGAGCGCTGGTGGCACAGGCCGAGGAGATCGAGTAGTTGACACCCTTGATCTTGAACGGGGTAGCCAGGCAGGCGGAAACGGTGCTGCCCATGGTCCGTGGTACGCGGTATGGCCCGATCTTCTTGACGCCTTTTTCGCGCAGAAGGTCGACCGACTCCATCTGGTTCAGGGTTGAGGCGCCGCCGCTACCGGCAACCAGACCAGTACGAACATTGCTGACCTGCTCTTCACTGAGGCCTGCATCAGCAATGGCCTGTTCCATTGACAGGTAGGCAAAGGCAGCTGCATCGCCCATGAAGCGTTTGATCTTGCGGTCAATTGCTGCATCCAGGTCGATATCTACACTGCCGGAAACCTGGCTGCGCAGGCCCATTTCGGCGTATGAGGGGTTGTAGCGGATGCCCGGTTTGCCGGCCTTGAGGCTGGTGGCAACGGTTTCCAGATCCTGGCCCAGGCAGGAGACAATGCCCATGCCGGTAATCACGACGCGACGCATGGTGATAATCCTCAGAAGCTATCGGTAGAAGTGAACAGACCTACCCGCAGCCCTTCGGCGGTGTAGATCTCGCGGCCATCAACGGCCAGGCTGCCATCGGCAATGCCGAGAGTCAGCGAGCGGTTGATGGTGCGCTTGATATGAATGGTGTAGGTGACTTTCTTGGCGGTCGGCAACACCTGGCCGAAAAATTTGACCTCGCCAGAGCCCAGCGCGCGGCCGCGGCCCTCATAGCCCAGCCAGCCGAGATGGAAACCAACCAGTTGCCACATGGCATCGAGGCCCAGGCATCCGGGCATTACCGGGTCACCCTCAAAGTGACAGCCAAAGAACCACAAATCGGGGTTGATATCCAATTCGGCAACAATCTCGCCTTTGCCGAAGCGACCACCGGTATCGCTGATGTGAGTGATGCGGTCGATCATCAGCATGTTGGGGGCTGGCAATTGTGCGTTTCCGGGGCCGAACATTTCACCGCGGCTGCATGCCAGCAGTTCTTCCCGGCTGTACGCATTTTGTTTTGACATAGAGGCTCCTGCTCATCCCCGGCAGTATCGGGGTGTTATGTTTCGGCATTACGACTGGATCACAAATGCCGTCAGCGTATCTTCAGACTGATTGGCTTCGGCGAAAGTCACACCGCTAAGGCACTGCTCTATGCAATGCGCTGAACGCGATGAGGATACCTGCGAAGGCGGCCGAGGACAAAAGTTTCCGTACCTCGGCCGTATTTGTGGGGGTGTGGGTCAGTCCAGTTCGCCGAATTCGGCCTGGAACGCGTCACGCAGTTCGCGTTTGAGTACCTTGCCGATGGCGCTGCGCGGTAGCTCGCTGGTCAGGATCAGGCGGTTGAGGCGCTGGGTTTTGCCGACCTGCTGGTTGAACCATTGCAAAATGTTATCGGCGCTGTCGCTGGCGTTGCTCTTGAGCACGGCGTAGCCGACCGGGGTTTCCCCCCAGCTTCTGGATTGCACGCCAATGACGGTAGCCTCAAGCAGAGCCGGATGCTGGCGTAATATCGCCTCCAGGTCGCTGGGATAGATGTTGAAGCCGCCGCTGATGATCATGTCTTTGCGTCGATCCATCAGGGTCAGGAAGCCCTCTTCATCGAAGCGGCCGACATCGCCGGTGCGGATGAAACGCTTGCCGGTGCTATCGAACCATTCGGCTTCGGCGGTTTTTTCCGGCTTATTGAGGTAACCGGTCATCATGGCCGGGGAGTGGCCGACCACCTCACCGATCTCACCTGCAGGTAACTCGCGGCCATCTTCGTCGATAACACGCATGTCATGGCCGTCCAGCGGCTTGCCGACGGTACCAAGTTTGTCCGGATACTGATGGGCCGGAAGCATGCAGGAGCCGCCACCCTCGGTCATGCCGTAGAACTCGACCAGACCACCCGGCCAGCGGGCCAGGATGTCGGCCTTGAGCTCGGCATGAAAGGGGGCGCTGGTGCTGAACTTGACCTGGAAGCTGGAAAGATCGTACTGGTCGAAGTCGTCGCGGGCCATGATTCGCTGATATTGCACGGGTACCAGCATGGTGTGGGTAACCCGGTATTCGGCGGCCAGGGTCAGGTACTTGCCGGCATCGAACTTAGCCATCAGCACCAGTGTGCCGCCCAACCCCAGCGTTGGCAGGAAGGATACCAGGGTGGTATTGGAGTACAGCGGCGTGGAAATCAGGGTGACGCACTCGGGGCCATAGCCGAACGCGATTCCCCGCTGAATATGCGACCAGCGCATGCCGTGGGACTGGACAATGCCCTTGGGTTCGCCGGTGGTGCCGGAGGAGTAGATGATATTGAACGGCAGCTCCGGAGCCAGCTCCACTGGCTGTGGCACAGCGTCGCACAGCCACTGGCTAAAGCCCTGCTGCGCACGGCTGTCGTCCAGACTGAGCAAGGTAGCGTGCAGTCTGCCCTTGACTGATTCAATCGCCTGGTCCACGGCCTGATCAACGAAGACCAACTGGGCTCCGGAGTCGGCAATCATGGTCAGCAGACTGTCGGCAGTGGACGAGGGAGCCAGCGGAGCTACCACCACGCCGGCACGCAGAGCGCCAATGAACAGGCTGGCATAAGCAATCGAGTTGTTGGCGCAGATGGCGATGCTGTCGCCGGGTTTCAAACCATCACGTTGCAGCGCCGCTGCGACCTGATCAACGGTCTGATTCAGTACCCGGTAGCTGACCTGGCGGCCGTCCTGGATCAGGGCCGGGTGTTCGGCGCGTTCACGAGCATGCACCGCGACCAGCGCGGGCAGGGTGGTATAGGGGCTTTCGAGAGTTACGGGGGTCGAAGGGGTGATGCTCATGAACGCTTCCGCCACTGCTGTTGTTGTTGGGACAGCGTTCAGTGTGCCAGTTACCGGGCCGGAATCCAGTCTTCAGGGTTGGCGGAATAGTGACTGATCAGTCTGGTCAATGATCTTCGCTGGACAGGCTCCGGCAGCGCTCCAGAGCAGCCTGAAGCGCCTGGCGCGATACTGGTTTACCAAGAAAATCCTGCATTCCGGCGGCCAGACAATGCTGGCGGTCCAGTTCAAAGGCACTGGCGGTCAGGGCGATACAGGGAATCGGCTCGATATGCTGGGCCTGACAGTACTGGCGATATTGACGACAGACTTCCAGACCGTCGATATCCGGCAACTGGATATCCATGAGAATGGCCGCATAGTGCTGTTCGGGTGTTCTTAGCCGTTCCAGGGCCTGGGCGCCGGTTGCGGCGATTTCGACGCGCTGGGAGAGGCTGCGGAGCATGCCTTCGATCACCATCTGGTTTACTGGGTTGTCTTCGACCAGCAGGATCGGCCGCTCGTTGTTGTGCGTGTCGATGCGGGTGGTGGATGCAGACTGGGCATTGAGTGGCGCCAGCGAGCGAGTCAGGGGCAGGGAGAGGGTGAAGCAGGAACCATGGCCTTCGCGGCTGACTGCGGTCAGCTCGCCGCCCATGTGGTGGGCGAAGGTGCGGGCAATGGACAGGCCAAGGCCGGTGCCTCCAAACCGCCGTGAGGTGCTGCTGTCAGCCTGGCGGAAAGCGTCGAACATGCTGTCCAGGCGGTCTGAAGCGATGCCGATGCCGGTATCTTCTACCCGGCACTGCAGCCATATCTGGTTAGGGCCGTCTTCGCTCCAGTCGGCCCGCAGGCGGATGCTGCCTTGTTCGGTGAACTTCAGTGCATTGCCGATCAGGTTGACCAGAATCTGACGAATACGTGTCGGGTCGCCGACCACCGTGCAGTCCATCGGGTCACCTTGCAGCTCAGTAATCAAGCTCAGGCCTTTCTGGCTGGCGGCATGCTCGAATACCGCAACCGAGCTACGCAGTAGCTGCGGCAGATCAAAACCGATGTGCTCGATTTCGACTGCGCCGCGCTCAATGCGCGAAAAATCAAGAATGTCGTTGATGACCTTTAACAGGTGGTCGGTAGAGTCGCCGGCGATTTCTACGTATTCGGCTTGTTCGCGATTGAGCTCGGTCGTCTCAAGTAGTTGCAGCATACCCAGCACGCCGTTCATCGGGGTGCGTAACTCGTGGCTCATCATCGCCAGGAAGTCAGACTTGGCGCGGTTGGCCGATTCGGCCTCTTCACGAGCCTTGACCAGTTGTTCGATGGCCTGCTGCTGCTCCTGTCGGGCTTGCTCCAGAGTGCTGGCCAAGGCGTTGATATTGCTCATCAAGTGACCAATCTCGTGCTGATCACTGACGTTCAGGCGAGTGTTCAACTGGCCCTGGCTCAGGGCGTTGACGGCCTGGCTCATGTCCCGCAGCGGCTTGGCCAGCGCCTGGGCCAGGCGTAGGGCCAGAATCAGCGCGGCGATCAGGGTCAGGGCGGCCAGCCCCAACCCGCTTAGCAGAATTTCGCGTTGACGTTTGAGGAAGGCTGCGTTGCTCAGACCAACCGAGACCTGACCCAGATATTGTGGCTCCCCCCGCGGCGTGGTTGGGGTGTCCAGCAGAAACAGGTCGCTGTGCAAGGCAACGCGTTCACGCAGGATATCGGCTGTGAAGTGGCGTCGCTGGCCGTCTTTGGGCGGTTGCCGCTCCAGGCTGAGCAGTATCTGCCCTTGGCTGTCGAAAACCTGAACATGTTGCACATGGGGAATGTCCAGCGTACCGCGAACCAGGCTTTCGAGTGTTTCGATATTACCGCTGATAACCCCATATTCGGCAGTAGTGGCCAACTGTTCGGCAATGCGCTGCCCAGTTTCGTTCAGTGCTTGATTGACGTCATCCAGACGTGCACTGATGAAGTAGCCAACCAGTGCCAGACTCAGCAGCATGACAGGAAGCAATGCTATTAGTAGCAATCTGCGCTGAATGGTGCCGCGTTTCAGGACTTTCACTGTTGTTGCTCCTGGGCCGCGATTAACTGGGCCAACTGCTTGTCTTCCGGCAGTGTGAGGCCCAGTGAACGGGCGACCTGCGGGTTGCTGAGAACTGAGAAATGGCTCGGGTAACTGATGCGCCCGGCTACCCAGGGCATATCCATGAGTTGAGCCAGACTGCGGGCCATGTCAGTTGGAGTGCTGTAGGTGGTGCTGAGACTGCCAGCGCCAATAAACGGGGCGCTGGGACCAATCAATACCTTGTTGCGGGCATAGCTTGTCAGCAAAATGGTTTTCACTTGGTCGGCATTGTAAATGGAGGGATCGTCCAGCCCGATCAGGACATCACTGTCTGCCAGAAGGTCAATCAGCCGACGGGGCAGGTGAGCGGAATCTTCGACGAGGGCGCTGTTGATTTGCAGGTTGTGGCGCCTGGCAGCCTGCTCCCAATCAAACAACTGCCACTGTTGTGTTTCGCTATAGAGCAGCCCGCTGCTGCTCAGACGCGGAATCAGCAGTTTGGCCAAATGAAGCTGACGGTCAGGTTTGGCGCTGGCTAGCAGCAATTGCAGGCTGCTGGGTAGGACTGGACGGCCCAGGCGGGTCAAGCCGTCAAGGGTGATGTAGGAGGCCAGCGTGGGGGTCTCCAGATCCTGCAGCAAACGCCATTCCAGAGCCCGTTGCCCCAAGGTAATTATGAAGTCTGCAGATTCAGGCGCGGGCTGCTCGTCGAGCAGATGGGTCGTAATGCGGTCAGTGGGCCGCTGTTGTTTCAGGCTTTGAACGAATTCGCGAGTCAGTTCGGTATGTGCTGGCAGAACGACGGCAATGTCGCTGGCCAGGGCGGATGTTGAGCCTAGCAGTATCAACAGCACGGCAAACAGAAGCTGACGCCATGCTTTCATGACGGCCTCCGGGTGCTGTATGAATGGTCCATGGCGACATTCCTTGTCTGCAATGACAGGACTCCAGGAAGGGGGAGCCCCTTGTTCACTGGCTTCAGAAGTTTAGCTCAGCACTGAGATAGTAGTGATTGCGACTATCGTACAGGTTTTCCGACCAGGTGAGCGCTTCGTCGTCCAGTCGGTGCTGCCAAGTCAGCGCCAGTTCCATGCTGCTGTTGTTGCCCAGTGCAAAGCGCTTGGCCAGTCGGCTGTCCAGGCGCTCGAATCGGCGCTCGTTAAGCTTATCTGCACCATAATAGATCAGGCTGCTTTCGAAACCGGCCGGCCATTGCCGCAACCAGGCGGCACTACCCGAGTGGCGGGCAGTCAGGCGCTGATCGAAACGGCTACTGGCCTCAAAGTTGATCTGCGCATGGGTTAGACGCAGGCGGTCGCGCCGGGTCAGGCGCCAGTCAAGCTGGGTCTCTACGCCTTTGAAACGAATGCTGGCATCGTTGTTCGGCAGAAAGTCATCGACCCGCAACGGTTCACTGATCATGTCGTTGATCTGTTCCCGGAATACGCGTATGTCGATTGCCAGCCCCAAGTGGTGGAATTGGCCGTTGTAACCGAGTTCCTTGGAGCGCATTTTCTCCTGCTGGAGATTGCCGGGCCCGTAGGCGACTGCATAGTAGGTCTGTGGACCACTGAGCGGGCCGCTGAGATTCTTGATCTGGTAGGTCCAGTGGGCATTGTTCTCGTACATGTCCGGCGAGCGGACGGCTTCGGAGTAGACCAGACGCAGGCTGTGCTGGGGGGCAATGAACAGGTTGGCGGCCAGACGCGGAGAAAATGAGGTGCCGATCAGCGAGGCATCTTCGTACATGCCCCCGGCCTGCAGTAGCAGACGCTGATGCGGACGTACTTCAATATTGCTGAAAACCTGAACAATATCGTTTTTCACAGTGCCGGCAAAAAAGGTTCGTGAACTGGCTTGGTCATGCCGGTAGCTGATTCCGTTGACCATGCGCAGCCAGTGAGAGAGGCGACGAGTATCCTGGAGCTCGAGCTGGTAGCGGGTTTCGCGAATGTTCTGGTCAATGTCCCAGCACGCCGGATCACTATCGAGTGAGTCGAGGTGTTTCTGTTTGACAATGTCAGCTAGATCACCAATTTCCTCGGTATATTGACCGTCTGTGGTCTGCATCAAGAGTGTGCGCATATCTCTATGAATGTTCTCTGGGCGCAGGAACTGGCTGACCCGTCGAGCAGCCAGGGTGCTTAGCTGGTTGATCCGGCGTAGCTCGGGTGACAGTGTCACCGGTGCGTTGCACACTCGCCAGTCACGCAGTCGTTCCATGTGCTGGGCATAGGCCATGAGCTGGAAACTGTGATCAGGACTGGGGTCGATTTTCCATAGCCCTTGCAAGGCGTAATCCTTGCCGCTGATATCTGCTGGTGGGGTGTGGGCTCCGACGACTCGGTCATACTGGCTTTGCGGCGGGTTGGGTACCCGAACGAATGGACTGAACTCGTAATAGCTCTGGCGATTGGTTTCACTGGCGGCAGCTTGCCAGTCAAGGGTCTGGTTGGCTGAAAGTTGCAGTGAGCTGCTGAGATTGATGCGGCTGAGGCGACGACCGTCGCGGTAGTCTCGGCCATCGGGGAAGTGATCGAAACCATCATCCTCCTGCCCGGACAGGCTCAGGCGCCAGTGACTGTTCTCACCGGCGGTGCCCTGGCTGGCATACCAGTCGTTGACCCCGCGTTTGCCGCGGGTGATCTTGAGTGTGCTGCCCAGTGTTTCTCGAGGGTGGCGGGTAACGATATTGATTACCCCCATCAGTGCGTTGGCGCCATAGGCAGCGGTATTGGGGCCGCGAAATACTTCGATATGCTCGATGTCCTCAATCGCCAGAGGGATCTCCGTCCAGTCCACTGTGGCCAGACCGGGCCGGTAAACTGAACGTCCGTCAATCAAAACCTGCAGGCGCCTGGCTTCGGTGACATTGGTACCGTGATAGTTGACATTGATCTGGTTACCGCGCCGATAGCCGATCATCATACCAGGGACCAAACGCAGAATTTCCGGGATATCCCGAGCCCCTGTAGCGCGGATCAGTTCGCGATCAATGACTGTCATGCTACCGGGAACTTCGGTGGGAGCCTGCTTCAGGCGAGAGGCACTGAGCACAGTCGGCAGTTCGGGAGCGTTCAGAAGAGGGTCATCGAAAGCGGCGACAGGCAAGGCCGTCCCCAGCAAAAACAGGGCTGTAATGCGTCTGGAGCGCGATATCGGCATAGTGATGGCGTCGAGTTATCGTTTTGACTTTGGCCCCCATATTAACGGTAGCCGATGGTTTTTCCACTCCCTGATCGCTGTTATTCTGCGGCCACCCTATACTGATTCAACGTTGTTCGGTTGGACAGGCTACCGGGCCGCGTTGACTACTCAAGCGTATGTTACAAAGCAGCAAGGATTTTTCATGACCGATCAAAAAGTGCCTGTAGCCGTTCTCGGTGGCGGAAGTTTTGGCACCACTCTGGCCAATCTGCTGGCCTGCAATGGCGTTCCGGTAACCCTGTGGCTACGTGATCAGCAAGTTGCCGATGCAATCAGCCGGGAGCATGAGAACAGCCGTTATC
Organism: Pseudomonas sp. WN033; assembly: GCA_002287035.1. Lineage (GTDB taxonomy): Bacteria > Pseudomonadota > Gammaproteobacteria > Pseudomonadales > Pseudomonadaceae > Halopseudomonas. The sequence goes on along the minus strand of NSKG01000002.1, from coordinate 288,844 downwards.
TGCCTGGTATCAAGCTGGATGAGCGGCTGCGGGTCAGTACTGATCTGATGGCGACGCTGGCCGGCGTTGAGCTGGTATTTCTGGCGATTCCCAGTAGCGCCTTTCGCACCGTGTTGCAGCAGATTGGTCCGGCCCTGGCTGGCAAAGGCGTGATCAGTACTACCAAAGGGATTGAGCAGCCGGGCTTTCTGATGATGAGTGATATCGTCGAGCAGGAAGCTCCTGATGCTCGGGTGGCGGTGCTGTCCGGGCCGAACCTGGCCAAGGAAATGGCTGCTGGCGCCTTGACCGCTACGGTGGTGGCCAGCGATGACGAGGCGCTGTGCCGTGAAGTACAAGAGGTGCTGGGCAGCCGCAGCCTGCGAGTCTATGCCAGCCAGGATCGCTACGGAGTTGAGTTGGGTGGGGCGCTGAAAAATGTCTACGCGATCATCTCCGGCATGGCTGCGTCAATGGGCTTGGGCGAAAACACCCGCAGCATGCTGATCACTAGGGCGCTGGCTGAAATGACCCGGTTTGCCGTGCATATGGGTGCTAACCCACTGACCTTCCTGGGGCTGGCCGGGGTAGGTGATCTGATTGTGACCTGCATGTCGCCACTGTCGCGCAATTACCAGGTTGGACATGCGCTGGGGCAGGGCTTGTCTCTTGAGGAAAGCGTAGCCCGGCTTGGTCAGGTAGCTGAGGGCGTCAATACACTCAAGGTGCTGAAACAGAAGGCAGATGAGGAAGGAGTCTACATGCCGCTGGTCAGTGGTCTGCATGCGATCCTGTTCGAGCAGCAGCCGCTGGCTCAGGTTATCGGCAAGTTGATGAGTGCCGAGCAGAAGCATGATGTCGAGTTCGCGGCCTTTATGGCTTGCACACCATTGGAGGGGGTATGAGCGAGAAACCTGGTTTCGTGGCGTCGGTCAGCTCAGCGGATTTTTGGCTGCGGCTTCTGTATATCCTGCTGTTTGCGTTGGCCTGGCAGGTTTGTGAATTGCTGTTGCTGGTGGTGGTCATTGTCCAGATCGGCTTCCGTCTGTTCCAGGGCGAAGCCAATGTACGGGTGGCGGGGCTTGGTAACAGTCTGTCCCAGTATGCCTGGCAGATTGGCCGCTATGTCAGCGGGGCGAGTGAGCAGAAGCCCTGGCCGTTCATGGAGTGGCCGGCCGCCGAGGCCGAGTGGCAGCGCAAACCAAGTACGTCTGGCGATGAGGCGCCCAAGCCATGAAACTCTGGATTTTGCGTCATGGCAAAGCTGAAGCCATGGCCGCATCCGACCCGCAGCGGGCGTTGACCGAGCGGGGCCGTGCTGATGTCCTGCACATGGCTGAACTGCTACGTGACCAGCCGCTGGATGTCATCCTGGCCAGCCCATATTTGCGGGCCCAGCAGACCGCCGGACTGGTAGGGGAGCATCTCAACTTTGCCCGTGGCGTATCCACCGCTCCCTGGCTGACGCCGGATGATGATCCCATGCAGGTGATCAATTACCTGAGCGAGCGCACTGAACAGTCGCTGTTGCTGGTCAGTCACCAGCCACTGGTCAGTCAGTTGGTGAGTCTGCTGGTCGAGGGACACCGTCGTGGGCATTATCCCATGCCGACCGCCGCCCTGGCCTGTCTGGAAATGGACGTGGTTGCTGCCGGGCTGGCACAACTGTTGAGCCTGAATACACCAAAAGATTCTTGAGTTGCTGGGCATTTCCACCTGTTGCTTTGAATGCCAAAGGTTCTGAGCTTGTTGCCAGGGCTCTGGCATGGGATAGTGAGCCCCATTAAGGCGCAGGGCCGGGTTGCCCGGCTCGTGACAACAATAACTACAAATCTCACGTTGATAGAGGTGACGCCATGAACAACCAGGTGGCGCTGGCTGGTTCATCCGCATTGGACGCGTTTTATGCTCGCGAGCAGGCTCATCCTGATAAGACCTACCTGATCCAGCCACTGCCCGGCGGACAGGTTCAGCAGTATACCTGGGGGCAGGTGGGGGATCAGGCCCGCCGTCTGGCGAGCTATCTGCTCAGTCTGGAGTTGGCTCCGGGTAGCTGTATTGCTTTGGTGTCGAGGAACTGTGCCCACTGGATCATTGCCGACCTGGCGATCTGGATGGCAGGGCATGTCTCTGTCCCTTTGTATCCCAACCTGACGGCTGATTCGGCCAGGCAAATTATCGAACACTCCGAATCGCGGGTGGTTCTGGTTGGCAAGCTGGATGACTGGGCCTCTCTGAGCTCGGGGCTGCCCGAGGATATTCCTTGGGTTGGCCTGCCACTGGCGGCCGAGGATGCGCGTCTGCGGCCCTGGCAAGAGCTGATGCAGGCCTATGAGCCGATGACGGATAGCCCGACACCGGATCCCGAGGCGCTGGCCACTATTGTTTACACCTCCGGTACTACTGGCATGCCCAAGGGGGTGATGCTGAGTTTTGCTGGCATGTACTTTTCCGCCAAGAACTGTTTGAGGCTGTTCGGGATTACCGATCAGGACCGCCTGTTGTCCTACTTGCCGTTGTGTCATGTGGCCGAACGGCAGTTTGTTGAGATTGCGTCACTGCTGGCCGGTGAAACGGTGTATTTCTCTGAGACATTTGAAACCTTTCTGCAGGACATGCAGCGGGCCAGACCGACCGTGTTCTTTGGTGTGCCGCGGATCTGGGTCAAGCTCCATCTGGGGGTGATTGCCAAGATGCCGGCGCGACTGCTGGATGCGATGCTGAAGGTGCCGGTGCTCAGGCGCAGGGTAGGGCGCCGGGTGTTGGCCAGGCTAGGGCTGGATCAGATCCGCTATGCGGTCTGTGGTGCGGCACCGGTGCCGCCGAGCCTGCTGGAGTGGTACAAGCGTCTGGGGCTGAAGATCGCCGAGGTGTATGGAATGACCGAGAATTGTGGCTATTCGCACCTGGGTCGGCCGCGCAAGCTCAAACCCGGCTGGATCGGGCTGCCCAATCCAGGAGTTGAGTGCCGGATTGCTGAACAGGGCGAAGTGCTGGTACGCAGCAAGGCCAATATGCTCGGCTATTACAAGGACCCGGAAAGAACCGCTGAAACCCTGGATGAGCAGGGGTTTGTGCACACAGGTGATGTTGGTGAAATCGACAATGAAGGCTTTTTGCGCCTGACCGGCCGGCTCAAGGATATCTTCAAGACCTCCAAGGGCAAGTATGTGGCGCCAGGGCCGATTGAGAGCCTGCTGGCTGAACATGAGCGTGTCGAGCAGGTATGTGTAGTTGGCGACAACCTGCCTCAGCCTTTGGCGCTGATTCAACTGTCGGAGCTTGGGGTGCGTCAGGCCCAGCAACAGCGTGCAGTGCTGGAGCAGATGCTGGGAGAGTTGTTGCTGGCGGTCAACGCGCGGCTCGATCGGCATGAGAGGCTGGGGTGTCTGGTGGTGATTGGTGATGCCTGGCGGATCGAAAATGGCTTCATGACACCGACCCTGAAAATCAAGCGCAGCGTGGTCGAGGCCACTTACCGCGAGCAGTGCGAGTTGTGGTCGGTCAGTGGCCAGCCCGTGGTATGGCATGCCATGGACTAGCGCTGAGCGAGCGTTATGCTGACGTATTCACAGGCTGCGCCAGGCTTGTCCCGAGAACTGAATCTGTTAGGGTCTGGGCCTGAACAAGAGCCGAGAAGTCGACATGCAAACAACAAGTAGTCACGAGGTGCGATTCAATCTGCCGTCCATTGAGGTTGCGGCTAAGGTCTGGGGTGATCCTGGCGGTTTGCCGGTTATCGGCCTGCATGGCTGGCTGGACAATGCTGCCACCTTCGACCTGATTGCACCACGTCTGCAGGGCGTTCATCTGGTGGCGCTGGATTTACCTGGGCATGGGTTGTCCGGGCATCTGCCTGCCGGTGGTTACAGTCTTTGGCAGCAGGCCGCGACAGTGTTGCAGGTAGCTGAAAGTCTGGGCTGGGAGCGTTTTGCTCTGCTTGGTCACTCAATGGGCGCAATCATCAGCGGGATTCTTTCCGGAACCTTGCCGGAGCGGATCATTGGTGCAGGGTTGATCGATGGTTTGCTGCCATTCACCTCCGAAGCCGACGATGCACCCAGGCAGATGGCACGCTTCTTCGAAGCCAGTCTGGCGCTCAGCAGCAAGCGCAAACCGGTTTATCGCAGTATGGAACAGGCGGTCAGCGCGCGGGTCATGGGCGGAACCACGCCATTATCACGCGAGGCCGCGGGTATCCTGGTCGAGCGAGGGCTGATGTCTGACCACGGCGGCTGGACCTGGCGTACCGATCCGCAGTTGATGCTGCCTTCACCATTACGATTTACCAGCCGACATGCACTGACCTTTATTGAGGCGATCCGCTCACCGGTGAGTCTGGTGCTGGCCAATCAGGGCGTCATGCACAAGCATCCCCAGGTATTGGAGCGGATCGAGCGCTTCGAGCATATCGTCGTGCACCGGGTTGATGGTGGCCATCACCTGCATCTTGAAAGCCAGGCCCCGGAAGTGGCAACGATTCTTGACAGTTTTTTCCAAGGCCTGGCTTGACCGCTCAGGCGCACTGGGCAAGGCTTGCAGCATGAACCTGTATCCAGGTTGCGTTTGGCCATAAGGAGTGTCGATGTTGTACAGATCGCGTGTTGGATTGGGAGGGGCGGCCATAGCCCTGTTTGCCTTGGGGCCGGTGGGGTGGGCTGCGGCGAACGAACGACTGGTCATTGAGCCCTTTCCGCGCTCGTCGATAGTACAGCAGGTAGTGGAGGAAAGCGTCGATCATGGGGTGGTGATCGGTAGTATCCGGCGGATCAACAACCAATTGCGAGCCGAGCGCGAAGTGCGTACTACCGGCGAGTTGATAAGGGTGACGCTGGAAATTCCTGCAGGGCACGACAGTACTGAGGCTTTCCTGCATGCCAAGCGCCAGGTGCTGGCGCAGCCGCACCGCATGCTTTATTTCTGCGAAGGCCGTGAATGTGGCAGCAGCAGCCTGTGGGCCAATCAGGTGTTGGGGTTCGCCCGGCTGTATGGCCCGGAGGAAAATCAGGCCTATGTTTCCATGCGGCTGGATGACGAGCCGCAGCGTTTCATCAGTCTTTACGCGATTACCCGGGGCAGTCGCCAGGTGTTCCTGCACATTGACCAGTTCACCCCGGATCAGCCGGTGATCGAGGCGCTCTACCCAACGCCGGCAACCCTGCTCAAGGTCATTCAGGCGGACGGTTCCATTGATCTGCTGAGTGCCGACATGAACGAGCCCGATAGCGAGGCTACCCGAACCTGGCTTGATCTGCTCAACCGAGCTTTGCGTACCGACATGCGTATGCGCATCGCAGTCCATGGCGAGCAGGCTCCAGCCTTTGTTCAGGCGCTGATAGATCGGGGCATTCGTGACCAGCGCCTGGAGGTGGGTGAGCCGAGTCCGGAAGTAGGTGTGCGGATCAGCATGCTCTAAGGAAGCACCGATTAAATCAAAAATCAGTGCTTCTCTGAGAGCCCGTCAGCGTTGGCGGCGTGACGGGCGTACCTCCAGTCGGTCTGGCAGAGCCTGAATCGCCAGCCAGTCGAACAGTTGAGTGCGGTAACGACCTGCATTGAACAGTTCGGCCTGGTTGTCGTAATGCCGGTCGAATGGGTTGCCTGACTGTCCCAGCGGATTGATGCCCAGAGTGCCGTTGAGATCACCCAGATCGATCATCCGCCGGGTTGAAGGGCCCGCCTTGACCCGGTAGCTACTGCCGCCCAGGTCAAAGGCCATGTTGTTGAGCGTTTCGCGGCCGCCGTCGACGATCACCGGATCGGTATTGAATCGGCTGCCGAACCAGGTTTTGTCCGCCAGCGGATGAATGTGCTGAAGGCTGATCATCCGGTCCCAGGTCCAATCATTCGGATCAATCCCGAACTGTTCTACCAGCGACTCGAAGGTGCGTGCCCAGGCATGCTCGATTGCAGCCTGACGTCCGTCCAGGGTTGGCTGCAGGCGGTTGTCCCACCAGGGTGAAGCCGGTTTCCAGTACAGGCTGTTCAGGCTTTTTTCGGCCATGTATGTGTTGCGGAAAAACTCATAGCGGGGGCCCAGTTCGTCAGCGAACAGGGCTTCCATGAGCTTTTCCTGCCAGCGCTGGAAAATGGTGGCGCCCACGCTGCTTCGTTGGAAGTTGCCGTCCCATTCGCCCAGGATCGCCATGGCACGCTCGGCAGGAGCGCGCAGATCAGTGCGCAGCAGGTGTTCATTGAACAGTGGCAGAGCGTCACGGACCATGGCCAGGGCCTGGGGACGCTGCGTGTCGAGCTGCATGGCCTTGAACCTGGCGAGGTCGAAAGGCTCGTCGCTATTGAGCATTTCGGCCAGGCGCTCGGCTCGTTCACTTGGAGCGTAATAACCGGGCAGGATGCGCCGAGGATTGCTGTTGGGGTAGGGGTTGTTGGCGCTGAACAGATAACCCTCGCGCGGGTTGATGACTCGAGGGTTGGCTGAAAACGGCTGATAACCGAGGAAGTCGTCGCGGCCACTACTGCCATTGAGCAGAGCAAAGCCATTGCTGCTGGCCGGCCAGCGCTTGAGTCGGCCGATAGCCCACATGCCGATATTGCCTTCAACGTCGGCATACACCACATTCAGGCCTGGCGACCAGTGCAGTGCTGCGGCCGCCTCGAACTCCTGCATGTTGTTGGCGTGGGCAAAGCCGTAAAAGGCTTCGGCCGAATCGTTCTCGGGGTCAAGGAAGGTCCAGAACAGGCTGACTGGCTGACGTTCCAGGCTTTCCAGCTCGCCCGGCAGATCGTTGATGATCGGGCCGTGACGCGAGCTGCGCATGCGGACCAAGCGGTCTTCCTGACCACGAATCTTGATGACCTCTTCGTGTACCCGCAGGCGTTGCCAGCGATCGATCGCCCAGACCTGCTCCGGATTGTCGGGATTGACCCGTTCACGGTAAAAGTCGATCTCATCGTTCATCAGCATGGTCAGCCCCCAGGCATGCTGACGGGTTTGTCCGAGCAGGGCGAACGGCAGACCTGCCAGGAAATGTCCGTAGACCTCGTGCTCTGGGGTGCGAATATGGGCTTCGTACCAGACGGCTGGAACCGAGAAACCGATATGCGGGTCATTGGCTAGTAGTGGTGCACCATTGCGGCTGCGTTCGGCACTGACTGCCCAGGCGTTGCTGCCCATAAACAGACCTGCGGGTACCGTGCGTTCCACTTCGGCCAGCTGGTCGAGCAGTGGCGTTAGCAGGCTGGTTTCAGCTTGCTGGGCAGGGTGCACGCGGGGTGGGAGGTTGTCCGGCCAGCCGGGCACCAGATCCTGCATGTGACGCGGGCCCAGGGTGCCGCGAACATGGTCAACCAGCGCATCGGTCTTGAACGCTTCAGCGAAGGAATAGGCCATATAGCCCATGATGTGGGCGATATCGGCTGTGCTGAAGTAGTCCGGGCGGGTCATCAGCAGGCGGTATTCGACCGGGCGTCCGCCCTGGTCGATGTATTGATTGATCCCGTCCTGATAGGCTTTGATCAGTTGAACATGAGGCTTGTCGCTTTGCTCTTGAAGGCGTTCGGCATACTGGCGGGCATAGCGACTGATTCCCAGGGTGCGAAAGAATCGGTCGGTATTGAACGAGTCCTGGCCGAACAGTTCGGATAGCCGGCCGGCGCCAATGCGGCGCAACATGTCCATCTGGAACAGCCGGTCCTGCGCATGCAGGTAGCCCAGGGTGCGATAGGCGTCGAGGTCGTTGCTGGCATCGATGTGGGGGACCCCCCAGGCATCGTAAAATACGTTGACCGGAGCCTTGAGGCCGGTCAGGTTGAGCTGACCGCTACGCCGGGCTTCGGCGCTGTGTTGAACCCAGTTCCAGCCGGCGATCAGCACAATCGCCAGCAAAGACAGGGCGGCCAGCAGTTTTATTTTGATGGATTGACGACCTTTAATCACGATTGACCTTGGTTAGAGCGAAACGGTCCGGGCATCATGCTTAGTGGGATTGTCCTCGTCAATCCGGATTCACCGAATGGAGAACTGAACATGGGGTTGCGTGTTGCACTGGTGCTGGGTAGCGGCGGAGCCAGGGGCTATGCCCACATCGGCGTCATCGAGGAACTTGAGCGCCGGGGCTACGAGATTGGCTGTATCGCCGGGTGCTCAATGGGCGCGGTAATTGGCGGGATTTATGCCGCCGGCCGGCTGGACGACTACCGTGACTGGGTCTCAGGGCTGGATTATCTGGACGTGCTGCGCCTGCTGGATATCGGCTTCGGCAATCTGGGCGCAATTCGCGGCGAGCGGGTGTTCGGGCGGATTCGTGAGATGGTGGGGGAGCTGCAGATCGAGGATCTGGCGATCCCTTTCACCGCAGTAGCAGCTGACCTGACTAATCAGCAGGAGGTCTGGTTTCAGCAGGGCTGTCTGCACCAGGCAATGCGTGCCTCGGCGGCGATCCCTAGTTTGTTCTCACCGGTTCGCCAGGGCTCGCGAGTGCTGGTCGATGGCGGTCTGCTCAACCCGTTGCCGATCATTCCGGTGGTATCGGCGCACTGCGATCTGATTATCGCCGTCAACCTCAACTCCACCCACACCAATGGCTACACTCTGCCGGTGATCGAGCGTCCGGCCCCGGTGCGTCAGCAGTGGGAGCAGTGGCTGGAAATGTTCAAGTTTCGCAACTGGTTGGCGCGCAAGGGGGCTGAGCCCTCACCGGAGGGTGATGCGCTAGCCTATCTGCCAGAGAGTGAGACGGTGGCTCAACCTGAAGCGCCGCACTCGCGTGAACAGGATCAGGGCAAGCCGCTCGAGGTTGAAGAAAGTGTTGGTCCGGCCAGCATGCTCGAGCTGGTGACCCTGTCCTTCGAAGCGATGCAGGCCTCCCTGACCCAGTACAAGATCGCTGGCTACCCCCCTGATCTGGTGATTGATGTACCCAAGCGGCTGTGCCGGTTTTTCGAGTTCTACCGGGCTCCTGAACTGATTGAGCTGGGCCGTCAGGTGGCCAGCGATACCCTGGATCGGTTCGAGCACAGCCGGCATTGATGCGCGGCTCGCCGCAGCTGGTAGAATGCCGGCCCCGATCTGCCAATGAGCGATAGTGAGAGATTAAGGCATGACTCAGACCGTGCGATTGACCGAATACAGCCATGGTGCCGGCTGTGGCTGCAAGATATCTCCCAAGGTGCTGGATGAAATCCTGGCGGTCGGCCAGCCCGGCCCCAGTTTCGAGCGGCTGTGGGTGGGCAACGCCAGTCGCGATGATGCAGCAGTTTTCGGGTTGGATGATGAGACCGGCATCGTCAGCACCACCGATTTCTTCATGCCCATCGTTGATGATCCCTATGACTTTGGCCGCATCGCCGCCACCAATGCAATCAGCGATATTTACGCCATGGGCGGCACACCATTGATGGCCATCGCCATTCTGGGCTGGCCAGTCAATGTGTTGGCCCCAGCGATTGCCGGCGAGGTCATCGCCGGGGCCCGTGCCGTTTGCGCCGAAGCAGGCATGCCATTGGCTGGCGGTCACTCGATTGATGCTCCTGAACCGATTTTCGGTCTGGCGGTCACCGGGCAAGTCACCCGCAGTCAGCTCAAGCGCAATGATCAGGCCCAGGCCGGAGCCCGGTTGTACCTGACCAAGCCGCTGGGCATCGGCATTCTTACCACGGCTGAAAAACAGAAGAAGCTGCGGGCCGAGGATATTGGGGTTGCCCGTGACCTGATGTGCCGCCTGAACCGGTCTGGTCAGCGTTTCGCCACATTGGATGGGGTGCAGGCAATGACCGATGTTACCGGTTTCGGTCTGCTTGGCCACCTTGTGGAAATGGCTGAAGGCTCGCAGGTCAAGGCGCGTATCGAGCAGGCCCGGGTTCCGCGGATCAACGGCGTCGATTACTACCTGGAGCAGGGCTGCATCCCGGGTGGTACCGGACGCAATTTCGCCAGTTATGGGCACAAAGTGGCAGACATGCCGCAAGCCTGGCGTGACCTGCTGTGTGACCCGCAAACCAGCGGTGGTCTGCTGGTGGCCGTGGCGCCAGAGGCTGAGCAGGCATTCTTGACGTTGGCAGCGCAAGAGGGGCTGCAGCTGAGTGCGATTGGCGAGTGTTTACCCAGTGATGGTGGTGCCTGGGTCGAGGTGGTTTGATGCGCAGCAATACCGAGGATTTCCGTCGGCTGTTCCTTGAGCAGGTCCCGTTGATGGATGTGCGGGCCCCGATCGAGTATGCCAAGGGCGCCTTTCCCAGCGCGGTCAATCATCCACTGATGACCGATGCTGAGCGGCAGAAGGTTGGTACCTGTTACAAACAACAGGGGCAACAGGCCGCTATTGCCCTGGGTCACCAACTGGTTGGCGGCAAGGTCAAGGCGGCTCGGGTCGAGCAGTGGCGGGCCTTCGCGCAAGCCCATCCAGAGGGTTATCTGTACTGTTTTCGGGGCGGTTTGCGTTCGCAGATAGTCCAGCAATGGCTGGCTGAAGCCGGCGTCGAATATCCGCGGGTAGTCGGTGGCTACAAGGCCATGCGCCGGTTTCTGATCGATACCCTGGAGCAGGCCGTGGTTGATTGCCCGCTGCTGCTGGTGGCCGGGCTGACGGGTACCGGCAAGACCGAGGTGATCACTGCCCTAGATAACAGTCTGGATCTGGAAGGGCATGCCCACCACAGGGGCTCGAGTTTTGGCCGTCATGCGACTCCGCAGCCATCGCAGATCGATTTTGAAAATCGCTTGGCGATTGAGGTCCTGCAGCGCCGCGAGGCGGGTCAGCGCAGCCTGGTGCTGGAAGACGAAGGGCGCATCGTCGGTAGTTGCTCGGTGCCTTTGGAGCTCTATCGGGTCATGCAGGACGCTCCGCTGGTATGGCTGGAAGACTGCTTCGACAACCGCGTCCAGCGTATCCTCAAGGACTACGTGGTGGACATGCAGGCTGAATTTGCGCTGTTGCACCCCGATCAGCCCGAACAAGCTTTCCAGGCGCTATCGGCCCATCTGCTGGGCAGCTTGCAGCGAATTCGCAAGCGTCTGGGCGGTGAGCGCTACCAGCAGCTTGAAGTCCTTATGAGTGATGCTTTGGCAAGTCAGCAGCACAGTGGTGATGTGTCCGGTCACCGTGGCTGGATCGAAATGCTACTCAATGAATACTACGACCCGATGTATGCCTATCAGCGCAGTGGCAAGGAGGCACGGGTGGTATTCAGTGGCGAGCAGGCGGCTGTGATTGAGTATCTGCGCGAGCGCGCGAGCCACTGAGTAATCGCTGTGCTCCTCGCAATGACTGGGGCAATCCTTGCCGGTTCGTCAACAGCCAGTGGGGCCGGTTATTGGTTCTGGGTATGTTTCGTGAACAATCTCGTCAATCTGGTCGGTTTCTGACTTTTTCTCTTTTATGATCTGTCTCGATAGGCCGAAATGTCTTCGGCAGTGTATTGGTCAGGAGTGAGACAGATGGGTAAGCAGTTCGAAGGTAAGGTGGCCCTGGTTACCGGTGGTGCCGCCGGGATCGGTAAGGCAACCGTTGAGGCGTTTGCCGCAGAAGGCGCCAGTGTTGTGGTGTCGGATATCGACGTCCAGGGTGGTGAAGCGCTGGCCCAGGCCGTTCGCGCCGCGGGCGGAAAGGCTCTGTTCATTGCCTGCGATGTGCGCAAGGCTGACCAGGTCGAAGCCATGATGGCGCAGATCAAAGCTGAGTTTGGTCGCCTGGACTGCGCGTTCAACAACGCCGGTATCGAGATTGAGCAGGACAAACTGGCCGACGGCAATGAAGAGGTGTTCGACGCCATCATGGATGTCAACGTCAAGGGCGTCTGGCAGTGCATGCGCTTCGAGTTGCCGCTGATGCTGGCCCAGGGCGGTGGAGCTATCGTCAATACCGCTTCGGTAGCGGCGCTGGGCGCGGCACCGAAGATGAGCATCTACGCCGCCAGCAAGCACGCGGTATTGGGTCTGACCCGATCTGCCGCAGTGGAATATGCCAAGAAGGGCATTCGCATCAATGCCGTGTGTCCGGCGGTTATCGATACCGACATGTTCCGCCGTGCTGCAGCGCTTGAACCACGCAAGGCCGAGTTTGCCGCGGCGATGCATCCGGTTGGACGTCTGGGCAAGGCCGAAGAGATCGCTGCGGCAGTGCTCTATCTGTGCTCGGAAGGGGCTGGCTTCACCACCGGGATTGCCCTGCCGGTCGACGGCGGCGCAACCTGTATTTGAGGTTATTCATCCCGCCCTTCAAGCATGGTGCGCTTGAGTAGCACGTAGACCGAACCGGTGCCGCCGTGGCGCGGCAGGCAAGAGCTGAACGCCAGCACCTGAGGGTGCTGGCGCAGCCAGGTGTTGACGTGGCTCTTGAGGATGGGTTTGCGTCCATCCTTGCGCACAGCCTTGCCGTGGGTCACCCGCACGCAACGTATTTCCAGGCGGGTGGCTTCGGCAAGAAACTCCCACAACAGGTCGCGGGCTTTTTCCACGGTCATGCCGTGCAGGTCGATCGATCCCTCGAAGGGGATCTGTCCGCCCTTGAGCTTGCGCAACTGACTGTCCTGGATACCGTTGCCAGCCCAGGCCAGCTCTTCTTCGGGGTGCACATCAATGACGAACTGGTCGGAGAGACCATCCACCCGCACCGGTTCCTGTCCGGTTAGTGCCCCCTGGCGACGGGCTTGAAGCCGGTCTTTGTCGATCCGGGGCTTGCCGGTATCGGCCTGATCCACGCGCAGGGGCTTGGCGCCTTTGACTGCGCTGCGAAACAGTTCGAGATCGTCAGTGTCGTTGGAATCGTGGCTCATGGTTTGATCTGGGTTGAACTGGCTGAAAAACAGGAAGTTTATCAGTAGAGGGCAGGCCTGCGCAGGTTAGAATAGCTGCAATCCAGCAGGTTCTTAAGAGGCTATTATGACCGATCTATCCCGTTTAACCCGAATCAAGGATCTGGTGCGCTGGGGCGTCAGCCGCTTTCATCAGGCCGGTCTGTACTTCGGTCACGGTACCGATAACGCTTGGGATGAGGCGCGTCTGCTGGTGTTGCACGCATTGCATCTGCCGTGGGAAACCGCTGCCGAGTACAGCGACTGTCAGCTAACCGATGACGAGCGTGAGGCAGTGCTGGCCTTGCTGCACCAGCGTATCGATTTACGCATCCCGGCAGCCTATCTGACCGGGCAGGCGCGTTTTGCCGGGCTCGATTTTTTGGTGGATGAGCGGGTGCTGGTGCCGCGCTCTCCGATTGCCGAACTGATCGAGCGGCGTTTCTCGCCGTGGCTGGAGCGCGAGCCGCAGCGGATTCTCGATCTGTGCTGCGGCAGCGGCTGCATTGGTATTGCCTGTGCCTATGCCTTCCCTGAAGCCGAGGTGCTGCTGGCCGATCTGTCCGCCGATGCGCTGGCGGTGGCTGAGGCCAACATCGATTTGCATCAGTTGTCTGAACGGGTTGAGGCGCGCTGGTCGGATGGCTTTGACGGAATGCCGGGCGAGCGTTTTGATCTGATTGTCAGCAATCCGCCGTATGTTGATGCCGAAGACATGGCCGACCTGCCGGATGAGTACCACCACGAGCCGGAGATGGGTCTGGCTGCGGGTGACGATGGGCTGGATCTGGTGCGCAGAATGCTGGCCCAGGCGGCGGATCACCTAAGCGAGGATGGTCTGCTGGTGATCGAAGTGGGCAACAGCATGGTGCATGTAGCAACGGCCTGGCCTGATGTCGATTTCGAGTGGGTCAACTTCGAGCGTGGTGGTCACGGGGTGTTCGTGCTGACGGCAGAACAGTGTCGCCGTCATCAGGCGCTCTTTTCAGCGTAATACCACCCACAACAGCATCAACGCCTGAAACACCGCAAAGACGATCAGGCAGCCAATCGCGAAGCGGTGGCCCAGATCGTTGCGCTTGAAGTGCTCCAGGGTGGCCTGTAGCGTGCTGAGTTCAGCCTGTAGTTTGCGGTTGGTGGTTTCCTGTTCGCGCAACTGGCGCAGCAGTTCACTGACCTGAAGCGGCTGGATCAGCTCGGTATTCCAGCTGCTGATCAGGTCCGAGGCACGGTTGGCCTGGGCTTTTCCCTGGCTCATTGCCTCGTCGGTGTAGTAGATGAAAAAACCGGCGCGCTTGAGCAGTCGCTCGCGGATCAGGCGCAACTCTTCGGTGGCTACATCCGCACTGTGGAGCATGATGGGGGTTACTGCGTAGTCAGGGCAGTTGCGCTGACACCAGTCAATCAGTTGCGCCAGTAAAAAACCGGCCAGGCCGCGTTGAGGCGGGCCCATCTGAATCCCTTCCGGTGGGCCAAAGCGCAGCCGCTGGTGCTTGTGGTCGACCAGTACTTCCAGGGTGTTGAGGTTGCCGCCTGGGGTTTCCCCTTCGATTCTTGCCTGCAGGCGCAGTAGTTCCAGACTGGCAACCTGTTCATGGGTGACCGCAACCTGGGCCAGTACTTCAGTCTGGGCCAGTTGCCGGCCTTTGAAGATCGGTCGCAGCTGAATCCAGTAGAAGTCAGACGGCTTGGCATTGGCGAACGGGTTGCGCGTCGGCTTTTCCGCCGATTCCCTGGTGGCTTGCGAAGGGGCCTGTTCTGCACTGCTCATGACGGTTTCCATTGGCTTGTCATCGAAAGCTATCGGCCATTGCTCTGGCAACTTGAGTATTAACTTGGCCAGCCTGTCCAAGCCTGCCACAGCAAACGTACCGCAAGTAGGGTCAACAGGCCATTGAAAATCCAGGCGAAGCGCCGATCACTCAGACGCTTGAGCAGGTGCAGGCCCAGCCAGGTGCCCAGTGCTCCAGCCGCGATCATCAGCAAGATCAGGCCCAGCCAGTCGAGAAAGACGAATCCGGCGGCACCGTAGACGATGGCTTTTGGTGCATGTTGCAGACTCATGGCGGCGGCAAAGGTCGCGACGGTGGAGAACCGCTCACCGGCCTGCTGCTGTTTGACAAAAGCTGCAACCAGTGGGCCAGTAGCGCCGACAAACAGGCTGATAAAGGTGGTCAGCGTGGCGGCCACCAGGGTGCCGAGGCGACCTGTCGCCACTTTGGGGATCGCCGGCCCCCAGACCAGCAGCAGAATGAAACCGGCAATGCACAGCTGGATCAGCGCGGCGGGCAGGTCCACCAGAATCATACTGGCCAGCCAGGCGCCCAGTATGACGCCGGGCAGGAACCACAGAATCACCCGTAGATCGATATGCCGCAGGGTCATCAGGGCGCGGTTGAGATTGGAGCCGAACTGCACCAGCCCGTGTACCGGAATGATTGCGCTTGGCGGCATCACCAGAGCCATGACCGCCAACATCAGCACGCCGCCGCCAATGCCCAGCGAGGCGGTGATGGCTGAGGTAACGGCTGACAGTGCTACCAGCAACAGGGTTGTGGCTGCCGGCAGGGCACTGGGCAATAGCACGTCAAACAGCTCAGGCATGGTGGCTCCGTTAATGCGGCGGGGTTGCAACATGCTAGGGCCTGTTGCCGTTTCATCACAACCGCGCCGGAGCCTGTTTTTGCGCGAGGCAAGGCGCGAGATGCGAGGTTTGGTGGGCCAAATAAGCATTGAGCAACGCGGCATCGCGCAAAAACAGGCCCGGCCCTTCGGGTTGCGCGTAAAATGTCGCCATGCGTCGTTGTGGGACTTGGCAAGGGAATGACACGGCCAGTCTGGTCATTACCTGCGTCCCACGCCTGGCCTGGCGACATTTTTCGCAGCAACGCGGCTTGCGATGAAACGGCAACAGACCCTATGGCGAGGTCTCGGACTGTCACCCGTTGCGGCCTGGCGCTATACTGCGCGCTCATCTGAATCTTTGAATCTGACGTCGGGTACTGCGCATGTCCGGAAATACCATTGGCACTCTGTTCACTGTCACTACTGCCGGCGAGAGTCATGGCCCGGGCTTGATGGCAATTGTCGATGGTTGTCCGCCGGGTCTGGAGCTGTCTGTCGAGGATCTGCAGATCGAGCTGGATCGGCGCAAGCCGGGTACCAGCCGGCACACTACCCAGCGTCAGGAGGCCGATGAGGTCGAGATTCTCAGCGGCGTGTTCGAAGGGCGCACCACCGGCTGCCCGATTGGTCTGTTGATTCGAAATACCGATCAGAAATCCAAGGACTACTCGGCGATCAAGGATCTGTTTCGCCCGGCCCACGCCGACTACACCTACCACCACAAATACGGGCTCCGTGATTACCGTGGCGGTGGCCGCAGTTCCGCCCGGGAAACCGCCATGCGGGTCGCCGCTGGGGCCATTGCCAAGAAGTATCTGGCGAGTCTGGGAATCAGTGTGCGCGGTTACATGAGCCAGCTCGGGCCGATCGAAATTCCGTTCAAGAGCTGGGAAGCCGTGGGCCTGAATGCATTCTTCAGCCCCGACCCGGACAAGGTGCCGGAACTGGAAGCCTACATGGACCAGTTGCGCCGTGATCAGGACTCGGTGGGTGCGCGCATTACCGTCGTGGCCGAGGGTGTGCCGCCGGGGCTTGGCGAGCCGATCTTTGACCGGCTGGATGCCGAGCTGGCCTATGCGCTGATGAGCATCAACGCGGTCAAGGGCGTTGAAATCGGTGCCGGCTTCGCCTCGGTGGCCCAGCGCGGCACTGAGCACCGTGACGAATTGACCCCGGAGGGCTTTGTCAGCAACAACGCTGGCGGGGTTTTGGGTGGTATTTCCTCGGGGCAGCCGATCATTGCCCATCTGGCGCTCAAGCCGACTTCCAGCATTACCACGCCGGGCCGTTCGATCGATGTTGACGGCAATCCGGTCGAGGTCATTACCAAGGGCCGGCATGATCCCTGTGTAGGTATCCGGGCTACCCCGATCGCCGAGGCGATGATGGCGATTGTGCTGATTGATCATCTGTTGCGCCACCGGGCCCAGAATGCCGGGGTACAGGTGGCCACTCCGGTACTGGGGCAGCTGTAATCACCATGCTGACGGCGCGCAGCCCGGCGCGCCGGCCCGCTCAGTCTCTCAGGGTTTGTTTTGAAGCGAGGGCCGCAGCGATATGAGCGGTGCGCTGCCTTACTGGCGTCTTTCCAACTTTTATCTGTTCTACTTCGCCCTGCTGGGTGGGGTGGCGCCGTTTCTGGCGTTGTACTTCGATCATCTGGGCTTTTCTCCTGCACGTATCGGTGAGTTGGTCGCGATCCCCATGCTGATGCGTTGCCTGGCCCCTAATCTCTGGGGCTGGCTGGGCGACCGCACCGGGCAGCGGCTACTGATCGTACGGCTAGGCGCACTGCTGACTGCACTGAGCTTCTGTCTGATTTTTCTGCGCCAGGACTATTGGTGGCTGGTACTGGTGATGGCTCTGCACAGTTTCTTCTGGCATGCGGTACTGCCGCAGTTCGAAGCCATCACCCTTGGGCATCTGGGTCCGCAATCGGCGCGCTATAGCCGCATTCGTCTGTGGGGGTCGGTTGGCTTCATTCTGACTGTGGTTGGCCTGGGCTGGCTGTTTGGGCGTTTCAGTCTGGATCTGTATCCGGCCATGCTGTTGTTGATCATGCTTGGAATTATTCTGGCCAGTCTGCTGGTGCCGCCAGCGCCACGGTCGGCTGGACGCGGTGTTGAAGGCAGTAGTGGGTTTTGGCTGCAACTATGGCGGCCTGGAGTGCCAGCGTTCTTTCTCTGTGTCGCCTTGATGCAGCTATCCCATGGGCCTTACTACACCTTTCTGACCTTGCATCTGGAGGCCCTGGGCTACAGTCGGGGGCTGATTGGGTTGATGTGGGCGTTGGGTGTGGTGGCAGAGATCCTGCTGTTCATGGTCATGACCCGTGTGCTGGCGTTATTCAGCCTCAAACAGTTGTTGCTAACGAGCTTCATCCTGGCTGCCATCCGCTGGCTGTTACTGGGTGCGTTGGCTGACAATCTGGCCTGGTTATTGTTGGCTCAACTGCTGCACGCGGCGACCTTCGGCTGTTTTCACGTGGCGGCAATTCACTTTGTGCAGCGCAGCTTTCATGACCGCCAGCAAGGCCAGGGACAGGCACTTTATGCCACGCTGGCGGGCGTTGGCGGCGCCCTGGGAGCCCTCTACGCTGGTTATAGCTGGAGTTCGCTGGGGCCGCTGTGGACCTTTGTGCTGGCCAGCCTTGCGGCGACCAGTGCAGCGCTGATTCTGGCTTTACGGCTGGATGCCAGGGTTTGAGCCGTTGCGACTTTAGCCGCCTTTCGGCATCGCCAGCGGGGCCGTATACTGCCCTCAACCCTTGCCGCCAACAGATATTCAGCCGATGACAGTTCTTGTTCTCTACGCCCACGATCAGCTTGCCTGCCCGCAGAAGCTCCTGACCCATGATGAGGATATCCTCGCGGCGTTGGCAGAGCAGGGGATTGGCCTGCAGCGTTTGGCGCCGGTTGAGCTGGCCGAGCAGGGCGACTGGCTGGCGGCGGGGCAGCAGATGCTGCGAGAGCAGCTACCAGGCAGTGATTACAGTGCCGGCGAGCTGCGCAGCTACGAAGGGTTGCCGGCCTATGCCGAAGCGACCAGCCAATCAATCGAACCGGCCTGCCAGCATGCCCGGCCTTTAGGCTGGTTGTTGCTGAGCGGAGCCGGCACGCTGTTTCTGCAGCGGGGGACGCAGATTCTGGCTGTATGTTGTGAAGCCGGCAGCCTGCTGGAGCTACCGGCGGACACGCCGTTGAGCTTCGTGCCCAGGGTCGGGCAGGGCTGTTTACTGCTATGCCTGGCCAGCACGCCTGACGACTTGCGCGGACAGCCGCTGACGGCTGATCCTTTCGTCGGGCTGGAGCCGCTGGATCTTTAACGAAGCGCTCTTATGCGTCTGGGCTATAGTGTCACAGGGACAATCCCGACAGACGAGCAAGGAGCAGTCCGATGAATATGAATGTCAGCGGCATTTTTGGTTTGATCATCCTGTTGCTGGATATCTGGGCCATCGTCAATATCGTTCAAAGTGGTGCGACTAATGGCGCCAAGGTGCTGTGGATCGCTCTGGTGGTGTTGTTGCCCGTGTTGGGACTGATTATCTGGTTTGTGGCCGGACCGCGAGGAGGGCGCACCTGAGTGGAGCGTGAAGTTGTCAGAGTGGCGTTGGTTACAGGCGCTGCCCGGGGCATTGGTAAAGGGATTGCCACCAGCCTGCTGCGTGCAGGTTGGTCGGTGGTGATTGCGGATATCGATGAACTGGCCGGCCAGGCGGCCGCTGAAGAGTTGGCACGGCTGGGCGTGGTGGAGTTCGTGACGCTGGACGTGAGTGACGAGGCGGCGGTTATTCGCTGTCTGGAGCGGATCGAAGAGGACTTTGGTCAGCTTGACGGCTTGGTCAACAATGCCGGAATTGCCGATCCTGATAGCGGTCCGCTGGAGCAATTGACTCTGGAAGCCTGGAATCGCTGGCTGACAACCAGCCTGACCGGCAGTTTTCTGGTCAGCAAGCATGCGCTCAGGCTGCTGCGAGAAAGCGGTGGAGCTATCGTCAATATCGCCTCGACCCGGGCCTTGCAGTCGGAAGCCAATACTGAGGCCTATGCCGCCAGCAAGGGTGGGCTGGTGGCGCTGACTCATGCCATGGCCGTGAGTCTGGGGCCGGACATTCGGGTCAATGCGGTCAGCCCAGGCTGGATTGATACCAGGCCGCCAGCGTTGCAGGCCAGCGATCCGCTGCGCGCACTGGATCATGAACAGCACTCCGTCGGGCGGGTTGGTCAGCCTGAGGATATAGGGGCGCTGGTGAGTTTTTTGCTGAGCCCGGAAGCAGGATTCATCACCGGGCAGAATCTGGTTGCCGATGGTGGCATGACGCGGCAGATGCTCTACGCCGAGTAGAGCATCCATCACAGCGAGAGTTATTTCTCAACGAAGGCGCGCTCAATCACATAGTGACCCTGGTCGCCGTGCCGGGCCTCCATAAACCCCCAGTCATCGAGAATGGCACAGGTGTCCTTGAGCATGCTTGGGCTGCCGCACAGCATGAAGCGGTCGTGCTCCAGGCTCGGTTTGGGTAGGCCAATATCTTCGAACAGCTTGCCACTGGTCATCAGGTCGGTCAGGCGGCCCTGGTTGTGGAACGGTTCACGCGTCACTGTCGGGTAATAGATCAGCTTGTCCTGAACCTGTTCGCCGAAATACTCATGGCTGGGCAGATGCTGGTTGATCAGGTCCTGATAAGCCAGTTCGCGCACATGGCGGCAGCCATGGGTCAGAATCACCTTGTCATACTGCTCGTAGGTTTCCGGGTCCTGGATAATACTGATGAAGGGCGCCAGGCCAGTGCCGGTGCTAAGCAGATAGAGATTGCGGCCTGGCAGCAGGTGATCGAGCACCAGAGTGCCGGTCGGCTTTCGGCTGATGATGATCTGATCACCCTCACGAATGTTCTGCAGTCGCGAAGTCAGCGGGCCATCCGGCACCTTGATGCTGAAGAACTCAAGGGTGTCTTCGTAGTTGGGGCTGGCGATGCTGTAGGCGCGCATCAGTGGCCGGCCCTCGACCTCAAGGCCGATCATGATGAAATGGCCATTCTTGAAGCGGAACCCGGAGTCACGTGTGGTGCGAAAACTGAACAGGTTATCGGTCCAGTGGTGGACACTGAGTACGCGTTCGGTATTGAAGCCAGCCATGAAATCCCCCTTTACGTTCTTGATTGCCGGCAGTGTAGCGGTTGGTTAATCTATCGGTTAAGCGATTAATTTTTATTTTGATAATCGAGAAAATCGATAATGAGATACACCTTGCGTCAATTGGAAGTGTTCCTGGCCGCAGCTCACCACAACAATCTGACTCGTGCGGCAGAGAGCCTGGCCATGTCGCAATCGGCGGCCAGTAGTGCCTTGCGTGATCTTGAGTCGCAGTTTGATGTGCAGTTGTTCGACCGGGTGGGCAAGCGGCTTCAGCTCAATGAGCTGGGGCAGAGCGTCAGGCCCCGGGCCGAGGCCTTGCTGGAGCAGGCCCGGCAATTGGAACTGACGTTGCAGCGCCATCAGGATATTGGTCATCTAAAGGTAGGTGCGACCCTGAGTATTGGTAATTACCTGGCGGTTGAAATCATGGCCCGCTATATGGGCGAACAGGCGGGAGCGCGGGTTGAGCTGGAAGTGGCCAATACTTCGACGATTGTGCGCAAAGTGGCGAATTTCGAGCTGGATATCGGCCTGATCGAAGGTGAGGTACACCACCCGGAACTGGATATGCTGCCTTGGCGCGATGATGAGCTAGTAGTGTTCTGTGCGCCAGACCATCCTTGGGCCGGCAAGCCCTGGCTGAGCGATGAGCAATTGCTGGCGACTGAGTGGATTGTGCGTGAATCAGGCTCGGGCACCCGTCAGCATTTCGACTGGGCGATGCATGGGTTGCTTCCGGAGTTGAACATCAAGCTTGAGCTACAGCACACCGAAGCGATCAAACGTGCGGTTGAGGCGGGGCTGGGGGTTGGTTGTCTGTCAGCGATTACTCTGGTCGATGCGTTCCGGCGCGGGAGCCTGGTGCCATTACCGGTTCCGCAGCGCAATTTTCATCGGCGCTTCTACTTTGCCTTGCAGCGCAACAAGTTCCGCAGTGCCGGCATGCAGCGTTGGCTGGAAATGTGTCGCGAGAGTGGTTGAGCAGGTATAAAAAAACGGAGCCGCGAGGGCTCCGTTTTGTGTGTGGGCAGTGCAATTACTGGCTGGCCAGTACCAGTTGGCCGTCATGCAGCGGAATCTGGTCGCCAGGGTGGTGGTCCATGCGAACACTGCCAACCTGCTCACCGATCCGGTAGTCAACCTGATAGCCGACTACTTTGGCGTGGCTGTCATAGACAGTTTCGCAGCGCCGTTCGGTAGTGGTGTAGGTGTTGTTGTTCTGCAGGTGTTCCTGAGTTTTGTTGCCGGCATAGCCACCGGCTGCCGCGCCAGCGATGGTGGCCAGTTTTTTGCCGCTGCCGCCGCCAACCTGATTGCCCAGTACCCCGCCAACAACCGCGCCAGCGACGGTTCCGGTGATTCTGTGCTGATCCTGGACCGGCTTTTGCCGGGTTACGGCTACGTCCTGGCATACCTGGCGAGGAGTGCGTTCGGTTTCCTTGATCTCGGCAACCTTGATGACCTCAGCGTGGGTCGGCGGTTTGCTGCTGGTCAATGCACTATAGCCGGCAATTGCACCGCCCGCAGTGGCTACCACTGCGCCGATAACGATACCTGACAGCATTGATTTATTCATGGTTCTGGCTCCAAGGCTTGCATGGCCGGCAGTTCATTGGCCGGCGCTTATCATAGGTTGATTGCTCTCGGACACTTCCCTGTTGTCTGTGGCTTGAGACCTTGCAGTTGTGCTACTGGTTCCCTTGGGACTACTAATTCTGTGATGTTGGTCGCATCCTTATGCGGGTGTTCAGTTCCAGCATGACTGGCCGCTGCCAGTGCATTTCCAAGCGGGTTTTAAGGGCGCGCAGGTCAGCCAGCAGGATTGGCTGTTCGGCGACCAGGTCGCCGCGAATGACGATGACCTCGCCCTGACGAGTGACTTGCGGGCCGATCATGCTCATGCTTTTGCCGTGGATACTGAATGGCTCGCGAGTCAGGTCGCGCTCGATCTGCCAGCGGTCCTGCATGTCGCTGAAGGCGATGGTCAGCGGGACTGCAACCGCTGCCAGCAGCGCGGCCGAGATCGCCAGGCCACGCTTGGCCTTGACCAGCGGGGCGTAACCGAGCACCAGAAAGGTCAGCGCGGCACTCAGGGCGATACCCACCAGGTTGGTCAGGAACAGTAGCATGGCGCCGCTGAACACTTCCCACTGCCACCAGCCGATGCCGATACCGGCTACCGACAGCGGTGGTACCAGTGCTACGGCGATGGCTACGCCTGGCAAGCTCTTCATCACACTTTCGCGGGCATGGGCGTAGCCTCCGGCAATGCCCGAGGCCACTGCTACGCCCAGATCGAGCAGGTTGGGGTGCAGGCGTCCAGCCATTTCCGGGGTGATCTTGTCGATTGGAATCAGCAGGGCGATCAGGCTGGCGGTTGTCAATGCCAGCAAAACGCCAATCCCTATGGTGGTCAGTGACCGCTGCAGCAGCAGGCGGTCGCCGCGTAGCAGTCCCATGGCCAGAGAGATGATGGGAGCCATCAGCGGGGCCAGCACCATTGCGCCGATGATCACGGCAGCGCTGGATAGGAACAGGCCGAGACTGGCGACAATCACGCTGAGTACCATTAGCGCGATGTAGTGGGAATGGGCCTGGGCATTGTCGCGCAACAGCAGGAACAGATCCTTGAAGTCGTCTTCCAGCGCCCGGGTGAACAGCGGCAGGTGGTGCTGGATCATGCTCAGGCGTGTTTCGTTGACCGGCAGGTTGTCGACCTTCATGGTGTCCTTGGTCTGACTGCTGCCGTTCTGTCCTCCCTTTACGATCGGGCCGGTATTAATCTGCACTGCACCAGGGTAAAGCTGCAACTCGATGCAACTGGCCTCATGCTTGCGCCCGTCGATGAAATAGCTCAACGGCCGGGTCGACTCGATTTTCAGGTATTGGCTTTTGATATAACTCAGCGCCTTGGGCAGGCGTTTGACCCCTGACTCGCCGCGCAGGATTGCAGTGATCAGAAAACCAAGATACTCGCTGACCGACTTGGGCGCTATCAGGACGGTTGATATCTTGGCGTCCTGGGCCGACAGGCTGGTGTTGATCAGTCGGGCGGCAGCACAGTTGATGTCGTTCTCAATGGCGACCAGTCCGGTGATGGCGGTCTTGATAGTAACCTCTTTGCCAGTGGTCAGGGTTACCGCAAAAGGCTTGATGCTCAATAAGTTGCGAAGGCTGCTCCAGACCAGGGCCAGGCGGTAAAGCAGCAGTTGCCAGAGGGATGAACGACGGTTCTGATAGGTCTTGCTGCGCTGATCGAGAAACGGAGTTTCACCGAGCATCAGCATGCCCAGCACAACCTGCTCGTTGCAGCGCACCACATCCAGCGCTGCGCTTTCGGTGGAAAAAGCCAGTTCCAGTGCGGCTTCGGGCTGGGTTGGGATGTCAAACCATTTGTGCAGGCGGCTTCTGGGGTTGAGTGGGATGACTCCGAGCGAGAAATTCAGGGTTTTTGCCAGATTGACACACTCGCTTATGTTCTCGTCGTCGGTCAGGGTGACGACGTGGTCAGCATAGTCGAGGCAGCGTCCCGGTTGGCTGAAAAACTCGTCTGTGGAGAACTCGAACAGATCGATGCCTTGAGTGGCGGCGTATTCGCGAATCGCTTCGAGACGACTGGCATGGGCTGGTGGGTAAACGACCAGAGCTTTGTTATGGGCTGGCACCGGACAATCCTTGGCGGCTGGTGGAATGATTGGAGTGTATGTTGCTGCGCACAGGCTCGCCAGCGGCTCTGATTATTGCTGGCCGGGCTCGGCTTGCAGCAGTTCTATCAGTGCGCTGGCAGCGTTCGAGCGGGTCCTCCCACTATGCCAGATGCAGCCAAGCTGGCGTTGCAACTGTACGCCGGGGATGTTCAGCGCATGAACCTGGTTATCGAGCATGGTGCGCGGAAGTACGCTCCAGGCCAGGCCGATAGATACCATCATCTTGATGGTTTCCATGTAGTTGGTGCTCATGCCGATGTCAGGTTTGATACCGTGCTGCTCAAACAGGGCGCTGACCACCCGGTGAGTAAAGGTGTTGGGTCCGGGGAAAACCGCCGGATAGTCGGCCAGGCGCTTGAGGCTCACTTCGCCGAGCTGGCTTAGCGGGTGTTCCGGCGCGCTGACAAACTCCAGAGGATCATTCCAGATAGTGTGAGCCATGATTGGGGCTTCGATCTGGGGTGCCAGGGTGATGATTGCCAGCTCGATTTCGCCGTGCAGCACCTTGTCATAGGCGACTTCGGAATCAAGGAACTGGATATCCAGCGCCACCCCTGGATAGGCTTTGGTGAACTGCCGCAATACAGGCGGCAGGCGGTGCAGGCCGATGTGATGACTGGTGGCCATGCTCAGGCGGCCACGTACCTGGCCGGACAGATTACCCAGAGCCCGGCGGGTGTCGCTGAGCACCTGCAAAATCTGCTCGGCCCGAGGCTTCAGCGCACGCCCAGCCTCGGTCAGGCTGATATGCCGGCCAATCCGGTCAAACAGTCGGGTGTCGAGCTGCTGCTCAAGCATGGCGATGCGTTTGCTGATTGCTGGCTGGGTCAGGTGTAATTGCTCGGCAGCTCGGGAAAACGAGCCGCTGTCGGCGACGGCGAGAAAAGCCACCAGGTTGGCGGTATCCATGTTGGATTCCTCTTGGTTATCCAATGCATGAATATTATGAATTAGTTTTATTGTTGGCCAGCGCTTATCATAACTTCGTCATTAAAACGCACTGTCGGGCGACCATTGGCGCACCGGCGGTCACAGCCTGATCCAGGAGTTCAGCATGTCCGGCAAGACGCTCTACGACAAGCTCTGGGACCAGCATCTCGTCAAGCAACGGGATGATGGTTCGGCCCTTATTTATATTGATCGCCACCTGCTGCACGAGGTGACCTCGCCGCAGGCCTTCGAAGGGTTGCGCCTGGCCGGGCGCAAGCCATGGCGGATCGACGCCAACCTGGCCACGCCAGACCACAACGTGCCGACTACCAATCGCAGTGCGGGTGTCGCCGGTATCGAAGACGAAGTCTCGAAGTTGCAGGTTGTAACCCTGGACGAGAACTGCGACGACTTCGGGATCCTCGAGTTCAAGATGACCGATCGTCGCCAGGGTATCGTTCACGTGGTTGGCCCGGAGCAGGGCGCCACCTTGCCGGGCATGACCATTGTCTGCGGTGATTCGCATACTGCAACCCACGGCGCCTTTGCCGCTCTGGCTCATGGTATTGGCACCTCCGAGGTCGAGCATGTGCTGGCAACCCAGTGCCTGGTGGCCAAGAAAATGAAAAACATGCTGGTCAAGGTCGAAGGCTCGCTCGGCTTCGGCGTTACCGCCAAGGATATAGTGCTGGCGGTGATCGGCAAGATTGGTACTGCCGGCGGCAATGGCCATGCGATCGAATTTGGTGGTTCGGCCATCCGTGAGCTGTCGATGGAAGGGCGCATGACCATCTGCAACATGGCCATCGAGGCGGGTGCCCGGGTTGGCCTGGTAGCCTGCGACGAGAAAACTATCGCTTACGTCAAGGATCGCCCTTATGCGCCCAAGGGCGCGGACTGGGATGCTGCTGTAGCAGCCTGGCAGGGGCTGGTTTCGGATGCTGATGCCGAGTTTGATACTGTGGTGGAGCTGGATGCCGCCCAGATCAAGCCGCAGGTATCCTGGGGCACTTCACCAGAAATGGTCGTGCCGGTCGATGATCGAGTGCCGGACCCGGCTGCTGAAACTGACGCGGTCAAGCGCAGTGGCTATGAGCGGGCCTTGCAGTACATGGGGCTGGAAGCCAATCAGCCGATTACTTCGATCATGGTTGACCGGGTGTTCATCGGCTCATGCACCAACTCGCGGATCGAGGATCTGCGCGCTGCGGCAGTGGTGGCCAAGGGGCGCCGGGTGGCCGCGAGTGTCAAGCAGGCGATGGTGGTGCCGGGCTCGGGGCTGGTCAAGGAACAGGCTGAGCGCGAAGGGCTGGACGTGATCTTCAAGGCCGCCGGTTTCGAGTGGCGCGACCCGGGTTGCTCCATGTGTCTGGCGATGAACCCTGATCGCCTGCAGTCCGGTGAACATTGCGCCTCGACCTCGAACCGTAACTTCGAAGGCCGCCAGGGCAATGGTGGACGTACTCACTTGGTCAGCCCGGCGATGGCGGCCGCCGCCGCGGTGGCAGGTCATTTTGTCGATGTTCGTGAAATGCTCGCAGAGGAGTCCCGCTGATGAAGGCTTTTACCCAGCATACCGGCCTGGTGGCTCCGCTCGATCGGGCCAATGTGGACACCGATCAGATCATTCCCAAGCAGTTTCTCAAGTCGATCAAGCGTACCGGCTTTGGCCAGAACCTGTTCGATGAGTGGCGTTATCTGGATGAGGGCTACCCTGGGCAGGATTGTTCCAAGCGCCCGCTGAATCCGGAGTTCGTACTCAATCTGCCGCGTTATCAAGGTGCCAGTGTGCTGCTGGCGCGCAAGAATTTTGGCTGCGGCTCGAGCCGTGAGCATGCGCCATGGGCACTCGATGAGTACGGTTTCCGCACCGTGATCGCGCCGAGCTTTGCCGATATTTTCTTCAATAACAGCTTCAAGAATGGTTTATTACCTATTGTTTTGTCTGAAGAAGATGTTGATGCGTTGTTCAAGCAGGCAGAGGCGGAAGAGGGTTATGAGCTGACCGTCGATCTGGCCGCTCAGACCGTGACCCGGCCGGATGGCAAGCAGTACGGTTTTGAAATCGATGCTTTTCGCAAGCATTGCCTGCTCAACGGGCTGGACGATATTGGTCTGACTCTGCAGGATGCCGAGGCCATTCACAGCTTTGAGGAAAAGCACCGCCAGAGCCAGCCATGGCTGTTCGGGGCAATCAAGTAAAGCGATGAGCTGGCGGCCTCTGGCCGCCACATCTGAATATTGGGAGCAGTGCAAGTACATGAAAAATATCCTTATCCTCCCCGGTGATGGTATTGGTCCAGAGATCATGGCCGAAGCGATCAAGGTGCTGAACGTTGCCAACGACAAGTTCGACCTGGGGGTAGAGCTGAGTCATGACGATCTGGGCGGTGCCGCCTATGATCGTTATGGGGTGCCGCTGGCTGATGAAACCCTGGAGCGCGCGCGCGTTGCTGATGCGATCCTGCTCGGTGCAGTGGGTGGCCCCAAGTGGGACACAATTGACCCGGCACTGCGCCCCGAGCGCGGCCTGCTGAAGATCCGTTCTCAGCTGGGGTTGTTCGGCAATCTGCGTCCTGCTCTGCTGTATCCGCAACTGGCCGCCGCTTCGACACTCAAGCCTGAGGTGGTATCGGGGCTGGATATTCTGATCGTGCGCGAACTGACGGGCGGCATCTACTTCGGCCAGCCGCGCGAGCGCAAGGTGCTGGATAACGGCGAGCGGATGGCCTACGACACGCTGCCCTACAGCGAAAGCGAAGTGCGCCGGATTGCCAAGGTGGCCTTCGATATGGCGATGGTGCGCAACAAGAAGCTCTGTTCGGTCGACAAGGCCAACGTACTGGCTTCCAGTCAGCTCTGGCGTGAAGTGGTCGAGGAAGTGGCCAAGGACTATCCCGAGGTCGAGCTGTCGCATATGTATGTAGATAATGCCGCTATGCAGCTGGTGCGTGCACCGAAGCAGTTCGATGTGATCGTTACCGACAACATGTTCGGCGATATCCTTTCCGATCAGGCCTCGATGCTGACCGGTTCGATTGGCATGTTGCCGTCGGCCTCGCTGGATGCCGGCAATAAGGGCATGTACGAGCCTTGTCATGGCAGTGCCCCGGATATTGCCGGACAGGGTGTAGCCAACCCGCTGGCGACCATCTTGTCGGTGTCGATGATGCTGCGTTACAGCTTCAATGAAGTGGCCGCGGCCGATGCGATCGAACAGGCGGTGAGTCTGGTGCTGGACCAGGGGCTGCGTACCGGCGATATCATGGCCGAAGGTTGCCAGAAAGTCGGTACCGTACAGATGGGTGACGCCGTGGTCGCGGCGCTGAAAAACCTGTAATCTGTACGACTTTCCATCGCGCCCGGCCTCGGTCGGGCGTAGCTGTCTATGAATTGTTACCCCACGGGGGTTGTTGTCATGAAAAGAGTTGGTCTGGTTGGCTGGCGTGGCATGGTCGGATCCGTGCTGATGCAGCGCATGCGTGAAGAAAATGACTTCGCTGCGATCGAGCCAGTGTTCTTCACCACCTCCAATGTCGGAGGTCGTGGTCCGGATGTGGGCAAGGACATTCCTGCGCTCAAGGACGCCTTTGACCTGGAATCGCTCAAGCCGATGGATGTGATCATTACCTGTCAGGGTGGTGACTACACTCAGGCGGTCTATCCGAAGCTGCGGGCTGAAGGCTGGAACGGCTACTGGATCGACGCAGCTTCGACGCTGCGGATGGAAGATGACGCGGTGATCATTCTTGACCCGGTCAACCGTCGCAATATCGATCAGGCGCTGCGCGACGGGGTCAAGACCTTTGTTGGCGGCAACTGCACCGTCAGTCTGATGCTGATGGGGCTGGGCGGGCTGTTTGAGAACGGCCTGGTCGAATGGATGAGTGCCATGACCTATCAGGCCGCCTCTGGTGCCGGCGCCCAGAACATGCGTGAGCTGATCAGTCAGATGGGGGCGATCAAGGGAAGCGTGGCTGACGAGTTGGCCGATCCGGCCAGCGCGATCCTCGACATCGACCGCAAGGTGGCCGACACCCTGCGTGGTGAGTCCTTCCCAGCCGAGCATTTCGGCGTACCGCTGGCAGGTAGTCTGATTCCCTGGATCGACAAACAGTTGCCGAACGGCCAGAGCCGTGAGGAGTGGAAGGCCCAGGCTGAAACCAACAAGATCATTGGTCGCAGTGCCCGGCCGATTCCGGTTGACGGCATCTGTGTGCGGATCGGCGCGATGCGTTGCCATAGCCAGGCTCTAACCATCAAGTTGAACAAAGATGTGCCGCTGGCTGATATCGAAGCCATGCTGGATGCGCACAACCCCTGGTCCAAGGTGGTGCCCAATGCCAAGGAAGATACTCTGCGCGATCTGACTCCGACCGCCGTGACCGGTACTCTGACTGTGCCGGTGGGGCGCTTGCGCAAGCTCAACATGGGCTCGCAGTATCTGTCGGCCTTTACTGTCGGTGACCAGTTGCTGTGGGGTGCTGCCGAGCCTCTGCGGCGGATGCTGCGCATCCTGCAGGAAGGTTGATATAGCCGGGCGGCCAGGCCGCCCGGCTATAGGAGGGCACCCCTGTGCAAGCGGGGGTGCCCTTTGTGTTTGAGTTGTGCTGATATTCAGTCGGGCGCTGACCTGGTTGGTGCTGATTGAATCGTCAGATTTGTGTAATCAAAGAAAGTGAGACCGGAAGGCTTATGAGTGCAGCCGTGAGTGTGGCGATTGTTGGGGTTGAAAATCTGGCTGGGGAGGCGGTCCTGGCCGTGCTTGAGGATCATGAGTTCTCCTTCGCTCAGGTGCGCCTGGTGGATCTTGAGGCGGCTGCCGGCGGTCGATTGATGATCAAGGGACAAAGCCTCAAGGTCGAGCCACTGGAGCGTTTTGATTTCACCGAAGTGCAGGCAGTGCTGTTTCTTGGTGATCCGGCGTTGACCAATGACTGGGCCGACAAGGCCAGTGCTGCGGGCTGTCTGGTGGTGGATGCGACCGGTGCTTTGCGTGAGTGTCCGGAGGTGCCGCTGGTGGTGGCCGGGGTCAATGATGAGGTGCTGGCCGGCTGCGCTCGGGGGGCAAAGGTTTGTGCCGCCGACAGTCAGGTGGTGCAGGCGGCGCTGGCTGTGCAGCCGCTGCTGGATGCGGGGCTTGAAGCCCTGATGCTGGCAACCTATCAATCGATGTCGACCCAAGGGCAGGAGGCGCTTGAGGCGCTGGCCATGCAGACGGGCAAGCTGCTCAATGGCCAGCCGGTCGAGAAGGGCGTGTTTGACAAGCAGGTAGCGTTCAATCTGTTGGCTCGGGTTGGTGAGCCGCTGGATAATGGCAGCACCCTGCCGGAGCAGCAGTTCGCCGAGGATCTGCGCCGGGTGTTGGGTTTGCCGCAGTTGCTGGTATCGATCACCTGCGTGTTGGTGCCGCTGTTCTATGGCAATGCCCAGGTGCTGCAGGTGCAAACCCGAGAAGCGCTCGAGCTCAAGCGTATCAATAGCGCGATTCGCAAACTCGATGGCCTGAAGCTGTTGGACAAGCCGGCGGCTGGGGGCTTTCCGACGCCAGTTACCGATGCCACCGGCAGCGATCAGGTGTGGGTGGGGCGTTTGCGTGCCGACTCCGGGGATTCGCGCCGGATTAATATGTGGACTGTGTCGGATAATCTGCGAAAAGGTGTGGCACTTAATAGTCTTCAGACGGTTGAGCTGTTGATAAAAGGCTTGTTGTAATCGATACTTGCTGTTGATTTCGTATCCAGCAGCTTAGGTTTGTTGCCTTGACGGGTTGCCTGGACTCAGCGATTTTAGGTTGTCCGGATTGGGTGGGGAGGTAGTTGGCCAATCCGGGCAATGGTTCTGCAGACGCGAGAGAAAACGATAAAGCAAAGGATTTTCGCTATGGTTCGCAAACTGGTTTTGGCCGTCGCCGCAGCAAGCGCCTTGATGTCTTCGGGTGTGGTTCAGGCGTTGGGAGTGGGCGAGATCAATCTGCACTCGGCTCTGAATCAGCCGTTGCAGGCAGATATCGAGCTGTTGCAGGTTCGCGACTTGTCCAGCGCGGAGATTCTGGCCGCACTGGCAACGCCGGACGACTTCGGTCGAGCTGGTATCGAGCGCCCCTTCTTCCTGACCGACTTGAAATTCACTCCGGTGGTGGAGGGTGGTCGGGCCTTGATTCGGGTGACTTCCGAGCGGCCGGTGCGTGAACCCTATCTTAACTTCCTGATTGAGGTGCGCTGGCCGTCCGGGCGCGTGCTGCGGGAATTCACTTTGCTGCTTGACCCGCCGCTATACCAGCCGGCCGCGGTCACTTCTGCTTCAGCCCCGGTCAGCCCGCCTGCAACCCCTCCTGCTCCGATCGTTCGTGCGCCGGCTCCGGCTGCCGCGCCGGCCGCGGTCGCTCCAATGCGGGCGGCAGCCGCTCGAAGCGAATTGCAGACCAGTCGCTCTGATACGCTCTGGGATATCGCCCTGCAGAATCGCCCGACCGGTGCTTCTGTACACCAAACCATGTTGGCGATTCTGGACCTGAACCCTCATGCGTTCATTGATGGCAACATCAATCAACTGCGGGCTGGCCAGACTCTGCGTCTACCTGACGCAGAACAGGCCCGTAGTCGCAGTCAGGCTGATGCTATTGCCCAAGTCGCCCAGCAGAACGCCAGTTGGCAGGCTGCGCGCCAGGCTCAAGCCAGTCAGCGGCAACTTGATGCGCGTCAGCGTGAAACTGCAGGGGCGGCCCCGGCGCAGGCCGAGAGGGGCGATGCGTTGCGTCTGGTGGCTGCTGCTGATGAGTCGGTCGACGGCGGCGCCGATGCCGCCGATCAGGCCGGTAACGGCCAGTTGCGCGATGTGCTGGATCGGACCAAGGAGCAGTTGGATTCGACCGAGCGTGAAAAGGCTGAGCTGAACGAACGTCTGGCAGAGGTTCAGGGTCAGCTTGACACGCTGCAACGTTTGCTGGAGCTCAAGGATGCCCAGTTGGCTGCCTTGCAGCAGGAGCTGGGTCGTGATGAGGCTCTGCCGGACATCCTGCCTGAGCCCCTGGATGAAACAGTAGCTGAACAGGAGCTCGAGCCGGTATCTGAGGAGTTGGTTGAAGAGGCTGCTCAGGACTTTGCACAGCAGCCGGCCGAACGCGACGAACTTGCTGAGCTTGAGCGCATCGAGCAAGACTTGAGCGAAGATGAAGATCCTGTGCCGGCGGCAACTATCGCTGGTCAGGAGCCTGGTGCTGGTGATGCGATAACTCCGCCTAGCCCGCCAAGTGCTGAAGTGACGCCGGCCTCGACCACAGACCAGTCGCCGGAAGCCATGTTGCAGCGACTGATGCAGAACCAGACACTGTTGCTGGGTGGTGGTGCCTTGGCACTGCTGGTGCTACTGCTGGTGTTGATGGCTGTAGCTCGTCGCAACGCCCGGCGTGAAGCGGAAATGGTAGAAGAGTTTATTGCCGAGGCCGACCGGGAGAGTGACGATACCGGCTCAGCCAGTGATGATTTCAATGTCGCCCTGGCGGGCTTCGATGAGCTTGAGGGTAGCGAAGAACTGGATATTGCCGGTGACCCGCTGACCGAGGCCGATGCGCTGATTGCTTATGGTAAGCTGGATGAAGCAGCGGACGTGCTGCAGGCTGCGGTTGGGGCTGATCCTGAGCGCGATGAGCTGCGGCTCAAACTGATGGAAGTGCATGCCCTGCGTAACAATAGCCTCGGCTATGCCGCCCAGGCTGAAGTGCTGCGTAATAAGAGCACTGCGCAAAACGAGTTGCAGGCACTGGATGCTCGCTTCCCATTGATGGCGGCTGCAGCCTTGGGGGCGGCAGCGGCGGTTGCCGAAGATGAGCGGGACCAGCCGATTGACTATCCCGCAGCCCAGGCTACCGATGATGCGGTCAGTACTGACAAGCCTGCTGAGTCTGAAGTGGCCGATGACCTGGATTTTGACTTCAGTGACTTTGAGGCAGAGTTGAACGAGAGTCAGTTGGATGCTGAAGGTTCTGCTGAAGCTGCTGTAGTGGACTTCTCGCTGGATGAGCCGTCGCTGACGGACGAGCAGGAAAGTGCTGAGAGCAGCGAGAGTGCCGAGAGTGCCGAAAGCGCTTTCGATCTGGATTTCGACCTGGATGCTCTTGAGCCGGAAACACCAGCGGAGTCTGCGCAAGAGCCCGCCGAAGAGCTGACCTCGCTCGATCTGAGCGAAGACTTCGATCTGTCGCTCACCGATGATCTGCAGGCCGATAACCTGCTGGCCGAGTTTGAGGCTGGCGAGCCGGTTCAGGATGGGCCGTTGAGCGTTGAAGACGAGCCGCAGGCTGATGATGATGCGTTTGCCCTGTCTGATGAAGACCTGATGGGCTTTGAGGATGAACTCAGCTCGGCGATGGCGGCGCAGGGCGCCCAGCTTGAAGAGGCCGGAGGTGATGCGGCCGATGACCTAGGCGACGCAGCTGAGGATACTGCCAGTCCGGCAGAGCAGGGTGTGCCATTGGGGGATGACATGGATGATGATGAGTTTGACTTCCTCTCTGGTACTGACGAGTGCGCGACCAAGCTGGATCTGGCTCGGGCCTATATCGACATGGGCGACAATGAAGGTGCCCGGGATATCCTCTCCGAGGTGATCGATGAAGGTAACGAGCAACAGAAGCAGGAAGCTCGTAGCATGATGGAGACATTGACTGACTGATGAGCAGTGATTCCAATCACTTCGACGCGGCCGCCCATGGGGCGGCCGCTGTTGTTTCCAGGGTGGCAGCCTGTGTCGAATACCGCGGGACCGCCTATCGAGGCTGGCAGCGCCAGGAAGAGGGTGTGCCCAGCGTTCAGGAATCGGTTGAAAAGGCGTTGTCTCGGGTGGCTAATCACCCGGTTCAGGTCGCCTGCGCCGGGCGCACTGACGCTGGGGTGCATGCTTCCTGCCAAATCATTCACTTCGACAGTAACGCCCGTCGTCAGCCGCTGAACTGGATTCATGGCGCGAATGCCAATCTGCCTCCTGATATCAGTCTGAGCTGGGTTAAGGTCGTGCCCATGGATTTTCATGCCCGCTTCTCGGCCATGGCCCGGCGTTACCGCTACGTCATCTACAACGACCCGATTCGCCCGGCGCATCTGGCTCACGAGGTGACCTGGAATTACCGGCCTCTGGACTTTGAGCGGATGCAGCGGGCATCCCGGGTGCTGGTGGGAGAGCATGACTTTACCTCGTACCGGGCCATCGGCTGCCAGGCCAAGTCGCCGGTCAAGACCGTGCATCATCTGGAGCTGATCCGCTTCGGTCGTTTCATCGTGCTGGATATCCGCGCCAACGCCTTTTTGCATCACATGGTGCGCAATATTGCCGGGGTGCTGATGCAGATTGGCGCTGGCGAGCGTCCTGAGAGCTGGGCGGCGGAGGTTCTGCAGGCGCGAGATCGGCGTGAAGGCGGGCTGACCGCACCAGCCTATGGGCTTTATCTGGTGGATGTGACCTATCCCGAGCAGTTCGAATTGCCGCAGCGTTATATGGGGCCGCACTTTCTGGCGGCGCTGAACGCACAGGACTGACGCTGTCGGGGCGATCTGTTAGTATCCAACCCTTGTTTCCCGATGGTGTACTGGTCGATGGCAACGCGTGTGAAAATCTGTGGGATTACCCGTGTCGAGGATGCCAGAGCGGCGGCTGCGGCGGGTGCTGACGCCATTGGTCTGGTGTTTTATGCGCCGAGCCCTCGGGCAGTTGAGCCGGCACGTGCAGCTGAAATAGTCCGGGCTTTGCCCCCCTTTGTAACCACGGTTGGCCTGTTTGTCGATGCGCCAGCCGAACAGGTCCGCGCCGTGCTGGAGCAGGTTCCGCTGGATGTGCTGCAATTTCACGGCGATGAGCCAGAGCCTTATTGCCTGCAGTTTGGCCGGCCTTATCTCAAAGCCATACGGGTGCGTGCCGGCGATGATCTGAATGCCCTGGCGGGTCAGTGGCCGTCGGCTAGCGGAATTTTGCTGGATAGTTTCAAGCCTGGGGTTCCGGGTGGGACCGGCCTGACCTTTGACTGGTCGATGATCCCGTCCGAGCGCAGCTGGTCGCTGGTGTTGGCGGGTGGTTTGGATGCCAGCAATGTGGCCGAGGCCGTGTCTCGAGTTAAACCCTGGGCGGTGGATGTGAGTGGCGGTGTTGAAGCCGCCAAAGGCATCAAGGATGCGAATAAAATCAACGCTTTTGTTCATGAGGTGAAGCGTGTCTGACTCAACCCGAATCGATTATGCGGCAGTGCCCGATGCGCGCGGCCATTTCGGCCCCTACGGCGGGCGTTTCGTCTCCGAAACACTGATGGATGCGCTCGAAGATCTGGAGGCGCTCTATCGCCAATTGTCGGTCGATCCCGCGTTCCAGGCCGAGTTTGATCGTGATCTGGCGCACTATGTCGGTCGGCCTTCGCCACTGTATTTGGCTGAACGGCTGACGGCCAAGCTGGGCGGCGCGCAAATCTGGCTCAAGCGTGAGGATCTCAATCACACCGGCGCGCACAAGGTTAACAACACCATTGGTCAGGCGCTGCTGGCCAAACACATGGGCAAGCCACGGGTGATTGCCGAGACTGGTGCTGGCCAGCATGGCGTGGCCACCGCTACAGTTGCCGCTCGCCTGGGTTTGCAGTGCCAGGTCTACATGGGCGCGGAGGACGTCAAACGTCAGGCACTGAATGTCTATCGCATGAAGCTGTTGGGTGCCGAGGTGATTCCGGTTACCTCCGGCTCCAAGACCCTCAAGGATGCGATGAACGAGGCCATGCGCGATTGGGTGACCAATATCGACAACACTTTCTACATTATCGGGACAGTGGCCGGTCCGCATCCGTATCCGCAACTGGTGCGGGATTTTCAGTGCGTGATTGGTCGCGAAGCTCGCGCCCAGTGTCTGGTCCAGGCTGGACGCCTGCCTGATGCTCTGGTGGCCTGTGTAGGGGGAGGCTCGAACGCCATCGGGCTGTTCCATCCGTTCCTGGAGGACGAAGGCGTAGCCATGTATGGCGTCGAGGCTGGAGGGCTCGGACTGGCGACCGGTCAGCATGCGGCTCCGCTGAATGCCGGGCGTCCGGGCGTGTTGCATGGCAACCGCACTTACTTGATGGAAGATGAAGATGGGCAGATCATCGAAACTCATTCGGTTTCGGCTGGTCTCGATTACCCCGGTGTAGGTCCTGAGCATAGCTGGCTCAAAGATATTGGTCGGGTCAATTACGTGGACGCTACCGATGATGAGGCGCTTGCGGCATTCCGCGAACTGACCCGGGTCGAAGGCATCATGCCTGCGCTTGAGTCCAGTCACGCGGTCGCTTATGCGATGAAGCTGGCCCGCACCATGCGGCCTGATCAGCACATCGTGGTCAATCTGTCCGGTCGTGGCGACAAGGACATCCACACGGTCGCCGGTATCGACGGCATCAGTATTTGAACGAGTACACCATGAGTCGAATTCAAGCCTGTTTTGAAGCTCTCAAGGCTTCCGGCCGCAAGGCCCTGATTCCCTACATCACCGCTGGCGATCCTGAGCCGGGGATGACACTGCCACTGATGCACGCGCTGGTCGAGGCCGGGGCGGACGTGATTGAGCTGGGTATTCCGTTCTCCGACCCAATGGCCGATGGTCCGGTCATCCAGTTGGCCATGGAGCGGGCGTTGGCCCACAAGGTCAGCCTTGTCCAGGTGCTGGAGATGGTGCGCCAGTTCCGTGAACGTGACCAGACCACCCCGGTGGTACTGATGGGTTATCTCAATCCGGTCGAGCGCATGGGCTATGCCGAGTTTGCCCAGGCTGCAGCCAGTGCCGGGGTTGACGGGGTATTGACTGTGGACCTGCCGCCGGAAGAAGGCGAAGAGGTCACCGTGCTGTTCCGTGAGCAAGGGCTGGATAGTATTTTCCTGCTGTCGCCAACTACGACTCTGGAGCGGGCGAAGAAAATTTGTGCCCAAGCCAGCGGCTATATTTACTATGTTTCACTCAAGGGTGTGACTGGGTCCAGTGCATTGGACGTCACCGATGTAGCAGCCAAACTTGAAAAGCTGCGTAGCGTCACCGATCTGCCCATCGGTGTCGGCTTTGGTATTCGTGATGGGGGCTCGGCAGCCGCAGTGGCTCAGGTGGCCGATGGAGTCGTTGTCGGCTCTGTGCTGGTCAATCAGATTGCCGCCCATCAGCAAGAACCGGACAAGGCTCGCGAAGCCATTGCCTCGATCATCCGCGAAATGCGGGCGGCGATGGATCGTTGAGAGCCACCCAATTGGTGTAACTGACAAGATAAGGATTGGCGATGAGCAACTGGCTGGTGGACAAACTGATTCCTTCCATCGTGCGTTCCGAGGCAAAGAAGAGCACCGTGCCGGAAGGGCTGTGGCGCAAGTGCCCGTCCTGTGACGCGGTGCTCTATCGCCCGGAACTGGAAAAGAACCTGGATGTGTGCCCCAAGTGCAACCATCACTTGCGTATCGACGCTCGTCGCCGCCTGGACGTATTCCTTGATCCAGAAGGCCGCAGCGAAGTAGCTGCCGAGCTGGAACCGGTCGACCGGCTGAAGTTTCGTGATAGCAAGAAGTACAAGGATCGTATCACTGCTGCGCAAAAGGACACTGGCGAGAAAGACGCACTGGTGGTCATGAAGGGCAAGCTCAAGGGGATGCCGTTGGTAGCCAGTGCCTTCGAGTTCAACTTCATGGGCGGTTCGATGGGTAGTGTGGTC
Organism: Pseudomonas sp. WN033; assembly: GCA_002287035.1. Lineage (GTDB taxonomy): Bacteria > Pseudomonadota > Gammaproteobacteria > Pseudomonadales > Pseudomonadaceae > Halopseudomonas. The sequence continues at coordinate 251,012 of NSKG01000002.1, read as the reverse complement.
GGTGCCCGTTTCGTACGTGGTGCGGAAATCGCCCTGCAGGAACGTATTCCCTATGTGTGCTTCTCGGCCTCGGGTGGTGCACGGATGCAGGAAGCGCTGTTTTCGCTGATGCAGATGGCTAAAACCAGTGCTGCGCTGGCCAAGATGCGGGAAGAGGGCATTCCCTATATCTCGGTCATGACCGATCCGGTCTATGGCGGTGTGTCGGCCAGCTTGGCCATGCTGGGTGATCTGAATGTCGCCGAGCCCAACGCACTGATCGGCTTTGCCGGGCCGCGGGTGATTGAGCAGACTGTTCGCGAAAAACTGCCACCAGGTTTCCAGCGCAGTGAGTTTCTGCTTGAGCACGGTGCATTGGACCTGATTGTCTCGCGTCATCAAATGCGTGATCGTCTTGCCAGTCTGCTGTCGATGTTCACTCAGCAGCCAGCCCCTGAACGGGAGGCGGCCGCCGCCGTTGAGGACGCTTGATCGCCGAGTTGTCGCTGGCCGACTGGCTGGCGCGTCTGGAAAAGCTGCACCCTAAAGACATCGATATGGGGCTGGGACGAGTCGGTCAGGTTGCTGGCCGGCTCGGAGTACTCAAGCCGGCTCCTCTGGTGTTTACGGTTACTGGCACCAACGGCAAGGGCTCGACCTGCGCCACTCTTGGTAGTCTGCTGCAATGCGCCGGTCTGCGGACCGGCGTGTACAGTTCTCCCCACCTGCTGCATTACAACGAGCGCGTAACCATTAATGGTCAGCAGGCAAGCGATGCTGAGCTGTGCGAGGCCTTTGGTGCGGTCGAAGCGGCGCGCGATGATATTTCCCTAACCTATTTCGAGTTTGGCACCTTGGCGGCGCTTTGGCTGTTTCAGCGTGCCGGGCTGGATGCTGTGGTGCTGGAAGTCGGTCTGGGCGGGCGGCTGGATGCGGTCAACGTGGTCGATGCCGATATCGCAGTAGTCACCAGCATTGGTCTCGATCACCAGGAGTTTCTGGGCAACAGCCGTGAGTCGGTAGCTTTCGAAAAGGCTGGGATCATACGTGCCGGTCGGCCGGTGGTGTCTGGTGAAACCGATCTGCCCGATACCTTTATGGCTGAGGTGCAACGCCTGGATGCTCGCCTGCTGCTACTTGACCGGGATTATCACTGGTCAGCGCTGGAGCAGGGTGCCTGGTGTATGCAGGGCGTGGATGCAAAGGGGCGGCAGCGGCGGGTCGAGTTGCCGGCGGTCAGTCTGCCGCGAGACAACCTGGCCGGGGCGCTCCAGGCGTTCTGGGCCGCTGGACTGGATTTGCCCGACCCGCTGCTGGCTCAGGCGCTGCGCAAAGCGCATGTGCCCGGACGAGTGGATCGGCGCCGGGTGCTGTGGCGCGGACAGTGGCGAGAGCTGTGTCTTGATGTCGGGCACAACCCCCAGGCTTCCAGTTTTCTGGCCCGCGAACTGCGTCGGCGACCCCGATCGCGCGTGGCGGTATTCGGGCTGTTGGCCGACAAGGACATGCAAGGGGTTGTCGAACCGCTGCTTGGTGAGTTTTCCCAGTGGTTGACTGCGCCCTTGCCAAGCCCGCGTAGTTGCTCGGCCATTGTCCTGGCGCAAGTGCTGGCGAGGCAGGGGGCTGAGGCCAAGTCATGCAACTCGGTGGCTGAGGCTATCGTTGCCCAGCTCGAACAAACCCCGGTTGACAGTGAGATCGTGATTTTTGGGTCGTTTTTCTGTGTCGCAGAGGCCATACTCTGGCTTTCTGAACAGACACAGGAGCCGATCGATGGATGAAGGTCTGAAGCAGCGCATCATTGGGGCGCTGGTATTGATCATTGCGGCGGTGGTATTCCTGCCGATGCTGTTGTCCGGGCAAGATGAAACGGTTCGGGTTGAGGTTGAAGTGCCAGAGCCTCCTGTGCTGGACTCTCGTCCAATTGAGGTGGCAGCGCCGATTGAGTTGCCTGAGCCGGCGGAGGTCGCCGAAATACCCGAGCCGGGCGCTGACCTGCCTACCGAACTCCCTCCTGTCGCACCGGCTCCCGAGCCAGCTCCTGCTGTAACTGCTGCACCTGAGCCGCCGGTGTCAGCTCCTGCTGCTCCCGCACCTGCTGCTCCGGTCACAGTGACTGGCGACTGGGTAATCCAGCTCGGCAGCTTCTCCAATGCCGCCAACGCCGAAAGCTTCCGTCAAACCCTGCGTAGCGAAGGCTATAACGCCTACACCCTTACGGTCCAGGTTGACGGGCGTAGCATCACGCGGGTTTATGTCGGGCCGTTAGTCGAGCGTGCTGCAGCCAATAGCTTGCGCGATGAGCTGGCCCGCAAGCACGGTAACCAGGGGTTGGTGGTTGCCTATGATGCGAATACTCGTGCGCGTTAGAGTCTGTTAGAATAGCGTTCTTTCGTTATCGGGTAGCCTGTAGTGACATTCGTCTGGGTCGACTGGTTGATCATCGGTGTTATAGCTATCTCCGCCTTGATCAGCCTTGCGCGTGGTTTCGTCAAGGAAGCGCTGTCATTGTTGACCTGGGTGATCGCCGGGCTGGTCGCCTGGATGTTTGGCGGCGCTTTGGCTGATCTGCTCACAGGCTACATAGAAACGCCATCGCTACGGGTTATCGTTGCCTGTGCCATTCTGTTCGTGTTGACCCTGATTCTGGGTGGGTTGATCAATTATCTGATTGGTCAACTTGTCAGGGTGACGGGGCTGAGCGGGACTGACCGCTTTCTCGGTATGATTTTCGGTGCGGCCCGAGGTGTGTTACTGGTCGTGGTGGTTATTGGCCTGCTAAGCCTGGCCCCTGTCGAGGGTGATATCTGGTGGACACAGTCCGAGCTGATTCCTCATTTTTTGCTGGTTGCCGATTGGTCCAAGAACACGATTCTCGGCTTTTTCGGTAGCTGATGTGGGTATCCTTCCGGATACGGCTGTTTTACACATTCAACGTAAGGGTGTTTAGGCATGTGTGGCATTGTTGGCATTGTGGGCAAGTCGAACGTCAATCAGGCGCTCTACGACGCCCTGACCGTCCTGCAGCATCGCGGCCAGGACGCCGCCGGCATCGTAACCTGTGATCGGGGCCGGCTGTTCCTGCGCAAGGATAACGGTCTGGTACGAGACGTCTTCCAGCAGCGTCACATGCAGCGGCTGGTGGGCAACATGGGTATGGGTCATGTGCGCTACCCGACAGCGGGTTCCTCCAGTTCGGCTGAAGCCCAGCCGTTCTATGTCAACTCGCCTTACGGCATCACCCTGGCGCATAACGGCAACCTGACCAATGTCGAGCAGTTGTCGCGTGAGATCTACGAATCGGATCTGCGCCACGTCAATACCAACTCCGACTCTGAAGTGCTGCTCAACGTTTTCGCCCATGAACTGGCCCGCAGTGGCAAGCTGCAACCGGGCGAAGAGGATATTTTCAATGCAGTACGAGGCGTGCACGATCGTTGCCGGGGTGGCTATGCTGCAATTGCCATGATCACCGGCTATGGCATCGTTGGTTTCCGCGATCCCTGGGCAATCCGGCCTATTGTCTATGGCAAGCGGGAAACCGAGACCGGCATCGAGTACATGATCGCCTCGGAAAGCGTGGCGCTGGATGTTCTGGGGTTTGAGCTGATTCGTGATCTGGAACCCGGCGAGGCGGTTTATATCACTGACAAGGGCGAAATCTTCACTCGTCAGTGTGCCGACAACCCGGTGTATTCGCCGTGTATCTTTGAGCATGTCTACCTGGCGCGTCCGGACTCCATGATCGACGGGATTCTGGTCTACAAGGCACGCCTGCGCATGGGGGAAAAGCTGGCCGAGAAAATTGCCCATGAGCGCCCGGACCACGGGATTGACGTGGTAATTCCGATTCCTGATACCAGTCGGACCTCGGCAGTCGAGCTGGCCAACCACTTGGGCGTTAAGTTCCGTGAAGGTTTTGTCAAAAACCGCTATATCGGCCGGACCTTCATCATGCCTGGCCAGGCGGCGCGCAAGAAGTCGGTGCGCCAGAAGCTCAATGCGATCGAACTGGAATTTCGTGGCAAGAATGTTCTGCTGGTCGATGACTCCATCGTGCGTGGTACCACCTGCAAGCAGATCATTCAGATGGCCCGTGAAGCGGGTGCCAATAAGGTCTATTTCTGCTCGGCGGCTCCGGCGGTCCGTTACCCTAATGTCTACGGCATCGACATGCCCAGCGCCCACGAGCTGATCGCTCATGATCGCAGTACCGAAGAAGTGGCTGAGCTGATCGGTGCTGACTGGCTGATCTATCAGGATCTTGATGACCTGGTCGAGGCGGTGCGTGAGGGTAACCCCAATATCCATGATTTCGACTGTTCGGTGTTCAACGGTGAGTACGTCACCGGCGACGTCAATGAGGCGTATCTGGGCAAGATCGAGCAGGCGCGCAATGATGCGGCCAAGATCACGTCGGAAATCGGCAACGCGATTATTGACCTGCACAACAATTGAGCAATAGGGCATCTCGGAAACCGGTCATTGCTGCGTAGCAATGACCTTGGGAGACGCCTGGCGGCAAGGGGAAGGTAATGACTATTGAATGGGATGCCGGGCGGCTCGACAGCGATCTGCTCGATGCCGGTTTCGATACACTGGCGGTGCGTGCCGGTCAGCGTCGAGGTCCGGAGGCCGAACATGGCGAGGCGCTGTTTCTGACCTCCAGCTATGTCTTTCGCAGTGCTGCGGATGCCGCCGCCTGCTTCGCTGGCGAAGCGCCGGGCAATGTCTATTCACGTTACATGAACCCTACGGTACGTACTTTCGAGGAGCGTATTGCTGCGCTCGAAGGGGCTGAACAAGCGGTGGGTACCGCTTCCGGTATGGCAGCAATTCTGTCGACGGTGATGAGTCTGTGTTCGGCGGGCGACCACATTCTGGTCTCGCGTAGCGTATTTGGCGCCACCGTGACCCTGTTCGAGAAGTATTTCAAGCGCTTCGGTATCGAGGTCGACTACGTTACTTTAGCCGATATTGCTGGCTGGCAGGCCGCCTGCAAGCCCAACACTCGTTTGTTCTTTGTCGAGTCGCCGTCCAACCCATTGGCCGAGCTGGTAGACATCGCCGCCCTGGCCGATGTGGCCAAAGGGCAGGAGGCCTTGTTGGTCGTCGATAACTGCTTCTGTACTCCGGCCTTGCAGAAGCCGCTGGCCCTGGGGGCAGATGTCGTTATCCACTCGGCAACCAAGTATATCGATGGTCAGGGCCGCTGTCTGGGTGGTGTGGTTGCCGGGCGCCGGGAGCACATGCAGGAGGTTGTCGGCTTCCTGCGTACTGCCGGCCCAACCTTGAGTCCGTTCAATGCCTGGGTATTTCTCAAGGGGCTGGAAACCTTGAAGCTGCGAATGAATGCCCATTGTGCCAGCGCCCAGAGCCTGGCTGAGTGGCTGGAGTGCCAGCCTGGGATCGATAAGGTCTACTATGCCGGCCTGCCTAGTCATCCGCAGCATGAATTGGCCAAGCGCCAGCAGTCAGGCTTTGGCGCCGTGCTGAGTTTTGAACTCAAGGGTGGTCGTGAGGCGGCCTGGCGGTTTATCGATGCCACCCGGTTGCTGTCGATCACCGCCAACCTGGGCGATGCCAAAAGTACTATCACCCATCCGGCCACTACTACACACGGGCGCCTGAGTGTGGAGGCTCGTGAAGCAGCAGGAATCCGCGAAGGGCTGATCCGTATTGCGGTGGGGCTGGAGGATGTTGAGGATCTGCGTGCCGATCTGCAGCGTGGCCTGGAGGCGGTGGCAAATAGCTAATTGAGACATATTTGCCAATTGTTTCACAAGACGGCGTCCGCGAGCTTGCTCCGGGCGCCGTTTTGTTTAGTCTTGGCAAGCCGCAGGGAGTGCGAAGGAAATCGCAGGCAGTCGCCCGGCTGTACGGCATTCAATCACATGGAGAGGAATCAATTTATGCGCAAACTTTTTGCCGCAGTTATGTTCGTCATGTCTACCTGGGTTGCTGTGCCGGCTTTGGCCGAACAGTCGGTTGGCCCGGTCGTCAACATCAACCACGCCAGTGCCGCGGAAATTGCCGAAGTGTTGCAGGGGGTTGGGGAGTCCAAGGCCCAGGCGATTGTTGCCTACCGTGATGAGAACGGCGCGTTCGAATCGGTCGAATCACTGGCCGGGGTCAAGGGCATCGGCCAGGCCACTGTCGAGCGTAATCGCGAGCGGATCAGTCTGCAGTAAGGACACACTGATTAATTGCACGCAAGCTCAGTAGCCCGGTTGTCGCTGACCTGTTCTGGACCGTTAGATGCCAGTGTCGAAAATTGCTCCTGCATTTTCGACACTTCCGCCATCCCTGGCGGTCGGATGGCATCTAAGAGCGTAGAGGGGTGAGGCAAGCGTTTACGAAGCATGCTTCGTGTGCAGCCAAACGCCGACCGATCTGTGATCGGTTGGCCGGACCCGGAGGGGATTTACAGCGTGTCCAGAACAGGTCAGCGACAATTGGGCCAACACCGAAACTGATTTAATCAGTGTTTCCGTAATGAGCATGTCACGGGCAAATGAACCTGCCCGTGACTCGCTCAGAGCGCACACCGCTCAGGTTTTGAGTTTGCTTACGGCCGAGGTCAATTGATGCGCCAGGGCAGCCAGTTGCTGGCTGGTGGCGGCGCTTTGCTGGGTTTGCTCGACCGTACGCTCGGTCACATCGCGAATCTGTACCACACTTTGGGTGATGGATTCGGCGACCTCACTTTGCTGTTCTACCGCTGAGGCAATCTCACTGTTCCCGTCACGGATCTGGCTGACTGCCGTGGTGATGCGGCTCAGGGAGGTACCGGCCTCTTCAACCTGCTCAACCGACTCATGGGTCAGCTCGGCGCTGGCTTGCATGTCCGCGACGGCATCGCGGGTACCTCCCTGCAAGGCTTCGATCATGCGCTGGATTTCATCGGTGGAATTCTGGACTCTCTGGGCCAAGGCGCGGACCTCGTCAGCGACCACGGCGAAGCCGCGACCGGATTCCCCGGCCCGGGCTGCTTCGATGGCGGCGTTGAGCGCCAAAAGATTGGTTTGCTCGGCAATGTCGCGGATCACTCTTACCACGCCACTGATTTCCTTGCTGTGACCCTCCAGTCGTTGCATATGCTGAGTACAACGCTCGATGCTGGTAGCCAAGCCGGTGATGGTTTCGCTGACCTTGAGCACCTGATCACGTCCCTGGCGGGCCAGTTCATCTGCTTGGCCGGACTGGTCGCGGGTAGTGGCGCCATTGGCTGCAATGTCCTGAACCGTCGCACTCATTTCATTGACGGCAGCTGCCACCATGTCGGTTTCGCTCTGCTGGCTGATCATACCGTCATTGACTCGCGCCATCAGCCCGGCCAATTGGCTGGCTCCCTGGTCAAGTTCCTCGGCTGCCTTACGCACAGCACCAACTACCTGTTGCTGGGCATCCTGCATAGCATTGAAGGCGCGCGCCATGGCACCGACCTCATCGCGTGAGCTGGCCTGAGCCCTGAGGGTCAGGTCGCCGCTTTCCTGAACCTTCTGCATAACGTCACGCAATGCATGAAGGTGGCGGGTGATGAACAGAATCAACAATTGTGATACCAGCAGTACGCCGACCATCAGGACAAAGACCACCAGCGCGTAAAAGGGTGCACGGTCCAGCAGCAGTTCAAGGTAGTCCTGGCGTTTCACTCCAAGAAGGAGGGCCTGTTCGTTCTGGCGCAGGGCCCAGACCCCGAGCAGGCGGTCCTGGTCGGTGGCTACCAGTTGCTCGACCGGGAACCAGCGCGGGCTGGTGCCCAGGCCTTGTTCCAGGCGGGCATAGCGTCCGCCGGCGGCAATAGGTTCAAACTCTGTCAGCCTGACCTGCGCGGCTTGATGCACCAGTTGCTCGCCAACGCGTTGGCGCTCAGCGTGCAGGCTCCCTTGCTCGACCCACAAGGCAACCAGAACCAGTAGCAAGGTGCTGAAAAAAGTAACGCCATTGACCGCCCAAAACTTGTATTTGAGGGGGATGTGTTGGAGAACGACCATGCAGGCTCCTAGCAGTGTTACCCGACCTTGATGGTGGCCAAGGGCCGGGTTTTGGCAATTATTGCTGATCCATGAACTGTATCGGTTGATCCCGGTCAATCTTGACAGCTATTCGTGACTCTCTTGCTGCGGAGCATCGGCCGCACGGGCTGGCAGACGATCGGTTATACTGTTGCCCTGGTTTAAGGAACAGATATATGACACCGCCTCTGGCTCAACCCTTGATGATCGACCAGGACGCCGAGCTGGCTGCCTGGTGCGAGCGCTGGCGACAACTGCCCTATGTGGCAGTGGATACCGAGTTTGTTCGTACCGAGACCTTTTACCCCATAGCCGGGTTGTTGCAGGTCGGCGACGGACGTCAGGCTTACCTGATTGACCCGTTGAAAATCAGTGACTGGAGCCCCTGGGTAGAGCTGCTGCATGACCCGGCGGTTACCAAGGTGCTGCACTCGTGTAGCGAGGATCTGGAGGTGTTTCAGCACCTGTGTGGTGCCACGCCAGCGCCGCTGTTCGATACCCAGCTGGCTGCGGCTTACCTGGGTATGGATTTCTCCATGGGTTATTCGCGGCTGGTACTGAGTCTGCTGGGTATCGATTTGCCCAAGGATGAAACCCGTTCAGACTGGCTGCAACGCCCGCTGAGCGAGGCTCAAATTGATTATGCAGCCCGTGATGCGGTGCATCTGGCTGAGCTCTATCAGGTTCTGGCACCACGTATTGATGCAGCAGGCTTGCGCGACTGGCTGCTGGAAGATACAGCCGAGCAGGTGGCAGCCAGCACCGCCGAGACCGACCCCGAACTGGCTTACCAGCAGACCAAACAGGCCTGGCGCTTAAAGCCGTCGCAACTGGCGGTTCTCAAGGTCTTGGCAAGCTGGCGTGAGCGTGAGGCCAGGCGCCGTGATCAGGCGCGCAATCGGCTGCTTCGCGAGCGGGCAATGTATCCGCTGGCCCAGTATCAGCCGGACAACCTCCAGGCACTGTCGCGTATTGAAGACATGCATCCGCGCACCGTCCGGCATGATGGTCAGACCTTGCTGGCTCTGATTCGTCAAGGTCAGGCGATGCCGGAGGATCAATGGCCCGAGCGTTTGCCTGAGCCGTTGCCGGCGGATGCCAACCGATTGCTCAAGGCCTTGCGCAAGGTCGGCCAGACGCATGCCGAGCGGTTAGGGATTGCCCCGGAATTGATGCTGCGTAAAAAAGTGCTGGAAAGCCTGGTGCGTAGCGGTTATCCCAACGGACCCTACCAGTTACCGCCAGAGTTGACTGGGTGGCGGCGACGCCTGATGGGTGATGAGTTGTTGGCCGTGGCCAACGCCACGGCTCAGGAGAGTGCATGAAAGTTCTGTGTTCGATTTATCGTAGTCGGCGCAAGCCTGGCATGTATCTGTATGTGCCGCGTCAAAAGGGCCTGAGTGAAGTGCCAGAAGCGCTGCTGCAGGTGTTCGGCAAGCCCGAGCACAGTCTGGATCTGGTGTTGAGCCCTGAGCGCAAGCTTGCTCAGGAAGAGATTCAGACCGTGCTGGACAATCTGCAGGGGCAGGGGTTCCACCTGCAGATGCCGCCGGCTGAAGAGGAGTACATCGAGCATTTGCCCGAAGAGTTGCTGCGCCTTAATGATCCGCTATAGCGGGGTTCACTCACCGCGATAGATGCATCCGCTGGTGCAGGTTTCGCGAATGGTAATCTGGCACAGTTCCGGCAGCTGCGGCTTGAGCTGTTGCCAGATCCACTTGGCAATTACTTCACTGGTTGGGTTTTCCAGCCCGGGAATGTCGTTAAGGTAGTTGTGGTCGAGCAGGTCATAGATGGGCTTGAACACCGCTTTGAGCTCGGCGAAGTCGCGGATCCAGCCGGTGTGCGGGTCAACCTCGCCACTGATGTGAATGGCTACCTGGAACGAGTGCCCGTGCAGCCGGCCACATTTATGCCCAGTCGGAACGTGCGGCAGCTTGTGTGCCGCTTCGAAAGTAAATTCCTTGAAGATTTCCACGCCATCGATGCCTGCTGATTGAAAGGCCACCAGTTTACTGGATCTGGGCCTGCGGCAACACCGCGGCGCTTACCAGGAGCGCTGCATATTTTTCTCGGATATCTGCTCGTTTAGTGTCCAGTAGTCGTACAGCACCCCGAGCAGCAGCAGGCCGCCAGTGAAGAAATACAGAATGGCGGTGATCCATTTGCCCATGTACAGCCGGTGGGCGCCGAAGATGCCGAGAAAGGTCAACAGAACCCAGGTCAGGTTGAAGTTGATCGGCCCGCTACGAAAACGGTGATCGGCTTCCCGATCCATTTTCGGAATCAGGAACAGGTCGACAATCCAGCCAATGAACAGTAGCCCCAAGGTGAAAAACCAGAGCGTGCCGGTCCATGGCTTGCCATAGTAGAACCGGTGGGCCCCCATGAAACCAAAGATCCACAGCAGATAGCCAATCACCTTGCTGTGCGTATCCGAGTAAGCCATTGGCGGTGTCCTCCGGGATTGTGCCTGTATGATACTGATCGTAGACCCCAATAGACCATGGATGCCTCAGGGAGTGCCCGTATGGTGAAAGCGAAAACTGTGAACTGGCTCAAGCAGGTGCGTTATCAGGCCGAACGCTTGACCGGTCAGCGAATTCGCATTGGCGTGACTGGGCTGAGTGGCGCCGGGAAAACCACCTTCATTACCAGCTTTATCAACCAGCTGGAAAACCATCAGCGTGGGCTGCTGGCCCGGCGTCCGCCGTTTGACCGGCTGGAATCGGTACGCTGGCAGCGCGACGGGGTTGAGCAGCCGTTTCCCTATCTTTCGGCACTGGCTGCGTTGGCAGCAGATCCGCCGCGCTGGCCGGAGTCGACCAGCGATCTGTCACGGGTGGTGATAGATCTGCGTTTTCGCCCCCACGGGTTGCTGGGCAAACTTCAGGGCAGTCGGACCTTGCATATCGAAATCATCGACTACCCGGGGGAGTGGCTGCTGGATCTGCCATTGCTCGGACTCGACTATGGCCGCTGGTGTGAACAGCTTCAGGGCTGGCTGAGTCAGGAGCCTCGCCGATCATTGGCGGGGCCGTTACTCGAACGTCTGACCGCGATTGATCCGTTGGCCCCGGTTGATGCCGGGCTGCTGGCCGAGCTTACGACAGAATGGACCGCGTTCCTGCACCGCTGCCGAGCTGATGCGGGGTTGTCGCGCAACCAGCCGGGACGATTTTTGCTGCCAGGCCAAGGGGTGGCGGCAGAGATGCTGCAGTTCGTTCCGTTGCCGGCGGTCAATCAGCATACCCAAGGCGAGTCCGGCAGTTGGTGGCATCAGTGCAGTACCCGGTTCGACTACTACCGCGACTATGTGGTCAAAGGCTTTTATGACCAGCATTTCAGTACTCTGGATCGGCAGATCCTGCTGGTCGACATGCTTACCCCTATGGATGCCGGACAGGCCGCGCTGGTGGATCTCAAGGCGGCGCTGGAGGCGGTGCTGGACAGTTTTCGCTATGGTCGCAACAGCCTGCTGGAGCGTTGGTTCAAGCCGCGTATCGAGCGCCTGGCGGTCTGCGCCAGCAAGGTGGATCAGGTCGCGCCGAGCCAGCAGCGAGCGGTTCAGCAGTGCCTGGAAGACTTGTTGACTGACAGCTTGTCGGAAGTTCGCCATGGTGGTGTGGAGGTCAAGGGCTTTCCGCTGGCGGCGATCCGTGCCGCGCGTCAGGAGGGCGATGCGCTGGTCGCGGCGCTGGATGGCCAAAGCGGCGGAGTGCGTTATCAGCCAGGACATATTCCCGAGCATCTGCCGCTGGACCTGAACGTGCAAGGGCCTGAACTGCTGCGCCTGCGCCCGCCAACGGGGCTGCACCGCAATGAGCCCTTTGCCCATTACCGAATGGATGATCTGATTGACTGGACCCTGGAGGGTGATGGCTGATGAGTCAGGACAAAACCCGTATTCTCGAGCGCTGGGAAACCGAGCAGCAAGGGGCGGACGCAGCCACCCGGATCATTGGCGATGTGCCGGCCGAACAGTTGGCCAGCCAGCTGCCTGAGGCCGAACCGGCATTGCCGGACACACTCAACCCGCCACCGACCAGCCCTTGGCCAGGCCGGCTAGGGCGCTCGGTTCTTGCGCTGGTCCTGGGAGGGGCTGCCTTCGAGTGGGGACGCTGGACCTTGGATGCCTGGAACTGGCAGCCGTTGGCCGGTGTGCTGCTTGGCGGGTTGGGGCTGGCCCTGGCCGGCACTGCGGCATTGGCCTGGCGTGATATTCGGCGTCAGCGCCTGCGCCTTTCCGAACTGGAGCAATTACGCCGAGAAATGCAGTTGGCCTTGCGTGAGCCTGGGGCCCGCTTGTCGGTCGACTGGCTGGAGCGTTTGCAGGCTCTATACCGGGACACCCCGCTAGCACAGGCCGTGCGCGCCAGTTGTGCCACGCTGGACGTGTCGCACAGTCCTGAAGAGGTTCGGCGTCGGCTTAACCAGGAGTTCTATCAGGCTTTGGACCTGCAGGCGCGGCAACTGATCCGGCGCGAGTCGACTGGAACCGGGATGCTGGTGGCGACCAGCCCCTGGGTGGCGGTCGATCTGATGCTGGTGGTCTGGCGCAATGTCCGGATGATGCAGAAGCTGGCGCAGCTGTTTGGCATTCCAATGGGGCAGCTCGGGCGCTGGCGACTGGCCCGTCATGTGCTGCGCAATATTGCTTTGGCTGGCGGTACTGAGATGGCTATCGGAGCATTGAGCGACAGCTTGCTGTCTGGCTTGATGGAGAAACTGGCGGCTCGGGTCGGGCAGGGGATTGGTGTTGGCCTGTACAGTTCACGGCTGGGACATTTCACCCTGGACTTGTGCCGGGCAGTGCCGGCGGATGATCAGGGCATGCTGGCTGAAGACAACCGGGGCATCATTCAGGCAATTCGTGAGCGTTTGACCGGAGGGAAGGATGGGGGCTAAACGCACGGCCCGGCAGCAGGCCGGGCGCTGGCTGCAGCAGGGTGTTGAGGTGCTCGAGCAACAATGGCACAGCATGCGTCGCCAGTTGGGGCCGACTGAATGGCCGGAACGCTGTGCACGGCTGCTCCAGGTCGCCGATTCTGAAGTCGGCGACTGGCGCCCAAAGCCGGGTTCCAGCAGCGCCGAGTTGTTGCTGTTGCTGCAAGGCCTGTCACTGCTGCAGCGCCGCTGGCTGGCGGTGTTGCTCGATGCACCAAGCGCGGGGGTGCATACCCTGACCGAGGCCGTAGAGCGTTTGCAACTGGATTGGCGCAGCCGCCTTGACCCACTGCAAAGTCACCGCGAGTATGCCCGCCAATTACTGATTTTGGCTCAGCAACTGAACCTCTCGGCTGCCGCTGAAGCGGCCTATCTGGAGAATGAACGGCAAATCTTTCTCGCGGTTGAGCAGCGCTTGCTGTTGTCGTTGCCCATGCGCCTGCGCATGACCCTGGCCAGGCAGCTTGAGCCGGGTAGCGGGGCATGCCTGCGCTGGTGGCATGAACGCTTGTTGGCCCGGGCCGGGGTGCCGGGTTATGACCTGGCGGGCCTGGGCGAGCACGACTGGCCGGAGATACCTGCGGCCTGGCTGGCACTGGGCTGGTTGTCGGGGCTGCGCAGGCAGTCCTGAGATAGTGGGCCATTCAGTGCACCAATGAGTATGCGAATACGCTGCGCCGGGCATTAACATGCAAGGATATTGATCCCAAGGAAGCTATTGATGACCTTTGCAGAATTGCTTGCCGCTCTGTCCCGCTCGCCCGACAACCAGGTGACTATTCCGCCCGACTGGGCTCAAGGCCGGGCCGGCTATGGCGGCCTGGTGGCGGCGCTGGTGTACCAGGGCATGCGTGAGAAAGTTCCGGCTGGGCGTCCGGTGCGTTCGCTGGCGATCACGTTCGTCGGGCCGGTGGCGCCGGGCGAGACGATGATGGTTGAAGCAGAGGTATTGCGTGAGGGCAAGGCAGTCAGCCAGATGCTCGGCATGGCCCGTCAGAATGGCCAGGTGATGTGCATCATTCAGGGTAGCTTCGGCGCGGCGCGGGAGTCGGTGGTTAATGTCGTGGCTGAGCCGCCTCCTGAGGTCAAAGCACCTGATCAGTATGTCGATACGCCGTATATCGAAGGTCTGAGTCCGGTCTTTCTCAAACACTTCAATCTGCGTTGGTGTTTTGGCGATCTGCCGTTCAGTCGCAGCCGCAAGCGCGATATGGGCGGCTGGATGCGCTTTCGACAGGATGAGGGAGAGGTTCACGAGGCGCATATTCTTGGCTTGGTCGATGTCTGGCCACCGGCAGTGCTGCCGCATCTCGCCGAGCGCGCTCCAGCCAGCTCGCTGACCTGGACCATCGAGTTTGTGCAGCCTCAGCCAGCCCTTGGTAATACCGACTGGCTGCTCTACAAAGCCAGTATTGAGCATGCCCGGGATGGCTACGGGCATGCCGGAGCGATGGTCTGGCGCGAGGATGGGGCGTTGGTCGCGATTAGCCGGCAAACGGTTGCGGTTTTCGGCTGAGCGCAGTCCAAAAGGGAATACTGATTAATTGCACACCAGCCCAGTAGCCCGGTTGGCGCTGACCTGTTCTGGACTGTCGATGCCCCGGATGGGCATCGCCAAGCCCCCATGGATGGGTTCACGGCGTGTCCAGAACAGGTCAGCGACAATTGGGCCAACACCGAACTGATTTAATCAGTGTTTCCCTAAGCCGAGCGCAGTAATTTGTAAATACCCTCTTAGCCGGGCTTGCGGGCCAGTATCACTGCCCGCAAGGGTGCAGGATAGCCTTCGCGGGTCAGTGCCGGATTCTCCGGGTCAAGAAAGTCAGGCAGTGACTGAAAACGCATCCAGTCGGTGCTGCGTTGTTCCTCGGTGCTGGTATGAGCCTGGTCCACGCAGCGCACATCCTGAAAGCCTGCCCGGCGCAGGAATCGCTCAAGCAGTGGGACTGAAGGCAGGAACCAGACGTTGCGCATTTGCGCATAGCGGTCTTCGGGCACCAGACATTGTTGTGCGTCGCCCTCAACCACCAGTGTTTCCATGACCAGTTCACCGCCGGGGCGCAGGCAGGCCTTGAGCTGTAACAGGTGGTCGATAGGCGCGCGTCGGTGATACAGCACGCCCATGGAGAACACCGCGTCGAAGCCATCGGTCGGCTCCGGCAACTCTTCAAGGGTGAAGGGCAGTTGCCAGACCGGCGCCTCAGGCATGAATCGACGGATTGCCAGAAATTGATTGAGAAACAGCAGGTTGGGGTCAACGCCGACAACCAGTTGGGCGCCTGCCTGCCACATCCGCCACATGTAATAGCCGTTGCCACAGCCAACATCCAGAATTCGCTTGCCGCGCAGATCAAGGTGCGGGGCGACGCGCTGCCATTTCCAGTCCGAACGCCATTCGGTATCGATATGAACCCCGAACAGCTCGAACGGCCCCTTGCGCCATGGATGCAGACCTTGCAAGGCCTGGCGCAGAGCTGCTTGGGTCGACTCGTCGATGGCCTCCGGGTGCCCGATGCGCACTCCGTGCTGCAACTCAATGGACGCTTGCGGCAGTGACGGAATCTGTTCCAGAACCGCCTGCCAGCGAGCCAGATCGCCATGATTGGTTGTGTCCAGCCGCTGGTTCAGGGCCTGTGGCAGGTTATCCAGCCAGTGTTCCAGTGGGGTGTTGCGCAGGGCGTGGAAAAGCGGTTGATAGTCAATCACAAGTGGCGATCATCGAGCAGAAATTGAGGCATTGAAACCAGCTATGCGCCTGGCTGAAGCCGGCCTGCTGGAGGCGTTGCAGGTGAGTATCCAGAGTGTCTGGGCGCATGACGTTTTCAATCGCGCTGCGCTTCTGGGCGATCTCCAGCTCACTGTAGCCGTTGGCCCGTTTGAAGGCGTAGTGCAGGTTTTCCAGGCGTTGCTGCTGATCCGGGTCATCGAAACGCAACTTTTCCGACAACAGCAATATGCCGCCCGGTTTGAGTGCCTGACGAATGCGGCTGAGCAGGGGCAAGCGCAGCTCTGGATTGATGAACTGCAGGGTGAAGTTCAGCACTACCACCGAGCAGGGCTGCAGGGGCAGCTCGAGAATGTCTGCCTCGATCACTTCGGCCGGGGTCAGTTCTTCAGTCATGGCCGACTGGGCACTGAGGTATTCACGGCAGCGCTCGACCATGGCTGGGGCATTGTCCACTGCAATGATGCGGCAGCCTTGACTGCGCACATGCCGGCGCATGGACTGAGTGGCGGCGCCAAGCGAGCAGCCCAGGTCGTAAATCAGTGTGTGCGGCCCCGCATGCTGCCCGGCAATCAGGCCGATCGTCTCGACAATGGTCGGATAGCCAGGGACCGAACGTTTGATCATGTCGGGAAATACCCGAGCTACGTCGTGATCGAACACGAAGTCGCTAACCTTGGTCAGTGGTTGGGCGAACAGTTTGTCTACATCATTCATGAGGCATTTAGTGTTGACGGGCCGGGAGCCGATTCTACCGCAAGTCGCCAGGCTTGGGAGGATTTGCCGGTCGCAGCTTGACGGTCTCGGTACTGGCGTCTAGCTATATAACTATAGGCTTGGCTTTGTATGTGACTGTCATTTGTCGATCGAATGAGTTTTTTCTCTGTTTCGCCAAAAACGTGGCGATGGTGTGTTCGTTTTTGGGATTTGTAGTGGCATAATGGTATTGCCCTGGGTGCTCCGTGAATAAGACTCCGCCAAGCTGGGGTCATTGAACAACAAGGGATTAAGGTATGCCTGCCAAACACCGGGTTGTATTGGGAGTCGCCACCGTGGCGGCTTTGTATGCCGGAATCTCCAATGCGCTGGGGCTGGGTGACATTGCTTTGGGGTCGGCGCTCAACGAACCCCTCAAGGCCACTATTGAGTTGCATGGCAGTAGTGGCGTGACACCTGAGGATATTCGGGTTCGTCTGGCTGACCAGCAGGCTTTCGATCAAGCAGGCATTCAGCGACCTTATTTTCTCACCGACCTGCGTTTCGTCCCGGTGCTGCGCAACAATCGTCTATTCATCGATGTTGAATCCAACTGGCCGGTACGCGAGCCTTATCTGAACTTCCTGGTTGAGTTGCGCCGGCCCAATGGGGTCATGCTGCGTGAATATACCGTGCTGCTTGATCCGCCGCTGTACAGTCCGGGACCGGGCATCAGTCAACCGGTAGCTGCTGCGGCCCAGACCCGATCAAGCGTCCAGACGCCAGTCTCACGTCCAGTGCAACCGGCGCCAGCTGCGCTGGCACTGCCCGATTTGCAACCGCAGCCGGGTGCTGCGCAATATCAGACCGTGGCGGGTGATACCCTGTGGGCGATTGCCGAACGCTACCGTCCTGATGAGCGTGCTGGTGTGCGACAAACCATGCTGGCGATTCGCGCCTTGAATCCTCAGGCCTTTATTGACGGAGACATCAACCGTTTGCGCCAGGGGCAGGCGTTGGTGTTGCCGACCGCTGAGCAGTTGGGATTTTCAGCTGCGCCGCCGGCCCAGCGTCCGCTGGACAGTCAGCCGGAGTCGATCGCAACGGTTGCCGAGCCGGTTGCGAGCGCTGATCGTTTGCGAATCGATGCGTTGGAGCCTGCAGCCAATGAATCGGCGGAGTTGCGTGATCGCCTAAGCATGCTGGAGACGCGCTTCAGTGTGCTGCTTAGCGAGTTGGATAATCGTGACTCCCAGATCGCCAGTCTGCAGGCTGAGCTCGAAGTGCTGCGCGAGGCGCGGGCATTGGAGCAGGCCGCATTTGAAGAGTCGGCTGCGGCGGGTGCGCTGCTTGCAGTAGCGGGCGCGGAGCCTGGGGCTCAGAGTTCGGTACAGGGATCGGATGATCCGAATCCGGGGGCGCTGGGTGTTTTGCCGGCAGCCGGGCTGATGGACGATAGACTGGGTGCACAGGTGACATCGAGCAGCCTGGAACGCTGGTTCAGCTGGTGGCCAATCCTGGTCGGGCTGGGACTGGCTGTGCTTGGCTTGCTGTTCGGTATGCGCAAGAAGTCTTCGGCCGAGTCGGAATCGATACCCATGCCTCCTATCCGCCCGCGCGAGCAGGTCGCGCCAGGCTCGGTGCGGGTACGCCAGGCCGCGCCGGCTCAGCCGAGATCGACAACCGACCCGTTGGCCGGGGTGGAGCTGTATATCACCTATGGGCGGTTTGCTGAGGCCCGCGTATTGCTGGATAAGGCCATTGCCACACAACCTGAGCGTCTTGATCTGCGCTACAGGTTGCTGCGGGTGCTGGCTGAATTGTGTGACCGCCCGGCCTTTGCCGCACAGGAGCGCGAAGCGCTGGCGTTGGGAGCCGACATGGAGCGTATCGATCAGTTGAAAATGCGCTTCCCTGCACTGCTGGCCCAAGTTGAGACCGATATGGTCGAGCGGGTCGATCACCTGGATCCGCTGCTGATGGATGATGAGTTGGAGCAGCCGTCCAGAACCCCGCGCGCAGCCGAGCAGGAGGCGCAGGATGATGTCCGCCTGAACCTTGAAGACTTCAAGCTGGATCTGGACGTGGACCTGCTCGACGCACTGGGGCCGCAGCCTGTGCGTAGCAAGCAGCCACCAAAAGCGGTGGATGACGACTTCGATGTCAGCCTGGATGATCTGCCTGATGTGGAGGAGTGGGAGCACGACGAGCCGCACAAATCTGAACGACGCTAGGGCTCGGCGTGGGAGAGTGAAAGGGGCACTCAGGGGTGCCCCTTTTTATTGTTAGGCTGGATTAGGTTGGACAGCCTCAGTCAAACAGGCGTTTGGCCACGTCCTTGAAATGGCCGGCAAAATGCACCGTCATGTTGTCTCGCAGGTATTCAGGTAGCTCCTCGTAATCGCCGCGATTGGCCTCGGGCAGTATCAGCTCATGGATTGACTGGCGGCGTGCAGCAATCACTTTCTCGCGGATGCCGCCTACCGGCAACACATGTCCGGTCAGGGTGATCTCGCCGGTCATTGCCAGGCCGCTGCGCGGCGACTGATTACGTGCCAGGGACAGCAGTGCGCTGGCAATGGTGATGCCGGCGCTGGGGCCGTCCTTGGGTGTTGCTCCTTCAGGCACATGCAAATGCACGAAGGCCTCGTCAAAGAAACTCTTGTCGGCCTGGTAGCTTTTGAGGTTGGCGCACAGGTAACTGTAGGCAATTTCCGCTGACTCCTTCATCACCTCACCCAGTTGCCCGGTCAGCTTGAATCCCCGGTTCAGGGTGTGAATGCGGTTAGCCTCGACCGGCAGGGTGGCTCCACCCATGGCGGTCCAGGCCAGCCCGGTGATGATGCCAACCCCCTTGAGTTTCTTTTCCTTGCGAAAGGCCGGGGTGCCGAGCAAGTTCGCCAGATCGTCGGGTTTGATACTGAGCTTGTCATCCGGGTGTTCCAGTAGACGCATGACCGATTTACGCACCAACTTGCCCAACTGTTTGTCCAGGTTGCGCACCCCGGCCTCGCGGGCATAACTTTCAATCACCTGGCGCAGGGCCTTGTCGGTAATACGTAACTGACTCTTGCGTAGCCCGGCTTTGGTCAGTTGTTTTGGCCACAAGTGGTGTTTGGCGATCTCCAGTTTTTCCTCAGTGATGTAGCCGGACAGGCGGATCACATCCATACGGTCGAGGAGCGGGCCGGGAATGCTGTCCAGGGTATTGGCAGTGCAGACGAACAGCACCTTAGACAGGTCCAGACGCAGATCCAGATAGTGATCGAGAAACTGACTGTTCTGCTCTGGGTCGAGGGTTTCGAGCAGGGCTGAGGCCGGGTCGCCCTGATGACTGGCGCCAAGCTTGTCGATCTCGTCGAGCATGATCACCGGGTTCATCACCTCGACCTCCTTGAGCGCCTGGACGAACTTGCCGGGCATGGCTCCGATATAAGTGCGTCGATGCCCCTTGATCTCGGCCTCGTCGCGCATGCCGCCGACGCTGAAGCGATAGAACGGACGGCCCAGGCTTTCGGCGATCGAGCGGCCAATACTGGTCTTGCCGACCCCGGGCGGACCGACCAGCAGGATGATTGAGCCGCTTACAGAGCCCTTGAAGCTGCCGATGGCGAGAAACTCCAGAATCCGCTGTTTCACATCCTCCAGGCCGTCATGGTCACGGTCCAGCAGCTTGCGGGCCTGTTTTATATCGATGCGGTCCTGGTGCTCAAGGCCCCAGGGCATGGCGGTGGCCCAGTCCAGGTAATTGCGGGTTACCGCGTATTCAGGCGAGCCGGTTTCCAGGACCGAAAGCTTGTTCAGCTCTTCCTCAATTCGGCGGCTGGCGGCTTCGGGCAGGATTTTGCCCTGAAGGCGCTCCTGAAACTGCTCGATATCGGCGGTGCGGTCGTCTTTGGACAAGCCCAGCTCTTTCTGAATGATCTTGAGCTGTTCCTTGAGAAAGAATTTGCGTTGATGTTCGCTGATGGTGCGGTTGACCTCGGCGCTGATTTCGCCCTGCAAACGGGCTACGTCGATTTCTTTCTTCAATAGCACCAGTACCTTTTCCATACGGCGCAGAACGGGTACGGTATCGAGTACGTCCTGCAGCTCCGGCCCTTTGGCCGTGGTCAGTGCGGCGGCGAAGTCGGCCAGCGGTGAGGGCTCGTTGGGGTTGAAGCGGTTGAGATAGTGCTTGAGCTCTTCGCTGTATAGCGGGTTGAGCGGCAGCAGTTCCTTGATCGCATTGATCAGGGCCATCGCGTAGGCACGCACCTCGTTGCGCTCGTCCGCCGGGGCTTGTGGGTATTCGACCTCTACCAGATAGGGCGGCTTGCGGCTTAGCCATTGGGTAATCCGCACTCGGGTCAGACCTTGGGCGATGAACTGCATCTTGCCGTCGCCACGGCTGGCGTGATGTACCTTCACCGCGCAGCCTGTCAGTGACAGCTGTTCAGGGCTGAATTGTTCCGGGTCGGTGCCGGGGCTGTCTATAAAGAATAGCGACAGACTCTGGTGTGGAGTGTTGGCCACCCGTTCGAGGGTTTCCGCCCAAGGCGCCTCATTGACAACAACCGGCATTACCTGGGCGGGAAAGAAGGGGCGGTTGTTGATCGGTATCAGGTACAGGCGCTCGGGCAAGCGCTGGTCCGGCAACACCAGCCCAGTCCCCGGCTGGTCGTCAGTGGTTTCATCCTGCTCGATTACATCCGCCTGAAAGTCTTCCTGGTCGCTCATTGATTACACCCTGTGTGACATGAACCTTACCGAATAGGTGGAGGTAGCGGTCAGGGATTTCAATGGTTGAGGCGGGGCGGTTCTAGGACTAAGATGGAATTTCACTTCAACTCACAGCCATCATGATCAAGACCCGCATTCTCGACTTGCCGGTGCAAAGTGCTACCCATGCCCATGCTCAACATCAATTGATCGTCGGGCTGGATGGTTGTGCCGATTTTGAGGTCATGGGGCAGGGTGGTGCGGTTAACCGGCTGCACGCATGCCTGGTACCGGGGCATGAGA
Source organism: Pseudomonas sp. WN033 (assembly GCA_002287035.1). Classification (GTDB taxonomy): domain Bacteria; phylum Pseudomonadota; class Gammaproteobacteria; order Pseudomonadales; family Pseudomonadaceae; genus Halopseudomonas. The sequence continues at coordinate 229,643 of NSKG01000002.1, read as the reverse complement.
TGCATGCGTTTTCCGGCCGGGGCAACAACCACATGCTGATTCTCGACCTGCTGACCGAGGGCCCAGGCCCTGGCGGCGTAGAGGAAGAGCAGTTGGCTCGGCTGTTCGATAAGCCACGTTTCGTGCGTCTGGATCAGCGCATGCAGAGTTTGCTGGACTTCGCTGCCCAGGCGCTTGGTGGTCCGGATGCCAGTGATTCGCCGATGGCCTGGCATCTGGGCGGCATCCTGTTGCATAGCCTGCATGACCGGCTGTTTTCTACGCCTATTCCATTGCGCTCGGCCTCGGTCATCGATCTGGAGCGTATCGAACGTTATGTCCGTGAACGCCTGGATCGACCGGTCAGTGTTGCTGAGCTTGCGGCATGTGCCTGTGTCAGCAGCAGCCATTTCTTCGCACTGTTCAAGCAGGTCAGCGGTCTGACGCCGCATCAGTTCGTACTCAATGTGCGGCTGGATGAAGCGGGCAGGTTGTTGCGCGAGTCCTCGCTACCGGTAGCCGAAATTGCCAGTCGTTGCGGCTTTTCCAGCCAGAGCGCCATGACCCATGCGATTCGCCGGCATACCGGGTTGACACCACGCAAATTGCGCCTGTCGAGCCCACTCTGAGTGCTATCTCAGAGTTTTTTGCAAAAATCCCCCAGTTTTTGACAAGATTTTCACCCGCCTCGCTTCTACATTCCCATCTGGCCTGTCCCCCGCCTGACGGTGTCGGCCCAAAACAATGTATTACGTCAAACGTCTGACCTTGGTCTAGGGTTAGTAGAAAGACGTGTTCTGTGCACCAGCCATGTCTGCCAGCATGTGGTTGGGAATCTGTGGAGCGAGTCCTATGTTCAAAGCCAGTGCCGTGCTGGAAGGTGCCTTCCTGACCAGCCAACCTGATGAATTCCTCAAGGTCCTCAGTGACAATTATGCAGTCGACGAGGGCGAGTACCTCAAAGAGTTGCTGACCCTGGCTGAGCCAGAGGATCATGCTGCCCTGTCGCAGCGTGCCCGGGGTCTGATCGAAAGCGTCCGCAAGCGTGACAACGCCGTCGATAGCATTGATGCGCTGTTACAGCAGTACAGCCTCGACACCCAGGAAGGGATCATGTTGATGTGCCTGGCCGAAGCCCTGTTGCGGGTGCCGGACAGCGAAACCGCCGATGCTCTGATTCGCGACAAGCTCAATGCCGCGCAGTGGGATAAACACGTCGGCCAGAGCGAACACACGCTGGTCAACGCCGCTGCCTGGGGCCTGGTGATGACCGGCAAGGTGGTCAATCTGGATAAGCGCGAAGACGGTACCCCGGGAACTATCCTCGGGCGGTTGATCAAGCGTAGCGGTGAGCCGGTGATTCGCGCGGCGATGATGCAGGCAATGAAAATCATGGGTCGCCAGTTCGTGCTCGGGCGTACCATCAAGGAAGCCTTGAAGAACGGCAAGCCGCAGCGCGATGCCGGTTATACCTATTCGTTCGACATGCTTGGTGAAGCGGCTCTGACCCGTGCCGATGCCGCCAAGTATTTCAAGGACTACAGTGACGCCATCGGCGCGCTGGTGGCTGACAACTATCAGGGCAAGGGCCCCAAGCCAACCATCTCGATCAAGCTGTCGGCCTTGCACCCGCACTACGAACCGGCACGTGAAGCCCAAGTGCTGGCAGAGCTGAGCGAAACTGTACTGGAGCTGGTGCGTCAGGCGCGCAAGGGCGATGTCGGGATCACCATCGATGCCGAAGAGGCTGATCGCCTGGAGCTTTCGCTGAAGCTGTTCGCCAAGCTCTACAACCACCCGGACGTCAAGGGGTGGGGTAACTTCGGTTTGGTGGTGCAGGCCTATTCCAAGCGGGCGTTGCCGGTGCTGTGCTGGTTGACTCTGCTGGCCAGACAGCAGGGTGACCGGATTCCGGTGCGCTTGGTCAAGGGCGCCTACTGGGACTCCGAAATCAAGCTGTGCCAGCAGGGCGGGCTTGGCGGTTACCCGGTCTTTACCCGCAAGGAAGCCACCGATGTGTCCTACCTGGCTTGTGCTCGCTACCTGCTTAGCCCGTTGACCGACGGGCTGATCTATCCGCAATTCGCCAGTCACAATGCTCATACAGTCACCTGCATCCTGGCCATGGCTGGCCAGCGTGACTATGAATTCCAGCGCCTGCATGGCATGGGCGATGCCCTGTACGACACTCTTATCGAGCAGCATGGCTGCACTGTACGGATCTATGCCCCGGTAGGCGCGCACAAGGATCTGTTGCCCTATCTGGTACGCCGGCTGCTGGAGAACGGTGCCAACTCCTCGTTTGTGCACAAGCTGGTTGATCCCAGGGTCCCGGTGGATTCACTGATCGAGCATCCGGCTGTGGCCCTGCGCAGGCATGCGAGCCTGGCCAACCCGCGTATTCCCTTGCCGCCGATGATCTATGGGGCGGACCGTCGCAACTCACGTGGTATCAATATGAATGTAATGACCCAGTGGCTCCCTCTCAAAGAAGACCTCGACAAGTTCCTCGCCCAGCGTTGGAGCGGTGCACCGATTGTCAATGGCCAGCGCCTGAGCGGTGAGGCCCGACCGGTACAGTGCCCTTATCAGTTGTCGCATCTGGTCGGCGAGGTTGTCTGGGCCACTGCCGAGCAGACCCGTGGAGCGATCGATCAGTTGGCCGCCGCTTTCCCGGCCTGGAACGCAACACCGGTGGACCAGCGTGCCACGGTGCTTGAGCGCACTGCCGATCTGCTTGAGCAAAACATGGCCGAGCTGATGGCGCTGTGTACCCGTGAAGCGGGCAAGAGTCTGCAGGACGGTATCGACGAAGTACGCGAGGCAGTGGACTTCTGCCGCTATTACGCGCTGCAGGCTCGCGCGCGCTTCGCTACCATCACGCTGCCGGGGCCGACCGGTGAAAGCAACGAGCTGTATTTGCAGGGCCGTGGGGTATTTGCCTGCATCAGCCCGTGGAACTTCCCGCTGGCGATTTTCCTGGGTCAGGTTGCGGCTGCGCTGGTGTGTGGCAATACCGTAGTGGCCAAACCGGCCGAGCAGACCAGCCTGGTGGCGGTACGCTGTATCGAACTGATGCTCGAAGCCGGTCTGCCGCCGCAGGTGCTGGCGCTGTTGCCGGGCGATGGTGCCCAGGTGGGTAGCGTGATTACGGCTGATCCGCGTATTGCTGGCGTGGCCTTCACCGGCTCGACCCAGACCGCGCACATCATTAACCGTGCTCTGGCTGCCCGCGATGGTGCGATTGCGCCCATGGTTGCCGAGACCGGCGGCCAGAACGCCATGCTGGTTGACTCGACGGCATTGCCTGAGCAGGTGGTCAAGGATGTGGTTCACTCGGCCTTTACCAGCGCCGGTCAACGCTGCTCAGCCCTACGGGTGTTGTATGTCCAGGAAGATATCGCCGAACGGGTGATCGAACTGCTGAAAGGGGCGATGGCTGAGCTGCATATCGGCGATCCGGCCAACCGCGATACCGATCTTGGGCCGGTAATCGACGCCGAAGCCCGTGAAGGATTGCTCTGGCATGTTGAAAAACTCAAGGCCGAAGGTCGCCTTATTGCGCAGACGCCAATGCCCGACGGGCTGGATGGCCACTTCGTGGCACCGGTAGCCTTCCGTCTGAACCGGATCGGCGAGCTGAATCGCGAGAATTTTGGTCCGATCCTGCATGTGATCACCTGGCGCAACGATACGCTTGACCAGGTCATTGATGATATCAATGCTACCGGTTTCGGTCTGACCCTCGGGATCCATAGCCGCAACGAGGAAACCGCCCAGCATATCGATAGCCGGGTGCGGATTGGCAATGTCTACATCAACCGTAACCAGATCGGCGCGGTGGTCGGGGTACAGCCCTTCGGTGGCCAGGGCCTGTCCGGGACGGGTCCAAAGGCGGGTGGCCCGCACTATCTGCTGCGTTTTGTGACTGAGCGTACGCGGACCATCAACACCACTGCGGTAGGCGGCAACGCCAGCCTGCTGTCGCTGGGTGATGGCGAACCTTGAGTTGTTAACCGGCGCCCTTGGGCGCCGGTTGTATTTGGAGCAGGGGACTCTTCCCATTAATAATCAACAGGACAGGGACTGTTCGATCAACTAAGAGAGAAAAACAACATGACTGGTAACACTGGCATTGTGAGTGCAACCTTCGTGGTGTATATCGGGGTGATGTTGGCCCTCGGCTACATCGCCTACAAACGAACTACCAACCTGTCCGACTATATCCTGGGCGGTCGCTCTCTGGGGCCGGGCACTGCGGCGCTGTCGGCTGGCGCATCGGATATGAGTGGCTGGCTGTTGCTGGGCTTGCCTGGTTACGCGCTGGCTGCCGGTTACGAGGCGAGCTGGATCGCCATTGGCCTGTTGGCCGGTACCTGGCTGAACTGGCTGATCGTGGCCCGGCGACTGCGGGTGTATTCGCATGCGGTCAATGATTCGCTGACCTTGCCGGCATACTTCGAATTCCGCTTTGAAGATAACACCCGCCTGCTGCGGGTGATCGCAGCGGTGTTCATTCTACTTTTCTTCCTGTTCTATACCAGCTCTGGTCTGGTGGCAGCGGGCAAGCTGTTCGAAAGCACGTTCGGTTTCGGCTACGAGATCGCGGTTATCGTCGGCACCCTGGCGATCATTTCCTACACCTTCTTCGGCGGCTTCCTGGCGGTCTCCTGGACCGACGTGATTCAAGGCCTGCTGATGGCCGCCGCGCTGGTGATTGTGCCGATCATGGCGCTCAACACCATGGGTGGCTGGGAAGTCGCGCATGCGGCGATGGAAGCCAAGAATCCCAATCTGCTGACCTTCTTCACAGATGTTGACGGTAACGCACTGGGCTTTGTGGCGATCATCTCGCTGCTGGGTTGGGGGCTGGGCTACTTTGGCCAGCCGCACGTTCTGGCTCGCTTCAAGGCTGTACAGAGCGATGCAGCGCTGCCGACCGCCCGCCGTATCGCAGTCCTCTGGACCGCCGTGTGCCTGTTGGCCGCTCTGTTCATCGGCTGGATTGGGATTGGCTACTTTGGCGACGCTGGCCTCGGTGATGCGGAAACGGTGTTCCTTGCTCTGGTGCAGGCGCTGATGCATCCGCTGGTAGCCGGTATCCTGCTGGCCGCAGTACTGGCGGCGATCATGTCGACCGCTGACTCGCAATTGCTGGTGTCGTCCTCGGCCCTGGCTGAAGACTTCTACAAGGCGTTGTTCCGTCGTGACGCGACCCAGACTGAGCTGGTCTGGGTGGGCCGTTTTGCGGTAGTGGGCATTGCCTTGTTGGCCTTGATCTTCGCCTTCAACCCGGAAAGCACCGTGTTGGGCCTGGTGTCCTACGCCTGGGCTGGTTTCGGTGCGGCCTTCGGCCCGGCCATTATCCTGTCGCTGTTCTGGAAGCGCATGAACCGCAACGGCGCTCTGGCCGGCATCATTGTTGGTGGTCTGACCGTAGTGATTTACAAACAGATCGACACTATTGGGCTGTATGAAATCATTCCGGGCTTCATCCTGGCGACCATCGCCATCGTGGTGGTTACCCTGCTGACTCCGGCACCGTCCAAGACTATCGAGGCGACCTTCGACGACGTCTCCAGCCGCTTCTAAGCGGTTGTCCCCGAAACCCGCGCTCGGTACAGGGCGCGGGTTTTTTCTGCCTGAAACCAACTGTTCTCTCAGTGCAACAGTCTGTATTTGTTGTATCGCTTGAGGCTGTTGCCGTTCCTGACTTCTAATCAGAGGTATTTCGCTGCGGCCCTTGGCTGTCCGGCCTGCTTGGCCATTTATAACAAGGACATGGAATCCCCGTATGACAACACGAACTTTGCCCCATTTACTGGCTGCTGTCGGGCTGGCTATTCTGGGTGTGCTGGTGCAGGGCTGTTCATCCGGTGAAGGCAATAACGCCAGCATGTCACGTCCGGCGCCAGTGGTGACCGTGAAGGCCGTCAGCCCGGATAGCGCCGAGCTGGTTCAGGAGTATCCCGCCAGGGTGCGTGGTGCGCGTGAAGTTGAAGTGCGTGCCCGGGTATCCGGTATTCTGCTTGAGCGGGCCTATCAGGAGGGGGAACGGGTCGAACAGGGGGATCTGCTGTTTCGTATCGACCCGGCTCCGATGCAGTTACAGGTCAAACAGGCTCAGGCCGCCCAGGCCAATGCACGGGCCGAACTCTTGCAGGCCCAGCGTGACTGGGCGCGGGCTGAGCAGTTGTTTGGGCGCGGGGTGATCAGCACCAGTGAGCGCGATCGGGCTCGCTCCCAACTGGATTTCGCTGAAGCAGGTATGGCCCAGGCCGAAGCCCGGCTCGATGAGGCGGAACTGAATCTGTCCTATACCGAAGTACGAGCTCCGGTGTCCGGGGCAACCAGCCTGGAGGTGCAGCCCGAGGGCAGCCTGATTGAGCTGGGCAGCCTGATGACCACGCTGGTGCAACAGGATCCGGTGCATGTGATTTTTGCGTTACCGGAGCGAGATCTGGCCATCCAGCGGGCCGCCGGCCTGGATGGCAATGGCCGCGGGCAGCAGGTTGCGCTGGAGTTACCCGACGGCTCTGACTACAGCCTGAGCGGGCGAGTGGATTTCACTTCAAGCCGGATTGACCCGGCAACCGGGACCATTACCTTGCGGGCGGTCTTCGACAACCCCCAACTGCAGCTGATCCCAGGTCAATTCGTCCGGGTCCGGGTAGTGCTCAGTACATTCAGTGATGAAATCCTGATTCCTGCCGATGCTCTGGGGGCCAGCCCCGAGGGGCCGTCGGTGTTTGTCGTCGATCAGGAGCTGAAGGTCGAGCGTCGGGCTGTACGATTGGGGCCGGTGATCGGTGACCGGCAGATCATCAGTGCCGGTCTTGAAGCCGGCGAGCGGGTGGTTGTCAACGGCCATGTTGGCCTGCAACCGGGTATGCAGGTGCGGTTGGCTGGCCAGGGAGAGGGCTGATGCTGCAATTCTTCATTGATCGGCCGATCTTTTCCACGGTTCTGTCGGTATTGATCCTGATTGCCGGTGTTTCTTCCCTAACCCAGTTGCCGGTTGAGCAGTACCCCAACGTGGTACCGCCACAGGTGGTGGTACAGGCCAACTACCCTGGCGCCAGTGCCCAGGTAATTGCCGATACTGTGGCAGCTCCGTTGGAGCAGGCTATCAACGGGGTCGATGACATGCTCTATATGGAGTCCTTCAGCGGCGACTCCGGAGCCATGCAGCTGACGATTTATTTCCGCATCGGCACGGACCCAGATCAGGCGACCATTGACGTCAACAACCGGGTGCAGCGTGCCACCGCCAGACTGCCGCAGGAGGTGCGGGATCTTGGGGTGCAGGTTCAGGCCCGTTCGACCTCGATTCTGCAGGTAATTACGCTGTCGTCGGAGAACGACCAGATCGACACCCTGGATATCGGCAACTTTGCCTTGCTCAATGTGATCGATGAGCTGGTGCGGCTGCCGGGGGTCGGCAATGCTGCGCTGTTTGGTGCCCAGGACTACTCGATGCGGATCTGGCTGCGCCCCGACAAGCTGGCCGAATACAACCTGACTCCCAGTGACGTGGCCGCCGCCCTGCGCGAACAGAATGCCCAGTTCGCGGCCGGGCGCATCGGCGCCGAGCCGTCCCCACCAGGTCAGGCGTTTACCTACAGCGTCAGCACTCCGGGGCGGATGGTGACCCCGGAAGATTTCGAGCGGATTATTCTGCGCAGCGATGCCGAAGGGCGGACATTGCGTCTGGGTGACGTTGCCCGGGCGGAACTGGGTGCCCAGAGCTACGACTTTACTGCCAACTACAACGCCAAGGCTGCGGTACCGATCGGCATCTACCTGCAGCCTGGAGCCAATGCCCTGGATACCGCCAGCGCTGTGCATGCGGCCATGGCCGACATGTCCCAGCGTTTTCCGGGTGATCTGGTCTACGACATCCCCTATGACACCACGCTGTTCATTGAAGTCTCGATTCGTGAGGTGATCATTACGCTGATCCAGGCGTTGGCGCTGGTGGTGCTGGTGACCTTTCTCTTCCTGCAACACATGAAGGCCACGCTGATTCCACTGGTAGCGATCCCGGTATCGCTGGTCGGCACCTTTGCCGGTATGGCGGTGTTGGGGTTTTCGATCAATCTGCTGACCCTGTTCGGTCTGATTCTGGCTATCGGTGTGGTGGTGGACAACGCCATCATCGTGATGGAGAACGCCGAGCGGCTGATCAAGGAGGAGGGGCTTTCCAGTTATCAGGCCGCCAGCAAGACCATGAAGCAGGTGGCTGGCGCGGTACTGGGCTCGACCCTGGTGCTGGTGGCGGTATTCGCACCAGTGGCCTTCCTGGGTGGCCTGAGTGGTGAGTTGTATCGTCAGTTTGCGGTGACCATTGCAGTATCGGTGGCCATTTCCGGGATAGTGGCGCTGACCTTGACGCCGGCCATGTGTGCGCTGCTGCTCGACCGGGCTGAAACCGAGCCGTCACCGGCCTTTGCCTGGTTCAATAACGGATTTGACTGGCTGACCAACAGCTTTACCGGGGTGGTCGGCTGGATGCTACGGCATGTACTGATCAGCCTGCTGCTGTTCATCGTGCTGATCGGCACCACGCTCTTTCTGCTGGGACGCATGGGGAGCGGTCTGGTTCCTCAGGAAGATCAGGGCTCACTGCTGACCGTTTACCAGTTGCCTCCGGTCTCAGCCCTGGCTCGTACTGAAGTCGTGCGTGATGAATTGAGCCGCAAGGTGATAGCCATGGATGAGGTTCGTGGCATGACCGCTTTCGCCGGGTTCGACATCCTCAATCGTGGCTTGCGAACCAATATGGGCGTGGCCTTTGTGTCACTCAATGACTGGTCGGAACGAACCCGCCCGGAGCAGAGTGCTCAGGGCATTGCCCGGCGTATCACGGGCCTTGGTATGGCGATCCAGGAGGCTAACGTGTTTGCCTTTGTACCGCCACCGATCAACGGCCTGTCGCTGACCGGCGGTGTTGAAGGTTATCTGCAACTGCGTGGCGATAGCGATCCGGTCCGGCTCAAGGCAGAAGCTGACCGCTTGCTGGCTGCGGCCCGGCAGCGCCCGGAGCTGGCCAATGTCCGGATTGCCGTAGATGTTGGCGTACCGCGTTACAATGCGGTGGTCGATTGGGACAAGGCCAAGGCCATGGATGTCTCGATCAACGACATTTTCACCACCATGCGCAGTACCTTTGGCGCCCTGTACGTCAACGACTTCACTCTGCAGGGCCGCAACTGGCAGGTAAATCTGCAGTCCGAAGGCGAGTTTCGCAGTCACCCGGACGACCTGCGCAAGGTGTTTGTGCGTTCGGGCAGCGGAGAGCTGGTACCACTCAATAGCGTGGTCAATCTCGAGCGTACCCAGGGTATCGACAGCGTCAGCCGCTTTAATCTATATCCGGCAGCCAAACTCACGGCTGATCCTGCGCCCGGCTACAACACTGCCTCAGCGCTTGCCGCGATGCAGGAGCTTGGCAATGAGGCGCTGAGCGAGCAGGGCTTGCTTGGCTGGACCGGTGAGGCCTATCAGTTGCTGGAAGCCGCATCCTCCGGGGCGATCGCCTTTGGGCTTGGCATTGTTATGGTGTTCCTGATCCTGGCAGCCCAGTATGAGCGCTGGAGCTTGCCCCTGGCTGTGGCTACGGCGATCCCATTCGGGGTATTCGGCGCCATCGTTGCCTCGATGCTGCGAGGTTTCCCCAATGACATCTATTTCCAGGTTGGACTGCTGGTACTGATTGGCCTGGCGGCCAAGAACGCTATCTTGATCGTCGAATTTGCAGCGCAGAACCGTAAACAAGGCATGACCCCGTTCGATGCGGCGTTGACCGCTGCCCAGCAGCGCTTCCGGGCGATCATGATGACCGCTCTGACCTTCATCATCGGTAGCCTGCCGTTGGCCTTCAGTACTGGCGCAGGAGCAGTGAGCCGCCAGGAAATTGGTACCGTGGTGGTGGGCGGTATGTTGGCGGCCAGCACCCTGGCGCTGATTTTCGTGCCGGTGTTCTACATGGTGCTGGAGCAGCGTGGGTTCCGGCGTGAACCTAAGGTTGAAGCGGAACAGCGGCCCGTTTGACGGGCCGCCTGTGGTTCAAACGGGAACCTGACTAAGCAGGAAACTGTACTCCTCGGTGATTTCCCGGATCGCCTGGTAGCGCCCGCTGGCACCGCCATGGCCGGCATCCATCTGAGTGCGTAGCAGCAGTGGATTGTCGTCGGTTTTCATATGCCGCAGTTTGGCTGCCCACTTGGCGGCTTCCCAGTACTGCACGCGCACGTCATGATAGCCAGCGGTGACCCAGAGGGCCGGGTAGGCCTGGGCGCGTACCTGTTCATAGGGTGCGTAGCCACGGATGCGGGCCGCCACCTCGGGCTCGGACGGGTCGCCCCATTCCTCGTACTCGCCGATGGTCAATGGCAGGTCGGGGTTGTTCATGGTGTTCCAGACATCCACGAAGGGCACATCGGCGACGGCGGCGGCGAAAAGCTCGGGACGCTGGTTGATCACGTTACCAATCAGCAGGCCGCCGGCGCTGCCACCGGCAATCACCAGTTGAGCAGGTGTGCTCAGGCCATCGCTGAGCAGTTGTTCAGCGCAGGCGATGAAATCCCTGAAGGTGTTTTCCTTGTGCTCAAGCTTGCCATCCAGATACCAGTGCTCGCCCATGTCGGCACCGCCACGCACATGGGCAATCGCGAACAGCCAGCCGCGTTCCAGTAGTGACAGGCGCGCGTGGGAGAACCACGGGTCCATGCTTGCGCCATAGGCACCGTAGCCATACAGGTAGAGCGGGGCAGGGGCGTTAAAGCTGGCATGCCGTCCGACCAGACTGATGGGGACGCGCTGGCCATCAGGGCTTGTAGCCCAGCGCCGTTCGACACGATAGTCGGCTGGATCGAATGGGCCTTCCACCGGGGTTCTGCGCAGCACCTGCTGTTCACTGCTGGCCAGATTCAGCGCCCGGATCTCGGCCGGGCGGTTGAGTGATTCATAGCGCAGCCGGATACGCTCGCTGGGATATTCCTCGCCGCCCTGGACATGCAGGCTATAGACCGCGTCGGGCATGTCAACCTGGTAGGGCTGGCCGTGGCTGGGTACGACCTGCAGCCGGGTCAGGCCCTGGTCGCGGTAGCTCAGTACCAGGCCATGCAACTGGACGTGAAAATCTTCCAGGGTGCGCTGGCTGTCCATGGTGACTCGCAGTTGCCAGTGCTCTGGGTCCGGAGTAGATGGATCGGCCTGATATAGGGCGAAGTTGTCGCCGGGTTGGTTGCTGCGAATCAGCAAACCATCCGGGCCATGGTCGACATGGTACTCATGGCCGCTGCGACGTGGGGCGATCACCTGCCAGTGGCCGTCAGGCTGATCAGCATCAAGCAGTCTTACTTCACTGGTGTTTTTGCTGTTGCTGGCCAGCAGCAGCCATTGTTCGGAGCTGCTGCGGTAGCAATGCAGCAGAAAGCGTTCATCGGCTTCGTGATAGACCTGTACTGGTGCGGCTTTATGGTTCAGGCGCCACAGGGTGGCGGGGCGAGAGGCGGCATCCAGGCTGACGGCGAACAGGGTTTGACTATCGGCCGCCCAAGTCAGGCTGCCATCCGCTCGTTCCAGCGGCAGTTCGCTGACCTGCCCGCTGGGCAGATGTTTGAGATAGAGCTGATAAATTTCGTCGCCCTGACGGTCGAGACTATAGGCCAGCCATTGGTGGTCGGGGCTGATGGCAAAGTCGCCTAGCTGGAGAAATCCATCGCCTGCCAGTTGGTTCAGGTCGAGCAGGAGGCTTTCCTGGACTTCATCGATTTGCAGGCTGTCGCCTGCCGGTTTGGGGCATCGGAAGTAGCGGGGATATTCGGCTCCGGCCTGAGTGCGCTGGTAATACAGCCAGGGACCCCAGATGCTGGGCAGGGACAGGTCGGTTTCACGGATGCGACCGCGGATTTCCTCGAACAGCTGCTCACGGCAGTCCTGGTGGCTGCTGAGCCACTGTTCAGTATGGCGGTTTTCTTCCTCGAGGTAGGCGCGAACCTCGGGAGCATCGCGCTGTTCGAGCCAGGCGTAGGGGTCTTCGCCGGCGAGGCGCTGGGCGCGGGGTGGCATCTGTCTGGGACTCCAAGGGTAAAACCGCTATTATAGGCACCTCATTTCTGCAAGCGGATACCTATCGATGTTCAATGAGTCTGAATATCAGTTGATCTGGATCGCCTACCTGGGTGCGGCGGCCTGTAGTTGGCTGGTATGGTGGGTAATGACCCGTTGGGCCTGGTGGTTTGTTCGTGAGCCGCTGTGGGTGATCATGGCAGTTCTGCTGTTTACCCCGGCGCAGGTCAATGTCAGCGAGCCGTGGTTGGCGCCGGCGGTGATCATCTGGGGACTGGATACCTTCCTCAATACTGGCGACAACCAGGCGCGGGTGCTCGGCGAGTTGGCGCTGGTAATGACCCTGGCGTTGCTGGCCTGGGTTGGTCTGGCGTGCTTGCGGCTGGCCTGGCGGCACTGGCGTGGCCGGAGCGTTGATGCGGCTCCGGCCAGCGACTGAATTACTCTTCGTTCTTCTGCTCGTACAGGGTACGGGCAAGCTTCATGATCTGTTCCTGGAAGTCGGTACGCTGGACGTCGGTCATTGGGCAGATGCCGATTTGCTCGAACAGCCGGTAACCACGTACCGAAAAGAACAGAATGCTGGCCTGAGCCAGGCCCAGAGGTGACTTGTCGAGGATGTCGAACAGCCCGCGAACGTCGTCAGAGGTTGTCTGCAGCAGCGCCGGGTTGCTGGCAGCGGCGGCCAGGATGGCTGAGTCCAGGTTCTTCTCTTCGGTTGATTCGCTCAGGTTGCTGAGCAGCAAAGCCTTGAGTTCGGTCATGGGATCGTCCGGCAGGACGCTTTCATAGGCACGCCAGCGGACCCGGAAGCGCTCCAGGCGATGCTCGATCATGGCGGTCAGCAGAGCTTCACGGTCGGAAAACATCGACTGAAGGCTGGCTTCGTCGATCTTGGTGCGTTCGCTCAGGGTGGTGAAGTTGAGTTGCGAGGCGCCTTGTTCACTGACGATGGCCTCGGCAGCGCGGAAGATGGTCAGTCTGAGTGTGTCGGCGGCTTTTTTCGATTCGGTGCTATCCACTGTACGAACCCCTTGGAAACTACGTGGTAACGGGCCCGGCAGGTAGGCATGGTGCGTCGTGCAGGCCCTGGATTCAATGGCCCATAGGGTACGCTGTCAGAGAGTTCAGGGCGAGTGTTTTTTGATGCGTGTGCATGGTCTGAAAGACGGGCACAAAAAACCCGGCCGGAGCCGGGTTTTTTTATTCAAATCTCAGCAATTAGCCGATGATCTGAATGTTTGCAGCTTGCTTGCCCTTCGGACCAGTAGTGATGTCGAAAGACACCTTCTGGTTCTCGGCCAGGGACTTGAAACCTTGTACTTTGATTTCAGAGAAGTGGGCGAACAGATCGTCACCGCCGCCATCCGGAGTAATGAAGCCAAAGCCTTTGGTGTCGTTGAACCACTTAACAGTACCAGTTGCCATTTCAGATAATTCCTATCAAATTGAAAAACTAGAGCAAATGCTCAGTTAGCGTGGGAATCAAAGATTACGAGATGACGAACATACGTACTGAAAAGTGCGCTTGCAGCCTACAACTCTATCTCTTGAAAACCTACGCGCTCACTCTGCGCCTTATCGCCAAACAAGTCAAGTAGAACCCATCAAGCGTTAATGCGCGAATAAACGAACTTGAGTATACGACAGATTCGTAAAAGCGCACGTTTCCCGACAAATTTTTTTACCAGGTCCCATCAGGCCTCCATCCGCTGGCGTCGATACGGATAGACATCCAGTACCTGACCGGCCTGGATCCGGGCTTGCAGACCTTTCCAATAATCGGCGTCGAACAGGTCGCCATGCATCGAGGCAAACAGCCTGCGGTGGCCAATATCGGCGAACAGAAAGACTGGAAACTCTTCGGGGAACACGTCGTTGGGGCCTACCGAATACCAAGGCTCCGATGACAGCTCCTGCTCAGGGTACATGGGCTCGGGAATATGTCTGAAGTTTACTTCGGTCAGGTAGCTGATCTCGTCGTAGTCGTAGAACACCACTCGACCATGGCGAGTGACACCGAAGTTTTTCAGCAGCATGTCGCCGGGAAAGATGTTGGCGGCTGCCAGCTCCTTGATCGACTGGCCATAATCGAACAGGGCTTCGCGGGTCTGGCTTTCACTGGCGTGTTCCAGATAGATGTTCAGCGGAGTCATGCGCCGTTCGGTCCAGCAGTGGCGGATCAGAATGGTGTCACCTTCCTCGACCACCGTGCTGGCCGCCACTTCCAGCAGTTCGGCCAGGCATTCTGGGTCGAAGCGCTCGCGAGGGAAGCGGAAATCAGCGAACTCCTGGGTGTCGGCCATTCGCCCGACCCTGTCGTGGCGTTTCACCAGGCGGTATTTGTCGATGACGGTAGCGCGATCGATATTTTTCGATGGCGCAAAGCGATCCTTGATGATCTTGAATACGGTGTTGAAGCCGGGCAGGGTGAATACGCTCATGACCATGCCGCGCACACCCGGGGCCATGATGAAACGGTCGTCGCTGTTGGCCAGATGATCGATCAGGGCGCGGTAGAACTCGGACTTTCCCTGCTTGTAGAAGCCAATGGCGGTATAAAGTTCAGCGATGTGTTTGCCCGGCAGCAGGCGCTTGAGGAAGGCGACCATCTCGCTCGGCACCGGTGCATCGACCATGAAGTAGGAGCGCGTGAAGGAGAAAATAATCGACACCTCGGATTCGTCGGTGATCAGGGTGTCGACGGCAATACCTTCATGCTCGCGGTGTACCAGCGGCAGTACGAATGGCCATTGTTCGCCCTGGCTCAGGACCCGACCGACCAGATATGCGCCCTTGTTGCGGTAGAATACTGACTGCACCAGCTCCAGTGTCAGACCGCGATCCTGCTGGGCCCAGTCAGGCAGCCCCTGGCGCAGCTTCTCGACAATCATGTGGCGATCCGCATCCGGGTTGGCCCATGGTGCATCAAAGGCGTATTCATCCTGTATCTGCCGGACCAGGGCATCCAGTGATCCATCGGAAATGAACCCGCGGGTCAAGGCGATGCGTGACGGTGGCCTGGTCAGCGGGCGGGAACTGTGGACGAACATGGTCCGGTCGCTGATCTGGTCATGGTGATGCAACGCGCAAAAAATCGAGTTGAACCAGGTCTCAGCCAGCTCGTCATCAAAGCGTTGGTCGATCAGCGGAATGTAGGCCTGGCGGATCGCCGGCCAGCGCCCGGCATCCATGATGCCG
The DNA here is from genome assembly GCA_002287035.1 of Pseudomonas sp. WN033. Taxonomy (GTDB): domain Bacteria; phylum Pseudomonadota; class Gammaproteobacteria; order Pseudomonadales; family Pseudomonadaceae; genus Halopseudomonas. The sequence continues at coordinate 214,388 of NSKG01000002.1, read as the reverse complement.
CTGACCTCGGCATTAGCCCGCAGGGTGTCGGCAGTATTGTGAACGCACTCTTCGTACAGGTTGATCCGTTGAGTTGAGGCGTCCTGGATGTCGTTCCAGCGAGCCTGTTCAAACCGGGTCCGGGCGCCTTCGGTGATGTCGCGAAACTGACGGCGGTAATCGTCGAAACTGTCGAGAATGGTCTGAGCCAGGGTTTCTGGGCTGTAGGGCATGATTGGCTGGGCCTTGTGCAGAATGTCTGCCGGCAGAATAAGCCAGTCGTGGGCGCTGGTGGAAGTGTTCGAAGGTCGCGGGCCGCTGTTGCGGCCCACAGGGGAGGCTTACTGCACCATTTCCTGCTCGGTGAACAGGTCAGTGAACAACATGCTGGACAGATAGCGCTCGCCGGAATCCGGCAGGATCACTACCAGGGTCTTGCCCTGAAACTCGGGCTTCTCGGCCAGGCGTACCGCGGCGGCCATGGCGGCGCCGCAGGAAATGCCGCTGAGAATGCCTTCTTCGCGCATCAAACGCATGGCCATGGCCTTGGCCTCATCATCGCTGACCTGCTCGACGCGATCGACCAGGCTGATGTCGAGGTTCTTTGGCACAAAGCCGGCACCGATACCCTGTATCTTGTGCGGGCTGGGTTTGACTTCTTCGCCGGCCAGGGTCTGGCTGATCACCGGTGAGCTGATCGGCTCTACCGCCACGGAAAGGATCGGTTTGCCGCACTGCTGCTTTATATAGCGCGATACTCCGGTAATGGTGCCGCCGGTACCCACACCTGCGACCAGTACATCGATATCGCCATCGGTATCGCGCCAGATCTCCGGGCCGGTGGTCTTTTCATGAATCGCCGGGTTGGCCGGGTTGTCGAACTGTTGCAGCAGCAGATACTGCTCGGGGTTGCTGGTGGCGATTTCATGGGCTTTCTCGATGGCGCCCTTCATGCCTTTGGCCGGCTCGGTCAGGACCAGTTCGGCGCCCAGGGCCTTGAGCACCTTGCGCCGCTCCAGACTCATCGATGCCGGCATGGTCAGGATCAGCTTGTAGCCGCGTGCCGCAGCAACAAAAGCCAGGCCGATTCCGGTGTTGCCCGAGGTTGGCTCGACCAGCGTCATGCCGGGCTTGAGCCGGCCGCTGGATTCAGCGTCCCAGATCATGCTGGCACCAATGCGGCATTTGACCGAGTAGGCGGGGTTGCGGCCTTCGATTTTGGCCAAAATGGTCACGCCCTTGGGGGCCAGGCGGTTGATGCGCACCAGCGGTGTGTTGCCGATGGCCTGGGAGTTGTCTGCGTAAATCTTGCTCATGGATGATTCCTTGTCCTGATGATCATTCAGTGACTGAATACTACACCCCGGTTCACACTGCGCCTATGCACGCGATATAGTCAACGGCTTACTTGAAAGTTGCCAGCCCAAGGCAACCGCAAACCGGTTTTATTGAGGACAGCCTGCATGAAATTCGAAGGTACCGCTTCCTACGTCGCCACAGACGATTTGAAACTGGCGGTCAATGCCGCCATCACCCTGCAGCGTCCGCTGCTGGTCAAAGGTGAACCGGGTACCGGCAAGACCATGCTGGCCGAACAGTTGGCCGAGTCGCTGGGCGCCAAGCTGATCACCTGGCACATCAAGTCGACCACCAAGGCCCATCAGGGGCTGTACGAGTACGACGCAGTCAGCCGCCTGCGTGACTCGCAGTTGGGTGAAGACAAGGTTCACGACATCCGCAACTACATCAAAAAGGGCAAGCTGTGGGAGGCCTTCGAGTCTGACCAGCGCGCCATCCTGCTGATTGATGAGATCGACAAGGCCGACATCGAGTTCCCCAACGACCTGTTGCAGGAACTCGACAAGATGGAGTTCTTCGTTTACGAAACCAACGAGACCATCAAGGCCAAGCAGCGCCCGATCATCATCATTACCTCGAACAACGAGAAGGAGCTGCCGGATGCTTTCCTGCGCCGCTGCTTCTTCCATTACATCGCTTTCCCTGATCGCGACACCATGCAGAAGATCGTTGATGTGCACTTCCCGGAGATCAAGAAGGAGCTGGTCGCCGAGGCGATGGATATCTTCTTCGACGTGCGCAAGGTGCCGGGCCTGAAGAAGAAGCCTTCAACCTCGGAGCTGGTCGACTGGCTGAAGCTGCTGATGGCTGATCAGATCGGCGCTGAGGTGCTGCGTGATCGTGATCCGACCAAGGCCATTCCGCCGCTGTACGGCGCGCTGGTGAAGAACGAACAGGACGTACAGCTGCTTGAGCGTCTGGCGTTCATGACCCGTCGGCAGAATCGCTAAGGGGGTGCCCGATGTTATTGGGCCTGTTCAATGAAATGCGTGCAGCCAAGGTACCGGTCTCGGTCCGTGAGCTGCTCGATCTGATCAATGCGCTCAAGCACCATGTGGTGTTTGCCGACATGGAAGAGTTCTACTACCTGTCGCGCACGGTAATGGTCAAGGATGAGCGCCATTTCGACAAGTTTGACCGCGCCTTCAGTGCCTACTTCAAGGGGCTGGAAAATCTCGATCAGTTGCTTGAGGCGCTGATTCCCGAAGATTGGCTGCGCAAGGAATTCGAGCGCCTGCTGACCGATGAGGAAAAGGCCCAGATCCAGAGCCTGGGCGGCCTGGACAAGCTGATCGAGGAGTTCAAGAAACGCCTTGAAGAACAGAAGGAGCGCCACGAGGGGGGCAACAAGTGGATCGGTACCGGCGGCACCAGCCCGTTCGGCTCCGGTGGCTTCAACCCCGAAGGCATCCGTGTCGGCAATGCTGGCAAGCGTCAGGGCAAGGCGGTCAAGGTCTGGGATCAGCGCGAGTATAAGAACCTTGATGACCAGGTCGAACTCGGCACGCGCAATATCAAGGTGGCCCTGCGCCGGCTGCGCAAGTTTGCCCGAACCGGTGCGGCTGAAGAGTTCGATATCGACGGTACCATTGATCACACCGCGCGTGACGGTGGCCTGCTGAATATCCAGATGCGCCCCGAGCGACGCAACGCGGTCAAGCTGCTGCTGCTGTTCGATATCGGCGGTTCGATGGATGCGCATATCAAGGTCTGCGAGGAGCTGTTCTCGGCCTGTCGTACCGAGTTCAAGCACCTGGAGTACTTCTACTTCCATAACTGCATCTATGAATCGGTGTGGAAGAACAACCTGCGCCGTACCAGCGAACGCACCCCGACCATCGATCTGTTGCACAAATATGGTCCGGACTACAAGGTGGTGTTCGTCGGTGATGCCGCCATGGCGCCCTACGAAATCACCCAGCCCGGTGGCAGTGTCGAGCACTGGAACGAAGAGGCCGGGCATGTGTGGATTCAGCGCTTCATGGAGAAGTACAAGAAGCTCATCTGGATCAACCCGTACCCCAAGGATGCCTGGGATTACACCACCTCGACCCGGATCATTCGTGATCTGATCGAAGACCGCATGTACCCGCTGACTCTGGAAGGGTTGGAAGAGGGGATGCGTTATCTGAGCAAATAGCGTTAGCGCTAATTGCTCAGAGCTTGTGGGAGCGGTCTGCGGTCGCGACGTGAGCTAGCGAAGACTGCAGGGCCCATTCGCGCTCGCAGAGCGCTCCTGCCAGCTTAACCTACCTGAACTGTCGGCAGCCCTGGCTTCTCGATGCTGACCTTCTCTGTTGGTGCCATCACTGTGGCTACGCCATCGACCACCTGCTTATCGTCCTGATTGAAGACCCGGGTGGCGATCTTGACTCGGTTCTTTGGCAGTTTTTCCAGAATTTCCAGCTCAACACGCAGGCTGTCGCCCAGACGTACAGGGCGCATGAAGCTGAGCTCCTGGCCAATATAGATGCTACCAGGGCCAGGCAGCTCGCAGGCGATGGCAGCGGAGATCAGGGCGCCAGAGAACATGCCGTGAGCGATGCGGCCTTTGAACGGGGTGGCGGCGGCAAAGGCCTCGTCCAGGTGCACCGGGTTGACGTCACCGGAGACTGCGGCGAACAGCGTCAGGTCGCGCTCGCTGACACTGTGGCTAACGTGGGCCTTGTCGCCAACAGTGAGTTCGTCGTAGGTGCGGTTTTCAAGCTTGGACATTCTGATTCTCCTGATGCTGGGTGGCGGCGGGCAGAGCCTGCACGAGCCAGTCGAGCAGGTCCTGGGTGGCCTGGGCTCGGTTGGTCTCGTTGAACAGCTCATGACGAGCGCCCGGATAAAGGCGTAATTCTACTCGTTCAAGCCCGGCGTGCTGCAAGCGCCGACACAGTTTCTTCAGACCATCTCCAGCGCTGACCGGGTCGGCATCGCCGCCAATGATCAAAACCGGCAGGCTGGCTGGCAGCCTTTGTAAGGCTATCGGGTCGGCAATTTCCAGCAGGCCGCCGAACAGATCGTGCCAAAGCCGGGCGCTACAGGCAAAGCCACAGAGTGGATCGTTGAGGTACTGATCGACTTCAAGCGGATCCCGGCTAAGCCAGTCGGCACGGGTTCGGTTTGGGTGGAACTGACGGTTGAACTGACCAAAACTCAGGCGTTCAACCGTCAGGGCCGGCTGCTGCCAGCCGCGTAATTGGCCTTCAATACTGGCGCCAAAGCGCGCCAGGCGACTGAGCCAGGGTGGGTGAGCGTTGCTGCCGCTGAGGATCAGTGCATCGGCAGCTGCTGGCTGCTGCAGTAGTAGGCCCTGGCTGATATACGACCCCATGCTGTGACCCAGCAGGCATATTGGCAGTGTTGGTTGCTCGCGGCGAACCTGCTTGAGCAGCGCCCCAAGATCATCGATCACCGCTCGCCAGCCGTGCTGATCGGCAAAGTGTCCCAGTTGACCGCAGGCTGCGCTGGCGCCATGCCCTCGCTGATCGAGTGCAACCACCTGATAGCCCTCCTCAGTGCAGCTTGCGGCCAGGCGCTGATAGCGCTGAGCATGTTCGGCCATACCATGGCTGATGAGCAGCGTTGCCCGAGGTGGGCTGTCCGGGTGCCAGCGGTGAACTCGCAGCCGGGCTGCGTCCGGGCGTTCAAGCCAGTCGGGCTGGTAGTGCATGCTGTGTCCTTTCGAGACGATTGGGTTGGAGTGCAGCGGCAGTATTCATATACCAAATGAAACAGAACAGGGTTTTGTATTTCACTCGGTTGCTGGTAATTTTCCCGTTGCAACCGATAACGAGCTTCGTCTCGGGGGCAGGCCCGCGAGCGAGAAGCACTATAAATACACACTACCGCATCAATACGGGGAAGAGGACAACAATAATGGAAGCAGCGTTCTGGAACGACAAACGCCCGGCCGGGGTACCCAATGATATCGACTTGGGGCAGTACAGTTCGATCATCGACGTCTTCGAACAGTCCTGTCGCAAATATGCCGAACGCCCCGCGTTCACCAACATGGGCGTTACCATCACCTACGGCGACCTGGAACGTTACTCCGCCGCCTTCGCCAGCTATCTGCAAAACCATACCGACCTCAAGCCCGGCGACCGGATCGCTGTGCAGATGCCCAACGTCCTCCAGTTCCCCGTAGTGGTATTCGGTGCCATGCGCGCCGGTCTGGTCGTGGTTAACACCAACCCGTTGTATACCGCGCGGGAAATGCGCCACCAGTTCAAGGATGCCGGGGTCAAGGCGCTGGTTTACATGAACCTGTTCGGCCACTTGGTTCAGGAAGTGCTGCCCGATACCGAGATCAAGTACCTGTTTGAAGCGCGTATGGGCGATATGCTGCCGACCTTCAAGGGCTGGCTGGTCAATACCGTGGTCAAGAAAGTCAAGAAAATGGTCCCGGAGTACCAGTTGCCGCAGGCTGTCTCGATCAAGGACTCCCTGAAGAAGTCCGCCGGCCAGTCGCCCAAACCGGTCAGCAAAGCTCTGGACGACGTTGCAGTCCTGCAGTACACCGGCGGCACCACCGGCGTAGCCAAAGGCGCGATGCTGACCCACGGCAACCTGGTGGCCAACATGCTGCAGGTCTACGCCAACATGCAGCAGGTCGACAAGGACGGCAAGAAGATCATGAGCGACGACGGCGAGGTGGTGATAGCACCGCTGCCGCTGTACCACATCTTCGCCTTCACCGTGAACTGCATGTGCATGATGCTGGCTGGGCATCACAATATCCTGATCACCAATCCGCGTGACATCCCCGGTTTCGTCAAGGAACTGAAAAAGTGGCAGTTCTCTTCCATTGTTGGTCTGAACACCCTGTTCGTAGCGTTGATGGAACATCCAGAGTTTGCCGACATCGACTTCTCCAAGCTCAAGTCGACCAGCTCCGGCGGTACCGCCTTGGTCAAGGCTACTGCTGAACGCTGGCAGAGCAAAACCGGCTGCCTGATCGGCGAAGGTTATGGCCTGACCGAAACGTCGCCGGTGGTCTGTTCCAGCCCAGGCGATGGTCTGGCCCGTCTGGGCTCGGTTGGTCTGCCTGCGCCGGGTACCGGGCTGAAGGTGATCGATGATGACGGCAACGAACTGCCGATCGGTGAGCGTGGAGAGCTGTGCGTCAAGGGGCCGCAGGTGATGAAGGGCTACTGGCAGCGTCCGGAAGCCACCGCAGAGGTGCTGGATGCCGAAGGCTGGCTGAAGACCGGCGACGTAGCAATCATCGATGAAGATGGCTTCGTCAGCATCGTGGATCGCAAGAAGGACCTGATCATCGTTTCCGGCTTCAACGTTTATCCGAACGAGATTGAAGACGTTGTCGCTGCCCATCCCAAGGTTGCCAACGCAGCAGCCATCGGAGTGCCGGATGAGAAGTCCGGGGAGGCGGTCAAGCTGTTCGTGGTGCCGAGTTCCGGTGAGTTGACCATTGATGAGCTCAAGGCCTACTGTCGTGAGAATTTCACCGGTTACAAGGTGCCCAAGCATTATGAAATTCGTGAGTCGCTGCCGATGACTCCGGTGGGCAAGATCCTGCGCCGTGAGCTGCGGGATCTCTAAGAGTCTGTTCATGATCGTCTGAGAATATGACCTGGAAGGGCGCCGTGCATGTTGAGCGGCGTCCGACGCTCCAGGCCAGCACTTACCCTCTGTAACTCTGGCAAGACTGGTTTGGTTTGAGAAAAACTGCTAGTCTTCGGCCACTTTTCGACCGAATAGCAAGATTCGTTCACGAACATGCGGCGAAAAGCCAAAATTTCTAGAAGAACCTAATATAAAGGCAATATCGGCCTTGAGCCGAACCTGTTCAGGAGCGGGCATCTATGCTTGAAAATTTCTGGAAGGACAAGTATCCGGCGGGCATTCCCACCGAGATCAATCCGGATCAGTACCCCAATATCCTTGCCGTTCTCAAGGAGTCCTGCCAAAAGTTCGCCGACAAGCCGGCCTTCAGCAATCTGGGCAAGACCATCACCTACGGTGAAATGTACGCCCTGTCCGGGCAATTCGCTGCTTACCTGCAAAAACATACTGGCCTGCAGCCGGGTGATCGCATTGCGGTACAGATGCCCAACGTTCTCCAGTACCCGATCGTCGTCTTCGGGGCCATGCGTGCCGGTTATGTGGTGGTCAACACCAACCCGCTGTACACCGCCCGCGAAATGGAACATCAGTTCAACGACTCCGGCGCCAAGGCACTGGTCTGCCTGGCCAACATGGCCCATCTGGCCGAAGAAGTGGTACCCAAGACCGGAGTCAAGCAGGTCATCGTTACCGAAGTCGGTGACATGCTGCCGCCGCTCAAGCGCCTGCTGGTCAATACCGTGGTCAAGCATGTGAAGAAAATGGTGCCGGCCTATAACATTCCCGGCATGGTCCGCTTCAATGACGCCATGGCCAAGGGCAAAGGCCAAAGCTTTCAGGAAGCCTCGCCTGCAGGTGATGACATCGCTGTACTGCAATACACCGGCGGCACCACCGGCGTAGCCAAGGGCGCGATGCTGACCCACCGCAATCTGGTCGCCAACATGCTGCAGTCCAAGGCGCTGATGGGTGCCAACATGGTTGATGGCGAAGAGGTCGTGATTTGCCCGCTGCCGCTGTATCACATCTACGCCTTCACCTTCCATTGCATGGCGATGATGATCAGCGGTAACCACAACGTGCTGATCACTAATCCGCGCGATATTCCGGCCTTCGTCAAGGAACTGTCCAAGTTCAAGTTCAGCGGTTTTGTCGGCCTCAATACCCTGTTTGTTGCCCTGTGCAACAGCGAGGAATTCCGCAAGCTCGACTTCAGCAAGTTCAAGGTTACTCTGTCTGGCGGCATGGCCCTGCAATTGGCAACTGCCGAGCGCTGGGAGCAGGTTACCGGCTGCAAGATCTGCGAAGGTTACGGCATGACCGAAACCAGCCCGGTAGCCACGGTAAACCCGATCGATGCGGTACAGATCGGCACCATCGGTATCCCGGTACCCTCGACTCTGTGCAAGATCATCGACGACGATGGCAACGAGCTGCCGATCGGTGAGCGTGGCGAGCTGTGCGTCAAGGGCCCGCAGGTGATGAAAGGCTACTGGCAGCGCCCGGAAGCCACTGCCGAGATTCTCGATGCTGAAGGCTGGCTGAAAACCGGCGACATCGCCATCATCCAGGAAGACGGTTTCCTGCGCATTGTCGATCGCAAGAAAGACATGATTCTGGTCTCTGGCTTCAACGTCTATCCCAACGAACTGGAAGACGTAATGGCTGCGATTCCTGGTGTGGTGCAGTGCGCTGCGATCGGGGTGCCGGATGAGAAGTCCGGTGAAGCGATCAAGGTGTTCCTGGTCAAGGCGCCCGGTGCGCAACTCAGCGAAGAGCAGGTCAAGGACCACATGCGCAACAACCTGACCGGCTACAAAGTGCCCAAGTTCGTCGAGTTCCGCGATGCCCTGCCGACCACCAACGTTGGCAAGATCCTGCGCCGTGAACTGCGTGACGAAGAGCTGAAGAAACTCGGCGCCAAGTAACACCTGAGCCGCGTTCTTTGCGACAATGCACCCCGCCCGGGTAACCGGGCGGGGTGTTTCATTTCTGACAGGCCGTTCATGACCAACCTGCACCAACTCGCCAACAATCTTGATCAGGCCATGGCGGCTGACCGCCATCGTTTGCGCCGGCAATTGCATAACCTCGGCAAGCAACCGGATGAGCATAAGCTGAGCCAATGGTTGGAGCGCTTTCAGCGCTCCTGTGCCCAGGTAGCACAGCGCCGTGCCAGCGTGCCGTCGATCCGCTACGACGATAACCTGCCGATTGCCGCCAAGCGTGAGGAGATCAAGCAGGCGATTGCTGCCCATCAGGTGGTGGTGATCGCCGGCGAAACCGGCTCGGGCAAGACCACCCAGTTGCCGAAGATCTGCCTGGAGCTGGGGCGTGGTGCCTACGGGTTGATCGGGCATACCCAGCCGCGCCGGCTGGCCGCGCGCAGTGTTGCCAGCAGGGTGGCCGAAGAGCTGGGCAGCGGTCTGGGTGAGCTGGTTGGTTACCAGGTGCGCTTTACCGATCAGAGTAATGAGAACACCCTGGTCAAGCTGATGACCGACGGCATCCTGCTGGCTGAAACCCAGCATGACCGTTTTCTGGAGCGCTATGACACCCTGATCATCGATGAGGCTCATGAGCGTAGCCTGAACATCGATTTTCTGCTCGGCTACCTCAAGACTATCCTGGCCAAGCGGCCCGATCTCAAGCTGATCATCACCTCGGCGACCATCGATCTGGAGCGCTTCTCCCAGCACTTTGATGGCGCGCCGATCATCGAGGTGTCCGGGCGCACCTATCCTGTGGATGTCTGGTACCGGCCGCTGGCTGCCGAGATGGACGAGGAGGGCAATCCGGTTGAGGAAGACCTGTCGATCGATCAGGGCATCCTCGCCGCGCTGCGTGAACTGGAGCAGCAGGAGCGTAGCCAGGGCAAAGGACCGGGCGATGCCCTGATCTTTTTGCCCGGCGAGCGCGAGATTCGCGATACCGCCGAGTTTCTGCGCAAGGCCAACCTCAGACATACCGAAATTCTGCCGCTCTATGCGCGGCTGTCAGTCAGCGAACAGCAGAAAATCTTTGCCCCACATGCCGGGCGCCGGGTGGTGCTGGCTACCAACGTGGCGGAAACCTCGCTCACGGTGCCGGGCATTGTTTATGTAATCGACCCTGGCGAGGCGCGCATCAGCCGCTACAGCCCGCGTTCCAAGGTTCAGCGGCTGCCGGTCGAAGCAATATCACAGGCCAGTGCCAACCAGCGCAAAGGGCGCTGCGGACGGGTAGCGCCGGGCATTTGCGTGCGGCTGTATGGCGAAGACGATTTCAATGCCCGGCCGGCCTTTACCGACCCCGAGATCCTGCGCACCAATCTGGCGGCGGTCATTTTGCAGATGCTGCATCTGCGTCTGGGGCGAATTGAGGACTTCCCGTTTATTGAGCCGCCAGATGGCCGCGCGATCAGTGACGGCTTCACTCTGCTGCAGGAGTTGGGCGCAGTCGATAAGTCGGGCCAGATCAGCGAAGTCGGCCGGCAGTTGGCGCGGCTACCGGTCGACCCGCGTATTGGCCGCATGCTGATCGAAGCCAGCCGTCTGAACAGCCTCGACGAAGCGCTGATCATCGCCAGCGCGCTGGCGGTACAGGATCCGCGAGAGCGCCCGGTTGAACGTCAACAGGCCGCTGATCAGGCCCATGCGCAGTGGAAGGACGACAGTTCGGACTTCGTTGCCTTCATCAACCTCTGGCGGGGTTTTGAAGAGCAACGTCAGGCACTCAGTCAGAGTCAGTTACGCAGTTGGTGCCGGCGCAACTTCCTCAATTACCTGCGGTTGCGTGAATGGCGTGAAACGCACCGCCAGTTGCTGCTGACCTGCCGTGACCTGGGACTCAACCTCAACCCTGTGCCGGCCAGCTATGACGCCGTGCATCAGGCGCTGCTGGCCGGGCTGCTCAGCCAGATCGGCAACAAGACCGAAGAGGGCGACTATCAGGGCGCCCGTCAGCGGCGCTTCCTGCTGCATCCATCCTCGGCCCTGGCCAAGAAACGCCCGGCCTGGGTCATGGTTGCTGAATTGACTGAAACCCGTCGACTGTACGGCCGGCTGGCGGCCAAGATCGATCCGCAGTGGGTCGAGCCGCTGGCAGGGCATCTGGTCAAGACCAGTCACAGCGAGCCACATTGGGAGAAAAAGCGCGGTCAGGTGGTGGCCTATGAGCAGGTCAGCCTCTACGGTTTGATCATCGTGCCCAGGCGTAAGGTGCATTTTGGTCCGATCGATCCGGTCGTCTCGCGCGAGATCTTCATTCGCCGGGCATTGGTCGATGGTGAATGGCATGGCCGGGCGGCATTCAATCAGGCTAACCGCCAGTTGCTGGCTCAGCTCGATGAGCTGGAGGCCAAGGCGCGCAAGCGCGATATTCTGGTCGATGACCAGACCCTGTTCCGTTATTTCGATGCGCGGATTCCGGCCAATATCTGTCAGCTTGCCAGTTTCGAGCGGTGGCTGAAAAAGACCAGCCAAAGCGAGCCCAAGCTGCTGCATATGACTCGTGACGAACTGCTTCAGCGCGAAGCGGGCGAGGTGACCGCAGAGCAGTATCCGGATGTCTGGCGCTGGGAGCAGGTCGCGCTGCCGCTCAGTTATCACTTCGAGCCTAATCATGAGGCTGACGGCGTAACGCTCAGGGTGCCGGCGGCATTGCTGCGCCAGTTGCCGGCCGAGCGCATGGAGTGGCTGGTGCCGGGGTTACTGTTCGACAAGTGTGTGGCGTTGGTACGGGGGTTGCCCAAGGCGCTGCGCAAGAACTTCGTGCCGGTGCCGGATTTCGTTCGCGCCGCGCTGGAGCGCATGCCGTTCGCTCAGGGTAATTTGACTCAGGTGCTGGGTCGTGAGCTGACGCGCATGACCGGTGCGCGAATTCCTGACGATGCCTGGGACTCTGCTGAGCTGGAAACCCACCTGCGTATGCGTATCGAAGTGCTGGATGCGGCTGGCAAGGTGATTGCCCAAGGGCGTGATCTTGGGTTGTTGTGCAGTGAGCTGGCGGGCTTGCCGCAGCGCAGTGCGCCACTACCCGAGCCTCAGCGCGAGCCCGAGCGGCCCGCCGGGCAGACAGCTTTGCCGGAACAGGTAACGCGCCAGCAGGCTGGTATCGCAGTGACCTTCTGGCCGGCCTGGAGCGAGCAGGGCGGGTCGGCTGAGCAAGGCGTAAAAGTTGCCGAACAGCTCTACGATACCCAGGCCCAGGCCGAGCAGGCCCATAGGCTGGGGGTACAACGGCTGATTCTCGAGCGGCTCAACGAGCAGGCCCGCTACCTGCGTCAGAAGCTGAGCTCTGCCAAAGAGGCAGCCATCTACTACCGTGACTTTGGCACCCAGCAACAGTTGACCGAGGATCTGCTGCTGGCCGCCGTTGACCGCGCGTTTCTTGCCAGCGGGCCTCTGCCACGCGATCCGCAAGCGCTGGAGACTTGTATTGAGGCTGGTCGTGGTGAATGGATGGCGGTGGCCGAGAAGCTAGGTGGCCAGGTACTGGCCATTCTCAAGGCCTGGCATGCGGTGCAGAAGCGTCTCAAGGGGCGGATCGACCTGAGCTGGGCGCTGGCGCTCAATGATATCCGCGAGCAACTGGCGGGGCTTGTGTTCAAGGGCTTTGTGCGAGCAGTGCCAGCCGAGTGGCTGGATCAGTATCTGCGCTACCTTGGCGCTATCGAACAGCGCCTGGATAAGCTTGGCAGCCAGGTGCAGCGCGACCGGGTCTGGACCGAGGAGCTGCAACGCCTGGGGCAGTTGTATCGTGATCGCAGCGAGCGGCTGCGTCAGGAAGGTCGGGCCGATCCGCGCCTGGATCAGTGGCGTTGGCTGGTGGAGGAATATCGGGTGTCATTGTTCGCCCAGCAGTTGGGCACCCGGATGCCGGTTTCCGAGAAACGATTGATGAAACTTTGGCAGGAGATCACAGCCTGATAGGGAATTGATGTTTACACTGTGATTCCCTAATGCCATCAAGGAACACCATTGTGCTCGAAACCCCGGGTAACGCTCTGCAGGTCAGCGTCGATGATCAGGTCCGCCTACATGTGCGGCATTTTCCTGGTCGGGGCGGGCCGGCGATCTTGATGGTCCATGGCCTGGTCGAAGATGGGCGGATTTTCTGGTCGCGTGCAGGGCAAGGGTTGGGGCCTTGGTTGGCCGATGCCGGTTATGAGGTTTATGTGGCTGACCTGCGCGGGCGCGGCGAAAGCGAACCACCTCTGAGCAGTGGTTTGCAGGTCACTCAGCATCAACTGATCACCGAGGACCTGCCGGCGCTGTTCGAACTGATCGCGCAGCGCCACCCGAACCAGCCCTGGTTCGCCGTCAGCCACTCCTGGGGTGGGGTTTGGCTGGCCAGTGCCTTGGCTCGTCAGCCTCAGTGGCTGCAGCACTTGGCCGGACAGGTGCATTTTGCCAGCAAGCGGGTGGTTCACCAGCGCAATTGGCGCAAGCGCCTGATGATCGATCTGCTCTGGTGCCGGATAGCGCCGTTGATCGGCCTGTTCAACGGGCTGATTCCTGCGCGGGCACTGGGTATTGGCTCGGCAGATGAGTCGCGCGCCATGCTACGCGCCAATCTCGCCTGGATGAATGGTGGTCAATGGCGTGATCTGGAGGACGGTTTCGACTATGCTTTGGCAGTGAAAACGCTGGCCTGGCCTCCCGGGTTGTATCTGGCTGGCAAAAACGATCATTACCTGGGGCATGTGGATGACGTAAAAGCCTTTGCCCGTGAGTTGGGTGAGCATGATGCGCAAGTAGTGCTGCTCAAGAAGGGCCTTGGCTGCTCTCGTAATTATGGTCACAACGACCTGCTGACGCATCCGCAGGCGACCCGGGAACATTTTCCCCTGGTGCTGGACTGGCTTGGCCAGCGTGCGCCGGGATATTGATAACGTATTGAGTGAACGATAGAGGACCGACCGTGCAGAAAGTCGTGATCAGCGGAACGGGTTTGTATACGCCCCCCAACAGCATCAGCAATGAAGAACTGGTTGAAAGCTTCAATGCCTATGTTGAGCAATTCAACCGCGACAATGCCGATGCCATCGCTAGGGGTGAGCTGGAAGCCCTGGCGTCCTCCAGTACCGACTTCATCGAGAAGGCCTCGGGTATCAAGAGCCGCTTTGTGGTCAACAAGGACGGCATTCTGGATATTAACCGCATGGTGCCGAGCATCCCTGAGCGCAGCAATGACGAATGGTCGGTGCTCTGCGAAATGGCCGTCAAGGCAGCCACTCAGGCGTTGGAGAATGCTGGCCGTACCGCTGCCGATATCGACGGCGTGATCGTTGCCTGCTCCAACCTGCAACGTGCCTATCCGGCAATTGCCGTTGAAGTGCAGGAGGCGCTGGGGATCGAAGGCTTCGGGTTTGACATGAACGTGGCCTGTTCCTCGGCAACCTTCGGCATCCAGGCCGCGGCCAACAGCGTCCAGCTTGGCCAGGCCCGCGCGGTACTGATGGTCAACCCGGAAATTTGCACCGGCCACATGAACTTCCGTGACCGTGACAGCCACTTTATCTTTGGTGACGCCTGCACCGCGGTGATCGTTGAGAGTGCCGACCAGGCCGTGTCTTTGCGCCAGTTCGATATTCTGGGCACCAAGCTGTTGACCAAGTTCTCCAACAATATCCGCAACAACTTCGGTTTTCTCAATCGCTGCGATGAAAGCGGCGTAGGCGCGCCGGACAAACTGTTCGTGCAGCAGGGCCGCAAGGTGTTCAAGGATGTCTGCCCGATGGTGGCTGAGCTGATCGGCAATCACTTGCAGGAGCACAACCTGCCGGTGACCGACGTCAAGCGCTTCTGGCTGCACCAGGCCAACCTCAACATGAACATGCTGATTGCTCGCAAGCTGCTGGGCCGCGATCCGGATGCTCAGGAAGCGCCAGTGGTGCTTGATGAGTACGCCAATACCAGTTCGGCTGGCTCGATCATTGCCTTCCACAAACATCAGGATGATCTGCCAAGTGGCAGTCATGGGGTGATCTGCTCGTTCGGTGCCGGTTACTCGATCGGCAGCGTGATCGTACGCAAGCGTTAATCACCTAACCCCTGGCTCCTGGCCGGCAATCCGCTTGGATTGCCACGGGCCTTCGGCCCTCGCAATGACAAGGTGCGACTAACGCACCATGGCCCCAGCCACCGTCATTGCGAGGAGCAGTGGGCGGCCATCCGCCGACGCGGCAATCCATGCGTGACCTCAACCCCTCTTGGATTGCCACTGGCCTTCGGCCCTCGCAATGACGAAGTGCGATTAGCGCGCCATGGCCCCAGCCACTGTCATTGCGAGGAGCAGGGGGCGGCCACCCGCTGACGCGGCAATCCATGCGTTGTCAGCAACCGCGCGGGACATGAGTCCGCCAACTCCTTGTTTTACCTCTTATTCCAAAAAGTTCCGTTGTCATCAAATCTTCATTCCAATGCAACTGAGCTGAAATAACCCCCTGAGAAGATTCCCTCCAACACCGGGCCAGCCAGTCGGGCTGGCGCCAACGTGTTGTTTTTCTGTCAACGCAAAACATAACTGAGGGAAGACTCAATGACACTGCGTAAGCATTTTGCCGGATTCGCCTTGACCACCTTGGCTGCGGCCATCCCCGCCGCTGCCATGGCTGATGTTTCCATCTATGGCCGGGTCCATGTGTCTGTAGATTATCTGGATGTTGATCGTTACTCGGAAACCAACATCTCCAGCAACTCCTCGCGTATCGGTTTTAAAGGCAGCCGTGAACTGGATTCGTTGACTGCGTTCTTCCAGATTGAACAGGAAGTCAATATCAGCAACAGCGGCACCAACGACACCTTCACTACTCGTGACACTTTCGTCGGTCTGAGTGGTGATATGGGGATGATCCGTCTGGGTCGCTTCGATACCCCGTTCAAGGCCGCCCGTGGTCCGGCCAACCTGTTCGGTGATCAGGTCGGTGACATGCGCAACCTGACCCGTGTTGGTGATGGCCGCTTCGACGAGCGTACCGACAACACCGTGCATTACCAGACTCCGAAGTTCAACGGCCTGGCCGCCAACTTCGCTTACTCGGTGCACGAAGGTACTAGCAACGATGACGGCACCAACAACAAGGACAAGGACAACGCCTTCAGCACCTCGTTGACCTATGCCGAAGGCCCGCTGGATGCAGCTCTGGCCTATGAGCGTTACAACGAAGATGCCGCCCGTGGCAAGCGTAATGCCTGGCGTCTGGCTGCCGGTTACAAGGTAACTGACGCGGTCAAACTGGTCGGCTTCTATCAGGACGTTAACTACAAGGCTGGCGACAGCGTTACTCAGGACCGCAACTCGGCCGATGTCTGGGGCCTGGGTGCTGACTTCAAAGTCGCTCCCAAGACCTACATTCGCGGCATGTGGATGACCCGTGACGCCGATCTGGACGACACCAAGAGCAACATGTACGCCATCGGCGTCGAGCATCGTCTGGACAGCGCTCTGCGCGTCTACGCCAACTACGCCGTGGTTACCAACGACGACAACGTTGGCCTGACTCCTTGGGGTCAGGGTCGTACCGCCACTCGCGCTGGTGTCAACGGCGAGAACGCCAAGGCATTCAGCACCGGTCTGCGTTACGACTTCTGAGCGTAGCTTAAAAGTGCTCCTTCGCTCGGTTTGAATCGCTGGGCGAATTTCAACGGCCAGGTTGTCATTGTACAACCTGGCCTTTTTCTATCACGAAACTGTCATAAGGCTGCCTTAGTCTTGTCTTGTGGCTGTCACATGGCGATGGCTACATCTGTCCAGTCAGGCCATAGCGCCTTTTCGCAACGAGGGATGTCCATGCGTAATCTGTTTTGTGTGGTTCTGATCAGCTTGCTTGCCGGTTGTGCTCAGCAGGGGCCGGTAAAGCTCTATTCAGGGCCAGAGCGATCCGCCAGTCAGGTGCTGGTGGTGCAAGTGCCGGCTGATCTGGAGATTCAGAGCATAAACGGCCAGAAGGTTGCAGCGCTGGATAATCTGGTGCGCGGCGATGATCAGCAGGTGCACCTGTTGCCAGGTGAGTATCAGATCGATGCCTACTATCGCCGGGTATTCGATATTGGCGGCATGACCCATGAAGTAGTACGTTCTCGCGCAGCAACCTTCAACATTAATGGCCAGGCTGGTGAAACCTGGCGTTTGGGCTTTCAAAAACCAGCCAATCTGGATCAGGCCCGGGAAATGAGCAAACGCTTTGATGCCTGGGCCGAAAATCCGCGTACCGGGCAACGGATTCAGGCCCAGGAGGGCTCTGTACCGAGCAGCGTGATTGGTCAGCTCTTCTCAAGTGGGGATGCAGCGCCGCGTGATCGCAATCAGAGTGTGGAACCGCTGGGATATGCTGCTCCGGCTGAGTCTGCCGCGTCTGTGATGATGCCGGTGTCTGCCGCGGTCGCGCCCCGGAGCACGGTCGCACAGCCCGCTCAAGCGGCCTTGCCGCACAGTGATGCGACGCTGACCACGTTACAGCAACTCTGGCTGCTGCTGACCCCGGAAAGCCGCAAGAGCTTTTTGGAGTGGGCTGAGCAATAACCCGCGTCAGGTCGCCCGAGTCGATTCGGGCGGCCGTCTTGCCTGGGCGGGCATCAGTCGGCATGCTAGGCGTTGTCTTTGAGTCTGGCATCGCATGAACCTTCTCAATCTGCACAGCATCGATCAATTACCCCAAGCCCAGTGGGATGCACTGGCCCCTGCTGGTTACCCATTCCTGCGGCATGCCTTTCTAGCCGCGCTGGAGCGCAGTGGGGCGACAACTGCCGCCACAGGCTGGCAGCCGGCACATCGGGTGGTAGAGCGGCAGGGACAGCTACAAGCATTGCTACCACTGTACGAGAAGAGCCATTCCTACGGCGAGTATGTGTTCGACTGGCAGTGGGCCGAGGCCTGGGAACGGGCAGGGCGGCGCTACTATCCCAAGTACCTGGCGGCGATTCCGTTCTCACCGGTTCAGGGGCCACGCCTGCTGGCGCGTGATATCGACAGCGCGGCACTGATTCTCGATGACCTGCAAGCCGAGCTTGAACAGCAGCGGGTCTCGAGCCTGCACCTGTTGTTCAATTCCGGTGAGGAGGACGTCTGGCTGCGTAGTCGGGGTTGGCTGCAGCGGCTGGGCTGTCAATTTCACTGGCGCAATCAGGGTTATGCCGAGTTTGATGATTTCCTGGCCGTCTGCAACTCGCGCAAGCGCAAGAACTTTCGCAAGGAGCGCCAGGCGGTGAGCGAGCAAGGTATCAGCTTTCGCTGGTTGGCTGCTGAGGAGATTGACCAGCAGGCCTGGGAGCTATTCTATCCGTTCTATGCGGCGACCTATCTCAAGCGAGGTCAGAGCCCCTATCTGAATCAGCGGTTCTTTACGCAGCTGTCGGCTGCCATGCCCCAGGCGCTGCGCCTGGTCTTTGCTCTGCATCAGGGCCGCGAGGTTGCCGGGGCGTTGTTTCTGGTCGGCGAGGATACGCTGTACGGGCGCTATTGGGGCTGCCTGGATGAGTATGACCGGCTGCACTTCGAAACCTGCTTCTATCAGGGAATGGAGCGCTGCATAGCTGAGGGATTAGCACGCTTTGATGCTGGTGCTCAGGGTGAGCACAAGCTGATTCGCGGTTTTGAGCCGGTTCTGACCCAGTCTTGGCATCGCCTGCAGCCGGGGTTGCACGAGGCGGTGGCGGACTTTCTTCGGCGCGAGCAGGTGGGCGTGCAACGCTATCAGCAACAGGCTCGGGAGTTTTTGCCCTATCGGCGAGATTGACCGGATTGTTGTTGTGCTGAGATTGCGCCTGGATTGCCACGGGCCTTTGGCCCTCGCAAAGACCATACCTCGTCATTGCGAGGGCCAAAGGCCCGTGGCAATCCAGGTTCGCGGTCTACTACTCGGCGCTTTCGACCCGGGTTACCTTAAGAATGGTCACTGGATTACGCGGAACGTTCTGGTGCATGCCCTGGTTGCCGGTCGGCACCTTGCCGATGGTTTCCACCACATGCTCGCCGCTGGTGACTTTGCCGAACACGGCGTAGCCAAAGTCGCGGCTGCCGTGGTTGAGGAAGTCGTTGTTGCTCAGGTTGATGAAGAACTGACTGGTGGCGCTGTCAACCACCTGGGTGCGGGCCATGGCGATGGTGTAACGATCATTGCGCAGGCCATTGTCGGCTTCGTTCTTGATCGGCGTGCCGACTTCGCGTTGACGCATGTCCGGGGTAAAGCCGCCGCCCTGGATCATGAAACCGGGGATGACCCGGTGGAAGATCAGGCCTTCGTAATGGCCAGCATCGGCATAGCGCAGAAAGTTCTCAACGGTGACTGGTGCGGCCTCGGCATTGAGCTCCAGTTCAATATCACCATGACTGGTATTCAGCAAGACGCGCGGGTTGTCCGCCAGGGCAGTAGTGGCAAAAAACGCGAGGGCACAGGCCCCGGCCAGGTGTTTCAACATTGTGTAACTCCGTCAGGTTTTGTTGTGATGAATGCTGTGATGGCCTGCTTGTGGCAGCAGAAAATCCAGTAGCAACTGGTTGAACGACTCGGGTTGATCGACCGGGGTAGCATGCCGCGAGTCGCTGATCACCTCAAGCCGGGCATCGCCGAGCCGACAGACATAATTGCGCTTATGTTCGACCGGGGTGTAATCCTTGTCGCCACTGATTACCAGTACCGGGCAGACGATCCGGTCCAGGTGCTCGGTCACGCCCCAGCCGACGATGGCGCGCAGTGAGGCAAGGTAGGCACGCCGATCGTTTTCCCGCCAGCGCTGCTCGAACTTCTCACGCAGGGCTTGCTGTTCGTCCTTGGGAAACAACAGCCGGGCCAGGCCGCGGGCGACGGTGCCAATGGGCAATACGTGGGCGAAAAACAGGCGCTTGGCGGCCGCTGCGAACTCGGTGGGGCGCCTCGGAATGACTTCCGGGGCACTGTTGACGATGGTCAGGCTGCCGGGGACTTCCGGGTGGTCGGTGGCCAGTTGAAAGGCAATCATGCCACCCATCGAAATGCCGACCAGGTGTGGTTTATTCAGCTCCAGTTGCTCAATGAAGCTCAGACAGTCTTCGGCGAAGGCCTTGATCGAGTAGCCTCGTCGTGGTTTGTCACTTTGCCCGTGGCCACGCATGTCCAGGGTCAGTACTCGAAAGTGTGGCAGCAGGGCTGGTAACTGATATTCCCAATCTCGACTGCTGGAGCCCAGGCCGTGTATCAGCAGTACTGCGGGCCCCTGGCCCTGATCGGTATAGTGCAGGCGACAACCATTGATGATCATCTCGGGCATTATGCAGTCCTTTCGCCGCGACTAAAGCGCTCATTCTAGCCATGCTTTATGACATCAGTCATGCATTGAGTGTTCGATGATCAGATTGGCCAGGATCTGGCTGGCAGGTCCCAAGGGTTTGTCCTTGTTTGCATACAAGTAAAGATAATGCGAGCGCTGGCCGCCCTGTTCCAGCGGCAGGGGCTTGAGTTGTCCGTTGGCGATGTGATCGCGGATCTCGTGTCCTGGTAGCCAGGCGAACCCCAAACCACTGGCTACCAGGCGGGCGGCGGTGGCTAAGCTGGCAACGGTCCAGCGCTGTTCGGCCCCGAGCCAGCCGCTATCGCGGGGTTGACGGCGGCCGGAATCACGAATGACCACCTGCATATGGCTTTCCAGATCATGGTGGTTCAGTTGGCGCTGCAGTTGATGCAGTGGGTGGCCTGGATTGGCTACAGCAACGAACTCGACCGTGTTGAGCTGTTGTGCCATGTAGCCGGTGATGGCCAGGCCGGAGACGGCAAGATCCGCCGAGCCGTCCTGCAAACAATCCTCGACGCCAGACAGTACTTCTTCACGCAATTGCACACGGCAACCCTGACTCAGCGGGATGAACGCCTGCAACGCGCGGGCCAGACGTTCGGTAGGGTAGGCCGCATCGACCACCAGTCGCACTTCCGGTTCCCACCCCTGGTCCATGTTGTGGGCCAACATTTCCAACTGGCTGGCCTGTTTTACCAAAGTGCGGGAACGGCGTAGTAATACCGCGCCGGCTTCGGTCAGCACTGCCTTGCGGCCTTCGATTTCAAGCAGCGGGACACCGAGCTGCTCCTGCATCCTGGCTACGGTATAACTGACCGAGGACTGAGAGCGGTGCAGCGCTTCGGCGGCTTGGGCAAAGCCACCATGGTCTACCACGGCCTGAAGGGTTCGCCATTGATCGAGAGTAACGCGAGGTGCTTTCATTGCCTGCTCCACTGACTTATTGTGGAAGAAACGCCAGACCCATCCGTGAGAGAGGGGGTGACCTATGCGTGGTTATCTGTGTACCTGCCTGATGCTGTGTTTGCCCTTGACGGCCTTGGCCTTCCCGGTGGAAGTCGAACTCAAGAGCCAGGGGGTTTCGATTGCCGCCACCAGTGGCTATATGAGCAACATCGCCACGGTAACCCTGGTTAACCAGGGGCAACATGCAGCGTTGTGCGAGGCAACCTTTGTTAATGGCCCCGAACGACCGTCCGCGAGCCGTGTTCGTATCAAGGCTGGCGAAAAGACGGTGTTGACCCAGGCCTTTTTCCGGCAAATCAACCGGGTACGTGTGACGGTTGACTGCAAGGCTGCATGATATATCGATCAGGTTGATATTTTTAAGCATATTTTTGCGCTTTTATATCTGTTGATTGGTTCATAGTATGGCCTCCATCGAAACCCAACACAGATGGAGTTGCCAAGCCATGACCCAGATTCTTGTTTTGCATACCAGTGCCCGCCGTGACGGCTCCCTGTCGCGTGAATACACCGAACGTCTCGTTGAGCGCCTGCGTGCCAGCCATGCTGATGCCAAGGTGGTCGTACGTGACCTTGGGGCAGAGCCCTTGCCACACCTGGATGAAACCCTGCTGGGCGGCTGGATGAAGCCGGCAGAGCAGCAAAACGAAGCTGAGCGTGCTGCCGCAGCCCGCGCTGCTGGGCTGGTTGATGAGTTGTTGACCAGCGATATCGTGGTGATCGGTTCGGCGATGTATAACTTCGGCATCACCTCCACCCTGAAAGCCTGGCTGGATCATGTACTGCAGGCTGGGCGGACCTTCAAGTACACCGAAAATGGCCCGGTAGGTCTGGCCGGTGATCGCAAGGTCTACGTAGTAACCGCCCGTGGTGGCCGCTATCAGGGCAGCCCGCTGGATCATCAGGCTCCCTACCTGAAAACCGCGCTGGGCTTTATCGGCATTGATGACGTCGAGTTCGTTCACGTCGAAGGTCAGGCGATGGGCGAGGGCGAGGCGGCCAAGGGCCGGGCCGAAGCGGAAGAGTCGATTGCTCAGGTAGCCTGACTGGAGTAAAGAAAAAGCCGGCGCATTTATTGCGCCGGCTTTTTTGTGCGCATCACTCTTCAATTAGCCTCTGATCTGACGCTTCCCCAAGGAGTCTGGCTAGCAGAGACTGCTCCACCTTCCCAATCCACCGACAGGCGTTATTAGTGGCATTTAGCTCTCAAGTTAACGATAATGATTATTGTTACCTGTTGTAGTGGTGCGTCTGGTTGTTCATCGGTGGAGAGCGTTGATGCTTGTTATTACCTCGGCATGCATGGGGTCATGCCATGTCTGAATTACCACCTTCAATGAGTTTTGCCGAGTACTACGGCTTACGTTCTGAATTGAAGTTGTTTCTGTCGCGGCGTCTGGCGAATGCGGCAGATGTTGAGGACTTGTCGCAAGAGGCCCTTATACGCTGGCTTGGTACTACGCCTGATAGTGGGTATTCGCGCCCATTGCTGTTTCGCATCGCCCGTAATCTCATGTATGACCATTGGCGACGCCAGCAGGTGCGTACAGGCACCGGGCTGGTGCGATTGGACGAGTATGACTCCGAGGCTGATGAAGCATTGCAGACTGAAGGACCATTGGCGATGATCGAGCAACAGCAGCGTTTGAGCTGGTTGGCTGAGGCTTTGGCCGCCTTGCCACCTAAGCGCAAGCAGGCTTTTGTTTTGCACAAATTCGACGGTTTGACTCAAGCGGCCGTCGCGCAACGGATGGGGATCTCCCTGAGTATGGTGGAAAAGCATATTGCTGGTGCCATGTTGCACTGCAAGCGCTTTGCAGCATTGCGTTCACGGCAAAAAGCTGGAGGTCACGATGCTGACTGATAAGTCGCGCAGAGTTGTTGATGAGCAGGCTGCTCACTGGTTCAGTCGCAGGCAAGGGGAAAGCTTCAGCGCAGCTGATGAGCAGGCTTTTGAGTTATGGCTGGCGCAGGACCCATTGCATGCTCAGGCCTATGCCGACATGCAATTGCTTTGGGATGACTGCATGAATATCCCGCGACCGGTTCTGGATGATGTCGGACCTGTAGAAACACTTAAGGAGTTCAAGGCAAGATCCGCTTCTGCCAAACGTATTGCGATGGCTTGTGCAGCTTCATTGGTGCTGGCTCTAGGGCTTGTGTTCGGTCATCTCTGGAATGCTTCAGCCGTGTATGAATTGGTTGCCAGCGCCAGGGCCGGAGAGCTGCAGACTGTTCAACTGAGAGATGGGTCATCGGCCGTCCTTAATATGGGGACTAGCCTTGAGGTGCACTATGCCCGGGACTATCGGGAAGCTTTACTAGAGGCCGGAGAGGCGTTTTTCTCTGTGGCGGCAGACCCCGATCGACCCTTTGTGGTCAAGGTAGGGCCTGGGGCAATCAAGGTTGTTGGAACTCGCTTCAATGTAAGGCATGCCGAGCATGGCGTAGCCGTTTCAGTAGAGCAGGGAGCGGTGCTTTATGATCCCGGGGTCGCAGGAGTGCAACCGATTGTGCTTCAACATGGCGACCTTGGGTACATGGATTACCGCACGGGGCAGCTCGTGAAAACACAGGTTGAACTCAACGATATTGGTAGCTGGCGTTCGGGGTGGCAGGTGTTTCAGGAGCAGTCACTGGATGACTTGGCGCATGATCTGAGCCGCTATTTAGGCGGTCCCGTCAGGCTGGCTTCGCCAGCGTTGGGAGAGTTGAAAGTATCAGGCAGCTTGAACATATACCGCCCTGACCAGTTCCTGCATGCTTTACCGCTGCTGCTGCCGGTACAGGTAGTCGTTGCCGAGGATGGTGGCTTTGTGTTGGAAAGTTTGCGATGAGGGTCAGCTTAACGGCCTAAATGAAAATTTTTCTCATTTTCGTGTGAGGGTTTGCTCTGCTGCCGCGTTTTCCTGGGTGTGACCAATAGGAGCATGCATCAGGAGAATGCGATGAGTACCCTTAATACCCGTTTCCATCTACGTGGTCTGGTTTTGCTTGGCATGCTGGCCAGCGGTGGCCTGCAAGCCGCATCCGTGTCGCTAGATATGCCGGCACAATCTCTCGATACGTCATTGACAGAGCTGGCCCGCCAGGGGGCAGTACAGCTGCTATTTGATGAATCGTTGGCCCGCCAGTTCCATGCGCCGCCACTGGCCGGAGTGTACGATCTAGCGGAAGCCCTGCAGATATTGTTGCAGGGTTCAGGTCTGGAGTTGGTACAGGTTGATGGTGGGTATGTCATTCGCGCACGCCAGGGCGCGAGTAACAGCATCAGGCTTCAATCGGTGACTGTGGTCGGCGAGGGTGGTCGTGTGGATGCGAGCAGCGTAGGCAAATCCACGCTGGTTCGGTCCGATATTGACCGTCAGCAAGCTAACAATATTCCTGCCTTGTTGCAGACGTTGCCAGGTGTAAGCATGGGTGGCTCGGTCAAGCCGGGTGGCCAGACCCTGAATATCTGGGGGTTGGGTGATGCCGAGGATGTTCCCTTTACTCTCGATGGTGCGGTTAAAAGCGGATTTGAACGCTACCAGCAAGGCACCATTTTTCTTGAGCCAGAACTGATCAAGAGTATCGAGGTAGAAAAGGGGCCGCATTCGGTTTTTAGTGGCAACGGTGCTTTTGGCGGGACCGTGCATATGGAAACCCGAGATGCCGGCGATCTACTGCAGCCCGGCCGCAATACGGGCGCTTTGTTTAAATATGGCTATCAAAGCAACGACCAGCAGCGTACCTACAGCGGAGCTGTATTTGGTCGTACCGATGACGGGGTGCTGGATGGGCTGTTCTATCTGAGTGATCGCGACAGCAATGACATCAAGCTGGCCGGTCATATCGATATGGATGAAGGCTATCTGTATCCCAAACGCTATCCTTTTACGGCCCAGAATCAGGGCTCGGTGTTGGTCAAAGGTAATTTCAATCCAACGCCAGAGCATCAGCTTGGGCTGACTTATAGTCGAACCAAGAGCGAACTGCGGTCATCGTTTAGTGCGGTAACTTTCCTGGTACCCAGCAAATGGTCGATTGACCGTTACGGTGGTCTTGAGGAGGCGATGAGTCGGTTACTGTCGGACCGCGAGCTGGTCGACACCACCTGGGCAGGCAAATATCGCTACCAGCCGGTTGATAACGCCTGGCTCGACCTGCAGCTGACCTACTCACTATCACGTACTACCCAAACGGATGAGCGTGATGATGATGCCAGCTTCAGTTCTTCGACTGGCGGCAAGTACATCAAGACCGAGTACAGCGACAAGTTTTTCGAGGTGCGCAATACCAGCGTGTTCAGCACTGGCATGCTTGGTCATGAACTGACCGCTGGCATGCAGTGGCGCGAGCATGAGCGCGATGTATTGATGTTTTTACCGACCTTCGAGAACAATCCATCCTACAACTATGGCTGGTATCAACCGCAGTTCATGCCAGCTGGTGAGCAGGATGTTCGCAGTGCCTATATGCAGGATGCGATTACTTTCGGCCGGCTGACAATCACGCCGTCACTGCGCTTTGATCATGTTCTCAACCAAGGCAGGCGCAACCTGGCGCCGCTTTACAACAACCCGGACAGAAATCACGACTATCGCTCTCAGAGCTATTCTGGCTGGTCACCGCGCCTGGCCATTTTCTGGCGGGCAACGGATAACGTGGGGTTGTTTGCTGACTATGCCAGAACCTGGCGTGCACCGGTATTGGATGAACAGTACGAAGTCCAGAATAGCACTACCTTCGGGGGCTCCAGTCGTGATTTGGATGCAGAGCGGATTCGCGGCTTCCGGGCAGGATCAGTGGTCAGCCTGCCTGACCTGATCGTTCGGGGTGATAATGCCCAGGTGCGGGTGACGCTGTTTCACAACAAGATCAAGGATGAAATTTTCAAGTTTCGCTCTATCGCCTGTCAGGCCCAGGCTGAGAACGGCGGTTCGATTGCCGATCAATGTGCTGACCTGCTGCCTTTGCCCAATTATCGGAACTTGCCTGGGGTAACCATCAAAGGGGCTGAGCTGGAAAGCTTCTATGATAGCCGCAGGGTTTTTGCCAGCCTGTCCTATTCATGGATGGAAGGGAGGCACCGTGGAGCATATACCAACCCTTGGGGACCAAACGTCTGGGCCAGAGATATACAGCCCGTGAAATGGGTCGCAATGCTGGGTATGAAGTTCCCGGCACTGGAAGCAAGAGTCGGCTGGCAGGGTGAGTTTGTACGCAAGACAGACCGGTTGCCGAGCGATTTGTATGACGGCAGCGGAGAAATCTATTGGAACCACTATGGTAACAGCAGCTATGACGTGCACCGCCTGTTTGCAGAGTGGACTCCATCGCGCGGATCATTCAGGAATGTTGCTGCCAACTTGACTGTCGATAATGTGCTAAATCGTTTCTATCGTCCCGCGCTGTCAGGCGACAACGCCTATTCGCAAGGTCGAAATGCAAAATTCAGCCTGAGCTATCGGTTCTGAGGGGCAAAGAAAAAGGCCGGTGCAATGCACCGGCCTTTTTTGTTTGGCTCCGCGACCTGGACTCGAACCAGGGACCCAATGATTAACAGTCATTTGCTCTACCGACTGAGCTATCGCGGATCGGACGCTGCGCACTTTACCAAAAAAATCAGGAAGGTCAAGGCCTTGAGTGATTTTTGTCAGTCAGTACGCAGCTT
This sequence comes from Pseudomonas sp. WN033, assembly GCA_002287035.1. GTDB lineage: Bacteria > Pseudomonadota > Gammaproteobacteria > Pseudomonadales > Pseudomonadaceae > Halopseudomonas. Next base: position 187,601 of record NSKG01000002.1, on the reverse strand, counting down.
CTCATGCTTCCCGCAGCACGGCAGCCACAGCGCTGGCCACGTGTTCGATATTGCTCTGGTTGAGTGCAGCGACGCAGATTCGGCCGCTACCAACCGCGTAGATGCCAAACTCGCTGGTCAGGCGTTCAACCTGGGTCTTGGTCAGGCCTGAATATGAGAACATGCCGCGCTGGCGCTGGATGAAGCTCATGTCCTGGGTGACTCCGGCGGCCTGGAGCTTTTCCACCAGAGCCTGGCGCATGGCCTTGATGCGCACACGCATTTCAGCCAGTTCCTGCTCCCACAGACTATACAGCTCGGGATTGGTCAGCACTTTGGCCACTACCTGGGCGCCGTGGGTTGGCGGGTTGGAGTAGTTGGTACGAATCACTCGCTTGAGCTGCGACAGTACCGGTGCTGTTTCCTCACTGTTGGCGGTAACAAGAGTCAAAGCCCCAACCCGCTCGCCGTAAAGCGAGAACGATTTGGAGAACGAGCTGGCTACCAGGAACGCCAGGCCTGATTCGGCGAACAGGCGCACGGCCATCGCATCGTCCTGCAGGTTCTCGCCAAAGCCCTGATAGGCGATGTCGAGGAAGGGGACGTGGTTGCGGCGCTGAACTACGTCGATGACCTTGGCCCAGTCAGCCAGTGAAAGGTCAACGCCGGTCGGGTTGTGGCAGCAGGCGTGCAGCAGAACCACACTGCCTTCGGGCAGGGCTTCGATGCTCTTGAGCATGCCGTCCAGATCCAGACCGTTGGTGGCTGGATCGTAATAGGGGTACTCGACTACTTCGTAGCCGGCAGCTTCGAACAGTGCGCGGTGGTTTTCCCAGCTCGGATTGCTGATCGCGACCAGGCGCTTGCCGGTCTGGCGATAAAGGAAGTCGGCGCCAAGTTTCAGGGCTCCGGTACCACCCAGAGACTGAGCAGTGATCAGGCGGTTGGCGGTCAGCAGCGGCGAGTCCTGACCGAACAGCAGTTTCTGCACAGCTTGATCATAGGCGGCCAGGCCTTCAATCGGCAGGTAAGCGCGCGGGGCGTGTTCGGCGACCCGGGCCTGCTCGGCGGCTTCGACGGCGCGCAGCAGTGGAACCTTGCCGTTTTCGTCGTAATAGACACCAACCCCCAGGTTGACCTTGTTGGCTCTGGTGTCGGCGTTGTACGCCTCGTTCAGGCCAAGGATGGGATCGCGGGGAGCCATTTCAACAGGGGAGAAAACACTCATGATAGGGGCTAACTCGAGACAGATGGGTGAATGGTGTCGGGTCATGCCGTACGCGGCCGCTCATTATAGACGCAGAGCCTGTTAAGTGCGAGACCAGCATGCTGAAACATCCGATGCCCAAACCAGCCTGATCGTCACATCGTCGGGTGCTAAGATAGTCGGTTGTTGCCGCAGCCCTGATGAGTGAGCGCCATGAATGAGTTCAAGTTGCAGACCCGTTTCAAGCCGGCCGGTGACCAGCCGGTGGCCATCGCGCAATTGGTCGAAGGCCTGGAGGCGGGCTTGTCGCACCAGACGTTGCTCGGAGTGACCGGCTCGGGCAAAACTTTTACCGTGGCCAACGTGATTCAGCACATGCAGCGCCCGGCGATCATCATGGCGCCGAACAAGACGCTGGCGGCCCAGCTTTATGGCGAGTTCAAGGAATTCTTCCCGAACAACGCGGTGGAGTATTTCGTGTCGTACTACGACTATTACCAGCCCGAGGCCTATGTGCCGTCGTCAGATACTTATATCGAGAAAGATGCCTCGATCAATGATCATATCGAGCAGATGCGTCTGTCGGCGACCAAGGCGCTGTTGGAGCGGCCGGATGCGATCATCGTTGCCACCGTCTCGGCTATTTATGGTCTGGGTGATCCCGAGTCTTACCTGCGCATGGTGCTGCATGTCGACCGGGGTGATGTGCTGGACCAAAGGACGCTGCTGCGGCGTTTGGCCGAGCTGCAGTACACCCGCAACGACATGGAGCTGGCGCGGGCCAATTATCGGGTCAGGGGTGATGTGATTGACATCTTTCCGGCCGAATCCGACCTTGAAGCCATACGTATCGAACTGTTCGATGATACGGTCGAGAACATCAGCTTTTTCGATCCGCTTACAGGTAAGGTTTTGCGCAAGGTTCCACGCGTAACTATTTATCCTAAAACACATTATGTGACACCGCGTGAGACTTTGCTTGAGGCCGTGGAACAGATCAAGGTCGAGTTGGGTGAGCGCCTGGAAGTGCTGCGCAACCAGAATAAACTGGTCGAGGCACAGCGTCTGGAGCAGCGCACACGTTTCGACCTGGAAATGATTCTTGAGCTGGGTTACTGCAACGGCATCGAGAACTACTCGCGCTATCTGTCCGGGCGTGAGCCGGGCTTGCCACCGCCAACCCTGTTCGACTATCTGCCGGCCAACGCCTTGCTGGTGATCGATGAGTCGCACGTCTCGGTGCCGCAGGTCGGGGCCATGTACAAGGGCGACCGTTCACGTAAGGAGACTCTGGTCGAATACGGCTTCCGCCTGCCCTCAGCGCTGGACAACCGGCCGATGCGTTTTGACGAGTGGGAGGCCATTTCGCCACAGACCATCTTTGTTTCCGCTACACCGGGCCCCTATGAAGAAGCACATGCAGGCCGGGTGGTCGAGCAGGTGGTGCGACCGACCGGTCTGGTCGACCCGGAAATCGAAGTACGTCCGGCCACCACCCAGGTCGATGACCTGCTATCGGAGATCCGGCTGCGGGTGGAGCGCAGCGAGCGGGTGCTGGTCACCACTTTGACCAAACGCATGGCCGAGGATCTGACCGACTATCTTGGCGACCATGATGTACGGGTGCGCTACTTGCACTCGGATATCGACACGGTCGAGCGGGTCGAGATCATTCGTGATTTGCGCATGGGTAGCTTTGATGTGCTGGTTGGCATCAACCTGCTGCGCGAGGGCCTGGATATGCCAGAGGTGTCGCTGGTGGCGATTCTGGATGCCGACAAGGAAGGTTTCCTGCGCTCCGAGCGTTCGCTGATCCAGACCATTGGTCGTGCCGCGCGTAACCTCCACGGCAAGGCGATCCTTTATGCCGACCGGATTACTGGCTCAATGGAGCGGGCCATTGGTGAAACCGAGCGCCGCCGGGCTAAACAGATCAACTTCAATCTTGAGCATGGCATTACCCCCAAGGGCGTGGTCAAAAGTGTTGCCGATATTCTCGAGGGCGCGGTGGTGCCGGGTAGCCGGTCAGGCAAGCGCAGGCAGCAAAAAGTGGCAGAAGAGGCGGCAGGTTACGATGCGGCACTGCGTTCGCCCTCGGAAATCAGCAAGCGCATTCGTCAACTGGAAGAGCAGATGTATCAGCATGCCCGTGATCTTGAGTTTGAGTCGGCGGCGCAATTGCGTGATCAGATACAGAAGTTGAGAGGGCAGTTGGTCAATGTCTAACCAGCCTCATGAGCTTGCAGCTTTTTTCACCTTTTCAGTAACTTAGTGCTTGACAGGGTCGGAGGTGCTGCGTAAAGTTCGCCTCCATCGCAGGCACGTAGCTCAGTTGGTTAGAGCACCACCTTGACATGGTGGGGGTCGTTGGTTCGAATCCAATCGTGCCTACCAAATTAAAAACCCGGTCCCTGTGGCCGGGTTTTTTGTTTCAGCGCCGCTCTGAGCGGCTCCACAGCAGCCTGATGAGGGCTGCCGGCGACTGTGACGCCGGTATGAGCTGTGGCGGTCAGCCAGCGCGGCATTTCCATCATGTGGCCTTGCGTAGGGGTCACCACTGAGAAGGAGTGGCAGCATGCCCGTTATTACTCTCCCCGACGGCAGTCAGCGTTCGTTCGACAATCCCGTAACCGTAGCCGAAGTCGCCGCCTCGATTGGTGCCGGGCTGGCCAAGGCCACCGTGGCTGGCCGAGTCGATGGTCGTTTGGTCGATGCCTGTGACCTTATCGACAGCGACGCCAGTCTGCAGATCATCACACCGAAAGACGAAGACGGGTTGGAGATCATTCGCCACTCCTGTGCTCACCTGGTTGGTCATGCGGTCAAGCAGCTGTATCCGAGCGCCAAGATGGTGATCGGGCCGGTGATTGAGGAAGGTTTCTATTACGATATCTCCTTCGAGCGGCCGTTTACCCCCGAAGACATGGCGGCGATCGAGCAGCGCATGCGTGAACTGATCGATACCGAGTACGATGTCATCAAGAAGATGACTCCGCGTGATCAGGTCATCGAAGTGTTCAAGTCGCGTGGCGAAGACTACAAGCTGCGGCTGGTCGAGGATATGCCCGACGAAACCGCCATGGGCCTGTACTACCACGAAGAATATGTCGATATGTGTCGTGGTCCGCACGTGCCCAATACTCGCTTCCTCAAGGCGTTCAAGCTGACCCGGATTTCCGGCGCCTACTGGCGCGGCGACTCCAAGAACGAGCAGTTGCAGCGCATTTACGGCACTGCCTGGGCCGACAAGAAGCAGTTGGCGGCTTACATTCAGCGCATGGAAGAGGCCGAGAAGCGCGATCATCGCAAACTCGGCAAGCGCCTGGATCTGTTCCATACCCAGGAAGAAGCGCCCGGCATGGTGTTCTGGCACCCCAATGGCTGGACAGTCTACCAGGTGCTCGAGCAATACATGCGCAAGGTTCAGCGTGACAGCGGCTACCGCGAGATCAAGACCCCGCAGGTGGTCGATCGAGTGTTGTGGGAGCGCTCCGGTCATTGGGAGCACTACTCGGCGAACATGTTCACCACCGAATCGGAAAGCCGCGACTACGCGATCAAGCCGATGAACTGCCCGTGTCACATTCAGGTGTTCAATCAGGGCCTGAAGAGCTACCGCGAGCTGCCGCTGCGACTGGCCGAGTTTGGCTCCTGTCACCGCAACGAGCCCTCAGGTTCGCTGCACGGCCTGATGCGCGTGCGTGGTTTTACCCAGGATGACGCGCACATTTTCTGTACCGATGAGCAGGTCAAGTCCGAAGCGGCTGACTTTATCGCCCTGACTTTGCAGGTCTACAAGGACTTCGGCTTCGACGACGTCGAGCTTAAGTTGTCGACCCGCCCGGAAAGTCGCGTGGGTGACGATGCTCTGTGGGATCAGGCGGAGCAGGGGCTGGAAGCTGCGCTCAATGAGGCTGGCCTGAAGTGGGATCTGCAGCCGGGCGAGGGTGCCTTCTACGGGCCGAAGATCGAGTTTTCGCTGCGTGACTGCATTGGCCGGGTCTGGCAGTGTGGTACCCTGCAGCTCGACTTCATGCTGCCGGGCCGCCTGGGTGCCCAGTATGTTGCTGAAGATGGCAGTCGCAAGACTCCGGTCATGCTGCACCGGGCGATTCTAGGTTCGTTCGAGCGCTTCATCGGAATTTTGATCGAACATTATGCTGGCGATTTCCCAGCCTGGTTGGCGCCGACTCAGGCCGCGGTGCTGAATATCACTGATAATCAGGCGGAATTTTGCCGTGAAGTCGAGAAAAGCCTCAATGAAATGGGCTATCGCGCTGTTGCGGACTTGAGAAACGAGAAGATCGGTTTTAAAATCCGCGAGCATACTTTGCACAAGACTCCCTACCTGCTGGTAGTAGGTGACCGGGAAGTCGAATCGCACACTGTGGCCGTGCGCACGCGGGAGGGTAAAGATCTGGGTTCGATGTCAGTCGCCGAGTTCTCCGAATTCCTTGCCCGCTCTGTTGCACAACGAGGCCGCCCGAATTCGGAGCAATAAAGATTAAACGCGAGATGAGACAAGACAAAAGAGCCGCACAGCGTCCGCCGATCAATGAAAACATCACGGCGCGCGAAGTGCGCCTGATTGGCGCCGATGGAGAACAAATCGGTATCGTGTCCATTCAGGAAGCTATGGCAGCCGCAGAGGAGGTCAAGCTCGATCTGGTTGAAATCTCTCCCGATGCCCAGCCGCCAGTTTGCCGGATCATGGATTACGGCAAGCACCTGTTCGAGAAGAAAAAGCAACAGGCGGCTGCGCGCAAGAATCAGAAGCAGATTCAAATCAAGGAAATCAAGTTTCGTCCAGGGACGGAGGAAGGGGACTATCAGGTTAAGCTTCGCAACCTGATCCGGTTCCTTTCCGATGGGGACAAGGCCAAGATCTCTCTGAGATTCCGCGGCCGCGAAATGGCGCATCAGGAGCTGGGCATGGAACTGTTGAAGCGGGTCGAAGCTGACCTGGCCGAATACGGTACCGTTGAACAGCACCCGAAGATGGAAGGTCGGCAGCTGATGATGGTCATCGCACCCAAGAAGAAAAAGTAATCTCCAGGGCAACGCCAGGCCTTGTGGTTACCTTTATTTACTCTCTTATGGAGTTACGAACATGGCAAAGATGAAAACCAAAAGCGGTGCCGCCAAGCGCTTTAAAGTGACTGGCAAGGGCATCAAGCACAAGCACGCTTTCAAGAGCCACATCCTGACCAAGATGAGCACCAAGCGTAAGCGCCAACTGCGTGGCACTCAGCAGCTCAATGCTTCTGACGTCCAAAAAGTTGAACGCATGCTGCGTCTCCGTTAAGTCTAGGTAGAGGATATTAAGAATGGCTCGTGTTAAGCGTGGTGTAATGGCGCGTAAGCGTCACAAGAAAATTCTGAAGCTCGCCAAAGGCTACTACGGTGCACGTTCGCGTGTATTCCGCGTTGCCAAGCAGGCCGTCATCAAGGCAGGTCAGTACGCCTACCGTGACCGCAAGCAGCGCAAGCGTCAGTTCCGTGCTCTGTGGATTGCCCGTATCAACGCTGGTGCCCGTCAGAACGGTCTGTCCTACAGCCGCCTGATCGCCGGTCTGAAAAAGGCGTCCATCGAAATCGACCGTAAGGTTCTGGCCGATCTGGCTGTGAACGAAAAAGCGGCGTTTACCGCGATTGTCGAAAAAGCAAAGGCTAGCCTGGCTTAAGTCCTCGTTACGACAATCACCGGCGTTCGCGCCGGTTGGCAACGTCAATGATAGGGGAAGAGCCTCATAGCTCTTCCCCTATTTTTGTTTCTGGAGTGCGTGTTCATGGAAAATCTCGACGCCCTGGTCTCCCAAGCCCTGGAGGCTGTGCAGCAGGCGGCTGATGTCAATGCGCTGGAGCAGATCCGCGTTCAGTACCTCGGCAAAAAGGGCGAACTGACTCAGGTGATGAAGACCCTGGGTAATATCCCCGCAGAAGAGCGTCCCAAGGTCGGGGCGATGGTCAATGAGGCCAAGGAGCGGGTGCAGAGCGTGCTCAATGCGCGCAAATCCGAGATGGAAGCAGCGGCACTGAATGCCAAGCTGGCTGCCGAGCGGGTCGACGTGACCCTGCCGGGTCGTGGTCAGGTCAGTGGTGGCCTGCATCCGGTAACCCGGACCATGGAGCGGATCGAAGAATTCTTTTCCCGGGTCGGCTATGCCGTCGCGGAAGGCCCCGAGGTTGAGGACGACTACCATAACTTCGAGGCGCTCAATATTCCCGGCCACCACCCGGCGCGGGCGATGCATGACACCTTCTATTTCAACGCCAATACCCTGCTGCGCACCCACACCTCTCCGGTGCAGGTGCGTACTATGGAAAGCCAGAAGCCGCCGATTCGTATCGTCTGCCCCGGACGGGTTTACCGCTGCGACTCGGACCTGACCCACTCGCCGATGTTCCATCAGGTCGAAGGTCTGCTGGTTGACCGCAAGGTCAGCTTCGCCGACCTCAAGGGCACCATTGAAGAGTTTCTGCGGGTGTTCTTCGAGAAGGAGCTGGCCGTGCGTTTCCGGCCTTCGTTCTTCCCGTTCACCGAGCCCTCGGCCGAGGTCGACATCCAGTGTGTGATGTGTAATGGCGACGGTTGCCGGGTGTGCAAGCAAACCGGCTGGCTGGAGGTTATGGGTTGCGGCATGGTGCATCCCAATGTATTCCGCGCTTCGGGCATCGATCCGGAGCAGTATCAGGGCTTTGCCTTCGGCATGGGCGTTGAGCGCCTGGCCATGTTGCGATACGGCGTCAACGACTTGCGCCTGTTCTTCGACAACGATCTGCGCTTTTTGGCGCAGTTCCGATGAGCACCCGGCAACCCTTTGACAGCAGGAATTCAAGATGAAATTCAGTGAACAGTGGCTGCGGAGCTGGGTCAATCCGCAGGTGAGCCGGGACGAACTGGTCGCCCGGTTGTCGATGACCGGGCTGGAAGTGGACAGCGTTACCCCGGCTGCTGGCGAGTTCAGCGGCGTGGTGGTAGGCGAGATCCTGGTTGCCGAGCAGCATCCGGATGCCGACAAGTTGCGAGTCTGCCGCGTCAGCAGCGGCAGCGAGGAATTCCAGGTAGTCTGCGGCGCACCCAACGCCCGGGCCGGTATCAAGGTGCCGTTTGCCATGGTTGGCGCGGTACTCGGTGAAGACTTCAAGATCAAGAAGGCCAAGCTGCGTGGCGTCGAGTCATTCGGCATGCTGTGCTCGGCGTCCGAACTGAAGCTGTCAGAAGATCATGACGGGTTGTTCGAGCTGCCGGCTGATGCACCGGTAGGTCAGGATCTGCGCGCCTATCTGGGGCTGGACGATGCCATTATCGAAGTCGACCTGACTCCCAACCGTGGTGACTGCCAGTCGATTGCCGGTCTGGCCCGTGAAGTGGCGGCCAATTACGCAGCGCCGCTGCAGCGCCCGCAGATCGACCCGGTACCGGCCGTGCATGACGAAACCCGTCCGGTTGAGTTGTTGGCACCGCAAGCCTGCCCGCGTTACATCGGTCGAGTTATTCGTAACGTCGACCTGTCGCGGCCAACGCCCTTGTGGATGATTGAGCGTCTGCGCCGCAGCGACATCCGCAGCATTGATCCGGCGGTCGACATCACCAACTATGTGATGCTCGAGCTGGGCCAGCCCATGCATGCCTTCGACCTGACTGAAATCAAGGGCGGCATCCGCGTGCGCCTGGCCGAAGAGGGTGAGAAGCTGGTTCTGCTTGATGGTCAGGAAGTCAGCCTGCGCCCGGATACCCTGGTTATTGCCGATCATGAACGTCCGCTGGCCATGGCCGGGATCATGGGGGGCGAGCACAGTGGCGTGGCGGCCAGTACCACCGACCTGTTCCTGGAAAGCGCTTTCTTTGACACCATCGCCATCGCCGGCAAGGCCCGTGGTTATGGCCTGCACACCGACTCCTCGCATCGTTTCGAGCGTGGTGTGGACTGGCAGTTGCAGCGCGAAGCGGTCGAGCGCGCCACCGCCCTGCTGCTGGAGATTGTCGGCGGTGAGCCGGGCCCGGTCATCGAACAGGTTGCGTCCGAGCACCTGCCGAAGATCGCCCATATCACCCTGCGCAACGAGCGTATTACCCAGATGCTGGGCATGGAGCTGCCCAAGGCCGATATCGAGGCTTATCTGAGTAATCTTGGCCTGGGGATCGCGGCCGATGGAGAAGGGCAGTGGCAGGTCGAAGTACCCAGTCACCGCTTCGATATCAGCCTGGAGATCGACCTGATCGAAGAGCTGGCTCGTCTGTATGGCTACAACCGCCTGCCGGTCAGTGCGCCAACTGCCGACCTGAGCCTGACCGCCAAACCCGAAGCGCGCAGTGAGCTGACCGTGCTGCGCCGGCTGCTGGTGGCCCGTGGTTATCAGGAAGCGATTACCTACAGCTTCATCGAGCCGGGTCTGAGCAAGCTGTTTGACCCGGTGCATGAACCGCTGGCCCTGGCCAATCCGATCTCTGCTGACCTTGCGGTCATGCGCACCAGTCTGCTGCCGGGTTTGAGCAAGGCAGTACTGCACAACCAGAACCGCCAGCAACCGCGGGTACGGTTGTTCGAAAGCGGCCTGCGCTTCCTGCCGCAAGCCAGCGGTGAATTGCTGCAGCAGCCGATGCTGGCGGGTATCGCCACTGGCGCCCGGCTGCCTGAGGCCTGGGCCAATGCCGGCGACAAGCTCGACTTCTATGACCTCAAGGGTGATGTCGAAGCCATACTGGGGCAGGGTGGTGCGCTGTCCAGCTACCGGTTCGAGCCGGCCGAACACCCAGCTCTGCATCCTGGCCAGAGTGCACGGATCAGCCGCAATGGCGAAGTCGTCGGCTGGCTGGGTGCGCTGCATCCGCAATTGCTGAGCGAGCTGGATCTGCAGGGCCCGGTATTTGCGTTCGAGCTGGAGCTTGAGCGTATCAGCGAGGGCGTATTGCCGGCATTCTCTGAACTGTCGCGTTTCCCCGAGGTCAGAAGGGACATTGCCGTACTCGTCGACAAGCAGGTCATGGCCGAGGATTTGCTCGAGGATATCCGCCGCAATGCAGGCGAAAACCTCAAGAACCTCAGGTTGTTTGACGTATATGAAGGCAAAGGTATTGATCCCAATAGAAAAAGTCTGGCCATCGGCTTGACCTTACAGCATTCATCGCGCACTCTTACTGATGAAGAGGTGAACGCTGTCATGGACAAGGTGCTGACGTCCCTGGAGCAAGGGTTCAATGCCACGTTAAGGAAATAGGTGTATGGGGGCTCTGACAAAAGCAGAAATGGCCGAAAGGCTGTACGAGGAACTAGGCTTTAACAAGCGTGAAGCCAAAGAACTGGTCGAGCTGTTTTTCGAGGAGATCCGCAACGCGCTGGAGCACAACGAGCAGGTCAAGTTGTCCGGATTCGGCAACTTCGACCTGCGCGACAAGCGCCAGCGCCCCGGTCGCAATCCCAAGACCGGTGAAGAAATACCAATTACCGCCCGACGTGTCGTAACCTTCAGGCCCGGACAAAAACTCAAGGCACGAGTGGAAGCCTATGCTGGAACCCAGCCATAACGATGAACTGCCGGCTATCCCCGGCAAACGCTACTTCACCATTGGTGAGGTCAGTGAACTCTGCGCGGTCAAGCCGCATGTCCTGCGCTACTGGGAACAGGAGTTTCCGCAGTTGTCGCCGGTCAAGCGGCGCGGTAATCGCCGCTATTATCAGCGCCAGGATGTGCTGATGATTCGCCAGATCCGCGCCTTGTTGTACGACCAGGGCTTCACCATCGGCGGTGCGCGACAGCGCCTGTCCGGCGAGGAAGCCAAGGAAGATATCACCCAGTACAAGCAACTGATTCGTCAGACCATTGCTGAACTGGAAGATGTGCTGCAGGTGCTCAAAACGCGTCCGCATCACTGACTGAATCGAAAAAAAACTTTCTCATTTCAGGCAGTTATTGTATGATGCGACCCGCCTGAGCCAACAAGCTCAGGCATCGTCGGGGCGTAGCGCAGCCTGGTAGCGCACTTGCATGGGGTGCAAGGGGTCGAGTGTTCGAATCACTCCGTCCCGACCAAACAAATCAATGACTTAGGCCAGCCTTCAAACGCTGGCCTTTTTCATTTTTGGAAAAGGGGTAAACAAAGGGGTAAACAGGTTTCTCCCTTAGGCTGTAGGCTGCCAGCGCTTTCGATTCCGGACTAGGATTCGGATGCGCTTCCCCTCAGGTGTGCGATGATAGCTATAGTTGGTTTTTTCTGGTGTATCACTGGCTTCAGGGTGTTCGGTGCCTTGGCTTTCTTCTAACGCTCCCGCTGCTACCCCTTGCTCGCCGTCTGACGGGGTAGTGCTCGCTTGCTGCTGCGGCAGGTTTGGCTCGACTGGTGTCTGCTCTGTTGTGTTCTGTATGCCAGGCTGGCTCGCTGGGAGAGACAGATGCGGATGTTCCTCGGTAGTATTGAGCTGTGTATCAGGCTCCCCATGCGCTTCAGCTGTTGTTGCTACTGCAGGGGCCTCTGTTGAGCTTTCTAAGCTGCTTTCTGGCTGATTGTGTATGGTTTGTTGTGTTTGGATGCCTAGGCCTTCTAGTGGTGGCTCAGCGGCGTTCTGCCGCTGTATGGACGGGATGCTAGGCTGGTTAGCAGGTGTTGGTTGATCTGTACCAGTAGGCTTGAATAGCTCAGAGCCATGTTCTTCCAACACTTCGGCTGTGCTCCCCAAGCTTTTAGGCTCACTATGCTCGGAGTGAGTGCTGGTGAGCTGTAGTTGCTCGCCCGGGGCTGCTTGTGCGTGTTTCGTTGCTTCTGATTGCTGGTGGCTTTGTGTAGTGGGCTGATCAATCGTGGCTGGTTGAGGCTCTTGTGCAGTTTTAGCCTGGGTAGATTGGTTTGCGGCTTTTGCTGACCCGGTTTCCAGGGCTCCCTTTGGATTCTTTGTTTTAGCCGGGACTTTCGGGCGGATTGCATGAGACTGCCCTATGTCTCTTTTGCGCAGTTTGCGCTTCACAGCGGTTTGAGCTTTATCCCGCCCTATGAGCAGCCCTGCAGGTAACCCATCATGAGGCAGCGTGGCCCCTTTGTAGCTGACTTCGTTCGGGCGCAACGAGCGTGCATAGAGATGAATCGCCAGCCCCAGAGCGGTAGAGGCTGAAAAAACTTTTCCGTTAACCAGCTTATGCTTATTCAGGTTCCGAGTCAGGCTGGTAAGTCTCTGTCTGGAAGCAGGAGAAAGCCGGAGTGTTGTTTTCTTGATAGGGTGGCGAACCAGCATCGGGGGGAAAAAAGGATTTGTCTTGGACTTGACGTATTTTTTTCCTTTTTTGCTCTCGTTATAGGCGTGATTAATACACGTGCTGACAGCATCCTGCTGATACAGGCGCTGGTCATCACAGAGCTGATCTAATGTGTCTAGTTCTGCGACAGACAAGCTAACGCCCACGGGTTCCGTGGCTGGCTTCTGTGTAGTTTGTCGAGCCGTGTAGAGACGGTCAATCTTCTGGTAAACCTTCAACCTTGAAGACAGATTGGTGTGCTGGAGATTGGTGAGAAAATCAATTTTTTCGGCTATTTTCAGCTTGTTTCTCAGCCTTTCGTCGTTTAAGGCTTCTCTCGCTGCGGAGTAGAGGATGTGTACGTTCTCATACTTAGCGAAGAATTTTTCGTCGGCCGAGACTATTTTAGGCCAGTTGCTGATGATGGTTTCTAGCGCGTTTCTATCTTTTACTGGCGCCCTAAAAAAGAGCTCTAGGCTGGAAAGAATAAAGGAGTAAACCTGTGAATGAGTCCCAATTACTTTTTTTAGATAGAGGGTGTTTGAGCGCGTGATAATGCGTTGTAGGTCATTGCTTTTTATGGTGTGCTGTCTCCAGGATGGGAGCATTTTTTTGAAAAAGCTTTCCAACCTACCTATGGAGTTGAAAAGACTCGGCTGACTAAAAATGACCTCGTACATGACTGATGCAAAGGTCATTGCCTGTATGGTGCTAGCCGGAGCGAAGTCGAGACAGCTCTGCAGTCTTTTTCTTATGCTGTCTTCGTGTAACGGTGTTGGGTCTAATAATGGGACGCCATTGTTCCAATCAATCACGACCCAGTCGGGGCGCTCCCACCCTGGCTCGTCTTGATTGCGGCGACAGTGGTCATGACCAAGCCAAATGAGAGCAGCGCTGGATGCAATGATTGGCTGCTCGCTGAGCATTTTTTCGATCCAGCTCTCGACCTTTTTGATGGCTGCAACTTTTGCGTCAACCAGCTTTTTTTCCTGCGGTGGCACCGGGGCGATGCTCTTGATGTATTTCGTTTGCAGACTTAAGCGTAGGCTCTCGGCTTCAATCTCAAGGCCAGCTTCGATGAGCACCTGAAGTAGGTCAACCCCCCTTTCGTCGACTTCTCTTTCTCGCGTCAGGATACTCCTAAGCCGCGGAAAGGGATTGTCGTCTTTTCTTTCATTTTTTTTCAAAGAGGGCCTCTGATCGCCGATTTTATTGGTATGTTATATCTTTGTGGTATTACAAAAAGTCATACAAAATATAGCAAGCATTAAGCCTGAAAGCCATGTGTTTCAAGGAGGGTGTCTAGCAATTGGTCTGTAGATAGACGTAGATGGGTAGCAGAGCTTGGTGGGGTAGATGGTGTGGGGCGTCGTGTTGCGTAGCCCCTCTGAAGTAGAGCTGACCATGCTGCCCTTGTAGGGGAGCCGAAGAGGATGTTTGATAGGGTGGGTCAGTATTACTCCGGCGGTGACCAGCCGGTCTCCTCGCCACCTCTCTGCTCAGGGGCGCTGGGGGCGTTTTAAAAAAATACAGAAATTGACCTTGGTATGTTCAATCAGACCGAGGATAAAAAAATGAAATTCGTCAAACTGCGTGAAGTCATGGTGATTACCAGCTTGGCTCGCTCCACAATTTACAAGTTTGCAGCGGAAGGCCGATTTCCGAAGCAGGTATCCCTTGGGGGTAACTGCGTCGCATGGGTGGAGAGTGAGGTGGTCGAATGGATTGAAGCTCGAATAGCCGAGCGTGATACAGCCCGGTAACCAGCCATCTTCCCTTCGCTTCCGACTGGATTTTTTACAGAGTGATTTTGCTCAGCCAAGATATGTTGATGCCCAGGATGGCTGCAGGTCAGTTTTCCGGATTGCCTGTATCTCTGAGAAAGGCTGTCGAGCTGTTTTGTCGGGTAATAGTAATATGCTTTTAGCACAGCAATCCACATAGGCTGATACACAAGCAGCACAGGCTACAGTGTCGTAGTCATCCCATGGGGCTACACCATACCTACCAGCAGCCCTCTTAGCAGATAGCATAGCACCTCTTACCTGCTAGTCATTCTCATCCACTTATATACCAACAACCCTACCACTACTGCAGCCATAGCAGCGGTGTGCTTGCCTGTGCCTGACAGATAGCGGTCAGGGTTGTTGGAAGGAAAATACAATCATGAAAATTGACCTTCCAACCCGTAAGGCTAAATCCAGGTTGGTAATCGGCCCTTTCTACAGAGGATACCCGGTGATGCAAGACAAGGGGCCTTTTCTTAGTCAGTACCTTGATCGAACCATAGATGTCACGGACGACGCCTTGGAAGCACATCCAAGGACGTTTGCAGTTCGTTTTGATCTGCGAATACCTCAAGTGTGTGAGGGCCTGGATGAGCATAAGCTAATCAATCGGTTTATGAACTCGCTGAGAGCGAAGATAGCGTGGGCCAGGCGCAGAGCAGCCAAGACAGCAATGAAGGGCAGAGTCCATCGAACAGATGTGCGTTACCTCTGGGCTAGAGAGGTCGGGCAGCGAGGTCGGCCGCACTACCACTTTGTAGTGCTGCTCAACCGTGATGCGTACAGGGTGATGGGCAAGTACGAGGTAGGGCGAGATAACCTGTACAGCAGGATTCTAGAGGCTTGGGCCAGTGCTCTGGGTATGGATGTCGAGGATGCGGTAGGGTTGGTGCATGTGCCTCGGAACGCTACTTACGAAATCGACGCCGATGACCAGGAGAGCCAGGATGCTTTCTTCTATCGGGTCAGTTACATGGCGAAATCAGCTACGAAGGTGTTGGGGAGCAGGCATTCCTTTGGTAGCAGCAGGAGGAGGGTGAAGCCTCGACGATAGCTGGGACGGTTCATTAATGAAGAAACACACAAACAGTGAGTGGTATGCCAATAACCAAAGGAGCATGCCATGCATACCACAGTCTACTCACAGCAAAGCCTTTCCCAGTCTGACGCAACCATCATGATCGACGATTTTGTTAGCAAGTCAAGCGCTGGCGTGAAGCGGGCTACCGGGTCACGCTGATGTTTCTGTCTCTTGATGATGTCAGTATTTCTATCGAACGTGTGGCGCGTCGTGTTGTTCAGGGCGGACACAATATTCCCGAGCCGGTCATCCGGCGGCGTTTCAAAGCGGGTGCGTATTCCGCGCCATCGTGACCACCCATTCCGTTTCAACGTGACCGCCTGTTCCGGGCGATCGTGACCGCTGATTCCGTTTTATCGTGACCGATTTTGGGTGGTTCTCCGGAATCACTGGTCACGATGCCGGAATCGTCGGTCACGATCCCGGAATCACCGCCAACCTGCTGGAATTCTTCAACTTTATTCGGCATACCGGTTCTTTTTCACTTCGGGGAAGAGCGGATGCCGGTTGCGAGGATTTCCATGCGACAGATAATCGAGGTCTTGCGCCTCAAGTACGAATCAGGTCTGAGTCATGAGCGCATCGCTCGGGCCTGCGGCATCTCCAAGGGAGTGGTTGGCAAGTACGTCAGCCTGGCTAAGGTTCAGGGCGTCACTTGGCCGTTGCCTGAGGGCACTGACGAGTCCCGGCTGGAGGCGTTGCTGTTCCCGGCCACAACACCACCCACACGCTTTGCCGAGCCGGACTATTTCCAGGTCCATCAGGAGCTCAAGGCCAAGGGGGTCACCCTGCAACTGCTCTGGGCCGAGTACGTGGAGCGTCACGGCGATAAAGCCTACCGTTACAGCCAGTTCTGTCATCACTACCGGGGCTGGCGTGAACGGCAGCGGCGCAGCATGCGTCAGGTTCACCGGGCTGGTGAGAAGATCTTTATCGACTACTGCGGGCCTACCGTGCCGGTGGTGGATCGGGCTACGGGCGAGATCCGCAAGGCACAGGTCTTTGTCGCCGTGCTGGGGGCCTCCAGCTACACTTTCTCCGAGGCCACCTGGAGTCAGCGCCTGCCGGACTGGATTGCCTCGCACCAGCGGATGTTCGCCTTCTTCGGCGGGGTGCCAGAGCTGCTGGTGCCGGACAACCTCAAGGCTGCCGTGACCAAGGCAGACCGATACACCCCCTCGATCAATGAGACCTACGCGGATCTGGCCGCGCACTACCGAACTGCGGTGCTGCCTGCACGACCCTACAAGCCCAAGGACAAGGCAAAAGCCGAAGCCGCCGTGCTGTTGGTCGAGCGCTGGATCCTGGCCCGGTTGCGGCACCAGACCTTCTTCACCCTGGCCGAACTGAACAAGGCCATTGCCGACCTGTTACCGCCGCTGAACCAGCGTCCGTTCCAAGGGCGGAGCGAGAGCCGTCGGAGCCTGTTCGAAGGTCTTGACCGGCCAGCCCTGCGACCGCTGCCGGCAACCCCTTACGTCTACGCTGAATGGCGCAAAGCGCGGCCAGGCATCGACTACCACATCGACGTGGAGAAGCGGCTGTACAGCGTGCCCCACGCCCTGGTGGGTCTGGTGCTGGACGTGCGAGTAACCCATAACGCGGTGGAGGTCATGCACAAGGGGCAGCGGGTGGCGCTGCACCCCCCGCCACGGCAAGGACCGCTTCGTCACCCTGACCGAGCACATGCCCAAGTCGCATCAGGCCCATAAGAACTGGTCGCCCGGACGCTTCCTCAACTGGGGCAAGGACATCGGCCCCAGCACGCAGGCGGTCGTCCAGATGCAGCTCCGGGACCGCCCCCATCCAGAGCATGGTTACCGCGCCTGTCTGGGCCTGTTGAACCTCAGCCGTCGCTACAGCCGTGATCGTCTGGAGCAGGCCTGTGCGCGGGCTCTGGCCATCAACTCGACCAGCTACCAGAGCATTACGTCGATCCTGAAACAGGGCCTGGATCAGCTGCCTCTGCCCCTATCCGAGGACGAGACTGAGATGACCGAATTGCCCAGCCACACCAATGTGCGCGGCTCTCACTACTACCACTGATACCGGAGAAACTCATGCTGACTCAAAACACGCTCGATACCCTGCGCCAACTGAAACTAACCGGCATGTGCGATGCCCTGGAGCAACAGCGCATCCAGCCCGACACCCACGACTTGGCGTTCGAGGAACGCCTGGCCCTACTGGTGGATCGGGAAGTGCTGCACCGGGAAAACCGCCGGCTGGACCGGCTACTCAAGGCGGCCCACCTGCGGGTGCCGTCCTGTGTTGAAGATATCGACTATCGCCACCCGCGCGGACTGGAGCGCTCTCGTATGGCGGAAATGGCCAGCTGCGACTGGGTCAGGCAGTCGCTGAACCTGTGCATAACCGGACCGACCGGCTGCGGCAAGACCTGGCTGGCGTGCGCTCTGGGTAACCAGGCTTGCCGGCAAGGCTTGTCCGTACGCTACTTGCGGGTGCCACGGCTGTTCGATCAGGTGCGCATCGCCCACGGTGATGGCAGCTACGCCCGGCTGATGAACCAGCTACTGAAAACCGACCTGTTAATCCTGGATGACTGGGGCATGCAGAAGGTGACCGCGCAGCAGCGACAGGACCTGATGGAGGTCATCGAAGACCGGCATGGCCGGGGCTCAACTCTGATAGCCAGTCAGCTGCCGACCGAGCACTGGCATGACTACATCGGCTCCGCCACGCTGGCCGACGCCATCCTGGACCGGCTCCTCCACGGTGCCCACCGACTCAATCTGAAGGGGGAATCACTGAGAAAAACCAGGGCTGAAACACCGGCGGCAGTTGACCTATCGTGACCGCTTAAAGTACAAAACCCACTCCAGCGCGATGGCCGTGTGCAAACCGGTCACGATGCCCGGAATGACCGGTCACGCTCGCCGGAATACGCAGCGCACACATACCAGGCTATGGATTATCTGGATGAGTCGTTCTGGAGGCTCCTGCATGATTATCGAGTCTTCGTAGTATTCGATGAAATCCATCACTGCGCAGGCCATGACCCGCTGCTCAGCAATGCTTGGGGGCAGCAGATTCTTCAGCGGGTTCAGGATCGAGCCGCTTTTACCCTTGCGCTCTCAGGTACGCCATGGCGCTCTGATGACCGGGCAATAGCTTTGGCCCGTTACTCCTCTCCAGAAGGAAAGCTGATTTGCGACTACCGCTATGGCCTGAGTGAAGCTATAGCTGAGGGCGTGTGTCGATCGCCTCGTATTGTTCTCTTGGACAATCAAAAAGTCACACTTGTAGAGGAGCCAGTGGTTGGGCCTGCCGTCAGGCTATTTCCCAGTATTGCCACGCTGCTTGCGGAGTCCCCGGTTACTTACGAGAGCCTTCTGCGTCATGATGAGGTAGTCGATCAGCTACTCAGGCTCGGGTGTGCAAAGCTGAGCGAGGTCCGGCGATCTAAGCCAGATGCTGCTGGGCTGGTAGTGTGCACCGATATAGAACACGCCCAGCGAACAGCAAATGCTTTGACAGCTCAGGGTGAGAGCTGTCTGGTCGTTACCAATAAAACGCCGGACGCTCAGCATGTGATCAGTTCTTTCAGGCATAGCGATTGTCGCTGGATCATAGCGGTGGGGATGATTAGCGAAGGGACAGACATTCCGCGTCTGCAGGTGTGTTGCTATTTGAGCCGAGTCCGCACAGAGCTTTATTTTCGTCAGGTGTTGGGAAGGGTGCTGCGTAGAACGTCTGACATTGATGAGCAAGCTTGGCTGTTCATTCTGGCGGAGCCGACTCTGAAGGGCTTTGCCGAGCGAATAGCTGAGGATCTGCCGGAGGATCTAGCGGTTCTCAGCAAGTTTGAGTTAACAGCCGTTTCTTCAGAGTCCTACCTGCCAGATGCCGATGTCGGCGCTCTTGCAATGATCGGCCAAGGTGATCAGGAATTTGATTCTCCGAAGGAGGGAGCTGCTGGTGAGGTGGTCCCTGCTCGGAATAGCCCAAGCTACAAAGTCAGTTTTTCTCCGCACTATCGGGAGTTGTTGTTGGCTTGTTTCTGATGCGGAGAGTCAACTTCAAGTATCTACAATGCAGGTGCTCTTAGTTCTTTCCTAATTTTGCACCACTGGGCCTATGAGGTTTCTCTCGCAAGGCCGCGTCAGACAGAACCACCCCATTCGATGGCGCGCAGCACCCTATAAGCCTGGCGGCCTCCAAGCTCGGTTCTACAGAGCAAAAAAGGCGATTTGCCGCCCAGGCTATCATTCGGGGCGGCAATCCAGTCCTCAGCGGCTGCGCGCGCCTCGAAAATATTTTCTGAGAGCAAAGCAAGCTGGGCCAGTCGGTCGAATCGCTCAGAGGCTGACGGGGCGAGCAGTGTCGCCCTATTCAAGCGTTGGCCAAGCGTTCTAACAGACATGTCTGCAAAGCTGGCAATGGCTGACTCATCTAGATCAAAAGCCGTTTTGGTGGCTAAAATCCAAGTCGTCGCAAATCCTGATCGAATTCTGCTGATCCTTTCGCGCTCGGTCATCAGGGAAAGCCTCTTTGCCAGCGTCCAGAAGCTTTGGACGTCTGCCCTAGAGCTTATAGGCCGGTCATCCATCCCTATTTTCATTTCAAGGGAAAAACGAGTTGGGTGAGCCGGTGGAGCTTATTCAGCATGTTTCCCAAATCAGTATTCTTCTCGTGGCGATGAAACGTGAATCGCCCCTAGTTTCGTAGACACCTCCAAGCCTCATAATACCGCCCACTAGGAGGTGCCATGAGCAACCCGCGTTATCCCGAAGAATTCAAAATCGAAGCAGTCGAACAGGTGACCAAACGGGGTCTGCCAGTGGCTGAGGTGGCTGCTCAATTGGGCATGTCGACCCACAGCCTGTATACCTGGGTTAAACGCTACAGAAAGCCCCAGGAGCAGCGCGCGCAAGAGGACGGTCAGCAAGCTGAGCTGCGTCGCCTTCGTGCCGAACTCAAGCGCGTGACCGAAGAGCGAGACATCCTAAAATACGCAGTAGCGGAAAGCTTTTTCCAGCTGCTGAAACGTGAGCGAATCAAGCGAAAAATCTACAGCACCAGCCAGGATGCTTGTGCTGAGGTGTTCGACTACATCTAGATGTTTTACAACCCAAAGCGCCGGCATGGTTTCAACAACCAGCTAGCGCCGTAGAGTTTGAAAAGCGACATTTACTGAGCCTGGAAAGTGTCTAAGGAATCCGGGGCGATTCAATGGACATGCAGACTAAGGCAGATTGGCTAGAGAGCTGACGTGCAGTACTTTGCAGTGGCCAGCGACTCGCTGGCTAGGTGAGCAGAGAGCCGAAGACCACCTCGCGAAATTCCGTAAGCGGACGATCAGTCTTTTCAGTTCGCATGCGAAGCAACGCTCCTTCCCAGCTATTCAAGATGAACTGAGCTAGCAGCGGCGCGGCTAGGCTGTTGCTGATAGCTCCTGACTTTTGTGCTTCGGCGATACAGTCCGCTATGAGGCCGCTCCATGTCTCGAAGTGGGTGGCAATAGTGTCGCGTATGGCCTCGCTATGGTCGGCAATTTCCAAACTCAAGTTACCCATCAGGCATCCGCGCACGAAGCCATTTGTTTTAAAGGCGTCTATGCGATCATCGAAATAGTGTTTCAGCCTCGCCAGTGGAGGGGAGTTGCTGTCTGTGAGGATTTCGCGAATTAGGACCAGGCCGCTGTCGAAGTAGAAATCGATTACTTCCTTACCGAATGTTTCCTTGCTCTCAAAGTGGTTATAAAACGAACCCTTTGGCACCTTGGCGCCGCTAACGACGTCCTTCAGGCCAGTAGCTGCGTAGCCTGCTTCATGGAACATTCTCATTCCCACACGAATTAGGTTTTTCCGTGTGTCCGGGTTTGGCTTAGGACCTCTGCGGGCAGGGGGCGTTTGGGATTGCATTTTCTTTAGCACCTGTTGAACTTTGACCGGTCGTCTTTAATTTTCCGTCACTGCCTGCGTTTGTCAAGTGTGTTCTTGAAAAGGCTACCACAAAAGACCGTTTTGGATGTTTTAGCTCATTCTGGATTGGAATGGGTGAGTGCTTGATTTAATCAAGACGACCGGTCATAGTAAGTTAAGTTGATGCAGATGCTACAGAGCCTACTGAGCGGCTGGATCTCTCCAGCCTCAATCAACCCTAGAAAAGAGACGCCTCGTTTCATACATGAAACATGTCGGTCGTTTTGATGGCCGTGTGCGCTTTACGAATAAAAACCATGCTCAACGCGCTCGAAAACTTGTGCCGAGCCGAAAGCAATGAATGAATGGAGGAAAACTCGATGGCAAGCCAAGCAATATTGTTGCGCCGCGAGGGTGCTGTGCTGGTGTTGTCCAACAACAACGTCGCCGCACGAAACGCGCTCTCGCCGGAATTCTATGAAGCGCTTTCAGGCGCGCTAAGCGACGCCGCTGCAGACTCGACTGTGGGTGCTGTCGTTCTGACGGGAGAGGGTGGGCATTTTTGCTCGGGAGGAGACCTGCGCCAACTTGCTACGCGCCGCGAGCTTCCGATTGGGGAGCGCAGAGAGAAGCTTGAAGGCCTGCACAATCTAATTCGTAGCGTGCGTGACTTTCCGAAGCCGGTTATCGCAGCAGTGGAAGGCGCCGCCGCCGGGGCGGGTCTGTCACTTGCGCTTGCCTGCGACATGCTTGTGGCGGCGAGGACCTCTGTCTTTTCCGCCGCTTATGTCAAGGTCGGACTGACACCGGATGGCGGTGCTACAGCTTTTCTTGCTGAGTTCGTATCCCGGCAGGTGCTGACTGAACTGTGCCTGACTGGAGAGCGGCTAAGTGGCGAGCGGCTTCATGCTTTGGGTCCGGTCAATCGTTTAGTCGAGCACGGCCAAGCGTTGGCCGAGGCAATCGCTCTCGCAGCTCAGATTGCCACTGGCCCCGAGCGGGCAATGTCTCGTATCAAAGATCTCTGTTGGCAGGGGCAGCGCAATACGTTGGATGCCCAGCTGGAGCTGGAAGCACGATACATGGTCCTTTCGCAGGAATCGGAAGAGTCACGCGAGGGGATTAACTCGTTCCTTGAGAAGCGGCAGGCGGATTACACAGCGCTACGCACCGCTGGCGAGCTGAAAATCCAAAATGGCCAACAGAAAGGTGAAGATAATGGCAGCCTATAATTCCGACCTTCCGAAGGGCTTAGATCTTCCGCTTCAGGATGTCCGTGTCCTTGATCTCTCCCGTGTTTTCGCTGGTCCTCTGTGTGGCCAGGTGCTCGCTGACTTCGGCGCAGATGTAGTGAAAATTGAGCATCCAAGTCGTGGAGATGATACGCGGGACTGGGGTATCCGAATCGGCAAAACAGAGACTACCTACTTCAATGGAATGAATCGCAATAAGCGATCCGTCACCCTGGACCTCAAAAATCCTGATGCAGTCAGGATCATTTATGAAATGCTGCCGCAGTTCGATGTTGTCATTCACAACTTCAAGACAGGTGATGCAGAGAAGCTAGGCGTAGGTTACGAGCAGCTCAAGGCCATCAAGAATGACATCGTCTATTGTGCTATCGCTGGATACGACTCCAGCGGTCCCGAAGCGACTCGGCCGGGTTATGACCTGATCATCCAAGGCGAATCCGGACTGATGGCTATCAATGGCGAAGCAAATCGGCCACCACTAAAGTTCGGTGTCTCGGTCGTCGACTTCATGACGGGTATGTATGCGGCTCAGGCGGTGCTTGCTGCGCTGTTCCGTCGTGAACAGACTGGCCTAGGTCGTCTTATCGAAATGGCTCTATACGATTGTGGAGTCATGGTTACGAGCTATCAGGGCCTTGATGCGCTGAAGTTGGGGCACGACTCTCCTCGCTATGGGAATGCGCACCCTTCGATTGTGCCTTATGCGATGTTTGAAGCAGCAGATGGACCTCTGATGATCGCTGTGGGTAACAACTCACAATTCGATAAGTTTTGTCGACAGGTTCTTGAGCGTCCAGATATAGCGGATGATCAGCGTTTCTCAACAAATGTGGGCCGCTCACAAAACAGGGTCGATTTGGTTGAGTTGCTCAACGAATTGTTGCTTGGCTTCAAGCGTGACGACTTGCTCGAACGGATGACCTCAGCCGGGATTCCGTGCGGTAAGGTGTCAGGCCTGCACGAGGCATTAACCAGCGAACGCACTCGTCGAGGAAATTTGGTGCAGGAGATGGCCCATCCTGTTGAGGGTACAACGCCTGTATATGCGCCTCCATACCGTCTGGACGGTCATCGACTGCCGATTCGGTCCCGGCCGCCTACGCTTGGTGAAGACACCCGTTCAGTGCTGCAGGAGTTGCTGAGTATGAGTGATGAGCAACTGCAGCAGCTGAAGGAGCGGGGTGCTCTCAGCCTGCCAGAAACGGCGTCAAGTGTTGGCGTTGGCTAGCCCGGTCTGCGGCAGGTAGCGATTTTTGGATCGCATGCCAGCAACGTTTTCTGAACCTTCCAATTGACCTTCCTTCCATTGTCAACGCGTCGAATGTCTCGGCTGGGTCGGGGCATTCGGGTGCGACGACAGTAATTATGGGGCTATCACCCGTTTGAGGCGTGGCGGTCAGCGACCAGTCCCTGGCTACTAGCTCAGGTTTTCTTTCGGTAATGCCCTGAGGGGATCAAGGCCAGATCCTTTGCGCCCATGATGTCTTCTCTCGGAATTTTAGGTCACCCAAGCATTCAAGTAGCGCGGTACGACGTGGAGAGGCTCCGCGGTCGGGCCGGTGATACGCGTTACGCAACTGCAATTTGGCCGCATGCCGCAACGTTGAGCCAAAAAGCGTGTGATTTGCGATCAATACGTAATACGAGGAAAGAAATGAAAATAATAAATATCCAAGAGCTCGTAGATCAGGCCAAGTTCAACCGGTTTCACGGTTTGGTCATCTTCTGGGCAAGCATTATTCTGGTGATAGACGGCTACGACATTGCGGTTACAGGCGCGGCCCTGCCTGCGATCATGAATGATCTGCAGATCAGTGCAACAACGGCAGGAGCGTTGGCCAGTGCGAGCCTAATAGGCATGGCATGTGGGTCAGCACTATTTGGAGTCCTCGCCGATCGCTTCGGCCGTAAGGTTACGGTCGCGGTCTCAGTTGCTTCTTTTAGCCTGCTAACCGCGGCGGCTGGATTAGTGAGAGATCCAATCACCTTCGGTATCTTGCGATTTCTCGCAGGGCTTGGCCTAGGGGGGTTGATACCTATCCTGATTTCAGTGGTGGCGGAGTATGCCCCGCGCTCAATTAGGACGCGCTCCCTTGCTCTCTTCTCATGTGGTTACGCGGTGGGTGGTGTGGCGGCTGCTCTTCTTGGTAAAGGGCTAATCGAGTCACATGGATGGCAAGCTGTCTTCTTTGCTGCTGGAACACCGGTGTTGTTGATCCCTTTTCTTTTGAATGCCATCCCGGAGTCGTTAACGCTACTGATTAAGCAAGGGCGTCACGCTGAATTGCGCGAAATCGTTAGCAAGATTGACCCGAGCTATCCTATCGATGAGCGCACGAGGTTTGGTTTTGGCCACGAGAGGCATGGAGAGGGTAGTGCTGCTATTAGTATCGGAAAGATTTTTCAGGATGGCCGTGCGGTTAGCACGGTGATGCTTTGGGTCGCAAATTTCTGTGGTTTGTTCATGCTCTACGCGCTTAATACTTGGCTCACCAAGTTGATGGGAGCACTCGGCTATAGCTTGGACTCTGCTCTAAACTTTCTCATCTACTACAATGTGGGCGCTGTACTAGGAGCAACCTGCGGAGGGTGGCTGTCTGATAAGGCGCACCCCAAGTGGGTGTTGTTCGCGTTTTATGGACTAGCAGCAGTTTCGCTAATCGCCATCGCATCTGGTCTCGCTCCGAATCTGCTGACTCTATTGGTAATAGCCCTGGGGGCCTTTACGCTGGGGACTCAGATTCTCACGAATGCCTATGGTGGGATGTTCTATCCAAACGATATACGCACCACTGCGGTTGGGTTGAACTACTCTGCTGGACGCATTGGCGGCATGCTCGCGCCGGTTTTTATCGGTGGGCTGGTGGCACTTCAACTGACGCCGCAACAGAGCTTTTTGGCTATTGCAGTTGCTAGTGTGGTAGGCGCAGTTGCTGTCGCGACGATCAACCATCGCGCGTCGGCGGCTGTACAATCGGCTCCTGATGCCGGGCGAGCTTCAGAGTTGGCAGATAACGGGTAGGCGAGGGAGTAGCCGTAATCGTGGCAATACGTCTTTTGTCGCAGGTTATGGGTGCTTGGATGTTTCGATTAGGCAAGACGGTGGGCACCAGCGGGTACTCTTCTTTACCTGCTGGTGCTGTCATGTCTAGCGTTTTAGAGCAGTATGGAGGGGCTCCTTAGGACTCCAGACTGCTCTGGTGTTGATGAGGTTGTAGGATCAATCGCCCGACCACTCGACCGTGCTCAAGATCGTTGAGCGCAGCGGAGGCTGTTTCCAAGGGGCGGCAGCAGGTAGGGATTGCAAGAGGTGGGCGCTGACCCACCAAAGTCATCAGATCCTGTAGTTCAGGGAGGCTGCCAGCGAAGGAGCCGTGATAACTTATCGAGCGGAGCGGCATTACTGGGGTTGGGATCTGGATACGGCCTCCGAGAAGCCCAACCTGAATGAATTGGCCGCCTTTAACCAGCAAGTCCAGCGACGCCTGTACTGTTTGCGCAGCACCAACGCAATCGAGCACGGCCCAGACATTCCCTCCCGCGGCGTTCTTGACCTGATCCGCGAAATCGGGAACAAGGGGGTCGATAGCTGCGATGGCACCTGCCGCTACGGCAGCTTCACGGCGTGTTGCGTCCGTCTCAACAACCACCGCGCCTGCGCCACCAAGCACGTCCAGCAGTGTGATAGCCATAAGGCCAAGCCCGCCAGCACCGAAGATGACCACAGGTTCCTCCGCAAGCACGGCTGGGTTGATCTTACGTAGTGCGCTATAAACCGTTAGCCCCGAACAAGCATAAGGCGCGGCCTGTTCTGCTGGCATGTCACCGATGTCGATGAGGTAGCGAGAGTCGGGCACCAGTACGTGGTCGCTGTACCCGCCTGGCTGCATGATTCCAAGGTAGCGCGGAGACGTGCAAACCTGCTCGGTCTCGCGCAGGCAGACCTTGCAAGTGCCACAGCCAATCCAGGGATAGATCAGATACCGTCGACCTAGTGACACCGTTTCCGCATGAGGGCCGGTGGCGAGCACTTCACCAACAATTTCGTGGCCCAGAGTCAGCGGTGGTGAGATCCCCCGCGCCGCCATCGACAGTTGTTCGCCACCTCCGAGGTCATATCCGCCCTGCCAGATATGGATGTCGGTGTGGCAGACACCTGTCGCCAGAACGCGCAACAACACTTGCCGTCCCTCTGGGCGAGGTGTTTCGCGTTCCGTTTTGGCGAGTTGGGTGCCAAATTGTTGTACCTCGTAACTTATCATTATTGTCCTCTCCGTAATGCGCTCAAAGTCTCCCGTCGGCCTGGGTGGGACTCGATCGGGGTTTTCCGAGAAGGTCAGGGCCTTTCTTCTCCAGCCTGCTGCTGCAAAATCACAGCTCGGCTGCTGCGGTCATGCTGCTTATTAAGTTACTTAGACCGGTCGTCTTAAGTTGATTGATGCGCTGATGGATGTCAAGCACGGCTACAACCTCTCCGGAGGCGGCTTCGCAAATAGCCGCCATAGATTCTCCAGTTTCAGAGGTGTAGACCTCTCCACTATTCACAGAAATGCGGGCTTTTGAAATTTCTTGAGATAGTCTTGATTTATTCAAGACGACCGGTCATAGTATATTTACTTCACCGGACCTGGGTAATGAATGGTCCTAACCGAAGGAGAAAGTGATGCCGTTTCTCAGCCTGTTGTTAGGGGTTAGCGCAACCCAGATCTCGATGACCTCAGCTCATGGCCGGTGCCTGATTTTCAATGGCTACGACGGCTACATTCTGAGCGTCCGACTACCTGGCACAGCATCACTGTAACGACGACCAATCAATCGAAAGGACCAATCCAATGCATGCATCTCCGTTGTTTACTCCCCTACGTATCGGTCGCTATGAGTTGAGCCATCGCGTAGTCATGCCTCCGCTTACCCGTATGCGAGCCGGTGTCGGTAGTGCTCCAAACGAATTCGCTGCTGAGTACTATGGTCAGCGCGCCACGAAAGGTGGCTTTATCGTGGCTGAGGCGACGCAGGCGACTCCGTTCGGCCAAGGCTATCCGGGAACCCCTGGTATCTATTCGGCTGAGCAAGTGGCAGTTTGGAAGAAGGTGACCGACGCGGTTCATGCGAAGGGTGGAACCATCTTCCTGCAGATCTGGCATGTTGGCCGTTCCTCGCATTCCAGTCTTCAACCGGACGGGTTGCTGCCAGTCGCTCCCTCAGCTATCCCGATTACGAGCCTGACTGCTTTCACTCCTCAGTGGGAAACGGTTCCCTACGAAACACCGCGTGCTCTAGAGCCTGATGAGATTCCTTGGATCATTAAGACCTTCCGCGATGGTGCCCGTAACGCGCTTGCAGCAGGGTTCGACGGTGTTGAGGTACACGGCGCGAATGGTTATCTCCTGGAGCAGTTTCTGCATGACAGTTCAAACAAGCGGACCGATAACTATGGCGGTTCTATTGAGAATCGTGCCCGTCTTCTGCTTGAGGTGACGCAAGCGGTCATTGATGTTTGGGGAGCTGATCGGGTCGGCGTTCGGTTGTCTCCATTCGGTACCTATAACGACGTGGGCGACTCCGATCCGATCAAGCTCTACAGCTATGTACTGGGTGAGCTGAATAAGCTGGACATTGCTTATCTCAGTCTTATCGAAGCGCGCTCTGGAGCTGGTATGGAGGTCCAGACACCGCAGGCAACGGCTGAGCTGCGCCCTTTCTGGCCGAAGCCGCTGATCCTTTCTGGTGGATTCACTAAAGAGATGGCTGAAGAAGCGATCAGCGAAGGTCGGGCTGATGCAGTGGGATTTGGCCGCAACTTTATTGCGAATCCTGATCTTGTACAGCGGTTTAAGTTGGGCGCCCCGCTCAACGATTACAACCGCGCGACTTTCTATGGCGGCGGTGCGGCAGGCTACATCGACTACCCAGTTTTTGTAGATGAGCACGTTGCTAAGTAGCACCCGAGCTGGGCTCTTTAACCTGTAGGAGAAAAATCATGAAAATTGCAGTAGTAGCGGCAACCGGCCGCGGAGGTAGCATCGCGGCGGCTGAACTGGTCAGCCGTGGTCACGAAGTGATCGCAATTGCACGTGACCTCACCAAGCTACCCAAGGAGCTGCTGGCAGCTGTCACTCCGGTCCAGGACGATTTGAGCGACGTCAGTCGGCTGGCAAATATCATTAAAGGTGCGGATGCTGTCATCAGTGCAGTGGGTGCCCCGCGCGACAAGCTGGACGTTGACACTGATATTCTGGTTCGGACTTCCGCCCAAGTGATTGATGCCGTGCGCGATGCCGGCGTTCCCCGTTTGCTTGTGGTCGGCGGCTGTGGATCACTTTGGTTCTCACCAGGCTTGCTGGTTGTCGACTCTGAATATTGGCCGAAGCATTTGGTGCCGATCGCGCGCTCCCACATGAAACTTCTGGAGTCTCTCAAGACCTCTGGGCTGAACTGGACCTATGTGAGCCCTCCAATGATGATCGATCTGGGGGAACGGACTGGCCGTTATCGCATTGACACCGACAACCTCGTTAAGGATGAAAACGGGAAGAGCTGGATGTCGTTTGAAGACTATGCAATTGCGTTGGTGGATGAGCTGGAAAATCCGGCCCACGAGCGGGCGCGCT
Organism: Pseudomonas sp. WN033; assembly: GCA_002287035.1. Taxonomy (GTDB): domain Bacteria; phylum Pseudomonadota; class Gammaproteobacteria; order Pseudomonadales; family Pseudomonadaceae; genus Halopseudomonas. Next base: position 158,569 of record NSKG01000002.1, on the reverse strand, counting down.
TCTCTGTTGGCCAATAGAAAGCGATGCACGCTTGCAGGGTAACGTTTGCGCCCACCTCTGGGCCGTTACGCTACCCGGCAATAGACGGTGTCTCCGCAGAACGCGGAGACACCAACCATCTCAAATCTCTCGTAGGGTTTTCTCGGAGCCTATCGAGGGTGACATCGGCGTTGCCATCTAGCCCGGAGTAGGGCGAAGAACGGAGTGGACATATGGCGTATCGAACACTTAATCCTTTCACCGAGCGGTTGATCCAAGAGTTTCCCGACTGTACTTCCGCTGAGCTTGAAGCCGCACTCGCTAAGGCGGACGCTCTTTATCATTCGACCTGGTCGCGAGGCGATATCGCCCCTCGACTTGCAGTGCTTTCGAAGCTGGCAGCATTGCTCGCCGAGAACTGTGAGGAGCTCGCGCGTACTATGGCGCTAGAAATGGGGAAGCCCGTCTCTCAGGGGCGCGCAGAGGTTGGCCTCTGCACATCTATCGCTAGTTATTATGCTGCCAACGCTGCTGCTCTTTTGAAGCCGCAGCCTGTCGAAAATGACATCGGCGAGGCGTGGGTTGAGTTCCACCCGATTGGTGTTTTGCTAGCGGTTGAGCCTTGGAACTTCCCGATTTATCAGCTTATTCGTGTGGTGGTACCAGCGATCGCTGTCGGAAACCCCCTAATATTCAAGCATGCGGGTATTGTGCCTCAATGCGCTGCGTTGTTTGCGGAGATTGTGCGTCAGGCCGGAGCGCCGGATGGCGCAGTCACTAACCTCTATGTGTCATCGTCCAAAATCGCTGACCTGTTGGCTGATCCGCGGATTCAGGGTGTGGCGTTGACTGGCTCTGAGGGGGCTGGAAGCAAGGTAGGGGCTCGAGCTTCTGAAATGCTCAAAAAATCCACCCTCGAACTGGGTGGTAGTGACGTCTTTGTTGTTCTGGACGACGCAGATATTACTAAGGCGGTGCAGGCAGCCGTCTCTGCTCGTATTCATAACGCAGGTCAAGTTTGCATTGGAGCCAAACGCTTTGTTATCCAGCGTGAAGTAGCTGATGTGTTCATCGAGCAATTCGTAGCGGGCATGAGCAATGTGGTCATGGGTGACCCGATGTTGGAGGAAACAACGTTGGGGCCTTTGGCGTCACCGGAAGCGCTGGACGATCTTTCTTTGCAGGTTGCTGATGCTGTCAGAAATGGCGCGCAAGTCTTGATCGGTGGAAAGCGTGCTGATCGTCAAGGATTCTTCTATGAGCCGACCCTACTGACCGGGATTACAAAAGAGAATCCCGCCTTCTATCAGGAGTTCTTTGGACCGGTCGGGCAAGTATTTGTGGTTGATAACGATGATGCGGTCGTGGAGTTGGCTAACGATTCGCTATTCGGTCTTGGTGGCACTATCTTCTCGTCTAACGTTGAGCGCGCCCGCCTGCTCGCTTCTCGGATCGAGACGGGGATGGTGTTCATCAATACACCGACGACTTCGCGTCCAGAGCTGCCCTTTGGTGGCATCAAGCGATCTGGTTACGGCCGTGAGCTTGGCGACGAGGGTTTGAAGGAGTTTGTGAATCGTAAGCTGGTGGTCGTTGCAAAGGGCTAATTTTTCGGAGCCCTAGACGCTCGACCTCATGTAGGAGACTCGTTTGTCTCCAGTTGGAAGGGCCAGAGAGGAGGGTGGGTGCAACGCCTGCCCCTAGCCTGCGCAGCGTTTCAGTCCAGGCGATACCGGTCTTCCAGCACTGCTTGATCAATTTGCTAGGAATCGCAGGTAGCTGCTACCAATTTGAAGTTGGACGCTTCTCTCATGGCAAATGGCTGATTTTGAATGATTCGCCCAGGCTAGTTCTCCGCAGGCTCGACCAAAGAGCCTCCAATACTGCAGTTCGTCAGTTGGTTGTTTCTTAAGTCAAGGTGGCTTCGCATCCTGCACAGGAAAACCACGGAAGAGAAACTTGCGGTATTTCCGTTGTGTGAGTGCCCGTTGCTCGGACGGCTTGACATGCCGCTGATCATCAAACAGCTGAGGCCGTAGCCGCAATTTGATTAGCTTGCCCCGAAACGATAGTGCTCTCACGGGTGTGGCGGCGAGCGCTAAGGCCTTTGTTGGGGCGTAATCTTGAATAAGCTGGGCGCGAAGAGAGGGTTGGGCGAGCGGAAGCAATGCACTACAAAAATCACCAGCAGCACCAAGGCAGCCGCCGAGCTAGCAATAATTCCCGTGGACTGGACACCCCACGTATTAACCTTGGTGATCGTGAAAATGAGAGCGGCGATGCCGAAGGTCAGCAACGATGCCGCGATGACACTAGGTCGTTTTACTGGGTGCCCAGGGATGTTGGGCAGGACACGCCATGCGATGATTGCGGCACTCATACCCAGCATGGCGTTCACGATAAACACCCAGCGCCAGTCGATGGTGACGAGTAACCCTCCTACTAGCGGGCCAAGGGCCGAAGCAAAACCGCCAATGCCCGCCCAGTTGCGTACTGCTGCCCCCCGTCGGTCAGGTGTAAAGGTTGCGAGCAGCAACCCGATGGATGTTGGTGTCATGAGCGCCGCACCGAATGCAGCTGCGGTGTGAAAAACAGCCAGACTCCACACGTTACCAGCTGCAGCGCAGCCAGCAGACGCCATCGAAAAGATTATGATGCCGAGGATAAAGCTGCGATCACGGCGGTAGCCTTCGGACAACCTGCCAAAAAACACCAGCAGCGCTGCGTAGGCGATAGCGTAACCATTCAGGATCCAAGATAAGTCATCAAGTGGCACTCCCTTGAATTCGGCCGCTATTCTAGGTAGTGCGATATTCACACTAAAAAGATCAAGGTTTGGGAGCGCTGTTCCGACACAGGCGATTGCAAACACCCTTGATGTTGAGATTCGATCACTCCCGTTCATGGCGCTTATCCAAATATCGCGACGTTTTGAGTGGCGACCAGAATCGGTTCGCCATCAGGGTTCCAGATAGTGGTGCGCTGTACCGAATAACCGTTCTGGGAGGTATCTGCTTCACATCGAACCAGCCACCAACCAGACGGGGATCGTGGCTCAGCGGACAACATGTCGATGGACCACGTCATGGTGCTGATAACCGTCGGCACGCTTGACATAATGAGCGATGACGGGGGGAGGGCATCGGCAAGTGCCAGAAGGCGAACAACGTCGAGTCCCTTACCCGAATCCAGGTGCTTTACCCATACAGTCATTTCCGGAACATCGCTGCCGGTCCCCGGCCGTTCTCCATGTACAAGCCGCCCGTCAAAGTGGCTCATGAAGTTGGGCAGGTTGGGGAACGTGTAGTAGCTCGGGCAGCTTTCTGGTGCCGGAACAACGGGCATTTCAAATACGTTGTAATTGTGAGCTGACGCGCGGCCAGTCCCAAAACAAAGGGTAGACCTGACGGCGATCCCGCTTTCGCCGTCAAGACTTGCACCCACGACAACCGTCGACTTCCCTTTTCGCAATACGCTGTTGGATACCCGTAGTTCACCGGTTGCGGGACCGATGAAACAAAATTGGGCCGAGCGTAGCGGTGGAAGGGCCTCTTCACTACGGTAGATAGCTTCCAATGTTAGTGCCGCTGAGAGACCACCGTATGCTGTACGGCCTTGGAGCCAGTCTTGGGGAACACTGATCAAGTGGGATCCACCGTCCTCATACATCGCAGCGGTTAAAGCGGAAAAGGGAGTCATTTGGTTGTACCCGTTACGAATTAAACTTGGAGAAGTCAGGCTGACGGCGTTCCGCGAATGCGCTGAAGGCTTCACGGGCCTCATCGCTCTTGAGTCTCTCGGCAAATACGGTGCTTTCGGCTTGCATGCGCGCCAGGATGGTTTCGGCATCACGCATCAGCTTCTTGGTGGCGACCAGCGAACCAGAAGGCTTCTTGGCGAGGGTTTGAGCGGCTGCTCTGGCAGCAGGCAGTACTTCATCTTGTGGAAGCACCTTGTTTGCAATGCCTAGCGCGACAGCTTCCTGGCCTGTGATGCTTTCACCGAGTGCAAACAGCGAGAACGCGCGCGTGTAGCCGATGCGTGCTGGCATAAGCAGGCTAGAGCCTGCTTCAGGAACCAGCGCCAAATTGACAAACGGCGCAGACAATTTCGCGTTGTCTGATACATAGACCAGGTCGCTGTGCAGCAGCATGGTGGTACCAACACCTACAGAAATGCCCGGAACCGCTACGATGATCGGCTTTTCTGCTCGTGCGATAGCATTGATAAATGCGCCTGCTTGCGGCTTCTCACCGTCGGGCTTGGACGCGTTTGAAAAGTCGCCTAAATCGTTGCCAGCTGTGAATGCTCCGCCTTCAGCACCAAACAGGACGACTCGGATAGATTTGTCTGTTTGGGCGCTTTCAAGTGCGTCCTTCGCGGCACGGTACATGGCGTTGGTCAGCGCGTTCTTCTTTTCTGGCCGGGCAAAAATAATTTCCAGTACGCCATTCTGACTGCTGATTTTTACATGCTCGCTCATATCGCTGTTCCTCGTTTTTTGTAGGTCTATTTAGAAATGTACTTCTCGTGTTTTAGGTAGAAGCTTGGTCATGGGACTGTCGGGTAGTCGGTATATCCAGCTTCTCCGCCGCCATAGAAGGTCTTAGGGTCCGGGGCATTCAGCGGTTGACCAGACGCGATGCGCGCTGGCAGGTCTGGGTTAGCGATGAACAACCTGCCAAACGCAACCAGATCAGCTACTCCTGCTTCCAGAGCCGCTTCGGCGCTCTCGACGGTGAAGCCGCCAGATGCGATTAGGGGGCCAGTGAACAGTGGTCGAAAAATGGTGCAGACAGATTTAGGCGCGCTGGTGTTGGGCTCACCTACCAGACCAGCCCGCGCCTGCGGTTCGATTAGATGGAGATAGCCGATGCTCAATTCTGAGAGGCGAGAAATGACATGCTCATAAAGAGCTTGAGGATCGCTGTCTGCCATATCGCCTACATCGCTGAACGGTGACAACCTGACGCCCACTCGATTCAAAGGCCACACAGACGCCACCGCGTCTATTACTTCAAACAGCAGTCGTGATCTGTTCTCGATTGGGCCGCCATAGAGGTCTTGGCGAAGGTTCGAGTTGTCTTCAAGAAATTGCTGCAACAAGTATCCGTTGGCTGCGTGCACTTCTACGCCGTCGAACCCTGCTTGGAGAGCTCGTTCAGCTGCCGCCTTGTAGTCAGCAACGATCTGGCGGATCTCGTCGACCGTTAGTTCGTGGGGCACCTCGTAAGGAACACGGCTGAAGTTGCTTGTGAAAGCGTTGCCTGCGGGTGGGATCGCAGATGGTGCGACCGGAGCGCTGCCTTCTTCCTGGAACGATGAGTGAGAAATACGGCCGACGTGCCAGAGTTGCAGAACAAATTTTCCACCCTTTTGCTTTACCGCACGAACTATCTCTGTCCAGCCTTGGACATGCTCATCCGTGTAGATACCCGGTGTTTGCGGGTAGCCTTGTCCTTGGCGCGAGATCTGAGTCGCTTCCGCGATGATCAAGCCCCCACTTGAGGCTCTTTGTCCGTAGTACTCAACGGCTAGTGGGGAGGGTACGCCATCAACTCCAGAGCGCATGCGTGTCAGTGGTGGCATTACAACGCGGTGAGATAGCGACCACGGGCCTAGCTGGAACGGTGTATTTAATTTCATAAGATGACCAGTCGTCTTAAAGTTGAGAAAAATAAGGGGGGTTACCCCCCTTATGCGAAAAATCCTGTGAGCGTTACTTGTTCAAACTCCTCAAAAGCCGCGCCGCTGCGTTCAACCTTTGCCCGCAGAACAGCCCCTTCCCAAGCGCTCACTAGAAACGCAGCAAGTACTTTTGGCGTCGCTTGAATCTTCAGCCTTCCAGCTGCTGTGATGTCGTCGATGCAGTTCTCGATAGCCCGGCTCCAGTCGTGATATATGCGTGCTAGTCGATCCTGGAAGTCAGGGTGACGGGACATCTCTGAGCTGAAGTTGCCGATCAGGCATCCCACTTCAAATTTGTTCGTGGCCAGCACATTTGTCAATTTCTGGAAGTGCAGGCGTAGGCGCTCGACCGGGTCAATCGATTTGTCGCTCAAAATTGCGCGTCGCGAGGCGCCGCCAGACCAAAAAAGCTCAAGCGCCTCCATCGCAAGGGCCTCTTTGCTCTCAAAGTGGTTGTAGAACGACCCCTTTGGAACTTGAGCGGCTTGCGTAATGTCTTGCACAGTACAGCCGTAGAACCCTAACGTGTTGAAGGTTTTTAATCCGGCGTGCAGCAGTTGTTCTCGTACGTTTGGTCTTGGCATGCGCTTGAGAATATGACCGGTCGTCTTAGAAGTCAACCTTGCCTCAGCGGGGTCTTGCTTAGCGGCTTTGAGCGTCATCGAAATCGACATAGGGCGGCAGGGCGCGCCACTTGACTTTAAGATGACTGGTCATATTATTAGGTGTGCGTAGCGTCGCCAGACGGACTGATTTCGTTACGGACTAGGTTATTTGTGACCAATGCAGAGCTTCGCTGCGGACACCGCAGCCCGTTGCCAGAAACTTTAACTGGAGATAAATATGCCGCTCGACCTTCATCTCGCAGGTGTACTTAAAGGACTAGCTGCCGCTGGTCGAAAACCAACCCATGAGTGCACCGTAGACGAGGCTAGGGCAGGATACTTCGCTCTGACCCGCGGTACTCTGACGGCGGAGCAGGTGGTGCCCGTAGGAAGTACAGAAGATATTACGATTCCAGGTGGTACAAGCGATGTAAGGGCTCGTATCTATCGCCCAGATCACGCCAAACCAGTCCCGACAATTGTCTTCTTCCATGGTGGCGGCTTTGTACTGGGTGACCTGGACACCCACGACAACATGTGTCGTGAGATCTGCCGTGAGAGCGATGCAGTCATACTCTCGGTTGAGTATCGTCTGGCACCCGAGGCACCATTTCCAGCAGCTGTAGCTGATGCGATCATCGCTACCGACTGGGCTTTTGCAAATCTGCCGGAACTTGGTGGTACGGATTCGATTGGTGTTGCAGGCGACAGCGCAGGCGGCAATTTGGCAGCAGTCATTGCGCAGCGCTCAGCATCTCATGGTGTCAAGCTTGCGGGGCAATTCTTGATTTACCCTGCTCTGGATACCTTAGATGCCAATTACCTCTCGCGATCGGAAAATGCGAAGGGGTACTTTCTCGAAATGGAGACGATGGCCTGGTTCGTGGAGAAGTACGCCGCGGAGCATAAAGATCTCACCGACCCCATGTTGGCGCCAATCCACGCTAAATCTGTAGCAGGTGTTGCTCCAGCATTGATCATCGCTGCTGAATTTGATCCTCTGCGCGATGAGGCGCTGGTATATGGTGAAAAACTGATGGAGAACGGTGTAGTTACGGAGCTCGTTCGGGCCGATGGGATGATCCACGCGTTCTTCGATATGGGGCGATGGTCACCTGCAGCCCAGCAACTGATTACGAGTAGCTGCCAGCGTTTTGGTGAACTGCTGCGGGGCGCTTGATCCCTGCTAATTGAAGATTGCTGCAATGGTCGATGGCTTTGCAGCAATCTTGTGCTCGATAATCACTTAACGTGAGCCACGAGCATGATCTTTGAGCGTTGTTAGCGACTCACATCAGCCAAAAGTTCTCGTATCCAGCGGTGGGCAGGATGCTGGTGGGTGCGCTCGTGCCACACTACCAGTTTGCGAAAGCCTGGAATGGCAAGGGGTGGATCTAGCACAGCTAGCCCGTCTCCGGGGTGCACCAAGCGACTGGGTAGTACGGCGATCAGATCGCTAGTACGCAGCACCTCAAGCAGCATCAAGAAGCTGGGAACCGATAGTAATACCCGACGTTCACGGCCGATTTTTGCTAGTGCGGCATCAGTTACGCCGCTGAAAGCATCCCCTCCCAAGGATACTATGGCGTGCTCCAAGTCGCAGAACTGGTCCAAGTTCAACCCCTTGGCGGCGGAATGTCCTTTATGCATTGCGCAAACGTACTGTTCATCGTAGAGATCCCGTGCATGAAGCCCATCGTATGTCGTGTCTGGGGTAAGGATCGCCATATCCAACTCTCCCGATTCCAATTGACCCTGCACTCTTGTGGCCTCCACTGGGCGTACGGCAACCCTTACCCCTGGTGCTTTTTCATGTAGGGCAGCAATCAGCGGTAACAGCACGGTACGTTGTGCGTAGTCAGTCGCCCCAATGGATAAAGTTAGTTGAGCGCTAGCGGGTTCAAAAACCTCAGGCTGAAGCATCTGTTCTATTTCGCCCAGCACGCGCTTGATCGGAATCGCTAGTGATTGAGCGCGGGGGGTTGGTACTAGACCACGTTGCGCTCTAACGAATAGAGGGTCACCGAAGCTCTCACGTAAGCGCACAAGAATGCCGCTTACAGCTGGCTGTGTCAGGGCAAGTCGTTCTGCAGCCCTAGTCACGCTGCCTTCATCAAGCAGCGCATCGAGTGTTTTTAGCAAATTCAGATCTAAGGTTCTGATATCACGCATTCTGATGGCTAACCTTTAAAATGGCGATTGGTCTTATGGATTGTGGTAGGTCACCATCACTCAGTCAAAGGCGTGCTTGTGCGCCGGTCACTATCCACGAGGACAGCAAGATGAACCACATCCATTGGCCAGAGGGTTTCGAACCTGGTTTTACAGAAAATTTCGCCTCTAACGAGGTCATTGTTGCGGGGCTTACTGCTGCTCAAGTCTGGCCGCTGCTAGCTAATCCAGAGCAATGGCCAAGCTACTACGCAAATTCGGCAAATGTGCGCTTTTACGACGGCGCAGGGCCTGGCTTAACAAATGCCGTAAGGTTCTACTTCGAGACATTCGGTTTCCCGGTCGAAGCTCGTTGCAATGAGTTCCAGCCTCCAGTTGACGGTCTCCCTGGACGCATTGCTTGGCATGGTTGGGCTGGCACTGAAGGCGCAGAGGATCGCTTGGACGTCCACCATGCATGGTTGGTGGAAGATCTTCCGGGCGGGCGAGTTCGAGTGTTGACTCAAGAAACCCAGAAAGGGGTACCTGCACGGGAGCTGGCTAGTACCAAGCCGAACCCGATGATCAACGGCCACCAAGATTGGCTGGATGGGCTGGTGATGGCCGCGCGGAGATCGACAGGGCAGTAGTGTCCTGCTGTAGCTCAGGCTTGGTAATCAATTAGCCTGAGCTACAGAGGTGAATTCAACTTGGCGCTTTGACGGCACACAAGTGCTACCAGTCTGCAATTTACGAGCGCTTCTTTTATCCTTCCTGCTTAATTCACACGTAACGCGGTAGTGGGATAGGTAGCAACGACGGCATCTTTGAATTTTCGTGTCTGGACTAGAAGTGCGGCTTCAGATGCGGCGTGACTGGCCCTGCCAATGCTGATCTCGCAGCTTGCGCTTCGCGATTTTACCGTTGTCATCGCGTGGCAACGCGCCTACCTCAATGGTTCTCGGCACCTTGTATGAAGCGAGTCCGTCACGCAGCCATTCAGACAGCTTCGTGACGTCCAACGGCTGCCCGGGCAACTCTTCAACGATAGAGTGTAAGCGCTCTCCGAATTCATCATCGGGGATGCCAAATACGGCGCAGTCTGCGACGCCCGGGAATGCCATCATGCGGTGCTCGATTTCCGCAGGGTATATGTTTACTCCTCCGGATATCACCATGTCCGACTCTCTATCGCAGACAAACAGATAGCCTTCTTCATCCATATAACCCACATCCCCTAGAGTGATAAGGCCATCACGTTCGATCTCTGCTCTACCGGTAGCGTTATTCAAGTAGGTGAAATCAGGGTAGGTTGGTTGGCGAACGTAAATTTTTCCAATTTCTCTCGGTGCTGCAGGCGTTCCGTAAGCATTGTAGATGCGCACGATAGCGTCTCCTACTGGTAGTCCTGCGCTGCCGGGCTTGAGGGTCGCCTGGAACGAGTCGATGGTGGTGACCATCCCTGCCTCACTGGACGCATAGGTTTCGTTAATCACCGGCCCGAACCATTGGATCATGGCCTGCTTTACGGCGGGTGCGCATGGCGCACCTGTCGACGCGACAAACTTGAGTGACGAGAGGTCGTATTTGTCTCGCAGCTGATCAGGCAGCTTCAGAAGGCGCACGTACATGATCGGCACAAGATAAACCGTAGTGATGCGGTACTGCTCGATGGCCCGCAATACGGCTTCTGCATCAAAGCGCTCCATGAGCACTACGGACTCCGCGATTAACAGCGTTTGCTGCATCAAAATGCTGACGGCGCTGTGGTAAAGCGGGGCAGGTATAAGTACACGGGCACCAGGCTCGATACCTAATGTCAATCGTACAACTTCCGCCATTTTTTGTTGCTGAGCCTCCACCTGCACTAACGGAACTGGTTGGCGAAGAACTCCTTTGGGGCGTCCGGATGTGCCGGAGGTGAACGCCATGTGAGCGCGTGGGGAAACTTTTGGCCCCAGGTAGAGTTCTTGTCGAACAAGCCAGCTTTCGTAGTCACGTGCGCCCGAAATTATTGAGGGTCCAACTGAGAGCAGAGCGATAGAGGTGGGGAGATCACTGCCTACTGCGTCGAGCAGCTCGCCATGTCCGATCAGCGCCTTTGCCTTGCTCTCTTGCAAGATGGTGCTGATCTCAGGGGCCATGAAATGCCAGTTGATTGGCACGTAGTAGATTCCTGCAATGCGGCAAGCTCGGATGACATCGACGTATTGCATGCCATTTTTCATTAGCACTGCCACCGCGTCGCCTTCTGCTAGCCCCAGAGCGCGGAGACCATTTGCCAATCGACTCCCTCGTTCATTTTGCTCCTCTACCGTAGAAACATCGTTTCCAAAGCGTAACGTGGCACCTTTCATGGTTTTGCGTCCTTTGTAGTGGCTATGAGATTGCTGCGAGCGCGCTGTTCGTGTGCCGCTTCGCAGGTTCTGGTGGGTGTTACGCGTAAGAGTTTTTGTGACCTGCTGCGTATCGCTACTCTCGTAGCTGGAGGACCAAGGGTTTTATTGGCTTGCTTGCCAGAACACACCGCAGTCATCAGCGCAAATCTGCCCCTTCAATGTCGCTGTTCGTACAAGCCAGCGTGATGAGCAGCGCAGTACTCTTTTGTTGGAAGCATTTGTTGACCCTAAGCGCGGCACCGTGTAGCACTGTATTTGTGGCACTTCAGTTCAACAAGATTGCGATTAATAGACGGTATGGTTCCGGAGAGTTGACAATGGATTTAAACCTGATGCGTTCTTTCGTCGACATACTCAATGCCGGTAGCTTGAGTGAGGCGGCTCGGCGAAAGGGGTGCACGCGCTCAAATGTCAGCAAAGAGCTCAAATCGTTGGAGAAAGCACTGGGAGCCACACTGGTGCAGCGGACGACGCGACAATTCGAAGTAACAGAGCAAGGGCGGGTGATCTACGAGCACGCTCTACGCATGTTGGAGGAAATGGAATCTGCGAGGGCTGTTGTCGACAGCCTCGGGAAACAAGTCCGCGGCCATGTGAGGCTTAGCATACCCCCTGCACTCGGACAGTACTTCCTGTTGCCTCGACTATTTGACTTCCAACAGAGGAACCCAGACGTAGCGTTAAACCTCTTGATATCTAACCGTGTCTACGACTTGGTGGCATCACAAGTGGATGTGGCTGTTCGGGTAGCAACAGTACCGCCGCTCGACGTGGTGGCGCGGGAAGTTTGCGGCGTCCGGTGGGGGCTTTACGCAACTGCGGAATTGGTCGCTTCGCTACCCAATATCTCCGTGCCAGAGGCTTTGCAGAGAGTTCCGATTCTGTGCCTTGCTTCTGGGCAGTCGGCCGCTGAGATCAAGCTGAAGCGCGGCAGTGAGCTTGCAGCGGTTCGTGTTAAACCGCGTTTGCAGTCCCCAAGCGCTTCTGTTTTGCACGAAGGTATGCGATGTGGTCTTGGGGTGGCGGTATTGCCTGAGTATATGGTTGCTTCGGAGTTAAAAAGCGGTGATGTGGTCGAGTTACTGCAAGATTGGATTCCTGAGGGGCATGGCGGCACGCTTTATGTGATGAGCTTGCCGGAACGACAGCTTTCCCGCGCCGCAACAGAGCTCATTCGCGAGCTGCGGGCGTTGAAGATGTCGCGCACCGTCTTCTCGTCCAGGCCGGTCTGTGCCGCCACAAAGGTGTAGGGGTGGTTGAAGGATTCCTTCTCCACGTACTCATGCAGCCGCAGTGTCATACGGAATCCGTCCACCATCTCCGGTAGCTGGGGCATGAATGTTGTCTTGCAGGCCCGGCAGGTGTATCGGCGGCGGACCACCCAGAGAGTGACCCGCTTGCCGTGGATGGGCAGATCACGATAGGGAACGTCACGCTTGCCGAACCGTACGAACTCACCCTGCACGCCGCATTCCTCGCAGGCGATGGGATCGGGCACGTCCACCTGGAAGTGCATTTCGTCGTCGGTTGATTTGCAGCCCAGTACTTGGTATTGCGGCAGGTGAAGGATGTTGTCGGGAAGTTCGGTCATGGTGTTGTATAGGCGTAGGTGTCAGTCAGATCCATCCGGCTCGGCATTGGTGTTTGCTTTTTTACCCAACAAGCTGCTGGAAACGAAAAGTAAGGCACCGAGGACAATTGCAATATCAGCCAGGTTGAAGGCCGGCCAATGCCAGTCTCGCCAATAGAAATCAAAGGAATCCACAACATAGCCGCGAAAGACCCGGTCAATCAGGTTGCCCATGGCGCCACCGAGGATAAGACTGTAAGCGATGGCTTCTCCTTTATGACGATTTTCAAGGATCAGCTTGATCAGAAAAATCGAGACCACTACCGCGATTCCGATAAAAAAGTAGCGCTGCCAGCATCCACCATTCGCAAAAAGACTGAATGCGGCACCGGTGTTCCATAGGTGCACCCAGTTAAAGAACGGGGTCACCGAAACATACTCGCCATAGGCCATTGATTGCTGCACCAGCCACTTTACAGCCTGATCAGACGCTGCCAGCAGGCCCGATATGGACAATAGGGCATACGGCGAGAGCTTTTTGCCAATAATGAGCATTATTTAACCCTTCAACGCCAAAATGCGTCTGGCACCGTTAAGTACAATGCCCCCCGCGATGGTGCCGATAATCAGATCCGGATAATTGGAACCGGTCCACGCGACCAGGGCGCCGGCGGTGATGACCCCCAGGTTGATCACCACGTCGTTGGCCGAGAATATCCAGCTTGCCTTCATGTGCGCCCCGCCTTCCCGATGTTTGGATATGAGCAGCAGACAACTGGTATTGGCAATCAATGCGACGAATGCGATAGCCATCATCACCAGCGATTCAGGCTCACTACCGAATACAAAGCGTCTCACCACCTCTACGAGCACGCCCACAGCCAAGATCAGTTGCAGTACACCAGCAAGATGCGCGGCACGTACCTGCATTTTCACGCTATGTCCAACCGCATAAAGGGCAAGCCCGTACACCGCCGCATCGGCAAAATTGTCCAGGGATTCTCCAATCAGGCCGGTGGACTGGGCGATCAGACCGGCAGTCATTTCCACCACGAACAGAAGTGCATTGATGCCGAGCAACCAGCGCAGGGTCCCGGATTCTTGCTTAGCAGAAGCTGCCGAAAACTCGGCGGCCTTGATGGTCTCCGGATTTGCAGCGACGGTTTCCTGAAGCGAGGCGCCTAGCCCCAAGGTCTTCAGTTTCGAGGTGACGGGCTCGACCTCGCCGTCATGCACGACCTTCAGCCGGCGGTTCGACAAGTCGAAGGACAGCGCCCGAATCTCCTCAAAGCCGTTCAGGGCTAGGCGAATCATTCGTTCTTCTGATGGACAGTCCATCTTCGGCACGGCATAAACACTGACCCATCTCCCTGGCGCCTCGGAGGAGGCCTGTATATCGGTATCCGCTGCGGACGTTGCATCACCGCCACAGGCGCCACCACAGGATTTGCTCATGATACGACTCCACTTGAACAATGTTGTGGTACCATTTAAAACTATAAAGCTACTATAAGGTCAATAGAGTAAAGAATCCGTTGGGGAGGAGGCTGATGCGCATTGGTCAGTTGGCGCAGTTGGCAGGGGTCGAAACACAGACGATCCGCTTCTATGAACAGCAGGGCTTGTTGCCGCCGCCTGATCGGCAGGACAACGGTTACCGTGTCTATACCGAGAAGCATGGTGAGGGGCTGGCCTTCATCCGTCGCTGCAGAATCCTGGGCCTGTCACTGGCTGAGATTCACGAACTACAGAGCTATCAGGACGACCCTCATCAGCCTTGTACCGCCGTCAACGCCTTGCTCGATGATCACATCTCTCATGTGCGGTCGCAGATAACCGCTCTGCAAGCGCTTGAGAAACAACTCGTTTCACTGAGAGCGAGTTGCAACGATGACCGGGAAGTTGAGGCGTGTGGGGTTCTTGCTGGAATTAGCGAAGGAAACATGCACCAGCAGTAGGTGAAGCATCAACCAGATAATCCGATGAGATGCCGGTCTGTCTCACTCTCATGCAAAGGTAAGATCAACCATTTAATCCGCTTACCCAAAAAAATAAAAGACACCTAGCAGCTAATGCTGCCAGGTGCCCTTCGTTCACAGCCATCCACATTCCACCAAAGACGTACAGCTCTCCGTGCCGACAATGATGTGATCCAGCACCCGTACATCAACCAATGCCAAGGACTCCTTGAGGCGCTTTGTCAGCAGTTTATCGGCCTCGCTCGGGGTTGAGTCGCCGGAAGGGTGATTGTGTACCAGGATAACGGCCGCTGCGTTGTGTTTCAGGGCTTCTTTGACCACTTCGCGGGGGTAGACAGAGGCCGAGTCTATCGTGCCGTAGAAGAGCTCACGGAAGGCCAGGATACGGTGCTTGGTATCCAGCAGCAAAAGTCCGAATACCTCGCTTTCGTATTCGTGCATCAGGTTGCGCAGATGGTCTTTTACTTCAATGGCACTGGATATGGTCCGGCCACGGCTCAGGCGCTTGCGTGACAGTTGCTTGGCCATGGTCATGATGTCTTCTTCCGTGACCTCCGGGCTGGCCACGATGTAAGTGCCGGGCTCGCTACCGGCTTTCAGCTTGTGGAATTTCATGGTCTTTTCTCCAGATGTAAAAAAGCCGCCTGGGCGGCGGCTGTATTGATGGGGTGTGGCTAATGCCTGGTGGGGCGGTTGTTGTCGGCTGCAGAGTACTTCCTTGTCGTCTGGGATCGTGCCTTTTGCTCCAACTTGTCTGCCAAATTGTTGGTAGGTTGGGCCTGGTGTTCTTCTTGAGTTGCGGGGGATGCTTCTGTACCGGGCGGTGGCTCGGGGTAGAACTCCTCTACCAACGTGGCCACATCATCTTCATCCTCCTCGAAGACTCCGTTGTTCAGCCCGTGACGTGCAGCCGCGTCCAGGGCCTCCTGGTTGTAGCCTGCGGCGACTCGTTGCTGGTGTAGAGTGCTGGCCGCAGCGAGGGCTTCTTCCATGGCCATATTGCTGCGCAGAGTGATATCCGCGTAGAAAATGGCGGTACCGTGGCTCATCCGAGTGGACTTGCCTCTCAAGCGCAGCTCCAGCGCCAGGCAGGCTAGTTTGTTGTTGGATAGGGCGCTGAAGTAATGCAGGCGTGCATACAGGGTGCGGATGCTGTTGAAGCCGGTGGTACGGAAGATGAAACTGTCGGTATTCTCACCATCATCAATCTGTACTGTGAGGCGTCCGTAGGGCTTGCAGCCGGAATGCTGTGCCAGTGGGCAGGTGTCTGCTCCGGGGCAGGGTAGAGTCTGGATTCCCTCATTGGTGATGCGCTTACAGCTTTCGCCGTCGCCTATGCACATCGGCCGGCCGGTACTGCGGTCAAACAAGCTGTAGTCAGCGCGGAAGTTGAGTACAGGGTCATTGAACATCAGGCGGATGGGGATGCGCCGGAGCTTTTCCTCAGGATTTGCTTCTCTTAGTGTCTGGTTCAGCGGATGCAGCAACCATTCTTGGCGGTGCTGAATCTGGCTGGTGATGGTGAACTGGTCGTCCTTTTCCGGTAACCGCTTGCCGTTCCTTTCAGTGACTCGACCGATAGAGATCCGCCCGGCAACCGGCGGCGTGATTGCTAGACCTTTGAGCATTTTTTTCTCCCATAAACGCATAAGCCCCCAGCTGCCTGGTGCAGTCGGGGGCTTATGGTTGTGTTGTGGTGTGATGGTTAATTGATCAGGAAGCGTCTACTACCTTTGCGCAGCGTCTGATACTTTTCCTGCAGGTGGGGCAGATCCTTGAGCAAGGCTGCGGTGTTAAAGCTCAGGCTGTCCTTGGCTTTGCGCCAGGTAATCGAGCCGTCGGCAAAGACGGCCTTGGAGGCCTCCCCCATGGCCTGCTGCAGTTGTTGCTTCAGGCTGGATTCCCGCTTTTCCTGCTCAGCAATTTCGTGGCGGATCTGCTTCAGTTCCTCATAGGCCTGATTAAGCTCCGGGTTCTCCGTCAGATCTAAAACTTCGCCATCGTCGCGGGGGAATAAGCAACGAAGGGCCAGGTCCGCTGAAGCGGAGCCATCTGCTGGTGGGGGTGTATCGGTTTCAACGTAATGCCAGAATTGCCGTTCCAGCTCGATCAGCCGAGCAATCATGGCTTCGTCTCGCTCGATCCTGAATACTTCCAGCTGCTGACCTGCGATCAGAACGGCTACATCGGCGGCCTGCTTGCCGGTGACTGCCAGCTGGTGAAGCACCTGGACCTGCACGTATTCGGGAACACCCTCCTTCCAGAGTCGGGCACCGTTGATCCCCGCTGTCTTGCACTCCAGGATCTGTACCTCTGGATTACCCATCACCTCACGGTCAAGGTTGGCCATCATCCAGTGCAGGTTGGGGTCGGGGTGCTGTAGTACGGCATTGATCCGGCGCACCTTGTTGCCGGTCTTCTTGGCGTATTGCACTGCTACGATAGGCTCCAGGACCGTGCCCCAGAATATCGGGGTGCTGTCATCGTTTGGATCGGGCTTGGGGATTTCCTTGTCTCGCCCGGTTTTCTCCATCCAGAGTTCCAGTTGTGATTTGTAGGGGTTCAGGCCAATGGCGGCCGCAGCATCAGAGCCGCCAATGCCTCGCTTGCGAATGTTCAGCCATTCCGCGCACTCCATGTTCTTGGTGTTGACCAAACGCAGGGCACGGTAAGGCACAGCCATAGGCTGCAGATTACGGGCTTCCATAATGTACTCCAGTTCAGTATTTGAATTTGAAAGGGGTAAAACGGGGTAGGGGGTCAGGCGACCAGCTGCAAGGCATTGTCCAGGGCACGCTGCTTCATTTGTGCACCATTGCCAAACCAGGCGGAATCCAGCCGGTAATCAGTGCTGCGAGCCTGGCGGTGGTGATCGACATACTCGGTAACCGCGCTGAGCATGCCCCAGGCTGTTCCCTGTGCGGACTCCAGGTCGCTGCCCCGGCCAGCACCATCAAACAGTTCCTGGACACGCTTGAGACCACGCTCGTTGGGGAGTTTTTCTGGCAGCGGTTCATGTTCATCAATCTCAGATACCACGCCCATGAAATACGCCATTGCCTCTTTCCAGCTAACCTTGCGCTGTGACAGCAGGCGCATCTGGTACTTGAAGTCGTCCCACTGGGAAACGGCAATACCCAGGTCCTGTTTTACTACATCAGGCTGAAAGACCGTGTTATGCGGCACCTTGATAGCGCGGGGAGCGCCATTTACTGCAACGGTCAGGGTGTTGTTGCAGACCACACGGACGGTGGTGGGGGTCGCTGTCGTGGCCATGGTGCCGTCACACGACGTAGCCAGCAGCAAGTAGCCATTCACCAGGTCTCTGCCTTTCAGTGAGAAGTCCATGCCAGTACGGGCAAGGGCCCAGAACTTACGCCCACCCTTGAGGACGCCGGCGGTTTCCAGCTCATAGCCAGATACCTCGGTCAGATCGCGGTAAAACTCGATGACGTCCCGAGGCTGGACGATCTGGTACCGCTTGGAAACCACCGAGAGAGCTTCCTTGGTATCCGAGCGGTACAGCACCCGTTGCTCTGGATAGGTGTGGATACTGCCCAGCGGGCCGCGTGTGTCCGCTTTGAAATGGACTGGGCTGTCCAGTATCTCCCAATCCATACCGGCTTCGCGCCGCCAGACTTCAAGAGGCTGTTTGGGAGAGAGTTGTTGGCCCAAGCCGTGCCAGGGGGTAGCGCCTACATAGGCCATGTTTTCAATTTCGTGCGCCATGGTTGTTTCTCCAAGACGGCATACACCACTCAGAGCGTATGCAGTCTGAGTGGTGTATGAATAAAGTAGGAAGTAGTGAAATGTCAGAAGCGTGACTGGCAGTCGAGGCACAGGTGGCTACAAATCACCTGCTGATCAACGACTTTACCCAGCTGTAGACCGGCTACGCAGCCAGCAAGGGCACCGGCAATAGCGCCCAGTACAGCACCCGCGCCGACACCCACAGGGCCGCCAGCAGCACCGGCTTTCATGCCCATGCGTGCACCGCTAGAGCTTGATGCTGTGGCACCACTGAAAGCACCAGCGACGGTGCCGACAGCACCGCCGACACGTCGACCGTGATTGCCATAGACCACATGCCGGGAACCGCAATGGGGACAGGGTTGTGTCATGGAAGATTCCTCATGAAATGGGCCAGCTGAATCGACTGACCGGGGGTAGGTTCATGAGGGTTATGTATGAGTGAAAATATTTTGAATCGGATGGTGGTGCTGATGTATGAATGTCCTGCATGATTAAGGGCGGAGATGGAGGAGCAGCCCCCCCACCTCAATTCGCTTCGCGGCCTACCAACCGAAGCGGCGACGACGGAGCGTTAAGCAGAAACCGCTCGGTGACCAAGCTGCGGGTCAGCCCAGAATCATCCAAAATACGCCGCCAGGCCGAATAATCCAACAGATCGATAGCCCGTTGCACAAGAGCCGGTGACTCCATCGGAATCAGCTCGTCGAACTCCTCTTCCTTGGTAAAGCCCTTTCTGCTCAAGTAGGTGAACCCCGACTTCGCTTGCCCGGCGGTCAGAAGATCCAAGCTGCGGGCTCGAAATATCAGAGCCTTGAAGCTGACCTTCCAGCGAAGCTTCAACTCTTTAAGCGCAGACCAATTGAGGTAGCGGCCTCGCATTGCCGGGAACTCAGCAGCAAAGCTGGTACGAGGCATTAAAAATGCACTAGCGAACTGGTTTGCCTGCTCCTCAGTAAGACGGCACCCCGTCTCGATACCTTGGTGCATAACGAGGTGGCCCAGTTCATGCGCGAGGTCGAAACGTTGCCGGCCTGGGCTCACCTTCGCAGTGCTACGAACAATCAACGGGCGCTTGTTGTAGAGGGAGAACGCATCCACCTTCTCATCAGCAGCATTCAAATCGACGACCAGAATGCCTATCTTCTCGGCTAGCTTGGTTACGCTAGAAATAGGCCCAAGCCCCAAGCCCTGTTCGCGTCGAAACTTTTCGGCAACCTGCTCGATCTTGCGAGGGTCATCGATCGCGCTGTCGAATGCCTGGAAGTCCACCGCAGGAAAAGCAATCTCTTTGTCGAGCTCGTCGATCAGCAACTCGAGCATCTCAACTTGAGCTGCAATGGTCTTCTTAAGGGTCTGAGTTGACGATCTGAGGCTTCGAAAATGACACTGCTCCAGCTCCACAGAGCTGCGCCTGGGCATAAAAAAGAAGCTTTCATGCACACCCAAGATTTCGCTCAGTACTTTAAGCTGCTGTGGGGATGGGATCGCGTTCACTTCGAGCTTGTGTGCGTACTGCCTGGTGACGTCCAGCTTCTCACCAATTTCGGCCAACGACAATCCGGCCGCGCATCTTGCGAGCCGGAGTTTGTCTGGTGAAAACTCATCACCTAGGGGTAAAAAGCCTGTTCTATTACTCATCTTTCATGTCAGTTTCGTTTAGCGTGCCTTGCTCGGCATCTTTCTTGCGGCGTAGCGGCATTGAATCTGGGATTTCGACTTCTTGAGCAAGCTCCGTAGTCCGAACCGATGGGAGTGGCACATAGTTGTGAACCCATTGGCTGACAACATTTAGATTCGAATCAAAGCTCATGACTGTCGCAGTCAGTTTTCGCCCGTCCGGGTTCAAATCACTGTCGATGTAGAGGCGCCATGTAAGGTTCTGGTCACATGCCAGCCCTAAAAGACTGGCTTGGAAACGTTCTACCCCATTGGGCGAGAGGCGGTGCGATTTCTTTCGGACGGCAGGATCATCCATGACGACCTGAAGAAGTACGCCATTGACGCTAGGAGTGTAGTCCATCGTATTGTTGGCGAGGCGGAACCAGGGAAGCTCAGGGTTACGGTGCATGAATTTGAAGCGGCCCTGGACACGCCCGTAGGTCAGGGTACCCAGCGTCCAATTGGTATCGTCATCCGTGGAAGCGGCTTCAATTGCCCGATATGCAGCATCCAAGGCCTCATTGCAGACTACATCAATATATTCCGCCGTTAGCCTTGGCTCCAGCTTACTCGGATGATGGGTTTCGCTCATAGATTTCTCCACACAAAGAGTGCAAAATCAAGGTAGTGTCAACCGAGATTTTGGTGCGGATTTTGGGTTTTGTCAACTAGGTGCCCGCTACCTACTCTGACGTAGATGCCCCTCCACTCGGCATCGGTTTTCGTCATTTCTCAAACATATCTTCAAGCGGATAAGCGGACTCTGCAGCGTTTCCACCAGATATGGCGCGTTGCCCTATTCTCGCTTGCGGAATGCAAGCCTTTGTCGTGGCCACGATAGACGGCGCACTTAGAGCTATAGGCTGTGCTAAGCTTTGTATGGATTAATCGTTTCGTTCGATTTGTTCGAAAAATAGATTCTCATATAGTGCTCTCAATGAGGTGGGTGATGACTGTGAATGTAATGACAGCAAACGAAGCAAAGGTCCGTTTCGGCGAGATACTGCTGAAAGCCCAGCGAGAGCCGGTACACATCAGCAAGCACGGCAAGCCGGTGGCGGTGTTGGTTGCTGCCGAGGATTTTGTCAGCAATGAAGAGTTGAAGCTGGAGCTGCTACAGCTGAGGGCAGAGCGCGCCAGGGACCAGATTACCGCTGGTGAGACGGTTGATGGTGGGGAGTTCTTTGACCAGTTATTGCAGGAAAGCGATGACTGATGGCTCTCGGATTTCGATTAACCCGTGATGCACAGCAGGACCTGAAGGCTATCCACCGTGTAACGGCGGATACTTGGGGGCAGGAACAGTCCAGGAAGTATCTGGAGGGGATGCGGGACACTATCAAGCTGTTGGTCGAGTTTCCCAGTCAGGGGCTGGACAGGCCGGATGTGGGTGATGGGGTGGTCAGTTTTCCGTATGGCAGTCACATGCTCTACTACCGGCTGGAGAAGAAGCAGCTGGTGGTGTTTGCGGTGCTGCACCAGCGGATGGTGCCAGGAGGGCATCTGAAAGGGCGCTAGGCGCTATTTTGATGGAGGACGGTCCAGTGTGGCGGGGCCGACGCGGGGCCGTAATACAGCTTGGGCGGGCTCTATCCTGCTACTACGCACGTTTTCCAATCATCACAACATTATCCGCCTTCAGGATTGTTTCTATGTGCTCACCAAGTAAACGCCATGCTTTGGTTTTTTCTTCTGCGTAGTCATGGTGTAGGTAGTGTCGGCGGACTTTTCCCGGCATGACGTGATTCTGGCATCGGTCAATTACATCCAGAGTAACCCCCAGTGCTTGCATCATGGTTGCACCAGTTCGACGGAGGTCGTGGGGTGTCCACTCACCATTGGCACCGTCTGATAGGACAAGGGTATCGTTGTGGTGCCTGCCTTTCGGTGGCTTGCTGCGCTTTTTGAATCGACATTGCCGGTCACCGATAAGTTTGCTGACTGTTTTTTCGCCGACATGGTTATCTCCTTTTGGGGACGGGAAGCAGAAGGGAGTGTGGCCGGTCTCGATTTGCAGCTTTCTAAAGTGGGAAATGGCAAAAGGGGATAAGAACACGTGGTGATCTTTGCGCTTGCCGCGCTTGCCTTTGGTGTTGGAGGCTGGGATAAACCAGGTTCCGACATCCAGATCGATATGCCGCCATTCAGCTTGCAGTAACTCACCAATACGGCAAATGGTGCTCAGGCATATCCACAAAGCACATTGAACGCGTTTGTTGACGGGTCTGATTCCGGAGTATTTCTGTCCAGCGGGCAGGGCCTTATAATCCATTTCAAGTCGAGCGAGAATATCCCGCAGTTCACGAATCTCTGCTGGTGACAAAATGCGATCGCGCTCTTCTTCGTAGTCAGGGTCGAGGAGCGTCTCTACGTCAATCAAGTCGGCAGGATTGCCATCTATCATCAAACCACGCCAAGGTTGCCGCTTTTCTGCCCAACGAAGCATCTGGCCAATGTCGTTGTTAAGAATGACGACAGTCCGGTTTACTCCGCGTTTACGCACCCGCCCCAGCACATCCAGCAAATCATTATCAGTCAGGTCTCGGATTGCTTTCTGGCCAATAACAGACAGCACGTCCTTGTTGAAGCTGCGCGTCAATTCGGCATTGCCGTCTTGCCGGGCTACTCCTTTCCTCAGCCAATCGCTAAACATGTCAGCAACAGTCAGGTTCTCTGTGGCCTGACGTTCTGCTTCTGCAATGACAGCGCTTACAGCGGCTTGGGCTTCTATTTTGTCAGCTTTTTTAGAGTCAACTGGGTTTACCCCTTCTGCAACCAGTTGGCGAGCTCGGTCACGCTCGGCTCGAATCTCGGCGACACCAACCCCTGGGTATGTCCCTAGCTGGTACCAGCGGGTTTTGCCTTCCCAGCGAAACGCATATTTAAAGCGGACAGATGCGCTTCCTTTTTTACTGAATCGAACCTCGCCATACAGGCCATTACCATCGGCAAGGGTGTCACCGTGCCATTCCGGCGGGATCGCGTTGAGCTCTCGAATCGTCCACTTGCTGCCTTTGCCAGCTTTAGGATACCTGGTCATATCGCTCACTATTCAAAAAGGGGTAAACAAAGGGGTAAACAGAAAGCAAAGAAGTAACCGGACTGCTATAGACCCTTGTGGACAGGATGGTAGCCTGTAAGCCTTGATATTGCTAGCTTTCGGGTGTCCACGGGAGTCTTCTGGTATTTAAGGGAGTCCGCTATTTAATAGCATGGGGTGCAAGGGGTCGAGTGTTCGAATCACTCCGTCCCGACCAAATAACTTCACGACTTAGGCCAGTTCATAGATGAACTGGCCTTTTTCGTTTCAGGGACTTTTTATCCTGCCTTGCTCGGTGACACCAACTGCTCTGATCCTTTACTTTTGTGCCCCATTAAAAACGGGGGAGCCATGACCAC
The DNA here is from genome assembly GCA_002287035.1 of Pseudomonas sp. WN033. GTDB lineage: Bacteria > Pseudomonadota > Gammaproteobacteria > Pseudomonadales > Pseudomonadaceae > Halopseudomonas. Next base: position 135,387 of record NSKG01000002.1, on the reverse strand, counting down.
ACTCAAGTACCTCAGCGGCTACAGCACCAGCCTGCAACAGCAGGTTCAGCAACTGATCGACAGCAAGCGACTTGGCATCTGGCTTGAACAGCGTTATCCAGTGCAAGTCCAGCATCTAATCCAAACCGACGCTGCCCTGTACGACTACGTCCAGCGCATCAAGCAGCAATTCATGCGTAGCGCTGATCCGATCAGCAAGGTGTTCTATGACACCCGCATGCACGTCATCGACAACGCCCTGGGCCAGCATAAGTTTGTCAGCCGTGTGCAGGGCAGCAAGCTCAAGCGCAAAAACGCGATCAAGGTATCAGCTATCTTCAAGACCCTGCCAGAGCCGCTACTGCGGATGGTCGTAGTGCACGAGCTTGCGCACCTGCGCGAGAAGGAGCACAACAAGTCCTTCTATCAGCTATGCCAGCATATGGAACCGGACTATCACCAGTTGGAGCTGGACTTGAGGTTGTTTCTGACCTTGCGTGAGCAGGGCGACTAGGTGTCGAGCGCCTGCTCGACACAGGATTAGTCGCTGGCACCAAGCTGTCTGGATGTTTCAGCATCGCGCAGGCGCGCGACGCTCCCCAGGCCAGTAATAGTACTCCAGAGCTGTTGCCTGGGGGTGTCAAGCGCCGGCTCGTCGCTGAGCATTAACCGGCGCATGGCAGGCTCGTATTGGGGTTGTGTGAGAACCACAACAATATGATGTTTCTCTCATAAATCAATTGGTTAAGCTGAAACGTCAACAGCCCTTAGAGGCTAGATCCGGCAAAAGCTGCCCCCTCAATGTGGTAGACCGTCGGTTCTTCTGAAAAGTATTCCTCTAAAGCTGCCATGAACACCTGATGGTCCTCACTCGCTTCGAAGCCTGGCGTGTGATCTTCAAGTGATCTCCAGCGCACTATCAGGTTGAAAATGTGAGGCGTTTCGATACCGGGTGCGAGCATGTGTCCGCCGTAACCCTTTGCGCGCTTGAGCAACGGTTCGACATCGGCAAATGCGCGTTTGAACTGCTCAATGTGTTCTTTGTGAATGGGCAGCAGAGCGATTTCATAAATCATGGGGCATTTCCTCAAATTGAGTTAAACGGTTAAAAGTGCACACTCACGGAATGAGCGATGGCTCGATTGCAATCGCGATTTTTCCTCGGAGACCGTTGTTGGGACTCTCCAGCAGCGCGTGGGCCTTTGGAATGTCTGCAAGCGAATAGACGGCGCCAATGTGTGGTCGCAGTTGACCGCGTTCGACCAATGCGCTCAACTCATCAAGTTTGCCGCGGTTCTGTCTGGTGAAAACGAAGTGATAGCTGGCGTTCTTACCCCAGGCCTGTACGAGGTTTTGCGGCTGGGCAATGTCGACAATCGAGACCACGCGGCCGAGCTGGGCAAGTGCGTCGGGGCTGCGCGACAAGGTGTCACCGCCGATGGTGTCAAACACCACATCGACGCCATGACCATCGGTTTCCCGCACTATGGCGTCAACGTAATCCTCTTTTTCGTAGTCGATGACCACGTCGGCACCCATAGCTTTTGCGAATTCAAAGTTTGCTTCGCGCACGGTGGTGAACACCCGCGCTCCCATGGCCTTTGCCAGCTGGATAGCCACATGGCCGACGCCTCCCGCGCCGCCGTGGATTAGAATGCTTTCCCCGACCCTGAGCGCTACACGCCCGATCAGTGCTTCCCACACCGTCCCGCCCACCAGGGTCAGAGTTGCTGCTTCGAGATGGCTCAGCGATGCCGGCTTCTTGCCGATGATGCTTTCGGACGCCACGTGGTACTCGGCATAGCTTCCATCGCCTTCGAAAATCTGCGTGGTGTACCAGACTTCGTCACCTGGCACGAAGCTCGTCACACCCGGTCCGACCGCTTCGACGACGCCGGAGACGTCATGCCCGGTAATGGCGGGTAGAGGCACGTAGTCGACGTAGTCGCCCCGACGTACCTGGTAATCCAGCGGGTTGATGGAGGTTGCGTGTACCCGTACCAGCACCTGTCCCGCTTGCGGCACTGGCTTGGGTACGTCGCTCAGCTCGAACGATTCCGGGCCGCCAAATGATTTAAGAATTTGCGTTTTCATTGTAGATCCTTGTTTCGGTAAAAAGGGATATAGGGATTTTTCGATATGTTGGGGCAAAAAATTTACGAGCTTTCCCTATGGGCTCTCCATTGTTCAACTTTGCTTCGATAAAAAGAAATATCGGTATTTTTCGATATTTAGGTCTAAAAAATTACAGCTCCTTGCCTATGATCTCGGCAAGGGCACGGATGTTTGCTTCATTGCGTTTGTAGTAGGTCCACTGTCCAATACGACGAACTTCGACCAATCCCACACGCTGCAGCGTCGCAAGGTAATCGGACACCGTCGACTGCGACAGGCCAACACCCTCTTGAATACTGCTGACGCAGACTCCCACCGTATGAACGTCCCCTTCATCTTGTGGAGGGAAGTTCTTCACCGGATCCTTCAAGCCCTTGAGAATTTCAAGGCGCGTAGGGTTTGAGAGGGCTTTGAAAACATTGATCAGTTCCATGGCTCGATAATATCGAGATTTTTCGATATGTCAATAAGGTAGTCAGCCGTTCGTCAGGAGAAGAGGGCTGTACCCCTCCTGGGCAGCCCAACAATGACACCCAATCCCGGCTCCGGCACAATACCCCTCATATGCCGGCTCGATAATCGCACTCAAGGACGCGCTCTGATGGATCAGCTCTCTCCCGACGCACTCACTCCCGCACCGCAACAGCCTGCGCCAATTCGCCTGGCTGTCAGTGCTGCGCCACAGGTCAATCTGGCGTTTCAGCAAAATGGCGTGCCGGTTATTCGTGATATCGAGTTGATCAATGACAGCGAGCGCAGCTTTGCCGGGCTGCGGGTTGAGCTGCAGACCGAGCCGGGCGTTGTATTGCCGCGTGTCTGGCAGGTTGAGCGTTTGGCGGCGGGCGGCACTTTCCATATCACCGATTGTGCAACGGAGCTGGATAGCCAGTATCTGCGCACGTTGCAGGAGAGTGCGCAGGCGCAGTTGCTGTTCCGGCTGCTGGACGGCGCTGGTGAGGTGTTGGCCGAGCAGCGGCTGACACTGGAGGTACTGGCGTATAACGAGTGGGGTGGTTACGGCAACAGCCCCGAGCTGCTGGCGGCTTTCTGCATGCCCAATGCGCCGACGATCGAGCGTTTGCTGCGCAGCGCTTCGGATCTGCTGCGCGAGGGTGGTCATGATGGTGTGCTGCACCCCTATGAGGTGGCCGATCCGCGGCGCATCTGGTTGCAGGTTTCCGCGGTCTGGAATGCGCTGCTGGCGTTGAATCTGGATTATGCCTATCCGCCCAAGAGCTTTGAGCGCACCGGGCAGAAGGTGCGCACGCCGGAGGCGATTGTTGATGCCCGCCGCGCTACCTGCCTGGATACCAGTTTGCTGCTGGCGGCGCTGTTCGAGCAGATGGTGCTCAAGCCGTTGCTGATTCTGGAACATGGTCATGCCTATGTTGGCGTGTGGTTGCGCCCTGAAGGTTTTCCCCATGCCTATACCCAGGATTTGCTGGCTCTGCGTAAGCGGGTTCAGTTGCGTGAACTGTTGGTGATAGAGAGTACGCTGCTGTGCCGGCGCGCCAGCTTTGGTATGGCGCTGAAAACTGCCGAACAGCATTTGGCCGAATCGGATGCGCTGTTTGAGGGGGTATTGGATATCGCTCATGCCCGCGAGCAGCGCATTCTGCCGCTGAGTTTTGTCGATACGCCGCGCCCGGCCCAGCCCGATGCAGCAGAGACGCTGAGTGCGCCAGCGTTGGAAGAGGTGCCGGACGATCCGGCGCTGCTCGGCCAGGTGGTCGAATGGCAACAGGATCAGGGCTTGCCGACAGGCCGGCTTGGGCAATGGCAGCGCCGGCTGCTGGACTTGAGTCTGCGCAATCCGCTGCTGAATATGCGCAACACGCGCTCCAATATTGCGCTTGAGGTGCCGCAGCTGGCCAAGCTGGAAGATCTGATGGCCCAGGGGCAGGCGTTTACCATTCAGGCAGCGCCGGGGCAGGATCTGCGTGATGCCAGACAGGTTGCCCGGCAAACGGGCCAGCGGCTGGATGAGGCTGTGGCCCTGGCAGCGCTGACACGCAAGACGCTGTATGTGCAGGCTGATCAGCAGTGGCTCGACGGGGCCCTGGTAGATCTTTACCGCAAGGCCCGGAACGACTTGCAGGAGGGCGGCTCGAATACGCTGTTCCTGGCCATCGGCTGTCTGTATTGGCAGCGCCCGGGGGCAGACACGCGACGTTTCCGAGCGCCGTTGATTCTGCTGCCAGTCACCATCACCCGTCAGTCGGTGCGATCGGGCATCAAGATCAGCCTGGCTGACGATGAACCACGCTTCAACACCACGCTGCTGGAGATGCTGCGCCAGGACTTCGCTCTGGATATTCAGGGGCTTGAGGGCGCGCTGCCGGAGGATGACAGCGGTACTGACATCGATGCGATTCTGAACCGGGTGCGCCGCGAGATACGTGATGTCAGCGGCTTTGAGGTGCGCGAAGAGGCTTATCTGGGCACCTTCTCCTTTGCCAAGTACCTGATGTGGAAGGATCTGGTTGATCGTACCGATTCGCTCAAGGATAACGCCGTGGTTCGGCACCTGATCGACTCGCCGCGTGATCCGTTCGATGCACAGGTCGATTTTGTCGAGCCGCATACGCTCGACGCCCAGTTGCCGCCAGAGCGCCAGTTCACCCCGCTAAGCGCCGACTCGTCACAACTGGCGGCGGTGATGGCTGCTGCGGCCGGGAAGAACTTCGTCATGATCGGCCCGCCGGGCACCGGCAAGTCGCAGACCATCGCCAACATGATCGTGCATAACCTGGGGCTGGGGCGCACGGTGCTGTTCGTCTCGGAGAAGGCCGCAGCGCTGGATGTGGTTTATCGGCGTTTGCGCGAGCAGGGCTTGGGTGAATTCTGCCTGGAACTGCATTCCAACAAGGCGCGCAAGCTGGATGTGATTCGCCAGCTTGGCGTGGCCTGGGATGCTCGTGCTGAGCCGAGCGAAGACCGTTGGCTGGAACGTACCGGCCAGTTAGCAGCGGTGCGTGAGGAGCTGAATGCGTTGGTCGATGCGCTGCATCACCGGCACGAGCCGGGGTTGACGTTGCGTGAGTCGATAAGTCTGGCAGCCGGTCATCCGCGGGTGCCGGTCATTGATTTTGGTTGGCCGCACAGTGCCATAGACGATGAGGGTGGTTATCTCTACAAGCTCGATCTGGCGGAGCGGGTGCAGGTGCTGGCCGGTGAGGTTGGTGAGCTGAAAGATCATCCGTTGCAGATCATCGACATAACTGAGTGGAGCATGTCCTGGCAGCAGACGCTGCTGGAGGCCGGTGCCGCCTTGACTGAAGCGACGCGTAGCCTGAGCGCGAAATTGCCGGGAATCCTGCGGCTGTTGGGGCTGCGTGAAGACGCGCCGAATCTGGCTACGCTCGAGTGTCTGAAGTCACTGTCGGGAACGCTGCTGAGTAGCGCAGGCAAGGACCTGCGCTTTGCTTTTGCCCCTGATCTGGCGAGTACCTTGCAGACATTGGATCGGGCGCTGGCGCTGCTGCACGCGTTTGAACAGGATTGGGCGTCATTGTCCTGTGGTTATGACCGCCAGCGGGCGCTGAGCATTGATCTGGCACAGGTGCATCGGCTCTGGCAGTCGGCTACTCAGGATTGGTGGCCGTTGCGGCTGCTGCGGCGGCGCCAGTGCCGCAAGTTGTTGCAGCAACTTGCGGGCGCGCAGGGTGCCAATCCGGACATTGCCGCTGATCTGGCTATTCTGGATCGGCTGCAACAGATGCACACCGAGTTGAATGGCTTCAGGCGAGAGCTGGGTGATGTGCCTGGCTGGGCTGGGCTGGACTCCGATGCCGGGCAGTTGCAGACCCTGCGTGAACTGGCCGGCAACCTGCGCGAAGAGATTGCCGCACTGGCCAGCGATGCCGATACCCTGGTTGCTTTACGCAGTACGGTGCACAAGCTGGTCGTGCATGGCAATGAACTGCTGCGTCCAGAGCGTGCCACTGGCGTGCAACTGAGTGAGTTTGTCGGGCTGATGAGCAACCTGCAGGATGCACTGGGGCATTTTGTGCAGCAGGTCGACCCCTATGAACCGCAGAGGGCGAGGGCGCAGCTCGGCAGCCTGGCAGAGCTGGAGGCGATCGATCAACGCATTCGCACAGCTAAAACGCCGCTGCAGACCTGGTGTGCCTGGCGGCATCTCTGGTACGACGTCGAAGAGGTCGAGCTGCTCGCGGTGATGCAGGCGCTGGAAGAGGGGCTGATCTCAGCCGATCAGTTCAGGCAGGCGGTTGAGGTCAACTATGCGCGCTGGTGGTCTGCCTGGATGATTGACCGGTCGCCGCTGCTCAGACGCTTTCTCAGCATTGAACACGAGCGGCGCATTGAGCGCTTCGCCGAGCTTGATCAGCAGGTCCGGGCGCTGACTGCCGAGTATGTGCGTAGCCTGGTGCGCAGCGGGCTGGCGGAGCGAGAGGATGTGACCCGCAATTCCGAGTTCGGCATCATTCGCCGTGAGCTGGAAAAGAAGACCAGGCACAAGGCGCTACGCCAACTGATGAGCGAGGCGCCCAACGCTATTGCCCAACTGACCCCGTGCCTGCTGATGTCGCCGTTGTCGATTGCCCAGTATCTGCCGGTGGAGCAGCCGCCGTTCGATCTGGTGATTTTCGACGAAGCCTCACAAATTACCGTCTGGGATGCCATTGGCGCCATAGCCCGGGGGCGGCAGACAGTTGTAGTTGGTGACCCCAGACAATTGCCGCCTACAGCTTTTTTCAGTACCGCGCAGGCCGAGGTCGATGAGGAGCTGGAAGAGGAGCAGGATCTGGAGAGCATTCTGGATGAAATGCTCGGTTGTAACCTGCCGGTGATCAACTTGTCGTGGCATTACCGCTCGCGTCATGAGAGCCTGATTACCTTCTCCAACCAGCGCTATTACGACGGCAGTCTGGTGACCTTTCCCTCGCCGGTCACTACCGATACTGCCGTTAGCATGGACTATCTGGAAGGCTGCTATGAGCGCGGTGCCAGTCAGACCAATCGCGCCGAGGCCGAGGCCATTGTGGCTGAAATCGAGCAGCGGCTGATGGACCCCGCGCGCAATCAGCAGAGTCTGGGGGTGGTGACCTTCAACCAGAAGCAGCAGATGCTGATTCTCGACCTGCTGGATGCCGCCCGCCAGCGTAATCCGCAACTGGACCGGTTCTTTGCCGAAGACCTGATCGAACCGGTCTTCGTCAAGAACCTCGAATCGGTGCAGGGTGACGAGCGCGATGTGATTCTGTTCAGCATCACCTTCGGGCCGGATCAGAGCGGACGGGTCAGTATGAATTTCGGACCGCTGAATCAGAACGGTGGCGAGCGCCGGCTGAACGTGGCCATCACTCGGGCGCGGATGGAACTGAAAGTGTTCTCCAGCCTGCGGGCCGAGCAGATCGACCTGTCACGCACAGCAGCCGTTGGGGTACGTGACCTAAAGCATTTCCTCGAATTTGCCGAGCGTGGCCTGCGCGCGCTGGCCGAAGCATTGCCGGGGGATGCGGGAGGTTTCGCTTCGGCGCTGGAGGCGGCGGTGGCCGAGGACTTGCGCCAGCGCGGCTGGGTCATTCGGCCACAGATCGGGGTGTCGCAGTTCCGTATCGACCTGGGTGTTGTCGATCCTGATGCGCCGGACTACTTCCTGGCCGGCATCGAATGCGATGGTGCCACCTACCGCCGAGCCGCCACTGCGCGTGACCGCGAACTGGTACGCGGTAGCGTATTGGCGGGGCTGGGTTGGAACATACTGCGACTATGGTCGCTCGCCTACTGGGCCAACCCCCAGGCCGTAATCGACCGGCTCGATACGCAGTTGCGAATGCTGCATACAAAGCGCAGAACGGATGCTGCAACCTTGTCTGACGCCACAGATTGAACAGCCAGTCGGGCTGTTGTGTGGGCTGAGTTGATAGTGTGCGGTTCCGCAAAAAGAACCCCGGGGCAGGGTTCTTTTTGTCTGCCGGAAACTCAGAACCGATAAGTTAACTGAGCCGTCAGGCCGTGAGCGCTGTTGTCGTACTTGGCGTTGTATTCCTGCTTGAGCAGAACGCCTGGAGCGATTTCCGAGCCGGCTTTCTGGTGCACGCTGGCGGTGTTTTCCCAAAGGTAGGCATACGCCAGGTCCAGGGTGACGTCATCGTTCGGGGACCAGCCAGCACCAAGAGTGAAGATCTTGCGGTTGCCGACCGGGATGCGCACGTTGCGGTGTGCGTTGCTGGTTGGCGATGGGTCCAGGGCCAGACCGCTGCGCAGTACCCATTGCGGGTTCAGTTGATAGGCCGTGCCCACTGAGAAGGACCAGGTGTTTTCCCAGTTCAGTTCTTCGCTGATGGTGGCAAAGCGCGGGCTGACCGGGTTGCTGTTGCGCACCTCGATCCCTTCCAGGCGGCTCCAGCGAGTCCATACACCGCCAGCGTACAGCGTCCAGCGATCATCCAGTTGATGGGTCACGGAGAGGTCGAGCGACTCAGGCATGGTGATGTCCAGCTTGGCATTCATTTCGCCATCGAACATTCCCATGGGCGAGCCGGAAATCTTGGTACGCCCTTCGAGCTGGTATTTGACCTTGGAGTGGTAGGTTGCACCGACAGTAGTGCGGTCGGTAAGACTGGCCATGACGCCGACATTGAAGCCCATGGCGGCGTCGTCACCTTTGATATTGACCAGGGTGTCTGACGGCGCACCCATCTGGCTGGTAGCCAGCGTATTGGTCAGTTTGCCGTCAATACGGTTGAAGGTCGGACCAAAACCGATAGACACGCGGTCATTAAAGGCGTAGCTGACGGTCGGCTGGATGGTCACGACCCGGACCGAGCTGTACAGACCATGGGATGAGCCCTGGAAACTCTTTTCGTAGTCGCTGATGACGCCGAATGGTGCATAGACGCCGAGACCGAAAGCCCATTCGTCGTTGATCGGTTTGGCGTAGTAGCCGAAAGGTACGTGTGCCAGTGGCACCATGTCGCCTTTGTTGCTGCCCTGGGCGGTGCTGTTGACGTTGGAGATGTCGACATCAGCCTTGACCATGGCGATACCGCCGCTGACTTCGGCGCGTTTGAGCCGGGCCAGACCGGCCGGGTTGCCGTAGATGGTGCTTGAATCCAGCGCAGAGGACGAGCGACCGGCAAAGGCGGTGCCGGCGCCACTGGCGCTTTGTTCGTTGATGGCCAGGCCATTAGCCAGGGCTTGGCTGGAAGCGCTGGCGACGGCCAGTGCCAGACAGGTTTTCATGACGCGTTGAAACATTGAATCACTCCGGTTTTGCGGACCGGGGAGGCTAAAGCATGGTGAAACAAAAACCAAGATTATATCTTGCAACGATCTTCTGTATTTTTTGGGACAGTTTGAGGCGAAAATCTTACATATTGCCACTAAGTCAAGGTTTGACCATCTGGTCCGGTTTGCTGCTGCCTGGGTGGCTTTGTTGATGCTGTTGGCTATTTACCGGAGCCACAAGGGAATTTGCTGCCAAAGCCTGATATGTTTGCGGCTTCGTTTTTGGGATCGTGGGGCGAATGTTGAGAACTCTGCTGTTGCTGCTACTTAGCACTGTGCTGCTGACCAGTAGCGTCTGGGCGGTGCTGGCTTTGTACTTTCAACAGGCCTGGGGAACATTGCCGCGACTACTCTTGATGGCTGGCTGGTGTCTGGCCCTGATGGTCCTGATGGTGCTGCTGTGGAACGGGCGTCCCTGGCTGGTGCTGCTGGTATATGGGCTGATGTTCACAGCGCTGTTGGCTTGGTGGCATACGCTCAAACCCTCCAGTGAGCGCGATTGGGCCGATGATCTGGCGCACATCACCACCGGCGAAGTACAGGGTGACCGGCTGACTCTGCATAATGTCCGCAATTTCGACTGGCGCACACCCCAGGACTACGACATTCGCTGGGAGAGTCGCGAATACGATCTGAACCGATTGCACAGCGTAGACATGATTACCTCGTACTGGGGGCGCCGGGCGATTGCACATGTGCTGGTTTCCTTCGGTTTTGATGATGGGCAGTTCGTGGTATTCAGCGTGGAGATTCGCCGCGAGCGGGGCGAGGAATTCTCTGAAATTGGCGGGTTCTTCAAGCAGTTCGAGCTGAGCATCATTGCTACCGACGAGCGTGATGCAGTGCGGGTCAGGACCAATGTGCGGGATGAGGACGCCTATCTCTACCGGATCGGGCTCAACCCGCGTGATGGTCGAGCCTTGCTATTATCGTTCGTGGACGAAGCCAACCGGCTGGCAGCCGAACCGCGCTTCTACCACACCATCAGCCCCAACTGCACAACCTTGGTGTTTGGCATGGCGCGCAAGATTTTGCCGCACCTACCGCGCGATTATCGCTTGTTGCTGACAGGCTACCTGCCCGAGTACATCAAGCAGCTTGATGGGCTTGAGAAAGGCTATGACCTGGAAGAGCTGCGCCAGCGCGGACGCATTACCGAGCGGGCAATCCAGGCCGGTTCCGACCCGGATTTCTCCCGTTTGATTCGCCGTGGGGTGCCGGGCTGGGATCAGGCACCTGACGAGTAGGGCAGTTACACCGCGCTCAGCGCGGTTTGCGCACCTGATCACTCATCAGAATGCCCGCCCAGCGGGTTTGTGGTGAAGCGTCCAGGGCAAGCTTGGCGATCATGGTCAACGGGATCGACAGCAGCATGCCGACTGGGCCGAACACAAAGCCCCAGACCAGCAGTGATACCAGCACCACCAGTGGTGACAGCCCCAGCGAGCGGCCCATCAGGCGTGGCTCAAGGATATTGCCGATGATGGTGTTGATTGCCACATACATGCCCAGCACTATGATGGCCTCAGTAATGCCCAGCCCCAGCAGCGCAACCAGAACCGCCGGCACGGCGGCGATGATTGAGCCTATGGTCGGGATGAAATTCAGCAGTCCGGCAACAATCCCCCAGAGCACCGCGAATTCCACACCGATCAGCGCCAGGCCGATGCCAACCAATAGGCCGGTGGTGGTGCTGGCGGCGGTCTTGATCAGCAGATAGCGGTAAACCGAGCGCAGGAAGCGCCGTGCCCGGACCCGGGCACGGGGGCGATCGGGGAAGGCGGCATTGAGCTTGTCCGAGAGGGTCCGCTCTTCCAGCAGCAAGAACATGAACGCCAACAGCACCAACAGGGTGCTGGCGGTGAATTGGCCCAGCCCGCCGGCGATACCGCGTGCAGCGCCGGTGATGGTGGCAGTGGCAGGCAGAGGCAGACTTTGCGGCATCAACTCGGCTGGCAGCCCGCGGCTGCTCAGCAGTTCACGCAGATCGTTCATCCAGCCGGAGAATCGCGCCTGGTACAGCGGGGCGTGGGTCGCCAGACTTTCGGCTGCATCCTTTAGGGCCAGAAACAGCAGAAAAAAGGTCAGGCCCACCACAGAGAACAGGATCAGTACCGAGAGCGGGCTGGGTACCCCACGACGTTGCATCCAGGTCAGCGGTGGCGCACAGATGATGGCCAGAAAGGCGGCCAGCAGAAATGGGGTGACGATTGAACTGATGGCCTTGAGACCGGCCAGGACAATGACCACGGCGGCGGCCCCCATCAGCCACAGCCAGGTGGTGGAAAAGGACTTGCCTGTCTCTGCGGGGGAGTTGCTCATATCGGGTCCTGTACGGGATCGTAAACTGCCGCCATGATAATGATTAATCATGGCCGACACACCACCGGAGCCCGCTCTTGCGCTATTTGCCCGCCCATTATGTAGTGATCGTCACAGTGCTGCTGTTGTGGACGTGGCTGCCGGAGCCCTGGCGCAGCGGTTTGTTTCTGCCGCTGTGGGCTCTGGTCGCCTGGCTGATTTTCACCGGTTGTCTGGAGTCTGCCCGGTTGCGACGGGCGACCTGGCTGGGTCAGTACCTGCTGGAAAGCTCGCCCTGGCACCGGCTGTTGCGTGGCGGCGTGCTGATGATTGGCTGGAATCTGCTGCTGGCCATTGGGCTGGGGTTGCTGATGCTGGTCAAACTGAGCCTGTTGCCAGTCGCGCTCTGGGCTGTGTTGCTGTTGGCTATACCGTTGCTGGCCTGGCTGACTGTGTTCATGCATCAGCGCTTGCGGGCCCATGTCAAACCGCAGGCGTTGGCGGCTCTGGGACGGAGGCTGTTGGTGCCGGTAGCCACGGTTGTACTGATGTTGGGCTATCTGCTGCTGGCTCTGGCCCTGTCACAACCGGACATGATCGGGTTGCCCTGGGATCGGGCCATGGCTGTTAATCTTGATACCGAACAGCGGGCGTTGATGCTGTTTGGTGTGCTTGAACAGCTGTATCAACTGCTTGATCTGACGCTGATGTGGGCGCTACAGAACACCTTGGGTGATGTCGACAGCGGCGGCTTGCTCGCCATATTGGGCTGGAGCCTGTTGCTGTTGACCACTGCGACCTTTCTGTGGGCCTGGGTCCGGGTACTGGTGGGATCTGATGCGCTGCTGAACCGGCGGGAGAAGCATCATGACTGATGTGGGTTTTGCAACACGTTTGAGATCTGGCCGCGGGCAGTGGCTGTTGCTCAGCCTGCTCGGTGTGTTGCTGGTTTTTGCGCTGTTGAGTTGGGGGTTGCGCAGCCTGAGTGCTCAACTGGCCGACAATCAGGTGTTTGCGGTACTGGTCGATGATCGTCAACTACTACTCGATGGCAAGACCCTGCGGGCTTTCAATCAGCAACTCGAGGTGCTGAGCGCCGAGCATGCCGGCAAGCTCGACCAGGACATGCAGACCTGGATCGATCTCTGGCTGGCCCAGGGCTTTGACCGTGCCGAGCAGGCCGTGCCGGCCTATCTGGACTGGTATTACTCGCTACCCGGCTCCTACACCCGGCTGTATCTGGCCGTGACTGGCCAGCTCGAGGCGGGTACAAGTGAGCGGTTGTACCGTTACCTGTTTGAACACAGTGGCGCGCAGCAACACTTTGCCGAGTTCGATCAAGCCTTGACCCAGGAGCTTTCACGCCGTCTGGCGGAGCAGGGCACCGCTCTGCGCCAACGGTTGGTTGCGAACTTTGCCGAACAGCAGGTAGTGCCGGGCGACAAGGACACGCCGGTCAGCGTGGATATTGATTGGGCGATAAACCGGGCCTTTGGCCCAGGCGAGCGTGATGTTCAGCGCTGGCAGATCAGCGCCCAGGCTTCGGCGGTGGCTGGTGTCGGTAGCCTTGGACTGCTGGCCCGCCGGGCCCTGTTGCCGCGTCTGGCGAGTTTGCCGGCCCTGCAGAGCGCGCGGCTGATTCTCAGTGGTTATGCCGCCCGGCTGGCGCCCAGACTGAGTGCTGCGATCAGCAGCGGTGGGGCGGCAGCGGTTGCTACTTCTCCGAGTGGGCCGGGGGCATTGGCAACGGGGGCGGTGGTGTTCATGACTGCGGCAGGCACCATAGTGGTCACCGACTTTGCCGTGCTCAAGGCCGAGGAAGCCATGTTGCGCGATGACCAGGAACAGGCGCTGTATGCCGGTCTGGCCGAGCAGCAGGACCTGCTGCGTGCAAAACTCAGGGGGCAATGGCAGGTATTGCTGGATCAGGCCGCCGGGCACCGTGATGATGCCCTGGCCGCAGCCTACGACAGCGCCGAACTGGCACCGCGCTTTCACATCTTTGGCCGCCGCTGATCAGCGCCGAGCGTTTTTACGCAGCGGCTCAAGCAGGGCGTTCAGCCCGTTGTGGTCGATTTCATGCATCAGCGCCAGCAGCCGGCCAAGCTCGCCCTTGGGAAAACCGGAGCGGGCAAACCAGCCCAGATAATGGCCGGGCAGGTCAGCGATCAGCCGGCCCTGATATTTGCCAAAGGGCATCTGGCGGGTGACTAGCAGGGAAAGGTCTTCGGGGTTCATTACGCAGGCCTGAATCAAGTTTGCGCTCATTATGCCTCGAATATCTTTAGCCTCGTCTATATTGCATTCATACGACGACAACGGGCGAGGCGCCAATGCCAAAGGCGATTCGATGGTACGTGCGGGCAGTGGATGCGATGAATCGGTTTATTGGCCGATGCACGATGTACCTGATATTCGTCATGATTGGTGTGCTGTTGTACTCATCGATCAGCAAGACCTTCTTCACTCCGGCACTCTGGACCATGGAAACCGCCCAGTTTCTGATGGTCGGTTATTTTCTGATTGGCGGTGCCTACTCCATGCAGCTTGGTTCCCATGTGCGGATGGATCTGCTGTATAGCCGCTGGTCGCCACGTACCCGGGCAGTGATTGATGCCTTCACCATCATTCTGTTGATCGTTTATCTGTGTTTTCTGCTCTACGGCGGGATTTCCTCGTCGTACTACGCGCTGGAATACAACGAAACCAGCTTCTCGTCCTGGTCGCCGCGAATGGCGCCGATCAAGATCATCATGACCATCGGTGTGGCGCTGATGTTGTTGCAGGCGATTTCCACCTTCTTCAAGGACGTAGCCGTAGCCTGGGGGAAACCGCTCGAATGAGTTATGAAGTCATTGCCTTGCTGATGTTCAGCAGCATGATGCTGCTGCTGATTACCGGGAAACGGGTGTTTGGTGCCATCGGTTTTGTCGCGGTGGTGGCTGCCTTCTGGCTGTGGGGCGACGGTGGCTCAGAGATGGCCTTCAGCGCAGCAATGAAGTTGATGCGCTGGTATCCGCTGCTGACACTGCCGCTGTTTATTTACATGGGCTATATGCTGTCCGAGTCGGGCCTGGCTGAAGATCTGTACCGGATGTTCCATGTCTGGATGGGGCCGGTACATGGTGGCCTGGCGATCGGCACCATTGCCCTGATGGTGGCTATCTCGGCGATGAACGGCCTGAGCGTGGCAGGTATGGCGATCGGCGCCAGTATCGCCTTGCCCGAATTGTTGCGACGCGGCTATGACAAGGTGATGGTCACCGGGGTGATCCAGGCTGGCAGTTCGCTGGGCATTCTGATCCCGCCTAGTGTGGTGCTGGTGCTCTACGGCATGATAGCCCGCCAGCCGGTCGGGCAACTGTGGCTGGCCGGGGTATTCCCCGGGCTGATCATGGCTGGTTTGTTCATTCTCTACATTGCCATTCGCTGCCGCCTGCAGCCACATTTGGGGCCGGTGCTGGCAGAAGAGGAGCGCCGGCAGATCAGCTGGGGTGAAAAGTTTCGGCTGTTGTCGGCCGGTCTTGTGCCGCTGTTTATCTTCTTCTCCATGACCGGGCTGTTTCTCATGGGCTATACCAGTCTGGTCGAAAGCTCGGCGGTGGGTGCCACGGCTGCCACTCTGGCGGCGC
Organism: Pseudomonas sp. WN033; assembly: GCA_002287035.1. Lineage (GTDB taxonomy): Bacteria > Pseudomonadota > Gammaproteobacteria > Pseudomonadales > Pseudomonadaceae > Halopseudomonas. The sequence continues at coordinate 120,103 of NSKG01000002.1, read as the reverse complement.
TGGTCAAGCGCCGGCTTAACCGCCGGGTGTTGGAAGAAACCATGCGCAAGACCCTGGCCATTACCTGCATGTTCATGTGGATCATTCTCGCAGCCTTGTGTTTTGGTGCGGTGTTCGACGGGCTTGGGGCAGTGCGGGCGATTGAACACTTTTTTATCGAGCGGCTGGATCTGACCGCCTGGCAGGTCCTGATTCTGATGCAGTTATCTTTCATCCTGATGGGCATGTTTCTAGACGATACCGCGATGCTGGTCATCGTCGCCCCACTGTATGTACCGCTGGTCGGCGCTTTGGGTTTTGACCTGATCTGGTATGGCGTGCTGTACACCATTACCTGTCAGATTGCCTATATGACGCCACCATTCGGCTATAACTTATTCTTGATGAGGGCGATGGCGCCTCCCGAGGTGTCATTGCGTGACATCTATATGTCCATCACCCCCTTTGTGTTGGTGATGGTGATTGCCCTGGTGCTGGTGATGGTCTTCCCACAGTTGGCGCTGTGGTTGCCGCAATGGCATTACGGGCGATAACAACAATTGGCGCGCCAGCCGAGCAGTCGGCGCTTTGCGCGAAGGCCAGGCATCGATTGGCTGTTCATGCCACGACCTCACGCACCAGGTAGCCAGCGGGTTGCCTGACCATGCGGTAGACGACATTGAGTTCGACTTCTTGGAGGTGACAGCATGAGCAGCAGACGCGAGTTTTTGAAAAAAGCGGCCATAACCGGCGGCGCAGCGGTGGGTACCGCTGCCCTCGGCAGCGCCCACATTTACGCCCAGGAACCCCGCAAAATCACCTGGCGATTGCAGACCTATGCCGGGCCAGCCCTGGCCGAGCACGTGATCAAGCCTTCGATTGATGCCTTCAACAAGGCTGCCAACGGGGAAATGGAAATTCAGCTGTATTTTGCCGACCAACTGGTGCCGACCGGCGAGCTGTTTCGGGCTATGCAGCGCGGCACCATTGATGCGGTGCAGAGCGATGACGACTCGATTGCCGCACCGGTGGATATTTCTGTGTTCGGCGGCTACTTCCCGTTCGCTTCGCGCTACAGCCTGGATGTCCCGGTGCTGTTCGAGCAGTACGGCCTGAACGAGATCTGGGCCGAGGCCTACGGAGAGGTTCGCGGTGTGACCTGGCTTGGAGCTGGGGCCTGGGACCCGTGCAATTTCGCCACCGTCCAACCGATTCACAAGCTCGATGACCTCAAGGGCAAGCGGATCTTTACCTTCCCGACCGCTGGGCGATTCCTGTCACGCTTTGGCGTAGTGCCTGTCACCGTACCCTGGGAGGATGTGGAAGTGGCAGTGCAGACTGGTGAGCTCGATGGTATCGCCTGGTGTGGCATCACCGAGGACTACACGGTGGGTTGGGCGGATGTGACCAACTACTTCCTGACCAACAACATCTCCGGTGCCTGGTGCGGCTCCTACTTCGCCAACGAAGACAAGTGGAATGCAGTGCCCGAGCACCTCAAGACGCTGTTCAAGTTGTGTATCGACAGTTCCAACTATTACCGCCAGCACTGGTACTGGGGCGGCGAGGCGCAGCTACGGGTGGAAGGCACCAAGATGCAGTTGACCACCATCCCCGAGGCCGAGTGGGCCACGGTCGAGGCCGAGGCCCTGAAGTTCTGGGATGAGATCGCCAAGACCAGTCCGCGCTGTGCCCGGGTGGTGGATATTTTCAAGAAATACAACGCGCTGATGGCCAAGGCCGGTACGCCGTATCGCTGCGCCTGAGTCAGCTCCTTCGCGGCCGCAGGCCGCTCCTATCTTGAGCACTGACACCGGTAGGAGCGGCCTGCGGCCGCGAAGGAAAGATAGACAACAAGACGGGGGCTAATCATGCTCAGACCGCGTGAAATCAAGACCGTGGAGCAGGCCAGGCAGATCGTTGAAGAACGGGGACTCAACCACGTCAAGGTGGGGCTTTTTGACAACGACGGGGTACTGCGGGGCAAATACATGAGCCGGGAGAAGTTCTTCTCCTCGCTGGACAAGGGTTTTGCCTTCTGCGATGTGGTGCTGGGCTGGGACGTCAAGGACCAGCTCTACGACAACGCCACCTATACCGGCTGGCATACCGGCTATCCAGATGCGCCGGTACGCATTCTGCCCGATAGCTGTCGGGACATCCCGTTCGAGGATGGCATGCTGCTGTTTCTGGCCGAATTCGACCAACAGGCCGAGGCCATCTGTCCGCGTGCAACCCTGCGCCGGGTGGTGGAACGCTGTCGTTCGTTGGGACTTGAGCCCTATGCCGCGCTGGAATACGAATTTTTCATGTTCGATGAAACCCCGGACTCGGCCCGGGCCAAGGGATTTCGTGACCTCAAGCCATTTACCCCGGACTGGTTCGGTTACTCAGTGCTGCGTAGCTCGGTACATGCCGAGCTCTACCATCAGATTCTGGATATGGGCCAGCGCATGGATTTTCCCATCGAAGGTTTGCACACCGAAACCGGACCCGGCGTGCTGGAGGCCGCGATTGCCGTCGATGCAGCCGAAGCGGCCGCCGACAAGGCCGCGCTGTTCAAGACCTTTATGAAAGTGCTGGCCCAGCGCAATGGGCTGATGGCGACCTTTATGGCCAAGTGGTCGGGCAAATATCCCGGTCAGAGCGGGCACATGCATGTTTCTCTGCGTGACACTGCAACCGGAAAATCGGCTTTTTACGATCCCGATCAACCCCATGGCATGAGCCCGATACAGCGCCATTTTCTGGCCGGCCAGCAACGCCTGATGCCGGAGTTTCTGTGCATGGTCGCGCCGACGCTGAACAGTTATCGGCGGCTGATTCCCGGCTTCTGGGCCCCTACAGATGCAACCTGGGGGGTCGAGAACCGGACTGCCGCTTTGCGGGTGATCCCAGGCTCAGATAAATCGCAGCGCCAGGAGTATCGGCTCGGCGCCGCTGACGCCAACCCCTATCTGGCACTGGCGGTGGCGATTGGTTCTGGGCTGTATGGCGTGATGCAGCAGTGGGAACCGACCGAAGCGGTGACCGGCAATGCCTACGATATGACCCATCCGCCTGAGCTGGCGCTGCCGCGCACCCTTTGGGATGCCGCCCAGCGCTTGAAAGCCTCGCAGGCGGCGCGGGAAATGTTCGGCGATGCATTTGTCGAACACTATGCCGCCAGTCGTGAATGGGAAGAGCGCGAATACCGCCGGCATGTCAGCGACTGGGAGCTGGATCGCTACTTCGAAATCATCTGAGGTACAGCATGAGCAAGCGTTTGCAGACTTTTTCGCCGATTGATGGCTCGCTTTATCTGGAGCGTGATCTGGCCACCTCGGAGCAGATTCAGCGAGCACTGGACAGTGCCGTATATGCCCAGCAACGCTGGAAACAGACGCCGCTGGCCGAGCGGGTTGCGTTGGGACGCCGGGCGATTGAAGCCTTCGCTGCCCGCGAGGCGCAACTGGCTGAGGAGTTGTGCTGGATGATGGGCCGGCCGATTCGTTACACCCCTGGCGAGGTGCGGGGTTTTGTCGAGCGGGCCAGTTATATGGCCGATATCGCCGAGCAGGCGTTGGCCGATATCCGCCTGCCGGACAAACCCGGCTTTAGTCGTTTCATCCGTCGCGAACCACTGGGCGTGTCGCTGGTAATCGCACCCTGGAACTATCCCTACCTGACAGCGGTAAACACGGTGATGCCGGCCTTAATGGCCGGCAATGCAGTACTGCTCAAGCATTCGGCCCAGACCCCGTTGTGCTCTGAACGCATGGTCGAGGCGTTTCGTGAGGCGGGGCTACCCGAGGGCGTGTTTCAGTTCCTGCATCTGAGTCATGCCGATACCGAACAACTGATCCAGGCCGAGCCGGTGCGTCATGTCGCCTTCACAGGTTCTGTTGCAGGTGGCGCGATGGTCGAAAAAGCGGCTGCCGGGCGCTTCATCGCCACGGGCCTGGAACTGGGCGGCAAGGACCCGGCCTATGTTCGGGACGATGCCGACCTGGCCCATGCGGTGGAAACCTGTGTGGATGGGGCGTTCTTCAATTCCGGACAGTCCTGCTGCGCAATTGAGCGCATCTATGTCCATGACTACTTGTACGATGACTTTGTCGAGCAGGCGGTGGCGTTGGTCAAGACTTACCGGCTGGGCCGCTCGGATGATCCGGAAACGACCCTGGGGCCGGTGATTCGGCCAGAGGCAGCGGCCTTCATTCGCGCTCAGGTGGCCGAAGCCGTGGGGCAGGGTGCCAGTGCGTTGATCGACCCTGACAGCTTCAATCTGGACAAGCCCGGAACCTGCTATCTGGCCCCGCAGATACTGACCGGTGTTAACCATGGCATGCGCGTGATGACCGAGGAAACCTTCGGCCCGGTGGTCGGTATTCAGCGGGTCAGCAGTGACGATGAGGCCCTGGCGCTGATGAACGACAGCGAGTTCGGTCTGACTGCGGCGATCTTCAGCCAGAATGAGCCGGCCGCCCTGGCGCTGGCCGAGCGTATCGACACCGGTACAGTATTTCTCAACCGTTGCGATTATCTGGACCCGGCCCTGGCCTGGACCGGGGTCAAGAATTCCGGGCGTGGCTGCACGCTGTCGAGCATTGGCTATGAACACCTGACCCGTCCCAAGTCCTTCCATTTCAAAACCCTGTTGTGAGGCCTAGACATGGACCAGTACCGCATGAACTGGAATTATCCAACCTTGATCCGGGTGGGCGCCGGGCGGATTGCCGAGTTGCCCCAGGCCTGCCAGCAGTTCGGAATGAGCGCGCCGCTGCTGGTCACTGATCCCGGCTTGGCCGGACTGCCGATGGTTGGACAGGTGCTGCAGTGTTGCCGTGACCAGGGGCTCAAGGCGGGGCTGTTTTCCACGATCAAAGGCAATCCGACGGGAGCCAATGTGGATGCTGGGGTTGCGGCCTTCAAGGCCGGAAGCCATGACGGGGTGATCGCCTTCGGTGGCGGCTCGGCGCTGGATGCCGGCAAGGCGATTGCGCTGATGGTTGGTCAGGAGCGGCCGTTATGGGATTTCGAGGATGTGGGCGACAACTATCTGCGGGTAAATGTGGCGGGCATGGCGCCGGTGGTTGCGGTGCCGACGACAGCCGGCACAGGCTCTGAGGTGGGGCGTGCCTCGGTGATTACCGATGAACAGGCTCGGCTCAAACGCATTATTTTCCACGCCAGAATGCTGCCGGCACTGGTGATCCTTGATCCTGAACTGACCGTTGGCCTGCCGCCCAAAATTACCGCTGCCACCGGTATGGATGCGTTGTCGCACAGTCTGGAGGCCTTCTGCTCGCCGGTGTATCACCCCATGGCTGAGGGTATCGCGCTGGAGGGCATGCGCCTGGTCAAGGACTACCTGCCACGGGCAACGGCTCAGGGCGGCGATCTGGAAGCCCGCTTGCAAATGCTGGTCGCCTCAAGCATGGGCGCCACTGCCTTTCAGCGTGGGCTTGGTGCAATGCACGCCCTGGCTCACCCGCTGGGTGCGCTCTATGATGCTCATCATGGGTTGCTCAATGCAGTATTGATGCCCTATGTGCTGATGGCCAACCGCGCTGTTATCAATGCGCCGATGGAGCGTTTGGGGCGCTATCTGGGCCTGGCGCAGCCGGGCTTTGGCGCGGTGCTGGACTGGGTGCTCGATTTGCGCGCCACGGTCGGCATTCCGATGACGCTGGCCGAGATCGGCATCGATGACGCTCAGCTTGAGCGGGTTGGTCAGATGGCTGAGGTCGATCCCTCGGCTGGGACCAACCCTGTGCCCTTTACTGCGCAGCAGTACTCGCAGTTGTTGCTCAAGGCTCTGAATGGAGAGTTGTGAAATGAAGATTGGCTTGCTGCAATGTGACGATGTCATGCCCGAGTTGCAGCCGGCGCACGGTAATTACCCGGAGATGTTTCGAACTCTGTTGCTGGAGCAGGTGCCTGATGCGCACATACGGGTTTACCGCGCACTGGATGGGGAACTGCCCGGTCAACCCGGTGAATGCGACGGCTACCTGACTACCGGCAGCAAGTTTGGGGTCAATGACGGCCTGGGCTGGATCGATGAGCTGCAGGCGTTCATCGTTGCTCTGTGGGAGCAGGGTGTGCCGCTGGTGGGCGTATGTTTCGGCCATCAGCTCATGGCCAAGGCACTGGGTGGGGAGGTGCGTCAATCGGAGAAAGGTTGGGGCGTGGGCATGTCGTTCAATCAGGTGGTTGAGCGCAAGCCCTGGATGGAGCCCTGGCAGGACAAACTTGATCTGATTGTCAGCCATCAGGACCAGGTAGTACGTTTGCCTCCGCAGGCGGAAATTCTTGCCAGCAGCGATTTCTGCCCTTACTACCTGGTGCAGTACCAGCAACATTTCATGAGTGTTCAGGGCCACCCGGAATTTTGCAAGGCCTACTCGCGCGATCTGATGGACCGGCGCAAGGGCATAATTGCCGATGCGCGTCTGCGCGAGGGACAGGCCTCGTTGAGCGCCGAAGTCGACGATCGGCTGATGATGCGCTGGATCGTTAACTTCCTGCGTCAGTCTCGCGGTTCCTGAATATCGCCGGTGAACAGCATCTCCAGACGCAGGGTAAAGGCCCAGCGCGGGTCGAAGTTCGAGTCCCGGGGGAAGTGCAGTTCAGGTATTACGTCCATGAACAGGATATCCTTGTGCAGACTGCGGCGATATTGAGTCAGCAGGTAGTAGTTGTTGATCCGTGGGTTTGAACTGCTGTTGCCGACCATCACGCCTGCGTAGCGGATGGCGCTGCGCCGGCTCAGGCGGCGGTTCAGCTCAATGGTCTCCGAGAACTCCAGAGTGTCGACATCTTCCTGCCACTGAAAGTTGGTAATGAATCTGAGGTGGCGAACTTCATCCAGTGGCCGGCCGAAGTCCCAGCGGCTTCGAGCCGAATAGCCATCGCTGTCGAACCAGGACAGGCGGTTGTAGGACTCCAGTTGCCAGGGGCCGTCACCTACATCCCACAGACGCTCGGTGGTCATGCGTACATAGGGATCCAGTGGAAAGCGCAGCTTGACCCCGGCACCGAACTTGGTGGCCCAGTTCTGGGTCTTGTCGCGACTGCTTAAGCGGTCAAGACCGACGACCGAATTGCGCCGGTCGGTCTGATCCTGGCGTATGCTCTGCGAGCCTTGCTGCTCAAGCGTGCCCTGGGTTTCTTCCGGATCAGAATCAATGACCAGACGCAAGCGCTCTTTGGTCGTCGGCAGGTCGAGTCGGAAGCGCAGGCTGGTATCGGTGTCGAAATCCTCGGTCTCTCGCCATTCGAACTCCTGGCTCAGACGCAGGTAGGACTGGTTTTCGACTCGCAGGCTGTCATCGGTACCAAAGAAGCCGTCCAGCCCGCGGGATGTGCTGCTGACCCAGCGCGAAACCCGGCTGTGAACCGGGGTTATCCTGTCGACCATCCAGCCAGGAAGGTCTGAATCGGACTCTTCGTCAGCATGGGCCTGCATGGCAACTGCTACTACGATCAACGCCAAGATCTTTTTCATGTTGGTGATCTCCCGGCCTGACTGAAGTATAGCTGGCGACAGGCCAGCTATCCGGGCAACAAGCACGCAAATTGATTTTTTATTGATCGCTGTTGAACCACATCTCGATTGCCTGGCGGGTTAGCTCGTCGCGTTGCTGTGGGCGGGGCTGCCAGTTGCGCCAGGCCTGGGTAGCATGGGTGAGAAACTCGAACAGCGGCAGGTGCTGGCGTAGTACCCGGCGTTTGCGGTGGCTGATCACGGGATTGAAGTAACCGAAATAATCGAGCATCTGCCTGGGGTTCTTGCGGACCCAGAGCCAGGAACCCATTTCCAGGGTAAATGGCAGGTAGAGGTTGTCCGGATGCTGTTCCAGTGATTCGTCGTAGAGGTAATCCCAAAGATCGCCATGGGTGGTGTAGTTGATCGACTGTGGCTCGATGATATACGGGTGGTGGTGGGGGTAGGTGCGCTCAAACAACTGCTTGAGAGCGTAGACTTCGGCAATATGCTGGATTGGTCTGTGGCTGCGGGCATAACTGCACCAGAGCCGGTCACGGCGACCGAAGCCGCTGTGACAGTCGACACTGAGAGCGAAGGGCGCGCTGAGCAGGCGTTCGCGCACGGTATCGACCAGCGCCTGAGCCTCGGCCTCCAGCGGGGCGTTGCGCCGTCCCCGATACCAGGGCAGACGTCGGCTGATGCGATGACCGCCGACTAGCCAGGGCACCGGCCCCATGGCGTCGATTGGTGCATTGCGCATGAGGTCGACACCGTTGAGATTGCTGCGCCGGTGATGCCAGATTCCACCGGGGTTGATCATCGGCATGAACACCAAGCGCACGCGCTCGAGCTGGCGCCCCAGGTGATCATCCCAGTCCAGCCGGTGAACCAGGCTGTGCAACCATGACAGCAGCACCTGTGTGCCGATCCTCTCGACTCCATGCACACCGCCGAAAAAGCCGATGACCGGAGCCTGGGGGGAGCGGCTGCCAAGCTCAATTACCCGAATGGGAATGCTGATGCCCTGTATATTAACCTGATAGGCGGTGCTGATGCGCAGGTGGCGAGCGCCCTTGTCCAGAAGGCGTTCTAGCTGGATCTGTTCTGGCAGGTGTCGCTGGATCTGGTGGAGCGTTTCGGCCATGGCGGCAGTTCGTAACGAGACTGCCGCCAGCCTGTCATATCAGCGTTGCAGCGGTGTGACAGACCCTAACGCCAGATGTCGGTATTGATCTTTTCCTTCAACTCAGGATAGTCCGCAGCCTTGAACTTGGGTATCTCCCCGTTCTTGCGCTGTGCCATATAGTCCTGTGTCAGTTTCACCACAGTGCCAGACAGCAGCACAATGGCAATCAGGTTGATGGTGGCCATCAGCCCCATCGAAGCGTCAGCTGCTTCGAATACCGTGGTAACGGCTTGATAGGCCCCCCAGACGACCATGCTCAGTGTGCCCAGGCGTAGTATGGTCATCCCCAGGGTGTTGCCGACGCCAAGGTAGATCAGGGCGTTCTCGGCGTAGGAGTAATTGGCGACGATCGAGGTAAAGGCAAAGAACAGAATGGCAAAGGCGATGAAATAGGTGCCGGCCGCGCCAATGTGTTCGTGCAGAGCCTGCTGGGTAAGCTGGGTGCCGGTCACCCCTGAACCGGGCTCCAGCGCACCGGACAGCAGGATCATGACCGCGGTGGCGGTACAGATCACGATGGTATCGATAAATACCCCCATGGCCTGAACGAATCCCTGGGAAGAGGGGTGATGTGGCGCCGGGGTGGCTGTGGCGGCAACGTTCGGTGCCGAACCCATGCCAGCTTCATTGGAGAACAGACCGCGCTTGATGCCATTGAGCATGGCGGCTGTTACTGACCCGGCTACCCCTCCGGCCGCCTCTTCAAGCCCGAAGGCGCTTTTGATGATGGTGGCCAGTACCCCGGGCACTTCAGTGATGTTCATCACCAGGACCACCAAGGCGACCAGGACATAAGCAGTGGCCATGAAAGGGACGACCAGTTCGGCGAAGCGGGCAATCGAACGCAAGCCGCCAAAGATCACCGTGCCAGCAAGCACGGCGATCACCACCCCGACCCACAGTTTGGGCAGGCCGAAAGCACCCTGCATGGCGTCGGCAATCGAGTTGGCCTGGACCGCGTTGAACACCAGCCCGAAAGAAATAATCAGGCAGATGGCAAAGACGCTGCCAGCCCAGGGCGCCTTGAGACCCTTGGAAATATAGAATGCCGGGCCGCCACGATATTGGCCCTTGGCATCACGAACCTTGTAAAGCTGGGCCAGGGTGCTTTCGGAGTAGGCGGTGGCCATACCGACCAGGGCTACCATCCACATCCAGAAAATTGCCCCGGCGCCGCCCAGGTACAGCGCTACTGCTACCCCGGCCAGGTTGCCGGTACCAATGCGCGAGGCCAGGCTGGTACACAGAGCCTGAAAAGGTGATATCCCTGAAGCATCGCTTTGCCGGGCATGAAGAATCGAACGCACCATTTCGCCGAAGTAGCGAAACTGCAGCAGTCCAAGCCGGAAGGTGAAGAAGATGCCAACCCCAAGCAATCCGTAGATCAGCACATAACCCCAGAACAGGGTGTTAAGCGTATCGATAATCCAGGTCATGGCGAACAGGCCCCCAGGTGATCATTGGGATTCTGATACGGCTTATTTCAGAATGTTTCCTAAACTTTAGCTGCAATACGCGCTGACGCCAGTGTGGGGGTGAGATGGGAGTATGGCAGCAGAGCCGCCCTGGGTTGGCGGATATGGCCTAATGACTTGAGTGAATAGCGGAGTATGATCACGAGATAACAACCAGAGAGTCCTACCCCCATGGAAAAGGAATCCGTAGTACCCCGCCTCACGCCCGCTCGGCTTGCTATCCGTCCCCGCCGACTGGATCCCGGTTTGCCCGATCCGCTGCCCCGTCACTGGCTGGATGGCGACCCGTTCAAGACGCACTTCTTCAATGCCATGTCGGTGCTGTTTCCAGATGGTGAGCGCTATTTCATCGACTCTGTCCGCCTGTTCCGGGATCAGATCAAGGATCCGCAGTTGCAGGAGCAGATCCGCGGGTTTATCGGTCAGGAAGGCCACCACAGCCGCGAGCATATCGACTACAACCAGCGTCTGCGCCAGCTGGGCTACGACATTGACGCTCTGGAGTTGCCGGTCAAACGGCGCATTCGCTTCGTCGAAAAGAACTTCTCGCCTGAGCGGCAGTTGGCCGGTACTGTGGCAATGGAACACTTCACGGCGATCATGGCTGATGCGGTGCTGCGTGAGTCGCGCTGGATGCAGGGCGCAACCCCGGAATTGCTGCGCCTGTGGCGCTGGCATGCCTTGGAGGAAACCGAGCACAAAGCGGTGGCCTTTGATGTCTACATGCAGGTTTGTGGTGACCGCAAACTACTGCGCAAGGCCATGCGCCAGGCGACCTTTTTCTTTCTCAAGGATGTGACCCGGGGGATGTGGCATATGCTGCGCCGCGATGGCCTGCTGCTACGTCCAGGCATGTGGTGGCGCGGTATGTACTGGCTCTGGGGGCGTAATGGCTTTTTCACCGGTTTGCTTGGGGCTTATCGCGATTTTTACCGCGAGGACTTTCATCCCTGGCAACACGACAACATGGATCTGCTTGAGCAAACTGCAACAGAGTATTCCGCAAATCTGATCCGTTGAAGCGCCATGGCGCTGTTAGACTCATGGCCCCGGGCTGCGCCGTACAGCCCTGCGCCAGGAGTTGCTTGTGCCCGTAGTCGATGCCCTGATCCCGATCTTTGCCCTGATTGCCATTGGTTATCTGCTCGGCTGGCGCCGCTGGTTACCTACTGAGGCCGGCACTGCTCTGGCGGCGATCACCTTCAAGCTGTTCATGCCGGTATTGCTGTTCGCTGGTCTGGCCCGGGCTGACCTCAGTGAGGGGCTCTCGCCCATGTTGCTGGTGGCATATTTTGTCCCGGCATTGCTGGTGTTCATCCTGATCAATGTAGTTGCCCATCGCTCGCAGGGGCGTCCGACCTCCATGGGGCTGGCGGCCAGCTACTCCAATAACGTACTGGTGGGCATCCCGTTGGTCAGCCTGTTGCTGGGGACGGATAAGCTGGTTTATCTGTTCGCTGTGCTGGTGTTTCACAGCCTGATACTGTTTACCCTGCAAAGTCTCTATATCGCGCTGTACAGCGGCCAGGGCGAACGTCTGTCGTGGCGCCAGACCTTGTCGAGCCTGGCTAATCCGATCATTGTCGGGCTACTGCTGGGTGCGACGCTCAATCTGAGTGGCTTAGCGCTGCCGGCTGCGGCCTGGCGTACCGTCGATTGGCTGGCTGCGGCCTCATTGCCTTGTGCACTGCTGGTGTTGGGCATGAGCCTGGCGCATTACCGGCTCTATCTGAGCCGGGCTATGCTGTCGCTGACCCTGGCCAAATTGCTGGCGTTTCCGTTGCTGGTCATCGGCTTCACCTCGCTATTGCCACTGAATCCTGAAGCCAGAACCGTACTGGTACTGATGGCTGCCTGCCCGACCGGCGTCAATGTCCTGGCTTATGCAATGGGGCAGGAAGACAACCGGATCATCAGCTCGGTAATTTTTCTTTCAACCCTGCTGGCTGCGTTCAGCATGCCGCTGTGGTTGCTGCTGTTGAGTTGATTTGGCGCTACCGCGGCAGTGTAATCGGCAAGTGTGAGAATTCTTGGGTGGTCTATGCTTGTGACAGACAACCGATCAGTCGCAAGGAGTGGCCATGCCGGTTACGCTGTTCGTTCCCAAGGAAACACGACTGCATGAAAAACGGGTGGCGCTGGTTCCCGCTGTCGTCGCCAAGCTGGAAAAGCTCGGAATACATACCAATCTGCAATCCGGGGCTGGTGAGGCTGCCAGAATCCCCGATCCGCTCTATCAGCAAGCCGGGACCAGCATTGGCCCAATGCCTGAGAACACCCGACTGATCTTTCGGGTGCAGCCACCAGCGCTGGCGGATGTCGAGCAGATGCCGCCAGGCACCATTCTCTGCTGTTTTGTCCACGCTCACCGCGAGCCTGAATTGGTCAAGGCTCTGCGCGACCGGCAGATCACCTGTCTGGCGATGGAGCTGATTCCCCGGATTACCCGTGCTCAGGCAATGGATGCACTGTCATCCCAGGCCGCGTTGGCCGGCTATTACGCGGCGTTGCTGGCGGCGACCAGTCTCAACCGGATATTGCCGATGATGACCACCGCAGTCGGTTCGCTACGCCCGGCCAAGATACTGGTGATGGGCGCGGGGGTTGCTGGGTTGCAGGCGCTGGCTACGGCCAGGCGGTTGGGCGCTATGGTCGAGGGCTATGACGTGCGCCCTGAAGTGAAGGAGCAGGTCGAGTCGGTCGGGGGAAAGTTCGTTGATACCGGGGTGTCGGCCAGCGGTTTGGGGGGCTATGCCCGTGAACTGACCGCCGAGGAGCAGGAGCGGGTCGCCGAAGTGCTGACCCGACATATCCAGCAGGCCGATGCAGTGATTACCACGGCCTCGATTCCTGGGCGGCCGAGCCCGAAGATCATCAGTGAAGCGCAGATCATGGGCATGAAGCCAGGGGCGGTGATCGTCGATCTGGCAGCCGAGGGGGGCGGCAATACCCCGCTGACGCACCCGGGCGATACGGTTGAGGTTGGCCCGGCGACCATAGTCGCACCGCTGAATATTCCCAGTCATCTGGCCGAGCACGCCTCGGAGCTATATGCCCGAAATTTGCTGGCGCTGGCCGGGTTGCTGATGCATGACGGAGAGCTGGCACCAGACTGGGAGGATGAAGTTCTGGCCCATGCGCTACTGACCAAAGACGGCGAAATCAAGAACGAAGCGGCCCGTAAGGCCGTCGACAATATGGGGGAGTGAGACCATGGACTTCACCAGTACCATCACCGGGTTCGTTGCACTGTATATCTTCATGCTGGCGGCCTTTACCGGTTACGAGGTCATCGCCCGGGTACCGGCGATCCTGCACACGCCATTGATGTCCGGCTCCAACTTTATTCACGGGATCGTGGTAGTCGGCGCCATGTGGGCATTGCTTAATGCTGGATCACCGCTTGAGCAGGTGATTGGTTTTGTCGGCGTATTGCTCGGTGCCGGCAATGCCGCCGGGGGCTACGTGGTGACCGAACGCATGCTGGAGATGTTCAAGCCCAGCGACAAGCGGGATGCTGCAGCGGCTGACAAGGAGTAAGTCATGGACACCTCGCTGATCATCGAGACGGCTTATTTTGTCGCGGCACTGCTGTTCATCTACGGTCTCAAACGCATGTCCAGCCCGGTTACCGCGCGTTCTGGCATCCTGGTCGCCGGCTGGGGCATGGCGCTGGCGGTGGTGGTGGCCTTTCTCTACGGCTTCGATGTCAATGAACGGGCTCAGCCACATCTGACCATGAACATCGCCCTGGTGCTGATTGCTCTGGGGCTTGGGGTTGGCTGGGCCTGGTACAGCGGCAAGAAAGTGGCGATGACCAACATGCCGCAGATGGTGGCGCTGTACAACGGCATGGGGGGCGGCGCGGCGGCGGCGATTGCGGCGGTCGAGCTATTTTCCGGCAATGCTCAGGCCCATGGTGTGGTGATCAGCATTCTGGCAGTACTGGGTGGGCTGATCGGCTCGGTGGCGCTGTCTGGATCGCTGGTGGCCTGGGCCAAGCTCGATGGCCGCTTGAATCGAGTACTGCGCCTGCCGATGCAGCAACTGGTCAATGCCGTGCTGTTCTTCGCTTCGCTAGCTACCGGCGCGGCGGTGGTCACTGCCGGGATGGCTGGAGCCGAGCCGCCGATGCTGCTGATTGCGGTGTTCTTCCTGATTGCGCTGGCACTGGGGGTGATGATTACCACGCCGATTGGCGGGGCCGATATGCCAGTGGTGATCTCACTTTACAACGCCTTGACTGGTCTGGCCGTGGCATTCGAGGGTTTCGTTTTGCAGAACCCTGCGATGATTATTGCCGGCACGGTCGTTGGCTCGGCCGGTACGTTGCTGACCTTGATGATGGCCAAGGCCATGAACCGGTCGGTAACCAATGTGCTGTTCAGTCAGTTCGGCGGCGACGAGGAGGGCGATGCCGGAGATATACAGGGCAGCATGAAGGCCAGTGAGGCTTCGGATGCGGCAATCGCCATGTACTACGCCAGCAAGGTCATCATCGTTCCCGGCTATGGTCTGGCGGTAGCTCAGGCTCAACACAAGCTCTATGAGTTCGTGAAACTATTGCAGAAGCAGGGCGTGGATGTGCGCTTTGCGATCCATCCGGTGGCTGGGCGGATGCCCGGGCATATGAATGTTTTGCTGGCCGAGGCGGGGGTGCCTTACGACATTATTGCGGATCTGGAGGATATCAACGAAGACTTCACCCAGGCCGATGTGGCCGTAGTCATTGGTGCCAATGATGTGGTCAATCCCGCCGCCCGGACACGCAAGTCCAGCCCGATCTATGGCATGCCGATTCTCAATGTCGATCAGGCCCATCAGGCCTACGTGATCAAGCGCGGGCAGGGCAAAGGGTATTCAGGGGTTGAAAACGAGTTGTTCTATGCCGAAAACACCTCAATGGTGTATGGCGATGCGCAGAAGGTCATGGTGCAGATGATTGAGGCGGTTAAAGCGCTGGGGTGAGGGCGGCTTTTGCCGCCCTCACCTTGGCTTTCTGAGCTTACGCCTGCTTGGGGTGGTAGCCGAAGATCGACTTCACTTCGAGGAAGTCCTCGAAGCCGTAATGGCCCCATTCGCGACCGATACCCGACTCCTTGTAGCCGCCAAACGGCGCCTTGTTGTCCAACGGTGCACCGTTGAGGTGGACCATGCCGGTTCGGATGCGACGGGCAACGCGGCGAGCGCGATCCAGGTCAGCCGATGAAACATAACCGGACAGGCCGTAGTTGGTGTCGTTGGCGATGCGGATAGCATCCTCTTCATCTTCATAACCGATGATCGACAGCACTGGGCCAAAAATTTCCTGGCGAGCGATGGTCATCTCGTTGGTGACGTGGGTGAAGATGGTCGGCTTGACAAAGTAACCCTTGTCCAGCCCCTCCGGCTTGCCGGTGCCGCCGGCGATCAGCCGCGCGCCTTCGTCGATGCCGGCCTGGATCAGAGTCTGAATCTTGTCGAACTGGGCATGGGAGACTACCGGGCCGATAACGGTATCTTCGGCGTTCGGATCACCGGCCTTGACCTTGGCGACTACAGCTTCGGCAATCGCGGCGACTTCATCCATACGGTTGTTGGGCACCAGCATGCGGGTCGGTGCGTTACAGGACTGGCCGCTGTTGTTCATGCAGCTCATCACTCCATGGGCAACCATCTTCTCGAAGTTGACATCATCGAGCAGGATGTTGGCGGACTTGCCACCGAGCTCCAGTGCAACACGCTTGATGGTTTGAGCGCTGTTCATCATTACCTGGCGACCGGCTCCGGTGGAACCAGTGAATGACATCATGTCGATGCCGGGGTGGGCGGACATGGCGGCACCCACGGTCGGGCCATCGCCGTTGACCAGGTTGAACACGCCTGGCGGGACACCGGCTTCATCAAGAATCTCGGCCAGCAGCAGAGCTGACAGCGGGGCAACTTCGGACGGCTTGAGTACCATGGTGCAGCCGGTGGCCAGCGCCGGGGCGACCTTGCAGGTGAGCTGGTTCATCGGCCAGTTCCAGGGGGTGATCAGACCGCAAACGCCAATGGGTTCCTTGACTACCTGGGTGGTGCCGATTTGCTCTTCGAACTCGAAATGCTTGAGTGCTTCGAGGGCGGTGGCGAAATGGCCCAGCCCGGACGGCGCCTGGGCAACCTGTGACAGCTTGGCCGGCGCACCCATTTCCTGGGAAATGGCGACGGCAACGTCACCCATGCGCTTCTTGAAGACTTCAATGACGCGACCGAGCAGGGCCTGACGCTCTTCGCGGCTGGTCTGCGAGTAGCTTTCAAAGGCCTCGCGCGCAGCGTCCACAGCCAAGTCAACATCCTCTTTGTTGCCCAGAGCAATGGTGGCCACTACTTCTTCAGTGGCAGGATTGATGACGTCCAGGGTTTTATCGCCCTTGGGAGCAACCCACTGGCCATTGATATAGAACTGCCGGGTGTGGCTCATGGTGCACTGACTCCTTTTTGTACTGTTCATGAAAACTGACAAACGATAACACTCATTACAGGTTTGTATCAGCCATTTTATGGTCAATTAGTCAGCCTGATTGAGTACCATGCTTTTCCTTCAAGATTAGTGGCAAAACTCTTATACTGCGCGGGCCTGAGCGGTCGTTTATCGGGTCAAATACTTGACTGATTTGCTTGGATATTGCATCATGCCGGGCATGTCATCAAGGGCTTGGGAGCTTCTATGCGACTGACGACCAAGGGCCGCTATGCCGTAACGGCCATGCTGGACCTGGCGCTCCACGAGGACCAGGGGCCGATTACCCTGGCGGATATTTCCATGCGTCAGGGCGTATCGATCTCCTATCTGGAACAGTTGTTTGCCAAATTGCGCCGCAGCAAGCTGGTTGAAAGCGTTCGCGGTCCCGGTGGCGGTTACCGTCTGGCCGGCGGTGCGGGTGCTATCAGCGTGGCACAGATCGTCGAAGCGGTGAACGACTCCATGGATGCCACCCGATGCATGGGCAAAGGCGACTGCCAGCATGGCGAGGTGTGTCTGACCCATCACCTGTGGTCCGATCTGAGTGATCGCCTGCGCCAGTTTCTAAGTGATATCACTCTGGCTGATCTGGTGTCCCGCGACGATATCCAGCGCGTACGTTCCCGCCAGGACCGTGGCTGTAGCAATGGCCATGAGAGTGTGGTCAACCTGGAACGCATTATCTGAAAACGGTCGGAAGAGCCGTTCATCCTGCGGAGCATGGATCCGCTAGCCTGAACTGAAGTGGCGGCCCCATATCGAGGGCTGCATGATTGAGGTGATACCGTGACTGAAGAAGTCGAAAGCCTTATCAAGAAGGACTACGCGGCCGGGTTCCATTCGGCCATTGAGTCCGAGACCCTGCCACCTGGACTGAATGAAGACGTGATTCGTTTCATTTCGGCCAAGAAAGAGGAGCCCGAATGGCTGCTCGAGTGGCGCTTGAAGGCGTTTCGCGCCTGGCAGGAAATGGAAGAGCCCAAGTGGGCCCATGTCCACTATCCGGAAATCGATTTCCAGGCGGTATCCTATTATTCCGCGCCCAAGAGCATGGCCAACAAGCCCAAGAGCCTCGACGAGGTCGATCCGGAGCTGCTGGCGACCTATGAAAAACTCGGCATTCCGCTGCATGAGCAGGAAATGCTCGCCGGTGTGGCGGTCGATGCGGTCTTCGACTCGGTTTCGGTAGTGACCACCTTCCGCGAGAAGCTGGAAGAAGCTGGAGTAATCTTCTGCCCGATCAGTGAAGCGGTGAAGCGTTTCCCGGATCTGGTGCAGAAATACCTGGGTAGCGTGGTTCCGCAGAGAGACAACTTCTATGCCGCGCTGAACTCGGCGGTATTCTCCGATGGTTCGTTTGTCTATATCCCCAAGGGTGTGCGCTGTCCGATGGAGCTGTCGACTTACTTCCGGATCAACGAGATGAACACCGGGCAGTTCGAGCGGACCCTGATCGTGGCCGACGAAGGCTCCTACGTCAGCTATCTGGAAGGCTGTACCGCGCCGATGCGCGATGAAAATCAGTTGCATGCTGCCGTGGTCGAGCTGGTTGCCATGGACAACGCCCAGATCAAGTACTCCACCGTTCAGAACTGGTATCCGGGTAACGCTGAAGGCAAGGGCGGTATCTACAACTTCGTCACCAAGCGTGGCATTGCCCACACCAATGCGAAGATTTCCTGGACCCAGGTCGAGACCGGCTCGGCGGTAACCTGGAAATACCCGAGTTGTATTCTCAAGGGAGACAACAGCGTCGGTGAGTTCTATTCGGTCGCGCTGACCAATAATTTCCAGCAGGCCGATACCGGCACCAAGATGATCCACCTGGGCAAGAATACCCGTTCGACCATCGTTGCCAAGGGGATTTCGGCCGGCCAGAGCGACAGCGCCTATCGCGGGCTGGTACGGATTAACCCTGGTGCTGAAGGCGCGCGCAACTACACCCAGTGTGATTCGCTGCTGATCGGTGATCGTTGCGGGGCTCACACCTTCCCCTATATCGAGAGCAAGAACCCCAGTGCGGTAATCGAGCACGAGGCCACTACATCCAAGGTCAGCGATGACCAACTGTTCCTGTGCCAGCAGCGCGGTCTGGATGCGGAAAAGGCCATTTCCATGATCGTCAACGGCTTCTGCCGCGAGGTGTTCAAGGAGTTGCCGATGGAGTTCGCAGTTGAGGCTGGCAAGTTGCTCGAAGTCAGCCTTGAAGGTTCAGTGGGCTGATCGCCAGCAGCGGATCAGTGGATTGGTTTTAAGACGGTTTCAGGTTGACAAATATGTTATCTATCAAAGATTTGTGCGCCAAAGTTGAAGAAAAAAATATCCTTAAGGGGTTGAGCATCGAGGTAAAGCCGGGCGAGGTCCATGCGATCATGGGGCCTAACGGTTCGGGCAAGAGCACCCTGGGTAATGTGCTGTCTGGGCGTCCTGGTTACGAAGCGACCTCTGGCAGCGTGCTCTTCAAGGGCCATGACCTGCTGGATATGGATACCGAAGAGCGTGCCCGCGAAGGCCTGTTCCTGGCGTTTCAGTACCCGGTCGAAATTCCGGGCGTGAGCAACATGGAGTTCCTCAAGGCCGCAGTCGATGCCAAGCGCAAGCACCAGGCGCTGCCTGAGTTGTCGTCGGTCGAGTTCATGAAGCTCGCCCGTGAAACCAGCAAACGCGTCAGCCTGGACCCCAGCTTCCTCAAGCGTGGGGTTAACGAAGGTTTCTCAGGCGGGGAAAAGAAACGCAACGAGATCATGCAGATGATGCTGCTCGAGCCGGATCTGTGCATCCTCGATGAGACCGACTCGGGTCTGGATATCGATGCCTTGCAAGTGGTGGCTGACGGAGTCAACGCCATGCGTGACGGCAAGCGTAGCTTCCTGGTGGTGACTCACTACCAGCGCCTGCTCGATTACATCGTTCCCGATTATGTTCACGTGCTGGCCGGTGGCCGGATCGTTAAGTCCGGCGACAAGAGCCTGGCCCTCGAGCTTGAGGCCAAGGGCTATGGCTGGCTTGAAGGCGAGGTGGCCTGAGCCCATGAGCGACTTCCAACAACTGGCTCTGGAACTGGCGCAGCAACAGCAAAGCCCTGCCTGGCTTGATGCGTTGCGTCGCCAGGGCGCCGATAGCTGGTCGGCGGCAAGTTGGCCGACCCGTAAAACCGAACTGTGGAAATACACCCCGCTGACGCCGCTGGCCAACGACGCGCCGGCGCGCTGGGGGCAGGCCGAGGGCTCTGATTGGCAAGGCTCGGTCGAGCCGATTGAGCTGGACGCGACTCGTCTGGTATTCGTCAACGGTGTGTTCGATGCGACCCATTCCGATCCGCTGCCGACTGGCGTGGTGCGCTTTGCCTCAGCCGATGAGCAGCAACAGGTGCTGATTCAGCAACATCTGGGCAAGGTGGTGGACAGCCAGCGGCACTTGTTTGCGGCGCTGAGCAACGCCTGGGCGGCCGACGGCGTGCTGGTCCATGTTGGCCGTGGCCAGAAACTGGCCAAGCCGGTCTATATCTTGAATGTCTCGACCCCCAACGCGGAGCCGGCAGTGGCCAGCCAGCGCGTACTGGTGGTGCTGGAGGATAACAGTCAGGCCGAACTGATTGAGCACTATGTCTCCAGTGATGCCAGCCAGAACGGCTTCGTCAACAGCCTGACCGAGGTTGTGGTCGGGACTAATGCCCAGGTACAGCATTATCGCCTCAACCTTGAGCAGGAAGACCTGCTGCATGTTGGTGGCGTGCATGTTGATCTGCAGCGCGATGCCCGTTTCCATGGCTTCACTCTGGCCCAGGGCAGCCGGCTCAAGCGGATCGACTATCAGGTCAATCACCGGGGTGAGGGTGCGCATCTGGAACTGGATGGGGTCTACCTGCCGCGCAATCGCCAGTTGATCGACTACCACACCAATATCGAGCATTGTGTGCCGCACTGCACCAGCAATGAGGTGTTCCGGGGTATCGTCGGAGACTCGGCCAAGGCAGTATTCAATGGTCGGATTCATATCCATCCTCAGGCCCAGAAGACCCTGGCCGAACTCAGCAACAAGAATTTGCTGACTTCGCCCAATGCCGAGATCGACACCAAGCCCGAGCTGGAAATCTATGCTGACGATGTGCGCTGTGCCCATGGCGCGACCATCGCTCAGTTGGATGAGACCTCGCTGTATTATCTGCAAAGCCGTGGCGTATCCGAGGCCGATGCACGCACCATGCTCAGCTTCGGTTTCATCAATGAGCTGCTGAACGAAGTGCCGGAACAGGCCATTCAGGACTATTTGCGCCCGCGTCTGGCCACTTTGTTTGGTCAGGGCAGCGAACAGGTGGGACAATTAGCTTATGAATGACCAGGTGCTGAACCTCAAGCCGGCTTTCGATGCCGAGCGTGTCCGCAAGGACTTCCCGATCCTGCATCAGCAGGTCAACGGGCATCCTCTGGTCTATCTGGACAATGCCGCCACGACCCAGAAGCCGGAAGCGGTGATCCAGGCAATCAGCGACTATTACCGTCAGGACAACAGCAATGTGCACCGTGGTGCCCATGCGCTGGCTGACCGTGCGACGGAAAAGTTCGAGGCCGCCAGGGTCAAGGTTCAGCAGTTCATCCATGCCGCCGAGCGGCGTGAAATCATCTGGACTCGCGGTACCACTGAGGGCATCAATCTGGTCGCAGCATGCTGGGGGCGCAGCCAGCTCAAGCCGGGTGACCGGATTCTGGTTTCGGCCATGGAGCATCATTCGGACATCGTGCCGTGGCAACTGGTGGCGGCGGAGAAGGGCGCCAGTGTTGAACCGATTCCTGTCGATGCCAGTGGTACGCTGGATATGGCCGCTCTGGAAGCCATGCTTGATGAGCGGGTGCGAATGGTTGCCTGCGTGCATGTGTCCAACGCTTTGGGCACCATCAATCCGGTTGAGCAGGTCGTGCGTCTGGCTCATAGCGTTGGAGCCTTATGTCTGATCGACGGGGCCCAGGCGGTCAGCCATTTCGAGGTTGATGTACAGGCCCTGGACTGCGATTTCTACGCTTTTTCCTCGCACAAGCTGTTTGGTCCGACCGGTCTGGGTGTGCTTTATGGCAAGGCAGCTCTGCTGGAGGCGATGCCACCTTATCAGGGCGGTGGCGAAATGATCGAGTCGGTCAGCTTTGCTGGCACTACCTTCAATCAACTGCCCTACAAGTTTGAAGCCGGCACCCCGGACATCGCCGGTGTAATCGGTTTGGGGGCGGCCATTGATTACATCCAGGGCCTGGACCGCGCTGGTGCGACGGCTCATGAGCAGGCTTTATTGGCCTACGCCGAAAACTGTGCACGCAATACTCCCGGTGTGATCCTGGTCGGGACTGCTGCCCGCAAAACCAGCGTGATGAGCTTTTTGCTCGAAGGTGCCCACCCCCATGATATCGGGATGCTGCTGGATCAGCAGGGCGTGGCGGTGCGGACCGGGAATCACTGTGCCCAGCCGATCATGGATCAGTTTGGTATTCCTGGCACAGTGCGTGCCAGCTTCAGTTTCTACAACACCCGTGCCGATGTCGATCGCCTTTTTGAGGCTTTGGCCAAGGTCCGGCAGTTCCTTGTGTAGGAGTGCATCATGAGTGTTGAGTCCTTTGATCCGGCACGCCAGGTCGTCAGCGTAACCCCGGCGGCTCTGGAACATTTTCGTCGCCAGCTCGGCGCGGAGCCGGGCAAGGCAGTGCGCTTGAGCGTGAAAAAGAGTGGTTGTACCGGTTTCATGTACGTGATTGATCTGGTCGAGAAGGGCGCTGACAACGATCTGCGCTACCAGCTTGATGATCAGGTTGCGCTGCTGGTTGATCACGATAGTTTACCGATTCTGTCAGGCACTGAGATTGACCTGGTCAAGGAAGGCATCAACCGGCAGATCCGCTTCATCAACCCTAACGTCAAAGACCAGTGCGGTTGTGGCGAAAGCTTTAGCGTTAATTGAATGGCTGGTGTGAACTGAATGGAAAGACGTATGGTGGTAGCGCAGGCCGATTGCCCTGCGCGCCGGGTTCCTGATGGCACGCCGCTGACCATCCCCAAGGATACCTTTGTAACCATTACCCAGGCTCTGGGTGGCAACTACACGGTGACCTATCACGGTCAGATGGTGCGGGTGGACGGCACCGATGCCGACAAACTCGGCCTGGAGCCGGAGCTGCTGGAGTTCCCTGAGCCGGTTGATGATCAAATCGACATTGAGCAGGTTTGGACTGCACTGAGGTCGGTTTATGACCCGGAGATTCCGGTTGATCTGGTAAATCTGGGATTGATTTATGGGGTCGAGGTAGATCAGCCGGGTAAGCATGTCGGTATCCGCATGACCCTGACCGCGCCTGGTTGCGGCATGGGGCCGGTATTGGTGGGTGATGTTGAGTACCGGGTCAAGCGGGTGCCCAATGTCGAGACGGTCAAGGTCGAACTGGTATTTGACCCGCCCTGGAGCCGTGAGATGATGAGCGAAGAGGCTCAACTCGAAACCGGTATGTTTTTCTGAGAGAGGTCGGCATGAGCCAGTTTGGTATCGATATCACCAGTGATGACATCGTTGATAGCCTGTCATTTTTCGATAGCTGGGAGGATCGCTACAAGTACATCATTGACCTGGGCCGCGAGTTGCCCGCACTGGATGATGCATTGCGGACCGAGGAAAATTTTGTACGCGGCTGTCAAAGCCAGGTCTGGCTGGTCAGCGAGCAGCGCGACGACAAGCTGTTCTTCAGTGCCGACAGTGACGCTTTCATCGTCAAGGGCCTGCTGGCGGTAGTACTGGCTGCCTACAACGGCAAAACTCGCCAGCAAATCATCGACTTTGATATTGAGGGCTATTTCGAGCAACTCAACCTGCTCAAGCACCTGAGCGTGACCCGCGGCAATGGCCTGCGTGCCATGGTCAAGCGGATTCAGGATACCGCTGCTCAGTAAATATTGACCTGGTCGCCGACTGGCTATTCGTCGCCCGACGTAGCGTGATTGCACATCGCTATTGATTTGTGACTTCAAGCCGCTGTAGTGTTCGCATATTGACCCATGGCGGCATTTTAGATCGCCTGTAACAATACCGAGCGCACACGAGGCTTAATGGCAAAGCTGTGGTTGAGGCTGAAAGGCAACTTTCAGTTGTCCATCATCACCCTGGTTGGCCTGGTGGCGCTTCTGGGCGTGACTCCCTACGCGATTTTTCGCCTGATCGAAGGCAGTTGGCTGGTCGGAATTGTCGATAGCCTGCTGGTCATCTGCACGCTGGTAGCCATCGCCTATGCATGGCGAACCGGAGACACCATCCGCCCAGGTCAGTTTCTGGCGATTATCTACTCGATCGGCGCTGTGCTGGTCTCCATCAAACTGGGCGTCAACGGCCTGTTCTGGTTCTACAACCTGATACTGTTCAACTTTTTTGTGGTACCGCCCCGGCAAAGTCTGGTTGCGACACTCTCGGCGCTGGCTGTGCTGTGCCTGTATGGGCTGCTTAATCCCGGTGAGGTATTTGAAAGCTATTACCAGATGAGCTCGTTTCTGGTTACCTGCCTGATGGCCAGCCTGTTCGCCTTTGTTTTTGCCTATCGTGGTCGCCGTCAGCGCGAACAACTCAATACCCTGGCCACCATCGATCCGCTGACTGGAGCTGGCAATCGTCGCACCATGGAGCAGGAGCTGGTCATTGCGATGTCGGCTCACCAGCGTTATGCCCAGGCTTATGGACTGCTGGTACTTGATCTGGACAGTTTCAAGCAGATCAATGATAGGTACGGGCACAAGGCTGGTGACCAGGTACTGGTCGACTTTGTGCGTATCGTCAAAGCCGTCTGCCGTAAATCTGACCGGCTCTTCCGCCTGGGCGGAGAGGAGTTCGTTCTCCTTTTACCGGGAATAGATGCCAAGGGACTGTTTAAGGCGGCGGAACACCTGCGCGCGCAAATAGCTGCAGAGCTGAGTAGTCCAGGCGGGAGGGTGACTGTTTCTATCGGCGGAGCCTTGGTGACCGGTCAGGCAAGCTGGGAAGCTTGGTTGCAGCAAGCCGACGAAAATCTTTATCGGGCAAAGCGCGAAGGCCGCAACAGGGTGTGTCTGCCCCTGGAAGAGCAGACACAAACAGTTCAGGGGTAGCTGGTCAGAACCCGGCGTTTGCCCTGCTGATCAATGGCGATGACATCATAGGCGTCAACCCGGTCACCGATCTCCATGCCTGGTGAACCTATCGGCATACCGGGTACTGCCAGGCCCAACAGATCCGGTTGGCTGCGCATCAGTAGAATATCGGCAGCAGGCACATGCCCTTCGATAAAACGCCCGTCCATCACAGCTGTGTGGCAGGACGCCATGTCCGCTGGCACGCCCAAATGAGCCTTGACCGCCGCCATATTGCTCTCCAGGTGATCCCGGACGGTAAAGCCGTTGTCGCGCAGGTGGTCGATCCAGGCCGAGCAGCAACCACAGTTCGGGTCGCGATAGACATCAATGTCCGGCTGCTCGGCAGCCAGCAGTGGGCCACTCAAAAAGACGAACAACAGCAGTGCACGGAACATTGGCATCCCCATATCGTGTATGACTTGTGCCAAGAGTATGATCAACCTTCAATTCTGGCAATGACACAAAGGAAACGGGGCATGTCAATGGACACGGTACCGGGCTGTCTGTGCAAAGGAATCGAACAGCAATATCGGGCTTTGGTGGCGAATCGGGCGTTGCTCGGGGTGGAGGGTGAGCAGGAAGCATTGCATGACCTGCGAGTAGCGTTACGCTCGTTGCGCAGCCTTACCCGCCCCTGGCGCAAGGCTGACTGGTGCGAAGGTATGTTGTGCTCGGCAAGTGCGTTTGGTCAGCGCTCGGGACCTTGGCGGGATCTGGAAGTACTGTGTATCGAGCTGGCCAAACAAGGGCAGGATATGGCCCTGAACGCTCGCAGGGCTGCGCTGGGAACCGGGTATCTGCTGTTGCGTGAGGATCCGCTCTTGCCACACCTTGAGCAGCAGCTTGAGGAGTTTTTAAGCGATGCGCCCTTGTTACTGGCTGACTGGCCGGCCGGTCGGATGGCTGAACAGTTGACTGCCGAACTGATGCGTCTGCGGCGTCGACTTGGCAATGAGCTGGGTCGCAAGTCGCTTGATTTGCATCGGGTGCGCATTCTGGTGAAACGCTTGCGCTATCTACTCCAGGCCTTCGCACCGGCTCTGGCTGTGTCTCCAGAACTGTTGACGACTCTGCAGCAGTGTCAGAGCCGCCTGGGCGACTGGCATGACCGCTGGCAATGGCTGCAACGCAGTCAGGTTGAGCAGGATTTGCGTCCTTTGATCAAGATCTGGAAAGGGCAACTGGAGCAGCATGAAAAGCAGGCAAGGCGAGAGTTGAAGCGGCTTAGCAGGTATACTGGCACATTGTTTCAGGACAGCTTCAAGGATTAGGAAACGGGTGATGGGTAACGGACGCAGTGGCCGGTTAGGCGCCGGGTTGGGCTTGGCTTTGACGGCGCTGGCGGCCAGTTCAGCTGATGCCGGACCCAGTGTGGCTTTCATCAATCCAGGCAAGCAGGATGAACCATTCTGGCAGGACGCAGCCTTGGCCATGCAACAGGCCGCCACAAGTTTGGGGATCGAGCTTGAAATGCTGTTTGCCGAGAGAGACTATCTCGCCCAGATCAGTCTCACTCGTGAAGTGGCTGAGCGCTCTCGACAATTGCAGCCCGACTATCTTGTCCTGGTCGGGGACAAGCGGACTCTGTTCGAGCAGCTTGAGCTGGCAGAAGGCGCAAAGATCCAAAGCTTCGTTGCCTACAACACCGTGCAGAGTGATGAGCGGGTGGTTCTTGGATACCCTCGTGAGCGCTATGCCTCTTGGCTCGGTAGCCTGGTGCCGCGGGCCGAGGATGCCGGCTACCTGACGGCCAGGGCTTTGGTGGAAAAGGCCCGATCCCAGGGGCTGAGCAATCCTGAAGGCATTATTGAAGTGCTGGCGATCTCCGGAGACCGAGCAACAGATAGTTCGAACCGACGTAATCGCGGAATGCAGGCGGCGCTGGACGAACACCCGGATGTACAGTTGCGTCAACTGGTGCATGGCGACTGGCGCAAGGACAAAGCGGCGGAGCAGGCCCGGCAACTATATTTGCGCTATCCAGAAGCCAGGGTGCTTTGGGCTGGAAGCGACCTAATGGCCTTTGGCGCCATTGATAGCTTGCGCCAGGGTGGAGGTGTTCCCGGTCAGGACATGTTGTTTTCTGCGATCAATACCTCTGAAGAAGCCATGCAGGCGCTGATTTCCGGAGAACTGGCTGCTTTGGCTGGGGGGCATTATCTGACCGGAGCCTGGGCGCTGGTGCTTCTGTATGACCATTATCATGGCCTCGACTTTGCTGCGACCGAAGGGACGGAGCTTGAGCGCCCGATGTTCATGTCGTTCGATCCGGACAGCGCCCGGCAGTTTATTGAGCGCCAGAACCGGGGCGGGGTAGCTGTAGACTACTGCCATTTCAGCAAGGTCTGTAACCCGACCCGCGAAGACTACGATTTTTCTCTGAAAGGCTGGCTGGAGGCACCGCTGCATGGCCAATGACAAGCCTTTCGCGCCGCTGAGTGCCCGGCTGATCAAACGCCTGGCCGGGCTGGCACTGCTCTGCATTCTGGCAGGCTCGGTCATTCACGCGCTGCTGCTTTACCAGCAGGAAAAACGCCATTTCACTCAGACCACACAGCAATTGGCCGAACTGCATGTGCCGCTGCTCCAGGTGGCGCTCTGGGATATCGAGATCGAGGCCCTGAGTCATCAGGTCGAACAGATTGCGTTGCTGCCGGACATTGCCGCCGTCGAACTGAGGGCGACAACCGGCCTGGATGTGCGCGCAGGCAATTTCGCCAGCTTGATCCGCCCGGATGCCAGCCTGCGGATTCCTCCACCCGATGGGGGCGCCTTCGACCTGGCCGAGTTGCATGTGTACTACCAGCATCAGCGCTTGACCCGGGCTATTGTCGCCGCAGCGGGCTTGCGCCTGTTTGAACTGTCATTGTTCACACTATTGATCTGCCTGGTGATCTTCCATTACCTGCGCCGGGAACTGGTGGTTCCATTGGGACGCATGGCCGATTATGTCGGCGCCCTGGTACCGGAGAAGCATCCGCCGGCACTTGCACCGCTTCATCCGCAGCGTCTGTGGAGAGATGAGATCGATCAGGTGGCCGAAGGCTTCGATACGCTGCGTGAGAGTATTGGTCATTATGCCGCGCGCCATGAGCAAGCGTTGCACGCGCTGGAACAGGAGCGCGATAGCCTGGACCGACGAGTGGCTGAGCGCACCGAAGAACTGGCCTTTGTCAGCGGCTATCAGGAATGGTTGTCGCAAAGCATGCTCAGTTTCATGCATACAGGTCATGCCGATTACCCTGATACTCTGCAGCGCTTGCTGGGCGAACTGGCTGGTTACTTAAAGCTGGATGCCTGCGCGCTATTCGAGCGCCACGGGCAGCAGAGCTGGACTACTCGCCTGGTCTGGTTTGGTTCCGAGGATTGGCCCTGGCTTGAACAGACTCATCGGCAACTGGGTCTGCCAGGACAGCCGCAGGAGCCGGGCTGGACCCTGCAGTCATCGGAGGCTGACCCGGGCGTGATGCTGGTGCGTTATCACAGCCAGCAGCGGGGTTTTACCTGTGCGGTCAGAAGTGCCGAGCGTCAGGCCTTGCCGCCGGCTCGGCTGAATCTGCTTGAGGATGCAGGGCAGTGGCTGTTCAGTCTGTTGCAACGCTGGGAGCACGCACTGGACCTGGAGCGTGCCCGTCAGGAGCTGTTGATGTTGTCACGCCGGGACCACCTGACCGGGCTGGCCAATCGCCGGCATTTCGATGAGCGCCGAGCCGATGAGGTTCGTCGTGCGCTGCGCAACCAGCAACCGGTTGGATTGCTGATGATCGATGTCGACTATTTCAAGAACTTCAATGATCTCTATGGCCATGGTCACGGCGATGATTGTCTGGTTGCCCTAGCCGATCAGCTCAAACGGCGGTTCAAACGAGCCGCGGAGTTACCGGCTCGGCTCGGCGGTGAGGAGTTCTCGGTACTATTGCCAGGCTACTCCAGGGAGCAGGCTCTGGCTGCGGCCGAGAACTTGCGTGAGGCGGTGTTTGGTCTGGGGATTGCGCACAACGGCTCACCCTTGCGGGTGGTAACCGTCAGTGTGGGTTGTGTCTGGTGGGATGGCTCCAGCAGCGATGAAGGTGTGACCCGCTTGATCAGCCGCCTGATGAATGCCGCCGACAGCGCGCTCTATCAGGCCAAGGGGCAGGGTCGCAACCAGGTCTGCGCCCAGGCGCTGGAAGCTCCTGGCGCCGAGGATAAACCCGGCACCGGGGTTGCACAGCGCGATTGCTGATCAGTTGTCGGGATGCTTGGGCCGCAGTAACCACAAGGCCAGAACCCCGGCAACCACGCCCCAGAATGCTGAACCGATTGACAGCAAGCTGATGCCCGAGGCGCTGACCATGAAGGTGATCAGCGCGGCGTCGCGTTCACCCGGGTTGGCCATGGCCTGGGTCAGGCCATTGGCAATTGAACCCAGCAGCGCCAGTGCGGCAATTGAAATCACCAGTGTCCAGGGCAGAGCGATGAATACTGCGGTCAGGGCCCCGGCGAACAGGGCGATAGGTAGATTCAGCAACCCGCACCAGATGGCCGCGGCGTAGCGCTTGCTCGGGTCCTGATGGGCCTCAGGGCCGGTACAAACCGCAGCGCTGATTGCCGCCAGGTTGACCCCGTGAGCCCCCAGCGGGGCCAGCAGCATCGAAGCCAGACCGGTCAGCGAAAGAATCGGTGAGGCCGATACCCGGTAGCCGTCGGCCCGCAGTACCGCCATGCCTGGCAGGTTTTGGGAAGTCATCGCGACAATATACAGCGGCAAGCCGATGCTGATCAGAGCACTGAGTGACAGACCCGGTATGGTCAACTCCGGCAGGGTTGGCGTCCATTCAACAGCAGGCAGATCAAACAGCCCGGTAAACCAGGCAATCAGACAACCTGCCAGCAAGGCCAGCGGCACGGCATAGCGCGGCAGCCAGCGCTTGCCCAGCAACCAGGTCAGTCCCATGCCGACTACCAATCCCACCTGTTGTTCAGCGGCAATCAGCATATCACCGGCGATCCGGAACAGGATACCGGCCAGCAGTGCTGCCGCCAGCGATGCCGGGATGCGCCTGACCAGACGTTCGAAACTCCCAGTCAGCCCGGTAAGCATGACCAGCAGCCCGCAAAAGATGAATGCCCCGATGGCGTTGGCGTAGCTGACAGTCGGCAGGCTGGTGATCAGCAAGGCTGCCCCGGGGGTGGACCAGACAATCAGAATCGGGGTTCGATAACGCAGCGACAGGATCAGGGTGCAGACGGCCATGCCGATGGCCAGCGCCCAGATCCAGGAAGCGATCTGGGACTCGGTCAAACCGGCGGCTTGCCCTGCCTGAATCATCAGTACCAGCGAGCTGGCATAGCCGGTGAGGGTGGCGACAAAGCCGGCCACCAGGGTCGATGAGTTGAAGTCATTCAGCAGGTTTGTCTGTGATTCAGCCGTGCGCATACCGCAATGTCCAATAAGAAACCAGGGGCGTGCGCACAGCATAGGGCAGGCTGCCCAACGCTCAGCGATACAGTTGGGCAGAGAGTTGGGGCAACAGATGGTCAGTGACGAGTCAGCTGAAAACGATAGTCATGCTGTGGCAAGGGCTGGGCTGAGCCGACCTGATAGGTTTCCACCAACAGTTGCCCGTCGGCGAATACGCTGACAACCCTGAACATAGGGGTGTGATTGGACTCATCAGGAATCTTGGTGCGCTCCAGCCCCGGAATATGCAAATAGTGCACATGATCAATTTGTCTGGAGTGTTTCACCCGATCCATGTCCATGTGCAGATCACCGGAAATCACCGCGAGGAGATTGGACTGGCTGGTTACCTGTGTAAAACCGGGATGCTTGATGCCCTTGTCGGCATCTTCGGGAAATACTCCGGCCGGGGCGCCGTGCACAACCAGCAGTACGGGTTTGGGCGCCAACTGCCGAATCTGTTCCAGCACCCAGACTATGCCCTGATCATTGAAGTCGCGACCATGATCGGGAGAGGCAAAGACCAGAGCCACAGGCTCCAGGTTGAGCACATAGCTGGGCTGGTCGATTTCAGCCTTGCCCTGATTCCACTGCTGAGCATAGTGAAGGAAGCGCTCGACACTACTGCCGTGTTCTTCATTGCCCATGATCGGGTAGAAGGGCAGCGTCAGGCGCCGGAGCTCCTGGCTGGCTGCTTCATACTGAATCTGCGTGCCTTTGTGGGCGATATCACCGACTCCGATCACCAGGTCAAGATGGTCTTGCTCGGCCAGGCGGTTGATATCGTCAACTGCGCCGGCGAGGCCGGGGAAAACTGGGTCAGGCTTGGGCTCGGCGTCACCGATGACGGCAAATCTCAATACCGGGTCGTTAGCGCTTGTTGTTGCGGCATGGCTGATGGTGCCGCTCAGAGTCAGGCCGAGCAGAGAAAATAGTACGGTGTGCAATTTCATAATCTGTCTCTATATGTTGTGCTGGGGCTGTTTCAGGTACCGATCACGCCGCCATCCTCGCGGGTGATCATGACAGTGGTCGAGCGTGGGCGGGACTGGCCGTCACTGGCTGGGTAACTGATCCCTGGGTGCTGGACATTGACCCACAGGGTCCGGTAGTCCGGACTCCAGGTTATGCCGGTGATTTCCGCCCCCCAGGGGCCAACCAGAAAACGTTTTACTTCACGGCTGACCGGGTCGGCGCAGAGCAGTTGATTGCAGCCAATGTTGTAAGTATGCGGTGCTTCGTCATCGGCATCGGTCTGAATCCACAGACGGCCGTCGGCATCGAAGGCCAGGCCATCCGGGGAGGAAAAACAGTCACCCTCGATAGTGCCGACCAGTTCCTCCGCTACCGGTTGTCCGCCGGCATCCACTGCACCGGGTGCGTCACCGGCGAGCAGGAACAGCTCCCAGTCGAAGTTCAGTGCGGTGGGATCGGCACCGTCTTCGCTCCAGCGCAGAATCTGTCCGTGCAAATTGTTGGGGCGCGGGTTGGCTGCATCCAGGGCAAACTCACTGCCGCGCAGATGATTGTTGGTCAGGCTGACATAGACGTCACGGTTAAGCGGGTTGACAGCTACCCATTCAGGGCGATCCATAGGTGTGGCCCCGAGCAGGTCGGCGGCGCCTCGGGCATTAAGTAGTACCGCCTGCTGATCGGGGAAGCCATTGGCAGCGATCAGCGGCCCATCACCATGGTGCAAGGCCAGCCATTGTCCCCGGCCGTTGGCGTCGAAGCGGGCAGCGTACAAGGTGCCGCTGTCGAGCAGATCGCGGCTGGCGGCAGGGTTGTGCGGGTCATGCCGGCCGTCGGGTACGAACTTCCATACATACTCGCCACGTGCATCGTCACCGGAATAGAACGCCATGCGGCCATCTTCGCTCAGCGAACAGACTGCGCATTCGCGGCCCAGACGGCCCATGGCGGTCAGTTTGCGTGGTGTGCTGTGCGGGTCGAACGGATCGATTTCGACGACCCAGCCAAAGCGGTTGGGTTCGTTGACATGGCCCTGATGCGGCTGCTGGGGGATAGGCGTGGCATCGAAACGCGGATCGACCGACTCCCAGGCGTAGTAGCGGCTGCTGCTACCTGCGGCAATGCCATAACGCTGGTGCTCGGCACGCTGAGCATGGTCGGTACGGTTACGGTTGACGAAGTAATTGTGGAAGTTTTCCTCGCAGGCCAGATAGGTGCCCCAGGGCGTGATGCCCATGGCGCAGTTGTTGAGAGTACCAATAACTTCCAGTCCGGTAGGGTCGCTGGCAGTACACAGGCGTAGATCACCAGCCAGAGGGCCGCTGATACGCATTGGGGTGAGGCTGCTGATTCGCCGGTTGAAGTCGCCGAATACTCGTTGCCAACGGCCATCAGCGTCACGCCTCAGTTCGATGATGCTGATGCCATGGGCGGCCTGTTCCTTCAGAACTTCCTGCAAGGGGCGTTGGCGACTGCCGTCGTCCCGCAGATACTCGCTTGGCCCGTTGGGATGCAAGGTCGGGTTGATGTATTCATGGTTGATCACCAACAAACCATGATTATCAGGCTCGTCGGCAAACGGGAAAAAGTGCATGCCGTCGTGATTGTCGCCGGCTTGTAGCAATTGCGCCTGCCAATCTTCACTGGCGTCTGCGCGCCACTGCGGGGCCTGGGCCAGTACCGGATCTCCCCAACTGAAGAAGGCTTCGGCGCGGTATCCTGGGGGAACGATCACGGAGTCGAAACTATGCGAGGTTTGTGCTTCAACAGATTGAAAACCCAATAATTTGTTTGTCTTGGCGTTGGCCTGTCGTTGGCAGGCGCTCAGGCCTGGAGCCAGCAGTGCGAGCATGCCGAGCGTCAGCCCGCCTTTGATAATCTGCCGCCGTCCGGGATTGTCGGGCAGGCCTTGCGGATTGAGAATGCGGTCATCACAGGCTTCGATGGCGGCATGGAAGTCCTGATGCTGCTGTTGATCGTACATGGAGTTTGTTACCTGGATTCGATACGGTAGCGGAAGGTATTGCGCACACCGGGTACGGTGACGGCCTGGCCGTTGACCCGGTGCGGCTCATAGCGGAATGCCGCAGCAGCGCGCAGCGATGGCCGTTCGAACAGCGGGTCATCGCAACTGACGATGCTGGGCTGACTGACCCGACCAGTGGGCGTGACGTCGTACTGCACCGTGCAGTCGCCCTCTATGGCCCGATCCAGCGCCCGGCGTGGGTAGTCAGGCGCGATCTTGCTGATGGGCTGGTACTGGCTGACCTGCTGCCTGGCCAGGGCTTGTTGCTCGGCAGCCATGCGGGCTTGCTCGGCCTGGAGCGCCAGCTCCTGTTGCCGTTGCAATTCCTGTTGCCGTTGTTGCTCGCGTTCGGCCTGCTGACGCTCAAGCATTTGCTGGCGTTCACGCTCCTGGGCCCGCTCATGCTCCTGCTCTCTGGCCCGTCGCTCCCGGGCGATGGTGGCCTGATCTATCACCGGTTCTGGTGCTGGGGGCGTTTCGATCACCGGTTCAGTCACTGGCGGTGGCTCGATGATCGGTTCGGGCATCGGCAGCATCGGCATAGGGGCGCTCATCAGGGTCAGGCTGACGCTGTTAGGCACCAGTGTCGGAACAGGTGCCACCGGAGCCCAATTCAACATCAGGGTGCCCAGCGCCAGACCATGAACCAGTAGTGCGGCACAGGCCGGCCAGCCCCAATGACGCCAGAGGCTTGTGGCCTGATCCTGGTTAGGTTTCAGGGGCAATGTCTCGGGGTTCAGGGCCATACTCATGGTCATCTCAAGGTGCCTCGGTAATCAGGCCCAGGCGGCTTACGCCTCCTTGCTGCAAGGCGCCGATGGCACTGGCAACCCGACCGTAGCCGGCCTCGCTATCGGCGCGAATGAACACCTGGGTATCGGGGTTGGCGTTGACTACAGCGGCAATTCGATCGCTCATGTCGTCCAGTTCGGTGGCACTGTGGCTATAGCTGTCGGTGTTGACAGTGCCGCCCTGATTCCAGTGAAACTGACCGTCGGCCTCGATCGACAGAGTGACAATCGACAAGGGGTCGCTGTCGTCCAGTGTCTCGGCTGCGACCTTGGGCAAATCGATCTGGATACCCTGGGTCAGCATGGGAGCCGTCACCATGAAGATCACCAGCAGTACCAGCATCACGTCGATATAAGGCACCACGTTCATTTCTGACTTGGGTTTAAGAGTGGAGCGGGGCGGTCGCATGACGGTTACCCCCGGGCAAGGTGCAGTTGGCGGTGAACGCTGGCACTGACCTCGCCGGCCAGACTGTAATAGCGGGCGATCAACTCTTCGCCGCGACTGGCAAAGCGGTTGTAGGCGATCACTGCCGGAATTGCAGCGAACAGGCCGATGGCGGTGGCGATCAGGGCTTCGGCAATGCCCGGCGCAACGGCTGCCAGGGTGGCCTGCTGGACCTGGGACAGACCAATGAAGGAATTCATGATTCCCCAGACCGTCCCGAACAGACCGATGTAGGGACTGACCGAACCAACCGTCGCGAGAAACGGCAGGTGCTGGCCAAGACGCCTTTCTTCCCGGGCAATCGCCAATTGCATGGCCCGCTCGACCCCGTCCATGACCACTTGCGGGTCTCGTTGTGGCTGTTGCTGATAACGGTTGAACTCCTGGTAGCCAGCCAAGACCACTTCACTTGCGCCGGACTGGATACTGGCTGACGGTGCTGGCAGGGCCTGCAGGTCGGCCTGGTGGAACTGCTGTTCAATACTTTCCAGGGTACGGCGTGAGTGCTTGAACACAGCACTGCGCTGGATGATCAGAAACCAGGACACTAGCGAGGCCAGAACCAGGGTCAGCATGACCAGTTGCACCAGCACACTGGCTTCTTCGATCAACGCCCAGACATACATGCTGTCGACGGTTGTTGGCATGGTTGTTACTCCTTGCGGGGAGCGCCGGCTGGCGCTCCGTTGACTCAATGGAATGAAATAAGCGTTACCGTTGTGTGGTCAGGGCAACTTGAGCAGTTCGGTTACTGCCTGCCAGGGCACGTATTTGTAGTTCTGATTGTTCTCTGGCATGCGTTTGCGACCGTCCTGAACCACCAGCAGACCCTGACTCCAGGGGCCGCCGAGGTTGCTGGAGGTAACTTCCAGGCCATCGGTTTCCGAGGCACCATCGATACCCAGTTCGGCGTTCAGGCCAATACGGAAAGCGCCGCGCAGGGCGTAGGGTGGTTCGGCATCGAGAACTACGTAGCTGTCGTTGCCCTGGCTGGAGATCACCAGGTAGGGGTGATCAGGATGCTGGTACAGCGCCAGGCCTTCGATGTCAGCTTGTACTTGGCCACCGACGCCAATCACCTTGTGCAGTTCGGTGCTGGCATCAGCGCGAGCATCCAGAGCCCAGACAGCTACATCCTCTTCACCGATGAACAGGCGTTGACGCTGGTCGTCCGCCACGCAGCCCTCGGGCTGGCTGTCGAGTTTGAACTGACGAACCAACGCGCCGTGGACCTGACCAGCACTGGCGCTCAGGCGGTATTGCAGGAAGCGGCCATCCTTGTCGTTGGTGATGGCATAGATGTCACCGGTTGGTGACTTGCTCATGCACAGGCCATAAATCTCATCCAGCGGGGTCTCGATTTGTCCGAGCTCGCTAAGCTCACCGCTGTCACGGTCAATGGCGAACAGATGCAGGCTGTTGTGGTCGCGATTGCTGGCCACGGCCAGATCGACCAACTCGGCATCAACGCTAAAGCCAGGACGGACATCGACATTGTTCAGTCGGCCCGATGGCAGAAACTGCAGTTGCTGCCCGTCCAGGTCATAAACGGCCAGGCCCGCACGCTTGTCGGTGCCGAGGATACGGCTACGTTCAGGCTGTTCGGGATGCAGCCAGATGGCCGGATCATCGGCAGCGTCACCGACACTGGGGACCGGCTCGGTGGATACCTGTGGCAGTAGTACCGGCAGCACCGCCTGTGCTGCCGCCGGCGTCGGCAAGTCGTTGAGCTGGGCCTGGTACAGAGCACCATCGGCATCATCGATCAGCAGCAGTTGCAGACCATTGGTCGTGGTCCGGCTGCTCAGCCATTCGGGCTCATCCATATCAGCCAGAGCCTGGGCCGGCAGCGAGCTCCAACCCTGGTCCGCCGGTTGATAGACATGCAGCTGGCGAGCTTTAGGATCGGTTGCCAGCAAGGTACCCTGACTGACGCTCAGCGCTCCGGCGGCACCCTTGATTGAGCCGAAAGGCTGTAGCAGATCGACCGGTTCTCGGCTCAGCTCGGCCTCGGGGTGCGCGCCATAGGCCCAGATCCCAACGTTCTCTTCGCTGACATAGAGCAGGTGGCGGTCATCATCCACTGCGCAGAACTCGCTTTGCGGTGGCAGGCTCAGGCGGCGCACATGCTGGGCCTGATCAAGCAGTCGGGTCTGGCCGGCGACCAGCCACTGATCGCCCAGGCCTTCTTCGCCGATGGTGAACAGCAGCAGGTTGTTGGCGTCATCACGGTACAGACACAGGCTTTCGATCTTGTAGGGGCTGGGCGGTAGTCGCAGTGGTTCTGAAAAACGCTGTTGACGGCTGTCGTAGTGCACCAGCAGTGGTTGTTCGATGCCGGTGGTCACGCTGGCCAGGATCATTCCGTCCTGGGAGCTGCGCAGGTCCAGACTGGCGAAGCGCCCGGGCAGGTGGGCAACAGTGTCACCCTTGGCATCGACCAGCCACAGGCCGGCACTGTTGGCTGCGGCGCGTTCGGCTGGGGAGTTTTCCGGCAGTAGCCGCCAGTATTCGGAATCAATCTGGGCAGATACGGGGCTCAGGGCCAGACTGTTAGCCGCTGCAGGCTGCGCTGCACTGGGCTCTGAGGTCTCGGTCGTGGGCGCGCTGCAAGCGCTGAGCAACAGGCTGCTGATCAGCAAGCCAGGCAGGGTTACAGGTTTGCGGAGCATAAACATGGAATAAGCACTTTCCTTCAAAGGGGCTGGTCACCGCCGGGCGCCCGGCGGTGGGTATAGGCATCAGAAATGGGTCAGGGTCAGACCAAGCTTGTAGGTTGGGCCGTATTCCTCGTACTGGGCGTTGTAACGTTTGCGCCCGGTGTAGACGTAGTAGGACTCATCGGTCAGGTTCTGGGCCTCAAAGAACACCTGCAGGTTGTCCATGAGGAAGTAGCTGGCGCTAAAATCGACGAACAACTGGTCATCGACCTTGTAGTCGTAGCGCTTGTCGAGCACGTCGCCGACCTCGCTGAGATAGTCGGACTTGTAGTTGGCAGACAGGCGCAGACTCAGGCGCTGGTTCTCCCAACCCAGGGTCAGGTTGCCGGTCAGGTCCGATTGGCCGGGCAAGCTGATATTACGCTTGCGCAGGCCGCCCAGATCTTCGTCG
This sequence comes from Pseudomonas sp. WN033, assembly GCA_002287035.1. Classification (GTDB taxonomy): domain Bacteria; phylum Pseudomonadota; class Gammaproteobacteria; order Pseudomonadales; family Pseudomonadaceae; genus Halopseudomonas. The sequence goes on along the minus strand of NSKG01000002.1, from coordinate 82,584 downwards.
AATTGTTCGATACCAGCGCGTGAGCGGGTGAGGGTGGTGTTGGTGTTGAGCAGCAGGCCATTCCATGGGGCCGGCAGCCAGTTGAACTGCTGTGCGTAGGCCAGTTCCAGTCCGTAGACTTTAGCTTTGTCGCCGTTGACGAAGGTGAAGGCTTCATCAAAATCGATGTATTGGCCGGTGCCGGCCAGATCGGTCTCGTAGGCAAAGTGACGGATGTCCTTATAGAAGGCGAAGGCGGAAACGGTGCCGGCGCGGCCCATGAAGTGTTCGATGCCGATATCGAAGTTGCTCGACTCGAGAGCCTTGAGCTCGGGGTTGCCGAATTCGGCCTCGTTATCCTCGATGACAAAGCCAGGTGCCAGTTGACCAAAGGTTGGGCGCACTACGCTGTTGGTCCAGGCAGCACGCAATTGAGTATTGGCATTGAGGCTGTAGATGGCAGTCAGACCCGGCAGCCAGTGGTCATAGTTACGGCGCTTGCTGACAGGCAGGAAAACGTCTTCGTCCAATCCTGTGCCTTTGGCTGAGAAGCGGGTTTGTTCGTAGCGAATCCCGACAATCAGGCGCAGGCGATCAATATCGCTGGTGTTCATCAACCAGGCGGCATTGATATCTTCACTGATCTTGAAGTCATTGACCCGCGAGGCCTCCTCATCATAGAACGCGCTGCGCTCAAGTCCTGAGAGCAGAGACTTGACGGCGCTGCCGCGAATGCCAGGACCAAAACCGCCAAGCCCGTATCCCACCCGGCTCCGGGTGAAGTTGCTCAGGTTGAGGTCGGCATCACTGAACCCTTCGGCCAGTAACGCATTACGACTGTAGCTCCATTGCTCGGCATCATTTTTCTTGTTGCGCCGACTCAGTTTTCCGCCAAAACCGAGTGTATGGCCGATGCCTGAGACCTGGTAATCGTGCTCCAAAGCCAGGCGCAGGTTGTATTCGCGATCTTCGGTATATTCCTTGGTCTGACTGACCGAGTGCAGCCGATAATTATGCGGCTCATCGTAGCCGGGAACCGAGCCGAGCACCGGTTTTCGGCTGCTCTGATAACCTACTCCATCAAAGTTGCTTAAATTGCGAAAGACTGCGTTGCCAATGGCCAAAGGGGTGTCTTCCGAGGACTTGCTATGCCCGGCTTGCGCATGAAGGCGCCAGTCATCCCAGCTTTGTTTTCCGCCAACTACTAGTGAGCGAATTGTCTGTGTCTCATCACGTTCTTTGAGACGTCGCTCCAGGCGAGCTGTTCCAGTGTCGCCGGGTAGCTGAGGGTCACTGAAACTGCTGCGCAGAGCCTGACGGCTTTCGCTGTCCTTGAACTTGCTGTAAAGGCTGCGCAGATAAAGCTCGCTGTCGTCATCCGGCCGGTAGTCGAGGTTGAGCCCCATCCCCAATCGTTCGCGGGTAATGTCATAGCGACGCTGTTCAATCTGCTCCAGAGCCGCCGGCGAGCCATCAAAGTCCCATGCGCCTCCGGTTTCGGTGTTGTCGGAACCAAACCGGCGGTCATGCCAACTGATTGCCGCGGCTACACCGAAATTGTCGATGCCATCACCCAGGCTGAACCGGTTGCTGAAAGCACCTGACAATTTTGGACTTTGTTTGGAGGTGTTGTCGTCATGGCTGACTTCTCCACTCAAACTGTAGAACAGTCCGTCGTGGTCAAAGGCCGACATACTCTCCACTTCGATGGTGCCACCCACTGAGTTGGCGTCCATGTCCGGGGTCAAGGTCTTGACCACGGACAGCGACTGAATAAGCTCACTGGGTAAGACATCCAGCGCTACCGCCCGGCGTTTGCTTTCCGGAGATGGTACCAGCGTACCGTTGATGGTTACGCTGTTCAGATCCGGGCCTAGCCCGCGCACTCGAACAAACCGTCCCTCACCCTGATCGCGCTCTACCGAAACGCCGGGAATACGCTGAAGAGCTTCGGCGGCATTGTCATCGGGCAGTTGACCAATGGCGTCGGCATGCACCACGCTGCGAATCGAGTCGGATTTGCGTTGATCATCCAGCGCCTGCTCAAGTTGAGCGGCCTGGCCGATGACATCAACAACTTCCGCTTGCTGCGCCCAGGCGCCTGAACTGGCGGCAACGGCCAGCGCCAAAGCGCTGACTCTGAAACCGACCGAAGTGGCCTTGATACCTTGCATGGACATGTGAATCTCCCTCCCCGTGATGTAAGCGGCCGAGCTTGGCCGTTGATGGGCTGGGACGTTAGGCAGGGCAGGTTGCAGTTCTGTGACAGCGTTGACGCCAAAGCCTTTAAATACGGGGCTTTGCGGCCTGCTTTCGGGAGTTTTGAGCTGTTAGGACCCGGTTTATTGGGCTCAATTGATCATGGCTTGTGTCATCGCGCCGAATCGATGGCGTATGGTGGCTTATAACGTCATTGAGACTGAGCCGAATTGACCCCTGGTACTGAAACTTTTGTGTCATCAGCTTCTGTTTTGCTTGCCATATATCCATGCTGGAGGCGCTATGGCAGCCTTTCTGATACCGCACAAAATTAAGCTGGCAATCCTGTTGATGCTGGCCAACTTAGGGCTTTTGCTGCACTTGCTGCTGGGTGAGGTCAAACCTTTTGCCAGTTGGGACTGGACCGATATCGTCGGAGAGGGTGGTTCGGCGCTGCTGGTGCTGCTGTGGATCGGGTTACTGCTGAAAAGCCGTCCGGCCGGTTTTGTCACCAACCTGCTGTTTGCCGGGTTGGGGTGCCTGTTCTTTTCCCTCTGGATGGATACCCTGGATGAGTTTATCGCCCAGGCGCCGGGGGCTCGTTGGGATGGCTGGCTGGAGTCAGGGCCTATGCCTGTCGGGTTCGTGCTGCTGACGCTGGGTATCTATCACTGGCATCGCGAGCAACTGGCAATCAATGTGCAGATGCGTAATCGTGAGCGTATTTATCGCGAGCACCGTCAGTTTGATCAGTTAACTCCACTGGGCGATGCCGGTTACCTGCGTAGTCAGTTACAACTGGCCTTGGAGCAGGCGCGCCAGGCGCGGCAGCCGCTGTCGCTGGTAATGTTGGACCTGGACGAGTTCTCCAGCGTCAATCGCGAGTATGGCCAGGCTGAAGGAGACCGGGTGCTACAGGTGCTGACCCAGTTGATCCTGCTTAATCTGCGTGACCACGATCTGTTATGCCGGTTGGCGGGAGACCGCTTCGTGGTGTTGCTGCCCAATACCGGCGAGAGTCAGGCTCGGGTGATTGCGCTTGAATTGGCGGAGGCGGTACGCGCGTTGGCCTACAAGACCATTGCTCAGGGTGAACGCCTGCAATTGCAAGCTTCTACGGTGGCCCTTATGGCCCGTCAGGACGACCCGCACAGCCTGCTGCAGCGCCTGACCCTGGTCATGGCTCGGGCTAAGCAGGCGCCACTGGCGCAGCAGGCCAGTTGATGAAAGCCTCAAGCCTTGGCCTGGAGTGCGACAGCGCCTTTATTCCGGCGCATTATCAACCGGCCTGCATACTGGATCTGGCGCTTAACCGCGGGTTTGACAGCCACCGCCTGTTGCGCGGCACTGGGCTGTTTCACGAGGATATCCTCAGTGGCAGCCGTTTGATCAGTCCACAGCAGTGCTTTCAACTGATCGACAATCTACGCCAGTTGATGGCCGCCGACGACAGCAGCTTCCTGTTGGGCCAGCAATGGCTACCAGGACACTTCGGTCCGGCTAGCCATGCCATTCGCCAGGCTGACACTCTGCATGTCGCACTGCAGCGGCTGGAAGCTCTGAGTCTGTTCCTGAGCCCGCTACAGCGCCCACGGCTGCGGGTCGATGAGCATTATGCCTACCTCTACTGGCTTGATCCCTATGGTGCCGGCCAGCAGCGAGTTTTTCTGCTAGAGGCAGCCATGAGCGCGGTTACCGGTATGTGCCGTTGGCTGTCGGGTCAGCGCCTGCCCTGGCAGTTCCAACTCAGGCATGCCCAGCCGCGTTATATCGAGCAGTACTGGGTGCATCTTGGCGAGGATCTGCGTTTCGCTTGTCCGCTGGATCAAATGCGTCTGCCGCGCGAATATCTGACCCTGGCCTGGGCAACCACCTCGGTGACAGCAGGGCAGGTGGCCGAACGTGAAAGCCTGGCGTTGCTGGCTCAATTGCCAGTCTGTGCGAGTTTTCTTGATCTGGTTTATGGCTATCTCGAGGCGCACCTGCGTCAACCGCTGGGGCTGGAACGGGTCGCGGAAGCTTTCGCAGTCAGCCCGGCGACCTTCAAGCGCAAGCTGGGCAAGCACGGCACGCACTTTCAGGAACAGCTTGATCTGGCCCGCACTTGCGTGGCTGTTGATCTGTTTCTGAGCAAGGGGTACAGCAATGATGAAGTGGCCAGCTACCTGAACTTCAATGACAGCACTAATTTTCGCCGCTCGTTCAAACGCTGGACTGGGTTGCTACCCAGCGAATTACGCAGCTTGCTGGGGTAAGAAACGTGCAACGCCCGCATAAGCGGGCGTTGCAAGGAGTTCTGGTGTACTTCAGAACTCGTAGGTAGCAGACAGCCAGAGACGGCGGGCTTCTTCGAGGGTGCCGTCGGTAGACTGACCCGTCTGGATATAGTTGGATACCCAGCCGGTCGCGCCGGTATTGGTGGTGTAGAACTGACCTTTGGTGAAGTCCTTGTCAAACACGTTGTAGATGGCTGCGTTCAAACTCAGACGGTCAGTGGCACGGTAGGAACCGCCAAGGTGGAACACTTCGTAGGCCTTGAGGTCGCCAGCAGCGTCGTACAGCGCCTGGTTGGCCGCTGACAGGTTTTCGTAGCGGTCAGTGAAACGCTCACGCTTGCTGCGATACTCACCCTGGAACCACAGGTTCAGTCGTTGAGTGGTATCCCAGTTGATCCGGGCATACAACTGATGATCCGGGCTGTTGGTCAGGGGTGCACCCTTGTTGTCGCCGCTCTTCTGTTCGCTGTCAGTGTAGGTGTAGTTGGCGCTCAGGCTCCAGGCCGGTGCGAATTGCCATTTACCTGCAATCTCTACCCCCTGGGTCATCGCTTTGCCGATGTTCTTGTTCTGGGCGAAGCTGTCCTGATCAAACCCAGGGCCGAAGCTGATGCAGCCGGGCAGGTTGGGGTTGGCACTGGAGAAACAGTTCGGGATCGGGGTGCCGGTATCGATCTTGTCCTTGAACTGGTTGTGGAACAGGGTAACGTTGGCGTTGAAATTGGCCAGATTGTCGTAATAAACGCCAAACTCGGTATTGGTGGTGATTTCTGGATCAAGATCAGGGCTACCAATGGTGATGGTGGCCCCCTGAGCGGTTACCCCGTTGATTCCATTGTGCAACTGATTCAGGGTCGGGGTTTTATAGCCACGGCTTACGCCGCCTTTGAGGGTCCAGTTGTCGGTGGTGTTCCACACCAGGTAGGCGCGCGGGCTGACGTGACCGCCAAAGCTGTCATGGTGCTCGTAGCGTGCGCCAAGGGTCAGAGCCAGATCTTGGCGCAGACGCCATTCATCTTCAGCGAACAGCGCCCAGGACTTCTGTTCGAAGGTTTCGGTGGTAATACCGTCTTTTACTTCGGCATCCCACCATTGGGCACCAAACGTACCGACATGCGACTGCCCCAGCGGAGCGACCAGTTTGGTATCGAAAATCAGGTCGGTAGATTTGAGCTCGCGGTTGGCGCCGACGATGATGCTAGGGAATCCTACATAGCTCTGGCCAATAGGCGTACCGGGAATGGTACGCCCCAGGGTCTCGGTGACATTGTGGGTCACACTGCTGGTCCAGCGACCAAAGTCCAGCCTGGCTTCATGTCCCAGCGCGACCTGATTGCGGATAAACCGCAGTTCATCCTTGTAGCCGTTGGCGCGAGTCGGAGCGTCGGTGGTGCAGCCATTGACAGCGTTGCCGCCGGCCTTGCCATCCAGGCTACCCAACTGGCAATCGTCGTTGTTGTAACGCTGAGCGCCACGCTCGAAATCCAGATAAAAATCGTTACGCTCACTGGGAGTGAGGTTGAGGCGCACACCAGCAGTGAAGTTCTGACCTTCTACCGGTGAAGCGCCGCGCTTGCTGACGTTGCTGCCGTCACTGAACTTCAGGTTGGACTTCTCGCGGTCATAGAAACTGCCACGCAGGGAAACGCCCAGCAGGTCATCAACCAGCGGACCGCTGGCATAGAGGTTGGTACGGGTGCTTTCGCCGTAGTCACTATCTTCCTGGAAGACGTGGTCAACTGTCAGGGTGGCGCCCCATTCGGTGGCAACTTTCTTGGTGATGATATTGATTACACCGCCCATGGCGTCTGAGCCATACAGGGTCGACATCGGCCCGCGGATGACTTCGATACGCTCAATTGCCGACATCGGCGGCATGAAGCTGGTGGCCGTCTCGTTGAAACCGTTGGGAGTGACATTGCCCGCGGTGTTCTGACGTCGGCCATCGATCAGGATCAGCGTGTATTCGCTGGGCAGGCCGCGCATGCTGATATTCAGCCCACCGGTCTTGCCGGTACCCTGGCGAATATCAATACCTTCCACCCCGTCCAGCGCCTGAGCCAGGTTGGTGTAACGGTTGCGGCGCAGGTCTTCTTGACTGATGACGCTGATGCTGGCGGGCGCGTCGGTGATCTTCTGCTCAAAGCCTGAAGCTGTCACCACGGTATCAGCCAGCCGAACGCTGTCTTGGGCCTGGTTGGCCATGGTAATACTGCTGGCCAGCAAAGCCAGGCCGCCAACGGCGAGGGAGGGGCGGTAGTGCGTCATCAATCAGTACTCCTTTCCTTTGGTAACTGCTGCCGTGTGTGCGTGTTGTGTGCAATTCGTTCGCGATTGGCAGTCATAGTGATAATGATTATCAACTGCTGCGAACTCTAAAGAGCGTAAAGGAAAAGTTCCAGCGCCAGGGGTGAAACCTCGTGTTGCTCAAACTGGAACAGGGTCGGTAACGGCTCTGTCCGCTTAGGGATCAAGGGCTTGGCGTAGGTGAGGTGACGAAGGCTGATAGCCACTGGCCGGAATTCTGGTGTCAAGCATTTGACAATCATTCTCGTTGCCAAGAGAATCGGGAAATCTCCCCCAACAAGCGTTTGATTTCATATGCAGCAGTCCAGATCCGAACCTTGCGTCAGTGCCCAGGGGCATACCCGTCGTGGAGGAAAAAAGGCATGGTGATGCATGACTTCAATGAGCTGAGTGTGTTTGTCGCGGTGGTTGAGCAGGGAGGCCTGACCCCGGTTTCAATCGCGCTGGGTTTGCCTAAATCGACTTTGAGCCGACGCATCAGTCAACTCGAAAATCGCGTAGGTCAACGCCTGTTGCTACGCCAGTCCAACCGGATGCTGGCAACTGAAGCCGGCAAGTTGTTTTACAACTATTGCCGGCAGATGCTGGATCTTGGCGAGCAAAGCCAGCAAGCACTGGACGACCTGAAGGAAGAGGTGAGCGGCGAGCTGGTGTTGCGTATTCACAATGCCTTCGAGCGTGGCTGGCTGCCGCCGGTAATCCACTCGTTCATAGAAGAGCACCCGGGTATACGAATCCAGGTAAGCAGCAGCTTGCGTCCACCGTCGCAGGAGGATGCCGGTCAAGGCGATCTGTGGCTTTGGCTTGGACCGGAAGCCAGCAATGGGCTGCGCAGTGAGCCGTTGGGGCGCTGGACCACCGGACTATACGCCAGCCCGGCCTATGTGCAGGCTAACGGAGCACCCGAGCATCCACGCCAGCTCAACCTGCATCGCTGGGTCGATGTATTGGGCGGTGGTGCGGAGTCGGTGCGTTTGTTACATGGGCAAAAAGGGCCTTATCTGTTCAAACCAACGCCGTCGCGGCTGAAGGCAGACACAGTGGTTCTGCAAGCCGATGCGCTGGTGCGTGGGCAAGGCATCGGGATTTTGCCCAACTGGTATGCGGATCGTTACGAGGCCGCCCACCCAGGCAGCTTTGTGCGTTGTCTGGACGGCTGGGCACCGGAAGCCTTGCCGGTAAACCTGATGTACAGCTTTGGCAGGGCGCCGCGCAAGGTTGGCGCCCTGATCGACTGGTTACGTCAAGCGGCGCCAGAGGCCTGGCGCCAGTAGCCGCAATTATTTCAGGCGGCGCTCAATGCCCATCTGGACCAGAATCTTGGCGGAAATCTCTTCGACGGAAAAGTGCGTCGAGTTGATGAAGTTGATGTTCTCGCGGCGGAACAGATTTTCCACTTCGCGAACTTCGAACTCGCACTGGGCAAAGCTGGCATAACGGCTGTTCGGCCGGCGTTCATTGCGGATGCTGGCCAGTCTGTCAGGGTCGATGGTAAGGCCGAACAGCTTGTGTTTGTGCTGTTTGAGCGCGGCCGGCAGTTGCAGGCGCTCCATGTCATCTTCGGTCAGGGGGTAATTGGCCGCACGGATGCCATATTGCAAGGCCATATAAAGGCAGGAAGGAGTTTTGCCACAGCGCGAGACCCCAACCAGAATGATATCGGCTTCATTGTAGTAATGGGTGCGGGCGCCATCGTCATTGTCCATGGCGAAGTGCACGGCATCGATACGATCCTTGTAGTGAGCGTTGTGCTGAATGGAGTGCGACTTGCCGACCGAGTAGGAGGAACCGTCACCCAGTTCCTGCTCCAGCGGGGCCAGGAATGAGGAGAAAATGTCGATCATGAAAGCATTAGCCTTGGCCAGCTCTTCACGAATTTCCTTGTTGACCACGGTATCGAAGATGATCGGACGTGCCCCATCCTGCTCGGCAGCCGCATTGATTTGTTGTACCATGTTTCGCGCTTTTTCGACGGTATCCACGTAGGGCCGCAGCCGTTTGGTGAACTGAATGTTTTCAAACTGCGTGAGCAGGCTCTGACCGAGAGTTTCTGCGGTAATACCGGTACCATCCGAAATGAAAAAAGCGGTGCGTTTCATGCGCGAGGCCTTAAGATGTCCTGATTGGCTGAGTGCTGCGGTAACGAGCCCGGGGCTCCTTGCCGGCATTGTGGCGCATTTGTCACATTCAGGCCAGACAGTCTGATGTGGCATGCGCCACTCAACTTATCGATTTACGGAGAGATCACCTTGTTAGAGTACGTAGTGTCCTTCGAACAGCTGGGCGTTGGTGATGTTGAGCGGGTAGGCGGCAAGAACGCTTCCCTGGGTGAAATGATCAGCAACCTGTCCCACGCCGGTGTGTCGGTTCCTGGTGGCTTTGCCACTACCGCCCAGGCCTATCGTGACTTCCTCGAACAAAGTGGTCTGAACGACCGCATCCATGCAGCCCTTGATGCGCTGGATGTCGACGACGTCAACGCCCTGGCGCAAACTGGCGCGCAAATCCGTCAGTGGGTAATGGATGCTCAATTCCCCGCCGCTCTGGACGAGGCGATCCGCAAGGCCTTCGTTGAGCTTTCTGCGGGCAATGACAATCTGGCGGTAGCCGTGCGCTCCTCGGCTACTGCTGAAGATCTTCCAGACGCATCCTTTGCCGGCCAGCAGGAAACCTTCCTTAATATTCGCGGCGTCGATAACGTGATCCGTGCCTGCAAGGAGGTATTCGCTTCCCTGTTCAATGATCGCGCCATCGCCTACCGGGTTCACCAGGGCTTCGACCACAAGGGAGTGGCGCTATCTGCTGGTGTGCAGCGCATGGTGCGCTCGGAAACTGGCACCGCCGGGGTAATGTTCACCCTGGACACCGAGTCAGGCTTCCGTGACGTGGTCTTTATCACTGGTGCCTACGGCCTGGGTGAGACTGTGGTGCAGGGTGCGGTCAACCCCGATGAGTTCTACGTACACAAGCCGACCCTGGAGGCCGGGCGGCCGTCGATCCTGCGTCGCAATCTGGGCAGCAAGGCGATCAAGATGATCTACGGCGAAGAAGCCAAGGCCGGTCGCTCAGTGAAGACCGTTGATGTCGACAAGGCCGAGCGGGCACGTTTCTGTATCAGCGATGAGGAAGTGGTCAACCTGGCCAAGCAGGCGCTGATCATCGAGAAGCACTATGGCCGGCCGATGGATATCGAGTGGGCCAAGGACGGAGACGATGGCAAGCTGTATATCGTTCAGGCGCGCCCCGAAACGGTCAAAAGCCGCAGCAATGCCAATGTCATGGAGCGCTACCTGCTCAAGGAAAAAGGCAAGGTACTGGTCGAAGGTCGCGCCATCGGTCAGCGGATTGGCTCCGGTCCGGTCAAGGTCATTCATGATGTCTCGGAAATGGACAAGGTGCAGCCGGGTGATGTGCTGGTCTCAGACATGACCGATCCGGATTGGGAACCGATCATGAAGCGCGCCAGCGCCATCGTCACCAATCGCGGTGGCCGCACCTGCCACGCGGCGATCATTGCTCGTGAACTGGGTATTCCTGCGGTGGTCGGCTGTGGCAACGCCACCAGCGAACTCAGAGATGGTCAGGAAGTTACCGTTTCCTGCGCCGAAGGCGATACCGGCCTGATTTACGATGGCCAGTTGTCATTCGATATCCGCACCAACAGCGTTGATGCCATGCCGCCGCTGCCGTTCAAGATCATGATGAACGTCGGCAACCCTGATCGCGCCTTCGACTTCGCCAATCTGCCCAATGAGGGCGTAGGACTGGCGCGTCTGGAATTTATCATCAACCGCATGATCGGCGTGCATCCCAAGGCGCTGCTGAACTTCGCCAGCCTGCCGGCTGACGTCAAGGACAGCGTCGAAAAGCGCATTGCCGGTTACCCCGACCCGGTCGACTTCTATGTCGAGAAGCTGGTTGAGGGTGTCAGCACCCTGGCTGCGGCCTTCTGGCCGAAAAAGGTCATTGTGCGGCTGTCCGACTTCAAGTCCAACGAATACGCCAACCTGATCGGTGGTCGTCTGTACGAGCCGGAAGAAGAAAACCCGATGCTGGGCTTCCGTGGCGCTTCGCGTTATATCAGCGACTCGTTCCGCGACTGTTTTGAACTCGAGTGCCGGGCAATGAAGCGCGTGCGCGATGTCATGGGGCTGACCAACGTCGAAATCATGGTACCGTTCGTGCGTACCGTCGGTGAAGCCAAACAGGTCGTTGAACTGCTGGCCGAAAACGGCCTCAAGCGTGGCGACAATGGCCTGCGCCTGATCATGATGTGCGAGTTGCCAGCCAACGCACTGCTGGCCGAAGAGTTCCTTGAGCACTTCGACGGCTTCTCTATCGGCTCTAACGACCTGACTCAGTTGACCTTGGGGCTGGATCGCGACTCCGGCATCATTGCCCACCTGTTCGATGAGCGGAATGCCGCTGTCAAGAAGCTGCTGTCCAACGCCATCAGCGCCTGCCGTGCTGCTGGAAAGTACATCGGCATCTGCGGTCAGGGGCCTTCTGATCATCCGGATCTGGCCAAGTGGCTGATGGAGCAGGGCATTGATACCGTATCGCTCAACCCCGATTCGGTAATGGATACCTGGTTCTTCCTGGCCGAAGGTCAGAACTAAGCGCAAGGAGCTACCTATGCAGCACTATGTAACCCCGGATCTGTGTGACGCCTATCCTGACGTCGCCGTGGTCGAACCTATGTTCAGCAACTTCGGCGGTCATGACTCCTTCGGCGGCCAGATTGTCACGGTCAAATGTTTCGAAGACAACTCGGTGGTCAAGGAACAGGTCGAGCAGGATGGCCGAGGCAAGGTCATGGTAGTTGATGGTGGCGGCTCCATGCGCCGGGCGCTGCTGGGCGACATGCTGGCTGAAAAAGCAGCCAGTAATGGCTGGGAAGGCATCATCGTCTACGGTTGTGTACGGGACGTCGATGTACTGGCCCAGACTGCGCTTGGCATCCAGGCCTTGGCCAGCCATCCGATGAAGACCGACAAGCGGGGGATTGGCGACCTGAACGTGGCTGTCACCTTTGGCGGTGTCACCTTCAAACCGGGTGAATATGTATATGCCGACAACAACGGCATCATCGTCTCAGCCGAGCCTTTGAGCATGCCTGAATAGATAAGGCATGGCGGGCATTCTGGTTTAGTGGGCTCTCATGGCCGGTTAGTGGTGACACTGACCGGCCGGCGTGCGTCTGAAACTGGAGTCCACTGATCCGGAGGTCAGCCATGGAAGATCCTTTTGAGCGCCGAGTGCGCGAATTGATGCGTCAGGCATCCGAGCAGCAGTCGGAGAATACCGATGACCAGCGTCTGGAGCGGGTACTGCACAAGGCCCATATCCACGGTGGCATCTTCGACCTGCTGAATCTGTTTACCCGTTGGGGCTGGGTTTTGTCTGAGGGCGGCGCGCGCGGTTTGAGACATATCAAGCCTGTACGTCGTGAGCAGGACGCAAACTCATCTACTGACCCCCATTGAATAGCGAGCGAACCATGGAACTGGAAACCTGGAGTCAAAGCTTTGTTGCCGCCATGACCACCCTGTGGGGCAAGGTGGCATCCTTCATTCCCGACCTGATCGCTGCGCTGTTCATCATCCTGCTGGGCTTCGTGGTAGCCAAGATCGTCGATACCATTCTCAGCAAAGGCTTGGCCAAGTTGGGGCTCGACCGCCTGATGACTGGGGCGGGCGTGACCAAGATGCTAGGCCGGGTCGGGATTAGGGCGCCTGTGTCAGCGGTGGTGGGCAAGATCGTCTATTGGTTCATTGTGCTGACTTTTGTCGTGTCTGCCGCCGAAACCATGGGCCTGGCCAGGGTCTCTGCGACGCTTGATGCCTTTGCGCTATATCTACCCAAAGTATTTGGTGCCGCTCTGATTCTGCTGGCCGGCTTGCTGCTGTCGCATCTGGTTGGCGGTGTGGTCAAGGGTGCTGCTGAAAGTATCGGCGTCGACTATGCCAGCAGTCTGGGACGTTTTGTTCAAGGCTTGCTGGTAATCATCACGGTGTCACTGGCGATTGGCCAACTGCAGATTGAAACTGCGCTGCTCAATACAGTCATCGCTATCGTGCTGGTGTCTTTTGGTGCTGCAGCGGCATTGGCTCTGGGGTTGGGTAGTCGCCAGATCGTCGGTCAGATCGTAGCCGGGGTTTATGTCCGGGAGTTGTATCAGGTCGGTGACCGGATCAAGATCGGTGAGCTCGAGGGTATCATTGACGAAATTGGTACAGTCAAGACCACGTTGGTCGACGATGAGGGTGCCATTGTTTCGGTATCAAACCGCACCCTGATTGATGAGCGAGTGTCCCGCTGAGTGCGGGACTTCCTTTAGTTAACTGACACGTCGCGACGATCCATTTTGAGTCCGCCCAGCGTAGCCCGCACCCGTTATCGACCTGCCGAACTTTCGGACGAAGAGCTGGTGGCCAAGGCCAACAGCGAGCTGTTTCATACGACCACGGCCTATGAAGAGTTGATGCGTCGTTATCAGCGCACGCTGTTCAATGTCTGTGCGCGCTATCTCGGTAACGAGCGTGACGCAGATGATGTCTGTCAGGAAGTCATGCTTAAAGTTCTGCATGGCCTGAGACATTTTGAAGGAAAGGCCAAGTTCAAAACCTGGCTATATAGTATTACCTATAACGAATGTATTACTCAGTACCGCAAAGAGAAGCGCAAAAAGCGCTTGCTGGATGCACTAAGTCTGGACCCTCAGGATGAGCATCATGAACAGGAAGAGAGTGTTGCCGAGCGCACCAGTCTTGACCGTTTCCTGGTCCATGTGAACCCGGTAGACAGAGAAATTTTAGTGTTGCGTTTTATTGCCGAGTTGGAGTTTCAAGAGATTGCCGACATCATGCATATGGGGCTAAGTGCCACCAAGATGCGTTACAAGCGCGCCCTGGAAAAACTCAGAAAGCATATCGACAATCCTTTTTAGATCACTCACATATTGAAATTGTTGTATTTCTGTTATACTTGCGCCTGTGTTGTGCGCAAACCTAGTGTCCTAATGGATTATATGGGGATTCAAAGATGAAATTGAAAAACACTGTGGGTATCGTTGTTGGCGCCGTTATCGCGGCTTCCACCATGCCTGTCATGGCCAAGGGTGCCGGATCTGTCGAAGTTGAGGCTTTCGCCAAACGCTACTTCACCGATAGCTACCGCAACATGAGCGACGGCACCCTGGTGGGCGGCGGCATTGGTTACTTCCTGACCGATGACGTTCTGCTGAACATCAATCTGGGCACCTATCGCAACAGCCTGGAAGACGATGCAACCAAAGAAGACATCAACGGCCGTCTGGCTACTGTTGAAGCCATCTACCACTTCGGTGCTGGCAACTTCCGTCCTTACCTGTCTGGCGGTCTGGGTCACCAGGAACTGGATCAGGTCACCAGTAGCAGCCGTGACAAGACCACCATGGCTCTGGCCGGTGCCGGCGTCAAGCAGTACCTGAGCGACAACTTCTATGTCAAGGCTGGCCTGGACGTGCTGTACGGCTTCGATAGCAGCAACACCGAGTGGCAAGCTGGTGTTGGCATGGGCCTGAACTTCGGCGGCAAGCCGGCTCCGGTTGTTGCCCCGGCACCTGCTCCGGCACCCGCTCCGGCACCTGCTCCTGAGCCGGTCATGCAGTCGGTACGTGTTGAGCTGGACGTCAAGTTCGACTTCGACCGCGACAGCATCCGCCCGGAATTCCGTCAGGATATCCAGAGCCTGGCTGAGTTCATGAAGACCTACCCGTCAGTCACCACCACTGTTGAAGGTCACACCGACTCCGTCGGTTCAGACGCCTATAACCAGGGTCTGTCCGAGCGTCGCGCCAATGCAGTTCGTCAGGCTCTGATCGACGAAGGCGTTGAGCCGTCCCGCGTTAGCGCTGTTGGCTACGGCGAAGCTCGCCCGATCGCCGACAACAGCACCGACGAAGGCCGCGCGATGAACCGTCGTGTTGAAGCTGAAGTTGAAGCACAGGTTGAAGTTCGCTAAATCGAGCTCAATCCCATGCCTGGCTTGCCAGGCATGAACAAAAAAGCCCCGGCTCATGCTGGGGCTTTTTTTGCCTGTTCTGTGATAAGCAGCCCAGCTCAATACTCGAGGTAATTGGCTCCGGGAAAGCGCAGACGGAAGTCATCGGGCATGGGCACGACCTTGGATGTGGTGAAGTCATAGAAGACAAACCCTGATTTTGCCAGGGCTACCAGCTCACCGCCTTCGGCCTTACTGATGCGGAAGATGATATCACCACCGTATCTGTTCAGATCCATCAGGCCCACTTCAAAGATCAGCCGGTCACGGGCAAAGGCCTCGCGCTTGTAGGTGGTGGCAAGATCGGTGACGATAATCCCAGTGTCATTCTCGCCAACTTCTTCAATGCCAAACTGGTACAGAAACCGGGCCCTGGCTTCGGAGATCATCGAAATCATCGAGTCATTGGCCAGATGTTTGCCTGCGTTGATATCGCTGATACGAACGGTCAGTTGTGTGGTGAAGTAGAACTGGTCATCGGGGAATACGAGGTTCAGGCGAGCCATGCTGAATCTTTTACCTATTGTACGGATGCCTTGGCGGCTTTGATCAATCGGGCCGGAGAGACCGGCAGGGCGCATTGTACGCCAGTCATGGGCAAATACGCAGGCCCACCATGAAAAAAGGCCACCCGAAGGTGGCCTCTTTCTGACAACCGGGTAAAAACCCGTTGGAAACCAGATGTTAGAACTGGTTCATGGTGTTGTCTTTACCGCTAGCCTTCAGCGCGGCTTCGCCGGCGAAGTATTCCTTGTGGTTGTCACCAATGTCAGAACCAGCCATGTTCTGGTGCTTGACGCAGGCGATACCCTGACGGATTTCCTGACGCTGAACACCTTTCACGTAGGCCAGCATGCCCTGGTCAGCGAAGTAGCCTTTAGCCAGGTTGTCGGTCGACAGAGCGGCAGTGTGGTAGGTCGGCAGAGTGATCAGGTGGTGGAAGATGCCGGCGTGGGCAGAGCCGTCACGCTGGAAGGTACGGATCTTCTCGTCCGCCAGCTGAGCCAGTTCGCTTTCGTCGTAGTCGACGCTCATCAGGTTGGCGCGATCATAGGCAGAAACGTCCTTGCCTTCGGCAACCATCGCATCGAATACCTGCTGACGGAAGTTCAGGGTCCAGTTGAACGACGGGCTGTTGTTGTAAACCAGCTTGGCGTTCGGGATGACTTCGCGGATGCGGTCAACCATGGCCTTGATCTGACCAACGTGCGGCTTCTCGGTTTCGATCCACAGCAGGTCGGCGCCGTTTTGCAGGCTGGTGATGCAGTCCAGAACGCAGCGGTCTTCGCCAGTGCCAGCGCGGAACTGGAACAGGTTGGACGGCAGACGCTTGGGACGCAGCAGTTTGCCTTCGCGCTTGATCACGACGTCGCCGTTGCCGAGTTCGGCTTCGGAGATTTCTTCGCAATCCAGGAAGGAGTTGTACAGGTCGCCCAGGTCGCCCGGCTGGCTGGTAACAGCGATCTGTTTGGTCAGGCCGGCACCCAGAGAGTCGGTACGAGCAACGATCACGCCGTTGTCGATGCCCAGCTCAAGGAAGGCGTAACGAACAGCAGCGATCTTGGCCAGGAAGTCGGCATGCGGAACGGTTACTTTACCGTCCTGGTGGCCACACTGCTTCTCGTCAGATACCTGGTTTTCGATCTGGATGCAGCAAGCACCAGCTTCGATCATGCGCTTGGCCAGCAGGTAGGTGGCTTCCGGGTTACCGAAGCCAGCGTCGATGTCGGCAATGATCGGTACGATGTGAGTTTCGTAGTTGTCGATCTGGTTCTGGATCTCTGCAGCCTTAGCGGTATCGCCAGCTTCACGAGCGGCGTCCAGGGCGGTGAACAGCAGGTCCAGTTCGCGGCTATCGGCCTGACGCAGGAAGGTGTACAGCTCTTCGATCAGGTCGGAAACAGCGGTTTTCTCGTGCATGGACTGGTCAGGCAGAGGACCGAAGTCGGAGCGCAGGGCAGCAACCATCCAGCCGGACAGGTACAGGTAACGCTTGTTGGTGGTCTTCAGGTGCTTCTTGATCGAGATCAGCTTCTGCTGACCGATGAAGCCGTGCCAGCAACCCAGCGACTGGGTGTAGACGGAGGAGTCGGCGTCATACTCTTCCATGTCTTTGCGCATGATGTCGGCGGTGTATTGAGCGATTTCCAGACCGGTCTTGAAGCGGTTCTGAGCACGCATACGGGCGACGGACTCGGGGTTGATAGCGCTCCAGCTGCTGCCGAACTTCTCTTTCAGAGCGGCAACGGCCTTGATATCGTTTTGATAAGCTGACATGGTCAATCCTTCACAGTTTGCAGTAGGTTCAGCACGATTTGTGACCCTGTTCCCGCCAAACGGAACTGCCGTCAGGGGCTGACATAGGAGGGGCAAACTGGAGGAAGAAAGCAGGTGGTCCGTTCAGAATGGGGGCTGTGACGAACAGACGATGACCGTGCCACCGACTCGTCGCATGGGACATGTGTCGGACTGGCTAAACCTGTCATGCAGGCTGATACGTTAAATCGCTTCCCCGTCCCTCAGGACAACTTTCGTTCCAGTCGCCACCTCGTCGAACCGCCTTCTGGGCTGTTGTGACACGCATCGGTCCTTTGGTTTCGGAGCCGATCCGGAGGCTCTTTCAGAGTCTCTGGCTAGCGGGAGCGGGGCAATGATGCGTCTTCGCTTGCGAGAAGTCAATCGCAATGTAGTGTTTTTTTTAAACCACTACAAAAGTATCAGTTGTGGCCACTGAGTCACGAATGCCTATTCCAGACGCTCTACCATCAGCCGAACACTGTACTGATGCTGGCCGCGCGTGCTGATCCGCCGGCCGATGTCACTGGATTGCCCGGTGCTGCTATCGTCCAGACCGCCGACAGTGACCCATTCGCCAAGTCGGGCGGTAACGACGGTGTCGGTTTGCTGGACGTCGATCAGACGGCTATCGGAGCGATTGAGCCGGTCATGGTTGGCGCTGAGGCTGATGGTCGCAATATCACCATTGAGCCGGACAGTGGCATAAAACCCCTGGGTGACGTCGCGGTATTCAGTTTGCTGCACAACGCGGCCGTAAATATCGGTCGTGGTGCTGGTCAGTGGTACGCTTTGGCCAGACTGGATCAGTACCGGATATCCCTCATTGGCGCTGATCTGGCGTATCGAGTCATCGGCTCCCCGGGTTTGCCGGCGTATGACTCGGGCCTGGTTGCCCTGGCCTGGCTGGCCGACAACGATATCCACCGGCCCGCTACTTACCCGACCGTTCACTTGGTAGCCCTGCTCGTGAGTGACGCTGTCGCCAGTGCTGGCCACACTGATCAACAGTTTGACTGGCTGGCGATCCAGTTGTTGCAGCAGTTCACGAATTTCGGCCAACCGGGCAGGTTCTGCGCGGATGATAAGCTGATTGCCATAAGCCGAAGCCCGCTCATCATCGCGCAGCATGGGGGTAAGTGCCGGCAATACCTGTTCTGCCAGGCTGTAATTCAGATTGATGACCTCGGTCTGAGGTGCTGCGAGAGCAGGAACGGCCCAGCTCAGGGTGCTCAGCAGAACCAGCGAAACAATCCATTTCATAGGGTGAATCTCCTCAATCCCTGGTCACTCAAGCTGCTGCTCCAGTGCTCGTCAAAACTGGCCTGCCAGCGCCTGACCTGATCGGGGCTGTGATAGCGCACGAACCCCTGAGGCTGAAGCGCTTGCGGAAACATCAGAATACCGCTGTCGTCAGCCAGCAGATACACCTGCGGATCTCGGGCCAGATCAGGATGGCGCTTGCGGATTTCGCACAGACTGGGAAAACGGTGTTGCAGGCTGGACAAGCTGTGCCCCTGGGTGAAATCGGCAGTCACCTGATTGACCAGTACGCGGATACTTCCCTTGGGATGTGTGGCGATGAATTGTTCGCAGCAGTCGATAAAATCGCGTCGGTGAAATAGCCACATTGCCTGGTCCGGGCTGCTGATAGTCAGGCGTCGCCGGGCCTGCAGGACAAGATGACAGGCATGCGCCAGGGCATATTCTTCATCAATCTCGATCAAATCACGCTGTTCGCCCAGCTGATAGGGCAGGTGAGAGCTGTAGCGCTTGGTCTGGTGCTCGGGATTGTGGATGCTGAAAGAGCCAGGAGAGACAAACTCGATAGGCGGCAGCTCGACCTGGCTTTGGGTCTCAGCGCTCCAGCGCATATCGATATGCGCAATGCCGGCATCCATGTATGGTTCGGAACAACGAACGAAACCCAGACGTTCGTAAAATCGCTGTGCATGCGTTTGAGCTGACAGTTCCAGGTGTTGATGCCCAAGTTCCCGGGCGTGGCGCATCACCTCTCGCATAAGCAGGTTGCCCAACCCCAAGCCACGGTAATCTGGAAGAATCGCCACCCGGCCAATGTGCCCATCGCGCAGCAGTCGGGCCGTGCCCGCGGGGTGTTCATTGACCAGAAGTTGAAAATGCACCGCGCTCAGATCATGCTCATCCCATTCCAGGGAGGGCGGCACATGCTGTTCGTCGACAAACACCCGCTGGCGAATGTCCCGCAAGGCGGGTGTGGCTGACCAACTTACTAGTTCGACCCTTGCATCATTCATCATCCTCCTCCGGCAGGAGTTCTCCCTTGTTGAGCAATTGCACCAGCAATTCCCGTGCATCTTCCTGCTGCAGCCACGGCTCCAAGGCTCCGGCTTCAAGATAGTCCTGTTTGCAGACTAGCTGAACCAGTGGCAGCAAGGAAATTGGCAGCTCACAATGCTCGCCGCTGGCGAACAGCCGCAAGCTGTCATTCTGCCCCCGGCGCCAGGCCAGTCGGCTGCTGGGGTGGCGTATCAAGCCGTAGCCAGCCTCAAGCAATGCAAGCAAATCGGCTACTTCCCACTCTTGAGGCTGTATCAGTTCCGGGTAACGCGCCTCGGTCATGAAGCGGCCGAACCAGGTGGCCAATGCCTCTCTGTCTTCGACCAGTGGGCGCAAAATTTGTTGCAACCGGTCAATACTCTGCTCATCAATGCTGGCGGGATCCTCGATTGGCGTCATGCCTGCATCACTGTAGCGCAGGCTGTCACCCAACTGCTGGCTGACGAAGTCAGTGTAGTGCAACAAAATTTCGGCATGGCTGGGCGCGCGAAAGCCTACCGAGAAGGTCATGCAATCGTCCTCAGCGATCCCCCAGTGGGCGACACCTGGCGGGATGTAAAGCATGTCGCCAGGTTCCAGTACCCACTCATCCGTCTGCTCGAAATCGCGCAGGATACGCAGGTCAGGATGGTCGAGCAGGGGGCTGTTCTCATCGCAGTGCTGACCAATTTTCCAGCGCCGGCGACCTTGGCCTTGCAGCAGAAATACGTCGTAGTTGTCATAGTGCGGCCCGACACCGCCACCCGGCGTTGCGTAACTAATCATGATGTCGTCCTTGCGCCAACTGGGCAGGAAATCGAAGGCTTTGAGCAGCTCAGCTACTTCCGGGACGAACTGATCTACGGCCTGAACCAGCAGTGTCCAGTCACGCTCTGGCAGATTTTGAAAGGCATCTTCGGCAAAGGGGCCGCGGCGCTGCTCCCAGGGGTGCTTGCCGTGCTCGAGAATGATCCGCGACTCAACCTCTTCTTCAAGCGACAGTCCAGCCAGCTCGTTGGGGCTGATAGGGCTTTCATAGCCCGGGACTGCCTGACGAATCAGCAGGGGCTTTTTCTGCCAGTAGTCGCGCAGGAACTGTTCTGGGGTGAGGTTGCCAAGCAGTGGGAGGTTGGACATGGGGCGGTTTCTCGTGGTGATTTCTAGTTCGTGCAAGGATCGTGGACTGACATTGGTCTGTGTGCTGGCCGGCTACCTGTCCCCATACCCTGGACATGCACAAGTACATCCATGTAGCTCTTCGATGCCATCCCTGGCATCGAACGGTCCAGGGTATGGGGACAGGCAGTCGGCTCTTGAAGTCTGAGTTGGTCAGTCCACGTTCCAGCAGTAATCTGAATGGCGATTATGCACGGAACTGGTTGGGCGGTGTTGTACTACGGCCATTCCGGGCCGTTCGATGCCAGGGATGGCATCGAAGAGCTACAGGGAAGTACTTGTGCGTGCCCGGAATGGCCGTAGTACAACACCGCCCGGGCACGCACTATGCAAAGCAAAAGGCTTAAACCCGACCCGCCTGATCAATTGCATTGCCCAGGTAGGAAGCCGGGGTCAGCGCTTTCAGTTCGGTTTTGGCCTGCTCGGGAATTTCCAGGGCGTCAACGAAGGCCAGCAGGGCATCCGGAGTAATACCCTTGCCTCGGGTCAGCTCCTTGAGTTTCTCGTAGGCATTGGGTACTGCATAGCGGCGCATAACGGTCTGGATCGGCTCGGCCAGAACCTCCCAGCAGTTGTTCAGATCTTCAGAAAGACGCTGAGCATTGATCTCCAACTTGCTGATTCCCTTGAGGGTTGACTCATAGGCAATAACGCTATGAGCGAAGCCAACACCCAGGTTACGTAGTACGGTGGAGTCGGTCAGGTCACGCTGCCAGCGCGAGATTGGCAGCTTGCTGGCCAGATGCTGCATGATTGCATTGGCGATGCCGAGGTTGCCTTCGGAGTTCTCGAAGTCGATCGGGTTGACCTTGTGCGGCATTGTTGAGGAGCCAATTTCGCCGGCTACGGTCTTCTGCTTGAAGTAGCCGAGGGAGATGTAGCCCCAGATGTCGCGATCGAAGTCGATCAGGATGGTGTTGAAACGGGCCACGGCATCGAACAGTTCGGCGATGTAGTCGTGCGGCTCGATTTGGGTGGTGTAGGGGTTGAAGTCCAGACCCAGGGTGGTTTCGATGAACTGGCGGGCATTGGCTTCCCAGTCAACCTGCGGGTAGGCCGACAGGTGGGCGTTGTAGTTGCCGACCGCGCCATTGATCTTGCCCAACAGCGGAATCTGCTCGATCTGGGCGATCTGGCGCTCAAGGCGGTAGACCACATTAGCCAGTTCCTTGCCCATGGTGGTCGGCGAGGCTGGTTGGCCATGGGTGCGTGACAGCATCGGAACCTTGGCATGCTCATGAGCCAGGGTGCGGATTTCACCAGCGATGCGGCGCATCAGCGGCAGTACCACCTCATCACGCCCGGCTCGCAGCATCAGTGCATGCGATAGGTTGTTGATGTCTTCACTGGTGCAGGCGAAGTGAATGAACTCGTTGACCTGCTGCAGTTCCGGCAGGACTGCGACTTGCTCCTTGAGCAGGTATTCAACTGCTTTCACGTCGTGATTGGTGGTGCGCTCGATTTCCTTGATGCGCTCGGCGTATTCCAGTTTGAAGTCGCTGACCAGGCCGTCGAGCAGGGCATTGGCCTGGGCCGAGAACGGACCAATTTCCGGGATGCCCGGATGGGCGGCCAGGCACTGCAGCCAGCGCACTTCCACCTCGACGCGGAAGCGGATCAGGCCGTATTCACTGAAAATGCTGCGCAGGCTGGAGGTTTTGCTGCCGTAGCGGCCATCTACCGGGGAAACGGCGGTCAGGGAGGACAGTTGCATGGGCGTTCTCATCATCAATTGGTCTGGCGGAAGTGGGTCTGGCAGAAAAGGACCGAATGATACAACACAATGGGCTATTTGGTCTTCGCTGCGGGTTGAGTCAGGCTGATCAGAGTCGAGGCGAAGATCAGGCCAGCGCCCAACCAGGACGACAGCCCGGGAACCTCGCTCCACAACAACCAGGCAAACAGTCCGGAGAAGACGATGGCCAGATAGCTGAGTGGGCCGATCTTGCCGGGTGGTGCCAGGGCATAGGCCTTGGACATGACTAGTTGGCTGGTGGTTGCGACCAGTCCGATCGCGACCAGCATTGCCAGCTGTGTCAGTGTCAGTGGCTGCCAGGCCCAGATCAGCGGAATGGCTGATAGCAGGGCGGAGAAGGTCGAGAAGTAGAAGACGATCCGGCTGGCCGGCTCGCTATTGCTCATGGCCCGGATTGAGACAAAGGCACAGGCAGCCAGCAAGCTTGCTCCGATGCCCACCAACCCCTTGGGATCGAACAGTGCGCCGCTGGGCTTGGCAACCAACAGCACCCCGGCAAAACCGAGCAGTACCATGAACATCATGCGCCCGGTCAGGCTTTCTTTAAGCCACCACCAGGCCAGAATCGGAGTGAAAACCGGCGCGGCGTAGGTGAACACCATGGCATCGGCCAGTGGCAGGTGGGCGATGGCATAGAAAAAGCAATACATCGCACCCAGACCGTAAAAGGTGCGCAGGAAATGATTGCCCAGGCGCTGAGTACGAAAAGGACCAAAACCGCGCACCAGAATCATCGGCAGGAAGAAAAACACGCCAACCAGGTTGCGAAAAAACACTACGGTTTCATTGTTGACTCCACTCGAAACCTCCCTGATCAGCACCCCCATCAGCGCAAACAGCAACGCTGAAATAGCCAATAGCAGGGCGCCTTTACGTGGCAGGTCGGTCCGTGGCAATTCAGTCATTGAGCACCGCGCGCACCGCTTCGAGCAGGCGTTTGCGGTAGAACAATAGATGCCAGCGGTGGCCGCCGAGTTGACGCCAGAGCCGGGCCGAGCGGATACCGGCCAGCAGCAAGGCGCGGATCCGGTTGGCAATGTCTGGCTGCTGCAGATAGCGCATGTCGCCATGCACCTGGATACGCAGTTTCAGCGTGCTGATGGTGTCCTGATAAATGCTGCCAAGTGAGGCCCAGACATTGTCATGCAGGGCGCCGAAGTGTTCGACCTGGCTTTCAGCCTGCTGAAGCCGCTGACCAAGCACTTGCAGCATGTCATCGCGCTTGTTGAGTTGGCGCTCGAGTACCAGCAGGTTCATGGTATAGCGCAGGGCATCACGCTGTAATGCGGCATTGTCGCGAGCCAGCATTGACTCAAGCGCCTGCAGACCTTGGCGGATCTGGTGGTGGCTGCCGCCATAGACGCCCATCACGTCATCTGGTGAGCGTTCAAGAATGCTACGCACCAGGCAGGCGGCGGGCCCTTCGGCCAGTTGCCCGGAACGGGCCAGCTTGTCGACCAGAATGGCTGTCTCGAATACCGCCCCCAATGCTACGGCCAGTTCTTCATAGCGGGTCATGCGGCATCCTCAGCAAAGGCCGGGATGGCCGTTTCGATGACGCCGCCACCGAGGCAGATATCGCCGTCGTAGAACACCACAGACTGACCAGGTGTCACCGCGCGCTGGGGCTCGTCGAAGTGAGCACGGTAACCGCTGGCAGTGCGCTCAAGGGTGCAGGCCTGGTCGGCCTGGCGATAGCGCACCTTGGCGGTCAGGCGGCGGGGCTGAGCAAGCTCCAGCGGGTTGACCCACCAGATGCTGGAGCACTCCAGGGCCCGGGCGAACAGCCATGGATGATCATTGCCCTGGCCAACCACCAGTACGTTACGGGTCAAATCCTTGCGCAGAACATACCAGGGTTCGTCGCCAGCGCCCTGCATGCCGCCGATGCCGAGGCCCTGACGCTGGCCGATGGTGTGATACATCAAGCCGTGATGGCGGCCGATCACCGTGCCCTCGGTGGTTTCAATGTCACCGGGCTGGGCTGGCAGGTATTGCTTGAGAAAGTCGGTGAAGCGCCGCTCGCCGATGAAGCAGATCCCGGTCGAATCTTTCTTGCGGGCGGTAGCCAGATCGTATTTCTCGGCGATACGCCGTACTTCGGGCTTTTCCAGTTCACCGACCGGGAATAGGGTGCGAGCGATTTGCTCCGCGCCAACCGCATGCAGGAAGTAGCTCTGGTCCTTGTTGGTGTCGATGCCGCGCAACAGTACCGTCTGGCCATCGCGCTCACCGCGCCGGCAGTAGTGACCGGTGGCGATCAGGTCAGCGCCGAGCATCAGCGCGTAGTCGAGAAACGCCTTGAACTTGATTTCGCGGTTGCACAGGATGTCCGGGTTGGGTGTGCGTCCGGCCTTGTATTCCGCCAGGAAGTGTTCAAACACATTGTCCCAGTACTCGGCGGCGAAGTTGGCAGTGTGCAGCCTGATGCCAAGCCGGTCAGCTACTGCCTGGGCATCGGCCAGGTCGGTCATGGCGGTGCAGTACTCGGTGCCGTCATCCTCATCCCAGTTCTTCATGAACAAGCCTTCGACCTGATAGCCCTGTTCAAGCAGCAGGGCTGCGGAAACGGACGAGTCGACCCCGCCGGACATGCCGACGATGACTCTGGCTTGGCTGGGAGGCTGGTTGGCGGGGCGGCTGGCGGAGGTGGTCATGTCAGCGAATCAGATCCAAAGAGTAGTGGGGCTTGTTCAGGTAGTCCTGGATGCAGTCGAGTACCAGATAGCTGCGTAAATCCTGGCGTTTGGCCTGTAGTTGCTCAAGGCTCATCCAGCTGGCTCGCACGATGCCATGATCCAGGGGCTGTTCCGGGCAATGGTTCAGGGCTTTGCCGGCAAAACAGGCACGTTGATAGGTTACACCATTGTCGGCCTTGAACAGGTAGAGGCCAACCACCGAGGTGATTTCAACTTCCCAGGCGGTTTCTTCAAGCACTTCGCGCCGGGCGGCCTCGATGAGACTTTCGTCGGCTTCCAGATGCCCGGCAGGTTGATTTATAACAATGCGGTCGCCGCGTTGCTCCTCAACCATCAGAAAGCGCCCTTGGTCCTCGACAATGGTTGCCACGGTTACATGAGGTAAAAAGCGCATGCCCAGCTCCTGAAAAAGGCCTATAGGGTAGCCTAAAGGAGTGGGGGACGTGAACTGCCCACGGCTTGTCTGTTGTATCGGTGCTTACTGGCGCTGGCGGCAAAAACAGCTAGGATTGCTGTTGCCGTGCCGCGATGTAGTGGGGCTTGTAGTGATACTACATGAATGTGTGCTTTGGGCGGCCAATATCCAGATGGCGACAAAAATGTAACGGAATGCGAAGCTTTTTCCATAAAAACGCGTGACATTCTGTAGGAAAACTACAACAATACGGCCACCGAAAAATCCGTATTCTGCATTCTGCGATTCCGGGGTTACCACTCCGGAGTCTTGTGACAACGACAAAGCAACGGAGTCAAAAATGGGATACCAAAAGATCCAGGTGCCGGCCAACGGCGACAAAATTACCGTTAATGCCGACCTGTCCCTGAACGTGCCAGACAACCCGATCATCCCCTTTATCGAGGGTGATGGTATCGGTGTCGACATTTCACCGGTCATGATCGATGTAGTCGATGCTGCGGTCGAGAAGGCCTACGGCGGCAAGCGCAAGATTTCCTGGATGGAAGTTTACGCCGGCGAAAAAGCCACTCAAGTATACGACCAGGACACCTGGCTGCCGGAAGAAACCCTGCATGCCGTCAAGGAATACGTTGTATCCATCAAAGGCCCGCTGACCACTCCGGTTGGTGGTGGCATTCGCTCCCTGAACGTTGCCCTGCGTCAGCAGCTTGACCTGTACGTTTGTCAGCGCCCGGTGCGCTGGTTTGAAGGCGTGCCAAGCCCGGTCAAGAAGCCTGGCGATGTCGACATGGTGATCTTCCGTGAAAACTCCGAAGACATCTACGCTGGCGTCGAGTGGAAGGCCGGTACCCCGGAAGCCGACAAGGTCATCAAGTTCCTGACCGAAGAAATGGGTGTTACCAAGATCCGCTTCACCGACATGTGCGGTATCGGCATCAAGCCGGTTTCCGAAGCTGGCACCAAGCGCCTGGTACGCAAAGCCCTGCAGTACGCTGTCGACAACGATCGCAGCTCCGTGACCCTGGTTCACAAGGGCAACATCATGAAGTTCACCGAAGGTGCCTTCAAAGATTGGGGTTACGAAATCGCCCGTGACGAGTTCGGCGCCGAGCTGCTGGATGGTGGCCCGTGGATGCAGTTCAAGAACCCGAACACCGGCAAGACCATCGTGGTCAAGGATGTGATCGCTGACGCCATGCTGCAGCAGATCCTGCTGCGTCCGTCCGAATACGACGTAATCGCCACCCTGAACCTGAATGGTGACTACCTGTCCGACGCCCTGGCTGCCGAAGTCGGTGGTATCGGTATCGCTCCAGGCGCCAACCTGTCCGACGAAGTAGCCATGTTCGAAGCAACCCACGGTACTGCGCCGAAGTACGCTGGCCAGGACAAGGTCAACCCGGGTTCGGTCATTCTCTCTGCCGAGATGATGCTGCGCCATATGGGCTGGACCGAAGCGGCTGATCTGATCATCAAAGGCGTAAACGGCGCCATTGCCAACAAGACCGTGACTTACGACTTCGAGCGCCTGATGGATGGCGCCACGCTGCGCAAGTGCTCGGAGTTCGGCAAAGACGTCGTTGCTGCGATGAACTGAGCGAACGCATTTGGGTAATGAACAAAGCCGGCTATATGCCGGCTTTGTCATGATGGCTGGGCAAAAAAAACCAGGAAGTTAGTGCTGGGTGGCGGTAACCTCATGGGTGATTTTGGTGGCCGGGGCGGCGTTGGCCGATTCAGTTACGGACTGGATATTCACTGCATGTAGGCCCTTGGGGCCCTGAATGATATCGAAACGAACCGGCTGCCCAGCTTTTAGCGTCTTGTATCCATCCATCTGGATTGCGGAATAATGCGCGAACAGGTCCTCGTCACGACCGTCGGCCACAATAAAACCGTAGCCTTTGGCGTTGTTGAACCATTTGACCTTGCCGTTTTCCATACAACATCCCTCTGCTAGACCCCAACGGGGTGATTCCTCGAGTACAGGGCATGCCGGTAGATATGATGTAATAAATCAGATGACCACCGATCCATGCTCATTTACACTTTTTAACACTGAATTCGACTAAGTCAAGTTAGCCTCTGGCAAGCTGTGTATTAATGCACAGTTTCCCTCAGCGAGCCTGACCTCCATTTGCCAGCTGCGATGCATAACCTATTTGCAATGACGGAAATTCTACTAACCTTA
Source organism: Pseudomonas sp. WN033 (assembly GCA_002287035.1). GTDB lineage: Bacteria > Pseudomonadota > Gammaproteobacteria > Pseudomonadales > Pseudomonadaceae > Halopseudomonas. The sequence continues at coordinate 54,947 of NSKG01000002.1, read as the reverse complement.
AATCAGGGTTCACAGGAACCGGACCATGAACCCGATCATGGGGTGGCGGTTGAGACCAGCAAGCCCGAGCTAAAGCCCCCATCCCGTTACAAGGTGGTCATGCTCAATGACGACTACACACCGATGGACTTCGTTGTGGAGGTACTGGAAAGCTTCTTTTCGCTGAACCGGGAGGCCGCTACTCAGGTCATGCTCAAGGTGCATACCGAAGGGCGGGCCGTGTGCGGGGTCTACAGCCGGGATATCGCCGAAACCAAGGCGGCCCAGGTAAATGACTACGCCAGGGAATGCCAGCACCCGTTGATGTGTCAAATAGAACGGGAAGCGTAACAAGCGACTTCGGTCGCCAGAGATGAGGTGGCATCATGCTCAATAGAGATCTCGAGATCACCCTGAACCTCGCGTTCAAGGATGCCCGTAACAAACGCCACGAATTCATGACGGTCGAGCACCTTTTGCTGGCATTGCTCGACAATCAGGCTGCGGTCACTGTACTGCGGGCCTGTGGCGCAGACCTTGAGCGTCTGCGCCGCGAACTGACCGAGTTTATTGACTCGACCACACCACTGATCCCACGCCAGGATCATGAGCGTGAAACCCAGCCAACCCTTGGTTTTCAGCGGGTCTTGCAGCGCGCCGTATTCCATGTCCAGAGCTCAGGCAAGGGTGAGGTCAGTGGCGCCAATGTGCTGGTGGCAATCTTCAGCGAGCAGGAAAGCCAAGCGGTGTTTTTCCTCAAGCAGCAACAGATTGCCCGCATCGATGTGGTCAACTTCATTTCCCATGGGATCTCTAAAGTTGCCGGTGACAATGAGCAGATCCAGTCCGATCAGGACGGCGTGGACGAAGATAGTGGTGAAACCTCGACCGCCAGCAATCCGTTGGAAGCCTACGCCAGCAACCTCAATGAGCAGGCTCGCCAGGGCAGGATCGATCCGCTGGTCGGTCGGGCGGCGGAAGTCGAGCGGGTCGCACAGATCCTTATGCGACGGCGCAAGAACAACCCGCTGCTGGTCGGTGAGGCCGGGGTAGGCAAGACTGCCATTGCCGAAGGGCTGGCCAAACGCATCATCGATGGTGAAGTGCCGGACATTTTGTCCCAGGCCGTTGTCTATTCACTTGACCTGGGGGCGTTGCTGGCCGGGACCAAATACCGGGGTGACTTCGAGAAGCGCTTCAAGGCGCTTCTCAAGGCGCTCAAGAAGCGCCCACAGGCGATTCTGTTCATCGACGAGATCCATACCATCATCGGAGCCGGCGCTGCCTCTGGCGGCGTTATGGATGCCTCCAACCTGCTCAAGCCGCTGTTGTCGTCCGGTGAGATTCGTTGCATCGGCTCAACCACCTTCCAGGAGTTTCGCGGCATCTTCGAAAAGGACCGGGCGTTGGCTAGGCGGTTCCAGAAAGTTGATGTGGCCGAGCCATCAGTCAGCGATACCATTCAGATTCTCAGGGGGCTTAAGGGGCGCTTTGAGGAGCATCATGGCATTCGTTACACCGATGAAGCCCTGCGTGCGGCAGCCGAATTGGCTGCGCGCTATATCAACGATCGGCACATGCCGGACAAGGCCATCGATGTAATCGACGAAGCCGGAGCTTATCAGCGGCTGCAACTGCCGGCAGACCGGCCGGAATTCATTGATGTGCCAGAGGTTGAGGCTATCGTGGCGAAAATCGCGCGCATTCCGCCCAAGCACGTGTCCTCCAGCGACAAGGAGCTGCTGAAGAACCTTGAGCGTGACCTCAAGCTGGTGGTGTTCGGTCAGGATGATGCGATTGCCGCGCTGTCCACTGCGATCAAGCTGTCGCGCGCCGGCCTCAAGTCAGCCGACAAGCCGGTAGGCTCCTTCCTGTTCGCCGGTCCGACCGGGGTAGGGAAGACCGAGGTTACCCGCCAGTTGGCCAAGAGCCTGGGGATCGAGCTGGTACGCTTCGACATGTCCGAATACATGGAACGGCATACCGTATCGCGATTGATCGGTGCTCCGCCCGGTTATGTTGGCTTCGATCAGGGTGGCCTGATGACCGAGGCGATCACCAAGAGCCCACATTGCGTACTGTTGCTCGACGAGATCGAAAAGGCCCATCCGGAGGTATTCAACCTGCTGCTGCAAGTCATGGACCATGGCACCTTGACCGACAACAACGGACGCAAGGCCGACTTCCGCAACGTGATCATCGTCATGACCACCAACGCTGGGGCCGAGACCATGAGCCGGGCTTCAATCGGTTTCACTACCCAGGATCACACCAGCGACGGCAGTGAGGTTATCAAGAAAACCTTTACGCCCGAGTTCCGCAACCGCCTGGATGCGATCATCCAGTTTGGTCGCCTGAGCCACGAGAGCATCAAGTTCGTGGTCGACAAGTTCCTCACCGAGCTGCAGGCGCAACTGGAAGACAAGCATGTGTTGCTGGATGTCGACGAGGCTGCCCGAAACTGGCTGGCCGAGCACGGCTATGATCCGCTGATGGGCGCGCGACCGATGGCGCGGCTGATTCAGGACAAGATCAAGCGACCGCTGGCCGAGCAGATCCTGTTCGGCGATCTGGCCGAGCATGGCGGTACGGTACATATCAGCATTCGGGACGGAGAGCTGGTGCTGGACGTGCCGGAAGAAGAAATGGCCTGAACCGATTTTGCGGCCGCAGGCCGCTCCTGCCAGGAGTATTCCTGTTGGTAGGAGCGGCCTGCGGCCGCGAAACAAACCAGCCCACAGCTAGATAGCAAACTCCGCCCATACCGGAGCATGGTCAGACGGTTTTTCCATGCCGCGGATCTCGTAGTCAATTCCCCCCGCGATGCAATGATCGATCAGGCCGCGACTGGCCATCACCAAATCAATGCGCAGCCCTCGTTTGGGCTGATCTTCAAAGCCCCGGCTACGATAGTCGAACCAACTGAACTGATCATCCGTTTCGGGATTGAGGTGGCGGAAGCTGTCCACCAGCCCCCAGTCCTTCAGACGCTGCATCCATTCGCGCTCTTCCGGTAGAAAGCTGCACTTGCCGGTGCGCAGCCAGCGTTTGGCGTTTTCCGGGCCAATACCGATATCGCAGTCCTCTGGCGAGATGTTCATGTCGCCTACGACCAGCAGACGTTGGTCGGCCTTGAAGTCCTGCTCCAGATGGCTTTGCAAATCCGCATAGAAACGCTGTTTGGCGGGAAATTTCAGCGGGTGATCCCGGCTTTCACCCTGCGGGAAATAGCCATTGAACACGAAAAGGGGCTGGCCGTCGGCGCAGGGAATTGCAGCGCTGATCATTCTCCGCTGAGCATCTTCCGGCTCGCCAGGCAGCCCCTTGCGCACCCACAGCGGCTCGCTTTTGCTCAGCAGAGCAACGCCGTAGTGGCCTTTCTGGCCATGGAAGTGAACGTGGTAACCCAGTGTGGCGACCTCATCATAGGGGAATTGCGGGTCATCGACCTTGGTTTCCTGGAGCCCGATAATATCGGGAGCATGCCGCTCGACAATCTCTCTTAGCTGATGAGGTCTTGCTCTTAAGCCATTGATATTAAAAGAAACTATCTTCATTGAAATAGCTGTTCCTGAGCTTGGTTAAGGCATTTTTCGGGGCTCTTGCAAGGCTTTGGGGCGAACATGCCCATATACAATTTTCCCAGCCCCGTGCTGGATGGCATGTTAGCATTTAGTCTATGCACGGCGCTTCTAGCGCGACCCAATGATTATGGATGATACATATGGTCCGAGCTTTCGTTCTGATCTGCCTGATGATGTTTGCGATCAGCACCCGGGCCGAGCTCGAAGTCAATATCGAACCCGCCAACAGTCGAGTAAAGGCCAATATTGAGGCCTTCGTCGGCCCGGTACAGGCCAGCAGTCGGCGTGAAATGTGGCGCCTGGCACGCCCGAGTATTGCCCAGGCCGAGCGTGCTGCTCAGGCCCTGGGGTACTACCAGACCCGCATTCGCCCACAGGTGACCGGCCCCAACAACTCGCCAACTCTGGTCTTGAATGTGACTCTCGGTGAACCGGTGCGCTTGCGCAACGTCGACATCCGCATTGAAGGGCCAGGGCAGGGGACTGATGCTTTTGCCCTGACGACACCGGGTCGGCGCTTGCGTACCGGCGCAATCCTGCACCATGGCTATTATGAAGACCTCAAAACCCTGATCAGCAACCAGGCCCTGCGTTATGGCTACTTTTCCGGACGCTTCACCGAGCACCGAATGCTGATCGATACCGAGAACAATCAGGCCGATATCACGCTGGTTTACCACACCGGCGAGCGTTTCAGGCTCGGTGAAGTGGTGTTTAGTGAGACGCCGTTCAACGAAAACCTGTTGCAGCGCATGGTGCCATTTCGCACGGGCGTTCCCTACGATGCCGACCTGATCGCCAGCTTAAACCGCGATCTGCTATCCAGCGGTTTTTTCGAATCGGTTCAGGTTTCGGCTCCGGCGAACCGGGCCGATGAGGATGGGCTGATACCGGTTGATGTTCAGCTTCAGGCCCGCAAAAAGCATTCCCTCGGGTTTGGTGCCGGCTTTTCTACTGACGTTGGGCCCCGGGCCAGGGCCAACTGGACCCAACACTGGCTCAATGCCAAAGGGCACTCCAGAGGGGCGGAACTGGAGGTTTCCTCGCCGCGGCAAAAACTTAGCGCCTGGTATCAAATCCCGCTGACGCCACCACAGAGCAGTGCGTTGCGATTCTTCACTGGCTGGCAGAACGAGAATATCGACGACACAGAGAGTGAGGCCTTTACCATCGGCGCTCAGTACCAGAAACGTCTGCGCAGTGGTTGGGAGCGAGTTATCGGTTTACGCCTGGAGCAGGAGAGGTTCAGCCTGGGTAACGAGTCTGGTGACAGTACCTTGTTGATCCCTAGCATCTCGTTCCAGCGCACTACAAGTACCGGTGGCGTGGATCCCACCCAGGGCTACAGCCTGCTGCTGGATGTTCAGGGCGCCAAGGAAGGGATTGTTTCCGACTTCGACTTTGTGCGCGCCAACGCCAGCGCCAAAGGGCTATACACGCTTTGGGACAACCATCGTTTTCTGTCACGGGTCAATCTGGGGGGGATCGCCAGTAACAGTTTCCGCCGGGTTCCTCCTTCGCTACGTTTCTTCGCCGGCGGCGATCAGAGCGTGCGTGGCTATGACTATCGCACCCTGTCGCCGACCGACAGCTCCGGTGAGCGGATCGGTGGCCGATTCCTGCTGGCCTCAAGCGTCGAATATCAGTACGAGTTTATCGACCGCTGGCGTGCTGCGGTCTTCGTCGACCATGGTAATGCCATGGATTCATTGACCGACCCGCGCAAGACCAGCGCAGGGCTGGGCGTACGCTGGGTTTCTCCGGTCGGGCCGATCCGCATTGACCTGGCCCGCTCGATCAGCGATCCCGACGAAGGGTTCCGCATTCACTTTTCCATGGGGCCTGAGCTGTGATTCGCTTTATCGCCAAGACCTTGCTTCGAGGCCTGTTGCTGCTGGCCCTGATTCCGCTGGTGCTTGGGTTACTGCTGGCCAGCGAAACGGTTAATCGCTGGTTGTTTGAACAAGCTACGCGCTTCGAGCCACGTCTTGAGCTGGACTTCGTTGGTGGCCAGTTGTGGCGCGGCTGGGACTTTGCTCACCTGTACTGGCGTGACGAAGGACTGGAAACGCGGTTAGACAAGCTCAGCCTGGCTTGGTCTCCAGAGTGTCTCTGGGGCAGACGCTTGTGTATCGACCATCTGGAAGTGGACAGCCTGCACTTGTTGATCGAGGGCGATGACAGCCCCAGTGAGTCTGAGCCTGTCACGCTGCCTGACATTCGTCTGCCACTGGGCATTCAGCTTGACCGGCTGTACCTGGGCAGTCTGTGGCTGGACGAGGAGCAGCCGCTGCTGCGCGAGTTACTGCTGGCCGCGCATATGAGCGGTGATCATCTGGTCGTGCATCAGTTCAGTGGTATAGGCCCCGAGGTGGACTGGCAACTGGATGCAGACATGCGCCTGAGTGGCGAGTGGCCGCTGCGCCTGCACGCTGAGGTCAATCTACCACCAGTCGACGAGCGTGACTGGCAGGCTCAACTGCGACTGGGTGGCAGCCTTGCTCAACTGACAGTCGAGCTGGCGAGCCGGGGCTATCTGCAAGGTCGTCTGAGCGGAACGCTTGAGCCACTGCAGCCGGAACTGCCGGTTGCCCTGGAATGGGCCGGGGAGCCGTTTCTGGCCCTGCAGACGTTGCCTGCAACGCTGACACTCAATGATTTGTCGCTCAACCTTGCAGGCGACCTGGAGCAGGGCTTCAACCTGCTGGCCAGGGCTCAATTGCCTGGCGAAGGGGGCGATGTGGCACTGAGGCTGGAGGCCAAGGCGGATCTTGAAACACTTCAGGAGCTTGACCTTGAACTGAGTGTGGTGGAACAGCCCCAGCGCCGGCTAGCACTTCAGGGCCGGGGCGGTTGGGCTGAGCAGTTGGCTGCCGACGCCACCTTGGTGCTGGAGCAAGCCTTCCCCTGGCAGTGGTTGTACCCCCAGGACATTGGTCCAGTTGTAGTCCAGCAACTGACACTGGATGCCCAACTGGCGGGTGAGTCCTACCAGGCAGAACTCAAGGGGCAGGTGAGCGCCCTGGCCGATCAGGTACTGAATCTGAGTCTCAGCCTTGACGGCACTGCGGAACGGGTTGATATCGCGCCGTTGCACCTGGAAACCGCAGCGGGTTCAGCCCAGGGCGACGTTACCCTGAACTTTGCCGACGGGATTGCCTGGACTGTCGAACTGCTGCTCGATCAGCTTGACCCTGGCGTGTTCGTGGCTGAGCTGCCTGGCAGTCTGAGCGGCCCGCTGCGCAGCGAAGGACAGCTTCGGGATGACCGCTTGCAGGCGTCCGCCGATTGGGCGCTGGAGGGCACCCTGCGCGCACAGCCGCTGGCACTGAGTGGTCAGCTCTCAGGTCAGGACCAGCGCTGGACAGTCAACGATTTGCTGCTACGTCAGGGCGACAACCGCGTCAGCGGCAATGCTGAATGGGGCCCGCAGGTCCAGGCTGCTCTGGACATTCAAATGCCGCGCCTGAATACCCTGTGGCCGGGGCTGCGTGGCAATCTGCAGGGTCAGCTTCAGGCAGCCGGCCCGCAGGATGCCCCGGTGGTCGACCTGGAGCTGACCGGTCAGCGCTTGGCCTATGACGAGCTAAGCATTCCGGGCCTGGAGCTGCAAAGCCGGCTGACACTGTCCGAGCAACTACCCGGCGAGTTGACGCTGACGGCCCAGCGGATTATCAGCGGCGATACCCGGCTCGGCAATCTCGAACTGAACCTGGCCGGCAATCGCGCCGAGCACCAGTTGCAATTGACGCTTGAGCGAGGTCTGGTCGACCTTGACGTACAACTTACCGGTCAACTGACCGATGAGCGCTGGGAAGGCCGTCTTGGCCGCAGTCGGGTTGCCAGTGAAGAGCTGGTCTGGGACCTGTCTCAGCCAGCTTTGATCAGTTATCGGTTCGAGCCTGGACAACTGCGCCTGAGCGAGCATTGCTGGGCGCATGCCGGCTCCAGCTCACGGCTGTGCTTCAGCGGCGAGCAGCGCTTGATGCCTGACCGGCAGTTGCGCTTGAGCTTGAATGACTTTCCGCTGGAGTCGCTGCAGTATCTGCTGCCAGAGGACTTCAGTTGGGATGCCACGCTCAATGCCGAGGTAGATTTCCGTCAGGCCGTTGGCGCACAACCGCTGGCACAGGTGCAGGTCAGCAGTCGTGATGGCGCTATTACCGTGGCCAGCACTGAGCAGACACTGCGCTTCCCCTATGATCGGCTGGAGTTGAATACCGTACTGGAGGCCAACCAGGCGCGCAGCCAGTTCTTGCTCAGTAGCGAAGACATTGGCCGGCTGGATATTCAGGCGAATATCGATGATCCCGGTGGTCAGCAGCGGCTGAATGGTCGTTATGCCATTGAGGGCCTGCGTCTGGACTTTCTGCGCCCATTCCTGCCGCAAGTTGAAACCTTGCGCGGCGAGCTGAACGGCAACGGCCTGCTTACAGGTCAGCTGACCGATCCGCAGGTCGACGGTGTGATTGTCTTGCGTGACGGCCAGATAGCCGGGCCGGAGCTGCCCATCAGCCTCGAGCAGTTGGGCATCCGGGTCAGGATCAGCGGCCAGCATGCGGATATTGACGGTGATTGGCGCAGCGGTGAGCAAGGGCAGGGCAGTCTGACCGGCATGGTGACTTGGGCGCCTGAGCTGGATTTGCAGTTAAGTTTGCGCGGCACGGCTTTGCCTGTTCGGGTCGACCCGTATGCCGACTTGAGTGTCAGCCCCGATTTGCGTGTCAGCCTGGCGGACAATCGTTTGCAGCTCAGGGGCCAGATAGCGATTCCGCAAGGCAACATCACGATCAGGGAACTGCCCGAGCAGGCGGTGCAGTTATCGCCGGATGCAGTGATTGTCGGCCAGGAAGTCGAGGATGACGACCAGGCTCTGGCAATCAGTGCCCGTGTGCAATTGCTGATTGGCGATCAACTGCGATTCTCCGGCTTTGGCTTGACCGGCCGGCTGAGTGGGCGCCTGGAAGTTGAGGAGAATCTTACCGCCAGCGGTGATCTTAATATCCTTGGCGGCCAGTATCGTGGCTATGGTCAGCGCCTGACTCTGCGTCGTGCACAGATTCTATTCGCCGGGCCGATAAGCCAGCCATTTTTGAATATTGAGGCGATTCGTCAGGCCGGTGATGTGGTGGCAGGCCTGCGTCTGACCGGGCGGGCCGAAAGCCCGCAGTCGGAGGTGTTTTCCGAGCCGGCGATGGCCCAGGAGCAGGCGTTGTCATATCTGATCCTCGGCCGACCGCTGGGTGGCGGCGGGGATGACAACATGCTCGGGCAGGCGGCTCTGGCATTGGGCTTGGCTGGCAGTGCACCGATGGCCCAGAGTATCGCCAGTTCGCTGGGAATCGAGGGCTTTCAGTTGGAAACCGAAGGTACTGGCCTGACCACTCAGGTGGTTGCCGCTGGTTACCTCACCGACAAGCTCAGCCTGCGCTACGGCGTCGGGGTTTTCGAACCAGCCAACCAGCTCGGTCTGCGCTATGAACTGACCCGCCGGCTCTATCTGGAAGCCGTCAGCGGTTTTGCCAGTTCGCTGGATTTCTTCTACCGTATTGATTTCTAATGGTGTGAATCAGCCGCCGGAATATTGATGGCGCCGTTTTCATTTTCCGCCGGGTGGCGGTTTAAACAACCAAGGAGTTTCCAATGTCCAGCGTTACATTGCGTGGTAATCCGGTAGCCGTTGCCGGCCAGCTTCCCCAGGTTGGCGACAAGGCCCCGGCATTCAGCCTGGTGTCCAAGGATCTGGCTGATGTGAGCTTGTCCAGCTATGCCGGCAAGCGCAAGATCCTCAACATTTTCCCCAGTGTCGACACCCCGACCTGCGCGACCTCGGTACGCACGTTCAATGCCAAGGCCAGCGCGCTTAACAACACGGTGGTGCTGTGTATCTCCGCTGATCTGCCGTTCGCCCAGGCACGCTTCTGCGGCGCTGAGAACCTGGAGAACGTGGTCAACCTGTCGACTTTGCGTGGTGCCGAGTTCCTGCAGAACTACGGCGTGGCTCTGGCGGAAGGCCCGCTGGCCGGTCTGGCTGCGCGGGCAGTGGTGGTGCTGGATGAGAACGACAAGGTTCTGCACAGCGAGCTGGTAGGTGAAATCGCTGACGAGCCGAACTACGACGCTGCACTGGCTGCACTGTCCTGAGCCGGCTGCGAGCCTGAGGCCGGCAGCAGGGCAGGGAAGTCCTCCGGCGTCAGGGTTTCGCGCTCAAGCAGCAGCGTTGCTCCCAACTCCAGGGTAGTGCGCTGCTGCCTGAGCAGTTCCTTGGCTCGCTCATAGGCTTCGTCGATCAACTGCCTGATCGACAGGTCGATCTTCTCAGCGGTTTTCTCCGAATAATCCTTCTCGTTGACTCCCAGTGCGTGCTCTCCCAGATAGCGGGTGTGCTGTCGTTCAAGCACGGCCTGTCCCAGCTCCGCACACATGCCGAAGCGGGTGACAATCTGGCGGGCGATGTCGGTTACCCGCGCCAGGTCGTCAGCTGCACCGGTGGAAATTTCATTGAAAATCAAATCTTCGGCCGCGCGTCCGGCCAACAACACCACCATGCGGTCACGCAACTCGCTTGCGGTGATCAGAAAACGATCTTCAGTAGGCCGCTGCAGGGTAAACCCCAGCGCCCCAATGGAACGAGGAATGATCGACACCTTGTGCACCGGGTCCATACCGGGTAACTGCGCGGCAACCAGCGCATGGCCCATTTCATGATGCGCTACCACGGCCCGTTCGTGGGGCTGCAATACTCGGCCCTTGCGTTCGGCGCCAGCGACAATGCGCTCCACAGCCTGATTGAAGTCGTCCATGGTTACCGCTTGGGCACCACGGCGGGTGGCGACGATGGCTGCTTCATTGACCAGATTGGCCAGATCGGCTCCGCTAAAACCGGTAGTCAGGCCGGCTAAAGCGTCAACATCCAGAGCGCTATCTGCCTGAATCTTACGCAAATGAACCTGCAATATGGCAGCACGGCCCTTACGATCAGGCCGATCAATCACTACCTGTCGGTCAAACCGGCCGGCGCGCATCAGGGCAGGATCAAGAATTTCCGGGCGGTTGGTTGCGGCCAGCAGAACCACACCTTCACGCGGGTCAAACCCGTCGAGTTCGGCCAGTAACTGATTCAGGGTTTGTTCCTTTTCGTCGTTGCCACCAAAGGCGCCGACGCCGCGCATCTTGCCCAGCGCGTCCAGCTCATCAATAAAGATGATGCAGGGCGCGGCTTGTCGTGCCTGCTCGAACAGATCACGTACCCGCGCAGCCCCGACACCGACAAACATCTCGACGAATTCAGAACCAGATATCGAGAAGAAGGGCACTCCGGCTTCCCCGGCTACGGCCTTGGCCACCAGAGTTTTGCCGGTCCCCGGCGGTCCAACCAGCAGAATGCCTTTGGGAATCCGGGCGCCCAACCGGCCGTACTTGGGCTGGTCCTTGAGAAAGGAGACGATCTCCTGCAGTTCGGCCTTGGCCTCGTCGATCCCGGCCACATCGTCGAAGGTGACACCGGTATCACGCTCAACCAGCACCCTGGCCCGTGACTTGCCAACGTTGACCATGCCGCCGAGCCCTTGGCGATTGGCAATATTGCGGAACAGGAACAGCCAGAACAGGATTATTAGTGCCATCGGCAGTAGCCAGGACAACAAATTGGTTACCCAGGTATTGCTGGGCCGGTGGCGGAAGCTGATGTCATGCCGGGCCAGCAGTTCCGCCAGTTGCGGTTCCACACGCTGGGTCACGAAACGCTCAGTGCGTCCTTCTGCGGTCTTGAAGCGCCCCTGGATATCATGTTGGCCAATAACCAGGTCGGTAATTTCCTGCTTCTCAAGTAACTGCAGAAACTCACTGTAGGCAATGGTGGCGGTCGATTGATGACTGCTCCACCAGTTCTGAAACAGTATCAGGACGATGAACGCCAGGAAAAAGTAACTGGCGTTCCATTGATGAGTTTTGTGCATGGCCATGATCTGATCACCACTGACAAGGTGTTGTCAGTCTAGTTAACCCGCCAGCACAATGGCGGGCTTTGACCTCGATCAATGGATGGCCACGACAGGGCGTGCTCTGGATTATTGTGCCTGAGTGAGGTAATCGGTTGCCAGGCTGGCCATGGCCTTGATGCCAGTGACCAGGGCCGCATCGTCGATCATGAATTCGGGCGAATGATTGGGCGCTGCACCGCGCAGGCGGTCTGCTGGAGTCACCCCGAGAAAGAAGAAGAGCCCCGGAACTTCCCGAGCGTAGAAGGAAAAGTCCTCTGAGCCGGTGACCATAGGTGAGACAATGGCTTTGCCATCGGCTGCATGTCGCAGGGTAGGAAGCATGCGCTCGGTCAGTTCGGCATGGTTTACCGTAGTGGCGTAGTTATCGATGATCTCAACCTCGGCCTTGGCGCCGGAAGCGGCGGCGATCTGCTCAGCGGTCTGGCGCACCCGCTGATTGACCTGCTCCTGAACATCATCGCCAAAGGTTCTGATGGTTCCGCTCATGCTGACTTCATCAGGGATGATGTTGTGCCGGGTGCCACCTTCGATAGTACCGATACTCACTACGGCCGGCGCGGGCATGATGTTGGTCTGACGACTCACCACCGATTGCAGTCCCGTGATGATCTGGGCACTGGCGACAATCGGATCAACGCCATTCCAGGGCTGGGCACCGTGGGTTTGCTGACCTTTGACCCGAATATGCAGATCGCCGGCGCTGGCCATGATTGGGCCGCTGCGGTAGGCAATGATCCCGGTTGGCAGGCTGGAGGTCACATGCAGGCCGAAAATGGCCTCGACATCGGGGTTGCGCAGCACTCCGGCCTCAACCAGTTGTCGGCCACCGAAGTGCCGCTCGCCATCGTAGACATAATCGCTGGGACCTTCCTCGGCTGGCTGGAAAATGAATTTGACGCTACCGGGCAATTCTTCACGCACAGTCGCTAGCGCTTGTGCTGCAGCCATCAGAATGGCCACATGGGCATCGTGGCCACAGGCATGCATGACATCGCGTTCTACCCCATGATAGAGCTGCCGCACCTGGGATGAATACGGCAGGCCGGTCTGTTCCTTGACTGGCAGGGCATCCATATCTGCCCGCAAGGCTACCACCGGGCCGGGTTTGCCACCGCGCAGCAAACCAACCACGCCTGTGCTGCCAACACCTGTTTGCACCTCCATCCCCAGGGCTTTGAGATGTTCGGCAATCAGCGCGGCAGTACGATGCTCCTGATTGCCCAGTTCCGGGTGTTGGTGAATGTCATGGCGCCAGGCAATCGCCTGGTCTTCCAGGCTGCTGGCCAGACTGATGACCTGGTTGGTCAGGCTGCTCTCCGCCAGGGCAGGGGAGCCGAGTAGGGCAAGGGGCAGTAATGCAGGCAGAAGCAAACGACGCATGGGGACGACCTTGTAATTGAAGTTGTAGGACAGTGAAGAACAGAGCAATCAGGCCACCGCCTGAGCACGCTGAAAATCACCCGGAGAATGGCCAAACCAACGCCGGTAGCTGCGAAAAAACTGCCCGGTCTGACGGTAGCCAATCAGCAGCGCCACGGTCTCACTGGCATAACCTGCCGCCAGATATTCCATGCACAACCGACGCCGGCACTGCTCGAGCAGCCGGCTGAAGGGCTGGCCCTCATCAGCCAGGCGACGTTGCAAGGAGCGGCTACTCAGGGCGAGCAGGGTGGCGCAGCGCTCGATACTGGCATCTCCGCGGCGCAACAGGACCGGTAACAGCAACATGACCGAGCCCGCCCAGTCATGTGCGTCGTGATTGCGGATCAGACGCCGCTCGCGGCGTGCCAGTCGACCGATGTCGGTCGCCTCCCAGTCCAGTGCCCGTGACAGTTCGATGCGCGGAAAACTGAGCTGGTAGCACTCCTGCGTGCTATTGAACTGGATCGGAACCTTGAACAACTGACGATAGTGGCGCTTCAAAACGTCAGCTTGCGGGGCAGGGAGGTGAGCAACCAACTGCTGTACACCCAGCGATTGTAAGGTGCGCAGCATGGCATACAGCATAGAGTCCATCTGCTGACGGCTGGGCTGAAACGCTGGGTTGCTTTGTACCTGGACCCGCGCTTGCGACCCCTCAAGGCTTATCCCAATGCTGCCCAGGTCGGTCCCAAGGTGCATGTACCGCTGCGCCATCTGGACAACATCCAGTACGGTTCTGGTGCTGGAGAGAAAGGTAGTACCAAGAAAGCTTCGGCTGTAATTCAGGTGAGCAAAGGCCCGGATCATCAACAGCGGATCATTAAGCTGCAGGCTCAAATCCTCGATCATTGAACGGATCACCGCCAGCGGTACTCGCTGCATGCGCGCCATTGGCTGGTCTAGCTGGTAGCGAATCAACGCGGCTGTCAGTACCGGCTCATCAACTACGGCACGTAGACCTTTGATGATTTTTTCCAGATTTTCACTGGAAGCTGAGGGCTCGGGAAGCGCCATTTTTATTTCCGTCGTGCTGCACCATGAGGTGGTTTCAGTTTCCTTCCAGCGCGAGGTGAGGGCAAGTGCAAAAGGCGCCAACCAACCTCATTGGTGGCGCCTATGATCTACGATTGCCAGGCATAATCAGTGTCTGAAATCGCATTAAGAAACACCACCGGGCGCACGGGGAGCAGACTCAGACGGCGATATAGCGCCAGTCTGACCAGGTTGAATGTGGTCGCCTGACTGGCTGGCAGATCTATATCCAGCACCAGATAGGGACCGATCTTGGTCATTCTGACGTCAATAGGCTGCAACTCCACTTCATTCAGGATACTTTCAGCCGCGCGCCGCAAATCCCGAGGCGGGGCAGCCAGGACCAGTTCACGGATGGCATCCCGAGTCATTCTGAGCGGTACCAGTACAAAGTAACCCGACACCAGTACCACCATCAGCGGGTCGGCATAGACCGCCAGTTCGGCCCAGGGGCTACGGTTCAACAGAACCGTCAGGGCAAACCCCAGCATAACCGCGGCGCTCAGCACGGCGTCCATGAACCACTGGCGCTTTTCCGCCACGACCAGGTCCGACTGCAGTTGCTTCGATACCCAGTGCAGATAGGACCAGATGGCCAGACAACCGACCACGCTGATGGCCGCAAACAACAACCCCATACCAGCATTGCTGGGCCGGCCGCCTTGCCACAAGGCATACATGGCCGACACCAGCGAGACCAGACACACCAGGGTAATGGCCAGCCCCTTGACCGCAATCACCAGCGGCTGGATCGCAGCCCGACCAAAGGGGTAGGCCTTGTTTGCCGGCTGCCGCACAACCCTGGCGGCATAGAGTGACAGCAGTGACAACAACAGGCTGATCATCGAGTAGGCACCATCGAACAGGATCATCAGCGAGTTGATCCACAGTCCCCAGGCGATCCCCGCCCCAGCAAAGCTGCCAGCAACCAGGACGGACAGTGTCAGCGCCGGCTTTTCCCGCGCTAGTAAGAAATTCATGAGTACGTGCTCCTTCAAATTGCGTGGCCATGTTATCGCTGTGTATGCTGTTAGGTGAGTCGCTGAGCGACGGAATTAACGGCGCTGAAATATTATGAGAACATCGCAGATCGAAGCCTTTTTGGCCGTGGTGGAGGCGGGGAGTATTGCTGCTGCAGCTATCAGCCTTAAACGTAGCCGCACGACCATCAGTACCGCGCTAGCGGCGCTGGAAGACGAATTGGGGGTCAACCTGTTTGAACGCAGCGGCAACCAATTACAGCTATCCACGATTGGTCAGGCGGTATTGACCGATTGCCGCCGGTTCAATCACATTGCTCGTCAGATCCACTCACGCTGTCAGCAACATCTCAGTGGCGCCGAATCGGTCCTGCGGATTGCCAGGGATGACGCCTTGCCAGAGAGTTTCTGGCTGGATCTACTGCGTCAGCTCAAGGAGCGATTTCCACAAACCAGCGTGTCGGTCTATCTGGCACCACCCAAAGAGCTGCCATCACTGGTCATTAACCAAGCGGTCGATGTGGCCTATGGGTTGATGCCGCCGCCAACCAGCGAGGGGTACCAGTGGTTTCGTGAACTGGCTGACGTACGGATGATGACCGTAGCGGCTCCCGAGCATGCGCTAAGCCGGTTACCCCGGGTACTGCAGGATGATCTGATGAATCACACCCAGGTCACCTTGGCGTACATGGACAGCGGGCAACTGGTCGCAGAATCCGCAGAAACCGACAACTTTCTGGCATTTACCCAATACGAACTGATTTGCGATGCAGTGACTGCCGGCGCCGGCTGGGCCGACCTGCCATTTCCGTTGATCGCTGAAGAGCTGCGTCAGGGGCGCCTCAAACTCATTCGCCATCGCAGCGCCCAGTGGTGGAAGGTTTTCAGCGCTCTGGAGTCTGAGCGGGCCCAGGGTGGCGCTGTGGTCAGCTGGCTGGCTGCACAGCTTGAGGAATACCTGGGACGGCTGGTCTAGGTTTTCTATCAAGGACCTGCTGCGTGTAGGTGCTAGCCATCGGCCGCGATAGCCGACTGATTTTTCCATTCCCTCGGCGATTGTCCGGATTGCGCTTTAAATGCACGGGAGAGGGCGGCTTCGCTGCCGTAGCCAACTTCGGTTGCAATTACCTTCAATGGTCGTCCACGCAACAGCGCCTTTTGCGCCAGCCGCACACGCCAACCTTGCAGATATTGCCCCGGCGTGATGCCAATCGTTTCGCGGAAAGTTGTAGCGAATACGCTGCGCGACATTCCTGCTACGGCGGCAAGCTCTTCAAGTCCCCATTCTTGTGCTGGTGTTTCATGCATGGCCACCAGCGCATTGCGCAGTCGCGGATGTGACAGCCCCAACAACATGCCACTTTTAACGTCACCACTGGCCATCAATTGGCGCAGGATCTGGATCATTACCACCTCGAACAGGCGTTCAACCAGTGCTACACGCCCACAGCGCTGCTCAAAGGCTTCTTCGAAAAGCAGTGATAGCACCGGCTCGGCTCCCCATATCTCATCCAGTGACAGGCAAATAACATCTGGCAGCGCCGAAGCGATCGGATTATGAGCGCCACCCTCAAACGACAGGTCTGCACAAACCATGTCTGCACCCTGTGCCGCGTCGGTAACAAAGCGGTGGGTTAACGGCCGAGGTAACAGCAGCAGGCTTGGACGCTCGACCTGCAGAGATTGCCTGGCGTAGCGCAGCTCGACCGAGCCTGTGCGTATCAGGTGCAGTCGCCCGTGGGTGCCATCGCTTGTCAGTGTAGTGGTGCCACGCAGGGTTTCGGTCTTGAACGTCTGTGCGCGTACCGGGAAGTGGGTCATCAGTGCTGCAAGTCTGTCAGACATAATCAGTACTCCCGATCAATTTTTCAGGATTATACATCACCAATAGTTCTGACTGCCCATGCAGAATACACATCACCGGGCAACACCGTCCGGCCACTTACCACCGACGACCGTTCTTACGATTGAACACAGGAGATATTATCATGAAAAGCTTTTCTCATACCTTCGCAGCCAGTCTGTTAGCCGTTGCCATGGCGACCGGCGTTGCAGCCCATGCCTCGCAACCCGTTACTCCCGCACAGATTGCATCCAGTGCCACTGTAGAGGGCAACACCATCATCACTGCTGACGGCGTGCGTCTTTACTTCAAGGATTGGGGTCCAAAGAATGGCCCGGTCATTACCTTCAGTCACGGCTGGCCACTCAATTCGGATAGCTGGGAATCGCAGATGATCTTCCTGGCAGACAAGGGCTATCGAGTGGTCGCTCACGACCGCCGCGGCCACGGCCGCTCCAGCCAGCCCTGGGATGGCAACGACATGGATCATTACGCAGATGACCTGGCTGCCGTGATCAACGCACTCGATCTGAAGGATGTAACCGCAGTGGGCTTTTCCACCGGCGGTGGCGAAGTAGCTCGATACATCGGTCGCCATGGTACCGCCCGAGTCAAGAAAGCAGTGCTGGTCAGTGCGGTACCGCCGCTGATGCTGCAAACCGCTGACAATCCAGGCGGCGTGCCACTCGAAGTGTTCGATGGACTGCGCAAGGCCTCGCTGGAGAACCGCTCGCAACTGTATCTGGACATTGCATCGGGTCCGTTCTTCGGTTTCAACCGTTCTGGTGCCGCAGTCTCGCAGGGGCTGATCAACAGCTGGTGGGCTCAGGGTATGCAAGCGGGTCACAAGAACACCTTTGATTCGATCGCAGCGTTTTCGGCCACCGACTTCCGTGAGGACCTGAAGAAGTTCGACGTACCGACACTGGTCATTCATGGTGATGACGATCAGATCGTACCGCTCGATATTTCCGGAAAGGCGTCAGCTGATCAGGTTAAAGACGCGAAGCTGATTGTTTACCCGGGTGCGCCGCATGGCTTGACTGACACACACAAAGATAGCTTCAACCAGGATCTGCTGGAGTTTCTCCAGAACTGAATGTACAGCTGTTTGAACAAGCCGTCCGTAGGTGACAATCTACGGACGGCTTTACTTTGTAGTGCTTGGGCCTGACCCTTAAGTTCGTATAATGTATATTATGTTAAATTGCGTATTAACCGATACAAGCTGTACTGATCAACCACTACAATATCCCCCTGCTCACTCTATTGCCTGAGTCCCCATGAACGATTCAAACAAGCCTCGCTACGGCCAGGAAGATGCGTCCTTTCAAGCCGCTGGCGGTTATGACGGTATTCGCCAACTGGTCGATGACTTCTACCAGATCATGGATAGCTGGCCTGACGCTGCCGATATTCGTGCTATGCACAGAGAGGATCTGACTGAGGCTCGCGATAAGCTGACCCGCTTCCTGTGTGGTTGGCTTGGTGGCCCCAGGCTGTTTCTCGAACGCTATGGCCAGATCAGCATTCCGAGCTTTCACGCGCGTTGGCCGATCGGCGAGCCTGAGCGTGATGCCTGGCTTGGTTGTATGGCGCAGGCCATCGATCGCCAGCCCTGGCATCCGGAGTTCAAGGAGTATCTGCTGCGCCAGTTACGGGTGCCGGCTGAGCGTGTGGTTCAGGCTGCCAGAGCCCGTCGCGAGCCTGACACCCAGTAACTTCAGGGCTCAGCCTGTCCCAGGCACCTGGCGAATCCGGGTTACCAGTGTATGGCTTTGCCCAGGCTCAAGCACGCGAGCATCAGGCCCGGCGTTGCTGGCTTCCAGGCAGATCATCTGGCGAAAGCCATCTTGGGGAAACTGGCTGAGTCTGGCGGCTTTGGCCTGCCAGGGGTTCCAGACGACCAGTGAGTGACTACCTTCGCGAGTGACTTCCAGGCAGCGGCCGTTGTGTTGGTGCAGGATCACCGGTGCGGTATGGTCGTAATAGATGCGGTCGACTTCCTGATCGATCAGGATCGGCCCAGGTTGGGCCCGGTGTTCCTGGCTGGTCAGCTGGTCGATGTAACGGCAGCCTTCCAGGCCGGTAATGCTGGCTTGGGTGATATCGGCTACCGGCAGGTAACTGTGCAGCGCCTGGCTCAGTGGTTGCGCCTGCTTGCCAAGGTTGGTGCTGGTAAGGCTGACACTCAGCTGTTTGCCGATTACAAACTCCACCTGCAGGTGCCAGCGTTCATCAGGCAGCAAGGCTTTCATCTGCTCTGCTGCGAGCTCCAGGCGCAGACGCACCTGCTGATCATCGCGCTGGGCATCAATCAGTTGCCATGGACTGGTACGGGCAATACCGTGGGCAGGCCCAGGACGGGAATTGCCAAACCATGGCCAGCACAGTGGGATGCCCCCGCGCAGAGCGGTGCCCGGCATGCGCGGGTCGATGGGGCTCATCCACAGTAGCGGCTGCTTGCCGGCAGGTACGCAGTCAATCACCTGCGCACCTTCCAGGGCAATGGTGGCGGTTACCGCCGGATGATTGATCTGGATGAATTCTCGGCCGTGCGCATTGCGGGTCAGCGCCAGACCTTCGGGTAGTGTTGCCGTCATAACCGCGCTTTAAGCTCCATTTGGCTCGAGCAGACTAGCTGCCTTCGATACGGAATCCCACTTTCAGTACCACCTGAAAGTGCCCTACTTTGCCATTGACGACATGACCTCGGGTTTCCGTCACTTCGAACCATTCTACGTTCTTGATACTTTTACTGCACTCGGTGATGGCATTGTTGATGGCATCGTCGATGCTGATTTTCGACGAACCGACAATTTCAACTTTCTTGTAGACATGATGGTCAGACATGGTCGCCTCCGGTTCCTTTGCCAGTACCTGCAGTATGGCACAGGGCTGGATCAGCGCTCCTTCACCCTTGTGCCTGCGGCTATCTCTTGCCCGGGATAAAGGATTACTCGCTCCCCTGCCCCCAGACCTTCGATTATTTCGGTCACCAGCCCGCTACGTCGACCAGGGTTGACCTCTCGCAACTGGGCCCGACCATTGTTCAGCAGATACACCGCCCAGCCGCCACTCTGGCGAAACAGTGCGCTGGTAGGAATCTGCAACACATCGTCGGCCTGCCATTGCACAAAGCGTGCTTCAACCCGGTAGCCATCGCCAAGGTGCTGCCAGGCTGCACGTGGCGAGATCAATTCGACTATGACCCACACTCGCTGTTCATCGACCCCAAGGGCGGAGACCTTGGTAAAACCCGCAGGCTCGATCCGCTTGACCAGTCCGTTCAGCAAAGAATCGCCACCCCAACGTTCAAGTTCTACCGGCATGCCGGGGCGCAGGCGCACCGCATCGGCCGACAGGACGTCCACTTCCACTTCAAGACTGTCCAGATCGCCCAGTACCAGAAGCTTGTCGCCGGCCGACACCGGTCCTTCACTCTGGCGCAGCCGGCGCAGGACAGTTGCAGACAAGGGAGAACGAACGATCAGAGCTTCCGACCCAGGCTGCCCGCTGGTAACTGCCAAAACCGCCTGGGCATTATCTCGTTCGTGACGCGCCACATCGGCGGCAAATCGAGCCGAGCGCAAGGCTGCATCAGCTTGGCGCTGTTCAGTCTCGGCGCGGTCAAGGGCGTCTACGGCAACATGCCCTGCATTGACCAGGCGCCGAATTCGACTCAACTCGGTTTCAGCCAGTTGCAGGCGAGCCTGCTCGCTGTCAACCAGGCTATGAGCTGCGAGCAATGCGGCTTCAGCGGAAGCCAGCGCTGCTTCGGCCTGGGAGCGGCTACGGCTGTCCAGTGGAATGCTGGCCGACGGGTTGATAGTGAACAGTCTGTCGCCGGGCTCCAGTCTGTCGCCAGGTTCCAGTTCGATCCGGTTGAGGTGGCCGGCTACCGCTGCCGAGACTTCATAACGATCGGCAAGCCGAGTTCTGCCCTCTTCTTCGATACTGACCCGAAACGGCCCCTGCTGCACTTCGGCGGTTTCCACCAGTACCGCCGGCGAGCGGAAGCCTAGCCCCAAGGCTAGCAACAGCGCCACACCTACTCCCGCCAGAATCAGCCTGCGTTTGCTATGTTTCATTCCCTACTCCGGAGCCTTGAGCGCCGCGATCATGTCCAGCCGCACCAGCTTGCGCCAGATCAGCGATGCCGACAGCAGCGTTGCCAGCAGAACCACCAGCGTAGCCATGGCATAGGTCCTGGGCGTCAGTACCAAAGGAATACGGTACAGATCGGTTTGCATCCCCCAGGTCAATAGCCAGCACAGCCCAGCCCCTATGACAAAACCCGGTACCAAGGCCAGTAACGTCAGCAGCATCAACTCGCCCAACAGAATGAAGGCTGTTTCCGCCCTGGTAAAGCCCAGCACCCTGAGACTGGCCAGTTCACGACCACGTTCGGCAAAGGCGATGCGAGCATTGTTGTAGACCACGGCAAAGGCAATACAGCCGGCCATCAGCACGCTGAACAAGGTAAACACCAGGATGGTTTCATCCATCAACCGGTGAAAAGCATCAATATTACTGGCTCTGAGCGCCACACCCAGAACCTTGGGCATACCCTCCAGTTCATGTTGCAGGCGTTCAAGCTGTTCGGCTTCGGCCGCCATGAAGGCCCCGCTGTAGGATGGACCCTCACCCAGCAGGCGGCTCAGGTAGTCACGGCTGAGATAGGCACCCACACCGATATATTCGGTCACAATGCCAACCACGGGGATCTCCAGTTCCGGCCTGCGTCCGTCCAGCACCTGAACCTGTAGCAAGTCCCCAGGCTTTATCTCCAGCAGGTTGGCCAGATGATCGGTCAGCAACACGCCTTCTGGCGGCAGTCTGATCGGGTTCAGCGTGGCGTCAAGCACCTGGAACAGGTTGGCGGGGTGCTCAAAGCCTTGCAAGGCTCCCCGATAGCGATAGTGACCATTGCGCAAAGTGGCAGGTACTGCCCGAAAGCCTTCGACGTGATAAACACCGGGCAGATTGCGCAGTGAATACAGTGCCGAATAGCCGACAGGGTCGCTGAATGAAACAGTGAGATCCTGCTTCTGCGCCAGGCGAAACTGGACATCAAGCATATGACCGATCGCGCCCTGCTGAAAGCCGGTCAGCATCATGACCGCTACGGCCAGGGCAATACCTATGACCGATAGCACTGACTTCAGCGGTTGGCGCTCCAGGTTGCGCAAAATCATCCGCGTGGGCTGACTCAACCATCCTATCCCCAGGCGCTCAATCAGCGTGCGCCGGTAGCGTGCCGGTGCCTCAGGACGCATGGCCTGGGCTGGCGGCAGCCGAAAGGCCATGCGTAGTGCCCCGACAGTTCCCAGTAGTGCGCTACCGCCAGCAATAACCACCCCGGTTAGTGCCACCTGCGGGCGCACGCGAAAGTGCAGCCAGGGAAAACGGAAATAGTCCTGGTAAATACCGGCCAGACCACTGGCCAGCCAGCCGCCAAGGAGCACGCCAAGCAAGGCGCCAATACAGACTATAACCGCGATCAGTGCCAGGTAGTGTCCTGCCACAGTCAGGTTGTCATAACCGAAGGCCTTGAGCACGGCAATCTGTTCGCGCTGGGTGCGAATCAACCGGGCACTGACCACATTGAGCAAGAATGCAGCGACGGCGATGAAAATCAGCGGCAGGACGCGAGCCATGGTTTCCAGTTGGGCCAGCTCTTCATCCAGGTAGCGGTGGGACATCTGATCGTCCCGGCCGTAAGCCCCAAGTCCGCCCCAGGGTTCGAGGATTGGGTCAAGCTGAGCGATGACCCCGTCGGCGCTGGCATTGGGTGCCAGCCTGATCACCATATCGTTGAACGCACCTTCCATATTGAACGCTGCCGCCAATGCGCTGCGGTTCATCCAGATCAACGCATAGCGGGCGAAATCAGGAAACAGATCCCCCGGACGAATCTGATAAATGAATTCGGGTGACAGAACGATGCCGCTGATCCGCAGTTGCCGGAAACGGCCATTGATGACAACGTCGAGGCTATCGCCAGGCACCAGTGCGTGGGCCTCGGCAAAGGCCTCACTGACCAGCACCTGGTCATCCCGACCGGTTTCAGGCATCTCACCCGCCCGCAGGTACAGGCGATTGAGTTGCGGTTGCCGCCCATCGGGAATTGATAATGCCTGACCGGTAATGGACTCATCGAAGCCACTCAGACGAATATGCAGTGGTGCCCGGACTCGAGTATCCAGCACGGCTATTCCGGGCAGTTCAGCGATACGTTCGGCGACACTTTCTGGCGCCCGTTTGAGTTCGGCGAACACATCACTGAAGCGTTGGTCGTGGTAAAAGCCGCTCTGGGTTTCGCGCAGTGATTCCAGTGCGGTCAGGGCCATAACATACATGCCTACACCAATAGCGATGACCATGGCGATGGCCATACCCTGCCCTTTCAAGGACCAGAGTCCGCGTAGCAGCTTGATATGCAGGGTCCGCATGACTACCAACTCAGTTCGGCAGGCGAGCGCTTGTTGTGGTTGCTGCGCACCTCGCTGACCCGTCCATCGGTCAGACGGATGATTCGGTCGGCCATGTCGGCAATCGCCGCATTATGGGTAATTACTGCGGTAGTAGTACCCAGGCGCCGATTGATGTCCTGCAACACTTCGAGCACACGGATACCGGTTTTCGAGTCCAGGGCACCGGTTGGCTCATCGCAGAGCAGGACTTTGGGGTTCTTGGCCACAGCCCGGGCAATGGCTACGCGTTGTTGTTCACCACCGGACAGTTGCGAGGGAAAATGGTGCATGCGCCCTTCCAGCCCCACCAGTGCCAGCGCTTCGGCTGGCGGCATGGGATTGGAGGCAATGTCGGTGACAATCGCGATATTCTCCAGCGCGGTCAGGCTGGGAATCAGGTTGTAGAACTGGAAGACAAAACCCACATGTTCGCGGCGAAAGCGCGTCAGGGTCGCATCGCTGGCATGGCTGAGATCAGTGTCGCGATAATGAAGTTCGCCGCTGCTGGGACTGTCCAGGCCACCGAGGATGTTAAGCAGGGTCGATTTGCCACTGCCCGATGCCCCAAGCATCACCACAAACTCGCCTTGGTACAGCTCCAGGTCAACACCACGCAAAGCCTGGATTTCGACCTCACCCATCGGGAAGCTGCGGGTCAGATTGCGGGTACGAAATACCGGCAGATTGTCGGACATACGGTGAACCCCTCCATGAGCGGGTTCAGTCTAGCATCAAGCGCTTCCGACCATCCGCTCGATACAGCGCCGCGAGGCATCCGGCAAATGGGTGAAGTGCAGCCCTGTCCAGTACTGGCCGCCCGCCAGGCTTTCACGATTCCAGAGACTGCGCGCATCGAGAAGAATTTCGCGCATACCATCGAAAGTCATCGGCAAGTTGACCTGCAGCGCATAACCGCGATACAGCTCAATTGGACGCTCACTGAGCAGCATCAGTCCTTCAGTGTGTAAATCCACCACCCGTCCCAGAAACTCCCCGGTATCCAGATCGAATACCTCCAGGCTGCTACTCACGTGATGACGCTCCAGTTTTCTGCGTTCTTGTACTGCGAGACCATTGGCGCTAGCTGACATGCTCGACTCCTTGACGGTCGCCTCTGAACACAGTGTGCGCCATTTGAGTGATGGCGAACAGCCACTTATTTGTTCCAATTGGTTAACCAAACCACATTTTTGCGCTTGATTTTCCACAAGGATCAGCTTGAAGAAGCGGTTGCATGGCCCGATATCGAGGGTTCCAGTTCATAGGCCTTGTTCAGCAACCAGTTGGCGCGCTAGGCTCGTGACTCACTATCGCAAGGAGATTTTGCATGTCGATCAAGGCGTTTCTGGCAGTCAGCGCTGCCTTTCTGCTGAGCGGTATGGCCTCTGCCCATGAATACCGGGCCGGGGAGCTACATATTGATCATCCCTGGTCGCGCGCGATGCCGCCGGTTGCACCGACTGGTGCAGCTTATCTGGTCATCGAGAACCAGGGCTCCCACGTTGACCGGCTACTGGGCGCCGAGACTCCGGCAGCGGCCTATACCGAGCTGCACGAGCATGTGCATGCCGATGGCCTGATGAAGATGCAGCAAATTGAACAGGTCGTGGTTGAGCCA
Organism: Pseudomonas sp. WN033; assembly: GCA_002287035.1. Classification (GTDB taxonomy): domain Bacteria; phylum Pseudomonadota; class Gammaproteobacteria; order Pseudomonadales; family Pseudomonadaceae; genus Halopseudomonas. The sequence continues at coordinate 30,010 of NSKG01000002.1, read as the reverse complement.
GGTCAGCGAATCAGTTTCGAGCCAGGCGGCTATCACATCATGCTGTTCAATCTGCAACAGCCGTTGGTGGCGGGTGAGCGTTTCCCGCTGACGCTGCGATTCGAACATGCCGGTGAGATCGAGGTCGAGGTAGCGGTCGAGGATCAGGATGGGCCGTCACACGGACATGAACATGGGCATGGCAACGGCCACCATCATCACTGATCGTCGTTTGGGGGTGTCCGGTCAAGCAGGTGGAACCGTGGCAACCCCAAGTGCCAGCGAATTGCCGCCAGGCGAATCACCAGCACTGTCAGGATCGCCAGAGTGATGTCGAGGTTTTCCGGGATCCCCAGATAATACAGGCCGATATACACCAGTGAGCCGGCGATGCAGGCAGTGGCGTAGATTTCCTTATGGAAGATCAGTGGAATCTCGTTGCAGATGATATCGCGCATCACCCCGCCGGCCACTCCGGTCATTACCCCCATGATCACCGCAGCACTGATCGGCACATCATGTTGCAGGGCAACCTGGGTACCGATCACGGTGAACACCGCCAGGCCAAAGGCATCAGCCACCAGCAGCCCGGTTTCGTGAATCGGCCGGGTAAAACGGACCCAAACAACCGTTGCGATGGCGGCCAGAACCGCCACCAGAATATAGAGGTCGTTACGAATCCAGCTCACCGGGTGATTATCCAGAATGGCGTCACGCAGAGTGCCGCCGCCCAGCGCGGTGATGATGGCGATCACCATCACCCCGAACAGGTCCATGGACTTGCGTCCGGCCATCAGCGCCCCGGTAATGGCGAACACCGCCACACCGAACAGATCGAACGCATAAAACCAGGTCATTCAGGTACGCTCCAGCAATGTCAGGCCGGGATTGTCAGTCCTCCCGGGTTGGGGTGCGCATGGTAACAAACTCCTCAGCTGCAGTGGGATGGATACCCAGGGTTGCATCGAAAACGGCTTTGGTAGCACCGGCCTTGACCGCCACTGCCAGCCCCTGAACGATCTCCCCTGCCTCGGGGCCAACCATGTGAATGCCCAGCACCCGGTCGCTAACCTTGTCCACCAAGAGCTTCATGAAGCTTTGTTCACTACGTCCGGCCAGGGTATTGCGCATGGCTCGGAAGCTACTTTCAAATACCTTGAGCTGGTAGCCCTTGGCCCTTGCCTGCTCTTCGCTAAGGCCCAGCGTGGCGATATTGGGAATGCAGAATACCGCTGTGGGGATGTCGGCATAATCGACCGGGCGATACTCCTCTGGCTTAAACAGCCGACGGGCCAGGGCCATACCTTCGGCCAGGGCAACCGGAGTCAGTTGCAGGGTATCGGTTACATCGCCGATGGCGAAAATTGCCGGATCCTGGGTCTGGTAGTCGCTATCCACGGCGATGAAGCCCTTGGCATCCAGGGTTACTCCGGTATTTTCCAGCCCCAGGCCATCCAGATTCGGTTTGCGTCCGGTGGCATAGAGCACCAGGTCAGCCTCCAGCGTTTGCCCGTTTTTCAGTGCTACACGCAGGCTGCCATCGGGCTGCTTGTCGATGCGTTCAACATCAGCATTGAAGCGCAGGTCCAGTCCCTTATCCTGCAGGGTCTTGGCGACATGCTCACGCACGCCCAGGTCAAAACCACGCAGGAATAGTTCGCCGCGATACAGCAAGGTCGAATCACAACCCAGGCCATGGAAAATACTGGCGAACTCGATAGCAATATAACCACCGCCAACCACCAGGGTGCGTTTGGGTAACTCTGGCAGGTAGAACACTTCGTTGGAACTGATCACATGTTCGCGGCCTGGGAACTCGGGAATATGCGGCCAGCCCCCGGTGGCGACCAGAATTCGTTCGGCAGTGTAGCTCTGGCCGTTAACCTCGACGGTATGTGAGTCGAGCAGTCTGGCCCGGCCTTCGATCAGTTGAACGCCGGCTGAGGTCAGTAGATTGCGATAAATGCCGTTGAGCCGCAGAATCTCGCGATTCTTGTTTTCGACCAGGCGCGACCAGTTGAACCCGGATGCCGGAAGATCCCAGCCATAGCCTGCGGCATCCTCGAAGTCTTCGGCAAAATGAGCGGCATAAGCGAACAGCTTTTTTGGTACACAGCCGACGTTGACGCAGGTGCCCCCCAGATAACGGTCTTCGGCTACGGCGACCCGGGCACCAAAGCCCGCAGCCATACGGCTGGCACGTACCCCGCCGGAACCGGCACCAATCACGAACAGATCAAAATCATATGCGGCCATGCGCTTAATCCCGTAATGCTTAAAAGGCCGAGCATACCGTATTTACCTGACAGCATCCCCACAACATCAATCAAGGCAAACGACAATCACTTGCATTTGGTGTGTTCATCCGTAAGCTAGCGGGAGTATTCTGTGTCAGGCCTTCCCTTTGTCCGTCGCCAACCCATCTTTCAGCCGAATCAGCCGAGTGCTTGAGCATATTCATGCTCATCTGGACCAGGCCTTGCCGCTGGACCAGTTGGCCAGCCTGAGCTGCTGGTCGCGTTGGCAATTGCAGCGGGTATTCATGTTGCATACCGGCCTGAGCGTCGCTCAGTACATTCGCGAATTACGCCTGAGCAAGGCTGCCGAGTTGCTGCTTGATACCCCCTTGCGGCAACTGGATATAGCCCTGGCCTGTGGCTTTGAATCAGAAATCAGCTTCAGTCGCAGTTTCCGGCAGATGTTTGGCTGCCCACCAGGACATTACCGACAGCGAGGGGTGCGCATCGGCCTGCGAACACCGTTGCGACCCGACTGTAACAGCCCGGTCTTGCAGCGAATGGTGCAGGTGCGGATTGAGACACGCCCGGCATTTGAGCTTGTGGGGGTCTTTGGAGAAATCGCAGGGCTCTATGCTGCCAAACCTGACTTCAAAACCAGCGTTCCCGGGCTGTGGCAGCGCTTTACCCAGCGCGTAGCTGATACCCGCTCACGGGTAAGGATTGGTGTTCTCGATGTGCGTGACAACCACCCCGAAGCACGTATTCCCTACTGGGCTGGAGTAGTCGCACCACTGGCCAATGATCCAGGTTTGAGCAGGTTGAGCGTTCCCGCTCAGCAATATGCGGTGGTTCCCTGTCATGGCCCGATTGGGCAGCTTGAACATCTCATCGACTGGTTTATTCAGAGCTGGCTGCCGGACTCTGGCTATTGCGGGGTCAATGGCTTCGATCTGGAGGTCTATCCACCAAACTTCGAACCTCAGAATCCGGATGCGCGCATGGAGTATTGGGTTCCGGTCACGCCCTGCCAACATAGGCACTCTCCTTCCCTGAGATAGGTATGCCCCAAAATGTTAAGTGGCTTGCTGCCAGCAATGCATAAAATGCGAATCATTAGCATTTGATGCAAAATCACTGATCAGGAGCCCCAATGAAGTCGCACCATCCGTTTCAGCGTTCCCTGCTGGCCTTGAGTATTGCTTCGCTGCTCTGCACTCCGGCCTTGGCCAACGAGCAGCATAAGCACGAACTGGACGATGTCGTGATTTACGGCAATACCGAGCGTAACACCGCCACCAAAACGCAGCTCGCCCCGCAGGAAACACCGCAAAGTATCTCGGTAATCGACCAGAACACCCTGTCCATGCGCAACGCCGACTCGGTAGCAGCCGCTCTACGCTACACCCCGGGCGTCAATACCGAACTGCGAGGTGGTGCGGTAACCCGGCTGGATCTGTTCAACGTACGCGGCTTCATCAATTATCAGAACGCCTATGACGGTCTGCAATTGCTATACAACGACTGGAACCTGCAGCCGCAGATCGACCTGCTGGCCGTTGAGCAGGTCGAGGTCTTCAAGGGACCGACGTCAACCCTGTACGGCAACATGCCACCGGGCGGCATGGTCAATCTGATCAGCAAAAAGCCCGGCAAGGATCCCTACAACAGCGTACAACTGGCGATCGGCAGCCAGGACTTGCGTGAGCTGAGTGTTGAGTCGCGCGGCCAACTGGGTGACACCAACCTGTCCTACAGCATTGTCGGCCTGGCCCGTAGCAAGGATGGTCAGGCCGAAACATCTGAGGAAGAACGGATCATGCTGGCGCCTTCACTGGACTGGCAAGTCAGCGACGCGACCCTGGTCAACTTCAACCTGTACTACCAAAAAGACCCGGACATGGGGATCTATACCACCTTACCGGCCAGCGGCCTGTTCCTGCGCAACAGCAACGGCAAGCTGGATCCTGACACCTACAGTGGTGACGCTAACTGGAACACCTTTGACCGTGAAGTACTGATGCCCGGCTACAAGATCAGCCATCAGTTCAATGACAACTGGAGCTTCCTGCACAACACCCGGTTCCTGGATGCCGATGTATTGCAGAAAAACACCTACTCCACGGTTCTGGCCGCTGACGAGCGGACGCTGAGCCGTCGCGCCTACCTGACCGATGAGCGCAGCAAGGGCGTAACCATGGACAACCAGTTATCTGGCCTGGTGCGTACCGGCGTAGTGGAGCACAACCTGCTGCTGGGACTCGACTATCTGGATCTGGATTCGCGGATTCGTTATGAAGATGCGCTTGCACCGGATATTGACCTGTTCAACCCTAACCATCATCTGATCGATCCCGGTAGTCTGGATTTCGCCGCGTCGGGCTACAGCAGCAAATTTGATCTGAGCAAGCGACAAACCGGGTTCTACTTCCAGGATCAGATGCGCCTCGGCCGCTTGGTGGTCATTGCCGGGGTACGCCGTGACCATTTCAAGGGCAGCGAAAAAGGCGTCAAATACGGCTTCGCCACCAATGACAGCTTCAAGCAAAACAAGACCACCTACCGCGCAGGCATGCTGTATAGCTTTGACAATGGCCTGGCACCGTTCGTCAGCTATGCCGAAAGCTTTGAGCCAATGAACGGCAGTGACCGCAATGGCCGCAAGTTCGAACCTTCGAACGGTCAGCAGTGGGAGGCTGGGATCAAGTACGCAGCCCCCGACCGGCGCACCAGCGGTTCACTGGCCGTTTACCGGATCACCAAGGACAACGTCCAGACCCGCGACTCGAACGGCGGTCCCTATGATCTGATCCAGGCCGGCGAAGTACGCTCCCAGGGTGTTGAGCTGGAGCTGGCCTCCCAGGTGACTGACAGCCTGCACCTGAGCGGCTCATGGACAGTGCAGGATGTAGAGGTGACCAAAGACAACAGCGGCCTCAAGGGCACCACCCCGGTATGGATTCCCGAGCAGCAGGTTGCTCTATGGGCCAACTACGAGCTGTACAATGGTCCGCTGGCAGGTACCAGTCTGGGACTGGGCTGGCGCTATGTCGGCGAAGCAGAACTGAACGAGCGCAACACCGGCGGCAAGGTACCTTCGGCCCGCCTGGTTGATCTCTCCGTTGGTTATGACCTGAGCGAATTGGGCACTAGCCTGGCCGGTGCCAGTATCCGACTGTCGGTCAACAACCTGCTGGATGAGCGCTATTACAGTTGCTACGACGAAAACAACTGCTGGTTCGGCGCCGAACGCACCGTCCAGGCCAGCCTCAAATACGAGTTCTGAGTGCAGTTTCCTAGGCGATCCTTAGTGCTGGCCGCTGTTGCGGCTCGGCACTGGGTCGCCCTACTCCGACATACTCGAACCCCTGCGCCTGCAACGCCTGCGGGTCATATTGATTGCGCCCATCAATCAACAACGGGCGACGCATAAGCTCACGCAAACGAATGAAATCCGGCTGGCGAAACTGCTTCCACTCAGTCACCAGCACCAGTGCATCGGCAAAGCGAGCGGCCTGGTACTGATCTTCACTCAACTGTAATTGGCCTTGAGCCACCGCGGCAGCAAACTGATTGGCGATATTCGTTCCTGCGACCGGGTCAAACGCCTGCACCCGTACTCCTGCATCCAATAAGGATTTGACCAGCACCAGGCTTGGCGCATCGCGGATATCATCGGTGCCCGGCTTAAACGACAGGCCCCAGATCGCTACGGTCATATCACGCAAACTGCTACCAAGCCGTGTGCTGATCTGACGAAACAGCCATTGCTTTTGCGTACTGTTACGCGCCTCAACAGCGCTCAGCAACGGCAACTGTTGATCCTCTGCTTCGGCCATGTGCAACAAGGCGCGAATATCCTTGGGAAAACAGGAGCCACCATAACCACAACCGGCATAGATAAACTGGTGGCCGATCCGCTGATCCGAGCCGATGCCCTTGCGCACCTGCTCGATATCCACTCCAAGCCTGGCGCTCAGGCTGGCCATTTCATTCATGAATGAGATCTTGGTGGCCAGGAAAGCATTGGCGGCGTACTTGCTGAATTCGGCGGCGCGCCGGCCCATGAGCAAAATCCGCTCGTGGTTGCGCACGAATGGCGCATACAGCGCGCGCATGACCTCGGCGGCATGCTCATCTTCAGTCCCGATGATGATCCGGTCCGGGCGCATGAAGTCATTGATCGCCACCCCTTCCTTGAGGAACTCCGGATTGCTCACCACGCTGGCCCGCCAGCTCAGATGGCGGCGGGCACAATGCTGGTCGAGAATCGCCTGAACCCGACAGGCGGTACCGACCGGCGCGGTCGATTTACAGACGACAATCGCCGGCGCCATGAGGTACTGGCCCAGGCTGGCGGCTACCGAGAGAATCTGTGAAATATCGGCCGAACCATCAGCGCTCGATGGCGTACCGACCGCAATGAAGACCACCTCGGCGCGCTCAAGAGCCTGGTCCAGACGCGTGGTAAAAGCCAGCCTGCGGCCGCTGAGATTGACCGCCAGCAAGGCCTCAATGCCGGGCTCATAGATGGGTGAACGACCTTCAGACAGAGCTGCGATCCGTTCCCGGTCCTGGTCGACACAGATCACATCGTTGCCCATTTCGGCAAAACAGGCCGCCGTTACCAATCCGACATAACCACACCCAATAACCGTGATACGCATCGCTGTACTCCCAAATGGTGGAGGGATACCGCGATTGCGCCATACCCGGATGACGACGCCATGACCGCTAGTTGAAGGCTTGATGACACAATAGCACTACATGCACCAACTCACTTATAGCAGCCAGCCCTTAGATGAAATCGGTCCATCCGGTTTGGATTGCCTTGCTATGTTTAGGGAGAACCCTCCAACACTCACATAATAAAGTCTCATGGAAAACGCCCAAGGACTGGTCCAGCTCACCCCCGGCTTGAAATATTCACGCCGGTTGCTGCTGGTTGACCCATGTCAGGAATGCCGGATTTTGATTCCGCGCATGGAGGCCAGTGGCTGGAGCATAACGACCTGCGAACTGGCCGAGGTCCCGGACCAGGGCTTTGATGTTGGCCTTATCCGTCTTCATGATGCACACCTTAAGCGCGCCGAGCCATTGAAAGCCCTGCTTGGCCGGGCTGGAACCGAATGGCTGGCCGCTGTACGCCCTGAGTCAATGCAGTGCCCCAGTTTCAGCAATTTTGTCGGAGAGTGGTTTTTCGATTACCACACCCTGCCCTTCGAGCCTGAGCGGGTATGCGTGGCGTTGGGACGGGCTTATGGCATGGCCAGACTGCGCAAACGACCCACGCCCATCAATGCAGGCTACCAGATCATTGGCGACAGCAAGCTCACCCGACAGCTCAACGGTTTGATTGGCAAACTGGCACCCACTGACTCCCCAGTCCTGATTCGAGGTGACAGTGGCACCGGCAAAGAGCTGGTGGCCAGAGCATTGCACTGGCGCTCACGGCGGGCCAGCGGGCCGTTCGTGCCCGTCAATTGCGGGGCCATTGCCGAGCACCTGATTCAGTCGGAGATGTTCGGTCATGAGAAAGGTGCCTTCACAGGCGCCCATCAGCGCAAGATTGGCCGCATAGAGCAGGCCAATGGCGGTACGCTGTTTCTGGATGAAATCGGTGACCTACCGCTGGAGTTGCAAGCCAACCTGCTGCGATTTTTGCAGGAAAAACAGATTGAACGGGTTGGCTCCAGCAAGCCGATCAATGTCGATGTCCGGGTTCTGGCAGCCACCCATATCGACCTTGAGCAGGCTATCGAACAGGGGCGGTTTCGCGAAGACTTGTATTACCGTCTCAATGTTCTGCAAGTTCAAACTGCACGGCTGAACGAACGCCGTGAAGATATCCCGCCACTGGCTCATCATTTTGCCGAACTGTATGCGATAGAGGTTGGGCGCCGGCCCCGACGGTTCAGCGAAGACGCTATGCAGGCCATGATTGACTACGACTGGCCAGGCAACGTGCGTGAACTGGCCAACCGGGTTCGACGCGGCATGGCCCTGGCCGAGGGGCGGCTGATCCAGGCCTTCGATCTGGGACTGGAGCAGGCTCCCTCGCATCGCAGCCGCATAGATACACTCAACGACTATATCTTGCGCGCTGAAGCTCACGCCCTGAGCGACGCGCTGAGCCTGTTTCCCAACAACGCCAGCCGAGCCGCAGCTGCGCTGGGCGTTTCACGCCCGACCTTTTATCGGCTGCTGCACAAGCATCATTTGCGTTAACCCCTGCTCAGAAGTAGTAGGGAAACTTGAGGCTGAATGTGAAGTCTGGCGCATCGGGTGTCAGACCAACCGATAGACTGGGTACTACGGTCAGGTCATTGTTCACGGCATAAGTCATGCCGATATTGAAATAGGCGGCATTGGCATCGCTGCCGCTGATTTTCTGCCAGGGGCCGCCCTGAGGCTTGATCCGGCTGCTACGGCTGATCAGTTCGGAAAATGACATGGATAGACTCATGCGTTCATTCAGGGCAAAAGCCATGCCCAGGCCAAACTGAAAGTAATCACCCAGATCGACCTTGCCGGGAACCTTGGCATTACGCTCGGTGCTGATGTCTGAAAAACTTTCGGTCTTGTGGTAGGTATAGGACAGGTTGCCGAACACCACGGCCGGGTCCAAAGTCTTGACCAGAGAAATACCAGGGCTGATAGCCCAGACGCCGTTGCCGGTCGGCAGATCCTCGGGAACGCTGAGGTTGGTGTTGCCTGAAACACGATCAAACTTGATGCCGTAAGGTTCCTTGCCGGTAGGTGCTTTTATCCGCAGGCTGGCCACTGCATCCGGGCGTCCTGGGGCTTCATCAAGGAATTTGTAGGAAACGCCGAAGCTGATATCACCCAGGCGTGGATCGCCGGTAACGGTTTTCTCGCTGAATTGGGCTGTTGAGCCACCAGCACCAGCTGATTGATAAGTGGTACGCCGGTAGATCAGCGGCAGGTTTACGTCGAACTGCCAGCGCTGGTGCAGGTTGTAGCGACCGGTCAGGTCCAGAGTGAAGGTATTGGCCTTGATCTCGTCTATCCCCAGATTGCCGAGAAAAATCGCATCCAGAGCCAGAAAGCCATTGAGAAACAGTTGTCGGGTATCGTAATAGCTGTAGGTCAGCCCTGGCTCGATACTGAAGGTACCGCCGCCGAAGAAACCACTGGCTTCCTGGTACAGAGCCTCAACGCTAGGTGGCGGTTCGGATGACTCTCTTAGTGTCTGACCATAACCACCCTCTGCCCTGGCGACCTGTGTTGCTGGCTGGGCGGGTGCCGCAGACGCTGCTGCCGGAGCCGCTGGGGGCGCAGCAGGTACGCTGGTGCGGCCTTCCAGCTGACGCAGACGCTGCTCCAGGATCATCAGCGCATTTTGCTGAGCCTCATAGCGTTGTTTGAGTACCTCCAACTCCTGACGCAGTACTGCCTCTTCGCTGCTCATTCCCTGGGCCAGGGCACTGCTACTGCTGGCCATTACTACCAGTAACGCACCACGCCAGTATCGGCACATGACAATATCCTTGCGCTATTCGGTTCTTGTTCAATAGCCTGCTGGGCGCAAAGCCCGCATTTGCTCCCAGGCGCAATTGGCCAGATCCATGCTCAACGCTCTTTCGCGCAAGGCCACGTTAAGTTCAGCGGTGTTGAATACCTGATTCAGGTTGCCGCCTATATTGGCATGCTGCGAAAGGTTGCCCCCGCCCATGGTTTGCTGGGCATTGCCCTGACCATGGTTAGCCTGCAGGGCAATCTGCAATCCCCCGGCATGTTTATTAATGTGGACCACACCTGCGCCATTAGCAAATTGAGTTGGGCCATTCCATGGTTGACCGCCTTGAGCAAAGACCTGCTCGCTCGAGCTAATGTTGATGGTCAGATCGTTCAGTGCATCATTGTAATCACCGGCACTACGTACGCTCTGAACCACACCCTGTACGCTACCCAGCCCTGCTCCGCCAATGACCTGCCCGGTTCCCGGATTGACTATTGCGCCGTTGCCCAGCTGTTCAAGCATAGTTACATGCAGGCTTGGCTCGCTTTTGCCATTCATCTGGAAGTTGACCTGGGCACCAATCGCCTGACCCGCGCTGTTCTGCCAGAATGTGGTCATGGTGACGCCGAAATGAATGACCCGGTCCGGCAGCACATAACGCCCACGCAGCTCAGCCAGCTCCGCATCTCTAAGCTCGACCGGCTGGAACAGGCCTTGAGCGCTGACTGGCAGGCTCAAGCAGGCCAGGCTCCCGATCAAACAGCATTTCATCTTTATGTTCATGTTGCGCTCCTGGAGCGTAATCGCTCTTGCACAGGCGCTAGAAAAAATCACTCTGGATAAAACCAAACTCCATCAGGTCCGCATCCTTGACCGGGCTGAATCGGTCCAGCCGGTGTCTGGCGGTCAAGGGTTCTGGTGGTGTCAGCAGAACATTGTTGCGGTCATAGCCAGGGCCAATGACAGCAAACACAATGCCGTTCCAGCCATTGGCAAATTCGTCGAGCGGCATCTTCTTCTGCCCCAGGACCGGATCACCAATGTAGACCCAGCCATCACTGCTGCGCTGCATGACCACAAAGTGCTTGTAGCCCCGGATATCAACCAGCACGATCGCCGGGATCTGCACCTGCTCAAGGTGTTCCGGCTCAATGCGATATCCTCTGGCGCGCAACCCGATGCTCTCGACATAATTCTTCATGTCCAGCATCGAAAAACCCAGTGTTCTAACCTGCTCGGCATCGGCCTCGGCCAGCATGCCCTCGATGACCTGCTCTTCGGTCAGACTCCAGCCATAGGCGTGGTTCAGGACCGTAGCCAGAGATGCCGCGCCGCAACTGAAATCGGTTTTCTGTTCAACCAGATTCAAATAGCGCCGCTCACGCATACTGGTAACTGACTTGAAAGCCAAGCCGCCGCCTGGCAAAACGGCGAACCCCTGTCCGCGCGCCTCGCTAACCTCGGCGCCAAGGCCCAGTGCAGCGAAACAGACTGCGGCCATGATCAACTGACGCATTGCAGCCCTCCTCTACTGGAACCCGGGCAAAGCCCGGGTCCAGATGCTTGCGGTCAGAGCTCTCCGCCACCGCCACCACCGGCACCAGGGCAAGCGGTGCAACCGGCAGCAATCGCCAGAGAGTTGCTCTGCTGGTTGCCACCGCCGGCAGCCACGTTGACCCCAACATTACCCGATACATTGTTCAACGAGCCGTTGATCGTGGCATTGTTGGTAACCGGCCCGGTGAATCCGACAACAACCGGGATATAGCCGCTGACAGATCCCTTCAGACCCAGGGTTCCTTCTTCGTTGAAGGCGAAAGCGCCGCCATCACCGTTCAGGTCAACCGCTCCTTGCGCCGCGCTGTCCACATCGATATGACCGATATTGGCACCGCCCGGATGGGTAGGCCCTTCCCAGACATCGAGATATACGTCACCGATCTGATCAGACACCCCTTCATAGGTGCCATCAGCTTTGAGCTTGAGGTGGACGTACTGCTTGCCATAGTCCAGTACGGCAAGGTTGTCAGTGTTGTTGCCGAACGATTTTTGTTCGACATTGACACTGGCAGCCGCAGTGAACGCACTGCTGGACGAAGCAATTGCCATGTCGTTCTTCTGCTGGTTGTAGTTGCCAGCGGCGATGTTGATACCGACATTACCCGAAGTGTCGTTGGCCGAATTGTTCAACGACGCATCGTTGGGCACGCTGTAGTTGGTCAGGTCGTTGTTGAACGCCTTTTGCTGAACATCGATGCTGGCCTGAGCCGAGGCGACAACCGGGAAACCAAAAACAAACAACGCGTCAGCTGTGGCCACCGCTGCCGCATTGGCCTGCTGGTTGTTGTCACCAGCCGCGACGTTGACCCCGATATTGCCCGAAGCTCCGTTCAGTGAATCATTGACCGAAGCGGTATTCTCGGTTCCCTGATTCAGCACCTCATTGTGGAAGTTCTTCTGGGTGTCATAAATCACTGCAGAAGCCCCGTCACCTACGGCATAGGCTGAGCCAGAGATGGCTACAGCCAGCCCGAATGCCAGCGGAGTAAGTACTCTTTGCGTCTTCATGATGTGGATCTCCTTGTGTTGCGTTTAGTTGACTGCCAACGAATCAATCGATGATCCGTATGCCGAGGTTGTTTACCGACCGGTTACCAACCCCAGCGCTCTGGTTCAGTTGCACCGCGCCACGACTTCCCACAAAGGCCTGGTCATCAATCTCGACCAGACGTTCGCCGTTGTTGGGTACTTCTGCACCCGAGTTGAGCGACAGCGGCGCAGCGCTTTGCGCCAGCCCACTGTCGTCAAGGCTTTCCGGCAGGGCACCAAAACCCAGCCTGAAAGCATTGATCTGCTGATTGCCAACACCGGCACTCTGATTGACCCCCAGGATGCCGTTGCCGGCACTGAATGCATTGCCTGTGATATGACTGCTGGCATCCAACTGGCCGGCCTCTTCGGCAATCTGCCCGCGCTGCTGGCGGACCTGAACCGAGGCATGCTCACCGGCGGCAATGGCCCGGGCATTGACCTGTTGCTGAGCACTGCCGGCCGCCTGGTTGACCATGGCGTTGCCGCTGTAGCCCTGGAGCGAATTATGGATCTGGGCCTGATCTTGCTGATCCGCCGAGAGCTGCGCGCAGAAGCTCAGCGCCAGAGCAAAACTCAGGGCGTGCCGCATGGTTGTACGCATGATCGAACTCCTTGTGACTATCGTCCTTGCAACTGCTGCAGTGGACTCAAACCCTGCTGCAGGCTTCGATTGACCTGGCCATCGATATTGTTGCCAAGGCGACTGCCACCGCTGTGGCTGGCTCCCGGAGATGCAGGGATATTCTGCAGATTGACACCGGCACTGCCGCGCTGAACGTGCTCCCCGACCGCATGCGGCCCCTGAGGATTGGTCAGATGGTGCTGAATCCCGTGTCCCCCGGTGATGTTGGCGAAGTCACTGTCGCTGAGTTCACCGGGAGCCGTCAGATTGCCCAGCCCCTGATCAATGACCGCATTGGGCTTGGGGTTGACTATATGTGGATTGGGATCGGGGACCAGTGGCGGACGTGTTGCACTACGAGGCTGAACCTCGCGGATAATAATGATGTCACCGCCGGCAGCGAATGCGGGAGGCGTCATGACAATGGCAGGCAGCAGGCAGAAAAAGAACAACAAATACCGCAGCCTTACGATACGTCCTGTGTCCATGGCTTTTATTCGCTTATGTTGTTGGGTGTAACCGCCCCAAACAAAGCAGAACTCATGCCTGAAAATAAAAATTCTTATATTTTAATGAGATAGGTGTTTTTTCGGAGAAGGTTTCGACGCGACCTGTTTCATCAATGAAACACTTTTATCAGCCTGCTTCTGGCTTTTACTTGGTGAAGGCCCGAGCGCCCGCAGGCTTGAAGTAACCTCGAAAATTGTCCTGCAGTGTTTCAGCGCTGTAACAGTAGCAGAGGATTTGTGACCGGCTGTTTCAGGATTGAAACAGGACATTAAAGCCATTTCAAATGGCCATTACGCCAATTCAATAAGCTTAGGAAGGTTCGGGATATACCCGTATGGCTGGTAAGTCATCGAAGAGAATGGTGCCCGGAGCCGGAATCGAACCGGCACGGTCGCAATGACCGCAAGATTTTAAGTCTCGTGCGTCTACCAGTTTCGCCATCCGGGCGAGGAAATAAATGGAGGCCGAGGTCGGAATCGAACCGGCGTTCACGGATTTGCAATCCGCTGCATAACCACTCTGCCACCCGGCCTCATAGGGACCATTACGCAGTGGGTGAGATCGCGTAACGGCGTCGAACCGGCTTTGCTCAAAATTTAATCTTATCCTATTGATAAGACTGGCATTTTTGCTGCCTTGCTGTCGACGGGCAGCATTATGTCCTAATTGCTGGTGCTTGGCAAGCGCAGTCTGAGAACTTCACTGCACTTGCTTTGCATCCTAGCGGCAAACGGCCAGATACAATGGATCGTCGCTATCCAGCTTACGCATCAGCTCAGGCCGCAGGCTGCCGTCATCGGCCTCCGGGACCAGTTCCTGGGTGTCACAGTTGAGCAGATGGGGCTGATGGCTGACCAGATCCACGTACTCTTTCTGGAAGCGATACAGGATGAAACGCTTGATCTGGTTGTTATCCAGCTGAACCTCGGCCAGATTGCTGCGATCCACCACGCTGAAACCGACCGTCATCGGCAGCAGATAGGTCCAGGGTCGCCAGATCGCCTGCTGCTGTTCGGTTGCGACCACCACAGAACTTGCAGGCAGCTGGCTCTGCTTGTGCTCGAACCAGTAATACTCGTAGTAAATCTGGTAAGTCAGCATCCCCAGACCGGCAAAGACCGGGACTATCCATTTCGGCAGCTTCCTGCCAGAGGCGGCTCGCAACAGAAACCCGATCCCTGCTGCCCCCAAACCTGCCGCGGCCAGCGCGACCAAATGCCAGATCATAAAGTATGTCTCGAAAACAAGGCGGGCTTCCGAAGAGGAAGCCCGCGGGTTGAGTCATGAGCGCAGCATAGCACTGCGCTCAGGATTACTCTCAGTGTGCCACAGCGTCACCAGCACCCTTGGGATAGCGAACGCTTTCCACCAGATCCTGAATTTCCTGCGGCGGCTCTTCGGTCAGATAGGATACCCCAAAGGCTACGGCAAAGTTGATAAGCGCGCCCACCGCACCGAACGACAGCGGGGAGATGCCGAACAACCAGTTGTCCGGAACGTTGGCCAGGGTGTTGGTGCCTGGAATGAAGAACCAGCCCAGATACAGGAAGATGTAAATGGTGGTGCTCAGCAGACCAGCCAGCATACCCAGTACCGCGCCTTTGCTGTTGATGCGTTTGGAGAAGATACCCATCATCAGTACCGGGAAGATCGACGCTGCGGCGATACCAAAGGCCAGGGCCACCACCTGCGCTGCAAAGCCCGGTGGATTGATCCCTAGCCAGGTGGCAATCGCAATGGCCACCGCCATGGAAATACGCGCGGCGAGCATCTCCCCCTTCTCACTGATTTTGGGATTGATCATGTTCTTGATCAGGTCATGACTGATAGCCGAGGAGATCGCCAGCAATAGACCTGCTGCGGTCGAGAGTGCTGCGGCAATACCACCGGCAGCAATCAGACCGATGACCCAGCCTGGCAGGTTGGCGATTTCCGGGTTGGCCAGTACCAGAATGTCGTTGTTGACCACCAGCTCGTTGCCGGCCCAGCCACGTGCTTCAGCAGTTTCAGCAAAGGCAGGTGCCTCGTTGTACATCTGGATGCGACCGTCGTTGTTCTTGTCCTCGAAACGAACCAGGCCGGTATCTTCCCAGGTCTGCAGCCACTGCGGACGCTCGGCGTATTCCAGTGCCGGAGCGCTCGGACCATCGGGGTAGATGGTGTTGATCAGGTTCAGACGCCCCATGGAAGCCACTGCCGGAGCGGTGGTGTAGAGGATGGCGATAAACACCAGCGCCCAGCCAGCGGACCAGCGCGCATCAGCCACCTTCGGTACGGTGAAGAAACGAATGATCACGTGCGGCAGGCCGGCAGTACCGATCATCAGCGACATGGTGAACAGGAACATGTTCAGCTTGTTGGAGACGTCAGCAGTGTAGTCCTGGAAGCCAAGCTCACGAACCACTTCATCCAGCTTCTGCAGCATCGGGATACCCGATTCGGTGTGAGTGCCGAACAGACCAGTCTGCGGCAGCAGGTGACCGGTCATCTGCAGAGAGATGAAGATCGCCGGAATGGTGTAGGCCACAATCAGTACCACATACTGGGCCACCTGAGTGTAGGTGATGCCCTTCATGCCGCCCAATACCGCATAGACGAACACGATGCAGGAGGCAATGATCAGGCCAGCGGTGCTGCTCACTTCCAGGAAGCGGGCAAATGCCACCCCTGCCCCGGTCATCTGACCAATTACATATGTGGTCGAGATCACCAGCAGACAGATAACCGCCACTACCCGGGCAGCTTTGCTGTTGAAACGGTCACCCACAAAGTCCGGCACGGTAAACTTGCCAAATTTGCGCAGGTAAGGCGCCAGCAGCATGGCCAGCAGCACGAAACCGCCAGTCCAGCCCATCAGGAAGGAAGAGTTAACGTAGCCGACCGAGATCAGGCCAGCCATCGAGATAAAGGAAGCTGCAGACATCCAGTCAGCCGCAGTTGCCATGCCGTTGGTGACCGGGTGTACGCCTCCGCCAGCAACATAGAACTCCTTGGTGGAACCAGCCCGAGCCCAGATCGCAATACCGATATAGAGCATGAAGGAGGCGCCAACAAAGAGCAGGTTGATTACAAATTGGCTCATTCTCTTATTCCTCCAGGCCGAATTCTTTATCCAGCTTGTTCATTCTCCAGGCATAGAAGAAGATCAAAGCCAGAAAGATCAGAATCGAGCCTTGCTGAGCGAACCAGAAGCCGAGATCGGCCCCACCTACGGGTATGCCAGACAGCATGGGCCGCAGAAGGATGCCAAAGCCAAAGGAACATAATGCCCAGATCACAAGGCTACCGAGGATCAAGCGAAGGTTCGCCGACCAGTATGCAGCAGCTTTTTCTTTATCTGCCATCGTATTGCTCTCCACTTTCTTGTTAAGACCAAATTGGGAAATTCCACGAACGCTGGAGTCTTCCGTGAATTCATTCTGCTAAAGAACGCTTGAGAGTGAATCCCCGACATTAGTCTTAGGTAATTGCCTCGCAATGGGGGCAAAGAGGCGACCTGTCGCAGCAAGCAAGATGAGAGGAAGGCTGAAACTAAAAAGGCCGGTTAGGGATATCCCTAACCGGCCTTTCTATAATTTGGAGCGGGAAACGAGACTCGAACTCGCGACCCCGACCTTGGCAAGGTCGTGCTCTACCAACTGAGCTATTCCCGCTTTGGAATGGCGCCCATTCTAGCGATCTGCAACGGGCTGTCAAGTCATTGATTCAAAAAAGTTATTCGTCGTTTTTTTGATCAGCATCCATGCTCATGTGCGGCCAGGCAGCCTTCAGGTAGACCGCCATGGACCAGAGCGTCAGGACGGCCGAAATCATCAGCAGCACGTAGCCAGTAATCACCCAGTAGGTCAGCGCTGGCGGGTTGGCCAGCAACACCACCAATGCAATCATCTGCGCAGCGGTCTTGTATTTACCCAGATTGGAAACCGCTACATGAGCCCGAGCTCCCAGCTCAGCCATCCATTCGCGCAATGCGGAAATCACGATCTCACGGCCAATGATGACCACTGCCGGAGCGGTAATCCAGAAATTGCCATGGCTCTGAACCAGCAAAATCAAGGCAACCGCAACCATCAACTTGTCGGCTACCGGGTCAAGAAAGGCGCCAAAAGGCGTGCTCTGCTGCAGTCTGCGCGCCAGGTAGCCATCCAGCCAGTCGGTCACGCTGGCCAGAGTGAAGATGATGGCGGCCCCCAGATAGCTCCAGTGGAACGGCAGGTAGTACAGCAGAATGAAGATGGGGATCAACACCACCCGCATCAGGGTCAGTATGTTCGGGATATTCATGTTCAATCTACAACGCTGAGTAAGCAGGCATTCTAACAGGCTGCCGGGAAACTACCTATGCCGGTAATACCGGGTTAAAAACTACCGGCTAATCACTATGCAAGGTGGCATAAATCAGTTCGGCCAACTTTTTATTGATACCTGGCACTTTGGCAATTTCCTGCACGCTGGCGCGGTCCAGTGCTTGCAACCCGCCAAAATGCTTGAGCAGTTCCCGGCGGCGCTTGGGCCCAACCCCGGCTACCCCCTCCAGGGGGGAGGTGGTTCTGGCCTTGCCCCGCCGCTGACGGTGTCCTGTGATGGCAAAGCGGTGAGCTTCATCGCGGATGTGCTGAATCAGATGCAGCGCTGGCGAGTGCGCGGGTAGCACCAGTTCATGGTGGGTGTCGTTGAGGTACAGAGTTTCCAGCCCCGGCTTGCGCGTTACGCCCTTGGCCACCCCGAGCAGGGTCAGATCATGAATAGCCAGTTCCTGAATTACCTCCAGGGCCATGCTCATTTGTCCCTTGCCACCATCGACCAGCAGGATATCGGGCATTTTGCCCTCGCCGTCCTTGAGCTTACTAAAGCGTCGGCTCAAGGCTTGGCGCATGGCCGCATAGTCGTCACCAGCCGTCACCCCTTCGATGTTGTAGCGCCGATAATCGCTTTTCAGCGGTCCTTCCGGGCCGAACACTACGCAGGAAGCAACTGTCGCCTCGCCGCTGGAGTGGCTGATATCGAAGCACTCCAGCCGGGTTGGTGGTTCATCCAGCCCCAGCGCTTCCTGCAAGGCTTCGAAACGTGCCTGCACATGCTGGCGGTTGGCGAGCATCCCGGCCAGGGCCTGTTCGGCATTGGTCACCGCCAGGCCTTGCCAGCGGCTACGTGTACCGCGCACCCGGTGGCTGATGGTGACACCAAAGCCGCGGGCCTGGGCCAAGGCTTCGATGATCACCGGGAAGTCGTCGTGCACAGCATTGACGATGATCTCGCCCGGAACTTCACGCTCGCTGACGCCCAAATAGTACTGCGGCAGAAACGCCGCCAGCACCTCCCCCGCAGTTTGCTCGATCGGCACCCGTGGGAAATGGTTCTTGCTGCCCAGTACCCTGCCCTGACGTACCATAACCACATGTACGCAGGCGCCACCGGGCGCCACGGCAGCAGCAACAATATCGACGTTGCCCTGCTCGGTATCCATGCTCTGCTGGTCCTGCACCTGGCGCAGCAGCGCTATCTGGTCACGCAATTCAGCCGCACGCTCGAAATCCAGTTGCTCGGCGGCCCGCTCCATACTCTGGCTCAGTTCACTGGCCAGGGCATTGCTGCGACCTTCCAGAAACATAACCGAATGGCGCACGTCCTCGGCATATTCCTGCGGGTCGACCAAGCCGACGCACGGGCCTTTGCAGCGCTTGATCTGATATTGCAGACAGGGTCGGGTGCGATTGCGGAAATAGCTGTCCTCGCACTGGCGCACCTGAAAAGCCTTTTGCAGCAGGTTAAGGCTTTCACGGATCGCCCCGGCGCTCGGATAAGGCCCGAAATAGCGCCCCTTGGCCTTCTTGGCGCCACGGTGCAGCCCCAGTCGGGGAAATTCGTCCTGACTGGACAGGTAGACATAGGGGTAGGACTTGTCATCACGCAACAGGATGTTGTACGGCGGGCGAACCTGTTTGATCAGGCTCTGTTCCAGCAGCAACGCCTCGGTTTCATTAGCGGTGATGGTGGTGTCGATCTGGCGGATACGCGCTACCAGAGCCTCGGTCTTGGGGCTCAGGCCAGTTTTGCGAAAATAGCTGGACAGGCGCTTCTTGAGGTTCTTGGCTTTACCCACATAGAGCAGTTCACCCTGCTCGTCGAGCATCCGGTAAACGCCCGGTTTGTTGCTTGCCGTGGCCAGAAAGGCCGCGGCATCAAACACCACTGGATTCATGCGCGGTCGGTATCGACCATGCCATGACGTACTGCCAGCAGGGTCAGCTCGACATCGCTAGTAATGCCTAGCTTGTCAAAAATGCGGTAACGATAGGTATTCACGGTTTTCGGGCTGAGACACAGCTTGTCGGAAATGCTCTGGACTTTCTCGCAACTGACGATCATCAGGGCGATCTGGATTTCTCGCTCGGACAAACTGTCAAACGGCGAGTCGGTTGCCGGGGCAAAGGACTTGAGCGCCAGTTGCTGAGCAATCGTCGGACTGATGTAACGCTGGCCCGAGTGCACCTGACGGATGGCGCTGACCATTTCTTCCAGCGCCGCCCCCTTGGTGACGTAGCCGGCCGCCCCAGCCTGCATCAGGCGGGTGGGGAAAGGTTCCTCGTCGCATACCGTTACCGCGATGACCTTAAGATGCTTGTCGTGCTGGACCAGTTTTCGGGTGGCTTCCAGGCCGCCAATTCCCGGCATACGCACATCCATGAGCACTACGTCGGGCTTGAGTGACCTAGCCAGGGAAACCGCTCGTTCCCCACTCTCCGCCTCACCTACTACTGCCAGACCCGGCACATCGCCCAGCATACGACTAATGCCCATGCGGACGAGATCATGGTCGTCGACCACCAGTACCTTGATCAATTGTGACCCCTTGCACTCAATGCTGCCGGAAAGCCTTGTTATTCCCTGACTGGCTCCGGCAACCAGGCAAGTGGAGTGGTATCCACTCCGTTATTCACAAGTCCACACCTTAGCAAATCACCCTGAATTGTGAAACGGTTCCGGAACCAGGAATAAGGCGATAAGTCCCGGTTTTTAGTGGCATTGTGGTGGCCTTATCACTTCATGTGGCTGCTTTTCTTTGCCGGTGCTGCTCAGGCTCTATTCAACCCCCCTAACTGATTGGCCAGCTCATCCAGGCAGGCAGGGTCATCGATGGTAGACGGCGTCTGGAAGCTCTGCCCCGCGGCCATCTGCCGCATGATCCGACGCAGAATTTTACCGGAACGGGTCTTGGGCAGGCGTTTGACGACCAGGGCGCGATTAAAGCAGGCGAGCGCGCCGATATCGCGGCGGACCAGTGCGGACAGCTCGGCACAAAGCTGTGGCTCTTGCAGCTCGACGCCATTTTTAAGCACGACCAGTCCCAACGGCAATTCGCCCTTGAGTTCATCCGGCACACCAATCACCGCACATTCGGCCACCGCCGGATGGGCGCCGAGTACCTCCTCCATCTCGCCGGTGGAGAGCCGGTGACCGGCGACATTAATGATGTCATCGGTACGCCCCATAACGAAGACATAACCATCTTCATCCAGATAACCGGCATCACCGGATTGATAGAAGCCAGGGAAGTGACTCAGATATCCGTCACGGAAACGTTGCGGGTTACCCCAGATACCGCTCAGACAGCCCGGCGGCAACGGTAGCTTGAGCGCGATATTTCCCTGTACGCCGGCAGGCACCGGCTGACCGTCATCATCAAGCACACTAAGCTGAAAGCCTGGCATCGGCCAGGTTGCCGAGCCCGGTTTGGCTTGTTGCAGTTCATAGCCCGCAGGGTTGGCAGCAATCGCCCAGCCGGTCTCGGTCTGCCACCAGTGATCGATAATTGGGCGCTGGAAGTGCTGTTCCAGCCAGGCCCAGGTTGGCGGATCAAGGCGCTCACCTGCCAGAAACAGCCGTTGCAGATGCGACAGGTCATATTGTTTGGCCAGGTCCGCTTCCGGGTCTTCCTTGCGGATTGCCCGGAATGCCGTCGGCGCAGCAAACAGTGCCTTGACCTTATATTCTGCACAGACTCGCCAAAAGCCGCCGGCATCCGGAGTGCGTACTGGTTTACCTTCGTACAGAACACTGGTGCAGCCACTGAGCAAGGGCCCATAGACAATGTAGGAATGCCCCACGACCCAGCCCACATCCGAGGCGGCCCAGAACACGTCCCCGGGCTGCATGCCATACACCGCTTCCATGCTGTAGCGCATAGCTACCGCATGACCGCCGTGGTCGCGCACCACGCCCTTGGGTTTGCCGGTCGTACCGGAGGTATAGAGGATATACAGTGGGTCGGTGGCAGCGACAGCGACCGCTTCCACTGGTTCGGCATTGGCCATAGCCTGGCGCCAGTCCAGATCGCGATCCTGGTAGAGTTCAGCCTGGCATTGCGGGCGTTGCAGTACCACACAGTGCTTGACGGTATGCCGGGCTTCGGTGATTGCCGCATCGACCAGCGGTTTGTAGGCCAGAACCTTGTCCACCTCGATGCCGCAGGATGCGGTGATCACTACATCGGCCTGAGCGTCATCGATCCGGACTGCCAGCTCGTGGGCGGCAAAACCGCCAAATACCACACAATGTACTGCCCCAAGACGTGCACAGCCGAGCATGGCGACAACCGCCTCAGGCACCATCGGCATATAGATGATTACCCTGTCTCCGCGACCGACGCCCAATTCACGCAGCATACCGGAGCAGCGGGCGACCCGTTCGGTCAGTTGCCGATAGCTGATGTGTTCGCGTGCGCCAGTAACCGGTGAATCATAGATCAGTGCCGTTTGTTCACCCCGGCCTGCGGCGACCTGAGCGTCAAGCGCCAACCAGGCGGTATTCAGGCGCCCATCGGAGAACCAGCGGTAATAGCCGTCCGCGCCAGGCTCCAGAATGGTTTTCGGCGGCGTCTGCCAATTTAGAGCGGCGGCCTGTTCGGCCCAGAACATTTCTGGTTGTTCCAGGGCCTGAAGATAATCATGCTGATAGGTTGATGTGCGGGTCATAGGGGTGTCATGCCTGATTGTTTTTGTATGACGGCAGATTAAACCCCACGTTTTTTAAGGGAACTAGACTTACGTCGGATGTGAAACCCGCCATTGGTAGCGCACACTGACCCCATACAATAAAGGCCTACGGTCATGACGAAGGAAGATGCGTTTGCCCTGGCGGGTAAAGCTGCAGTGCTGCAGAACGTGCATGGCACCATGACGTTTCTGCTCAATTACCCGCCCTTCAACCAGATGGAGACCAGCCACCTGGCCTATCTGGTTGAACATTGCCAGCTACGTTTCTACGCCGAGGGCGAGGCCATCATTCGCCCGCAGGATGGCCCGGTACAGCACTTCTATATCGTCAAGCAGGGGCTGATTCGTGGCGAGCGCATGATTGCTGGCCAGCAAACCCCGGAAACCACTTTCGAGATCAGTGTCGGCGAATGTTTCCCCCTCGCTGCGCTGATTGGCGAACGGGCCACCCGGACCGAACATCTTGCCGGCCAGGATACCTTTTGCCTGGCTCTGCCCCGCGCCGAGTTCGTGCGACTGTTCGCCATGTCGCCCAGCTTCCGTGACTTTGCCCTGCGCGGAGTCAGCAGCCTGCTCGACCAGGTCAACCAACAGGCCCAGCTTCAGGCCGCTGAAACCCTCGGTGCACAGTATTCGCTGGATAGTCGCCTGGGTGATCTGGCCGTGCGCAACCCGGTAACCTGCAATCCCGACACTCCGATCCGCGAAGCCGTACACCATATGCATGAAGCCAGCGTTGGCAGCATCGTGGTGGTCGACGACCGGCAGCACCTGCTGGGCATCTTTACCCTGCGTGACCTGCGCCGGGTCGTGGCCGATGGCGCGGTTGAAATGCATGCCCCGATTGAGCAGGTCATGACCCCCAGGCCGTTCTACCTGCATCCGTCCGACTCGGCCTTCGATGCGGCGATCGCCATGACCGGCAAGCATATCGCGCATATCTGCGTAGTCGAGCAGGAACGCCTGGTCGGAGTGGTGTCAGAGCGCGACCTGTTTTCCTTGCAACGGGTCGATCTGGTTCACCTGGCGCGGACTATCCGCCAAGCCAGTCGAATCGGCACATTGGCAGCCCTGCGTACCGATATCCGCCATCTGGTCGAGAACATGCTGGCACATGGTGCCAGTTCAACCCAGATTACCCATATCATCACCCTGCTCAACGATCACACCGTATGCCGGGTGATCGAGCTGTGTATCGAGGAAATGGGTGATCCTGGCGTACCCTTTACCTGGCTGAGTTTTGGCAGCGAAGGCCGCCGGGAACAGACCCTGCACACCGATCAGGACAACGGCATTCTGTTCGAGGCCGCCTCGTCAGCCGAAGCCGCCGAAATTCGCTCCCGGCTGCTGCCTCTGGCCATGCGGATCAATAAGGGCCTGGCCGAATGCGGCTTTACCCTGTGCAAGGGTAACATCATGGCCAGCAATCCCGAGCTGTGTCTGTCGCGCGATGAATGGGCCGCTCGGTTCGATAAACTGATCCGCTCCGCCACCCCGGACAACTTGCTGGCGTCATCGATCTACTTCGACTTCCGGGTGATCTGGGGTGAGGCAGCAGGCGCTGAAAGCATGTTCAATGAGGTTTTGGAAAAGGTCGCAGCCAATGACCTGTTCCAGCACATGCTGGCCCAGCATGCAATGCTCAGCCGCCCACCGATTGGGCGGTTCAGGGACTTCGTGGTGGCCCGCAAAGGGGCCGACAAAGACACCCTGGATCTGAAGACCGAAGGGCTGGTTCCCTTCGTCGATGGCGCCAGAATTCTGGCCCTCTCCCACGGCATCAGCGACTGCAACACCCTCGAACGCTTTCGCCAGTTGCGCGACAAAGGGGTAATTGATGCCAAGGATGCCGATGCCTACGAAGAGGCCTATCACTTCATTCAGTTGATTCGGATGCAGCAGCATCAGTGCCAGGATCGCGATCAACTGCCTTTCAGCAACCGGGTCGATCCAGACACGCTCAACCATCTGGATCGGCGTATTCTTAGAGAATCCTTCCGCCAGGCCAAACGTCTGCAATCGAGCCTGGCCCTGAGGTATCAGCTATGAGCCCACTTGCCTGGTTTCCCCGCCTGCGTCCCTGCCAACTGAGCCCGGAACAGCATGCCCGGCGCGAGGCGTTACCCCCGCCCCAACCCTTGGATGACACGCCACTTAGTCAGACCCGCCTGGTGGTGGTCGATCTGGAAACCAGCGGGCTTAACGTCCAGCGCGACCAGATTCTGTCGATCGGTGCGGTAGTGATCGAACAGGGCGCCATCGATATGGGCAGCCAGTACGAGTGCACGCTGTATCGGGCCAATCATCAGGTGACCGAGAGTGTACTGATTCACGGCATCGCACCCAGCGAGATCGAACAGGGCATGGAAGCTGAAGACGCCCTGCTCGACTTCGTTGAGTTCGCCGGCGAAAGCGTTTTCCTGGCCTTTCATGCCGCCTTCGACCAACGGATGCTGAGCCGCGGTCTGCGTCAGGATCTGGGCTACCGCCTGAGCCACAAGTTCATTGACGTGGCTGAACTGGCACCAATGCTTTGCCCGGAAGCTCGGGTGGGACGTGGCGGCCTTGACGAGTGGCTGGACTATTTCGGTCTGAGCATCAGCCAGCGGCATAATGCCGCCGCTGACGCCCTAGCTACTGCCGAATTGACCCTGATTCTGCTCAGTAAAGCCCGAGCCAAGGGCATTAACACCCTCGCTCAGCTCAATACCTGTCTCGGCCATTGGCGGCGTCTGCGTCAAGCCAGAAGCGCCAGCATGTAACCGGGCCGTTCAGCTCTCAATAAGACTGATCCGCACAGCGGTCTGATTGAGCAATTGATAGGCAACCTCGCCAAAGGTGATAGGCCCGGTCAAAGCCCCAGTGCAGCGCCCCTCCAGTTGCGAGTACAGATAATTGAGAATGCAGTTGCAGCCCAGCAGCATCTCGCCCTCCTGCGCGGGCAGTGCCTCAATGAACTGGCTCGGATAATCCTCCAGCGGCTCGGCAAAACGGTAATCGACCCCAGCAAACACTGGCGCGTAGAACTGTACCTTGTGTTCATCGACTGCCTGCACACTGACATTGATCAGCGCTCCGCAATAGTCGGCCACCAATGGCACGCGGGTATCTATTTGCCGCTCACGAATCAGGCTCGCCAGATTGGCAGGCTGCTCATCTTCCAGACAGTCTGCCGCAGAGAATCCGGTTTCCCCGAAGCGCAATACCGGCCCACTGCCAGGCTGAAATAAATTGACGATCTCGATATGCGCCAGAAGGTTCTCGGGCAACGGGCAATGCAGGGCGACAGCCTGGTCAGCATATGAGCGGCCTTCCTGGCCGTTGTATACCAGCGCGCGGGCCTGCCCAACCTGATCCAGGTGCATCCCGGCTACCCAGCCAGCGATAGGCTTGATGAACATGTCGGCATAGTCTGGGGCCTGTTGTGCATAGTCCTCCAGCACCTGACTGGCGGCCGGTAGAACCAGCAGAGTCAGACCGTGCTCCGGAGCATCCTCCAGCACATGCGGTAGTTGCACACGGTCATAGCTGGCGATTCGGGCGACCGGCAGTCCCAGCGCCTGCACGAATACCTGCTGCTGGTCGCAGAGCCCTCCAGCCTCGGTCATGAAATACGGTGTGGTACCCCCAATCCAGTTGCCCGCAGGTAACCTTTCGAGGCTCTCGGCGCTCCCGGCAATCACCAGACTGGCCCCCTGCTCGATCAATTGCGAGGCCTCGACGACACTCATCAGTTGGCTGGCGTGCTTCATCGCCCATCCCCCTGCTGGCAGGCTGCGTTCAACTGCGCGATTTCACTGGTCAGTTGCTTCTCGTGTTTTATAAAAAACCTACGTATTTCGTTGATTTTTATTGCTTTAACCTCATCATCCGAAAGTCTGGAGAAGTCCTGACGAGCCCGTGACAGCAATAATTTCAGGCTCAGCAGGCGGATCTGGCAGACATCACCGCTTTCCAGTAGTCGGGTCCAGATGGGATGGTGACTTGGCGGGATGTCACTCTGGGCAACAGTTTCATCAAGCACCATTGCGGTACCACCTGACTCGATACCAGTGATTGCATGCTTGATCTGCCAGGCCAGATGGATGTCGATTTCAAGCAATTCGCAGACTTCACGATAGCGCAGCCCCGCCTGCAGGCAGCGAATTACGTTGTGGGCCAAACCCTGGGTGAAATCGTTGCCCGGTGCACCGATGAACGCCGGCGGTGCTGGGTAAGCCGGTGCTTCGCTCAGGTCGGCATGAATATAGGTGCGGTAGCCACCAACGTTGGTATGTCGCCAGCGCGCGCGAGGCTTGTCAGGCAGGTAGCGGCCGAACCAGCCACTTTTCGTGGTACTCAGGTAAGCGTGCAGTTCCTTGGCATAGGTATCGACACGGATACGGCAAACATCCCAAGGTGCCTCTACACCCAATAGATGGCGACAGAGCTCACTCTCTTTCACGGGACCTCCCTGTTATTGGATTTATTCAGGTCACTGTCCCACGCCTTTCATTGCTCTTTAACTCCACTTTTGCACTAAAGCCCTGCTACTTGAGCAGCAAGCCTGCCCTTTCGCACTACTCGCTTCGCCGCCCTTATGCCGGGTTAACACCAGGATTGTTGTTCGTTCTGTCCTGACGGTTGTCGGCGTAGTCTGCCCACACAACCAGCAGAGGAGCCCCAGCCCCATGTTTGACCGCCATTACGCCGTCTGGCCCGAGTCCGTCCCGCACTTTCTTGAACTGCCCACTACCAGTTTGTACAGCAATCTCAGCGTGTCAGCCCTGCGCTACCCGGAACATCCGGCGATCATCTACTACGGTGCGGCACTGAGCTACCGTGAACTGCAGCAACAGGCCGAGGCGCTGGCAGGTTACCTGCAGCAGGCTGGCGTCAAGGCCGGAGACCGGGTGTTGTTATACATGCAGAACAGCCCGCAGTTCGTCATCGGGTTCTATGCGATCTTGCGGGCCAACGCCGTGGTGGTACCGGTCAACCCGATGAACCGCAAGGCCGAGCTGGAGTATTTGCTGGAGGATACCCAGGCCGAAGTGGCGCTGTGCGGCCTGGAGCTGCTGGAGAACATCGCCCCGCTGGTCGGCCAGCATGGGTTGCGTGAAGTCATCGTCAGCGCCTATAGCGAATATGCTGGCGAATGCGACGGGATCGACTTGCCCGAAGCGGTCCAGCTCGCCAACGAGATTCCCGAACTGCCGGGTCTCACTGCCTGGCAGCAGGCATTGGCCGCCAAGCATCAGCCGGGGCCCTTGACCGCCGGTCCGGACGATCTTTGCGTCATTCCCTACAGTTCAGGTACTACCGGCAACCCCAAGGGGTGTGTGCATACCCATCACAGCGTCATGGCTACCACCGTGTATTGTTCGGTCTGGGGCAATGCCCAGCATGACAGCGTGCAACTCGTATCGGTCCCCATGTTCCATGTCACCGGGATGCAGGTCTGCATGAACTGTTCGATCTATATCGGCGGCACCCAGGTAGTGATGACCCGCTGGGATCGCAAGGCCGCTGCCCAGCTCATCCAGCGCCATGGCATTACCAGTTGGCGGAACATTTCGACCATGGTGGTCGACCTGCTCTCTGACCCACAGATCGACCAATACGATCTCAGCAGCCTCAAGGCAATTGGTGGCGGCGGCGCGGCGATGCCGGTCGCAGTGGCGGAAAAACTCAAGCTCAAGACCGGGCTGGAATACGCTGAAGGCTATGGTCTGTCGGAAACCATCAGCGCCACTCACATGAATCCTTACCACGCCCCCAAGCCACAGTGCCTGGGTATTCCGATCATCGGCGTGGACTCTCGCGTGGTCAGCCTTGAGACCCTGAGCGAGGTGGAGCCTGGAGTGACCGGAGAGATCGTCATCCATGGTGAGCAGGTATTCCAGGGCTATTGGAATCGCCCCGATGCAACAGCCGAGGCCTTCATTGAACTGGATGGTAAGCGCTTCTTCCGGACCGGCGATCTGGGTTATTACGATGAGCAGGGCTATTTTTTCCTGGTTGACCGGGTCAAACGGATGATCAACGCCTCCGGATACAAGGTCTGGCCGGCCGAAGTCGAAGCACTGCTCTATGGCCACCCCGCCGTACAGGAGGTTTGCGTCATATCAGCCCCGGATGCCCGGCGTGGGGAAACCACCAAGGCGGTAATTGTTCTTGCAGCGGGCCAGCAGGCCAGCGCCGAGGAGATCATCGCCTGGTGCCAGGGCAA
Source organism: Pseudomonas sp. WN033 (assembly GCA_002287035.1). Lineage (GTDB taxonomy): Bacteria > Pseudomonadota > Gammaproteobacteria > Pseudomonadales > Pseudomonadaceae > Halopseudomonas. The sequence continues at coordinate 1,380 of NSKG01000002.1, read as the reverse complement.
CATGTCGGCCTACAAATGCCCCAAACTGGTGGAGTTCGTCAGCGCCCTGCCCAAGTCACCGACCGGCAAGATTCTCTGGCGAGCCCTGCAGGAACAGGAGTGGGCACAAGGCTGATCTCTCACTCCTCGTCATTGCGAGGGCCGCAGGCCCGTGGCAATCCACAGCGGCGGCAGAGAATCCAGACAAACAAAAACCCCGGCACCAGGCCGGGGTTCTCGTCGTACTTGCAGCCTGAGGCTTACAGCTTGCCTTCCAGCTCCGGTACCGCCTCGAACAGGTCAGCTACCAGACCGTAGTCGGCAACCTGGAAGATCGGGGCTTCTTCGTCCTTGTTGATCGCGACGATCACCTTGGAGTCTTTCATACCGGCCAGGTGCTGGATCGCACCGCTGATGCCGACCGCCACGTACAGCTGCGGAGCAACGATCTTGCCGGTCTGGCCAACCTGCATGTCGTTCGGCACGAAGCCGGCGTCCACTGCGGCACGCGAGGCGCCTACCGCCGCGCCGAGCTTGTCGGCCAGCTTGTAGAGCATTTCGAAGTTGTCGCCATTCTGCATGCCACGGCCGCCAGAAATGACGATCTTGGCACCGGCCAGCTCGGGACGGTCAGACTTGGCCAGCTCTTCACCAACGAAGGCCGAGATGCCGGCGTCAGTGGCGCTGGCAACCGCTTCTACGGCGGCGCTGCCACCTTCGGCGGCCACGGCGTCAAAGCCGGTGGCGCGGACGGTGATGACCTTGACCGCAGCGCTGGACTGCACGGTGGCAATCGCATTACCGGCGTAGATCGGACGCTTGAAGGTGTCGGCGCTTTCGACCGCGATGATCTCGGAGATCTGATCGACGTCCAGCAGCGCGGCTACGCGCGGGGCGTAGTTCTTGCCGTTGGTGCTGGCCGGAGCCAGGATGTGGCTGTAGCCCTTGCCGACTTCGGCAATCAGCAGCGCCAGGTTTTCCGGCAACTGATGGGCGTAGGCGGCGTTGTCAGCAACCAGAACCTTGCTTACACCGGCGACCTTGGCGGCAGCTTCAGCCGCGGCGCCACAGCCTTGACCGGCTACCAGCACATGGATGTCGCCACCGATGGCCTGGGCAGCAGCCACGGTGTTCAGGGTCGCGGCGTTCAGTGCGGCGTTGTTGTGTTCGGCAATAACCAGAATGCTCATGTTCAGATCACCTTGGCTTCGTTCTTGAGTTTGTCGATCAGTTCGTCGACGCTCTTGACCTTGATGCCGGCGCTGCGGGCAGCCGGGGCTTCAACCTTCAGGGTGGTCACGGTCGAGGCGGTGCTGACACCCAGCTCTTCCGGCTTGAGGGTTTCCAGCGGCTTCTTCTTGGCCTTCATGATGTTCGGCAGCGAAGCGTAACGCGGCTCGT
>NSKG01000019.1 GCA_002287035.1 Pseudomonas sp. WN033 | reverse complement strand
TACGCCAACCTGACGAGACAGCAGGATGTGCTCGCGAGTCTGCGGCATCGGGCCGTCAGCAGCCGAGCAAACCAGGATCGCGCCGTCCATCTGGGCAGCACCAGTGATCATGTTCTTGACGTAGTCGGCGTGGCCAGGGCAATCAACGTGCGCGTAGTGACGAGTCGGAGAATCGTACTCTACGTGCGAAGTGTTGATGGTGATACCGCGAGCCTTTTCTTCCGGCGCGTTGTCGATCTGATCGAAAGCGCGAGCGGAACCGCCGTAAGTTTCAGCGCAGACCTTGGTCAGCGCAGCGGTCAGAGTGGTCTTGCCATGGTCAACGTGACCGATGGTGCCCACGTTCAGGTGCGGTTTGCTACGTTCGAACTTCTCTTTAGCCATCGAGAGATCCCCTATTCGTGAGTGCAATGCGCGAGTCACGCGACCATTAAATAAAAGGCAGATATTCGCATATCTGCCTTTATCTGGAGCTCATGAGCGGATTTGAACCGCTGACCTCACCCTTACCAAGGGTGTGCTCTACCAACTGAGCTACATGAGCTTACAACTTTTGCAGCGCCGTGCTGGAGCGGGTAGCGGGAATCGAACCCGCACCATCAGCTTGGAAGGCTGAGGTTCTACCATTGAACTATACCCGCCAAGTGCCCGGCTATTGCGAATCTGGTGGAGGGGGAAGGATTCGAACCTTCGAAGGCTAAGCCGTCAGATTTACAGTCTGATCCCTTTGACCGCTCGGGAACCCCTCCGTAAAAGAGGCGCCATTTTCATCACTTGGCACCACTCTGTCAACACTTTTCTTAGCAAAAACCGCCACTTGAAGCCTGACAGAGACTTCGGAGCGCGACCATCAAGACCCTGCAACCGAAGCGGGCGCCATTCTAGGGGATGTTGCCGTCGTTAGCAATGGGTCTACAGGGATGAAACTGGTGCTGCAACCCGGGAAAATCACTGCGCAGGCGCGCCAACATTGCCTGGTCCACCAGACGCCTGGCCGCACTATCGACCTGCACGACGTAGAGCCTCCCAAGCTTTTCCACCGACTCCACACGAACATCATAGCCCTGCGCCCGTAGCTGCGACTGCCGCGCGCGGGCATAGTCCTCACGACTGAATACACCCAGAGACAACTGACCCGCATGTTCCCCCTGGGTCACAACAAAACTATCCACCCCCTGCTCCTGCAATCGCGCAAGACGCTGCATCTGCGCCTCCCGCCCACCAGGCACCGACATCAACAACCAGTAATCAACGCTGTCCGGCACATCACGCTGGATCACGTCCGCCTGAATATTCAGAGCCAGCAGCCGCTGACGCAACTGCCCCGCGTCGGCCGGCGACTCGAACTGACCAAGATTGACGCACAAAGTAGTACGCTCTTCGACTCGACCAGAAGCTACCGGGACATCGGCCGACGACTGCGCAGCGTCGCGACCAGCCGACCCACTCTCCAACGCAGAGTCAGCCACCTGCCGCAACACCTGGCTCGCCCGCCCATCCTGAAACTGCCACAAGCCATATAATACGTTAAGCAGCAGCAAGAACAGGAACAGCGAGCGCATCAGTCGGCCTCCATGGGGCAGGCCAGAGCCAACCCCTCGAACACCAGGTCATTGATGACATGACACTCACCCGGCAGCAGTTCAGCCATCCGCGCCGCGTCCCCGCCCGTCAGAATCACCACCATCGCATCACCCAGCAGCTGGCGACCTATACGCAATTGCTCACGCACAAAACCTGCCAGCATCAACTCACAACCATACTCCACTGCCTCAACTGTCGCCCGCCCAGGACTGGGCTCCAGCAGATCCCCCTGCAGGCTTCCCTCATAGCGAATCAAACGCGTGTGGCGCTTGAGGCTCGAGCGCAGCAACTTGCTGCCCGGCGCTATATAGCCACCCAAGTGCTCGCCCCCGGCATTAACGAAGTCGACCGTCACCGCCGTACCCAAGTCAATGACCGCGCAGGCGCGCCGACACAACTGATAACCGGCAACCAGGGCTAACCAGCGATCCATCCCCAGCGCGGTGTAATCCTCATAGCCGTTGCGCACTCCCGCCAGCAACTGACTACCCCTTGCCAGCACCGGATGCAACTTCAACCAGCTGGTCAACTGATCCATCACCACCTGGGTTTCATCAGCCGAGCGCACGCTAACCAGGCGACAGCCACGAATTTCGCGCTCCTGCCCACCCAAAAGCCGCTGCAGCTCCACCAGATCCGGCGCCATATCGCGATCACGCACTCGCCCCTCACGATCGAGCAGGCGCCATTTGATCAAGGTGTTCCCGCAATCCAGCTCAAGTAGCATCATTCAACCTCAGGCTTACCTCGCCTCCGCTCAGTTGCTGCTCTCCATCTACGGTTAGCAACCTTAGCGCCCCTCGCTCTGTTACACCCTGATTCAACCCTTCGACAACACTGGCGCCGGCCACCACTTTGACCTCACGCCCGCGCCACGCATCATACTCAGACCAGCGCCTAGCAAAGGGCATAAAACCCCGAACCCGAAACGACTCCATAGCCGCACCCAGCCGGGCAACGAAGTCAGCCACCATGGCATTGCGATCCAGGCTACCCCTCTGGCCAGACAAGCGCAGCGAAGTCCAGGCCTGATCAATCTCCGAAGCCGGGGCCGTCATCAACACATTCACCCCAACACCGATGACAGCTGCGCATTCGGCAGTGAGATCGCCTGCCACCTCAACCAGGATACCGGCCAGTTTGGCCCCATCAAGCAATACATCATTGGGCCATTTCAAGCGACAGCCTTTATAACCTGCAGCCTCAAGCGTATCGACCAACACCATCCCGACCATCAGGCTCAGACCTTCGAGCCGCTGCGCCCCACTATCAAACGGCACCACCACCGTCATATAGATGTTTTGCCCATAAGGACTCTGCCAAATCCGGCCACGCCGCCCACGCCCAGCCGTCTGCCGCTCCGCCAGACACACCAACGGACGCATACCACCGACACTCAGCAGGCGCTGAGCCTCAGCATTGGTTGAATCCAATTCCTGATGCAGATGCCACTCCCAGCCTTCCGCCCGCGCCGCCGGCAGCAGCTCAATAATTTGCGACTGATCGAGCAGACTTACCCCTCGCGGCAAGCGATAGCCTTTGCCGCGCACACTTTGCAAAGGAAAGCCCTGCTCTTCCAGACGCTTCAGGGCCTTCCAGACAGCCGCACGGCTAACGCCCAGCCGCTCGCCCAACGCCTCACCGGAATGAAAGCGCCCATCAGCCAGAAGTTTTAAAAGCTGTTGCAGCATGATTAAAAAACCGCCACCCAAACAGACCGAGCATCATACCGTCCAGCGCGCCCGGAATGAATTGGAAATACTTACTTATGGCCACCGCCCGGGAGAAAAGAAGCACAACAACACTAATGACTATGACCATTTATCGCAACAGGCTGACCCATCACCACCTATACAACACTGTTTGACGCAAAAACTGAGCGCACTGGCTTTGAGTCCTGTAGAATGTCCGCCTATTTTCAAACCAAACCGGCTATCAGAGAACGTCATGACTGATCTATCCCTTTATCGCAATATTGGTATCTTCGCCCACGTTGATGCCGGCAAAACCACTACCACCGAACGCATCCTCAAGCTCACCGGTCGCATTCACAAGCTGGGGGAAACCCACGAAGGCGAATCCACCACCGACTTCATGGAGCAGGAAGCCGAGCGCGGCATTACCATTCAGTCCGCGGCCGTTAGCTGCTTCTGGAAGGGTCATCGCTTCAACGTTATCGACACCCCCGGCCACGTTGACTTCACTGTAGAAGTGTATCGTTCGCTGAAAGTACTCGACGGCGGCATTGGCGTATTCTGTGGCTCCGGCGGCGTTGAACCGCAGTCCGAAACCAACTGGCGCTACGCAAACGACTCCAAGGTTTCGCGCCTGATCTTCGTCAACAAGCTGGACCGTATTGGCGCAGACTTTATCCGCGTCACCGAGCAGGTTAAAAACGTATTGGGCGCCAAGCCGCTGATCATGACCCTGCCTATCGGTCGTGAAGACACCTTCTGCGGTGTTGTCGACCTGCTGACCCGCCAAGCCTACGTCTGGGACGAAACCGGCATCCCGGAAAACTACAGCATCCAGGACATCCCGGCCGACATGGTCGACGACGTTGAGACCTACCGTGAGCAGTTGATTGAAAGCGCCGTGGAAATGGACGACGATCTGATGATGGCTTACATGGAAGGCGAAGAGCCAGCCATCGATGACATCAAGCGCTGCATCCGCAAAGGTACTTTGGAACTGGTATTTTTCCCGACCTATTGCGGCTCCGCGTTCAAGAACAAGGGCATGCAGCTGGTTCTGGACGCCGTTGTTGACTACCTGCCGTCGCCGACCGAAGTCAACCCGCAGCCGCTGACCGACGAAGAAGGCAACCCGACCGGCAAGTTCGCTATCGTTTCTCCGGACGAGCCCTTCCGCGCCCTGGCATTCAAGATCATGGATGACCGCTTTGGCGCCCTGACCTTCTGCCGCATCTACTCCGGCAAGCTGGCCAAGGGGGACACCATCCTGAACTCCTTCACTGGCAAGACCGAACGCGTCGGCCGCATGGTTGAAATGCATGCCAACGAGCGTAACGAGCTGACCAGCGCCCAAGCCGGTGACATCATTGCCATCGTCGGCATGAAGAACGTGCAGACCGGTCACACCCTGTGTGACCCGAACAACGAGTGCACCCTGGAAGCGATGGTCTTCCCCGAGCCGGTAATCTCCATCTCCGTTGAGCCGAAAGACAAAGGCTCCACCGAGAAAATGGGCGTAGCCATCGGCAAGATGGTTGCAGAAGATCCGACCTTCCGCGTTGAAACCGATCCGGACTCCGGCGAAACCATCCTCAAAGGCATGGGCGAGCTGCACTTGGATATCAAGGTCGACATTCTTAAGCGTACCTACGGCGTTGAGCTGGTGGTCGGTCAGCCGCAGGTTGCCTACCGCGAAACCATTACCCGTGAAGTGACCGATAGCTACACCCACAAGAAGCAGTCAGGCGGCTCGGGTCAGTACGGTAAGATTGACTACGTCATTCGCCCCGGCGAGCCGAACTCCGGCTTCACCTTCAAGTCCAGCGTAGTCGGCGGTAACGTTCCGAAGGAGTTCTTCCCGGCCATCGAAAAGGGCTTTGCCTCGCTGATGGACACCGGCCCCCTAGCCGGTTTCCCGGTACTGGACGTTTCCTTTGAACTGACCGACGGCGGCTACCACGCCGTTGACTCCTCGGCGATCGCGTTTGAAATCGCCGCCAAGGGTGCGTTCCGTCAGTCCATGCCCAAAGCCGGGCCGCAAATGCTGGAACCGATCATGAAAGTCGACGTCTTCACCCCCGAAGACCACGTTGGTGACGTGATTGGCGACCTGAACCGTCGTCGCGGCATGATTGCTGGCCAGGAAGCCGGGGTAACCGGCGTGCGTATCAAGGCCGATGTACCGCTGGCAGAAATGTTCGGCTACATCAGCACCCTGCGCACCATGACTTCCGGTCGCGGTCAGTTCTCGATGGAGTTCTCTCACTACTCGGCCTGCCCGGCCAACGTAGCCGAGGCTGTAATCGCCAAGGAAAAAGAGAAGAAAGCCGCCAAGAAATAAGGCTCACGCCAATTCTTGGACAGAAGACGCCTGATGCTTTGCATCAGGCGTTTTTTTATGCCTGGCCAACCAGCCCAGGACAAACCGGCACACCCCCAGCCGGACAACAGCACACCTCACTCTCCCAGCCCAGGCAACCTCACACGCGATCACCCAGCGAAGCTCAGCCAACCTGCAACATCATGACAACCCTCAAAGCAGGCAGCGGCACACAACAAGGAAAGAGCTGACGATCCCACCAGCAGGCTGCGAAGGTCTTGTGCTGGAGCGATGCATGCCGTCAGCCAGCTATCGCTTGATAGCTCCGCAGGCAGAAGAGAACCTTGTAGACAGAAGGCAGGACATACAGGAGGGGCCTTGGCCTCAGCCTGGCAGGTGCCGTTTTTCTTCGCGCAAATAAAAAACCCCGCCGATTGGCGGGGTTTCCTATTTGGTGCTTGACGATGACCTACTCTCACATGGGGAAGCCCCACACTACCATCGGCGATGCGTCGTTTCACTGCTGAGTTCGGAATGGGATCAGGTGGTTCCAACGCTCTATGGTCGTCAAGCAATTCTTTAGCGGTGTCGTGTTAGCTGGTAGCTGTCACGCCATCGCGAATTGGGTGTTGTGATTGAAGCACGTGCTAGGTTTGCAATCTCATGTGGAGTTCCACATTGTC
>NSKG01000018.1 GCA_002287035.1 Pseudomonas sp. WN033 | reverse complement strand
ACACGGTTGACCAGGGACCGAACCGCTCGGGCATGTCCCGCCAGGCGGCCCCGGAGCACAGAACCCAGAGGATGCCGTTGAGCATCAACCGGTCATCACTGCGAGGCCGCCCCGTTTTTTGTTCGAGGGAAACCAGATCCGAGATCAATTCCCATGCTGCATCGTTGAGTTCGTAACGCCTTGCCATGCGGGCCTCCAGCCAAACATGACGGCAATTTTACCGAAACCGACTTTTCGTACAAAGCCTAGTGATGATTGGCAGCCCTGATGAACTGAAGACATGGAACGGGTCAGACAAGGTGCTTCCGAAATTCCAGTCTTCAAGGCAAAAAGTGCCGTTATCGGCTACAGACCCATTATTCGGGCGAGGCATACGCGCGTCCACTCGAACAACGTTGCTCTCAACGTCGAGCAGTACGTACCTACCCTCACCGGACTCCCGGTACCCGCCCCGGCTACCATCAGGAGTCGAGTCTTTCCAGGAGAGCACCTACACTTTTCCCGGTGAACGCTTAAAAAGTCCGTGGTAGCCGGTGGAAGGTATCGTGATGAATCTTGCGGTAATTTCGGAGACTTGATCCGCGAGGGGCTTGGCTGGTTTGGGCTGTTGGGTGGTGCGTTTTCGGAACAACCAATCGAAAATACCCATCTATCTCGCTCCGTGCTGACTCAGCTTTCGGGATATGAAGGCATGCTACCCCGGGTTTGGAGAAGGTACGGATAGCTATACCTTGCCCGTGGCTCTCTAGGCGCCTGGCGTCGCGGTTGCTCATAAGTTTCAGCCGGTTGTATGACCTTTCTCTCCGTTGCGGGCAACTTGGGATTACTTGGTACCGTATTAAATGCGAACACCACGACACAGATAGCCCATACCGCCAATACCAAAACACCCGAAATGGCCGTCTGCTTGAAGAACGCCTCCGAGCGACTGACCGGATCAGTCACCATGTTCTTGTAGTCATTGGACGAGAGAAAGCGATACAGCTTGGTTTGCCACTGGTCACGTAGAACACGCTGTCCGAGGATGAAATGCCACCCAGAATAGGCAATGCTCACGACATATATCCAGACCATGATCATCACCACCAAAATAACCCAGGGGTTGATCGCAACGCTCATGCGGGCTGCCGCCAATCCAATGCCGACCCCTGCGGCGGTTGTGATCGCGGTTACCGTCTGGCGCGTCGCGTCAGTAGCCTTGGACGTTTCCTCGGTGACGGCCTTACGTAAATCGCCTAACGACTTCAGTGTGTCCTTGGTGACTTCTGAAATCGCCATCTGGTAGGCAATTTTCGCGCAATCCAGCGCTGATTCTAGGTTCTCTCGAAAGTAGGTGATCACCTCACCATCTGAGCGTCCTGAACGCGCGATCTCCGTAGAAAGAAGGACGTACTTCATCTCCGCTTCTCTGGCGTTTTCGTAGACCCATACTGCAGCCTCCTGTAAGCCTTGGAAGTCCTTGAAGTCCAATACCCCATCAACACCATGCTCACGATCCTGGTATTCCAGGCTCAGCTTTGGTGGCCCTTTGAAAATGAGCCGACGATCCGAAGCGCTGACCTCGTTAGCAATACAACGGATCAACGAGTCGAATGCGTGTGACGCCCATATACCATGGAGGGGATCAGCCGGGTTCAGAGTTGATTCGTAGAGCAAATAGGGTCTGACGTCTTCTGGCACGATGCGTGTGTCAGTTGCTTCCTTGACGAGCATTCGTGGTGACTTGGTCGGCGCGACCTCAGGAGCAGCTAAGGGCTCTTCCCAGTTGCCGAAGACTCGTGCCTGGCAACGAAAGGAGGTCTCTAACCCAGTAACCCGCCAGACATTGGCTTTGTTCCCCTTACGGAGGAAGTCGGAGAAGCCACTGGCGGTCAGGACGTAAAGGGCGGCATCCTCATTTGGCCGCTCCGGCTTTTTGATAGTGAGGCGGAACGGGCCCATATCATCATGGATGTCCTCATCGTCACAGGACGAGTACTCGTCGTCATACGTCGAACATGTTACTCCAGCGGCGTTGCAGAGCTTGACTAGACGCAATATCAAATCAGCGGACAGCTTGGCGATGGATAGATCGGTCTCGCCCTCGGAAATAAACGCTCGTCCTGCTCTGGCTTCGCTATTGAGTAGGCTTGCCAAGTCTTTCAGCGACAAGACCGTTCTCCGTGATTTCCTTGGTTTCGATGACGATTCTCTTCCCGCCGCCGTCAACATTCTGGATGACTACGTTAGGGTTGGTCTGAATGTCGGGGAAGGTGACAGTAACGCCCTCAACGGTACGAAGCTTGCGGATTGCTGGTTGTCGTAGCACTGAGCGGTCAGGCTTGAATTCCAAATGATGGAGCTTGCTCTCACGCACGCGTCTGCGTGTCTCTCGCTCAAGCCGATGCACACTCTTATCGTCTGTCGGATCACCAGCCGAAGACAGCACCGCTTCGATAATGGCGTCTTCATCAACCTTCAGCCGTCTGCCCAAGACGCCTTTAGCGTGCCTAAATGCTTTGGCAACATCCTCATTAGGAAGTAAATCCTTGCAAGCCTGGAGCGTCCGGCGAAGCAGTTTGCTGGCCATCTCGCTCAGCTCCTGCTCAGATATCGTCCGGGTGACCCCTAGAAACGCCTCGAAGTAGTCGGCGAGGTCAGGGGCTTGCTTTTTGCGATCGCGAGCCGAAACGCTTGTTTCAGCAACACCGTTGACTACCCGGATCAGCGCTGTCTTCTGTACAGCTTTTTTGTCCTCAATCAGGGCCGTCACAATACGGCGCAACGCATCCCCAGGCTTGGCGCCGTTCTGTACCAGTGCCACCTTGTAATCGTACTTGATGAGACTATACACGACGGTGTCAGCGACACCGACGTCCAGTTCGAATATGCAAAGTACACCGTCGGCACTCCCGCCCGTATGCAGTGTGTTGAATGCTCTCGAAAGGCTTTGTGCTCCTCGCTGGAATGTCGTCGAACCGTCCGCGATGGACTCCAGCGCGAGCTTGGTGGTGGAGTTGGTCTTGAAGCTGAAGACAGCGTCTGCGGCGTGTTCCAAGATTTTTGTCTGAAAAAAGTCAGTATGCTCGGGCTTCCGCTCGCGCATCGCCTGGAATGCTTTAGCCCCTACGACATGCAGGCTCATTCGACGAATAGTGAGTGAATCTTCTTCTGTTTGAGTAAAAAAGCCCATTAATAGCCCTGCTTGCGTCCATGCACCGGGGTGGGGGTGCGCGATGACTGATGATGTCTGCGCCAGTGCCGCGCCCCAGAGTGCAGTAGATATTTAGCGCCCCGGAGATAGCGAGAATCGTTGCGCTGAAGAATATTCCCCTGCCCTCCGTAATGGCAAGTGGAAATATCTCAACCTCACAGTCAGGGCATACCCGCTGGGCCACCTTGTTGACTGAAGTCAGACTCCCCGTTGATAAGGGCCCGGCAGAACAAATCGCGATTAACCAAGAGGGCAACGCCTTTCTTGGTTTTTTAGGATGTCTCGCTCTTCGGTCACTCGCTTGAGCTCGGCCCGCAGACGACTGTAGTGGTCAACTAATCCCGGACAGTGTTTTAAGTTTTTCCTCGGCCACAGCGGGCGGCAGCCCGCCATTGAACTGATGCGGCCGTTGCCAGTTGTACCATAGCATCAGAAATCGACCGATATCCCGCTGTGCCAGCGATGCGCTCATATAGCCCACAGTCGGTACCCATTCCGTTTCAGGCTGCGGAACACGCGCTCCATCGGCGCGTCCCTGAACCACCCGCTTTGGCAAGCGGATCAAACCATGTCTCGAACCACGACGATGGCTATTCGCCTAAAAGGAACTCATTCGCCATGCCAAATATTAAATGACACTTTATCAGCTATAATTTTTATCATGCCCCTGTTTGAACTCCTGGTCGTTGAGATCAACAGGCATCCTGTCAGCACAACCTGATAATAAGGAGTGAGCAAGCATGTACGATCTCATGGCGGGAATGCGTGTCGTTGAAGTGGCTGAACATACCTTCGTCCCGGCAGCGGGAATGGTGCTGGCCGACTGGGGTGCTGACGTTATCAAGGTGGAGCGCATCGAGGGTGGCGATCCATCTCGCCATATGCGTCTTCCGGGGGCTAATGGCTCAGTCAACCCTTTTTTTGAGACGGGAAACCGCGGCAAACGGAGTATTGCCCTCGATCTCAACCAGGAAGCCGGGCGCCAGCAACTCTATCGTCTAATAGAAGGCGCCGATGTGTTTCTCACCAGCCTGAGAGCAGATGCCAGGGCAAAGCTTGGCATAGAACCGGCAGATCTGATGCGCCTCAACTCGAAATTGATCTATGCCAGAGGCACTGGATATGGGTTACGGGGAGAAATGGCCGATAACGGTGGTTTCGACTACCCAACCGCCTGGTGCCGCTCTGGCGCCGCCTACATGCAGGCATTGCCAGGCCAGATGCCCCCTCGACAGCCCGGTTCGATCGGTGATCTGACTGGCGGAGTCACCCTGGCCGGCGCTATCGCAGCAGCCCTGTTTCGCCGCGAACGAACCGGCAAAGGCGCTGTTGTAGACAACGCCTTGTACATGGTGGGCACCTACCTGATGTCTCAGGCGCTGGTGGCTACGAGTATCGGTGCCCCAACGATCCCGGCCTATCCGCAGGATGACACTGACTTTGCGCTGGCAAACAACTATCAGACGCGCGATGGGCGCTGGGTAACTATCTGTTTGCTCATGGACAAGTGGTGGCCTGATTTTCTCACGCACATTGACAGACGGGACCTGCTTGACGATCCACGTTTTGTTGACAGCCGAAGCCGTTATACATACTCGCGGGAACTCGTTGCCATTCTCAACGAGGTATTCGCAGCCCGGGATTATGCTGACTGGTGTGAACGCCTTGCTTTCCTGGAAGGCGTCTGGGCACCGGTGCAAAGCCCCGAGGAAGTCCTGCGCGACCCCCAGGCGCTGGTCAACGGTTTTGTAACCAGTGTGACGACCGATCATGGCAGCTACCAGGTCGGCGCTTCGCCTGCCCAGTTTGATCAGCAGCCAATCGGCGAATTGAAAAAAGGCCCCGGTTTCGCCCAGCATTCCGAGGAGATTCTGCTGGAGCTCGGCCTCAGCGAGGCCGAGGTAGGCCATTTACGCGCGATGAACGCAGTGCGTTAAAACGGATAAAGCCAGTCTATTCCGCGCAAAAAAAGACCGGCTGCAGTGAAATCAGCCGGTCGAAGCTGCCAGAGGCAGGTCAAGTTCACTTGCTGGCGCGCGACAATTACACCGTTAACGGATACCCGTACCCGCCAGATTGCCGGCAGTGAAGTAGTTTCTGGGGAACGGGGCTACCCGATAAAAGCCGTGCGCAGCGTCACCACCAAAGCGAGCACCATGCGAATAGGCGCGCTTGGTCAGGTCGTAGAGAACGTAGGGAGCGGCCCGGTACAGAGGCATCTCGTACTGCTGAAAACCTGGGAACATGGTCACTTTCTGAACCTTGCCAGCATGATCGAAGGCATTGTAAACCGCTACAGACCAGCTGTCCTCATCCAGATAAAACACCTTGGTTTGCTGCACATGACGTTGTCCCTGCTTGAGATTCGCTTCGACAACCCATACACGACGCAGCTCAAATCTCAAGTAATCGGGATTGGCATGATGAGGAGTATTAACGTCTGCACTGCGCGCCTGGTTGAAACGATAGGCATTGGCAGGGATATACATCTCGCGCTTGCCCTTGAGCACAAAGTCGAACTTGTCCATCTTGCCGTCAAAACCACTGATCTCGTCGAACAGCAGTACACCACCGGACGTCGTCGACACCGTATCGTATTTGAACTCTGGCGCCAGCCTGACTCGGCGCTGTCCGGGCACATAGGACCAGGCTATCGGATCCCGGAGTTCAGTATTGAGGAAAGCATGCCGCAGTTGTTTCACCCCTGCCGATCCCACGGGCGCAATTGTCGTGGAGATCAGTGCAAAGAAAGGTTGGCTTTCCGGCACGGCGTCACGGGTATTGTCCCAGTAAGGCTTGAATTGCTCGATACGGTTGGTCGCGGTACGGGTAACATTCCCGGATGAATCGATCAGCCAGTTTTCCTGGTCACCGGTGACATGCGGCATGTCTACCCGGGTCTGGACGTTCCACATCGCCTCATGACCGGTTTTCGGGATAGGAAAAGGAATCTGCGCGTGCGCGCCGACCAGCCCGGGAGCCCCGCCGACCAATTCGGGACTGCGTACATTATTGATCGTATTATCATAGACCCACTGCGGATAGCATGCTGTCCGTTGTGTGCTGTAAACATCTATCCGAAAGGTTTCCGGATAGCGGGCGAACAGCTCCAGGGTTCCCGGATCAAGCTTGTCGGCGTATTCCTGAAGATTGCCTATAGTGATGCTGAACTGCGGTTTTTCATTGGCGAAGGGATCGACCCATGGGCCGCCCGTATCACTTTTGACTGGAGCATAACCGGCAGGCGGCTCGCACATACCTCCTTCCCAGCGAGGAATGGTGCCATCGGCGTTAGCAGCAATCTCCGCGCCAAATGGAGTAAGAGTGGAACCCAGTTGGGCTATTTCTTCATCAGACAATGCCGCCATGCCCTGAGTTGACATCATCAAGCTCATGCTGGCTGCTGCCATGGATCCGATATATTTTTTCATTATTGTTCTCCGCTGATGTTTGTTGCAAAAGCCCCCAGTGCTACTGGGCTTAGAAACTGACCCTGTAATTGAACGAGATACGACCGTGATTGTTCTGGACCGGTGATCCAATGGTCTGGTCACTAGTAACGGTTCCATCGGGATTGGTACGGTACGGCGAATAGGAGTCGATATAGCTCAAGCCGAAGTTGTGCTTGTTCAGATAACGCCCTTCGACTCCGATGGACCAGCTATACACCCCCTCGTTAGTGCCTCCGAGCGTAGGGCTATTGCCCTTGATGCCATAGGCGAGATTGACGGGCATGGACACGTCCCAGCCAGGTATCAGCTGTGGCCATTCCGGCGTAAAGCGAGCCTGAGCACCCCAGGCATCACGGGTTACACAATGACGTGTATAGGTTGAAGTGCAACCGGCCCCTCTGGCATTGAAGCGGCTTTCCGGATCCTCGGTTACCCGGTCAAGACGGTTGTAGGTCAGCTCAGCCTGTAGCTGACCTCCTTCCCAAAGAGCTGTGCGGGGCAACAGATAGATGGTATTGATCAGCGCATGCCAGCTGTCTCCCCTCGCCCCCTCGATCTGCGAGTAAGATGGCTGCTGCCCGGCTCCCAACATCACCGGATAGCCTGAACGCGATACCAGCGCGGTGTTCTTGCGATGGGTAATTTCAGCGGCAACGCTCATGGTCGCGATGTTCTGGGTAAGGCTGAGACCATAGAGTTCGGTCTGGCGGGCAAAACCAAGCCGCACAACGGGCAAGGTTCCTGCCTCAACCTGGGTAAAGCTCCAGGGCAGCTTCTCGTCAAACTTCCGGTAATATGCCCCGACAGTTCCATTCAGCCGCCATGGGCTCCAGCGGACGTTGACGCCGTGGTCGCCGCGCTCCTTGTGCGGACCAAAATCCTTGCCGTTGAGAATCGCCGGCGCGGAAGCCAGATCCGAACGAGAGCCGTCCGAAGGCGCATAGAAGGTCCCACCGGGAACCAGGCGATAGGGCTTCCAGTCAAGTGCATATTGAAACGCCATCGACAGTTCATCGGTCAGGCTGATTTCGACAGAGACCTGTTCAATCGGCAGAAACAGCTCCTTGGCGGGAGTGCCCGGCGCTGAAGCCGACTTGATGGTGTCCACCGGACCCTGGGAGTAGGCTACACCGTTACCGATGGTGAACAGAGACTCACCCCAGTAGACATTGTGCTTGCCCAGCTTCAGTCCAACGCCCACGTCTCCCAGATAGAAGTTGGAGAATACGAACGCGTCCAGTATCTCTCCGGATGGACCTGCCACGTAACGGTCGGCATAGCTGTTGTAGTGATCGTTGTGGTAATTGCCGCTGTTTGCCAGCCGGGAGCTGGGCCTCGGGTTGCCCCGATAAGCATGGTCATACCAGGCCGCGGCGCTGACGCGAATACCATGCCGGTTCCGGTAAACCACATCGAACTCGGTCAGAAGATCAAACCGGTTGGTGACCAGATCCCCCCGCCCAAACTTGTTCTCGGTATCATCGTAGGCATGCGAGCGCAGAAAATCGCTGTTCTTTTTCTCAGTGCGAATGGCCGCGTTGTAACGCAGTGTGTTGTCGAAGCGCACTGTCACCTCCCCGTAAAATCGGTCCAACGATAACCAGAGGTCTCCGGCTACAATCAAGGCTCAGGAGGCCAACACAATGCGTAAAAGTCGATTCACCGAATCCCAGATCGTTAACACCCTTAAAGCGGTTGAGAGCGGTCGCCAGGTCAAGGATGTCTGCCGCGAACTGGGTATCTCCGAAGCGACGTACTACACCTGGAAATCGAAGTACGGCGGCATGGAGTCATCCGATGTCAGGCGGTTGAAGGA
>NSKG01000017.1 GCA_002287035.1 Pseudomonas sp. WN033 | reverse complement strand
TACGCCAACCTGACGAGACAGCAGGATGTGCTCGCGAGTCTGCGGCATCGGGCCGTCAGCAGCCGAGCAAACCAGGATCGCGCCGTCCATCTGGGCAGCACCAGTGATCATGTTCTTGACGTAGTCGGCGTGGCCAGGGCAATCAACGTGCGCGTAGTGACGAGTCGGAGAATCGTACTCTACGTGCGAAGTGTTGATGGTGATACCGCGAGCCTTTTCTTCCGGCGCGTTGTCGATCTGATCGAAAGCACGAGCGGAACCGCCGTAAGTTTCAGCGCAGACCTTGGTCAGCGCAGCGGTCAGAGTGGTCTTGCCATGGTCAACGTGACCGATGGTGCCCACGTTCAGGTGCGGTTTACTACGTTCAAACTTTTCTTTAGCCACGGTTGATAACCTCTTAAATTAGCTTAGGTTCAAGTTAGCCTTGTTTCTTGATGATTGCTTCTGCGATGTTGGCCGGAGCCTCGGCGTACTTGGCAAACTCCATAGAGTAGCTAGCACGGCCTTGGGACATGGAACGCACGTCCGTGGCATAACCGAACATCTCACCAAGCGGAACCTCAGCGCGGATCACCTTACCGGAGACGGAATCTTCCATACCCTGGATCAAACCGCGACGACGGTTCAGGTCGCCCATTACGTCACCCATGTAATCTTCAGGGGTAACCACTTCGACCTTCATGATCGGCTCCAACAATACAGCACCACCCTTCTGGGCCAACTGCTTGGTAGCCATCGAAGCGGCGATCTTGAACGCCATTTCGTTGGAGTCGACATCATGATAGGAACCATCAAAGATGGTTGCCTTCAGGGAAATCAGCGGGCAGCCGGCGAGAACACCGTTTTTCATCTGCTCCTCGACACCCTTCTGTACTGCCGGGATGTATTCCTTGGGAACCACACCACCGACAACCTCGTTGGCGAATACCAGACCCTCGACACCGTCTTCAGCCGGCTCGAAGCGGATCCACACATGACCAAACTGACCACGACCACCAGACTGACGCACAAACTTGCCTTCAATCTCGCAAGTATTGCGAATCGCCTCACGGTAGGCCACCTGCGGCTTGCCGATATTGGCTTCAACGTTGAATTCACGCTTCATGCGATCAACGATGATATCCAGATGCAGCTCACCCATGCCGCCGATAATGGTCTGACCGGACTCTTCGTCAGTCTTAACCCGGAACGACGGATCTTCCTGGGCCAATTTGCCCAGAGCGATACCCATCTTTTCCTGATCGGCCTTGGTCTTGGGCTCAACCGCAACGTGAATTACCGGCTCAGGGAAATCCATGCGCTCGAGCACAATCGGCTTATCGGCATCACACAGAGTGTCACCGGTAGTGACATCCTTCATACCGATCAGCGCCGCAATGTCGCCCGCACGCACCTCCTTGATCTCTTCACGCTGGTTGGCATGCATCTGAACCATACGGCCGACGCGCTCTTTCTTACCCTTGACCGAGTTGACAACCGAGTCACCGGAAGACAGCACGCCCGAATATACCCGCACAAAAGTCAGAGTCCCGACGAAGGGGTCGGTCGCAATCTTGAACGCCAGCGCAGCGAAGGGCTCATCATCACTGGAGCTGCGTGAGTCGTGCTTCTCCTCGTCATCCGGATGCACGCCCTTGATGGCTTCAACTTCATCAGGCGCCGGCAGGAAGTCGACAACCGCATCCAAAACCAGAGGAACACCCTTGTTCTTGAACGAGGAGCCGCACACCGCCGGAACGATTTCACAAGCCAGAGTACGCTGACGCAAACCAGCCTTGATCTCGTCCTCAGTCAGCTCAACACCTTCGAGGTACTTGTTCATCAGCTCTTCATTGGCCTCGGCTGCCGCCTCGACCATGTTCGAGCGCCACTCTTCGGCCAGACCCCGAAGCTCCGCAGGAATCTCTTCCTCGCGATAGGTCATGCCCTTGTCTTCGTCGTTCCAGTAGATCGCCTTCATCTTGATCAGATCGACCTGACCTTCGAAGTTCTCTTCAGAACCGATAGCCAGCTGAACCGGAACAGGGGTATGCCCCAGGCGCTTCTTGATCTGCTCAACCACACGCAAGAAATTGGCGCCCTGACGATCCATTTTGTTGACGTAGACAATGCGCGGCACACCGTATTTGTTGGCCTGACGCCATACGGTCTCGGACTGCGGCTCAACACCGGAAGTACCACAGAACACCACCACAGCACCGTCCAGTACACGCAACGAACGCTCTACTTCAATAGTGAAGTCAACGTGGCCGGGAGTGTCGATGATATTGACACGGTACTTGTTCGGAAACTGACCACGCGCACCCTGCCAGAAGGTCGTTACAGCAGCAGAGGTAATGGTGATACCACGCTCCTGCTCCTGCACCATCCAGTCAGTAGTGGCAGCGCCGTCATGCACCTCACCCAGCTTGTGATTGATACCGGTATAAAACAGCACCCGCTCAGTGGTGGTGGTTTTCCCAGCATCCACATGCGCACAGATACCGATATTACGGTACAGATTGATCGGGGTAGAACGAGCCATGGTAGTCTCCTGAGGCTCTTAGAAGCGGTAGTGCGAGAAGGCCTTGTTGGCTTCAGCCATGCGGTGCACGTCTTCGCGCTTCTTAACCGCAGCACCCTTACCTTCAGCCGCATCAAGCAGCTCACCGGCCAGGCGCAGGTCCATCGACTTCTCACCACGCTTACGGGCAGCATCTACCAGCCAGCGCATCGCCAGAGCGTTGCGACGAGCGGGACGCACTTCAACCGGAACCTGATAGGTGGCACCGCCAACACGACGGGATTTAACTTCTACGAGCGGAGCAATGGCGTCGAGAGCTTTCTCGAACAGCTCGACCGGATCCTCGGCCTTGGTACGCTCTTTAACTTTGTCCAGAGCACCGTAAACGATGCGCTCGGCGACCGACTTCTTGCCGCTTTCCATTACATGGTTCATGAACTTGGCAAGAATCTGGCTGCCGTATTTCGGCTCTGGCAGGATCTCACGTTTTGCCGCTACACGACGTCTTGGCATGATAAGCCCTCAAACGGTCTTCAGGTTAGCCCAGGACTGTAACGCTTGCGTTACACCTGACCTTACTCTTATCGACTCAGGTAAATGATTTTTAAACTTACTTAGGACGCTTGGCGCCGTACTTCGAACGACCCTGCTTACGATCTTTGACACCCGAGGTGTCCAGCGAACCGCGAACAGTGTGGTAACGCACACCCGGCAAGTCTTTTACACGGCCGCCGCGAATCAGAACGACGCTGTGCTCTTGCAGGTTGTGGCCTTCACCACCGATATAGGATGAAACTTCGTAGCCGTTGGTCAGACGCACACGGCAGACTTTACGCAGAGCCGAGTTCGGCTTCTTCGGCGTAGTGGTATACACACGGGTGCATACGCCACGACGCTGCGGGCAGTTCTGCAGCGCCGGCACGTCGCTCTTCTCAGCAACGCGCTTACGCGGCTTGCGTACCAGCTGGTTGATTGTTGCCATCTAGCAAAACTCCACTGATGTCACTGGGACATATTAAATAAAAAATGGCAGGACGAAGTGCCCCGCCAATTTTAGGGGTACGGAATTCTATAGAGCCCGCCCCCGAACGTCAAGGTGGCCCGGCACCCTTGGGCGCCGGGCCACCTTGTCAGTTTCCGCTCGAGTTGAGCGCGTCGGACAGTGCCTGCTCGACTTCGCTGGCGCTGACCTTGACCGGCTTGTCGGCCATCCGCTGACGCTTGCGCTCGGCGTGATAGGCCAGACCGGTACCAGCCGGAATCAGGCGACCCACGACCACGTTCTCCTTCAGACCGCGCAGATTGTCGCGCTTGCCGGTAACTGCAGCCTCGGTCAGTACCCGCGTGGTCTCCTGGAAGGAGGCCGCGGAAATGAACGACTCGGTCGACAGCGAGGCCTTGGTGATACCCAGCAGAATCCGCTCGTACTTGGCCGGGAACTTGTCCTGGGCAGCCAGGCGCTCGTTCTCTTCCAGCACCTGGGTCAGTTCGACCTGGTCACCCTTGATCAGGCTGGAATCACCGGCCTCAACGACCTCAACTTTGCGCAGCATCTGACGAATGGTCACTTCGATGTGCTTGTCGTTGATCTTCACGCCCTGCAGTCGGTAAACGTCCTGAATCTCGTTGACGATGTACTTGGCCAGCGCGCTGACACCCAGCAGCCGCAGAATATCGTGCGGGTTGCTCGGGCCGTCGGAGATAACCTCACCCTTGGTGACCTGTTCACCCTCGAACACGTTCAGGTGACGCCACTTCGGAATCAGCTCCTCGTAAGGCTCGCCACCATCGGTCGGGGTAATGACCAGACGACGCTTGCCCTTGGTTTCCTTACCGAACGAAATCGCCCCGCTGATTTCTGCCAGAATCGCCGGCTCTTTCGGCCGCCGAGCTTCGAACAGGTCAGCAACGCGCGGCAGACCACCGGTAATGTCACGAGTCTTCGAGGTTTCCTGCGGGATACGTGCAATCACGTCACCCACGCTGACCTTGGCGCCGTCAGTCATATTGACCAGTGCGTTGGCCGGCAGGAAGTACTGTGCCGGCACATCGGTGCCCGGCATCATCAATTCCTTGCCATTGGCATCGACCAGCTTAACCGCCGGACGAATATCCTTACCGGCAGCCGGACGATCCTTCGGATCCATGACCTCGATGTTGGTCAGACCGGTCAGCTCGTCAGCGGTACGCTTGATGGTGATCCCTTCATCCATGCCAACGAAGGCCACAGTACCGGAGATTTCGCTGACAATCGGGTGGGTGTGCGGATCCCATTTGGCAACGATGGCGCCAGCCTCAACCTTCTCGCCTTCCTTGACCGAAATCACTGCACCGTAGGGCAGCTTGTAGCGCTCACGCTCACGACCGAACTCATCGGCCACTGCCAGCTCACCGGAACGCGATACGGCGACCAGCGCCCCATCGGCACGCTCGACGTGCTTGAGGTTATGCAGACGAATGGCGCCGCCGTTCTTGACCTGTACGCTGTCGGCCGCCGAAGTCCGGCTGGCCGCACCCCCGATGTGGAAGGTACGCATGGTCAGCTGGGTGCCAGGCTCACCAATCGACTGGGCAGCGATAACACCGACCGCCTCGCCGATGTTGATCTGATGACCGCGAGCCAGGTCACGACCGTAACAGGTCGAGCACACGCCATAACGGGTTTCACAGGTGATCGGCGAGCGCACCAGCACTTCGTCGACACTGTTCATTTCCAGGAACTCGACCCACTGCTCGTCGATCAGAGTACCGGCCGGAACAATCACCTCATCGGTGCCGGGCTTGAATACATCACGCGCCACAACACGACCCAGTACGCGCTCACCCAGCGGCTCAACGATATCGCCACCTTCAATGTGCGGCGACATCAGCAGGCCGTTGTCGGTGCCGCAATCGACCTCAGTGATGACCAGATCCTGAGCCACGTCAACCAGGCGACGGGTCAGATAACCGGAGTTGGCGGTCTTCAGGGCGGTATCGGCCAGACCCTTACGCGCCCCGTGAGTCGAGATGAAGTACTGCAGTACGTTCAGACCCTCACGGAAGTTGGCGGTAATCGGCGTTTCGATAATCGAGCCGTCCGGCTTAGCCATCAGGCCCCGCATCCCGGCCAACTGACGAATCTGGGCAGCCGAACCCCGGGCACCGGAGTCAGCCATCATGTACATCGAGTTGAACGACTCCTGATCCACCTCATTGCCATCACGATCAATGACTCTGGTGGTTTTCAGGTTGTCCATCATGGCCTTGGAAATTTCATCGTTGGCCTTGGACCACAAGTCGATGACCTTGTTGTACTTCTCACCCTGGGTCACCAGGCCGGAAGCGTACTGGTCTTCGATTTCCTTGACCTCATCGGTGGCTTCTTCAATGATCCGGGCCTTCTCGTCCGGAATCACGAAGTCGTTGACTCCGATCGAGGCACCAGAGATGGTCGAATAGGCAAAGCCGGTATACATCAGCTGGTCGGCGAAGATCACGGTTTCCTTCAGCCCCACTACCCGGTAGCAGTGGTTGATCAGCTTGGAAATCGCCTTTTTCTTCAGCGGCTGGTCAGCCAGCTCGAACGGCAGCCCCTTGGGCAGAATCTGGAACAATAGCGCCCGACCCACCGTGGTATCGACTACCCGAGTCTCGGTGGTCCAGCTCTCGTCCTTGTGTTTGACGGTTTCAGTGATCCGCACCTTGACCATTGCGTGCAGCTCGGCCTGACCGCTGCGGTAAGCCATTTCGACTTCCTGCACGTTGGCAAAGCGCATGCCTTCACCCTTGGCGTTGATCCGCGAACGGGTCATGTAGTACAGACCCAGAACCACGTCCTGGGACGGCACGATGATCGGTTCGCCAGACGCCGGCGACAGAATGTTGTTGGTCGACATCATCAGCGCCCGCGCTTCCAGCTGAGCCTCAAGGGTCAGCGGAACGTGAACGGCCATCTGGTCACCGTCGAAGTCGGCGTTGTAGGCCGCACAGACCAGCGGGTGCAACTGAATGGCCTTGCCTTCAATCAGCACCGGCTCAAACGCCTGGATACCCAGACGGTGCAGAGTCGGAGCACGGTTCAGCAGAACCGGGTGTTCGCGGATGACTTCAGCCAGGATATCCCAGACTTCCGGCAGCTCGCGCTCGACCATTTTCTTAGCGGCTTTGATGGTAGTCGCCAGGCCGCGATGCTCCAGCTTGCCAAAGATGAACGGCTTGAACAGCTCCAGCGCCATCTTCTTCGGCAGACCGCACTGATGCAGACGCAGGGTCGGACCTACCACGATCACCGAACGACCGGAGTAGTCGACGCGCTTGCCCAGCAGGTTCTGACGGAAGCGCCCCTGCTTACCCTTAATCATGTCAGCCAGGGACTTCAGCGGGCGCTTGTTGGTGCCGGTGATGGCACGGCCACGGCGGCCGTTATCCAGCAGCGCATCAACCGACTCCTGCAGCATGCGCTTTTCGTTGCGCACGATGATATCCGGCGCCGACAGGTCGAGCAGGCGCTTGAGACGGTTGTTACGGTTGATCACCCGACGGTACAGATCGTTCAGATCCGAAGTCGCGAAACGACCGCCATCCAGCGGTACCAGCGGACGCAGATCCGGCGGCAGAACCGGCAGCACAGTCATGACCATCCATTCCGGCTTGTTGCCGGAACCCTGGAAGGCCTCCATCAGCTTCAGCCGCTTGGCCAGCTTCTTGATCTTGGTTTCCGAGGTGGTCTGCGGAATCTCTTCACGCAGCTTGCTGATCTCGTGCTCCAGATCCATGGCGCTAAGCAGCTCGAATACCGCCTCGGCCCCCATACGGGCGTCGAAGTCATCACCGAACTCTTCCAGCGCTTCGAAATACTGCTCGTCGTTCAGCAACTGCCCCTTCTCCAGGGTAGTCATGCCCGGCTCGATTACTACGTAGCTCTCAAAATAGAGCACCCGCTCGATATCACGCAGGGTCATGTCCAGCAGCAGACCGATCCGCGACGGCAGCGACTTGAGAAACCAGATGTGGGCAACCGGAGAGGCCAGCTCGATGTGACCCATGCGCTCACGACGGACCTTGGCCAGCGCCACTTCGACACCGCACTTTTCACAGATCACACCACGGTGCTTGAGGCGCTTGTACTTGCCGCACAGGCACTCGTAATCCTTGACCGGGCCAAAGATCTTGGCGCAGAACAGACCGTCACGCTCCGGCTTGAAGGTACGGTAGTTGATGGTTTCCGGCTTTTTAACTTCGCCATAGGACCAGGACCGGATCATTTCCGGTGAAGCCAGGCCGATTCGAATGGAATCGAACTCTTCAATCTGTCCCTGGGACTTGAGCAGGTTCAATAAGTCTTTCAAGGCCTATACTCCTCGCAGTGTCTCAAGGGCGGCAGCTCTTGCCGCCCGAGACGTGGGCAGTTGGTGTTTATTCGGATTCCAGTTCGATATCGATACCGAGCGAACGGATTTCCTTGACCAGTACGTTGAAGGATTCGGGCATGCCGGCCTCCATCCGATGGTCGCCGTCCACGATGTTCTTGTACATCTTGGTCCGGCCGTTCACGTCGTCCGACTTCACAGTCAGCATTTCCTGCAGGGTGTAGGCAGCGCCATAGGCTTCCAGAGCCCAGACCTCCATCTCCCCGAAGCGCTGACCACCAAACTGCGCCTTACCACCCAGCGGCTGCTGGGTAACCAGACTGTAGGAACCGGTGGAGCGCGCATGCATCTTGTCATCCACCAGGTGGTTGAGCTTGAGCATGTACATGTAACCCACGGTTACCGGACGGTCGAAGGCGTTACCGGTACGGCCGTCATACAGCTTCATCTGGCCACTATCCGGCAGATCAGCCAGACGCAGCATGTGCTTGATTTCCTGCTCATGAGCACCATCAAACACCGCAGTTGCCATCGGCACACCACCGCGCAGGTTATTCGCCAACTCGATGATCTCGGCATCACTGAGTGCAGCCAGATCTTCCTGACGACCACCCACTTTGTTGTAGACCTCGTCGAGGAACTCGCGCAGCTCGGCCAGCTTGCGCTGCTCCTCAAGCATACGATTGATCTTCTCGCCCAGGCCCTTGGCCGCCAGGCCCAGGTGGGTTTCGAGGATCTGCCCAACGTTCATCCGCGACGGTACGCCCAGCGGGTTGAGGACGATATCGACCGGCGTGCCGTTCTCATCGTGCGGCATGTCTTCGATCGGCATGATCACCGAGATAACACCCTTGTTACCGTGGCGACCGGCCATCTTGTCACCCGGCTGGATGCGGCGCTTGATCGCCAGATAAACCTTGACGATTTTCAGTACGCCCGGCGCCAGATCGTCGCCCTGCTGCAGCTTGCGCTTCTTGTCTTCGAACTTCTCGTCGAGCAGTTTGCGGCGGTCAGACAGATAGGCCTGGGCCATTTCCAGCTGCTCGTTGAGGCTGTCTTCGCTCAAGCGCAGCTTGAACCACTGACCATGCTCGATACCGTCGAGAATCTCGTCAGTCAGCACAGTGCCTTTCTTCAGACCAGCACCACCTTCTGCAGCCTGGCCGACCAGCGCGGCGCGCAGACGCTCAAAAGTAGCCACCTCGACAATCCGGAACTCTTCCTGCAGGTTCTTGCGGATTTCGTCGAGCTGCTGCTTCTCGATCGACAGTGCACGCGAGTCGCGCTCAACGCCATCACGGGTAAAGACCTGCACGTCGATCACGGTACCCTTGGTACCCGTCGGCACACGCAGGGAGGTGTCTTTAACATCCGACGCCTTTTCACCGAAGATCGCACGCAGCAGTTTTTCTTCCGGGGTCAGCTGGGTTTCACCCTTGGGCGTGACCTTACCGACCAGGATGTCGCCCGGACCAACTTCGGCGCCAACATAGACGATACCGGCCTCATCCAGCTTGCCCAGCGCGGCTTCGCCAACGTTGGGGATATCCGAGGTAATTTCTTCCGGCCCCAGCTTGGTGTCACGCGATACGCAGGTCAGTTCCTGAATGTGGATAGTGGTGAAACGATCTTCCTGAACCACACGCTCGGAGACCAGAATCGAGTCTTCGAAGTTGTAGCCGTTCCAGGGCATAAAGGCCACGCGCATGTTCTGACCCAGGGCCAGCTCACCCATGTCAACAGAAGAACCGTCGGCCAGGATGTCGTTGCGCTGCACCACATCACCCTTCTTGACCAGCGGACGCTGGTTGATGCAGGTGTTCTGGTTGGAACGGGTGTACTTGGTCAGGCTGTAGATATCAACACCGGCCTCACCCGCTTCAACCTGGTCATCCGCTACACGTACAACGATGCGGCTGGCGTCAACCGAGTCGATCACCCCGCCACGGCGGGCGATCACGCACACACCGGAGTCGCGCGCCACGTTACGCTCCATGCCGGTACCTACCAACGGCTTCTCAGCACGCAGGGTCGGCACGGCCTGACGCTGCATGTTCGAACCCATCAAGGCGCGGTTGGCGTCGTCGTGCTCGAGGAACGGAATCAGCGAGGCGGCGACCGAGACTACCTGACGCGGCGACACGTCCATCAGGGTCACATCTTCCGGCGCCTTGACGGTGAATTCGTTCATGTGCCGCACAGCTACCAGATCATCGACCAGGCGGCTGTTTTCCACCTTGGCGCTGGCCTGGGCGATAACGTGATCAGCCTCTTCAATCGCCGACAGGAACACGATCTCGTCGGTGACAACGGCGTCTTTGACCAGACGGTACGGGCTTTCAAGGAAGCCGTACTGGTTGGTACGGGCGTAAGTCGCCAGGGAGTTGATCAGACCAATGTTCGGACCTTCCGGGGTTTCGATCGGACATACGCGACCATAATGGGTCGGATGTACGTCGCGCACTTCGAAGCCGGCGCGCTCACGGGTCAGACCACCCGGACCAAGAGCCGACACACGACGCTTGTGGGTAATCTCCGACAGCGGGTTGTTCTGGTCCATGAACTGTGACAGCTGACTGGAACCAAAGAATTCCTTGACCGCGGCAGCGACCGGCTTGGCGTTGATCAGGTCCTGAGGCATCAGGCCTTCACTTTCAGCCATCGACAGACGCTCCTTGACCGCACGCTCAACACGTACAAGGCCAACACGGAACTGGTTCTCGGCCATCTCGCCTACCGAACGCACCCGGCGGTTACCCAGGTGATCGATATCGTCAACCACACCTTTGCCGTTACGGATGTCGACCAGAGTCTTGAGCACTTCAATGATGTCTTCTTTGCTCAGAACGCCAGGGCCTTCAATCTCCTCACGACCGATGCGGCGGTTGAACTTCATCCGACCAACGGCCGACAGGTCATAGCGCTCACTGCTGAAGAACAGATTGGCGAACAGGGTCTCGGCTGCGTCCTTGGTCGGCGGCTCGCCTGGGCGCATCATCCGGTAGATCTCAACCAACGCTTCGAGCTGGCTGCCGGTATTGTCGATACGCAGGGTGTCGGAGATGAACGAACCGCAGTCGATTTCGTTGGTATACAGCGTCTCAAGACGCTCAACACCTGCCTTGGCCAGCTTGGTAACGATATCAACTGTGGCTTCAGTGTTGCACTCGACCAGGATCTCGCCGGTAGCCGGATGTACGACCGGCTTGGCAATGGTACGACCAATCAGGTACTCAAACGGCACTTCCAGACTGTTGATGCCGGCTTTTTCCAACTGATTGATGTGGCGCGCAGTGATCCGGCGGCCTTTCTCGACAATTACCTTGCCCTTTTCGTCCTTGATATCGAAGGTGGCGATCTCGCCACGCAGACGCTGGGGCACCAGCTCCAGCTGCAGGCTTTCACCCTTCACCTCAAACACGTTGGTGTCATAGAAGATGTCGAGAATTTCTTCGGTCTGATACCCCAGAGCACGCAGCAGCACACTGGCCGGCAGCTTGCGGCGACGGTCGATACGGACGAAGACACAGTCCTTGGGATCGAATTCGAAGTCCAGCCAGGAGCCACGGTAAGGAATCACGCGAGCAGAGTACAGCAGTTTGCCGGAACTATGGGTCTTGCCCCGATCGTGATCGAAGAAGACGCCCGGGCTGCGGTGCAGCTGAGAGACGATAACCCGCTCGGTACCGTTGATGATGAAGGTGCCGTTTTCGGTCATCAGGGGGATTTCCCCCATGTAGACTTCCTGCTCCTTGATGTCCTTGATCGCCTTGTTCGAAGACTCACGATCAAAAATGATCAGGCGGACTTTGACCCGCAGCGGAACGGCGAAAGTAACACCGCGCAGGATACATTCCTTGACGTCGAAAGCCGGCTCACCCAACCGGTAACCGACATACTCAAGTGCCGCATTACCGGAATAGCTGATAATGGGGAAAACAGATTTGAAGGCCGCGTGCAGACCGACATCGCGGATCTGCTCCTTCGGCAGGTCGCTCTGCAGGAATTCCCGATAGGAATCCAGCTGAATCGCCAGCAAATAGGGCACATCCATCACATGCGGCAGTTTGCCAAAGTCCTTGCGGATACGTTTTTTCTCAGTGTATGAGTAAGCCATCAGCGTTCCCCAGCTTGGTCACCTGCTTGATAGGCCCTGCCCGCTGGCAAAGCCTTAAAATGCGTGCAAGCCCTAAGTCTTGCTCACTCGCGAAGAGTGCATCCGCAGCCTGAACGACAAAAGCAGGCTAGAACGGAAAAAGGCCGGTGGCACTTTGGCCACCAGCCATCAATCTGACCGGTTCAATCAGATTGTCGATGCAAGGTCTTGCCAGCTTACTTGAGCTCGACCTTGGCACCAGCTTCTTCCAGCGCCTTCTTGGCAGCTTCGGCTTCTTCCTTGGAAACGCCTTCCTTCACGGTGCTCGGGGCGCCGTCAACAACAGCCTTGGCTTCTTTCAGACCCAGGCCGGTGATTTCGCGAACGGCTTTGATCACGTTCACTTTCTTGTCACCAGCTTCGGCCAGAACGATGTTGAACTCGGTCTGTTCTTCAGCAGCAGCAGCGGCACCAGCAGCCGGGCCAGCAGCAACAGCGGCAGCGGCAGTTACACCGAACTTCTCTTCCATAGCCTTGATCAGTTCTACAACCTGCATCACGGACATTTCGGAAACGGCGTTGATGATATCTTCGTTGGTCAGAGCCATGACTCTATATTCCTGTATTGGGGACGGCACCCTGGCCGTCGACATTAAATGCAAACAAGCAAGCACTCAGCACAGCGATTAAGCGGCTTCGGCTTCCTTCTGATCGCGGACAGCGGCCAAAGTACGAACGAACTTGCTGGTAGCGCCTTGCATCACGCTCATCAGCTGGGCGATAGCCTCGTCGTAAGTCGGCAGAGAAGCCAGTACGTCGACCTGATTAGCTGCAAGGAAGTTGCCTTCGAACGCAGCAGCCTTGATCTCGAACTTGTCCTGACCCTTGGCGAACTCCTTGAACAGACGAGCAGCAGCGCCCGGGTGTTCAGTGGAGAAGGCAATCAGGGTAGGACCGACAAAGACTTCGTTCAGGCACTCATACTCAGTGCCTTCAACGGCGCGACGCAGCAGGGTATTACGAACGACACGAACGTATACACCAGCTTCACGCGCTTCTTTGCGCAGCCCGGTCATGGCAGCTACGGTCACACCGCGGGCATCAGCCACTACGGCAGACAGCGCACCTTTGGCAGCTTCGTTGACTTCAGCGACGATGGCCTTTTTGTCTTCGAGCTTAATTGCCACGGGTTTCACTCCTGGATTTACCATTAACCATCCTTTCGGACGGCATGTTTTGGTGTCTGATCCAGCCTGCACTGAATCGGGAGCACCATCTGCGTAGGCTCAAGAGCCGAGGCTCCGGGTTTGAGGCTTGCGCCGCCTACGGTCTTGGACGGCCCCCGCATGGCAGGGACCCCAATAGGTGGCGCACCCAGCGGGCGCGCCGATAATGCTTATCAGATGTTCAGGGAAGCCTGATCGATCTGGACACCCGGACCCATGGTGGTGCTCAGGGACACGCGCTTCAGATACACACCCTTGGAGGTCGACGGCTTGGCCTTTTTCAGGTCAGCCAGCAGGGCCTCAACGTTCTCTTTCAGCTTGACCGGCTCAAAGCCAACCTTGCCGACCGAGCAGTGAATGATGCCGTTCTTGTCGGTGCGGTAACGAACCTGACCAGCCTTGGCATTCTTCACGGCAGTACCGACGTCAGCAGCAACAGTACCTACCTTCGGGTTCGGCATCAGGCCTCGCGGACCCAGCACCTGACCCAGCTGGCCAACCACGCGCATGGCGTCTGGCGAGGCGATAACCACGTCGTAGTTCAGGTCGCCGGCTTTCATTTCAGCAGCCAGATCGTCCATCCCGACCTTGTCGGCACCGGCGGCCAGTGCAGCCTCGGCATTGGCACCCTGGGTGAACACAGCTACACGTACAGTCTTGCCAGTGCCGTGCGGCAGCAGGGTGGCGCCACGAACGACCTGATCAGATTTACGCGGATCAACACCCAGGTTGATGGCGACGTCAAAGGATTCAGTGAACTTGACGTTGGATACTTCGGCCAGCAGAGCAGCAGCATCTTCAAAGCTGTAAGCTTTGTTCGGCTGAACCTTCTCGTTGATAGCCTTTTGGCGTTTGGTCAGCTTGGCCATTTACACACCCTCCACATTCAGACCCATGCTACGGGCAGAGCCCGCGATGGTACGGATACCGGCTTCCAGATCAGCAGCGGTCAGATCGGCCTGCTTGGCCTTAACGATCTCTTCCAGCTGGGCACGAGTTACGGTGCCGACCTTTTGGCTGTTCGGGCGCGCAGAACCGCTGCTGATACCGGCAGCTTTCTTCAGCAGCACGGCAGCAGGAGTGCTCTTGGTTTCAAAAGTAAAGCTACGGTCACTGTAAACAGTGATGATCACAGGAGTCGGCAGACCGGGCTCAGCACCCTGAGTCTTGGCGTTGAACGCCTTGCAGAATTCCATGATGTTGACACCGTGCTGACCCAGAGCCGGACCTACCGGCGGACTCGGGTTAGCCTGACCGGCCTTGACTTGCAGCTTGATATAAGCCTGAATCTTCTTTGCCATCTGTTTTCTCCAAAGGGTAGTAGCGCCTTACGGCTCCCCGATTAGCAATATTCCCCCAGCGACAACAAAACCCCGCACTGCCCAAGGCACTGCAGGGTTCAGGGGATTATCGGAATCAGCCTTTCTCTACCTGACTGAATTCCAGCTCCACTGGCGTGGGGCGACCAAAAATAAGAACAGCCACCTGAACACGACTCTTCTCATAATTCACTTCTTCGACAACGCCGTTGAAATCAGCAAACGGGCCATCGGTAACACGAACGACCTCACCCGGCTCAAACAGGGTCTTCGGCTTGGGCTTGTCACTGCCATCGGCAACCCGACGCAGAATAGCCTCAGCTTCTTTATCAGTGATCGGCGCCGGCTTATCGGCGGTCCCACCAATGAAACCCAGAACCCGGCTGGTATCTTTTACCAAGTGCCAGGTACCTTCGTTCATTTCCATCTGAACCAGGACATAACCCGGGAAGAACTTGCGCTCACTCTTGCGCTTCTGCCCGTTACGCATTTCCACCACTTCTTCAGTGGGCACCAGGATTTCGCCGAATTGGTCTTCCATTCCGGCCAGCTTGACCCGCTCTTTCAGAGAGCGCATGACATGCTTTTCGAATCCCGAATAGGCATGCACAACGTACCAACGCTTAGACACGGCGCACCTTTAACCAATGAACTTAGAAATAATCCAGCCCAGCAGGCTGTCCAGACCCCACAAAATCAGAGCCATGACCAGCACTACGGCAACCACAATGAGCGTGGTCTGAGTGGTTTCCGGACGAGTCGGCCAGACGACCTTGCGAATCTCGATGCGCGCCTCTTTCATCAGCGCCCAGAACGCTTTGCCCTTGACGGTCTGCAAGGCGACAAAGCCCGCCACCAGACCCAGGGCCACAAGCGCCACAGCACGATACAAAACAGGCTCGGCGGCAAAATGATGATTTCCGTAAACACCGACGAACACGACAATGGCGACAACAACCCACTTAATTACATCGAAGCGGTTATCGTTCAGCTCTGCCTTGGTACTCATGAATCATCAAGTCCTGTTTTGGTAGCCAGATTGAAATCTGGCAGGCCAGGAGGGAATCGAACCCCCAACCTGCGGTTTTGGAGACCGCCGCTCTGCCAATTGAGCTACTGGCCTGTAATCGCAGTTGAGCCGGCAATAATACCGGCCCAACCATTCAAGATCAACGACTTTTTATTCGATGATCTTGGCAACCACGCCGGCACCAACGGTACGACCACCTTCGCGAATCGCGAAACGCAGGCCGTCTTCCATGGCGATCGGAGCGATCAGGGTAACAACCAGCTTGACGTTGTCGCCCGGCATTACCATCTCAACACCTTCTGGCAGCTCGCAAGAACCAGTCACGTCAGTAGTACGGAAGTAGAACTGCGGACGATAGCCCTTGAAGAACGGGGTGTGACGACCACCTTCGTCCTTGCCCAGCACGTAGACTTCAGCTTCGAACTTGGTGTGCGGGGTGATGGTGCCCGGCTTGGCCAGAACCTGACCACGCTCAACGTCTTCACGCTTGGTACCACGCAGCAGAACACCAACGTTCTCACCAGCACGACCTTCGTCGAGCAGCTTGCGGAACATTTCAACACCAGTACAGGTGGTCTTGGTGGTGGCCTTGATACCAACGATCTCGACTTCTTCCTGAACGCGAACGATACCGCGCTCAACACGACCAGTCACAACAGTACCGCGACCGGAGATCGAGAACACGTCTTCGATCGGCATCAGGAACGGCTTGTCGATCGCACGCTCAGGCTCCGGAATGTAGCTGTCCAGAGTCTCAACCAGCTTCTGTACAGCCGATACGCCGATACCGTTGTCGTCCTTGCCTTCCAGCGCCATCAGCGCCGAACCAACAATGATCGGAGTGTCGTCGCCCGGGAAATCGTAGGTGCTCAGCAGGTCGCGAACTTCCATCTCGACCAGCTCCAGCAGCTCCTCGTCATCAACCATGTCAGCCTTGTTCAGGAACACGACGATGTAAGGTACGCCAACCTGACGAGACAGCAGGATGTGCTCGCGAGTCTGCGGCATCGGGCCGTCAGCAGCCGAGCAAACCAGGATCGCGCCGTCCATCTGGGCAGCACCAGTGATCATGTTCTTGACGTAGTCGGCGTGGCCAGGGCAATCAACGTGCGCGTAGTGACGAGTCGGAGAATCGTACTCTACGTGCGAAGTGTTGATGGTGATACCGCGAGCCTTTTCTTCCGGCGCGTTGTCGATCTGATCGAAAGC
>NSKG01000016.1 GCA_002287035.1 Pseudomonas sp. WN033 | reverse complement strand
CTTGGCTTCGTTCTTGAGTTTGTCGATCAGTTCGTCGACGCTCTTGACCTTGATGCCGGCGCTGCGGGCAGCCGGGGCTTCAACCTTCAGGGTGGTCACGGTCGAGGCGGTGCTGACACCCAGCTCTTCCGGCTTGAGGGTTTCCAGCGGCTTCTTCTTGGCCTTCATGATGTTCGGCAGCGAAGCGTAACGCGGCTCGTTCAGGCGCAGGTCGGTGGTGACGATGGCCGGCAGCTTCAGATCAACGGTCTGCAGACCGCCATCGATCTCGCGGGTAACCTTGACCCGGTCGCCTTCGACATTGACCGCCGAGGCGAAGGTGCCCTGGGCGTAGCCGGACAGGGCTGCGAGCATCTGGCCAGTCTGGTTGTTGTCGGAATCGATGGCCTGCTTGCCGAGGATGACCAGTTGCGGCTGCTCCTTGTCAACGACGGCCTTGAGCAGCTTGGCGATGGCCAGCGAGTTCAGCTCATCGGCAGACTCAACCAGCACGGCACGGTCGGCACCCAGAGCCAGCGCGGTGCGCAGTTGCTCCTGAGCGGCGGTCGGGCCGACGGAAACGGCAACGATTTCAGTTGCCACGCCCTTCTCTTTCAGGCGCACGGCCTCTTCTACGGCGATTTCGCAGAAGGGGTTCATGGACATCTTGACGTTGGCAAGATCGACACCGCTGTTGTCCGCCTTGACGCGAACCTTGACGTTGTAGTCGACCACGCGCTTAACGGCGACGAGGATTTTCATGGACGCTAGTCCTCCACAGGTCTATGAGACGCCCGAGGGCGCATGACATTCAAAGGGGTGCATAGCATACCGGGCGCAGGTCGTGCCCGATAGTGCGAACCGTCATAAAATGATGGTGTTTCGGCCAAAATAACGGCTTTTATGCCGTTATTCTGGCCGAATACCGAGTGTTACGCCGCGTCGATCTGACTGGCGTAGGCTTCCAGGTGGTGGTCATCATCACCGAACTGGTGGCTGATCATCACCAGGCGCTTGGCGTAGTGGGCGCCGTTGTACTCCCAGGTCATGGCGATACCGCCATGCAACTGGATGCACTGTTCGGCAACATAACGCGCGGCGCGGTTGACGATGAACTTGGCGGCGGCCAGCTTGGCGCTACGCTCGGCGCTGTCTTCGTCATCGGCCAGACAGGCTGCGAGGATGGCCATCGAGGTGGCGCGCTCCAGCTCGCTGACCATGTCGACCATGCGGTGCTGCAGGACCTGGAACTTGCCAATCGGCACGCCGAACTGCTTGCGGGTCTTGAGGTAGTCCAGGGTCAGATCGCAGGCTGTGCGCATGGCACCGACGGCTTCGGCACACAGTGCGGCGATGGCGCGGCCGCTCTGGTAGCGGATGGCGTCAAAGGCTTCACCAGCGGCGCCAAGCAGTTCACCCTTGACGTTGTCGAGGGTCAGCTCGCAAGCCTTGCGGCCATCGACGGTAGCGTAGACGCGGCGGCTGACGCCGGCAGCGCTGGGGTCGATAACGAACAGGCTGATGCCTTGCTGATCGCGCACGTCACCGGCGGTGCGGGCCGAGACCAGGATCTTGCCGGCAGTCTGGCCGCCAATTACCACGCCCTTGCGGCCGTTCAACACCCAGTCGCCGCCCTGCTGGCTGGCGGTGGTGGTGACGTTGGCCAGGTCGTAGTGGCTGTTCAGCTCATCCAGAGCCACGGCCGCCTGCAGCTCGCCAGTGGCGATGGCGCCGAGCAGCTCTTCCTTCTGCGCATCACTGCCCAGTTGGCTGATCAGGCCGCCGGCCAGGATCACCGACTCCATGTAAGGCTCCAGGCAGATACCCTTGCCCAGCTGTTCCATGATCAGCATGGTTTCCACGCCGCCGCCACCAAAACCACCCAGCTCCTCGGAGAAGGGAATGGCGGTCAGACCCAGCTCGCCGAGCTGCTGCCAGAAGGCGGTGCTGAAACCGGCTTCGCTTTGGCTGAATTTGTTCCGGCTTTCGAAGTCGTATACGTCACGAACCAGGCGCTCGGCAGTTTCCTGCAGCATCTGTTGTTCTTCGGTCAATTTGAAATCCACGGTCGGCCTCCTCAGAGCTCAAGAATCATTTTCGAGACGATGTTCTTCTGGATCTCGTTGGATCCGCCGAAGATCGACAGTTTGCGCATGTTGAAGTACTGCGAGGCCGGGGCGGCGGCATAGTCGTCGACCAGGAATTCGCCGTCGTAATCCAGTTCCAGCTCTTCTGGCAGGAAGGGCAGGGCATAAGGACCCAGCGCCTTGCGCATCAGGTGAGTAATGGCCTGACGGATTTCGGTGCCCTGGACCTTGAGAATCGAGCTTTCCGAACCCGGTACGCCACCTTCGGAGGCAGCGGCGACGATGCGCAGGGTGCTCATCTCGGCGGCCATCAGCGACATTTCCACTTCGGCGATCTGGCTGCGGAACAGCGCGTCTTCGATCAGCGGGCGGCCATTTTTCTGCTGCTTGCTGGCGATGCGCTTGAGCTGGCGCAGGGCGGCCTTGGAGGCGCCGATGCCGGCCAGGCCGGTACGCTCGTGGGTCAGCAGGTACTTGGCGCAGGTCCAGCCCTTGTTCTCTTCACCGACCAGGTTCTCGACCGGTACCTTGACGTCGTCGAAGAACACTTCGTTGACTTCATGGTCGCCGTCCAGGGTGATGATCGGGCGTACGGTGATGCCGGGGGTGGCCATGTCGATCAGCAGGAAGGAAATCCCGCGCTGCTGCTGGGCTTCCGGGTCGGTGCGCACCAGACAGAAAATCCAGTTGGCGTGCTGGCCCAGGGTGGTCCAGGTTTTCTGGCCGTTGACGATGTAGTAGTCGCCATCGCGCACGGCGCGGGTCTTCAGCGAGGCCAGGTCGGAACCGGCGCCCGGCTCGGAGTAACCCTGACACCACCAGTCGGTGCCGTCGAGAATGCGCGGCAGGTAGGTGGCTTTTTGCTCTTCGGTGCCGAACTTGATGATCACCGGGGCGACCATGTTGACGCCGAACGGCACCAGACGCGGTGCGCCAGCGGCGGCGGACTCTTCATCGAAGATGTGCTTTTCGATCGGGCCCCAGGTGGTGCCGCCGTGCTCGACCGGCCAGCCGGGTGCATACCAGCCCTTGTTGGACAGAATTTTCTGCCAGCGCTGGTGGTCTTCCTTGGACAGATGCTTGCCAAGCTTGACCTTGGCAGCGATATCGGCAGGCAGTTCCTGTTTCAGGAATTCACGCACTTCATCGCGGAAGGCGAGCTGTTCGGGAGAAAAATGGATTTCCATTGTGAGTCCTCGTTGTAATACGGGTATCCGGCGGCCGGCACAGGGCCGGCCGCACTGATTCATCAAAGATCAGCGAACTTGCGTCCTTCCTTGGCCAGCTTTTCCAGCAGCGCGGCTGGCTTCCACCAGGCGCCATGCTGCTCGTGGAACTCGCAGATCCGGGCATAGACACGATCCAGGCCAATGGCATCAGCATAGAACATCGGCCCGCCCTGGTGGGCCGGGAAGCCGTAGCCGTTGAGGTAGATCACGTCGATATCGCTGGCGCGCTGGGCGATGCCTTCCTCAAGGATCTTGGCGCCTTCATTGATCAGCGCGTAGATGCAACGTTCGATGATGTACTCGTCAGTCAATTGACGACGCTCAATACCTTGCTCCTTCGATGCGGCCTCAAGAATCGCCGGCAGCTCGGGGTTGGGCAGCGGGGTACGCGAACCCTTTTCATAGACGTAGAAGCCCTTGCCGGTTTTCTGACCGAGCATGCCGGCCTCGGCCATTTTGTCGAGGATGGTTGGCAGCTTGAACTCGGCTGGCAGGCTCTGACGCTGACGGGTACGAATAGCCAGGCCGATATCCAGGCCGGACAGGTCGCGCATGGCGAACGGGCCCATGGCCAGGCCGAACTTGCGCAGCGCGCCGTCGATTTGCTCCGGGGTGCCACCTTCTTCAAGCAGGAACTCGGATTCGCGGCCGTACTGGAACACCATGCGATTGCCGACGAAACCGTCGCACACGCCGACCGGCACCGAAACCTTCTTCAGCTTCTTGCCGATGGCCATGGCGGTGGCCAGCACTTCATGGCTGGTCTTGGCGCCGCGCACCACTTCCAGCAGGCGCATGACATTGGCCGGGCTGAAGAAGTGCAGACCGACCACGTCCTCGGGACGCTTGGTGAACTCGGCAATCTTG
Organism: Pseudomonas sp. WN033; assembly: GCA_002287035.1. Lineage (GTDB taxonomy): Bacteria > Pseudomonadota > Gammaproteobacteria > Pseudomonadales > Pseudomonadaceae > Halopseudomonas. The sequence goes on along the minus strand of NSKG01000016.1, from coordinate 13,744 downwards.
TTCAGATCCAGCGAGCTGGTGTTGGAGGCCAGGATGGCGCCGGGCTTGCAGTTGGCATCCAGGGCTTCGAAGACCTTCTGCTTGACGCCCATGTCCTCGAACACCGCCTCGACCACCACATCGACGTCAGCCAGGTCGGCGTAATCGGTCACGCCGCTGATCAGGCTCATGCGCTTTTCCAGCGCGTCCTGGGTCAGGCTGCCACGCTTGACGCTCATGCCGTAGGTGTCACGGGCACGCTCGAGCGCCTTGTCGCGGGCTTCGCTGGTGATTTCCAGGATTTTCACCGGGATGCCAGCGTTGGCAAAGCAGATGGCGATGCCGACACCCATGGTGCCGCCACCAATGACGGCGGCGCTTTTGATGGCGCGTACCGGCGTGTCCTTGGGCAGGTCGTCGATCTTGGAAGCCTGACGCTCGGAGAAGAACGCATGCACCAGTGCCGCGCGCTGTGGTGATACCAGGCACTCGCCGAACAGTTCGCGCTCGCGCTTCAGACCTTCGGTCAGCGGGAGGGTAAAGGCGGCTTCGACGGCGGAGACGCAGCGTTGCGGCGAGAACAGACCGGGCATCTTCTTCTCGATTTCGGCGCGTTTGGCAGCCACGGCACCAGCATTGTCGGCGCCGTCGAGCTTGTCGGTGCGCTCGCCGGTGCGGCGCGGGCCCTTGCCCTCGGCCAGCAGTTTTTCGGCGAAGGCGATGCCGGCGGCGGTCAGGTCGCCATCGACCAGTTCATCGATAACACCCAGTTCGAGGGCTTCGCTGGCGCTGATCGGGTTGCCGCTGACAATCATGTCCAGAGCCTTGGCTACGCCAACCAGACGCGGCAGACGCTGGGTGCCGCCGGCGCCCGGCAGCAGGCCGAGCTTGACTTCCGGCAGGCCGACCTTGGCGCTCTTGACGGCGATCCGGTAATGACAGCTGACCGCCACTTCCAGGCCACCACCCAGCGCGGTGCCGTGGATTACCGCGACGCTGGGCTTGTTGCCGGACTCGATGCCGTTGACCACTTCGGGCAGGCTCGGCTCCTTCGGCGGCTTGCCGAATTCCTTGATGTCGGCACCAGCCATGAAGGTCGCGCCCTCACAGACCAGCACAATGGCTTTGACTTCAGGATCGGCCTCGGCGGCCTGGAAGCTGTTCTGCAGGCCTTCACGCACGGCAATGCCCAGGGCGTTGACCGGCGGATTGTTGACTCTGACGACCGCGATGGGCCCCTGGCGCTCCAGTGTGACCACGTCCGACATGCTGAACCTCCGTTGGGTGTTTATTTTGCGTTTCACTATGCGAAATAATGAAATCATGTTTCGCTAGGCAAAATACAAAAAATAAAACCGCTTGTCGATGCCCCGGACGGGAGAAATGGGGATTTATTAGTAAAGGTGATGAGCAGCAGCTGCGCCAGAGCCAGTCCGACGGCTGGTTTGGTGGCTGTGATAATCCATGAAGTAGTGGCTGTGACGCTGGATTGCCACGCCGCTACGCGGCTCGCAATGACGTACTACAGAGTCGGAGCATTACCTTCAGCGCTGCGCCCCCACCCGTCATTGCGAGGGCCAAAGGCCCGTGGCAATCCACAAAGGGGTGGCTGTGACGCTGGATTGCCACGCCGCTACGCGGCTCGCAATGACGTACTACAGAGTCGGGGCACTACCTCCAGCGCTGCGCCCCCACCCGTCATTGCGAGGGCCGCAGGCCCGTGACAAACCATGCGGCGCAGGGTGTCTCGCAATGAGGCAGGAGAGCTGGGCGTCAGACGCCCAGCCGCTCGATATCGCGGGCCAGCATGGCGAGCTGGTGGGCGAGCTGGTTCTTGACCTTTTCTTCCGACACCAGATAGGACGGGGCGCCGCAGGTCAGGGCCATGATGGTGCCGTCCTGCAGAAATAACGGTACGCCGGCAGCGTTGACGTTGCGGTCCCAGTCGCCGAGGGACAGGCAGAAGCCGTGTTCGGCATAGTCGGCGAAGCTCAGGGCCAGACCCTTTTCCAGCTCCGGCCAGGTATCCGGGTTGCGGGCCTTGATCGCCGCCAGCACATGCGCACGCTCCTCATCCTTCATCGCTGCCAGGTAAGCGCGACCAGCGGCGGTGGTAGCCAGCGGCAGGCGCACGCCAACGTCCATGCGCAGCGAGGTGGTCTCGGCCGGCCGGCAGTTCTCAACATAGATCATCGACAGCCGGTCACGACAGGTCAGGCCCACCGAGGTATTGGTGGTGCGGGCGAATTCGTCCATGTATGGCTTGGCCAACTGGCGCACGCGCAGATTGGAGACGTAGGCGTAACCCAGGGCCAGAACACCGGAGTCGAGCTGATACTTTTCCAATTGCGGGGAATAGCTCAGGTAGCCCAGCTTGGTCAGCGTATAGGTCATGCGCGAGACCGTAGGCTTGGGCAGGCCGGTAATCCGGGCAATATCCTGATTACCCATCACCACCGCACCCTGACTGAAGGCGCGCAGCACGTCCAGGCCGCGTGACAGGGCTTCTACGAATTTGCGGTCCTTGCCGGCGGCGGGGTCCTTGAGTGTTTCCAGATCGTCGTTCATGGGGCCTGCTTATACTAGATGTTGGAGCCGGAGGCATTTTGGCCGCCGGAGCGCCCGATTGTTCGAACCGGGCAAATTATTGTTGTTGTAAAGGGCGAACGATACCAGAGTCCGGCGTTCTGCACAGCGGTACGCGTTCGAGTTTGTCTCAATCATTGCACAGTGTCAGGTAATAGAATAGCATCTTTTTGGTATCGTGTTTCGCACAGTAAAATAATAGTCCACAATCAGAGGTTAAGATGTCGACACCCTCACAGTCTGTTGTCGGCGCTCGGCTGGCCGAGCTGGGTCATACCACCGTTTTTGACGTAATGGAGCAGGCCTGCCGTGACTACGGCGACAAACCGGCGTTCTCCTGTGGTCCGGATACCATCAGCTTCAATGCCCTGCGCGGCCGGGCCGATGCCTTTGCCCGCTACCTGCGCCATCATGCCGGCCTGCAGCCGGGTGATCGGCTGGCGATCCAGCTTCCCAACCTGGTGCAATACACCATCGCCATCTTCGGGGCATTGCGGGCCGGGCTGGTGATCGTCAACACCAATCCGCAGTACACCCCGTACGAGGCGCGTCACCAGTTCGCCGATTCTGGCGCCAGGGCGGTGGTTGTGCTCGACAAGCTGGTGCCGCTGGTGCGCAAGATCCAGGGTGAAACCCTGCTCGAACGGCTGATCGTGACCAGCCTCGACGATATGCACAATCCGGTCCATGACACCGACCAGGCTGACGAAGTCCGCTTCATGCAGGCTTTGCGGCTGGGCGAGCAGTTGCCGGCGGTCACGCCGGAGCGCGGGCTGGATGATCTTGCCCTGTTGCAGTACACCGGTGGCACCACCGGGGTCTCGAAAGGGGCGATGCTGACTCACCGCAATATCCTCAGCAACGTGTTGCAGGCGGTCAGCATCATCAAGCCGGGCGATGTCGAGTACGGCAACGAAGTACGGGTCTCGCCACTGCCGCTGTACCATATCTTCGCCTTCACCGCGAACTGCATCGCCTCGGTGTTCACCGGCTTCCACAGCATCCTGATCACCAATCCGCGTGATCTGGACGGCATGATTGCCGACCTCAAGCGCCACAAGTTCACCCTGCTGACCGGGATCAATTCGCTGTTTGTTTCCCTGATGGCCCATCCCGAGTTCGACACTATCGATTTCAGTCGGCTGAAATGGGTTAACTCTGGCGGCGCGCCGCTCAATACCGAGATTGCCAAGCGCTGGCAGGCTCGCACCGGCAGCGTGATCCGCGAAGGCTTTGGCCTGACCGAAACCTCGCCGGTAGTGGTCGCCTCGACAGCCTTCACTCCCTACAAGGAAGGTTTTATCGGCAAGGCCGTGCCGGATACCGAGATGAAGATCGTCGACGATGAAGGTCGTGAACTGCCGGCTGGCGAGGCTGGCGAGTTGCTGATTCGCGGGCCGCAGGTAATGGAAGGCTACTGGCAGCGCCCGGAGGAAACCGAAGCGGTGTTCAGCGCCGACGGCTGGCTGAAAACCGGCGATGTCGGGGTGATCGACGAGGAAGGCTTCCTCAAGCTGGTGGACCGCAAGAAGGACATGATTCTGGTGTCCGGCTTCAACGTCTATCCCAACGACGTTGAAGACGCGGTGATGCGCCATCCGGGCATTCGCGAATGCGTAGCGGTCGGGGTGCTGGACGAGCGTACCGGCGAGGCAATCAAAATCTATGTCAGCCTGCACGATACCAGTCTTGATGAAGCGGCAATCATCGCCCACTGTCGCGAGCACCTGACCGGCTACAAGGTGCCCAAGCACGTTGAGATTCGTGACGACCTGCCCAAGTCCACGGTCGGCAAGCTGTTGCGCCGGGTGCTGCGTGACGAAGCGCGGGCGCAGGCTGGCGCATGAGCAGCCTGACCCTGACGATCGCCGACGGCGTCGCCGAGATTGGCCTGGACGACGGCAAGGCCAACGCCTTGTCGCAGTCGATGCTCGAAGCACTGCTGGCGGCCATGGCGCAAGCTGCTGAGGCCGACTGTGCGCTGCTGATTTACGGCCGGCCCGGCTGCTTCAGCGGTGGATATGATCGCAAACTGATCGACTCCGGCGGCCCGGCCTGCAATGCGATGCGCGCTGCAGGGGACCGTCTGACCCTGGCGCTGCTGGATTATCCCGGCCCGGTGGTGATGGCCAGCACCGGCCATGCCATGGCCAAGGCCGCGTTCATGCTGCTGCTGGCCGACTACCGGCTGGGGGCTGCCGGCGCCTTCCGCATTGGCCTCAATGAAGTGGCAATCGGCATGACCATGCCTGATGCCGCCATGCTCCAGGCCCGTGCCCGGCTGGCCCCGCAGTGGCTCAATCGCTGCGCCTTGCAGGCCGAGTCACTGAACCCGGCGCAGGCGCTGGAGGCGGGATTTCTTGATGAACTGCTGCCGCCTGAGCAACTGCTCGACCAGGCTCGGGCCAAGGCCCGGCAACTGGCGGCGCTGGACCGCAAGGCCTACCGCGAAACCCGGGCGCTGCTGCATGCCGCGCTGCGCAAGGATCTGGCCTGGGTGTTTGGCTAGCAGACCCCAGGCTTATTCCTTGAAATACACCACCTGAGTGCTGGTCAGCAGCAGGGTACCGTCATCCGCCCACAGATGGGCGATCTGGTCGGCATAGTTGTTGTGCATGCGGGTAGCCCGGGCCTGACCCAGCAGATGACGGTTGCCGGCACGGGCCAGCTGCGCCTGGTCGGCATGGAAATAGTGGGTCATCGATACTGTACCGGCCGGGGTGAAACGCTGGCGACGGTGGAAGATGCGCGGGGCAAAGATATCGCCCAGCGCGGTCAGCGAAGCGAAGTCGAGCGGCCGGGGCGGGTTGTCGCGAGCCCACAGCAGGCTTTCGGTATCACTTGATTCCTCTGCCTGGGTCGGGTCGAACAGGCCGCTGACATAGCGGAAATCATAGTTGCCGAACCACTTGCGGTCGGCGCGCAAGGGCAGCGCTGCCACGCTGGCCGCCGCCGGGGCCTCTGGACAGGCAATCTGCTGCTCTGACCAGGTCTCGCGGCGGGTAGCGAAAAACGCGCTGGCGCTGGTGACCACCTGACCATCCTGACGTTGCAGCAACAGCCAGTGCTGGGTCGAGCGGTTGGTGCGCAGTGGCACGGCCTCGATCTCGAACTCACCCGGCCCGACCGGTCCGGCAAAGTTGACCGTCAGCGATACCGGCTCACCAATCACCTCGGGGTGTTGCAGCGCGGCATTGAGCAGGGTTGCTGCGGTGACGCCGCCGAACGGGCCGACCATGTTCAGGTAGGCCTCGCTGGTGCTGCCAGTGAACTGGTTGGGTGCGGTTGAGCGCAGGCTGATGGCCTGGTCGAAAGCGTGGAGTTGGGGGGCTGCTGCGTTCATACAGGTGCTTCCAGAAACTGACGGTTATGCGGTGCTGGCCGTCCTGGCGCACACGACAGAAAAGGCGGTGGCGGGTGGCCCGCCACCGTACAGGGATCAGCCGCGCTGGTAGGTGCCGATCAGGCGGTTCATCGCCTTGGCATGCGGCTCGATTTTGGCCAGCAACTCCCACAGGCTCAGGCCGGCCGGCAGGTCCAGTTCGGTGTCCAGAGCGATGACCCAGAAGTAGTACTTGTGCTGGCCGTGGCCTTCCGGCGGCATCGGACCGTTGTAGCCAACCTTGCCGAAGTCGTTCTTTCCCTGGGTAAAGTCGCCGCAACCCTCGGCCAGCGACGTGACCGAACCGGGGATGTTGTACAGGGTCCAGTGCACGAAGCCGTAGGTGCCGTTGGCACTGATCAGCGGCGCGTCCGGGTCGTGGCAGATTACCGCGAAGCTCTTGGTTCCGGCCGGGGCGTTGTTCCAGCTCAGTTGCGGCGAGACATCGACACCTTCGCCGGTGTGCTTGGCAGGAATCGCTCCGTCGTGGGCGAAGGCGCTGCTGGTCAACTGCATGTCATTGGTGAAGGCAAAACCCATGATCAACTCCTTTGCGGTAAGACGAATATGATGAATGTAGTGAGGCTGTTTTTAACGCAGTATTGCCAACGCAGGTAGCCTTCAGAGGCTCCCTAGCGTATCAGGGCGCTGAGCAGCCATAGCCCCAGTAAAATCCAGACCACACCGCGCACGAAGCGCTTGCGAAACAGCCCCTGAACCCCGATGTAGATCAGAAACAGCCCAAGAATCACGGCGGCGATCGTCAGGATGTTGCTGTCCACGCCCAGGGCGTTGGCAAAGCCATTGACGAACGCCGAGCTGGCGTTGCTCAGGGCCGTGAACAGCCACAACAGGCTGTCGATGATCACTCGGATGATGGTGCCGATGGCCGAACCGAGCCATTCAAACGGGTTGGAACTGAGCTGCATGCAAAATTCGCTGTGCGGTGAGTAAGGGCCCTACCATAAAGCCACAGGCGGCCAGCGACAAGCACCGGCGCACCCTTGGCTCGTCAGGACTAGCACGCCTCGTCATTGCGAGCCGCGTAGCGGTAAAGCAATCCAGGCGGAGATGATCTGGCACCCTCCGCCCGGCGCTTCCAAGCCCTGTGGCTTAGTCCAGCCGCTCAATGACCGCGGCAACACCCTGACCCAGACCAATGCACAGGCTGACCAGCGCGTAGCGCTTGCCGGTCCGTTCCAGTTGGCGCAGGGCGGTCAGGGTCAGACGGGCACCGGAGGCGCCAAGCGGGTGGCCGACGGCGATGGCACCGCCGTTGGGGTTCAGACGCGGATCGTCGAAGGCGATGCCGAGCTGCTTGCAGCAACCCAGCACCTGGGCGGCAAAGGCTTCGTTGATCTCGATTACGTCCATGTCGGCCAGGCTCAGACCAGCGCGGGCCAATGCCTTTTTGCAGGCTTCCACCGGCCCCAGGCCCATCACCCGTGGCTCGACCCCGGATACGGCACCGGCCAGGATGCGCGCGCGCGGCTTGACGCCGTATTTCTCGCCGACGGCCTGGCTGCCGATGATCAGCGCGGCGGCGCCGTCGTTTACCCCTGAGGCGTTGCCAGCGGTAACCACGCCACCCTCGAACAGCGAGCGCAGGCCGGACAGGGCGGCCAGATCGCTATCCGGGCGCGGGTGTTCGTCCTGGTCAACCAGTTTGGCTGGCTTCTTGCGGCCCTGAGATACTTCGATCGGGTGGATTTCTTCGGCGAAGAAACCCTCGGCCCGGGCCTTTTCGTACAGCGCCTGGCTGCGCGCGGCGTAAGCGTCAGCCTCTTCACGGCTGATACCCAGATCAGCAGCGACGTTGTCGGCGGTCTGCGGCATGGTGTCGTCACCGTACTGCTTTTCCACCTTGGGGTTGGGGAAGCGCGCGCCGATGGTGCTGTCGAAGGCGCGGAATTCGCGCGAATAAGGGCTTTCGCTCTTGGCGATGACGAAAGGCGCACGGCTCATGCTTTCGGCGCCACCGGCGACGAACAGTTCGCCTTCGCCAGCCTTGACCGCACGGGCGGCATCCAGAATGGCGGCCAGACCGGAGCCGCACAGGCGGTTGACCGTGACCCCGGCCACCTGTGGCGGCAGACCGGCCAGCAGGCCAGCGTGGCGGGCCAGGTTTCGGGCGTCTTCACCGGCCTGGTTGGTGTTGCCCATGACCACGTCTTCATAGGCCGAAGCTTCGAAGGCGTTGCGGCTGACCACCGCGCGGATCACCTCGGCCAGCAGGTCATCGGGACGCACGCTGGCCAGGGCGCCAGCGTGGCGGCCGAAGGGGGAACGCAAACCATCATAGATATAGGCAGTCATGAACTTACTCCTGGGTGTCCGGGGTGGTCAGCGGCAGGTCGAGCTGGACGCGGCGACGCAGCCAGGGGCTGGGCCGGTAGCGCGGCTCGGCATAGACCGCCTGCAAATTGTTCAGCACGGCAAGGATGCGGCCTTTGCCGTAGTGTTCGCCAAAGGCCAGCGGGCCTTTCGGGTAGCCGAGCGCCAGCTGGATGGCGCGGTCGATGCTGTCCGGGCTGGTGATGCCTTTTTGCACGATCTCGCAGCCGAGATTGACCACGCTGGCGATCAGGCGCTGGATCACGAAGCCGGGTGAGTCGTTGATCACCTCGACCGGTACGCCGTCGGCGCCCAGTGCCTGGCGCGCCTGGGCGACGATCTCGGCGGCACTGGCCGGGTTGCGCATCAATACCCGGCGCTTGTCCCAGTTGGCAAAGCAATCCAGCGCCACACTGCGTGCGGCGGGCAGGGCCTGACGGCTGACCAGATTGGTGCAGTCCTCGCCCAGCGGGGTGACCAGGCAGATGGCGGTGTCGCTCGGCTGGTTGCCGTCTTCGAGCTTGGCGCCAGCGGCGGCCAGTGCTGCCGAGACGTTGCTGCGCAGTTCGGCATCCTGGCTGTCGAGCCAGAACGGGCGGTTGATCAGGACCGGCTCGGCGGCCGGCTCTGGCTGCTCGATCTTCTGGCCGTCTTCATAGCGGTAGAAGCCCTGACCGGTCTTGCGCCCCAGCAGGCCGGCGGCCACCCGCTGGGCGGCGATGAACGACGGGGTGTAGCGCGGGTCGTGATAAAACTGTTCGTAGACCGACTCCATCACCGCATGCGAGACATCCAGGCCGGTCAGGTCAAACAGCTCGAACGGGCCCATGCGAAAGCCCGGGCCGTCGCGCAGGATACGGTCGATCTGCTGCGGTGTGGCCACCCCTTCGCTGAGCATGCGCAGGGCCTCGGTGCCGAATGCGCGGCCGGCGTGGTTGACCAGAAAGCCGGGGGTGTCCGGGGTGATCACGGCAAAGTGCCCGGCCTGCTCGGCCAGTTGCACCAGACCATCGATATAGCGCTGCTCGGTGCGCGAACCGCGGACCACTTCTACAATTTTCATCAAGGGTACGGGGTTGAAGAAGTGAAAACCCGCAACCCGTTCGGGGCGTTGGCAGCCGGCGGCGATGCGGGTGACCGACAGCGAGGAGGTATTGGTCGCCAGCAGGCAGTCGGCGCTGACAATGGCTTCCAGCTCGCGGAACAGGCTCTGTTTAACCTCGAGCAGCTCGACGATGGCCTCTATGACCAGATCGCAGTCTTTCAGGGCTTCCAGGCTGTCGGCCTTGTGCATGCGGGCGACAGTCGCGTCGAAGTCGGCCTGGCTGAGCTTGCCTTTGGCGAGGTTGCGTTCGAGCAGGTTGCGGTTGAAAGCCAGGGCGTCGTCAATGGCCTCGCCGCGGGTATCGAACAGCAATACCTGCTGGCCACTGGTGGCGAACAGTTGGGCGATGCCGCGGCCCATGGCGCCGGCGCCGATGACGCCAATCCGGTTGAACATGGGGTGCCTCCTCGTTTACGCTATTTTTGTTCCGCTAGGCGGAATAGTATTTCGATTATCAGGTTGCGAGATTAAATCCTGTACCCTGTGAGTGCAAGTTTGCCGTGTCGTCGGTTGCAGATACCGCAGGTTGGTATTGGCATGGCATACTTGTCTCGCTTCAAGACAGCAGGCGCTCCCTGCGATGGCTATGGACAGCCGCGGCTGCAGTGTCCAGTTCAGTGTAGAGAATAAAGGTAGGTCATCGTGGATCAACAGGAACGCAAGGCGGTCGAGCGCTCGGTCACCGGTTTTTTTCAGGATCTTGGTTGTGAGTTGCTCGAATACAGTCAGGGCCGCGCCGTGGTCGCGTTGCGGCTGAGCGGCAAGCATATGAACAATGCCAGCAATCTGCACGGCGGCGTCACCGCCAGTCTGCTGGATATCGCCATGGGTCTGTGCGGCACCTGGGCTGAAAAGGCCGAAGAGCGCCGGGTGGCGATTACCCTGTCACTCAATGTCAACTTCTCCGCCACCGCCGCCGAAGGAAGCCTGGTGCGCGCCGTGGCGACCTGTCGCAGCGCCGGGCACAAGGTGTTCATGGCCAGTTGTGATCTGCTCGATGACAACGACAAGCTGATCGGCTTTGGCGAGGGCGTGTTCAAGAAGGGTGCCTATCGCAAGGATCTGCCCTAAGCATGCGTGCCGCGCTGCTGCCCCTGGGGGTAGGCCTTGAACTGGTTGCTCTGATCGGCCAGTGGCAATGGCTGAGCTGGCTGGCAGCGCTGGCGTTTGCCGGCTATTTTCTCCTGCATTTTTCCCGGCTTAACCCGTACCCGCGTTGGCTCGGGCTGATTACCCTGGGCATTCTGATCGCTGCCGTGTTCAGCCCGCGCACTGATGCCAGCCTGTGGCCGAAGCTGGCCAGCTCGGCGGCCTACTACACCAGCTTTCTCGGTGCGCTGGGGCTGATGCAGCTACTGGCCAAGCGTTTACCTCAGCTCAGTGAACTGCACAAGGCGCTGCTGTCGGGCTCCAAGGTGGTGCTCTATCCGCGTTACGTGCTGACCGCCGGCAGCATCGGCTCAATCCTCAATTTCGGCATGATGAACCTGCTGTGCGGCACCCTGGTGCAGCATCTCAAACGCTACCCCCTGAGTGACGAGCAGCGCCGCGCCGGGCTACGCAGCGTGATGGTCACCACCCTGCGCGGGTTTGCCCTGGTGCCATTGCTGGCGCCGACCAGCGTCACTATCGCGATCATTTCCCGTGAAATGCCGGAACTGGACTGGAGCACTATGGTGCCCTATGGCGCGGTGGCGGCGGCGATGATGATCGTGGTCGGCTGGCACCGGGAAACCCGTGGCCTGCTGGCGCTGCGTGACAGCATTGGCGACAGTAGCCGGGCCGAAGGCATGCTCGGGCTGCTGGGCGGCAGTTTGCTGGGGCTCACGGCAATTGGCGTCATGGCCTCGCTGACCACCCTGACTGCCTCGCAGTCGGCCATGGTGCTGGTGCCGGTCGGGGTGATTGGCTATCTGCTGTGGCGTGACCGCTCGGCAAAAAGTGCTCTGGCTGAAGTCACCGACAACATGGCCAGCATGCACAACGAAATGTTCATCTTCGGTTGCGCCGCGTTGCTCGGCGGGGTGCTCGGTGCAGTCGCGCCGCTGGAGCAAATCGCCGCCTGGCTGGCCCAGGAGCCGAAGTACAACCTGCTGCTGGCGATCGGCAGCCTGTTCAGCACCATTACCCTGGCGGTGATTGGCGTGGCGCCGATCGTCTCGCTGTCACTGATCGCCGGCCTGCTGGCCCAACTGGCGCATCTGGGCGTACCGATCATGACTCCGGCGGTAGGGCTGATGTGTGGCTTCTCGCTGGCGATGATCTTCTCGCCATTCGGCCCCTCGACCCTGATCCTGGCGCGCTACAGCGATGAAAAACCGTTCCGGGTAGCCTTCGGCTGGAATGGCCGCTTCGTCGCCAGTGTGATGCCGCTGCTGTTGCTGTTATTGTTTGCCACCTACTGGTTACACAGCTGAACCTCTTGCCCCATGCCCGAATTGCCTGAAGTCGAAACTACCCGTCGCGGCATTGCCCCGCATCTTGAAGGCCACAAGGTTACCCGCCTGGTGGTGCGTGATCGCCGGCTGCGCTGGCCGATCCCTGAGGATCTGGCGATCCAGATCGAGGATCAGACCTTTACCAGCGTCAAGCGGCGGGCCAAGTACCTGTTGATGGAGATCGGCGGCGGCACCCTGATCGGCCATCTGGGCATGTCCGGCAGCCTGCGGCTGGTCCCGGTCGGTACCCCGCCAGCCAAGCATGAGCACGTCGATATCGAGCTGGATTCCGGGTTGGCGCTGCGCTACACCGATCCGCGTCGGTTCGGCGCCTTGCTCTGGAGTCGTGAGCCGCTGGCCCACCCGCTGCTGGCCAAGCTGGGGCCTGAGCCATTGTCCGACGAGTTTGACGGCGAGCGCCTGTATCAGTGCTCGCGAGGCAAGAGCATGGCGGTCAAACCCTTCATCATGGATAACGCCGTGGTGGTTGGGGTGGGCAACATCTACGCCACCGAAGCGCTGTTTGCCGCCGGCATCGACCCGCGCCGCGAAGCCGGGCGGATCAGCCGGGCCCGCTATCAGCGGCTGGCCGAGGAAATTCGCCGGGTGCTGGCGCATGCCATTGAGCGCGGCGGCACCACGCTCCGTGACTTCATTGGTGGTGATGGCCAGCCGGGCTACTTCCAGCAGGAGCTGTTCGTCTATGGGCGCGGTGGCCAACTGTGCAAGCTCTGTGGCGGCACCCTGTCAGAGTGCCGGCTGGGCCAGCGAGCCACGGTATTTTGCCGTAATTGTCAGAGCTGACCGCTGCGCAACTTCTTGCGCAGTGATCTGTGGATAACCCTGTGCGTGGTTGTCTGCAGGCCATATTTTTCAAGCGCTTCAGATGAGTGCGCAACTTCTTGCACAGCAGTGCGCAAGAAGTTGCGCACTTTTCCGTGATCTTCATCACATTCCGCGCGGCGCGTCGTAATGTCTTTTTGCCAACTAATTGATCTGCCTGAATAAAAAATAACTGGCACAGCGCTTGCTCTCTTGGCTGCTCCCGGACCCGTTTCAGGTCCTTATTCACGGCAAGGAGAGCACGATGCCAACACCCGCGTACATGACCATTGAAGGCACCAAACAAGGCCTGATCACCGCCGGCACCTTTACCGAAGACTCGGTCGGCAACATCTTCCAGGAAGGTCACGAAGACCAGATCCTGGTCCAGGCCTTCGACCATCAGGTCATCATCCCGCGCGACCCGCAGTCCGGCCAACCGACTGGCCAGCGCGTCCACAAACCGCTGATGATCACCAAGGTGTTCGACAAGTCGTCGCCGCTGATCTTCAACGCCCTGACCTCCGGCGAGCGTCTGAACAAGTGCCGCCTGGAGTGGTACCGCACCTCGGCCACCGGCACCCAGGAGCACTACTACACCATCGAACTGGAAGACGCGATCATCGTCGACGTGCAGTCGCACATGCCCAACTGCCAGGACCCGAACATGTCGCACTTCACCCACCTGGAAGACGTCTACTTCACCTACCGCAAGATCATCTGGACCCACGAAGTCTCCGGTACCTCCGGTTCTGATGACTGGCGCACACCGATCAGCGCCTAAATCGGTGATAATGCCCACCCCCGTCCGGCTACGCCGGGCGGGGGTGCTCTGTGTCAGTAGATCAGGCTGCCACCGAAAGCCACCGCAAGCACTGTGGTTTTCCGAGGCAGCCTCGCAGCAAAGGAACAACGGATGTTCGCCCCAGCCAATCAAGCCCATTTCAGCCTGACCCTCGACGGCCTCGACCACGACTTCAAGGTCCTGGCCTTTACCGCCCGCGAGGCCATCAGCCAGTGCTACCGCATCGAGCTGCAACTGGTCAGCGAACAGCCCGACATCGACCTCGAAGCCCTGCTGCAGCACAGCGCCTGGCT
>NSKG01000015.1 GCA_002287035.1 Pseudomonas sp. WN033 | reverse complement strand
TCGGCGCCAACATCAACCGCCTGAACCACACCGCCAACAACCTGGCTAACATGCGCGACAACACCGAGATGGCCAAGGGTCGGATCATGGATGCCGACTTCGCTCGCGAAAGCGCCAACATGACCAAGAACAGCATGCTGATGCAGTCGGGCATCTCCATGCTGCGCCAGGCCGGCCAGATGCCGGGCATGGTTATGTCGCTGCTGGGCTAATCAGCCGCGACAGCAGTTGCCAGCAACGCCCCCGCCTCGCCGGGGGCGTTGTCCTTTCCGCGTCCCGAAAAGTCTCGAGCATAAGACCCTGACAGGTGCCGCTCATCAGCTCCTAGCATAAACATATAGCGCCGCCTCACAGTCAACGCTTTGTCCGCTTAAAACCATTTAATAGCCTGCCGGTGGCGGTCGCCTTCCCTTCATAGCGGGCGATATTTCAGCCAGCTTCCGTCTCTCACTTTGCAGAAAAGGATGACCAACATGGCTCTGTCCATTCATACCAACTACTCGGCGCTGATCACTCAGTCCAGCCTGAACAAAACCAACAGCGCCCTGGGCACCAACCAGCAGCGCCTGAGCACCGGTTTCCGCATCAACAGCGCTGCCGACGATGCCGCCGGCCTGCAGATCGCTACCCGTCTGAACGCCCAGTCCCGCGGTATGGACGTGGCCATGCGCAACACCAGCGATGCCATCTCGCTGCTGCAGACCGCCGAAGGCGCGTTCAATGAAATGACTGACATTGTTCAGCGCATGAAGGATCTGGCCACCCAGGCAGCCAACGATACCAACAGCGACGAAGACCGCACCGCTCTGCAGGCTGAGTTCGATGAACTGCAAGCCGAGCTGGTCAATATCCGCGACAACACCAAATACGCCGGTGAAAACCTGTTTGCCGCTGGCGGCAAGTTCCTCGCCGCCATGACCTTCCAGATCGGTGCCAGCAGCACTGAGCAACTGAGCCTGGATGTCAGCACCGAAGTCGGCGATCTGACCACAGCCATCACTGGTCTGGCTTCGGCGCCAACATCAACCGCCTGAACCACACCGCCAACAACCTGGCTAACATGCGCGACAACACCGAGATGGCCAAGGGTCGGATCATGGATGCCGACTTCGCTCGCGAAAGCGCCAACATGACCAAGAACAGCATGCTGATGCAGTCGGGCATCTCCATGCTGCGCCAGGCCGGCCAGATGCCGGGCATGGTTATGTCGCTGCTGGGCTAATCAGCCGCGACAGCAGTTGCCAGCAACGCCCCCGCCTGGTCGGGGGCGTTGTCGTATTCCCTTGGTCATAAATTTCCGCTATACCTGTCAACAGCCGCTCTGGCGTCTGTCCAGGCCTGCCCCTCTGGCCAGCCGCTCGCATAATGGCTCGCGCATGGGCTTGCATCCCGCCCCCGGCTGACGCCACAATGCCGGCCAATAAACAAAGTTTCTGCCAAATCAAGAGCTTGAGGGCCAGCTAATCCTGCCCATGAATGCACCACAGACATCGTCGGCGTCACAAGAGTCGATTACACCGCTGGGCCAGCTGTTGCTGCGTACCGGGCGCGAAGGTCGCTGCGTGTGCTTCTGCCCATCGTTGTTCCAGGTAGTGATTCGCCAGCCAGAAGTACCGGAAGAAAGGATCGAGCTTGGCTACGCCGGTAGTCGACTGCTCGAACGCCTGCTCAAGGTACCGGGAGAGGTAGTCACCCGCGAGGAGTTGATGGCCTACGCCTGGCCGGACCGGGTCGTCGGTCAGGGCAGCCTCAATCAGCAGATCTACTCGCTGCGCCAGCTGTTCTGTGATGAGAAAGGCCGCGAGATCATTCAGACCCTGCCGCGCCGGGGCTACCAGTTCAACCCGCAATACATCATTCAGCAATCAGCTGTCACGCCTGCACCACCCCAACCACCGACGCAAGAATCAGAGCCAGTACCTGAGCCAAAATTGCCTGCGGCCATCACACGACATCGCCCCCGGCGTTACTGGCTTGCCGGCGCCCTGCTCGGCCTGGCGCTTATCGGCCTGATTTTCAGCTTGTGGCCCCATAGTGCGCAGCAGATTCAGGCCCAGGAACTGACCCTCCGCGAACTGCAACATGGCCCGATACAGATTCGCCTGTTTGCCATCGACCATGCCAGCCTGGATGCGCTCGAACCTTTGGCCAGCACACTGGCCCAGCGCCTGCCGCAGGATCACGCCAACCCGAGGCTACTAACCCTGGATTTACACGGGAGTTATTACCGGGTGCTCTGCGAGCATGGGGGAAACGCCAGTGCCCTGATGATTCACCGCGGGCAATTTGAACAGCTCGATATCGGCCAGCTACGCTGGTGCCAGCCCTGAACTAGGCAAGCGCCCCATACGCTCTCATGGATGGCCACGTCGCGACGCTCCTCGCCATGACGTAACAGGGACAACCCTCCCTGTTGCACCCACACCACCACGCCACTCAAGTCGTCATCACGAGGCACGTAGTGCCGTGGTGATCCATACGGCCCTGTCGGTGGCCACGGCGCTACGCCCCTAGCCATGACGCGGGGGCGCGCTTTGATAGCGGCTGCGTACTATTTAGAGCGACTCCGTACCTTCACGGTACTCGGCACCCTGTTCAGAGTAATCGACCCGCGCAGTACGCTCGCCGAACAACTCCTGATACAGGGTTTCAGCCTGAATGGTCAGCAGCAATAGCTCAATACGCCGGTTGGCGCCACTTTCCGGCTCATCCGGGCGTAGCAGCATGCCATCGGCCTGGGCGGTAACCTGCAAAATATGCGCCCCCGGCAGACCGGCCTCGACCAGCACATTGCGAGCTCGCAAGGCCCGATCGCCAGACAGGTTCCAGTTGTTGTAGCCAGCACCACCGCGATAAGGCGTGGCATCGGTATGGCCGCTGATGATCAGTTTGTTGTCGACCCGCCCCAATACCCCAGCCAGGCGCCCGAGCAGGGCATGAAAGTGCGGATTGAGTACGGCGCTGCCGCGCTGGAACATGAACCGCTGCTGATCGTCCTTGACCAGAATCCGCAAGCCTTGGGGCACCACCTCTACCTCCAGATTGGCCTCGGCGTTGACCGCCTCGGCCATCTCGCGCATCAGTTCAGCCAGACTCTGCAGCTCTTCAACCCCGGCCAGCCCCAGATGTTCCTGGCTATCCAGCTCAAGCTGGCGTGAGCGCGCTGGTGCTGGCGGCTCATCACCGATGGAGACCGTCGTACTGTCACCCAGGCTCTCGATCAACAGCGCACTGGTGCCGTCAAAAATACCGGCACCGCCTTCCCAGACCGGGCTGGCCAGCGCTTCACTGCTGTGCTTGGCCGCTTCCTCATTTTTCATCGCCTGAACCAGCCAAAGCACCATGAACAGCGCCATCATGGCCATGGTGAAGTCGGCGAAGGCAACCTTCCAGGCACCACTATGTTCGTCGTCGTGATCCTTTTTGGCCTTGCGCTTGACGATGGTTATCTCGTCATGGGTCGCACCGCGCTTTTTCATGCCGCGTCCCTTTGCTCTTCAAAGTCGTTGACCCAGACCTCCAGCTCCTTGAACGCCGGCTTGACGTCCTGCTCAATCAACTTGCGCCCGGCATCCACCGCCAGCAACGTCGGCTTGCCGGCCAAATGCGCAACCAGGGTGGTACGCACACACTCCAGCGCCGACAGTTCGGTCTTGATCCGCAAGCCCATGGCATTGCTGAGCGGCCCCATCAGGCAGTAGCACAGAAAGATCCCAAAGAAGGTTCCTACCAGCGCCGCCGCCACATGGTTGCCGATCTCGGCCACCGAGCCATCGATATGGCCCATGGTAATGACGATCCCCATGATCGCCGCCAGGATGCCAAACCCCGGCATGGCCTCGCCGGTCTTGTGCAGCGAGCGTGAGGGCTGCATCAAGGCACCCTCCATGGCATCCAGCTCCTGCTCAAGGAAGCCTTCGAGCTCATGGGCGCTGATCTTGCCCATGGCCATCAGCCGGAAGTTGTCGGCGATGAAAGCCATCAGGTTGCGCTCCTGACTGATCAACGGGTACTTGTTGAACAGCTCGCTTTCCTCCGGCTCTTCGATGTGCTGGTCCAGCGCCTTGAGCCCACCAACCTCGACCGTTTCCAGCAATTCATAGAGCAGCATCAGCAACTGACGCTGAAACTCTTCACCCCGGCGCCGATAAATGAACACCCCCTTGGCCTGGGTCAGCATTTCGCCCAGCACTTCCTTGGGGTTGCCAACGATCAGGCTGCCGATCCCGGCGCCGAGGATGATGACCATTTCTGCCGGCTGCCAGAGCATGGCCATGTCACCGTTGGCCATGGCATAGCCACCCAGAACACCGGCAATGATGATGAAGGATCCAAGTACTTTCAGCATGATGGTTCAGGACTCTGCATGTGCGGTTAGAAAGGCGCAGGCTTTGCTCAGGGCCTGCTTGCTCAGTTGACAGACCCGGGCATCGCTCAGATCGAGGACCAGGGCGATTTCCTTGAGACTCAGTTCCTGCTGGTAATAAAGGGTCAGAATCAGCCGCTCGCGCTCGGTCAACCGGCTCAGCGCCTGGCTCAGCAGGCGCTGCTGGAGCAAACGCTCCTCAAAGCCATTACCCTGTTCCGCGCCTGGCTCCAGCCCCTTCTGCAACAAGTCGTCGAGGCTTTCCACAGCCTCGATGGCATCGGCCTGAAGAAAGTCGAGATAGCCCTGCTGATCGAGCCCAGTATGTACGAGGATTTCCTCCTCGCTGGGTTCGCGTCCCAGGCTCCGGCCCAACGCACGAATTGCATCACGAATCTTGTGCACCTGCTGGCGCACCTGACGTGGCCGCCAGTCCTGGCGCCGCAGTTCATCGAGAATGGCGCCGCGAATACGCAGGGCGGCAAAGCGTCCAAAGTGCTCGTCGGGGGCCCCGTAACGGCGCAGTCCTTCGAGCAGTCCCATCAGCCCGATTTGCTCCATGTCCTCGCGATCAAGCACCTGATTGGCCTGCAACGACAACTGGTTGACGATACGCCGCACCAGCGGCAGGTACTGACGCACCCAACGCTGCTCCTCGGCCGCCGACAGCAGCACCGGCGCTCCCTGGGGCGAACCGTAATCGTGATCGATGGCACAGTTGGCGTTCATCTGGGCACCTGTTACTGGACGATCATCTTGCTGACCAGCACATGGGCGAACGGCTGGCTTAGATTGCGTGCGGCCAGATCGGCGACCAGCACCGACTCCAGACGCCCTTGCAGTTCACTGATCGACATGGCGCGCAGCTCCTGAAAATCCAGTCCGGACAAATGGGCCACTACCGAGTTGCGCACAATCGGATCGATCTGCTCCAGGCGCCGCTGTTCAACTTCCAGCTCGGCCTGCAACACCAGATCAAGCACGAAATAATGCTCGCGGTTCTGCCCTCGCAGATTGACGATCACCTTTTCGATCGGAAAAAACTGGAATTCCCGGGTCAGACTTTCTTCTGGCGGCTCGGCTGTCTGGAACAGCCCGACAGACCCAGCCGCCGGCATGTTGTTCAGCAAATGCAGGTTCAGCCCCACACTGCCCAGCAGTACCAGGGTATTGATGATCAGAACAATCAGGATAATGCGTGGCAACGCCATGATTCATACTCGCTTGCGATTGGGAAACCGTCGGAGCCCGCAGGCTCAGACACTGATCAACACATCATCCGGCTGGCCACGGCCGAGACGACCTGCCGCTTCGTTCGGCAGTTCCTGGGCTTGGCGCACCAGCTCTTGCTCTGGCAGTTGCTGGCGACCTTGACGGCCCTGCTCAGCGTCGGCACCAACCTGCACCTCAACCTGGGTGAAGTGCTGCCCCATCAGTTCGTGGCGCAGGCGCTCACTGAGCAAATTCAGCAGGCGCGCGACATCCGCCTGTGCGGCATTGATCTGCACACTGAGCTTGCCCTGCTCGTGCTGAATCTGAATGTCCAGACTGCCCAGCTCTGGCGGGTCCAGGCGGATGGTTGCCTGCTGCGAACGCTGCTGCACCTGCATTTCCACCTGTTCGCGCAGAGCTGCCAGCATCTGCTCACCCCAGCGTGCCTGTGCTGCGACAGGCCGCGCCTCGACCGCCAGGCCCGGAGCGGCCACAGGGCCCGCCTGAGGTTGAATGGCCGGACTCAGCAGGGCCGGCTCGCCACTGCGCAGCGAACTGCTCTCAGGCACAGGCACCAACCCTAACGCCTCCGCCAGCAACGGCATTTTCAGCCCCGGGCCGGAGGCTTCGGCCCTTGGCTCAACCACGCGCACCTGCTCATCCAGACCCGGTTCTTGAGCCGGCGGCATCAACGGTTGCAGCTGTGGCTGCGGCTGCGGCGTCTGCACCCGCAGATCAGGCTGACGCCCAGCCGGCTCATGTTCAGCAGCCTGTCGCGCCCGTAGCTGTACAGCCAGCGGCAGATCGACAGCGTCCGATTCGGGCACCCCGGGCAGCGATTCGCGCGCGCCCAGCTGCAGGCCCTGCAACTCCTGTTGCTGCTGCAGCCAACCTTCGAGCTGTTCCAAACTCGGCGACGCCAAGTGCTGCCCCTGTGTAGCCACCTGGTTATCCAGCGACTCACGCTCAACCGGCGCCACAACAGCCTCTGGCTGCGCCTGATCAATTGTCTCCTCGGCCAGCAACGCCAGCAGCGTCTGCATGTCTGCAGTTGGCACCTCAGCCTGCTCACCTGTTGCCTGACTCACTACGCTCAGTAGCGCCTCGCGTACAGTCTCGACAGACTCGGCCCGGGCGCCATGGCTGTTACCGATCAGTTCCATCACAATCCGTCTCCCCCCAGGCTCTCGGTCTGCAGGTAGGCCGAGCGGCCCTCCCCGTATTCAATATGGCGCTGCAAAACCTGACGCAGGCGCTCGCACTCAGCCGCACAAGCCTTGACACCCTGGGCGTGCAGGCGTTGCAGGCGTTGGCGCAGTTGACCACTGGCCGGCTCCAGCTCGGCCTCATCCGGCAAGCTCTGCAACAGTTCACGCACGGCCAGATCGGCCTCGGCGACCGCCTCCCAGTCCGCCGCCTCAAGGGCTTGGCGCAACTGTCCGTAGACCTGGGCAATGCGCTGGCTCTCAGGGCTGACGAGTGCCATTCACGCCTTCCCAGCCTTCACGCAGAATGCCGACCAGCTCGATCACCTCGTCCATGCCTTCAAGCGACAGGCTGACGCTGACATCGGAAAGTCGGTAGATACAGTAGTCGTACAACCGGGCCAGGCCTGCCACAACCTCACCGCCGTTGTCGAAATCCAGAGCGCTGTTAAGGCCGTTGAGGATGCTCATGCACTTTTCCAGTGACACGCCCTTTTGCTGGTAGCGCCGGCCTTCGATATGACCGCGAGCCCGGGCCAGCTCATCAAGCAGACCATCGAACAGCACCAGCACCAGTTCATAGGGCGAGGCCGCTGCGGCCTTGGCTTCCAGATCTACCGAGCGGTATTGCTGGTAGCTGTCATTGAGGTAGTAATCGTTCATCAAAACATACCCTGGGTTTGCTGCATCGCCGCCATCATCTGCATCATGTTGGTGTACTGGCGCAGATAGCGGTTGTAGTAACGGTCATACTGCTGTTCCAGCGTCGACATCTGCTGATCGGTGCGGCGTAGCATCAGGTTGATACTTTCCTTGCGGTTCTTCAGCACGCCGGTGGTGACGTTGGTATACAGGTGCAGACTCTTGTCGATACTGTCGATCAGGTTGTCCTTGCCACTGAACAGCTTGTTCAAGCCCTCAGGGTTGGCCGCTACCGCCGCATCGAAGCGGCTGGAGTCGAGGCTCAAACGGCCATTGCGATCAGCGCTGATACCAAAATCCATCAGTCGCATGCCATCAAACTCAGTACGCAGCGTCCGGTTCAGCATTTCCTGGATCGCCCGCACGCTGGAGTCGCCAGCCAGCGGACCGCGCGTACTGTTTTCGCCGCCACTGGCGGTCAGGCTCTTGAGGCTGGCCAGCAGACTGTTATAGGCATCGATAAAGGTCTTGACCTGAGCCTGGGTCGCCTCACTATCCTGACCAACCTCGACCGTCAGCGGGGTATCCCCGGCGCTGTGAGTACGATTAAAGGTCAGGCTGACTCCATCGATCAGCTCATCAAAGGTGTTGCTGGAACTGGTCAGCAGCAAGCCAGTCTCGCCGCCCAAACGTACTCGGGCATCCCGCGCAGCCGACAGCTCCAGCGGATTGGCCACCGCATCGGCGAAGTTCGCACTACCCGGCCCTGCCCCGCTCAAGCTCAGGCCGATTGCGTTGGAGGCACCGCTGTTTTCGCTGGTCAGTACCAGGCTGACCTCACCATTGCTGCGCACCAGCGTGGCCTGCACACCGGCATTGTCCGAGGCGCCATTGATCGCCGCCGACAGTTCGGCAAGGCTCACCACACCATCACCGCTGCTGTCGGCCGCGCTCAGGTCAATGCTGAAACTTTCCCCGCCAAGATCGATCTGCAGACTACCGGTTGCCTCGATATCACCGTCCTGCAATCCCTGCAGAGCAATCTGGTGCTGACTGGCCAGTTGCTCGACAAAGAACTGGTAGTTACCCGGCACCGCATTGGCCTTGACGTTGGCCGTGGCGTAGCCTTCCTGACTGAAACTCGCCGAGTTGACCAGCATGGTCTTGCCGCCGCTTTTGAGCCCAGTCACAGCGCTGCGGAACGTGCGCAAGGCACTTTCCAGCTTGGTCACTGCGTCCAGCTGAGCACGGTAATTGGCTTCGTTGCGCCGCACCCTAGCCAGGCCGGGCTGCACATCGTAGCTGGCCAGTTGTTCAGCCATGGATCTTGCGTAATCAGAGTCGATATTCATCGTCAGGTATCCTTTGACAGCCTTCAAGCAATAACAATGCCAAGACATCAAGCCATTGATTTAAATGGCTTTAAGCCAGATAACAGGTGAAAAACGTCTTCCGCTTGAGCGACCTTATGCAGCCAGCGGAAATGCTCTTTCCCCTCGGCAAGAATCAACGCGGATCAGGGAAAACCGCACAAAGTGACAAACAATACAGGCGACAGTTGGGCCGTGCCGCTTAAACCCAGGCGACGGCGGACTAGCCCATGGGCTCAGTAGTACTGGGGAGAATAGAGGCTGGACTGGGCAGACTGACCCAGCAGTTGATTGAGGATATCGTGCTGCATGGCCAGCAGGCGGCCATTGCGTTCGTTCTGGCGCTGACAGGCCTGCGCCAGATGACCAAGCGCCTCCCAGCTGGCACTCAGGCGCTGACGCTGGGCTGGCGGGCAACCGGCGAACAGGCGCTGCATGCCATCGGCATCGGCGTGCAGGGAAAATGCCGCCAGAATGCGGCTGCGTCGCGCGGCGCGATGGGCCGCCGCCGCTGAGAGACTGCTGATGTCCTGATTGAGACGCTCGATCTGCTGCGCGTCACGCTGCAGCAGGTGCGCATGCAGTGCTTCGGTCAGATCCAGCAGGCGCTGATAGTCAGCCTGATCGCGCTGCAGGTCCTCATCGAGCGCAGCCAGCAGGCGCTCGCGCGAACTCACTGATCGCTACCCCGATGATAGGCCAGCATGTCAGCCGCCAAACCTTCGGCACTGGTATCCAGGCGCCCTTCGCTCAGCGCCTGACGCACCGCCGCCACCCGATCAAGATCGACTGAAGGCAAGGCTTGCAGCGCCGCCTGCAGAGCTTCAAGTGGCAGCTCGGCGGGCGGCAAGCTGGGCGCACTGTTAGTCACCTGCGAACGCTCGCCGGGAGTACCGGTGGAAAGTTCGGTCACCGGACGGAAACCGTTGCTGCTGGGCCGGGAAATATCCATGCTGACATCCAAAAATGAGCGGGTTACAGACTTATGGCGACCGACTGCGACCTGCGCTTAAATCTTTTTTCCTAGGGAGCATCTGAAAACGTAGGCGAGGCAGGCAAGACAATACCGATGGCGGCCCCGCAAAAACAGCCGAAAAAGCGCAGTTTACGTGGTGTAAATGAGCATTTTGACCGGGCTCGCGATCGAGGCTGTTTTTAACGCAGTATTGCCAACGCAGGTAGTTTTCAGAAGCTCCCTATAGTGCTTGGGCTCGCCACCAAGCCTGAGCCGCCAGACCGTCCTGTATCTTCTGTTCCTGACTGGCCAGCAGATGCTGCCATTCGCGCAGCTTGCCGTCCAGCACCTGACTAATGACCTTTTCATTACGCATGGCGCTGGTCAACTCGCCTCGAATCCGGGTCAGCGCCTGTTCCGCGACCGCCAGTTCGCGGCGCTGCAACTCGATCATCCGATGCAGCGTCAACTTGTAGCGCTGCTGATTGTCACGCTGCAGCGGGGTGGTCATCGGTGCGGTATAGCCACATAGGCGACTGAGCCCCTCGATATTGTTGCGATAGCGCTGGCACAGGTTCTGCTGGTAGTTGACCCGCCCCATCAGTTCCTGCACCTTGTTGCCGCGCAGCAACGCCAACCGCGACAGGGTGTTTATCTGTTCCTTCATGACGGCCTCTTGACCAGCTTGAGCAGGGTAGCGACGCAGTCTTCCAGCTCTGCCCCCACACCGACCTCCTGACGCAAAAAGCGCTCGATGTGCGGCGCCAACTGCACCGCCCGGTCGGTCTTGGCATCCATGCCCGGGCTATATCCACCCAGCGGAATCAACTCACGAATCTTTTCAAAGCTGCTGTACAGCTCCTTGAGTTGGCGTGCCGCGCCCTGATGCTCCGGCGCACTGACTTGACTCATGCAACGACTGACCGAGGCGGCAATATCGATAGCTGGGTAATGGCCAACATCAGCCAGCCGCCGCGACAACACGATATGCCCATCGAGAATCGCCCGGGCACAGTCAACAATAGGGTCCTGATGGTCATCGCCCTCGGCCAGCACGGTATACAGGGCGCTGAGGCTGCCGGCGGTGCTGGCACCGTTGCCGGCGCTTTCCACCAACTCGGGCAGCAGGCCAAATACCGACGGCGGGTACCCCTTGGTTGCCGGCGGCTCGCCCAGCGCCAGGGCGATTTCGCGCTGGGCCATGGCATAGCGGGTCAGGGAGTCGACCAGCAGCAGCACATCCTGGCCCTGGTCGCGGAAATAGGCGGCGATGCTGTGACACAGCTCGGTAGCCTTGAGCCGCATCAGCGGCGACTCGTTGGCCGGGGCGACCACCACCACGGCCTTTTTCAGACCTTCAGGCCCCAGCGAGTGCAGCAGAAACTCCTGCACCTCGCGACCACGCTCGCCAATCAGCCCGACCACGACCACATCGGCCTTGGTCTGCCGGGTGATCATGCCAAGCAACACGCTCTTGCCTACACCACTGCCGGCAAACAGGCCAACCCGCTGGCCCTTGCCCAGGGTCAGCAGGGCATTGATCGCGCGCACGCCGACATCCAGCGGCTCGCATACCGGACGACGGCGCAGCGGATTGACACTGGGCAACTCGGCCGGCAAGGGGTCACGTCCAGACAGTTTTCCCTGATCATCCAGGGGCTCGCCCAGGCCATTGACCACCCGGCCCAGCCAGGACTCGTCGATGTGCAACAAGCCTTCTTCACGGGCCGGAAAAACTCGTGATCCGGCCGTCAGCCCGACCGGCTTCTTGAACGGCATCAGGTAGGTGATGTCGCGATTGAAACCCACCACCTGGGCTTCGAGCATGCTGCCGTCGGCCTGCTCGACATAGCAGCGCTGGCCGGTCATGCGCCGGCAGCCAAGGCTTTCCAGCACCAGCCCGGACACCCGCACCAGACGCCCGCTGACCTTGGCCAACTGCACGCCTTCAAGCGAACGCAGCGCCTCGTCCAGACTGAACGCCTCGCGCACACTCATGATTCATTGACCTGCAGGTGCCCGGCCAGTGTCTCCATACAGGAGTCCAGACGCTGTTGGCAGCCGATATCTGCCTCGGCCTGCTCGGTCACGACCCGACACTCACCCAGCGCCAGTCGCTCATCCGGAACCAGGCGCCACTCCTCGGCCCTCTCCGGGGCAATATCACGGATGCGCGCATATTCTTCCGGGTTAAGCAAAATCCGCACATCGGTCACATCGCCCGGCAAACTGGTCAGCGCTTCTTCGGCCAGCGCCAGCAGTTGAGTCGGGTTGATTGTCAGCTCACAGCGGATCACCTGGCGGGCCACCTTGCGCACCAGTTCGAGCAATTCCTGACGACGCTTGAGTTCATACTGGTCCAGATACTCGCGCAACTCGCCACGCATTCGCGCCAGCGGCGCACTGGCCTGTTCGAATACCTGCAGCCCCTGATGCCGCCCTTCCTCCAGACCACGTTGACGGCCCTGCTCGCAACCTTCGTCAAAGCCCTGCCGACGCCCGGCTTCCAAGCCTTGCTGCAAACCTTCCTGATAGCCCTTTTCCATGCCCTCGCGAAAGCCGTCGCTGACCGCCTGCTGGACACTGGCCTGGCCTCCACCGCCTACTTCACCGGCCAGCGCCCTTGGTCCGGAACACAGCGGCGGAAAACGGAAGACCCGCCACGCCCGACCACTGGCCTTGATCACCCTGACTGTCATGCTGCCTCCGGTTACTCGATGGTCTGCTCACGGAACAATTGCAACTGCAGCTCACCATTGCCGGCCATTTCCCGCACAACCGCCATGATGTCCTTGCGTACCTGCTCGACCCGGCTCATGGGCACCGGCCCCTGACGCCGGCTGATCGACTCCATCTGCTGGCGCTGGCGCTTGGGCATGGCATTCTGAATCGCTCGCACCAGCTCCGGCTCGGCACCCTTGAGCGCGACCACCCACTCTTCCATAGGCACGGCCTCAAGCAGCACCTGCAGCACTTCTTCGGTCTGCCGCGAGAGGATGAAGAAGTCGTACATTTCATCCTCAATCCGATTGACCAGCTCATCGCTGTGCGCCCGCAACAACTCGAACATCTGTTCGCGGTTGCCCTTGAAGCGGTTCATAATGTCGGCAGCCTGCTTGATCCCGCGCACTTGCGAGCCCTGGTTGGTCAACACGCTGATACTGCGCTCGATCAACTGCTCCAGCTCGCGAATCACGTCACTGTTGACCTCGCTCAGATTGGCAATCCGATACAGCAGCTCATCCTGACGCTCGGCCGGCATCTGTTCGAGCACCTCCGCGGCCATCGCCGGCGGCAGGAAGGCCAGAAAAACGGCCTGCATCTGGGCGTGCTCCTTGGCGATCAGGGCGGCAAACTGCTTGGGATCGATCCACTCCATCTTGGCCATCTTGGCGCGAATTTCCTCGCCATAGATGCTGTCCAGCAGGCTGCGGGTAATATCGCTGCCCAGCGCCTTGCCGAGCATGCCGCTGAGATAACCGCGCGAGGCCCCCTTGATACTGCTTTGCTCGCGGTAATCCTCGAAGAACCGCCCAACCACTTCCGAGACCATGGGCTGCTTGACATTGCTCAGCCGGGCCATGGCCTGACTGATACTGATAATCTCCTCGCGGGAAAAGTGCTTGAGCACGCCTGCCGAAGTCGCATCATCCATGCTCAGCATCAGGATCGCGGCCTGCTCCAGGGAGCTGAGTTGCCGAACGTTACGCACATTGGATTCTTTCATCGCCAAGCCCCTCAGGTAGATGCCAGGTCACGATCATTGCGACCGATCCAGTGCTTGAGCACCTCAGAAACCCGCTCAGGATCATTGCGCGCCAACATCTGCAAGTGTTCGATCTGTAGCTCAAGACCAGAATTGGGCGCTGGCAGGCGAATCTCCGACAGCGGGCTCAACTCGCTGAGGATGCTCAGGCCCGGACGCTCTTGCTGCAACGGCAAGGTGCGCTCAGGTGCAGGCGGCTCAAGCTCGACCAATTCCTCAGCAAGCGCCGGCTGCTCCGGACGACTGACAATACGCATTGCCGGGCGCACCACCAGCAACAGGATCAACAGGGCCAGGAACCCCAGCAACCCGAGACGTGCCAATGCGTGCACCTGCTCGCTCTCCCACCAGGCCAGCTCTGCCTGCAACGGCTCGACGCTGCTGAACGGCAGTACACTCAGCGTCAGTTGATCACCGCGGGCGGCATTGAATCCGGCGGCGCTGCGAATCATCGCCTCCAGCTCGGCCCGGGCCTGCTCACTCCAGCCACCGTCAGGGGCACTGGCCGCATTCAGCACCACGGCAATGCTCTGTTGGCGCAAGGCAAAGGGCGCATGCTTGACATGCGTCACCGACTGGTCGTAATCGAGCTGGCGATTGGACTCCTGGCGCAGCGAGGTCGCGGCCTGGTTGCCGTCATTACCTTGCGCACCGTCCTCACCGGCATCCACCGCCGGCGTCGGCAACTGCAACGGCAGATTGCTCAGCGAGCCCGGTACCCCTAGCGCCAACTGATCGATCGCACTTTCACTACGCAGCTGCTCGTTACGCACTCGCGGCGCCTCGCCGTAGGTCTGTACGGTTTCTTCGCGCTGACTGAAGTCAACATCGGCCGCCACGCTGATCCGGAAGTTGCCCGCACCCAGTACCGGCGCCAACACCTGCTCGATATTGCCTACCGCCTTGTGCTGATAGTCCTCGACTACCTGCCAGTTGCGTGCCGGCCCACCCCAGTCATCCAAACCTCGCGACAGCAGGGTGCCGTGCTGATCGACCACACTGACATCGGCCACCTCGAGCTGCGGCACGCTGTTGGCAACCAGATTGACGATCGCACTGACCTGATCCGGTTGTAGCCGGGTGCCTGGAGCCAACTGCAGCATTACCGAGGCTTTGGCCGGCAGACGGCGCCCCACCACAAACGAACGATTCTCTTCACGGGCCAGATGCACCCGGGCCTGCTCGACCCCTTTGAGGCTCATGACCGTGCGCGCCAATTCACCTTCCAGACTGCGCTTGAGCCGCACATCCTGAACAAACTGGCTGGTGCCCAGCGGCTCGTCCCGATCAAACAGTTCATAGCCCGGCGGCACCGCGACACTGACCCCCCGGGCCGAAAGTTGCAGGCGCGCCCGGGCCAGATGATCTTCACGCACCAGCACCTGGCCGCTCTGCCCATGCAGGCGGTAGCGAATACCCTCGGCCTCGAGGACCTGCATGACCTCAGCCGCCGGATAACTTTCTCCAGCGCCGTACAGTGGTCGATAGGAGGCTGGCTCGCGCCAGAGATACAGTGCGATCCCGATAGCTACCAGGCCGGCGGCAAGGGCCATGCCGAATAGGGTCATCCGTGGGTCGAGCTTGAACCCGCTCACGGGCAGTCTGCTTTTGATGGTCTGCAACACGGCTGTGTACTCGCGCCTGGTTAAACCGGCATTCTCATGATTTCATCGAAGGCGCTGCTCATCTTATTGCGCACCTGCACCAGCGCTGCGAACGACAGACTGGCTTTCTGACTCTGGATCATCGCCCCGACCAGATCCTTGCTCTTGCCACTATCGACATCGGCCAGCGCTTGACTGGCCAGATGCTGCTCGCTATCAATCGTGCGCAGCACATCCTGAAAGGCCTGCCCCACCCCGCCAACCGGCGGCTTGTCCAGAGCTGCACGCACCACCGCGCCCGAAGACGCCGCCTGCATCTGGCTCATGCGCTCAAGCATCTGCTGCTGTACCTGGGTAATCGAATTCATCCTGCCCTTTCTCCTTACACGGGAATCTGCACGCCCTGCTCACGCATGGCGTTCAACCGGTAGCGCAAAGCGCGCGGCGTCATCCCCAGACGCTCGGCAGCCTTGGCCTTGTGCCCGCCGCACTGGCGGATGGTGTCAATCACATGCTGGTACTCGGCCCATTTGCCGCTGGCCTTGAGCGCGGCCTTGCCGGTCTCACTGACCGGAGTCAATTGCCGGGCTTCAGTGCCGGACAGCTCCTGGACAGCCAGACCCAGATCGCAGGGCTGGATGAAAAGCCCATTGCGCAGAACCAGCGCTCGCTGCAGGGTGTTTTCCAGCTCCCGGACATTACCCGGCCAGTCATGCTGCATCAGCGCCTGACAGGCTGCCTGGGTGAGCAGTTCCTGATGTGCTTCATGGGGGGCATACTTACGAATGAACTGCCGCGCCAAGGGGATCACATCTTCCTTGCGCTCACGCAGCGGCATCAATTGCAGCGGCAGTACATCCAGACGGAACATCAAATCAGCACGGAACCGTCCGGCCTCGACCTCGGCCTGCAGGTCACGGTTGGTGGCCGCGATGATACGCACATCCAGATGGATTTCCCGCTGACCGCCCAGACGCTCAACCCGCTGCTCCTGTAGCACTCTGAGCAGTTTGGCCTGCAGCGCCAGTGGCAACTCCCCGATCTCGTCAAGCAACAGCGTGCCGCCATTGGCCTGCTCAAATTTACCCGGCTGGGCGCTGACTGCACCGGTAAAGGCTCCACGCTCATGACCAAACAGGATCGACTCCAGCATGGCTTCCGGAATCGCCGCACAGTTGACTGCAACAAAGGGAGCCTCGGCACTGCTTGAGAAACGGTGGATATAGCGCGCCATCATTTCCTTGCCGGTCCCGGTTTCACCGCTGATCATGATTGGCGCTCGGGTCATAGCCACCCGCTGAGCCATCGCCAGCAGCCGACGCCCGGCGTGTGAACAAGAGACAAAGTCTTCCTGGGCCAGCTCGGCCTGACGGACCCGGTGCAGCAACTGAAACAACTGCTGATCACTGAACGGGCTGAGCAGATAGTCAATGCACCCCAACTCCAGCAGCGTCGCCGCCTTTTCCTGGTCCTGGTATTCAACAATCGGCACTACACTCAAACCCGGCCAGCGACGGGTCAGGCGTGCGACCTGGTCATACAGCCCACTCGGCTCAAGCCCACTGACCAGTACCAGCAGCAAACCAGCACCACTGAGGCGGCGCTCATCCAACTGCTCCAGACTGGCAACGCAATGCACCTGACAGCCAGCTGACAGCAGACCTCGGGACAAGGAGACGTCATGGTCCTGATCCTCAACGCCGGCAATCACCACCCCTCCGGTCACGACCAGATCGGCGCCGCCTTGTGACTCGCTGTAGTTCATTGCCTGACTGAGATGCTTCACCGTGTATCACCTGTCGTTTTTTGCGACGCAGTTAACAGTTTTCTTTTCACAGGACTGAAATAATTCAATCCTACGGTCGCCCTCTCATGTTCTGTGGCGGCCAATGCGCACGGACATTAGCAACGCCCGCGCCCAATCCGCGAATTACTTTCTCTAAATAGATATCAAAAGCACATATCAGCGCCTGCTGATGTGATTTGATATCTATTGATTTAATCCCTGCCCCCTGCGCCCCCTAGACTGCCAGTCCATCCGCCATGGTCGATGCAGCGCGCCTGCGCACATCACCGGCGTCATGGACAATCGGCCAGCCGGGCCTGCCTTAAATGCACTCGGCCGCGCTCAACGAGGCAACAGTTACTACCTGGGAAAGCAGTTCACACATGATTGGTAATTCGAAAGTCCACCATGGCGTGCCGGCCGATGCCCTGGTCAAATTGAAACCTCACAAGCTGGGGCGCCACTATCACAAGGTGCCGCAGTACATCAGTGAAGCCGCCAACAAATACCCGCGCCTGATCGGCGACTATTTCCTGCGCAACTTCCGCATCAATCTGGAACTGCAAGGTGTCAGTGTCAGCGAACAGATCGCTAGCGAACCCGACTGCCTGTTCCGCTCCGAACTGGGCAAGATCGGCTTCTCGATTTCTCGCCCGCTGCTGGCCGAGGCGTTGGAGTGCTATTACGGCGGCACTACCCTGCCAAGCCACGAGGCCACACCAATCAGCACCTCAGAGCAGCGCATGCGTGATCGCCTGGGTCGGGATATCGCCGAGATTTTCGGCCGGGTGATCATGGCTGGCACCAGCCTCGGTCAGCTTGAGGCTCACGACAATGCCTATGACCAGCCACTGTGGGAGTACCTGGTCGAGTTCTCGCTGACCAGCCACCTTACCTCGACCACTGCATCGCTATTCATCTATCTGGACAATCACTTGGCCGACCTGTTGACCAGCAAGATGGCCCTGCCAGGCAGCAGCCAGCCGGCCGGTGATCCGCTGAGCAACATCAAGCGCCTGCCGGTGCGCCTGGAATGCGTGCTGGCCTCGGTACAGATGTCCCTGGCCGACGTACTGGCACTGCAACCGGATGACATTCTCATGATCCGTATGCATGAGCGCTGCGATGTCCGTATCAATCAGCAAAAACTGTTTCGCGGGGCCATCTTCGAAGATGACGGCGCCCTTTGTCTTACCTCTCTGGAAAGCGTGAAGAGCCCATGAACGAACAACTCAGCGACCAAGAACTCGACAACCTGATCAACGATAGCGACCTGCAACTTGACGACGAACCCGTCGCCACCAGCCTCAGCGAAGCCAGCCCGCGACTGCCGCAACAGGATCTGAGCTTCTTCGGCAAGATTCCGGTACAGGTCACCCTGGAGGTCGCCTCCGTTCAGTTGCCGCTCAAGGACCTGATGGACGTCGATGCCAGCAGCGTGATTGCACTCGACAAGCTGGCGGGCGAGCCGCTGGACGTGAAGGTCAACGGCGCCCAGTTCGCCAAGGCTGAAGTCGTGGTGGTCAATGGCAGCTATGGCCTGCGCATCCTTGAACTCAGCGGCACCGGCCTGAAAGACCTGACCGCATGAACCTGCTACGCCGTCTGACCCTGGCCCTCCTGCCACTGCTGCTGGGCCTGAGCCCGGCTCTGGCCCAGGCGGCAGGGGGTGAGATTTCGCTGTTCTCGCTGAACGAGACCGAGGACGGTCAGGAACTCAGCGTCAAGCTGCAAATTCTGATCATCATGACCCTGCTCGGCTTTCTGCCAGCCATGCTGATGCTGATGACCTGCTTTACCCGTTTTGTCATCGTACTGGCGATTCTGCGCCAGGCCATCGGCCTGCAGCAAAGCCCACCCAACAACGTATTGATCGGCATTGCGCTGTGCATGACCCTGCTGGTCATGCGCCCAGTCTGGCAGGACATGTACAGCAACGCCTATGAGCCGTTCCAGGCCGATGAAATCAGCCTGGAGCAGGGCCTGGGTGAAGCCCGGACCATTCTCAGCCGGTTCATGCTGGCGCAAACCAATGAAACCGCGCTCTACACCATCGTCTCACTGGTCGACGAAGAAATCCCCGAGGACCTGGAAAGCATCGACTTCACCCTGCTGTTGCCGGCCTTTGTGCTCAGCGAACTGAAAACCGCCTTCCAGCTCGGCTTCATGATCTTTGTCCCGTTCCTGGTGATCGATCTGGTGGTGGCCAGCGTACTGATGGCCATGGGTATGATGATGCTCTCACCGATGATGATCTCTCTGCCGTTCAAGCTGATGATTTTTGTGCTGGTCGATGGCTGGAGCCTGCTGATCGGCACCCTGACCACCAGCGTCCAACCCTATTGAGGCCACCATGCTGACACCAGAAAACGCCGTCGCGCTGATCGCCCATGCGGTTTACATCATCGCTCTGGTGGTCTGCATCCTGGTGATTCCCAGTCTGATCGGCGGCCTGATCGTCAGTATTTTCCAGGCCGCGACCCAGATCAATGAACAGATGCTGAGCTTTCTGCCACGCCTGCTGATCACCCTGGGCATGCTGGTGTTCGCCGGGCACTGGATCTTGCGCACACTCAGCGAACTGTTCATCGAAACCTTTCAGCAGGCCGGCCATCTGGTCGGCTGAACTCATGTCCGCTACCGAAGCGCTGTTTGACGCCAATCGCTACCTGCTGCTGGTACAAAGTTACTGGTGGCCGTTCTGCCGCATCCTTGCCGTGTTCACCCTGGCGCCCATGTTCAGCCACAAGGCCCTGTCACTGCCTGTGCGCATTCTGCTGGCCCTGGCCCTGACTCTGGCGCTGGGTGGCGCGCTGCCCACCCCACCGCTACTTGATCCGCTGTCGCTGGCTGGGCTGCTGGCAACCCTGGAACAGATTGCCTTTGGCCTGATGCTCGGGCTGTCACTCCAGCTGGTATTCACCGTCTACAGCCTGGTCGGGGAAATAATCTCGACTCAGATGGGCATGAGCATGGCGCGTTACAACGACCCACAGAACGGCGTCTCGTCTTCATCGATCCTCTACCAGCTGTACTTCACCCTGCTGGTGTTTTTGTACTTTGCCATTGATGGCCACCTGGTCACCGTCAGCATCCTGTACCAGAGCTTCATCTACTGGCCGATCGGCAGCGGCCTGCACTTTACCGGTATGGCCAGCACTCTATACGCCATCAGTTGGGTACTGTCAGCCGCCGTGCTGATCGCCCTGCCGATGGTGTTCTGCATGACCCTGATCCTGTTCAGCTTCGGCCTGCTCAACCGCATTTCACCAGCGATGAACCTGTTCGCCCTGGGCTTCCCAATTGCCATTCTCACCGGCTGGATGGCGATCTTCTTCACCTTGCCGAATATGTCGGAAAGCTATCTGCTGCTAACCCGGCAACTGCTCGACAACCTCGGCATAGTGTTGCTGGAGTAACCATGTCCGAGCAGAACGCCAGCAGTCAGGAAAAAACCGAGCAGCCCACCGCGCACAAACTCAAGAACAGCAAGCGCGAAGGTCAGGTTGCCCGCTCCAAGGATCTGGCAACCACCGTTTCGCTGCTGATCACCCTGCTGGTGCTGAAGTTCAGCTTCGGGCTGTTCTACGAAGGCCTGCAGGACCTGTTCAGACTGTCGTACATCAACTTTCACCAGAGCGAAATAGGCTTGGATGACCTCAGCCTGATTCTCGGCCACAACCTGTTGGTGTTCATCAAGCTGATGCTGCCGCTGCTGATCACCACCTTACTGGTCATAGTGCTGTCACTGATCCCCGGCGGCTGGGTGTTCTCATCCAAGAACTTCATGCCCAAGCTCAGCAAGCTCAATCCGATCACAGGGCTCGGGCGTATCTTTTCCGCCCAAAACTGGACCGAACTGCTCAAGTCGATCCTCAAGGTCGTAGTGCTATGCGCCACCGCAGTCATTCTGCTGCTGGCGACTGCTCCCAAGTTCATGGCCTTGCAGCGCGTGGACATCCATACCGCGATCAGTGGCGCCATGACCCTGGCGTTCTATCTGGCAATGATGCTGATTGTGGTGTTCATCCTGTTCTCCCTGATCGACATTCCCCTGCAGAAATTCTTCTTCACCAAGAAGATGCGCATGACCAAGCAGGAAGTAAAAGAAGAGCACAAGAATCAGGAAGGCCGGCCTGAGATCAAAGCCCGAATCAAGCAGTTGCAACGCCAGTTACTGCAACGCCAGATCAGCCGGGTCATCAAGGATGCCGATGTGGTGATCGTCAACCCACAGCACTATGCCG
Source organism: Pseudomonas sp. WN033 (assembly GCA_002287035.1). GTDB lineage: Bacteria > Pseudomonadota > Gammaproteobacteria > Pseudomonadales > Pseudomonadaceae > Halopseudomonas. Next base: position 3,315 of record NSKG01000015.1, on the reverse strand, counting down.
TTGCCCTGCGCTACGACCTGGACAAGGCCGAAGCCCCCTACGTGCTGGCCAAGGGTGTTGATGAAACCGCCCTGTATATCCGCAAGATGGCCAACGCCCATGACCTAGAGGTAGTCGAGGCGCCACCGCTTGCGCGCGCGGTCTACTACAGCACCCAGGTCAACCAGCAGATACCCATGCCGCTCTACACCGCTGTGGCCCACGTGCTGACCTATGTATTGCAGCTCAAAGCCTGGCGCCAGGGGCGCCGCAGCAAACCGGAACTGGCCAGCCAGTTGCCGATTCCCGAATCACTGATCCGTTGAGACCCGACCAGCCATGAAGCCTTATCAGCAACTGATGCCCATCCTGACCTCCGGCCAGATCGGTATACCCCTGGTCATTCTGTCGATTCTGGCAATGATCATCCTGCCGCTGCCACCGCTGCTGCTGGATATCCTGTTCACCTTCAACATCTCCATGGCCGTGCTGGTGCTGATGGTCAGCGTCTCGGCCAAACGACCGCTGGACTTTTCCCTGTTTCCCACGGTAATTCTGATCACCACCCTGCTGCGCCTGACGCTCAACGTCGCCTCGACCCGGGTCGTGCTGCTGGAAGGTCACAACGGCAGTGATGCTGCCGGCAAGGTGATCCAGGCTTTCGGTGAGGTGGTCATCGGCGGCAACTTCATCGTCGGTCTGATTGTTTTCGTGATCCTGATGATCATCAACTTCATGGTGGTCACCAAAGGTGGCGAGCGAATCTCCGAGGTCACCGCACGCTTTACCCTTGATGCCCTGCCCGGCAAGCAGATGGCTATCGACGCCGACCTCAACGCCGGACTGGTTACCCAGGAGGAAGCCAAGCAACGGCGTCAGGAAGTCGCCAAGGAAGCCGACTTCTACGGTGCCATGGATGGAGCCGCCAAATTCGTTCGCGGTGATGCCATCGCTGGCATTCTGATTCTGTTGATCAACTTGTTTGGCGGCTTCGCCATCGGCCTGTTCATCTACGATCTGTCTGCAGGCGATGCGTTTCAGCAGTATGCCCTGCTGACCATCGGCGACGGTCTGGTCGCCCAGATTCCCGCACTACTGCTATCAACCGCCGCAGCCATCATCGTCACCCGCATCAACGAGTCGGCAGCCATCACTTCGCAAGTACGCAAGCAGATGCTGGCCTCGCCAACCCTGATCTACACCGTGGCCGGTATCCTGTTCGTGCTTGCCTTGGTCCCCGGCATGCCGCACATGGCGTTTCTGGGATTTGCCGCCTTGCTCGGGTTCATCGGCTGGTGCGTATCCCGCTTCCAGCCGGTTGATGAAGCCAATGGTGTTGAGCAAGCCGAAGCGCTCAGCCAGGCCATGGAACGCGAACGGATTCAGACGCTGGAGTGGAGCGATATTCCCCTGGTCGAGCGGATCTCCATCGCCCTGGGCTACAAACTGGTCAACCTGGTCAGCCCGGAAAGCGGCGCGCCACTGCCGCAACGGGTACGCGGGGTACGCCAGACCCTGTCCGAGTCGCTTGGCTTTCTCCTGCCGGAAGTACAGATCCGCGACAGCCTGCGGCTCAAAGCCTCGCAGTATCAGATCCACATTAATGGCGACAAGGTCGAGTCGGCTGAACTGCATGCCGATCGGCTGATGGCGATACCCTCACCGGAAACCTATGGCGAGCTGGATGGCATTATCGGCATCGACCCGGCCTATGGCATGCAGGTAGTCTGGATCAATCCCGAGGACAAGCCCCGGGCACTCAACCTCGGCTATCAGGTCATTGACTGCTCCAGCGTGATCGCCACCCACCTGAACAAGATCGTGCGCGAACAGCTACCGGAAATCTTCAAGCATGATGATGTCGAACAGTTGATGCAGCGTCTGGCGCTCCAGGCCCCCAAGCTGGCCGAAAGTCTCAAGGCCCAGCTCAATCATACTCAGCAACACCGGGTTTATCGGCAACTGTTGCAGGAGCAAGTCTCGCTACGCGATATCGTCAGCATAGCCACCGCTATGCTTGAGAGCAGTGAAAGTACCAAGGACCCGCTACTGATTGCTTCGGATGTGCGCTACGCGCTGCGTCGCAGCATCGTTTCAAGCATCGCCGGCGACCGTAGCGAGCTGGCCGTATTCATCCTCGACAATGGCTTGGAGAATACGCTGATGAGCGCCTTGAGCGCAGCCCAGCAGGCCGGCCCGGTCAGCCTCGACAGCATTCCCGTCGAACCCAATCTGCTCAACCAGTTGCAGAACAGTATGCCGGTGGTGAAGGAAAAACTGCGCAAGGAAGGCCACCCGCCGATCCTGGTCGTCATGCCCCAGCTCCGCCCCCTGCTGGCCCGTTATGCCAAGGTGTTCAGCCCAGGCCTGCACGTACTGTCTCAGAATGAAATCCCCGAGCGGGTCGGCGTCAATATCCTCGGTACCCTGGGCTGATCAGCTCGGGGATTTACTCGCTCGCTTGGCTCGCATCCCCTCGACCAGGCGAGCAAACTCCTCGGATGGCTGGTGCAGCGAGCACCCGGACTCATGGTAGCCGGTCCGGATATTCTCCTGGCACCACAAACAGATAACCTCGACATCCAACATCTGCATCTTCCCCTCCCCGTCGCGTAGGCGAATCTGCAGTGCTACCGGCACATCCAGCTCCATGGGCTCATCGCTGAGCAGCTTGAAGCCCCCTTCGGAAATGTCCCCGACATAACCAATCAGTCGCCCGGTGTCACGGTCCGCGACCTTTATCCGGAAGATTGAACGAAACACCATACGACTTTGCTCACGCACAGATAAATCCCCTGGCCTTTGTTCTGTCTGCGCAAGAACAAAGCGACCAGCGATTTATGAAGATTAAGGGAAGATAGGGCTTGCAGGGATTACCCGAACTGTCCGGAGCCCGGTGCCTGAACTGGGTAGCTAGCGTCGTCGGAGTGCCGCCCAGCCACCTGTGCGGCGCTTGAACGGCTTGCCAGCACGGCGTACTGCGTTGCTGGTTAGCCCCGGTGCCACACAGCTGCACGACACGCCCAGGGGATTATCCGGACTCTGGCAGGTGCCGTTTTTCTTCGCGCAAATAAAAAACCCCGCCGGTTGGCGGGGTTTCCTATTTGGTGCTTGACGATGACCTACTCTCACATGGGGAAGCCCCACACTACCATCGGCGATGCGTCGTTTCACTGCTGAGTTCGGAATGGGATCAGGTGGTTCCAACGCTCTATGGTCGTCAAGCAATTCTTTAGCGGTGTCGTGTTAGCTGGTAGCTGTCACGCCATCGCGAATTGGGTGTTGTGATTGAAGCACGTGCTAGGTTTGCAATCTCATGTGGAGTTCCACATTGTC
>NSKG01000014.1 GCA_002287035.1 Pseudomonas sp. WN033 | reverse complement strand
GAGCACCACCGAGTTGCCGGTAGCCAGGGCCGGGCCGAGTTTCCAGCAGGCCATCAGCAGCGGGAAGTTCCACGGCACGATGGCGGCGACCACGCCGACCGGCTCGCGGGTGACCAGCCCGAGTTCATCGTGGGCGGTGGCCGCCACTTCGTCGTAGATCTTGTCGATCGCCTCGCCACTCCAGCGGATCGCCCGCGCTGCGCCGGGGATGTCCACTGCCAGGGCGTCGCTGATCGGTTTGCCCATGTCCAGGGTTTCCAGCAGGGCCAGCTCTTCACCATGCTGCTCGATCAGTTCGGCAAAGCGGATCATGATTTCTTTGCGTTTGGCTGGCGCCAGGCGTGACCAGACCCCGGAATCAAAGGTGGCGCGGGCATTGGCCACCGCCAGATCGGCATCGCTCTGGCCACAGCTGGCGATCTGCGCCAGCACTCGGCCGTCGATCGGGCTGAGGCAGTCGAAGGTTTCGCCACCGACAGCGCTCTGATACTGACCATTGATGAAAGCCTGACCTTGGATCTGCCAGGCACGGGCCCGTTGTTCCCAGGTTTCACGAGTAATGCCGGTCATGCAGTCAACCTCTGAGGAGTGGTTAAGGCGTTAGAAACGCTCAAGAAAGTCCGCCAGCAGGCGCCGACAGTTGTCCTTATTGTCCGCCGCACGTAGACCGATTTCGGCCCGCATGCGCTCGGGCAGATCACCGGCGGTGGCGAGAAACTGCTGGCCTTGCGGACTACTTCGCCAGTAATTGGTCCAGGTATCGAACATCGACACAGTGATTTCCGGGTGGAACTGCACACCCAGCGCCCGTCCCTGGCGGAACGCCTGCGGGGCCAGATCGGTTTCAGCCAGCAAGCTGGCGGTCGCCGGCAGCCGGAAGGTATCGAAGTGAAAATTCAGCCATGGTCCAGGATGTTGCCACTCGTCGCGGACCAGACACTGCAAAGGAGTCCAGCCGATCTCAGCTTGGCGATTGCGCACAGCTTGCCCGCCCAGAGCCCGGGCTAGAATCTGACTACCAAAACAGATCCCTAGGGTAGGCACTCCGTATCCCTGGACCCGTTTCAACCAGGCCAGTTCTGCAGCAAGCCAAGGCAAACTCTGATCGTAAGCCGACTCAGGACTGCCCAGCACCAGCAGCAAATCGAGGGTTTCCGGGGCCGGCAATGGATCAGTGACCTGGAGCAGTTCCAGATCAATTCCCTGCTCAGCCAACAGCTCGGGAAGCGTCCCGGCAACGTCACCGGGGGCGTGGAGAATGGCTACAGCACGAGAAGTTTTCATGGAACGGCTCCGGCATCGAATAAAACTTATGAAACCATATCTTATATTTCAAGCCATGCCAATAGCGACGCGCATTTCTTAACAGACTCCAGCCGGTCGCTGCCTCTGTCTTGGTAAAAAGCCGCAAAAATCCATGTAAAAAGCAAAACAACTATTGAAAGATATAAAACCATATTTTAAATTGAAATCACTTTCTGGTGCCTGAACCAGCCTCGGCACCACCCCTAAACCTACGGTCAGCCATACCAAACAACCAGGCTGAACCCGTTAACGGAGGTGTTGAATGTCTACCGCTACCCCGTCGTCAACCGATGATGCACCCTATCTGGATGTGACCAACCCGGCATTCTCTATGCGTTCGCCTGAGGTACTGGCCGCTCGGGAAAAGAGCTGGTACGCCCGCACACCCTACGGCATTGCAGTACTGCGCTATGACGAGGTTAACAAGCTGCTACGCGACCAACGTCTGCGCCAGGGCAGTTATGCTTGGCCTGCTCACAATAACGCCACCGGCAGCTTTTCCGACTGGTGGATGCGCATGCTGTTGAGCAAGGAAGGTGCCGATCATTCGCGCCTGCGGCGTCTGGCCAACCCGGCCTTTTCTCCAAAACTGGTCAAGGCCCTGACCCCAGCATTTCAGGAAATCGCCAACGAGCTGATCGGCGACTTCATAGCCGACGGTCAATGTGAGTTCGTTTCACAGTTCTCGGAGCCCTACGCCACCCAGGTCATCTGCACCCTGCTCGGACTACCACGTAGTGAATGGAAGGCTCTGGCCAAGCTTGCCTCGGATATGGGCCTGGCGCTAGGAGTGACCTTCAAGCGTGACGAAGCCATTATCAACGCCGCCACTGACCGCCTTTTTGGTTATGCCGAACAGGCGGTAGCCAACCTCAAGCACCAAGGCCTGGGCGAGGACTTTCTCAGCAGCCTGGTACGTGCCAATGAGGAAGATAAAAATGCGCTCAGCGATCAGGAGCTGTACGACATGATCGTGCTAGCTATCTTCGGCGGCATCGATACCACCCGCAACCAGATCGCACTGGCCATGGATACCTTCATCCAGCACCCCGAACAATGGCGTTTGCTAGGCGATGATCCCGAACTGGCCCGGGCGGCGGTCGAAGAAGTCATGCGGATACGCCCGACCGTAACCTGGGTAACCCGAGAGGCTCTGGAGGATTTCAGTTATCAGGGCCTGGAAATCAAACAGGGTACCACCGTGCATCTGTTCAGCCAGGCTGCAGGCACCGACCCACGAGCATTCAATAATCCCGAGTTCGACATCACTGCCAAGCGTTGCCCGCACTTCGGTTTTGGTGCCGGCGCTCACCATTGCATCGGCCACTTCATTGCCCGCGGCGACATGACCGTGGCCCTGGCGCTGCTGGCGCAACGAATGAAGAATCCTCGCTACAAGGGAACCCCCGAATGGTTGCCGGACAGCGGCAACACCGGCCCAATCAGCCTGCCGATTCAGTTTGATCCGGTATCGCAGCCATGAGCTCGCCCAGCATTGCCATTGTGGGCAGCGGCCCCTCTGGCTGCTATCTGGCTCAGGCGCTGCGCAAGCACTGGCCAGCCAGCCAGGTATGTCTGCTCGACCGCCTGCCCGTCCCCTACGGTCTGGTACGCTATGGGGTGGCGCCCGACCACCCCGGCACTAAAGCAGTAACTCGCCAGTTCGACCGGCTGTTCGAGCGTGAAGGCGTTCACTTTATTGGCAACCTCGATGTTGGCCAGCATCTGCCGCTCGCCTCACTGCGCGCCGCCTTCGATATCGTAGTCTTGGCAACGGGCCTGTATGCCGACCGCCAATTGGGGATTCCCGGTGAGCAATTGCCCGGAGTCTACGGTGCCGGACGCCTGACCCGACGCTTCAACGACCACCCGGATGAAGTCGGCTTCCAACCCGAACTGGGTCAGCGCTGCCTGATCATCGGTAACGGCAATGTCGCCATCGACGTCCTGCGTCTGCTCAGCAAAACGGCAGAGGAATTCGGCGGCTCTGAGGTTTCTGCCCGCACGCTGGCCCACTTTCAGCGCCAACCGCTGGCGCGGATCGATATCGTTGGCCGCTCCGCGCCTGATCAGGCCAAGTTCGATCCGGTCATGCTGCGTGAACTCGCTCAGTTACAGCAGGTACGTTTTGAAATTCAGGCCAAGGATCTGCACTGCGACAGTGACGACAGGCTGGCCCAGGCCAAGATCGAAGCCTTGCGTTTGCTTGCTGAGCACAACCCCAGCCAGCCTCCGCGCCGCACAATCGCCTTTCACTTCGGCTGGAGTCCTGAGCAGATCGACGGTGAGCGACGGGTTCAAGGTATGCGCTTTCGGGCCAGCGCCAGCCGTGACGAGACCCTGCAGCTAGCCGCCGACAGCATCATCACTGCAATCGGATTTGCCGAACATGATGGTCAAGCCTTGAGTCAGCGCCACCTGGCTGGTCAGCATGCTAATCCAGCTCACGGCCGGCTTGAACCTGGACTGTATTGCACCGGCTGGTTCAAGCGTGGCCCACACGGCACCATTCCGGACAATCGGCTCGACTCCCGGCAAGTTGCCGACACCATCATCAGTGACGCCGAACAACTACCACTGGGCAAACCCGGGCTTGATGCCCTACCCAGAGAACTGTTGCAGCACTGTACCGATTACGCCGGTTGGAAGCGCCTGGATGCCGAGGAGACCTCCCAGGCTCCGGCCAACCGCCTGCGTCAAAAAATCAGCGACCTGGCACTCATGCTGGAGATTGCCCGCCCCATAATGACTGGAGAACAGCAGCCATGAAGATACTGGTGATTTACGGAACCGAAACCGGCAACGCAGAAATGGTCGCCGATGATCTGGTCAATGCCCTGAGCCAGGACTTTGAATCCAGCGGCCATGACATGGCGCACTTTGATCCGGCTACAATAGCCACCGATGACGTGCTAATCGTGGTCTGCTCAACCTACGGTGATGGCGAATTGCCCAATTCTGCCCAACCCTTTTTCCAGCATCTGGACAGCCAGGCTCCGGACTTGACTGGAGTGCGTTTTGCTACGTTCGGGCTGGGCGACAGTTTCTATGAAACCTTCAATCGGGGAAGTCAGATCATTGCCGACAAGCTGGCCACATTGGGTGCCTGCGAATTCGGTCAACGAGGCGTACATGATGCCTCCAGCGGTGAGTTGCCCGGCGAGATAGCCCTGAGCTGGCTCAAGCAGACGCTGGCGGAACTCTGACCACGTTAAGCCGCGTCCGTCTTTTTCTACCAGAGGCTTGAGCTACTATGAGTCACACCGAAAATAGCCCCTTGCAGCTATGCATTATCGAAAACGGCTTGGTACCGGAGGAATTGCAAACCCGCTTTGCTTCCTACCCAACCATGATCGAGCAGTGGTTGTCCCCGGCCCTGCCCGAGGCCCGTTTCAGCCAGGTATCGGTAGTGCGTGGAGAGCCGCTGCCAGCTCCCGAGGCCTTCGATGGCTATCTGCTGACCGGTTCCAAACACAGTGTTTACGAGCAGGCTAACTGGATGCAGCGGCTGATCACCTTCCTGCAACAGCTGAAAACCCTACGTAAACCAGTGTTCGGTATCTGCTTTGGTCACCAGATAATGGCCGACGCCTTCGGCGGTCGCACCCGCAAGGCCGAACAGGGCTGGGGGGTCGGAGCTCAAGCATACCGGGACAATGGGCACGGGCCAGGAGCTGGTGCCAACCTGATCTTCCATCAGGACCAGGTTTTCGAACTGCCTCCCGCTGCTCAAGTGCTTGGCGGCTCAGATCATTGCCCAAACGGCGTATTAGGTTACTGTTTTCCGGCGTTATCGGTGCAGTACCATCCTGAGTTCAGCCCGGCTTATGTCAGCGCCCTGGTCGAGCGCTATGGTGGCAGCCTGATCAATGCCGCCACCGCCGACCAGGCGACGACATCCTTGCAGCAACTGTGCGTCGACAATCAGCGGGTCGCCCGCTGGGCCGCACAGTTCTTCCGCGAACATGCGCCACACCAACAAGAAAAACCTACTACATCAAACTTTTAAAAACCCGTTTCCTTCTCCTTAGCCGGCCTCTGAGCTCCATCAGGGCCGGTTTTTTTCCTCAGCGTCCCACCTTTTTCTCCAAAACCAAGGCACATCAAGCCAAACAGCAGCTATGCAGAAGAAAATCGGCAAAAAACGAAATTTATATTGAAAACTATAAACCCATATTTTAAATTTAAATTGTTCCTGCCATGTATCACTGCTCACAGCCGCGCAGGACCCACAACATGATTCGCCGCATTCGCCTTGCCCATGCCGGCGTCAAAGGAGAGTTCACATGACAGCGTTAGATCTGCATCGAGAACACAACACCAGCTCGGGAGTTGCCGAAGACCTGGCCGCGCGTATTCGTGATGCTGGTGTCGAGTATCTGTACTATCAGGTGGTCACACTGACCGGCCGGGTCATCGCCAAGGTAGTTCCAGCCAAGCATCTGCTGCGCAATCTGGACAAAGGTGTCCAGTTCCACCGCACAGCCATCTCCGACCTACAGAGCACTCGTGAAGGCGTGCTGCTCGGCGGCGGCGCCCAGGCGGCCGAATTCACTGCCATGCCCGACGCAGGCAGCTTTAATGTACTGCCCTGGGATCGCTCACTCGGCGCCTTCTTTTGCCGCCTGTACGAACCTGAACATCGCCCCGAGATTGGCGGCCAGACCCTGGCTACCGACCCTCGAAGCCTGCTGATCGACAGCCACAACCGTTTCACCCAGGATACCGGACTGACCCTGAAAACCGGGTTGGAGCCGGAAATGTCCTGGCTGGGGAAGGATCTGGAAGTACACGTCCGCCCAGGCGCCAGCCCGGCCTACCATCTGGGAAACCTGGAACTGATGCGACCAATCTTCAAGAAGGTCATGGAATACGCCAGCGCCATGGGGCTGGACATGATCGAAGGTGATTACGAGGATCCCGGGCAACTGGAATTGAACTGGATGTTCGATGACTGCGAACTGACCGCAGACCGAATGATGACCTATCGCCTGATCTGCCGTCAGGTCGCTCGCGAGATGGGCGTTCAGGCCAGCTTCATGCCCAAGCCGACCACTGGCAGCATGGGTAACGGCTGTCACCATAACTTCAGTCTCTGGCGCGGTAACCAGAACGTGCTGGCCGAGTCTGGCCGGCGCGACCTGCACCTGACCGATACTGGTCTGCATGCACTCGGTGGCGTACTCAAGCACGCCCCCGGCTCGATGATGATCATGGCCTCGACGGTCAACTCCTACAAACGCTACTGGGATGCCGGGCTGTTCGCCCCCAATTGCGTCAACTGGGGTATGGACAACAAGACCTGTACCGTTCGGCTCTCGGCCAACGGCCGACTGGAATACAAGATCCCCGACGCCAGCGTAAACCCATATCTGTCGCATGCCCTGTTACTGGCCGCCATGCGCGATGGCTTGGAAAACCGTATCGAGCCCGGTGCCCCAGACAACAGTAACAGCATCCCCAGCGCCCCTGACCCTGCGCGAATCCTGCCGAAAACCCTGGGTGACGCAATTCAGGCCTTCGATCAGGACCCAGTGATCCGCACGGCCCTGCCCGCCGATATGGCTCAGCTCTATCGTGACCTCAAGGCTGATGAGTGGGCCCGGTTCTGTTCCTACGTCACCGATTGGGAACGCAAGATGTATGTGGAGTACCTGCCATGAGCCGTCCCTTCCGCGTGATTTGCGCCGACCTGCCCGCTCCGCCGCTGTTCTGGAAGGACGCCGACGGCTACCGGCATGGCTACGAGTCCGATGTCGCCCGCTTGCTGGGTGCCAAGCTCGGCCAGGAAACCCGCTTTGTCTACCAGAACTGGGCCGATTTCTATCCGGCTCTGGAAGCCGAGGCCGGCGACATTCTGCTCTGCGGCCAGGGAATCTCCGAGTACCGCAAAAGCCTGGCCGACTTCAGCGAGCCTTACGCCGTTTTTGATGAAGCAGTCATGGTGCTGCGCGACAGCCCGGTCAGCAGCCCTAAGGATCTGCTTGGCAAGCGCGTCGGAGCCATTGCCAACAGCCTCAACATGGCACTGGCAGAAACCTTCAGCGGCTGTATTACGGTGCCGTTCGCCGGTGACTCCGAGGACGTCTTGGGCGATATGGTCAAGGCTCTGCGGGCCGGCAACATCGATGCCTTCGTCGATGATGACGTCGCGCTAGTGCCGCTGGCCGAAGAGGCCGATCTGGCCATTGCCTTCACCGTGCCCAGCAACAACGCCTGGGGCATTGCGGTCCGCAAGGGGACCCCCGAGCGCCTGACGGCGGTCAACCAGGCCCTGGCCGAGGCCAAGCACAGCGGTGAGCTGCAGGCCCTCTGGCACAAATGGATGCCCAGCCTGAGTTATCCGTTCTGATGCTCGTTCCGGCCTGCCGCCTCCGGCAGGCCTTACTGTCACGCGCCGGGCCTGACCGGCGCGCCCACCCGCAAGGAGAGACCATGAAAAAAACAACAACCTGCCTGTGCTCCGCCTTCATCTTCGGTACCGCTCTCACGGCCAGTGCAGAATCCTTTGACACCCCACTTGGCAGCATTGATGCCAGCATGAGTGTGACCCTGGCCAGCGACTATATCTGGCGCGGCCAGTCACAGACCGCCGGAGCCGGCGCAATTCAGGGCAGTCTCGACTTTTCCCATGAGTCAGGGCTCTACATCGGGGCCTGGGCCTCGAATGTCGATGCCGACACCTTCGGCGCCAGCATCGAGATCGACTACTACCTGGGTTTCGCCGGCCAGCTCAACGACAACCTAAGCTATGACCTGACCTGGGCGACCTATACCTATCCCAAGGCTGGTGGTGCCGCCAGTGTCGATGAGATTCTGGCCAGCCTCAGCTTTCATGGCCTGACCATCGGCAGCAAGTACGCCTATGAGCCCCAGAGCGCTCTGTATACCTATGTCAGCTATGCCTTCGAGCTGCCCTATGATCTGGGCCTTGAGTTGCATATGGGACACACAGACACCAAGGATCCGCTCAATTCGCCGACCGACAATGGCAAAACCTACCGTGACTGGGCCGTAACCCTGGGCAAAACCCTGCTGGGACTGGATTGGGCCCTGATGTACTCGGACACCAATCTCAAAGGTTCGACCTGTGCTGCCTGGTACGGCAAGAGCCGCTATTGCAACAGCAACCTGACCTTGTCGGTATCCAAGGGCCTCTGAACCAGCAGTGCCTGTGGTCCGCCGCACCAGGGCGGACCACAAGCGTGCAGCCCTGGTGCGGCAACTCTGATAGACTGCATTCCATCCGAAGACACAGATGGATCTGTCTGAGCCCTTCGGGCAGGATGATCACACAAGGCTGCACGCACCATGAACGGAAAATCCACTCCCAACGCTGGCTCCTTCATGCGCCTCCGTCAGGAAGGTCGAACTGAAGAAGTTGTTCGACGCCTGATGGAAGCGATTGATCTGGGCCTGTATTCCGAAGGCCAGCAACTGCCCAGCGAAAGCGAGCTGGCCATGCAGTTCGGCGTCGCCACAGTCACCTTGCGCGAGGCCTTAGCCTATCTGCGGCAACGCGGCGTGATAGAAACCCGACGCGGCCGCAACGGCGGCAGCTTCGTCTGTAATTCGGTAGAAATTCCCGCCGACATACTGTTCGACCAACTCAACGAGCTCAGCACCATCGAACTGCGCGACCTCGGTGATGAACACATGGCCATCGCCGGTACCGCCGCACGCCTGGCAGCCAAACGCGGCACCGAAGAGCACCATCAACACCTAGCTCACTACATCGCGGCCCTGGGCGAAGCCCAAAGCCGGCGCGAGCGGCGCCGGGCCGATGCTCGCTTTCATATTGAGGTAGCTGCAGCCTCACAATCGGTGCGCCTGACCCATGCGGAAATTCGCCTACAGGCGGAAGTTGGTGAGCTTCTGTGGCTGCCATCAGCTTCAACGCCCACCCCCGAAACAGTGCAACAGGAACATCAGGCCATTCTGGATGCCATTATCAGCGGCGATTCAACACTGGCTGGAGCCTTGGCGGAAGCACACGTCAACCGGGGCATCAAGCGCCTGGTCAGCCTCAAGCTGGAGCTTTTATCCTCTGAGACTGAATGATTGGCATAACCCTTGCCTGCTATTTTTTGACCAACATCAAAAATCTCCCGCCTGATCCCGTTATTTCCTCGGGAAACCTCACTAGGTCAGGCACAGCGAGGGTTAGGGCCATGGCCGAAGACGCACTCAACCGCGAACTGCAGGACTGCATCTCACGGATCGACGTTTCCATCAGTAACATCTTCGCCCAGATCGACATCCTGGCCCGAGAAGTCTGTGCCATCTGGCAGCAGCAAGGCTCACACAGCAAGGCACCTGCTGCGCGCGACCTGAAGTCCCTGCGACCACTGATCGATAGCCATCTGGCAGCCCCCAGAAGTTGCCTGCAAGGAACAGGGGTGGTGCTAGAACCTAACGTACTACAGGATCGGGAGATGTACTGCGAGTGGCGGCACCTGACCTCCAATGGTCGCATCGCCCCACTGGATCTGAACTTCAACCGCAGCAGTGACAGCTACTACAATTACCGCGACATGCCTTGGTTCACCCGCCCGCGCAGTACTGGCCAGCGGGTTGTCATCGGCCCCTATATCGACCTCTACGGGCAGGACACCTATATTCTTACCTTCGCCCAGCCGCTGAATGTCGACGGGCGCTTCATCGGCATTGCCGGGGCCGATATCGCCCTCGGTCGCTTCGAGCGCATTCTGGTCTCTGGGCTGCTGAAAATGAGCCATGAAGCCTTCATTGTCACCGATGAAGGCCGGGTAGTAGCAGCCAACACTGCAAACTGGACTGCCGGCGAGCTGGCCCGGCATGCCATATCGCGTAGCGAAAATCACTGCACGGTCGTTGACTTGGGTGAGCAGGCTTCACACTGGGCACTGGTCCAGCGTCCCTGTATCCGTCAGTTAGCGGGCGCCGCCTGAGTTCCTCACCGGCCAATCAACGGTAGCTTAGTGCTACCGTTGTTACCATAAAGTATTACATTAGCTTATTAAGGTTACACTCTGTAACAACCGCTTCTGCCGCCTCTGACCCCATTGTGGGGCAAATCCATACCATCATGCACAAACCCGGGGCAGTATCTCCCCACGCTAGAGGGCTTAGAAGCGCATTAGAGTCACAAAAACAAATACATTTAAACTCATATGAAATATGGCACGAGCCGTGCTTGTAATAAAGCAGACCCACGCGGACCGCCTCAGGCCAGCACGGGTTCACACCACCGATAGGCCAGACCACAGAAGACAAAACCGCCTATGGAGCGCGCCAACAGGCGCAGGAAAACCGGTACCGCCGCTCGGATCGAGTACTGGTTAAGCCTGCCCGGCACCCTTCAGGACCATTGCTTGAGAGGACTTCCCATGAAAAATCTGCGTCACTTTATGCCAGAAAGCTGGAGCCTGGTGTTTTCCGCCTTCGCCGCCGCTTACGGGGTCGGCCTGCTGGCCTTGCTAGCCTTGCCGTTTCTGATCAGCGCCGTGATGAGCGACCTGGGTCTGGATGAAGCCCAGGCAGGCTTTCTATTGTCGGCCGAATTCATCTTCACCATGCTCGCCTCACTATTCATAGCCCCAATCATGGGTCGAGCACCACGCCAGACCATTGCGCTGATTGGCGCCAGCATTGCTATTGCCGCCAACCTGATCTCAGCAAGCATCACCGATGCCTATCTGCTCACCGCTTTGCGTTGCGTTGCCGGTATTGGTGCCGGCTTGGCACTAGCCTGCGGCAACGCTTGCGTCTCCAGCGCCCGCGACCCCGACAACGTTGCAGGCTACATGAACGTTCTGTTCGTTGCTTTGATGATCGTAGTAATGCTGGCCTTTGCCAGCGCTATGGCCAGCAGCGGCCTGGCTGGACTGTACTACGCAATGGCCATAACCCAGGGAGTGATGGCTGTGCTGATCCTGAAGATGCCGCAACGGGCCAGTGTCGAGCATCACGCTCATCACCACCACGCCCCCAACAGCAAGCTGCTGTCCACCGTAGCAATCTGCATGATGGCCGCCATGTTTTTGTTTTCAACCCGTGACACCATGGGCTGGGCGTTCGTCGAGCAGGTCGGTGTACGGGTCGGCTATGACGGTGAAACCCTAGGCATGCTGTTCTCGCTACAGGCCTTTGTCGGCCTGATCGGGCCGCTGCTGGCGGCAATCATCGGCAAGCGCTTCGGCATGAGTACCCCGGTGATCATCGGTATCCTGCTGTGTGGCGCATCGAGTCTCGGGTATGTTTTGGGTGAAGCCTCGAAAACCATGTACACCATCGCGGTGATGATGATTGCAGCCACCTATTTCTACACTCTGGCCTACCTGACTGCACTGGCCGCCTCGCTCGATCGAGAAGGCCGGGTGGTCGCAGCCTGCGGCAGTTTCCTAACCCTGGGTATCGCGGTAGGTCCGGCTATCTCCGGCATGCTGATCTCGATTGGCGGCTATACCCTGACCGGTTGGGCTATTGCTGTTACGGTCATCCTTACTCTGCTGGCTGTCTCGGTGCCACTGGCCCGTGCCAAGGAGCGCCACAGCGCGGCTCTGGCCGCTGCAGCAGGCTGAGCCAACAAAGAGCTCGGTGTCTTTCCCGGCACCGAGCTACCGGCTAATAGTGCCGGGCCTGCCCCCACAACACCAAACCAATCCCGCCCAGAGTCATGGCCGATACCAGCAGCAAGCGCAGGCTGAGGCTTTCCGCCAGCAGCAGACTGCCAAGCAATGCGGCGATGACCGGTACGCTGAGCTGAACGCTGGCACCCTGGATAGCGCTCAACCCCTTGAGCGCGGCATACCACAGCGCATAGCCCAGCCCCGAGGTCAGCGCCCCTGACAACAGCGCGTACAGCAGCCCCAGCCCATCGACCTGCCAACTCCCGGCAAAGGCCAACAGCATCAACACCCCTAATGGAGTGGCGCGGAGAAAGTTGCCGGCAGTGCTCGCCAGCGGATCGCCAGCGCCCCGACCAATCAATGAGTAGCAGGCCCAGGCCAGCCCGGCCAGTACCATCAACAGGGTGCCCGACAGCGCCGGCGCACTGCTGCCGGGCAACAGCCACAACCCGAGTCCCAGCGCCGCCAACGTCAATCCCGCGGCCTGCAATCGAGTCAGCCGCTCGCCCTTGAACAGCCCCCAGCCACTCATGCCAAGCTGTACCGAGCCGAACAAAATCAGCGCACCAACGCCGGCATCCAGATGCAGATAGGCCAACGAGAACGCCCCAGCATAGACGAACAAGGCCGCTGCCCCAGGCCAACTGCCCTGGAGCGCCAGCCGACTGCTACCAAAACGCAGCAACAGCAACAGAATCGCTGCCCCGGAAGCCAACCGCAGGGCAGTAAAACTGGCGGGATCGATGGCCGTATCACGTAGCGCCAGGCGGCACAGCAGCGAGTTGCCGGCAAACGCCAGCATGGCCAGGGCGGTCAACAGCAGGGTGCGATAGGACAAGACAGGCATTGGCTACTCCGGCCAGCAAAGCCCCGACCCTAACCAGTCGGTCAGTAGTGCTCAATCCCTCTTTAGGCTAAGACCAGATCCCCGCCTCAGTCATGAGTTGCACCAGCGCCTGACAGCGCTCTGCATCGGACATCGCTTCCACCCGTAGTGCCTGCTCGCCACTGGCAAAGCCGCACAGCATCGGAACTCCAGCCACATCACTGACATCCACCAGCGAGTCAAACACTGGCGGCTCTTCGGCAGCCAGCATGAACCCCCGTCCCGCCGGCCAGGCTTGGCGTTCACAATGGAAGAAGGTCTTGCTGACACAGCCCGAGCCGATCCGGCTCAGCGCCTGGCGTATCGGGGCCGGCAACTCCGGCTGAATACGCAGGCGCTGGTCCCGCACCGGAGCAACTGGCGTGGCGACAATCACCGCATCGGCCGACCAAACCTCATCCTGCTCGCAATGGACCAGCCACTGCTGCGGAGCCGACTGCAACTGCACTACCCGCTGGCCGAAGTGAATATCCAGCCCTGCGGCCAGCTCGCAGACAAACTCGGACAGCCCACCGGTAATCAGTTGGTTGCTCCCCGCCAAATGGAAATCCTCAGCCCGGTGCCGGGTACTCAGCTCAGCCAAGGGGGCCGAAACCAGGCTGGCATATTCCAGACGCAACCAACTGTTCAACACCAGCCGCTCAAGCCGATCACAATCGGCCAGATCAATGGCCGCCAGACTATCTCGCAAACAGGTATCCGCCGCTGACGGCTGTTGATCCAGTTGCTGCTCAATACCAGCCAACCGTGCCTGCAAGCGTTCGTACAGCCTTGGCTCCAGCCGGCCCTGGCCCAGGATATAGGTATTGGCATAATCCCAGGATCCAGAAGCGATATAGCTCACCCGCTCTGCCAGGGGGTGACCCTGCTCGCCATGCAACCAGGCGCCGCCCAACGGCAGCGGCATGCCCAGACGGCTATCACAGCGGGCCCGTCCTCCAGCGTGCGGGCCAGCCTCCAGCAGGCGAACCGCCACGCCAGCCCGGTGCAAGCAGCGCGCTGCCGCCAGCCCAGCCAGACCAGCGCCGATAACCAGCACCGAAGCAGGTCCGGCCAGACCACTGGCAAGCACCTGCCGGGCCGCCCGCTCGCCACTGAAGAAAGCGCCATGCAAGGTGCCCGGCCCGGCCGCCCAGGTGTATTCACCGGCCAGCCAGAGCCGCGGCGCAATCTCGCCAGCCAGCCGCTCCCGATCAGCCGGCGTGCCACCGGGACGCAGGTACGAATACACCCCGGCAAAGTCCGGGTTGCGGTTCCAATCGGTACTCAGCACCCCGAGAATTCGTGGCCGAGGGAAACTATGCTCAGAATAATTCACGCTGCATCAACCAGTTGTCGCCCCGCCAGGCCTGAAATTGCTCCATAACCTGCCAGCCGCGCCGGGCGTAATAGTCGCGCCGGTCATGGGTGTGCAGGTAAATCCGTTGATAGCCCTGGCGGCGCGCCTCGACCATGATCGCCTCGATCAGCCGTTCAGCCAGGCCCTGACCACGAGCCTGGGGCTGCACGTACACACACGCCAGCCAGGGCCCCAGTTCTGGTCGCTCGGGCAGATCATCCCGCGCCAGGGCCGCACCACCCAGCAACTGCTCGCCATCAAGCGCCACCAGTGCCGGCCAATCACCATTAAGCTGGCCGGCGGCGAACTCCTGCTGCCAGTCCGCCAGGCTCTGGCTGGCAAACTCATAATCAAACTGTGCATGCAGCCAAGCGGCCAGCGTCGGGCAGTGCTGCATATGCTCGCGCAACCAGTGCAATTCAATCATCCACATCCCCAATCAGCTCCAGTAATTGCGGCAGCCAGTGCCCGGCCGGCCCCTGTAGCGCCCGCTCGCGCTCGGCCCGCGGCGCGATTGGGTCAGGGTTGACGTGCACCAGCCAGGCACCGGATGCCAGAGCGTGCTGGGGAATATGAGCCGCCGGATAGACCTGCCCGGAAGTGCCAACCGCAAGCAGCAGGTCACATTTGCCAGCAGCCTCCAGCGCCTGCTCGAAGGCACCGTCCGGCAACATCTCGCCAAACCACACCACCCCGGGACGAATCCAGCCGCCACAGAACCCGCACTGCGGCGGACTGACCCGCTGCCCTTCCGCCACCTCGGCCAGCACATCATTCGGCAACTGATGGGGCCGGGCGCAATCGAAGCAGCGGGTGGCACTGAGGCTGCCATGCAGATGAATAACGTCACGGCTGCCGGCCCGCTCATGCAGGTCATCGACATTCTGGGTCACCACCGTCAACTGCTCGACCCGCGTCGCCAGTGCTGCAATCGCCCGATGGGCCGGGTTGGGCTGGGCCTCGGCGACCTGTCGCAGGCGCCACTGGTACCAGCCCCAGACCAGATCCGGCTCAGCGGCAAAGGCCTCGGCCGTAGCCATGCTGGCTGGATCGTAACGCGCCCACAGTCCGCTCAACGCATCTCGAAAGGTTGCGATCCCACTTTCAGCCGAAACTCCGGCTCCGGTGAACACCACCGCTCGGCGCACCCGCCGCATGGCCACCAGCCAATCCGGGTCCATTGCCTGCCCCATCATCCGTTCACCTCGCAACTGGCCGGTTTAAGCCGACGACCAATAACCATTACACTGTACGAGCATACCGCAGAGCTGCCGGGAGAACCCATGCAGGTTGAACTGATCGAGATCCGCGACCACATCAGCCGTTTCCCTCCGTTCGATGAACTGCCATCCGACACCCTTGACGAAATCGCGCGCCAGGTCGAGATCGGCTACTTCAAGGCTGATAGCGATATTCTGGTCTACGACCAGAGCATTCACGACCTGTATTTCATTCGCAGCGGCGCGGTCGAGGTACACCGGCGCAACGGTGAACTCTATAACCGCCTGGGCGAGGGTGACTTCTTCGGCCACTTCGGCCTGCTGCGTGGTCACCGGGTCCGCTATCCGGTACGTGCGATCGAAGACACCCTGATCTACTTTATCCCCGACCGACTGTTCCGCGAACTGTGCGAGCAGTTCGACAACTTCTCCGACTTCGTCGAACTGGAAGGCGAATCACGGCTTAAGTCGGCGGTGGCGTTGCAGGGCAAGGCCAGCGAACTGATGAAGGTCAAGGTTCGCAAGCTGATCAACCGGCTACCGGTTACCCTGTCGCGCAATGCCAGCATCCGCCAGGCCGCGCAACTGATGACCGAGCAATCGGTATCTTCACTGGTGGTGGTCGACCCGGAGGCCGGCTGGCCAGACCCCGAGCGGGTGCCGGTGGCCGATCAGCAGCATCAGGTGATGGTCGGCATTCTCACCGACCGCGACTTTCGCACCCGGGTAGTGGCCGAAGCCCTGCCACCGGAAACCCCGCTGAGTGCGGTCATGTCGCCCAACCCGATCACGGTACAAGCCGACGATTCAGTGTTCGAGGCCATGTTGTGCATGCTGCGCAACAACATCCACCACCTGCCGATCCTGCACCGGCGCCGGCCGATCGGAGTGATCAATCTATCGGACATCATTCGCTACGAATCGCAGAGCAGCCTGTACCTGGTCAGCAACATCTTCAACAAGCAATCGGTCGACGAACTGCAAAACCTGCTGCCGGATGTGCGCGCCACCTTCGTGCGAATGGTCGGTGACGAGGCCAACGCCCACATGATCGGCTGCGCCATGTCGAGCATCGGTCGCGGTTTCATTCAGCGCCTGGTTGAGCTGGCCGAGGATCAGCTTGGTCCGCCGCCAGTGCCTTACTGCTTCCTCGCCCTCGGCTCAATGGCCCGCGACGAGCAACTGGTGGTCACCGACCAGGACAACGCCCTGATTCTTGATGACCGTTTTGATCCAGCCGAGCATGACGACTACTTTCTCAAACTCGCCACGTTCGTCAGCGATGGTCTGGCCGCCTGTGGTTACAGCTACTGCAAGGGCGGCATCATGGCCACCAACCCCAAATGGCGTCAGCCGCTGGCGGTATGGAAACAGTATTTCAGCGACTGGATCGAGCGCCCTAACCCACAGACCCTGCTCAACAGCAACATCTTCTTCGATCTGGACAGCGTCTGGGGCGAGGCAGAACTGGCCGAACAGCTCAAGGACCTGATTGCCGAAAAGGCCAGTCGCAACGAGCCGTTCATTGCCCTGATGGCCCGCAACGCCCTGAACCGCACACCGCCGCTGGGCCTGTTTCGGACTTTCGTGATGGAAAAGGATGGCGAGCAGAACAACATCATCAACCTCAAGCGCCGGGGTACCGCACCCTTGACCGACCTGATCCGGGTCCATGCGCTGGCCTGCGGCTCGAAGGCGCAGAACTCGTTCGAGCGTCTGGACGCCATCGCCGCGACCAAACTGATGCCACCGGAAGCGCTCGATAAACTGCGTTACGCCCTGGAGTTCCTGTCGATCGTGCGCATCCGCCATCAGGCCATGGATATCGAAGCCGGACGCGAGCCGGACAACAACATTGAACCGGAGAAAGTCTCCACCGCCGAACGCCACAGCCTCAAGGAGGCTTTCCAGGTGCTGAGCAACGCCCAGAAATTCCTCCGCTTCCGCTACCCGGCACTACAGGCGACACGGCCACTATGAGTGAGCATGAACAGTTGCTCGACTGGCCCAGGCGCCTGGCCAACCTGGCCGCCAGCAGTCGCGACCCACGCCTGGCCACTTTCTATCGGGCCGGCTGCCCGGCCGCCGACTGCCCGCTGGAACAAGTGCCGATGGTCGCCCTGGACATCGAAACCACCGGCCTCGACCCCAAGCGCCACGCTATCGTCAGTCTGGGTCTTGTGCCCTTCGACCTGCAGCGAATCCGTTGCAGCCAGAGCTGGTACCAGGTGGTGCGCCCCAGCACTTCGCTACATCCCGAATCGATTGCCTTTCATCGCATCACCCACTCGGAAATCGAGCAGGCGCCGCCGCTAAGGACGGTATTGAGCGAGTTACTGGAACGCCTGACCGGCAAACTGGTGGTGGTGCACTACCGCCCCATCGAGCGCGGATTTCTGGATCAGGCCCTGCGTCGTGAACTGGGAGAGAGCTGGCAGTTTCCGCTGATTGATACCATGGCCATCGAAGCCGAGCTGCACCCACAGCGCCAACCCGGCTGGCTGCTGCGCCTGCTGGGCAAACAGCCGATTTCGATCCGCCTGGCCGACAGCCGCAGCCGCTATGCGCTACCGCTGTATCAGTCCCACCACGCCCTGACCGATGCTATCGCTACCGCCGAACTGTTTCAGGCCCAGATAGCCACCCATTTCGACCCGCAGCTGCCGGTCAGCCGGTTTTGGTGCTAAGAAGCCCCTCACCCACGCCCTGTCCAGCAGGGCGTGGGCGACCGTCAGCGTCTTGGCTCGCTCAACAGCCCCTTGATAATGGCAATACAGCCAACCAGCAGCACCAGGGTAAACGGCAGACCGGTGGATACCGCCATCGCCTGCAACGCCACCAGACCGCCGCCCAGCAGCAGGGCTATGGCCAGGACACCCTCAATCACCACCCAGAACACCCGTTGCGGCACCGGCGCATTGACCTTGCCACCAGCGGTGATGGTATCGATCACCAGCGAACCGGAATCGGACGAGGTGATGAAAAACACAATGACCAGCACGATACCGACAAACGAGGTCAACTCGGTAAGTGGCAACTGACTGAGCATGGCGAACAACTGCAGCTCCAACGCTGCCTCCTGCACGCCAGTGAAACCATCGCCCAGCAACTGGCTGATCGCCGTGCCGCCAAAGGCAGTCATCCACAGGACCGACACCAGCGACGGTACCAGCAGCACGGCAATCAAAAACTCGCGCACGGTCCGGCCACGGCTGACCCGGGCGATGAACATACCGACAAACGGCGACCAGCTGATCCACCAGGCCCAGTAGAAGGCAGTCCAGCCCTGACTGAAGTTGGCATCCTCACGCCCAATCGGGTTGGACAGCGCCGGCAGATTGACCAGATAGGCCCCGAGGTTGCTGAAGAACCCACTCAGAATCGCCAGGGTCGGCCCCACCACAATCACGAACAGCAGCAACAGCACCGCCAGCCCCATATTGATTTTCGACAGCCGCTGCACGCCTTTTTCCAGGCCAGCCAATACCGAGAGCAATGCTATCGCTGTGATGCCGATGATCAGCAACACCATGGTCAGATCACCGCTCGGAATACCGAACAGATGACTCAGACCCGCCGCCGCCTGCTGGGCGCCCAGTCCCAGCGAGGTGACCAGACCAAACAGCGTGGCAAATACCGCAAGAATATCTACCACATGACCAGGCCAGCCCCAGACCCGCTCACCCAGCACCGGGTAAAAGATTGAGCGCACGCTCAGCGGCAAACCCTTGTTGAACGAGAACAACGCCAGCGCCAGCGCCACCACCGCATAAATTGCCCAGGGGTGTAGGCCCCAGTGGAAGATAGTCGCCGCCATACCAAGCCTTAGGGCCTCTTCACTATCGCCGGCCGCAGCCGCCAGTGGTGCCCAGTCGCTACGCAGTCCATCAGCGTCGACTGACACCCCACCAACGGCAGCCGAGTAATGCGACATCGGCTCGGATACGCCATAGAACATCAGGCCAATGCCCATGCCGGCGGCAAACAGCATCGAGAACCAGCCCAGGTAAGAGTAATCCGGTCGCGCATCCAGCCCACCCAGACGCACCTTGCCCAGCGGTGAAACAATCAGCGCCAGACACAGGATCACGAAAATGTTCGCCGCGCCCAGGAAGAACCAGGCCAGCTTGCTGGTCAGCCAGCCACGCAGGCTGGTAAACAATTCTGCCGCTTCGCTTTGCAAAGCCAGCGTCAAAACCACGAACAGCAGCACCGTCAGGGCCGAGATCAGAAAGACCTTGCCGTGGATATCGAGCGGGATAGTGATCTTGCCGGAGAAGTTGTCCTGACCCACCACATAGTCGGTGTCGATCAGATTGGCATCCCCGCTCGGGGCCGGAATGCCATCGAGACTGGGCGTCTCGTTCACAGCGGCGGTTTCATTCAAGGGTTGGCTTCCCATCTGAATTACTCCATTGAGGTCCGTGGCCACACAGGCACACACAAACAACGCAGCATCGCCAAACGGCGATGCCCTGAGCGCCCATACGGGCATTGAGGTGCAGACTTCGGGATATCCAGGCCAAAGCCATGGTGTTTTCCTAGCGTCGCATTTTGATAATTTTTTTCAATCAGCGCGCAATGATAACCCGAGAAACGTAATCAAGGGAAATCAAGGCCTTTTTGATAATCAAGCAGAGCGCCGAAATTCAAAGCCAATCGACGCTGTTGATATCCAGTATAGCCAAATTCATTCACGGCTCTGGCACAAGACATAGCTACGCCGTCCTGCCTTAACAACACAACAGGTTGGTTTGCCGATAAAACAGATAAAGCTATCGCAGATCAGGACGCGCGCAGAATCTCCAGCACGTCGCGCGCGGACATGCCATAGGCTTTCATAAGAGCCTTGAGTTCATCGTTGAAAGCCAGTTCCTGCTTCAAACCCGCATCCTGCTTCATGGCTTCCAGCTGGGCCAGCTGCTGGGCCAGCTTGCGTTCCGCCGCACGGAATTCCGAGAGTTTGCTCATGGTTGTAAATCACCCCAACATGGATGTGAAAAGAGAATCAAATAGGGAGAAAGCCCGAGATTCTACACCAACTCGCAGATATTGGACCTGTTCGTTATTGACGGCTAGCCTATCAGCCATGAGTCGAGCGTTTTTACCCGGACTGGCCCTGCTGCTGATCCTGGGCGGCTGCAGCCCCGTCGACCCGGTCAGCCCTCAGCCATCAAGACAAACCGAGAGCGAGCGCAGCGCCGAACGCTTTATGGTCTCAGCCGCCCACCCATTGGCGGTCGAGGCCGGACTTGAGGTTCTGCGCCGCGGCGGTCATGCGGTCGATGCCGCGGTGACGGTCAGCATGGTACTCGGCTTTATCGAAGCCCCTGAGACCGGCATCGGCGGCGGTGGCTTTCTGCTGCTGCACGAGCCTGCCAGCGCCACCACCCGGTTCTACGATGGCCGTGAAACCGCACCGCTGGCCGCCACCCCGGAACGCTTTCAGCGCCTGGGCATCCCGTTGCCGCTGGCACTGGCCATACCCAGCCCTGAAGCCGTTGGCGTCCCCGGACTGGTCGCCCTGCTGGGCGAGGCTCATGCCCGCCATGGCCGGCTACCCTGGGCCGAACTGCTGCAGCCGGCCATCGAGCTGGCCGAGACCGGCGTGCCGATGCCGCCACGCTTGCGCCAGCAGATCAACGACGACTGGTCATTACGGCTGTTTGCCGATACCCGCTCCCATTTTCGCTCCCAGATCCAAAGCGAGCCTCCTCACCTGCGCAACCCAGAACTGGCGGCCACCCTGCGCCAGCTGGCCGAACACGGGCCGCACGCCTTTTATCAGGGAGCCATCGCCGAACAGATCGTCGAGCGCCTAGAGCGCCGAGCCTGGGGGCGCGCCGATCTGACCATCCAGGATCTGGCCACCTATCAGGTAATCGAACGCGCCCCGCTGTGCGGTCGTTATCGGCAATGGACCCTGTGTGGTGCTCCACCACCCTCCTCCGGCGGTCTGGCCGTGCTACAGGCGCTGGGGATACTTGAGCACTTCCCGCTGCCCGACATGCCAGCGGATGCGACTGAAACCCTGCATCTGATCGCCGAAGCCAGCCGCCTGGCCTTCGCCGACCGCAATCACTATGTCGGCGACCCGGACTTCGTTAACGTTCCAGTCCAGGCGCTGCTGGATGCCGACTACCTGCGCCAGCGCGCCGCCCTGATCGACCCACAACAGGCCCTGGCCGAGGTCAGACCGGGAGCCCCTGGCGTCCAACCCTGGCTTGAACAGGCTCGGGCCCGCCCCGAGCCCGGCGGTTCCGGCACCTCGCATATCAGCATCGTCGACGACGAGGGCAACTTGCTGGCTCTGACCAGCTCCATCGAGGCGCCATTTGGCGCGCGCATGCTCAGCCAGGGCTTCATACTCAACAACCAGTTGACCGACTTCAGCTTCAGCCCCGCACAGAACGGCCAGCCACATCCCAACGCCGTCGGCCCCGGCAAGCGCCCCCGCAGCTCCATGGCCCCATTCATCGTCTTCGACGCCAGCGGCGCACCGCGCCTGGTGATCGGCTCACGCGGTGGCAGCCGGATTATTGGCCATGTACTCAAGACCCTGATCGGTGTGCTCGACTGGGACATGGATATTCAGCAAGCAATTGCCTTGCCCGCCATGGTCGAACGTGGACGCGGCATCGAGCTGGAAGCCGGCAGCGCACTGGAGCAACTGCAACGCCCGCTGGAAGAACTTGGCCATCGGGTTCGGGTCGAAACCATGACCAGCGGTCTGCATGGCATAGAACGACTGAACGGCCACTGGCGCGGCGGCGCCGACCCCAGGCTGGATGGTCAGGCCAGAGGCGACTGACACGCACCAGGCACCTGCCATGCTCAAGCATAAACCGTGCAGATTCCGGAGGAGCACCTGAATGGCCACAGCACTACCAGCATTCCCCTGGCCCCCGCGTAGCCAGCGACTTGACGGGACATTGCGGCGAGTCGGCGTCGAACTTGAGATGAACGGCCTGAGCCTTGACCATCTGACCCAGCTGAGCGCCGAATTTCTCGGTTGCGAGATACAGCACAGCAGCCGTTATGAGCGCACCCTGCACGGCGATCCGGCTGGAGACTGGGTGGTGGAGCTGGATTTCAGTCTGTTGAAAAAGCTCGGCCGCGAGCAGCGCCGACCCAATGATCTGGGCGATGAACTGATGAACTCGGCCGAAGAGGCGCTCAAATGGCTATCCGAGGGCTTGGTGCCGCTGGAACTGGTCAGCCCGCCACTGCCACTCGACCGCCTGCACGAAATCGACACCCTGATTGAGCACCTGCGCCGGGCTGGAGCCAAAGGCACTGGTGATCGCCTGGCCAATGCCTTTGGCATGCAGTTCAACCCCGAAGTGCCGGATACCGAACCAACCACCCTGCTCGCCTATTTGCAAGCCTTCCTGTGCCTGCATGACTGGCTGCGAGAGCGGGCCAACATCAACTTTACCCGGCGCCTGACCAGTTACGTCGACCCATTCCCGCTGGATTATGTGCGCCAGGTCATCGCCGCCGACTACCAGCCTGGGCTCACGGGCCTGATCGACGATTACCTGACCGCCAACCCAACCCGTAACCGCGCCCTGGATCTGCTACCGCTGTTCAAGCACCTGGATCCACAACGGGTTCTGGCCCGTGCGGGTGACGAACTGATCAAGCCCCGACCAACCTTTCACTACCGCCTGCCCGACTGCCTGATCGACCAGCCCGGCTGGGGCCTGCATCTGGCTTGGGGCGACTGGCTGGAAGTCGAACGCCTGGCCTGCGACCCGGCACGTCTGAAGGCCTGCTGCCAAGCCTATGCCCGCCATCTGGATCAGGGCCTGGCGCGCCTGCTCGACAACTGGCCCGAGCAGATCAACCACCACTGGCTGAGTGATATGCAATGAATCGACCAATAGTCGCCATTACCGGTCCCCGGCGCGGTGCGTTCGGCCCACGCGTACTGGTCGCCGCGGCCATCCGCCTGTATGGTGGCCAGCCCGTGCAAGTACGTCCCGGAGACGCCTGGGAACAACTCAGCTATCAGGCCGTGGTTATCACCGGCGGCCACGACATAGACCCGGTACTGTATGCCGCCGAGCCCGAAGTCCACCCAAAGTACGACCCCGAACGTGATGCGCTGGAAGCGGCGGTGATCGATGACGCCCTCGATCACGGTCTGCCGCTGCTGGGTATCTGCCGTGGCGCGCAGTTGCTCAATGCCAGGCTGGGCGGCAACCTGTTTCAGGAGCTGAAATCCCATCGCAAGATGACCTCAAACCGCTGGACCGTGCTGCCGCTGAAAACCCTGCAGGTTCAGGAAGGTTCGGGGCTGGCCGAACACCTGGGCACCCAGCGTTGCCGGATCAACAGCCTGCACAATCAGGCCATCGACCGCGTTGGCGCAGGCCTACAGGTAGTAGGTCGGGATCTGGACGGCATTGTCCAGGCGGTCGAGGATCCGCGCGAGGATTTTCTCATCGGGGTACAATGGCACCCGGAATTTCTGCTCTTCAGTGCCCGTCAGCGACGGCTGTTTGCCGAGCTATTGCGTGTCGCACGCACCCGAACAGTCTGCCAACAAGATTAAGGACATCCTATGCAACAGATCAGCCAGGAACGCTTCACCCAGCACCAGGGCAGCCAGTTTGAAGTCCTTGCTGCCCCTGACTACCCGCTTCAGCTCGAGGCGGTAAATGGTTCTACGCCCCCCAGCCCTGAGTTCGAGGCCTTTTCTCTGAATTTCAGCGGACCACGGCCACACCTGCCGCAGGCCACCTATGTCCTGCAGCATGCCGAACTGGGTGAGCTGGCCCTTTTCATCACCCCGGTAGCCGAGCGCGATGGACGTATCGAGTACGAGTCGGTGTTCGTGCGCCAGCGGGTGGCTTAAGACTCAACCACGCGGCTGACGCTCCAGCATCAGATAGATACCCTTGTCTTCGCACAGTTGAAACCCCAGGCGCTGATACAGACGCAGCGCCGGGTTATGGCGCTCGACATGAATACTTGTCACCTGCGCGCGGCTGTCAGCCTCGGCCAATAGCTGAGCCAGCAACTGCCCACCGATGCCTCGTCCGCGCCAGTCCGGCAACAGACTGATATCGATGACATGAAGACGCTGCGATGTACGCTCGACATACAACCGCCCAATCACCGTTTGCTCGAGCAGAAGCAGATCGTGCCGGGCATCGGGATAGTACGTGCGGTAGTGACGTTGCTGGGCGGCAAACTGCTGACGCAAAAAAGCATCGATCTGCGCCTGCGGCCAACCAGTCACCGCCAACTCCTGCTGGCGGGTACTGGCATAGATCTGCGCTAACTGTTCCTCATCGTCCGGCTGTACCGGACGAAGTTGCACGGACAGGCTCATGAACGTGGCGGGAAAATCCCCTGCAGGGCAATACAGAAGATCATTCCCAGGTAAGGCTGCATGTTGTTGTGCGGCAGACTACCGCCGCTGGGGCCAATTGCCTCGGGAGCCATCATCACATTGGTGCCGCTGGCATCCATGATCAACTGGCTTTGCGATGCCGAGGCCAGAAACACGTCGCCCGATGGCGTGCCGTTGTTGGCCGGACGAATCGAAGCCTGCCAGGCATGACTATGGCTGGGTATTTCGCTCTCCAGCAAGGTCACCGTCTGGCTCCCGCCCACCTCACCTTGGTCGCGATGAGTGAGCCCCGGCCCCTGACCACACTGCAGCGGCGCAGAGCCCTGCAGATCCGGCAGGGCAAAGGTCGATTTTCCGTCACCACCGTACATGGTACCCAGCAGTGAAAACAGTGCCGTATTCTGTGAAATCGGCATCAACTGGCCGTTGCACAGCGCCCAACCCTTGGGGGCGAAGTTAAAACCGAAAATGCGGATCTCGCCTACAAAAGGATCCATAGGTGCTCCTCAGGTCTGGCTCGGGAAAATCCCGAACAGCGAAATGATGAAGTTGACGGCCAGAAACGGCATCATGTTCTCATGCGGCTGACTACCGCCGACACCGCTCACGGTTGACTGCGCCAACGTCTGATAGGGACCGGACGATCGATAAATGTCGATATCCGCAGCGGTACGCGCCAAAACGTTACCCTGTGGATTGGTGCTGGTCGCCAGGCTGCCCGAAGCCAGCAGACTATGGCTGTGACTTGGCATCTGCGCGGCAGTCAGGGCGACCGTTTCACTGCCCAGCATCTGGCCAAGAACCTTGCCATTGCCCATATGCACGGGTATCCGCCCGCGCAGGTCCGGCAGGGCAAAGGTGCTCTGCCCGTCACCGCCATAGGTCGTGCCAATCAGAGTGAACAGGGCGTCATTCTCGCTGATCGGCAGCAGTGAGCCATCGCACAGGTGCCAACCGGCCGGGGCGAAGTTGCCGCCAAACATGCGTATCTCGCCAATATAAGGTGTGCTCATCGACCGCTCCTCAATTCTGGCTCGGGAAAATGCCCTGCAGGGCAATGCAGAAGTTCAGTACCAGCGACGGCTGCATGTTGTTGTGTGGCTGGCTGCCACCCTGGGTCATCAGGCTGTCAGAGCTGAGACTGACCGATTGCCCCGGCTGGGCATAAATCGCAGCACCGCTGATGGCCAGCGATTCGCTGTTGGCCTGGTTAATGCCTGACAGACTGGCCGGCTGGTTTGAAGCCATCGGCAGGTGTAGATGTTGTGGCATCTGTTGTACGTTCAGAGTCACAGCCTCTTCGCCGGCCCGCTCACCCTGGGTAATCCCGCGTCCACTATGTACCGGCACCCGACCACGCAGATCCGGCAGGGCAAAAGTGGTCGTCCCGTTGCCTCCGTAGGTGGTACCCAGCAACGCGAATAGCGCCTGATTCTGATTAATCGGCAGCAACTGCCCGTCACACAGCGCCCAGCCTTTGGGCGGAAAGTTGAAGCTGACTAGCTTCACTTCACCAAGAAAAGGCTCACTCATCGGCATACTCCTTATGGATTGTTATTCTCATGGTGTCAGGCAGACACTGTTGTAGGTGATGCTGCCCTCGCTATAGACAGTCGCCCCCAGGTTAGCCGCGCTGATAGCCGCATCACTGCCCTGGGCAATCAAAATCTGGCTGCCACCCTCGGCCAGAATGCCAATATCATCAAAGAAGGTCGTGGTGTGGTTGATGCTGTTGCCCTGCAGGTTGCCACACAACGTTGCGCCAGCATTGACCCCATTGAGCATGATCGACTCTTCATTGTTGAAGCTGGTGGTGATGTTGTTGTTGAGGATGCTGACATCCAGCCGGCCGCTGCTGGTATTACGTGACAGAGCCACCACAGCCTGTTCAAGACCATTGATAATGTTGTCACTGATGACAAAGCGCCCGCTGAAGTTGCCGGTACCACCCCCATCACCCACCAGGCGAACCGCCACACTGGCGGCCAGGTTGGGGCCGCTGAACTGGTTGTTGGTGACACTGCCATTGACCACCGAATTGTCATAGGCCCCAAGCGCCAGGCTGCTGGAGTCCAGGTCAATGAACTGGTTGTTGGCAATCAGCAACTCCATCTGTGCGGTCTGCGTGGCGGTCGCGATGATGCCGGTGCCGGAGCCTCCGCGACTGATGTTCTGGAAGGTACTGCCGGCCACATCCAGCCGATGGCTGCCACTACCCTCAGCATTCAGGCGAATGCCGCTGCAGCAGATGCTGTCGATGCCGGAACCGAAAGCAGAGCCAAAGGTCGAGTCGCGTACCGTGATATCAAAGCCGGCGGTGCCATTCAGGGCTGCAACAAAAAGCGCGGCCTGGTCATTGGTCAGCGCATTGGCGTTGCGGAAGGTCACGCCATCCATATTCACAATGGTATTGCCCGAGAAATTGCTAACCCACAGACCGTTACGGGCATAGCCATCAAAGAGCACATTGGTCAGCGTCATGGCGCCGACGATATTGGTTGAAGTGCGCGTCATGTTGATGCCATCACCAGCTGCATTGAGTATCTGGCCGTTGCTGAAGGTCAGCGCATTGCCACCCGGGGTAAGTGCAGTAAGTACAGCGCCGTCAAGACCATGACTACCCGAACCGGTAATAGTCATGCCGTTGAAACGCGCATTGACCGAGTTGGTGAGCAGAATGCCAGCGCCGGAGGCCCCGCTGATAGTACCGCCACTGCCAACCGTGGTACCTACCCCGGTCACATTGATACCACCCAACAAGCCGGTATTGGTCAGGACTATACCGTTGGTGCCACCGGTGGAGCTGATCGAGCGGAAATTCAGGCCGCCAGCGCCAATGGTGGTATTGGCGACATTCAGTGCAGTCGAGTTGGCATTGGTCGTGATGGTATTGGCGCTACCCAGCACCTCCAGCGTGCCCGCATTACTGACGCTGAACGCGGTGCCACCTCCATTGACGTTGACTCCATTCAAACGGGTGGTACCGGTGTTGTCAGACAGTTCAATGGCCGTGCCTGAGGCCGTGCCAGTGCGGGTAATCTGGCTAAAGCCCGAACCAGATACAGCAGTACCCATGATGCGCAACGCCGGACCGGACGTAGAACTGATCCCGGTTCCCGCGTTGTTGACGATCAGGTTGCCGGTATTCACGGCACTGAAGGTTCTTCCTGTGCCACTGGTCAGGCTCAGCGAATCAAACCGGTAGGTCCCGGTATTGCCAAACAATGTAACCACGTCTGTACCGGCGGAGCTGCCAATGACGCTACCTAGGGTCACATTACCAGTGCTGTTTGTGATATCGACGACGCTGCCGCTGCCGTTAATCACCGCACTGACCAGATCCAGATTCACTCCGCCAGCGCCTATGGCCACTGAGTTGAGTGTCAGGCCTGTTGACCCTGACTGGACCACCAGATTACCGTCCAGCACCGTCAAGCCAGTGTTTTCGGCAAACAATGCGCTACCCAACTGGCTGTTGATATTCAGCTCCGCAAAGCTGGCTGCGCCCGTGTTCCCGGCGCTCCCCGTCAGCAGCGCCCCGAAGCCTCCATTAGCATTGAAGCCGCTAACATTCACTGTACCAAAGCTCAAATTGCCTGCACTCTGGTTCTGCGCCCGAATCACGTTGTATCCGGCCCCGGTCTGCGCCGTACTGGTGATATTGCCGAAACTGATCGCCCCACCACTCTGACCAGTGATATCTACCAGACGATTGCTCTGGCTGGCCGCCACAATATTGAAACCACTGGCATTCACATTCCGCGCCCCGGCACCGATGTACAGTGCGCCACCGGAGAAGCTGCCCAGCGTGCTGTTACCCAGATTGATGGCACCGCTACTGGCTGTGGTGCGGTCGATATCAAACAGGTAGTGCGCGGTGGTCCCAGCCAGGCTGACGTCGGTCAGAGTCACCGGAGCGACATTGCCGTTAAGGGTCAGTGCTGCAGCGCCGTTGGCATTCAGACTGGCCCCATTGATCGCCAGGCTGCCACCTGTGGTGTTACGCAGATCAATACCGTACCCCGACAGGCTGCCGCTGCCGGCCTGCAGGGTCAGGTTGGCATTACCGCCGTTGAGGCTGAGCAACTGCCCCGTGACATTGTTGATCACATTATCGCGAATCAGGAGGGTGCCCGCGGCATTGTTGAGATTGAACAGGAAGTTGGCGGCGGCGGCAAAGCTGGTATTTTCCACGGTCAGCCCGTTGAAGCCATCACCGTACAGGCTGTTCAGACCGCCGGACAGACTGAGGTTACTGATGTAATTGTTGTCGCTCAGAGTCAGCACATTGCCTGTGGTACTGGTCAGCACTGCGGCGCCATTACCGGTAGGGTCGCTGATACTGACATCACCAAAATCACCCAGCAAATTGGCAGGTATCAGCAAACCAAACTCATTGCCGTTGCCAAAGCTGCTGACGGCCTGCCCGGCACTCAGCTTGAAGCTGCCATCAGTCAGGCTGCTGAAATCAATCGGGCTGCCATCGTTGATAAACACAAAGGTGGTCAGCAAACCGCTGTCAGCCCGTGCCTGGGCGGCGGCCAGTCCGGCTGCACTGCCGGTAGAGCTGCCATCACCGGTGCCGGTATTGCTGACAAAATACAGATCCCCTATCTGACCGCTGCCACTGGGCGGCAAGCGCGCGTTACCGCTGAAGCTCACGCCGGTAAAGTCATAGCTGCCCTGGGTCTCGTCCAGACCGATACCGTCGATAAAGAAGGCCCCTGCACCGGCATTGATGCTGCCGCCACCAAAGGTGAAATCGGCATCGGCGCTGTCAGCTGTATCATCGGTGCTGCTGAACTGCACACCGGTGCCGCTGAAGTTCTGCAGCAGGCCGCCGTCAGTAAAGACAATCACGCCACCGGCATTGGTCAGATCAATGGCCGTGACGGCACCGTCCAGATCCAGGCTCTGGGCCGTGAAATCACCACTGAAATCGCTGAAGTTAACGCCGGTACGGGTGATATCGTTGAGCGTCATGGCGCCAAACACAATGACACCAGAGCTGCCGGCCAGGCGCACACCGTCATTGCCGGCGTCTTCAATCAAGGTCTCGCCGAAGCTGAAATCACCGTCCGAGTCGATAATCGCAATACCGTCTGTGCCGGCATTGATGACGCTGGTTTGATCAATACTGATACTCCCGGAAATGGTATCGATCAGGATGCCTGCACCACTGGCATTGCTGGAGCTGACGCTGGTAAAGGTGGAGTCCATGACCACCGGATCAATATCGATCGCGGCGCCGTTGGTGGTAACGATGCTGCCACCGGTGTTGCCAAAGTTGAAGGTACCGGCCTTGCCGTCCGCATCGCGGATAAACAGACCGGTGCCGCCATCGTTGCTGATCTCCAGGGTGCCAAAGGCGATATCGCCCAACACATCATTGAGCCACAGGCCATGACCGCTGATCTCGGTGCTGTCGAGCAGATTGCCAATGCGGGTATTGCCGCCGGCCACCTGCTGGTAGCCGAGCGTATCCGGATCAGCATCAAAGATCGCATTATTGATCAGCATGCCGCCGTTGCCAGCGGTGTTGACGGTATTGCCATTGAAGCTGGTAATGAACAGTTCACCGGCACCCGCCACCCCATTAACAGCGATACCCGTGCCGCTGCCGGTATTGACCGTATTGCCATCCAGCACTACACGCAGATCACCGGCACCGGACTTGGTCACAGCGATGCCGCCACCCAGGGCGCTGACGCTGGTGTTGCTGATACCCACATGGCGATGGGTCGCATCATTGTTGATCAGCTCGATGCCGGTGCCGGCCAAAGCTCCACTGCCACCCAGCGTCATACTACCCAGGGTCAGGTTGCTGTTGGTCGCCAGAATGCCGCCGCTACCGGTACCGTCGATGCTGCCGCCGTTGATGTTGATGCTGCCGTTGCTGGGCGCGTTGTTGCCCAGCCGCACCCCGTAGTTGGTGGCGCCATTCACTACCAGGCCGTCGATGGTGAGCGTACCGCCAATGTTGTTGCCCAGCAGCCCGTGGGTGCCAGCGTTGGTAAAACTGGTGGTGCCGCTCAGGTTGAGGGTGCCGGCGATATTGGTCAGCGTCAGGGCGGCATTGCTGTTGTTGGCCACGCTCAGACCATCCAGGGTCACCGTAGCCCCGGCGTTGAGGTTGCTTATCACATTGCCCCGGCCGCCGGTGTCGCTCAAGTTGCCGGTAAAACTGATGTTGCCAGCGGTCGTGGCCGCCAGTTGACCGATACGCAGCAGACGCCCACCGCCCGTGTTGGTGATATTGCCACTGAACAGAATGTCACCCGACGTGTCGTTGATCTCCACCGCACCCAGGGTAACGGCATCAGCGGTGTGAACCAGATTGGCACCTATGTTGTAAGTGCCTGCTCCGCTGGTGAGGCCCACTACACTGGCCGTGCCCGTGTGGGTCCAGGTACCGCCGGTGGCGTTGATGGTGCCCGCATTGTTGAAGAAGCTCACCGCATCGGCCGCGTTGCTGGTGAGATTGACGTTGTTCAGGGTCAGGGTGCTGCCTGCCTGCTGGCCCTCAACACGCATGCCAAAACCGCTGGACGAGGTCACTGTGCCAAAAGTGGCATTGCTGATGGTGACATCACCTGCCGACTGGCCCAAGGTGAGGTTGCGCTGGGTGCCTTGAATGTTCAGATTGTTGAACACCAGATCGTTGCTGTGGCCTTCCACATTGATGGCACGACCACCGACATTAAGCAGTTCCACCGCGTCAAA
Source organism: Pseudomonas sp. WN033 (assembly GCA_002287035.1). Taxonomy (GTDB): domain Bacteria; phylum Pseudomonadota; class Gammaproteobacteria; order Pseudomonadales; family Pseudomonadaceae; genus Halopseudomonas. The sequence goes on along the minus strand of NSKG01000014.1, from coordinate 54,473 downwards.
GCGCAGTTCGCCACCACTGAGATTGGTCAGGCGGATACCCTGATTCACGCCGCCGGTGTTGACGGCCTGAACCGAGTCCAGGATGACGCCTGCTGCGGCAATATCGACATTGGTCAGATGCAGAGCAATACCGCCCTGCGTATGGATCTGATTGGATCCTGCAATGCCCAGGGTAAGACCTGACGCGACCAGGCCGGCACCTAGTGTTGTATCAATATCCAGCAGTTCAGCGTTGAACTGATCAATCCCGCTCAACGAAACAGCCGTACCGCCTGCACGATTGAAACCTGCAATGGACACGTCACCCAGATTCAATGTACCCGCACTGCCGCTGACACGAATGACATGCTCGCCGGTGCTGTCTGTGCTGGTCATGTCACCGAGACTGATGGTGCCACCGCTCATGCCAGTGATATCCACCAACCTGTCGACCGAATCAAGACTGGTGATGGCCAGGTCCAGCGCCGAAATATTGCGGGCACCGGCGCCAATCACAAAGGCCGTTCCGCTGTTGCTGTCCAGACTGCTGGTGCCGTTAATCAGGATAGCGCCGCTGCTGGCCGCGTTGCGGTCAATATCAAAGCCGATGTCCCCGGCTGCACGACTGACGAGCAGATCAGTCAAGGTGACGCTGGCGGCATTACCCCCCAGCACGACAGCGCTGTGGCCGCTGCTGTTCAGCGCAGCCCCGGTTACCTGCACGCTGCCGGCACTGGTATTCAGTATCTCCAGATAGCCGGCACTGATACTGCCTGTACCCGCACTGAGCAGCAGATTGGCGTTACCGCCGTCGAGGTTGAGCAGCCCACTGCCCGTATTTACATCATTGTGACTGAAGCTCAGCGTGCCACTGGCATTGCGCAGGTCGAAGGTGAAGTCACTGCTGCTGCCAAATACGCTGTTGCTGACGCTCAGGTCGCTGAAACCATCGCCAAAGATGGCGCTGCTGCCACCGGAGAAGGCAACGTGGCGAATCTGGTTGCCATTGCCGACGCTAATGATGTGACCGGTGCTACTGGTCAGTACCGCCGCACCATTGCCGGTCGGGTCTGAGATCGACAGCCCGGCTGGCGCACCAATGATATTGATCGGAACTTCCAGGCCGAAGCTGTTGCCATTACCGAAGCTGCTGACCACCTGACCGTCGGCCAGGGTGAAGCTGCCGCCAGCCAATGCGCTGAAATCGACCGCATTACCGTCGTTGACGAATACGAAGGTGGTAGCCAACCCGGTGTCGGCACGCGCTTGTGCGGCGCTGACCGAAGCCAGATTGCTGACGCTGCTGCCATCGCCAGCCCCACTGGCATTGGCGGCAACAAAATACAGATCCCCCACTTGCCCAGCAGACGGGCTGAAGCGGAAATTACCGTTCAGCGCCACGCCCGTCAGATCGTAGGTACCCCGCGTGCTGTCCAGCCCAATACCGTCGAGTACCACGGCAGCGCCACTGGCTGTGATGCTGCCCCCCCCGAAGATGAACAGCGCGTCGGCACTGTCGGCCAGATCATCGCTGCGACTGAACTGGATACCGGTTTCGCTGAAGTTTTCCAGCACGCCGCCTTGAGCGATCTGGATGATGCCGGCGGCCCGGGTCAGGTCGATGGCGGTACGTGCGCCATCGACATCCAGTCGGCTGGCGTTGAAATGACCGGTAAAGCCTTCGAAGTTGACGCCTGTAGCGCCGATATCGAGCAGACTGATGTCACCAAAGTTGAGCTCACCACTGGCACCGTCCAGGCGAATACCGTCCTGTCCGGTCTGTTCGATCAGGGTCTGGCCAAAGCTGAAGTCGCCGTCGGAATTGATCACCACAATGCCGTCGCCACCAGCATTGATCACCTGGGTAGCGCCAATGACTATCGACCCTGAGATGGTATCGATCAGAATGCCGCTGCCAGCCGCATCGGTAGAACGCACGCTGGCAAACTGCGAGTCCATGGTGACCGGGTCGATGTCGATGGCGCTGCCACCCAGAGTATCGATACTGCCGCTGCTGTTGGCGAAGGCGAAGTTACCGCCCTTGCCTTCAGCATCGCGGATGTACAAACCGGTGCCGTTGCTGTTGGCAATATCCAGCGCCGACAGCGCAAGATTACCGAGTACATTATTCAGCCACAGGCCATCGCCCTCGATGGCGCCCAGATCAAGTGGATTACCGATTGCGATATCACCACCGGGCACCGACTGGTAGCCGGCAGCCAGCGGATCGGCATCAAAGATCACGCTCTCAAACAACATCGCACCGCTACCGGCACGCACAATCTGGTTGCCCTGCAAGGCGGTGACAAACAGTTCGCCACTGCCTGCACTGCCGTCTACCCGCACAGCACTGCCATCGGCACCGATGCGGCTGTCATTGAGCTCCAGCCACAGATCGCCGCTACCCTGATTGTCGACGCTCAAGCCGTGACCGCCGGCATCCACCTCAAGCTGATTGAGGCGATAGCGACGGGTGATGGCATCGTTATTGATCAGCACGATGGCGTCGTTGTTGATCGGGTCATTGCCGCCCACTCGCAGGGCGTTGATCAGTATTTCGGTATTGATCGCCACAATCGCCTGGGCGGCATCATCGATGCTACCGTCCTCGATCGTCACCTGCCCATTGTTGGCTGCCAGCGAGCCCATCGTCAGACCCGCGCCAGCGATACCACTGAGCGCCAATTGGTCAAAGCTCAGGGCGCCGTTGATCCCGTCCAGCACGATGGCATCTCCACCAGCCCCACTGATACGGGTCACACCAGCAAAGCGCAGATCACCCTGCAGACCATTGACCAATACCGAGTTGCCAAGCAGGTTGCCGGCCTCCAGCTGAATCTGCAGGCCACCGACGCTGACGTTTTGCAGGTTGAGCGCCACACCCTGCTGCTGGTCGAGGTGCACCGGCTGGCCAGCACTCAGACTGACACCTTCGGCGCGCAGACCGTTACCCGCGCTGACCGTCAGCGACAGGCTGTCAAAGGATACGCTGCCAGCACCACTACCCTGCAGACTGATGGCCTGCCCACCGGGGCTGTTATAGCCGCTGATCTGTAAATCAGCGAAGCTCAGGCTGCCGCCGCTCTGGTTAGTGCTGATGATCACGTTGGCCGCGCTGGAGCCGCTGCTGAGCAGATTGCCCAGCGCGATGCTGCCACCGCTTTGCTGGTCGATGCGTACCAACGGCGCCGTTCCACCAGTGGCATTGATGGCAATGCCACTGGCCAGAATGTCACGCGCGCCACGACCAATATCAAAGGCTGTGCCGCTGTTGCTGTCCAGGCTGCCGGACAGACTGATACGGCCAGTGCTGTCGCCGCTGAAGGTATCGATCAAGAAGGCGGTATCGCCAGCCTGGCGATTGATCTGCAACTGACTCAGGCTGATGTTGGCGGCATTGTTGTCGAGCGTTACTGCCGCCTCACCTTGGGTCGCCAACTGCGCCCCCTGGATGCTGATGCTGCCACCCAGAGTATCGCGAATGCTTAGTCCCTGGCCCTGCAACAGTCCAGAGCCGACACTGATGTTTACCTCGGCGTCACCACCGTCAATGCGCAGTAGTTGGCCGGTACCGATGATGTGGTTGTTCAGCAGATTGACACTACCGCTCATGCCGACCAGCGCCAGCGCCTGATCATAGACACCACTGATCTGCGTGCCGAGCAGGCTCAGGCCGCTGTGGCCATCGGCGTAGACCGCGCTGTTGCCGTTGCCGACCAATTCGACGTGGCTGATCAGGCTGTTGCCGGCGGTGCTGATCACACTGCCGCTGTTGCTGGTCAATTGGGCTGCGCCGTTTCCGGTCGGATCCAGCAGTTGCGCCCCGGCGATATTGCCAATGATATTCAGCGGCACATCCAGCCCCAGGCTGTTGCCATTGCCGAAACCGGTAATGGCCTGCCCAGCCGACAACTGGAAGGTTCCACCAGCCAACCCGGAGACATCGATAACGCTGCCGTCGTTAACGAATACGAAAGTGGTCGCCAGGCCACTGTCGGCGCGTGTCTGGGCGTCGGCGATGCTGGCCAGATTGGCCGTATCACTGCCGCTGCCATTGCCGGTGGCGCTGGCAGCCACGAAGTACAGATCACCGATCACGCCAGCATTGGGGCTGAAACGGAAATCGCCCTGCAGGTCGACACCGGTGAAATCGTACAGGCCCGAGAGCGGGTCCAGGCCGATGCCGTCGAGCACGAAGCCACCCGGACCGGCGACGATGCTGCCACCTCCAAAGCGGAACTGCGCGTTGGCGCTGCGCGCTGTATCGTCGGTATTGCTGAACTGCACACCAACGCTGCTGAAGCCAGTGATATCACCACCGTCAACGATCTCAATCTGCCCGGTCGCGGAGGTCAGGTCGATGGCCGTCACGCCCCCTTCGATATCCAGACGCTGAATCACGATATCGGTGCTGCTGTCTTCCAGGTTCAGGCCGACATTGGCGCTGTCACGAATCTGCACCGCGCCCATCTGCAACGATCCATTGCCGCCGCTGATGCGTATCCCGTCACTGCCGGCCTGCTCGATCAGAACCTCTGCAAAACTCAGTTCACCGGCAACGTCTTCAAGCTGCACACCATATCCGGCGGCAGCGCGCGAGGTCAGGCTATCGAGCGCCAAACCAGCACTGCCCACACTCAGCGATTCCAATCGCAGTGCGCTACCCCCATCGCTGGCCAGGCTGTTGCTGCCGCTCAGCGACAGGCTGCCGAGCTGACGCGCCACGAAGGCATCGCCGGCATCGATGGCGATATCCACCCCACCAGCCAGATGCACTGCGGTATTCGGGCTGGCATCCAGAAAAACACCACCAGACGCACCAGTAGCGCGCACAGGCGCATCGACCTGCAACGAACCGCCGGTCATGTTGCGCACATCCAGCAGATTGCCCGCCTGGCTGCGCTCCAGGCTGCCGGAAGCGAAGTGCACATCGGCATCGCCACCGTCGATTTGCAGTCCCGAGACCTGCATCTGCGCCAGTTGCACACGACCGCCGACCGCATTGAGCTGCAGATCACCCACACGGCCTTGCGTCAGGCTCAGATCACTGACGCCATTGGCGATCAACCCGCCATTGAGGTCGACTCCGGAAATGCGCGCGTCATTACCGCTGACCGTAAGCCCGGCATCCAGCTGGGCACGCCCCTCAGGCGCACTGAAGACACCGGTCAGGCCTGAGGTGGTCGAACCACGCACAGTGATACCCGCTCCGCCGGACAAGACCCGCAGGCTGTTGGCCGACAGGTTGCCACCCTCAGCGAAGGCTCCGCCGCCGGCACTCAGCACCAACAGCCCGTCATCCTCGACCAGATTGTTCAGCGCCTGGGTCAACCCAGCCGGATTGGCCGTCGTACCGTCACCGCTGGCACCGGCCTGGGCATAAACCACTCGGCCGATGGCCTGACCATCTTCGTAGACCGCCAGCTCGTTGACCGCCGGTAAGGTTACCGAGCCCACTTTGCGCGTGCTGTCGATCGCCACCACGTCAACATCGCGCACCGGTTGGGCAAGCATGCGATCACGCTGCCAGTCGCTGCCACTGCGCTGCGCACTGCGGCTACCGCCACCGAGCGGAATGTTCAAGCCCACACTGACGTAACTGTTGGTGCCGCGCACTCCATCATTCTGCCACTCAGCACCCAGACTGAGGCTGGCGCCGGCCTTCAGGCCATCCAGCGGTGCCTGCCATTGGGCGCGCAGACGCGGCCCCTCGACAGCGCGAGCGCCACTGGCATCAAACTTGTAATAGCCGGCATAGACGGCCACATCATGGGCAATGCCGGGTATGTGAAAACCCAGCTCCAGATCATGGCCGCCGAGCGAGCGCTCTTCGCGCTGAAAGGTATTCTGGATCACGCCATCGGCGACGAAGGTCAGTTGCGAGTCGATGACCTGCAACTCGGCATCACGCACCTCGGTATCGGTGAACTGGCCACCAACGGATGCCGAACGCCGGCCTACGGGAACGTAACGATTGACGCGAGCACTGTAGAGCGCGCTCTGCACTTCAAGCCCCAACGTGGCCTGACGAAAACGGTTGCCCTCACGGCTGTGCAGATGATCGTAATAGCCATACAGGCCGAACAGCAGCTCATCATCAGCCTCCCAGCGGAACCCCAAACCGAGGTTATATTCCTGAGAGGAACGATCATCGGCGCGTCCGCGCAAGTCGGCAAACAGAAGATGGTCGGGATTCTGAGTCAGCGGCAGCATCAGCCCGAGGGTGGCGATATTGCGCTGATTACCGAGTTTGATTTCCTGATACAGCTGCGGTGACCAGTAGGCCATGCGCTGTTCGATGTCGGCCAGGGCATCGGCCATCTCGGTGGCCTGGGCCATCGCCGGACCACAGAGGCCGAGCAACCAGTAGTACTTGAGGGAACTGCCGTGAAATGCCTTGCCCGCCATACCTCATCACTCCCTGACCCACGGATCATCCCTGCCAGCCCTTGTACGTGAATACCGCACACGTGACGGATCTGATCGTTGTTCTTATTACGGCGCAAACATGGCGCCCATTCTTGGGGCGAGAGTATAGCCTATCAATGTCAGCTTGACAGCAAGTGGCAGCCTGAGGCCTGACTGGAGCGATCCGGGCTCGTGAAGACCCGGACCACTCCTTGCAAGTCACCCTCGCAGCTGTTCCAGAACCTGGTTCAGAACACGAAAGCCCTGGCGCTCACTCAACCTTGATGTGCCGGCCCCGAGCTGCGCCGGGATGCCGTTTTGGCAACTCGATTCTCAGCACGCCATCGCGATAACTGGCCTTGGCGGAATCCGCTTCCACCTCGGCCGGCAACGGCACAACCCGACGGAAACTCCCATAGGCGCACTGCATGACCCGCCAGCGCCCCTCACTGGACTCCTGTTCGAAACGCTTTTCGCCCTTGACCACCAGGCTATCACCCAGTACCTCGATCACCAGGTCATCCTTGTGCATACCCGGCACTTCCAGACGCACCACCAAACGCTGATCGTCCTCGAACAGATCGCCACCCAGCATCGACCAGCTCTGGGTCGGCAGGTAATGCTCGTCATCGACGGAGCCGGCACTGGGCATATCGCTCTTGTCACCGGGGCGAAACGTGGTCAGGGCGCTGCCGGCCGATCGAGTCAGGTGGCGCCAGCCCTCAGCCACCGAATCCCACAGTGCCGAAGCACTGTCTTTGATATATCGCATGTCCATGGAGTACCTCCTCAGACCGGTTCGATGACAATGCGGCGTGGCTGGGCCTGGGCCAGTTTGGGAATGCGCAGATGCAAGACCCCCTGTTCCAGCCGGGCACTGATGGCGTCGCGATCAAGTTCACGCGACAGGGTGAAAACCCGCCGGTAACGCGGCACCTGCCATTCAACATGGCTGGCCTCCATGGCCTCAGGGGTTTGCAGACTGATTTCGCCAGCCAGTGTCAGGGTGTCGCCTTCAATATCGATTTGCAGTTGTTCTCGCGTAACGCCGGGCATATCGGCCAGCAAGGTAATGCCCTCGCTGTCCTCAAGCACATCAACCGCCGGGCTGATGGCCGGCAAGCGCGCAGTTTCTACCCCTTGCAGCGCCTTATCGTTTGCTGAGTTCATCACACACCTCCTTACTGAATGCTGATGCGCCGGGGCTGAACTGCCGCCCGACGCTGGATGCTGACATGCAGCACACCATCGCGGCAGCGGGCACTAACCCGCTCCGGATCGATATCGTCAGGCAGGCTGATGACTCGCCGGAAACGTCCGCTGAAGCGCTCATCAAGATGGCTGTTACGTGATGTGTCGGCTGGATCATGCACGCTGGGTCGCTCGCCGGAGAGGGTCAGAACTCCCTTCTCCAAGTGCAGCTCCAACGTCTCTGGCGCCAGGCCAGGCACAAAGGCAAAGATTTCTACAGACTGCGGGGTAACCCCGGTATTGATGGCGGGAAAACCGCCGCGTCCCACACCGCGAATGGCCGGTGACCGCTCGAAGGCCTCCTGCATACTGCGCTGCAGGCGATCGAATTCGGCAAACAGGTCACGCGGAAACAGCGTCTTGTTCATGACGACTCCTCCTGTGGCTGATAACCAAAACGACAGCAATGACATTCTCGGGATTATCGCGACACTCAGTATTGATCTAGGGCAAAAGCCATGATTTTCAAGCCCCCTCTCGCACAATCACGCCGCTCCGCCTACCATGCGAACAATCTCCGCACACGGGCTCAATCATGCTGTTCAAGGAAAAACTGCTGCTTTCCAACTGCGACTCGGTACGCGGGCTGTCCGGCCCCGAGTGGCGCAAGCGTTTTCTCACCGGCCTGACTTTTGCCGATGGAGTGGTGCTGTCACCCAACGCGCTGATCGACAATGCCGAAGTGGTTCAGGCCCTGAGCCAGCAGAACGTGATCAAGTACCTCAACGAAGAAGGCAGCGGCAAACTGGTGATCCGCGGTTTCAACCTCAGCCAGTACACCAGCCTGCTCGACTACTACCAGGCGCTGCCGGACAATTTCATTATCTCCAGCCTGCCCGGCGCGCCAAGCAAGGGCCAGCTCAACAGCCAACAACAGAGCGAGCTGCTACAACGCTTGCAGCGCTTGCAGCAGGCCTTGGGCGAGGTCAAACCCAAGCTGGAAACTCTGGTGCTGGCGCGTGAAAGCCTGCGCGATGAGATTTTCCGTCGGCTCGACAGCCCTGACGCGGTCGGCCAGGTCTTCGAATCCGATGGCGAACGCACGCTGTTCATGCTGCGCGGCCAGCAGTGCATTTCACGTTCGGACTGGTACAGCCACGCCCAGGCGTTTTTTCATAGCCGCGGCCAAGACGCCTTCGCCCGGTTTCGCGCCGAGGTCATCGACCCGGCCTACAACGCGCTGTTCGCCGTCCCCAACGAGGGCTTTTTGCAGGACAACATCCGCTTTCTGCAGGGTGTGCCGGAAGCCGTGCTCGACTCGGGTATCGCCTTCAAGGCACTGCGCCGCGAGATCGAGCTGATTCAATACCCCCTCAAGGTGTTCAATTTCATTTCCAGCCTGGGCGCCGGCGAAGTCGCCCGATTCCTGACCGATGAAGCGCTGAACTACCTGGAGGACAAGATGACCGATGTCGGCGAAGGTTACCTGACCCGACGCAACTGGTTCGGCATGTACCCGCGTCTGCGCCAGTTCATGGGCCTGGAGATCAAATGAGCACCCAATACGAAAACCCCTGGTTCCGGGTAGTGCGCGAAGACGGATTCCACTGGATAGTCGAGGATGGCGCGTGCAACGGTGCCGCCGTGCTGGCCATTGTCGATGAGCGCGAGGCAGTGCTGGTGCAAACCCGGCGCCCGGCCCAGGGCCGCCGGGAGGCTCTGGAGATCCCGCGCGGCTATGGCGAGCCGGGCGAAACCAGCCTGGCCTGCGCTTGCCGCGAGCTGCGCGAGGAAACCGGCTACCAGGCCCGCCCCGAGCAACTGACCCGACTTGGCCACTACCAGCCCAACAGCGCCATTCTGACCTCCAGCGTCGAACTGTATCTGGCCCGCCTGAGCACCAGCGACCGGGTCGGTGAGCATGACAGCGAAGTAACCGGTGTGATCCTGCTACCGCTTGAGACGTTACGCCAACGCCTGCTCGCCGGTGAACTGAGCGACGGCTTTACCCTGGCGGCGCTGGCCTACTACTACGCCGCTCAGCTCTGACCCGCCGGCTCCAGCGCCAGTCCGCTGATCCGTCGTACCCGGGTGCGCACCGTCTCCTCGAACACACCCTCGCGGCTTTCCAGCAGGCTGAACTGGGCACTGGCGCGGGTGATTGCGGTATATACCAGCTCTTTGGTCAGCACCGGGTTACGCGCCGGCGGCAGCAGCAGTGCGGCATGGGCAAACTCCGAGCCCTGGGACTTGTGAACGGTCATGGCGAACACGCTGTCGACCTCGGGCAAACGACTGGGCAGGACAAAGCGAATGCCGCCACTGCCATCGTTGCGCGGAAACGCCACCCGCAGCGCCTCACGCTCGGGCTCAGCAGGATTGAGCGCCGGCTCGCGGATGCGCAGGGCAATGCCGATATCGCCATTCATCAGCCCCAAACTGTAGTCATTGCGGGTCACCAGTACCGGCCGGCCTTCGTACCAGCCATGCTCGCCGGCCAGCAAGCCGCGCCGGTACAGCAGGCTGGCGACCCGCTGATTGACCGCCTCATCGCCCCAGTCGCCCTTGCGCACCGCGCACAGCAGCTGGAACCGATCAAAGGCCTGCAGCACCGATCTGGCCCACTGTTCCCAGGCCGGATCACCACCGCCGGCCTGCGCTCCCGGGCGCCCCTGGCTCAGTTGCTCAAGGTAGCCGGCATAGCCGGGCAGGCCGCCCTCGCCCAGCACCAACGCAGCAAAGGCCGGATCACCCGGGCCTCTCAACGGCCGGCTGCGGATATCACTGAAGCCGCCGCGGCTCAGCAGTTGCCGGGCCTGTTCAGCGTCACAGCGATTGACCGCCCGGGCCAGCTCGCCAATCCCGCTGTCACGACCAAAACGGTGCGAGTGACGCAGCATCGCGGTCTGCTGCTCCAGTGCATGGGTGTCGGCCTGCCCTTCGTGCAATCCGGTCTCGGCCAGCGACTGGCCACTGACCTGTTCCAGCCAGGCCCGGGTCTCAGCGCTGTACCAGCCGCCGTCGGCGCGCCGACACAGATCGCCCAGTACCGCGCCGGCCTCGACCGAAGCCAGTTGGTCCTTGTCGCCCAGCAGAATCAGCCGTGCCTGCTCGGGCAAGGCGGCGAGCAGGCAGGCCATCATTTCCAGATCGATCATCGACGCTTCATCGACCACCAGCACATCCAGCGCCAGCGGGTTGCCGGCATGATGGCGGAAGTGACGGCTGTCCGGCAGACTGCCGAGCAGCCGGTGCAGGGTGCTGACCTCGGTCGGGATCGCCGCCTTGACCGCCTCATCCAGTGCCAGCGCACCAACCTGCTGGCCAATCGACTCGGTCAGGCGCGCGGCGGCCTTGCCGGTCGGCGCGGCCAGGCGAATGCGCAGCGGCTGGCCGGCCGCCACCGCCGGAGTCTGGAGCAGACCGAGCAGGCGCACCACGGTAGTGGTCTTGCCGGTGCCGGGGCCGCCGGTAATGATGCTGAAACGCCCACGCGCAGCCAGCGCGCAGGCCAGCAATTGCCAGTCCGGGCGTTGCTGGCTGGTGGCAAACAGCTGTTGCAGACGCGCCGGCAGGTCAGCCGCCTGGGGCAGCGGCTGGCCCAGCCGGCGGCCCAGACTGTCGACCACCTGGCGCTCGTAATGCCAGTAACGACGCAGGTACAACCGCTCGCCAACCAGCACCAGCGGCCGGTTGCCCTCGGCCGGTTGCCGGCTGTCGACCAGCGCACTGGCGGCCAGCGCCGCACGCCAGTCGGCAACACTCAACCCACCGAGCACTTGCGAGGGCAGCAGAGCATCGCTGCCGGTCTCACCATCGGGTGGCAACGACAGGGCGAAGTCCGGCTCGCTCAGGGTCGCGGCCAGATCCAGGCAGACATGCCCATGGCCGAGCTGGTGACTGACCAGGGCGGCGGCCAGCAGCACCCTGGGGTCCGCTTCAGGCTGCTGTTCCAGCAACAGCCCGACCAGCGCCCGGTCCAGCGCCCGCAACCAGCCATTGCTCTGCCAGCGATCGAGCAGCGCCAACAGCGCCTGGCTGTCATGCAGCGGCGCCGGGGCCGGCGGGATGGCAAACAGGTCAGCCTGTTCGGATTGGCGCTCAACCATCGACAACCTCCAGCGCCTGGCCGGCAAACAGCCGGTCCAGAGCTTCAATCAGGGTACGCGGCGGCTTGGCGTGCCAGAGCCCGCCGCTATCCGCCTCGACCCCGCGCACAAACCAGTAAATGGCACCGCCGATATGGCGGTCATAGTCGTAATCCGGCAGTCGGGCCCGCAATTGCCGATGCAGGGCCAGCAGATAGAACACGTACTGCAGGTCGTAGCGGTGTTCAAGAATGCTGCGCTGCATCGCTGCCGGGGTGTAGTCGGCCGGCCCCTGGCCGAGCCAGTTGGACTTGTAGTCGAGTACCCAGTAGCGGCCCTGATGTTCGAACACCAGATCGATAAAGCCCTTGAACAGGCCATTCAGGCGCTCGGCGGCCAGTTGCGGACGGGGCTGGGCATCCAGGGTCCCGGCGCAGACCAGGGCATCGATCTGCCGGGCATCGACCCGCTCGGCGCTGAACATGAACTCCAGTTCGCTCTGGTAGGCTCCCGGCAGCAGATCCGCCAGCGCCAGTGGCTGATCCGGCAGCAGACCGGGATGGCACAGCAGTTGCCCCAACCAGTCGCTCAGACAAGTACTCCACTCGCCCCAGCCACGGCGCTGACAACGCGCCGCCAACAGTTCAAGGCCGCGCGCGGGCTCGGCCAGGCGGGCAAAACCCTCACGCCCGGCCAGCTCCAGCAGCCCATGAATAAAAGTTCCCGGCTGCGGGCCACGCGGGAAGCGGTGAATGGTAGGCGTCTCACCCTGGCGCAGCGGCACAAAGCGGTTGCTGCGCTCGTCATCGCCCAGATGCTCGGACAACGCACTATCAGGCGCCTCGCTACCGCTGACCAGGGCGCTGTAGGAGCCGATCCACCAGTTCTGAAAGCGCCGGTGCACGGGCTGACGCTCGCGCAGTTCAGTCTGCGTCGGCAGCGGCGGCTGGTACACCTGGGCTTGCGGCTCAGGTGCCGGCAGCACCTCGATCTCACCGGGCTGCTCCCACGCGGCCAGCCAACGCGGCAGCGCCGCCGACTCCGGCAATGGCTGACCACCTGCGAGCAGCCAGGCAACTGCGCTGCGGTGCAGAGTCGAGGTCTTGCCCTGACCCTTTTTCAGGTCGGCCAGCCCCAGCCAGCAGGCGTGCCGGGCTCGGGTCAGGGCCACATACAGCAGACGCAGATCCTCACCCAGGCGCTCATCGTCGGCCCGGCGCAGGGTCTCGTCATCCGGCTCAAGTACCAGTTGGCTACGCTCGCCATCGTGCACCCGCAGCGGCTGACGGCCATCGACCGGGCGGCAGTCGGCAATGAACGGCAGGAACACCAGCGGATATTCCAGACCCTTGGACTTGTGGATGGTCACCACCTTGACCAGCTCGGCATCGCTTTCCAATCGCAGCACCTGCTCGTCGGCGGCGCTGGCACCGGGCTGCTGGATCTGCTCGGCCAGATGACGGATCAACGCCTGTTCACCATCCAGCTCACGGGCGGCGCGTTGTAGCAGTTCGGCCAGGTGCAGCAGGTTGGTCAGCCGGCGCTCGCCATCGCCCAGTTGCAGCAGTCGGGCCGGCAAGCCGAAGTCGTGCAGCAGCCGATGCAACATCGGCAGCACGCCCTGGCGCAGCCACAGCCGCCGGTAATCACGGAACTGATCGACGCGCTGCTCCCAGTAACGCTCATCCTGGTTCAGCCGCTCCAGCTCGGCCCAGCTCAGATTCAGGGTCGGGCTGGCCAGCGCGGCGCGCAGCAAGCGATCGTTGCCCGGCTCGCTGCAAGCGCGTAACCAGCGCAGCAGGTCACGGGCTTCAAGACTGTCGAGCACCGAGTCCTTGTCCGACAGATAGACGCTGCGTACCCCGCGCTCGGCCAGCGCCTGACGGATGTACTGGGCCTCGCGACCGGTACGCACCAGCACCGCCATGTCCGCCGGTTTGACCGGTACCAGCACCTCGTCACGCCAGAAGCCGGCAGCGCCGCGCTGGCCAGTCTGCAGCAGCTCGACCATGGCACTGGCACAACGCTCAGCCATTGCTTCGCGGTAAGCTTCACCGCTAAGTGGTGTTTCACTAGGCAGATACCAGGCCGTCAACGCCGCTGCCGGGTGCCCCTCCAGGGTCCATTGCTCACTCCGGCCCTGAGCCTGGACCGGCAAAAACGGCAGCGGATTGTGCCCGGTGGCGCGGAATAGGAAAGCCCCGCGCGGGTTGTTGGTTTCAGCCTGCCCGAACACCCGGTTGACCGCCGCCACCATGGCCTGGCTGGAGCGGTAGTTGGTGTCGAGGTTTTCATGCCGGCCCGCAGTGGCGCTACGGGCCTGCAGATAGGTGAAGATATCGGCACCGCGAAAGGCGTAGATCGCCTGTTTCGGATCGCCGATCAGCAGCAGGGCGCTGTCCTGATCATTTTCGGCAACCCGGTAGATGGCGTCGAAGATCCGGTACTGCAACGGATCGGTATCCTGAAACTCGTCGATCAGGGCAACCGGGAACTGCTGGCGAATCACTTCGGCCAGGCGCGGACCGTTGGGCCCCTTCAGGGCAGCGTCCAGGCGGGTCAGCATGTCATCAAAACCCATCTGCGCGCGACGGCGCTTTTCCGCCTCGAAACGCTCGGCGACCCAGCCTGCGGCATGCCGCAGGGCCGGTTGCTGGGGGCCGGGCAGTTGTGCCAGCGCCTGACGCAACTGCGGCAATTGCCGCAGCGCCGGATGAGTCGGTGGCGCGCCCTGTTTCCAGGCCTCGTCCAACCCCTCTTCACTGAGCCGGTTCCAGGCTGCCTCCGGCAGGGCCAGTGCCACCTGCTGCGGATCGCCTGCCCACTGCCGCAACTGCTCGAACCAAGGTGCGTAGTAGCGCCGCTGGAGCTTGCGTCCATCGACCAGTTTCTGCGCCACCCCCTGCTCGAGCAACAGCTCCAGCTCGTCAGCCCAGACCAGCCAGGGCGCCTTGAGTTCCGCCAGTTGCCGGGCCTGCTCAGTCAGGGCCTGGTCGATCAGGCCCTGCAAGCCGGGCTCGGCGCTTGCTGTGACCGGCTCGCCGAGCAGCGGCCGCAGCGCCTGCAACAGTTGATCCGGATGCTGCCAGTGCTGCGCCACCCAGGCCAGGGCCTGAGCCTGCAACGGGTAACAGTGCAGTCGCCAGTAGTCCCGGGCCACCTCGGCCAGCAGCTCGCGCTGATCGGTTTCCAGACTCTGCTCGAACAGGCTGCCACTGTCGAAGGCATGCTCACGCAGCATGCGCTGACACCAGCTGTGGATGGTCGAGACTGCCGCCTGATCCATCCACTGGGCCGCGATCTCGAGCTTGCGGGCGCAGCTGGGCCACTGCGCTGCCGGGGTCTGAGCGCGCAGACTGGTGATAATCGGGTCGGGCTCAGCCAGCTCGTCACGAAACGCCTGGGCGGCCTCAACCAGACGCGCACGGATGCGGTCACGCAGCTCCTGGGTTGCTGCATCGGTGAAGGTCACCACCAGAATCTGGTAAGGCAACAGCTCGCGGGGAAAATCGGCCGCGTTGCCCAACCCCAGCACCAGACGCAGATACAGCGCCGAAATGGTGAAGGTCTTGCCGGTGCCGGCACTGGCCTCGATCAGGCGACTGCCACGCAGCGGGCAGCGTAGCGCCAGCGGCAACTGCTCAGTACTCATTCGTCAGCCTCCCCGGTACTGCTGAACTCCAGCCAGCCATCCTGCTGCGCCAGCGCCAACGGCTGATACAGCGCCTGGGCCCAGCGCTCGAAGGCACCGGTTTGCAACAGGCTGGCAAAATCCACATAACTGCGTTGCAGCGCCACGCTGCGCTGTACCTCGCCCTGACTGAACCCCGAGCCCTCGTAAGCCTCGCGCGCCT
Organism: Pseudomonas sp. WN033; assembly: GCA_002287035.1. GTDB lineage: Bacteria > Pseudomonadota > Gammaproteobacteria > Pseudomonadales > Pseudomonadaceae > Halopseudomonas. The sequence continues at coordinate 38,953 of NSKG01000014.1, read as the reverse complement.
TGTCCAGCGCCTTGTGCTCGTCACGTTCGGTCAGCCAGGCAAACGCGCTGACCGGCGCCACCGGCAGCGGCTGACGCAGGCCCTCAAGCCAGGCGCTGAGCCAGTCGCTGACAATCTCCCGGGCCCGCTGCGGCTCCAGCGCCAGCATCTGCACGCTGGCATCTACACCAATCAGGCAGGTGGTCAATGGCTGGCCGCTGGCGTTGGCCACCACATGCAGACACAGCGCGTTGAGCAAGCGCCGCCAGCGCAGACTCGGACGCTTGCCCTTGCCATCGAGCAGCCGCCCGGTTTCCAGTTGCAGGACCAGCAGGCCTTCCAGTTCGGATGAACGGCGCACCCCGCTGAGCCAGTCCTGCAGTACCAGACCCGGCACCTCGACCTGCAGTGCCAACGGCTGTTCCTGGAGCTGGTCCCACAACTCAAGCTGCTGGCGATAGCGTTGCAACTGCTCGCCCAACGGCTCGACCAGTTGCTGCCGGGCCAGTTCGGCAAAGCCGGCCAGGGGCAACTGGCCGCGCTCGGCAAGACGCGCTGAGCCCTGCTGCAGCAGGGCCTGCCAGTCGGCTTGCGGGCCACTGGCCAAGGCCTGTTCCAGCAGCCACTGACTGAGCTGGTGCTGTTCCAGCGCATTGAGCCCGAAGGGTTCGTCATCGGCAGTACCCAGCTCATCGTCACGGAACCAGACCTTGAGCCGTTCGGCAAAGAAGTGCTCAACCGGCTGACGCAACAGGCGCTGCAGGTCGGCCAGACCGATCGGTGCCTGCGGTATCAGTGGCGCTAGCGCCGCTTCGGCGTCCGGCAAGGCGACCTGGTCATGCAGCCGGCACCAGTCACGTGCATAGCTGAACAGCGCCGGGTCACTGCCATCGAAATAGCGGCGGCTGAACGGCTGCAACGGGTGTTCGGTGGTCAGTTGCGCCAGCAGATCACCACCATCGCAGGCGGACCAGCCGCTGGCCAGATGGTCACGCAACTGGCCGATCAGCACCGACGGCGGTCGCTCGCTGTTGTCACGGATACTGCGCCCGACCCAACTGACGTGCAGGGCATCTCGCGCCGAGAGCAGCGCCTCGAGCAGCAGGTAGCGGTCATCCTCACGGCGTGAACGATCACCTGGGCGGTAATCGTTGCCCATCAGGTCAAAGTCCAGCGGTGGCTGGGCGCGCGGGTAGTCGCCATCGTTCATGCCCAGCAGGCAAACCCGGCGAAACGGGATGGCGCGCATCGGCATCAGGGTGCAGACATTCACCGCGCCGGCGAGAAAGCGCTGGCCCAGTGCGCTCTGACCGAGCGTCTGCAACCAGGCCTCGGCAACCACGTTGAGCGGCAACGGCTGCTCCAGGGCCACGCCGTCACACAACTCCAGCCAGTGCGCCAGCCCTTCATGCAACTGCGCCAGCAGTAACTGGTCCCGGTCGCTGGCCGGACTGAAGAAATCCTCCAGCAAGTCCCGCAGCCGCGCGCCCCAGAGTGCAGGCGTGGCAGGTGTGCGCAGCGCCTGTTCATGCCGGTTCAGGCATTGCAACAACTGGTCGAGCGGCCCGACCAGGGCGGCATCCAGCCCGCCGACCTCGTCATAGGGTTCGATACCGGCCCAGGCCTGGCTGTCGCCCACGGCATAGCCAAGCAACATGCGGCGCAGGCCAAAGCGCCAGCTGTTGGCCTCCAGGCCGGCCGGCATGCCCAGTGCTTCACGACGCTGGCGATCCAGCCCCCAGCGAATTCCGGCACCCTCGATCCAGCGTCGCAGGGTCGGCAGGTCAGCCTCGCTCAGCGCAAAGCGCTGGCGTAGCGCGGCGACATCCAGCAGGTCGAGCACCTCGCTGACCGGCAAGCGGCTGTCGGGCAGGCCCAGCAGGTGTTCCAGGGCAATCAGCAGTGGCTCGCGGCCACGCTGGCCCTGATCGGCCAGGGTAAAGGGAATGTGTCTGGGATCATCCATGCCATATTGACCGAACACCGCCTGAATGTGCGGCGCATAGGCATCGACATCCGGCAGCATGACGATGACGTCGCGCGGCTTCAGGCTCGGATCGCGGCCAAAGGCATCGAGCAACTGGTCATGCAGGATTTCCACCTCGCGCTGGGCGCTGTGGGCGACATGAAAACGGATCGAGTCATCTGCCTGGCTATCCACCGCCGGCCAGTAGCTGCGGGTTTCCGCCAACGGGCGCAAGTCGAGAATATCCTGCTGCAACTGCTGCAGCAGGCGCTCGCCGGACGGCGGCTCGAACAGGTCGACCCGCCCGCCGTTGATGGCGGCAAAACGGGTCTCGTAACTGCCACGCTCGTCGTGTTGATCGAGCAGGTTGATGTAGTCGCGCCCCTGTTTGCCCCAGGCCGCCAGCAGCGGGTGGGCATGCTGGTGCAGACTGGCGTCGTCCAATTGCACGGGAGTGCCCGGACGGCGCTGCTGGCGCTGGTACTGATGGCGCAGCAGATCCTGGTCAGCCACGATATCGCCCCAGTAATGCTGGCAGGGGTTGAGTACCGCCAGCAGGACCTGACTGAAACGCCCGATGGCGGCCAGCGCTTCCAGGGTCTGGGCCGGCAGCGAGGAAATACCGAACACGATCACCCGGCGCGGCAGCGCACTCGGACGCTCAGCGGCGGCCAGCAACTGCTCGATAAAACGCGGATGAATACCGGCGCGGCTGTCGCGCAGCCGCTCGACCCCGACGTCAGCCAGCACCGCCCGCCACAGAGCCGGCTGCCAGCGCTCCTGGGCACTCAGTTGACGGTAGCCCTCGCGCGCCAGCGCTATCCGATCCTGGCCGCCAGCCCAGTCATTCAGCCAGTCGGCGCGGTACACCTGATACTGATCGAACAGGTCAGCCAGGCGCTGCGCCAGTTGGTAGCACTTGCGGCTGTCCTGATCATCGGCGAGAAACTGGCGCAGCGGAGCAAAATCCGGCTGTTCGAGCAGGGCTGGAAGCAGGCGCATCAGCCGCCAGGTCAGTGGCTGCTTGTCCAGCGGCGAGCTTTCCGGCACCGCCTCACGGCCCAGTACTCCGCGGTAGGCCTGCCACAGAAACTGCGCCGGCAACTGCACCTCCAGCGCCGCGGCAATCCCACAGCCGCCCTGTTCAGGATCGGCCGCCAGCGCCATCTGCAGCCACTGGGCAATGCCATTGCTCTGCACCAGCACCACTTCATTTTCCAGCGGTGCCAGCGGGTGCGCACGCAGCCAGTCGACCATCAACTGGCGCAGGCTTTCCAGGCGGTTGCCGTGGATGATCATCAGGCCGGGTGAAAGGCGGTCGGCGTCCTGCATGGCGGATCCTGGTCGAATGCGGTTGTTGTCGGCGATAGTATCAGGCTGCCTGCGACAGGTCAGGTCGCAGTGACTCGTCTGTTGCTGCCAATCTGGCCGATTCGGTTTATCCTTGGAGCCTGCAAGGGAATTCACTGTTACGCAAGGATATCGCATGCTGCCCCGTTACCTGACACTCGCCCTGATCGCCAGCCTGGCCGCCACCGGCGCCAGCGCCGCTGACCACCCACTGCTCAGTCGCTACCCGGGCGCCCAGCTCAAGAGCCACGAGTCCATCGCCTATGAGCGCTTCGCCCTGCCTCAGGCCGCGGCCGACGCGCCCGAGGCCGAGCCACTGGCGCTGGTCGGCAACCTCAGCCGGCATACCTACGAAATCGGCAACGTCTCCACCCTCAAGGTCTGGGAAAACTATCAGGCAGCGCTACAGCGGGCCGGCTTCGAAATCCTGTTCCAGTGTGAGCGCGAGGCCTGTGGTCCGGGACGTGACGTCAAACGCATGGCTGATCCGCTGGCGGTCACCGGCAATGTCTACAACGCCTACCGCAACCCCTATTATCTGCTCACGCGCCAGGACAATATTCACCTGGCCCTGTTCATCGGCGGCCATAACGACCGCGTGAGCGTGCAACAGGTGATTGTCGAAACCGTCGCGCGCGATACCGACCTAATCAGCCTGGATAGCGACTATCTCAACCAGGCCGACGACAGCGCCCTGCCCGAGATCAGTGCCGAGCAGCGGGCCGAAGACCACCCACTATTGTCACGTTACCCCGGAGCCCGCGTGCGCAATCGCGAACGCCGCGACTATGAGCAGTTCATCCTCCCGGCCTCGCCCGGCAGTGCCGCCGAACCGCTGGCACTGGTCGGTGACCTGACCCGACACTTCTACGAAGTGCGCAATGTCTCGACCCTGAAACTCTGGGACAACTATCAGGCCGCACTGGAGAGCGGCGGCTTCGAGCTGCTCTGGCAATGCCAGCGTGACGCCTGCGGCAATCAGCGCGAGCGCAAGGCACTGGGTGACCGGCTATCGCTGGAGGGCAATGTCTACAACTACCACTCCGCCCCCTACTACGCGGTCTATCAGCGCGACGGCAGCCAGGGCCCGGTTCACGTAGCCCTTTACATTGGCGGGTATGCTGACCGGGCGGCGGTCCAGCAGGTAGTGATCGAAGGACGCGGGCGCGCCGATGACCTGATTCAGGTGAACGCCGAAGGGCTGTACCGCGACCTGCAGGAAGCCGGCAAGGCGCTGATCTACGGCATCCACTTCGATACCGACAGTGCCGCCATCAAGCCCGAATCGGCGCCTACGCTGGAAGCCATTGCCGAGTTGCTGGGCCAGCATCCAGCGCTACGCCTGTATGTGGTCGGGCATACCGATGACACTGGCAGCGAACAGCACAACCTGCGCTTGTCTTCAGCCCGGGCCGAAGCGGTGGTCAAGGCTTTGAGTGGGGACTACGCAGTGGCCGCCAACCGGCTGCAGAGTGCGGGCGTCGGCCCCTATGCGCCGGCCGCCGGCAATCTGGATGAGGCCGGCCGCCAGCGCAACCGACGGGTCGAACTGGTACAGCGCCTGCCCTGAACAAGCGCAGCGGCGCTATACCTGGCTACCCAGATAGCGCCGCTCCCAGGGTGTGATTTCGTCCATGAAGCTGGCCAGCTCCAGACGTTTGGTGGCCAGGTAACCGTCGATAAACTCGTCACCGAACAACTGCCGCGCCAGTTGGCTGCGCTCAAGCCGGTGCATGGCCTCAGGCAGGGTATCGGGCAGGGTCAGCGCATCCGGGGCCTGAAACACCCCCTGCACCGCCGCACTGGGCGTAAGCTGCTGCTCAATCCCGTGCAGGCCCGCGGCCAGGCTCACGGCAATCGCCAGATAGGGGTTGGCGTCACCGCCCGGCAGGCGATTCTCAACCCGCCGCGCCGCCGGCTCACTGGCCGGAATCCGCAGCCCGGCCATGCGGTTGTCACTCGACCAGCACAGGTTGTTGGGTGACGCATAGGTGTTGCAGAACCGCTGATAGGAGTTGATGTGCGGCGCCATCAGCAGAGTCAGCTCACCTAGGCAGGCCTGTAACCCGCCCAGGTAATGCTCAAACCGGGCGGTCGGACCAGCGTTGGCAGGATCGGTAAAGATATTGCCGCCGTTCTGGTCGACCACACTCTGATGCACATGCATCGAACAGCCCGGCACACGCGGCAACGGCTTGGCCATGCAGACGGCAATCAGGCCGTGCTTGAGCGCTACCTCATGCAGCAGATGCTTGAACAGAAAGGTCTGATCGGCCAGCAGCAGCGCATCGCCATGGACGAAATTGATCTCGAACTGGCTGATACCCATCTCGTTCATAAAGGTATCGCGCGGGATGCCAAGCGCGGCCATGCCGGCCTTGAGCTCCTCGAAGAACGGTCGCAGACCGTTGGCCGAGCTGACGCTGAAGGCCGAAATACCCGGCTCACGCCGACCATCCAGACCAACCGGGGCCCGGAATGGCTGGTACTCATCGGCCTGAGGCTCGAACAGAAAGAACTCCAGCTCAGTGGCCACCACCGGTTGCCAGCCGCGCTCGGCATAGCGCTCGAGCACTCGCGCCAGCAACGCCCGGGTCGACAGCCCTGAGGGCTGGCCATCCAGCTCCACCGCCTCACAGACCGCCAGCGCGCGCGGCACCTCGGCCCAGGGCAACACATGCACCTGTTCGGGCAGGGCCCGCAATACCAGATCACCATCGTCGTGACCGTAGAACTCCGGTTCTGGATAGCCGCCCATTACCGCCTGCAGCAGCACGCCCCGCGCCAGTTGCAGCCGACGTCCGGCCAGAAAGCCCTCAACGGTCATTACCTTGCCCCGCGGGATACCGTTCAGGTCGGGGGTCACACACTCGATATCGGCTACCCCAGCCAGGCGCTGGGACAGGGGGACAATCAACTGCGGGGAATTCATCACTGCTTGCCTTATGCTGCATGCCGAGTTGGCAACCGAACGATGATACCCCAAGCCCGCCGACTACGTCGCCTGCCCCCTTAGTGCAGAACATTCTCGACAAAACGCCGGTGCTGCCTTACCCTCAGACACATGAACGAACGTTCATTCATAAAAATAACAGGACATCACCATGCGTCATACCGGCAAACACCTGACCTTCCTGCTGCCCGCAGTGCTGTTGCTCAGCGCCTGCCTGAACGGGGGTGGCAGCAGCAATAGCGCCCCCAGCCTCAGCCCACCACCGGACAATGACCCGATACCCTCGGTCAACTATCTGAGCACCATCGGCATCGGCGTCAGCGATCTGGACGCCGCGGTCGAACTCTATACCCAGGGTCTGGGCATGCGCGAACTCAAGCGCCTGCAACGCGACAACCGCCACGAGGTCATCCTTGAGTCGGCCGATGGCCGTGGCTCGCTGGTAGCTCTGATGAGCTTTACCGACGGCATTGGCCGCAACGTCCAGCAAAATCCGGGCAAGCTGGTGTTCTACGCCCGCGACCCCAACGCCTTCGCGGCACAGTTCAACGCGGCTGGCGGGCGCATTACCCTGCCGCCAATGCCGCAAGCCGCCTTTGGCGGTGTACTGGTCGGCTTCGGCCGGGATCAGGACAACAACCTGATCGAAATTGTCGGTGACGACAGCGCCAATCACTCCTATTTTGGCGCCTTTGGCCTTGGCGTCAGTGATCTGGAAGCGGCGCGGGATTTCTACACCGAGGTACTGGGCCTGGAGCAGAGTCTGTTTCTGGAAATTCCCGGGCAGTACGATGAGTACATTCTACAGTCTCCGGTGCCAGGCGGTTCGGCCCTGGTGCTGATGCACTGGACCAACGACAGCGTGCGCAACTACAGCGACAACCCGATCAAGCTGGAATTTGCCTCATCCGACCCGCAGGCTCTGGCTGGCGCACTGGAGCGCAGCGGCATGGCCATCGAACGCACCCCCGCGCCCAGCGCCGAACCCGGGCTGGAGGGCCAACTGGTGGGCTACAGCAGCGATGCCGACGGCAACCTGCTTGAACTGCGCCAGGGCATCCGTGGTTATCTGGGCGGCGCCGGCATCGGCACCGACGACCTAGACGCCGCCCTGCGCTTTTACACTGAAGGCCTGGGCATGCGTGAAGTCACCCGTCGCAGCCGCACCGACCGCGACGAAGTAGTACTGGAGTCAGCCGACGCGCGGGGCTCGCAGCTGGTACTGATGCAGTTCACCGATGGCGAGCCGCGCAACATGCGGCGCAACCCCGGCAAGCTGGTGTTCTATGTCGCTGATCCTGAGCAGACGGCACTGGATCTGATCGCCGCCGGCGGTCTGGTAACAGTGCCGCCAAGCTTCCAGCCGGGGCTGAATGTGGTGGTTGGCTTTGGCCGCGACCCGGACAACAACCTGATCGAGTTCGTCGGCAGCCCGACAGCCGTACAAAGTTACTTCGGTGCCTTTGGCATCGGGGTCAGTGATCTGCAGGCGGCCCGCGACTTCTACGTCGACACTCTGGGTTTGCGTCAGGTGCTGTTCCTGCCGATTCCCGGCCAGTACGACGAATACATCCTGCAGGGTCAGGGCGGCTCGGCATTGGTACTGATGCACTGGACCAACGCAGTCCCGCGCAACTACACCGACAACCCGGTCAAGCTGGAATGGCGCAGCATGTCGCCAGATGGACTGATCAACGGAATCGAACAGGCGGGAGAGCGTGTGGTGCAGAACCCGAACCCCGACGACACGCGCGATGGTGAACAGGTGGCCTACGCCAAGGATGCCGACGGCACCTTGCTGGAGATCTTGCCGGCGCCCTGGGGACGCTAGCAGGGGGCATCAGCCACTCAAGTCAAAGCGCTTGAGTGGCTGATGAAGTAGCGCCTCAGAAACTCAGAGCCCGGTCGCCCTGCTCATCCTTGATTCGGGTCGGCAGACCCATCTCATTGAGCAGGTTGATAAACGGCTTGGGATCGAGTTCTTCAACGTTGACCATCTTCTGCACATCCCAGCTGCCGTTGGCGATCAGGATCGCCGCGGCGACCGGCGGCACGCCGGCAGTGTAGGAAATGCCCTGGCTACCAACTTCCTGATAGGCCTCGGCATGGTCAGCGACGTTGTAGATGAACACTTCCTTGTCTACCCCGTCCTTCTTGCCCTTGACCACGTCACCGATGCAGGTCTTGCCGCTGTAGTTCGGCGCCAGCGAGGACGGATCAGGCAACACGGCCTTGACCACCTTGAGCGGCACCACTTCCAGGCCTTCGGCGGTCTTGACCGGCTGTTCGGACAACAGCCCGAGGTTCTTCAGCACGGTGAAGACGTTGATGTAGTGCTCGCCAAAGCCCATCCAGAAGCGGATGTTGGGCACATTCAGATTCTGCGACAGCGAGTGCAGTTCGTCATGCCCGGTCATGTAGCTGGTCTGCGAACCAACCACCGGCAGGTCGTCGGTACGCTTGATCTCGAACATGCTGTTCTGAGTCCACTGGCTGTTCTGCCAGGACCAGACCCGCCCGGTAAACTCGCGGAAGTTGATTTCCGGGTCGAAGTTGGTGGCGAAGTACTTGCCATGGCTGCCAGCATTGATGTCGATGATGTCGATTTCGTCGACAGTGTCGAAATACTCGTTGACCGCCAGCGCAGCATAGGCGTTGACCACACCCGGGTCGAAGCCGACGCCGAGAATCGCGGTGATGCCCTTCTCTTCGCAGATCGCCTTGCGCTTCCATTCGTAGTTGGCGTACCACGGCGGGTTTTCACAGATCTTGTCCGGCTCTTCGTGAATGGCGGTATCGAGGTAGGCGGCACCGGTTTCGATGCAGGCCTGAAGTACCGACATATTGATGAAAGCCGATCCGACATTGATCACCAGTTGCGACTGTGTCTTGTCAATCAACGCCTTGGTGGCCTCGACATCGAGCGCATCCAGAGCATGGGCTTGCAATTCACCGGCAACCTTGAGGCTGCCCTTTTCCCTAACGCTGTCGACGATCTGCTGGCATTTATCCAGCGTGCGCGAAGCGATATGGATATTGCCCAGCACATCGTTGTGCTGGGCGCACTTGTGTGCGACCACCTGGGCCACACCACCGGCACCAATAATCAGAACGTTTTTCTTCATTTCTCTTCCTCGAAACGCCTCCTTGGACGGGCTGGGAGCGAGTAGTGGGATAGCCTCAGGAGAGGCTGCTGACAAAGTCTTCGAAACCGAATTCCCTGACCAGTTCGATGCTGCCATCCAGTTGGCGCACCGCGATCGCCGGCATTTGCACGCCGTTGAACCAGTTCTTCTTGACCATGGTGTAGCCAGCGGCGTCGATAAACGACAGCCGGTCGCCGACCTTCAGTTCACGATCAAAATTGAACTCACCGAAGATGTCACCGGCCAGGCACGACTTGCCGCACACCATGTACGGGTACGGACCATCGCAGGGCTCCATCTTCGCCGGTTGACGATAGATCAGCAGGTCAAGCATGTGCGCTTCGATCGAGCTGTCGACGATCGCCAGTTGCTTGCCGTTGAACAGGGTGTCGAGCACCGTGACTTCCAGTGAGGTGCTCTGGGTAATGGCGGCCTCGCCGGGCTCCAGATAGACCTGCACGCCGTAGCGCTGGGAAAACGCCTTGAGGCGGGCACAGAAGGCATCGACCGGGTAACCCTCACCGGTGAAGTGGATGCCGCCGCCCAGACTAACCCACTCGACCTGTTCCAGCAGCGCGCCGAAACGCTCTTCGATCCGATTCAACATCTGGTCGAACAGAGCGAAATCACTGTTCTCACAGTTGTTGTGGATCATGAAGCCGGAGATCTTGTCGATGACCTTCAGCACCTTGTCAGCATCCCACTCGCCCAGGCGGCTGAACGGCCGCGACGGGTCGGCGATGATGAATTCGGAACTGGAGACACCGGGGTTCAGACGCAGGCCGCGCACGTGGTTGGCCGAAGCCTGCTCGAAGCGTTCGAGCTGACCGATCGAGTTGAAGATGATCTTGTCCGAATGCGCCAGCACTTCTTCGATCTCGTGATCGGCGTAGGCGACGCTGTAGGCGTGGGTTTCACCACCGAATTTGAGCTTGCCCAGCTTGACCTCGTTGAGCGAGGAAGAGGTGGTGCCGTCCATGTACTGGCTCATCAGGTCGAATACCGACCAGGTGGCGAAGCACTTGAGGGCCAGCAGGGCCTTGGCTCCGGACTGCTCGCGCACGTACTGGATGATGTCCATGTTGCGCTTGAGCTTGCTCTTGTCGATCAGGTAGTAGGGCGTCTGGATCAATTCGGTGTTACCTCCTGCGGTTCCAGGCTCCGGGTACCCCCGGTTTTTCGAGAAAGCGCGCGATTATAGAGTAAAGGTCGCCACGCTTCGAGTAAAAATACCCCGTCATCTCTCAAGATTCGCCAGCCTAACGCGCATTCAAGTCAGTTTAAAGACAGATATCCTTGCGAAATACCTAAAACGCATCAAATCAGCAACATGAATGCATTAGACCTATTCAGCTATACACCTATAGTAGATCTGATACCCCCTCAACGGAGAACAACAATGTCCAACTCCCTGCCCCGCCAACTGGGTCTGGGTCTGCTCGGGCTGGCCCTGAGCGGTGCCAGCCTGGCCACGCCGAAACCAGCCGAACCGACCACCGCCGCCGCCAACAGTGCCGCGCTTGAGCAACTGCCGTTTGCCGACACCCGGGCCTTCGACGACGCCCGGCGGGGCTTCATTGCCGCGCTACCAGATGGTCTGGTGGTCGATGACAGCGGTCACACTGCCTGGAACATGGCCGCTTATGCCTTCCTCGACAAGGAGCAGGCCCCCGCCACGGTCAATCCCAGCCTCTGGCGCCAGGCCCGGTTGAATGCCATTCATGGTCTGTTCGAAGTGGTTGAAGGCATGTACCAGATTCGCGGCATGGACCTGGCCAACATGACCATTATCGAGGGCGAGACCGGGCTGATCATCATCGATCCGCTGCTGACCCCAGCCACCGCCAAGGCCGGTCTTGAGCTGTACTACCAGCACCGGCCGCAAAAACCGGTAGTGGCCGTGCTCTACACTCACAACCACGCCGACCACTTTGGTGGCGTCAAGGGCGTGATCGACGAAGCCGACGTTCGCGCCGGCAAGGTCAAGGTGTACGCCCCTTATGGCTTTATGGCGCATGCCGTTTCGGAAAACGTAATTGCCGGCAATGCCATGGCCCGGCGCGCCACCTATCAGTTCGGCGCCGGGCTGCCGGCTGGCGAGCGCGGGCACGTCGATACCGGTCTGGGCAAGGCGCTGGCCAGCGGCCCACTGTCGCTGATCGCACCAACCAATACCGTGCCCGATGATGCGACCCTGACCATCGACGGCATAGAAATCGAATTCCAGATGGCCCACGGCACTGAAGCCGAGGCGGAAATGATGATGTACTTTCCGCAGTTCAAGGTGCTCAACACCGCCGAAATCACCAGCCAGCACCTGCACAACATCTACACCATCCGCGGTGCCGCGATCCGTGACGCCAGCGCCTGGTCGCACTACATCGACAAGGCACTGGAGCGCTTCGGCGAGCGTGCCGACATCTTGATTGCCCAGCACCACTGGCCGATCTGGGAACGCGAGCGGGCTCAGCACTTCCTCGCGGTGCAGCGCGACCTGTACAAGTTCATTCATGACCAGACCGTGCGGATGATGAACAAAGGCCAGTTGCCCGGTGACATCGCCGAAAATATCAAGCTGCCGGCCAGCCTCGATCAGGAGTGGTATGCCCGCGGTTACTACGGCACCCTCAAGCACAACGCCCGGGGTGTTTACCAACGCTACATGGGCTGGTACGACGCCAACCCGGCCAACCTCGACCCGCTGCCGCCACGCCAGAACGCCGCCAAGACCATCGAGTACATGGGCGGAGCCAACAAGGTGCTCGAGCAGGCGCGCAAAGACTTCGCCAATGGCGAGTACCGCTGGGTCGCCTGGGTCATGAGCCAGGCCGTATTTGCCGACCCGGACAACCGTGCCGCTCGCGAACTAGGGGCCGATGCGCTGGAACAACTGGGTTATCAGGCTGAGGCCGGCACCTGGCGTGGTGCATATCTGATGGGCGCGCAGGAGCTGCGCAACGGTGTCGGCGAGGCTCGGCGCGGCGGTCTGGATCCGGATATGCTGCAGGCACTGGAAGCCGGCATGTTCTTCGACCTGCTGGCGGTGCGCCTGAACCCGGAGAAGGCCGACGGCAAGCATCTGGTGATCAACTGGTCGCTGACCGACCTGGACGAGCACTACCGGCTCAACCTGCAGAACGCCACCCTGACCTACCGCGCCGGTAGCCAGGCCGAGCAACCGCACGCCAGCGTCAGCATGACCCGCGAAACCCTGGACCAGATCCTGCTACGCCGCACCACCTTCCCCGAGGCAGTCAAGGGCGGACAAATCAGGATTGAAGGCGAACCCCAAGCCTTCTTCGCCCTGCTTCAGATGGTCGAGGAGCCAGCCAGCAACTTCCCGATTGTCGAACCAGTACGCTAAACCGCCGGCGCAGGAGCCTGGCTTCGTGGTAATCCAGCAATACTTCTGGATGGCCACGTCGCTACGCTCCTCGCCATGACCCCGAGGGTGGCCCCGCCGCCCTCGACTCCCCCCCCTCACCACCCCATCACTCTCCCTCCCGTCATCACGAGGCGCAAAGCGCCGTGGTGATCCATACGCCCTCTGGATGGCCGCATCGCTGCACTCCTTGCCATGACACCAAGGGGAACGCTGTGGTGACCCAAAGCGGCGACACATTTCCACATACCTCTCAAGGCAATGGCACCCCAGCATGACTAACCTGAAAAGGATTGCTGCCTGGGAGGCCCAATGAGCGAGGCATTGCAACGCCTGTTCAATCTGCGCCGTAAAGAGCTGCTGCCGGTCAGTCTTGCGGTGGCCTTCTTCTTCTGCGTGCTGACCGCGCTGATGGTCCTGCGCCCGGCGCGTGAGGCGTTGGGCATGCAGGGCGGGATTGATGCAGTGCGCTGGCTGTTCATCGGTACCGCGCTGATCACCCTGTTGGTCAATCCATTGTTCGGCCTGCTGGTCAGCCGCCTGCGCCGACTGACTTTCATCACCCTGACCTACCTGTTCTTCATTGTCAGCCTGCTGCTGTTCCATGCCGTATTGCGACTCTCGCCGCAGGTAATCGGCATCACTACCGGCCAGGTGTTCTATGTCTGGTTCAGCGTCTTCAACCTGTTCACCACCATGGTGTTTTGGGCCTTGATGGCCGACCGTTTCAGTCTCGAACAGAGCAAAAGGTTCTTCGGCCTGATCGCGGTTGGCGGCACCAGCGGGGCGATTTTCGGGCCCTGGCTGGCTACTCGCCTGGCTGAGCCGCTGGGCACTGCGCAACTGTTGCTGGTGTCCTGCGGTTTTCTGCTGCTGGCCCTGGCCGCCGCCTGGGGCATCGCCCGCCTGCAACCAGAGCGCCCACCCGGCCAGCCACCGGCAGCCGAACCCGAGCGTATCGGTGGCAGCGCCTGGGAAGGTCTGCGCGCACTGTTAAGTTCGCGCTACCTGCTGGGAATCGCCAGCTACGTGGTGATTCTGGCGATCATGGCCACCTTCATCTATTTCACCCGGCTGCAGATGGTTGCTGCCCAAGGTGAGGGCCTGGATATGCGTACCGCGCTGTTCGCCCGCATCGACCTGATCACCCAGCTGGCAACCCTGTTTCTGCAGATACTGGTGGCTGGCCACCTGATGAAACGCATTGGCGTGCACATCACTCTGGCTCTGCTACCGCTGACCGCAGCGCTGGGCTTCATCGGCCTGGCAGTGGTCGGCTCGCTGACCGCACTGATCGTGTTCGAAGCCTGCTTCCGTGCGGTGCAGCGCGCCCTGATGCGCCCGGCCCGGGAAACCCTGTTTACCGTGGTCAGCCGTGAGGACAAGTACAAAGCCAAAGCCTTTATCGATACCTTCATCTACCGTGCCGGCGATGTGGTCGGCGCCCAGACCGAAGGTTTACTGGGGCGCCTGGGCATGGGACTGGCGGCCGTCGCCAGTGTCGCCGTGCCGTTGGCGCTGGTCTGGGCCGCGCTGGGCCTATGGCTCGGTCGCGCCCAACAGCGTCAGGCCGACACCCCGACTTCCACACCAGAACCCGGAGGAACCCGCCATGATCTCCCGTCGTGACTATCTGAAGCTGGCGCTGCTCAGCGGCGCCGCCCTGAGCCTCAAGCCCAGCCTGCTGTGGGCCAGCGACCAAGCACTGCCACTGATTACCCGCCGTGTGCCATCTTCCGGTCAGATGCTGCCAGCGGTCGGACTCGGTAGTTCGGCAACCTTCTCGCGCGTGGCCGGCAGCGCAGATGTTCAGGCGCTGCGCGAGGTATTGCTAGCCATGCACGAGCATGGCGGCAGCGTGTTCGACACCGCACCCGGTTATGGCGCTTCGGAAGAAGTCGCCGGGCGTATCGCCAATCAGGAAGGTATCGCCGAAAAACTATTCTGGGCCACCAAGCTGAATGTCGCCGGACGCAGCGGCGGTCAGGCCGACCCGCAGGCGGCGCAAGCGCAACTGGAGGCCTCGTTCGCCCGGATCGACAAACCGGTGATCGACCTGATTCAGGTCCACAACCTGAGCGATGTGCCAACCCAACTGGGACTGCTCAAGGATGTGCGCGAACAGGGCCGGGTACGGCATATCGGCGTCACTACCACCTTCGCTCAACAGTACGAGTATCTGGAGCAGGTAATGCAACGCGAACCGCTGGATTTTATCGGCATTGATTACGCCATCGACAACCTGACCATGGAGCAACGCATCCTGCCACTGGCCCAGGAGAAGGGTATTGCCGTACTGGTCTATGCACCATTCGGCCGGACCCGCCTGTGGGATCGGGTCCGCGGCCATGAAGTGCCGGACTGGGCGAGCGAGTTCAACGCCCACTCCTGGGCTCAGTTCTTCCTCAAGTTCGTGCTCGCCCACCCGGCGGTGACCTGCGCCACCCCGGCCACCAGCCGCCCGCATCACATGATCGACAATATGGGCGCCGCGCTCGGCGCACTACCGGATGCCGACATGCGCCAGCGAATGATTACTCACCTGGAAAGTCTGTAAGCCAGAAACGACAAAGGCGATGCCGAGGCACCGCCTTTGTGATGAGCACCGCAGACGATCAGAAGTTGTAACGCAGACCTGCAGAGACAAAATCCACATCGTAGGTATCGGCAACATCGCGGTAGCGCTCATACTCGGCCACCAGGCTGAAGCTTTGGGTCAGCATCAGGCTGGCACCAACACCCCAGGACCAGACCCACTCCTTGTCCGAGTAGCTTTCGCTATCAGTGATGCCAAATACTGTGAACTTGTCCTTGGCCTTGGTACGCAGCTGATGATAGCCAACCTTGCCGAACAGGCTCAGGCGATCCAGCGGCAGGGTCCCTACGGCGTTAAGCCCCAGACCCTGGGTTTCAGCGGTCGTTCTGGCAACCGCGACCCCACCAGTGGCCTTGTAGCTGAGTTCGCCCAGGTCAATGTACTGGAACTCCACGCCCACGTATGGGTTTAGCTGAATACCGGCACCGATCTTGAAGGCCGTGTCCTTGGTATCGAGGGAGGAGCTGACGCCCGGTACAACCCCCCAATAGTTGTCGAGAGCGCTCTTGGAAACATCCGCATCGGACTGACCGACACTGGCAAACAGGTAGCCGTTGACCTGTTCGGCTTGGGCAACGCCAGTCAGGCTGGCCAGGCTGATTACGGCGGCAGAAAGCAGGGTTTTCTTGAACATTATTGTGACATCTCCATCTGACTTGTCATAACCGCCTTCATGGCGGTGGTTCCGTTACTCGGCCTCTCCCGGCCCGAGTGGGGCAATCATACGACCAGATAAAGGCATTGCGCCATAGTCTGACAAAACAAAAAAGCGCCTCAGCCTCAAGGCAGTGACAGCAGCGCCTGCAAACGCTCAACAAAGAACGGCCGCTGCTGTTTCAGACTGAACAGCCGGGGCGCGAACAGCCAGCTTTGGGTGACACCCATCAGTTGGGTGTATATCAGCAAAGCCAGACTTTCCGGGCTCTGTGCCGCAGGCAGCAATGACTGACGCTGGGCCTCGGCCACCAGCGCGCTGAGCGCATCGATGATGCGCCGGGTCAGCTTGCGCTCGCGTTTGAGCGTGGGCGCCAGCGCCTCAGTCAGTTCAGTCTTGTTCAGCAGAATCTCGAACGACTGACGAAACCAGGCATCCTCGACCAGCAGCTCCAGCCAACGACTGGCGAACCTTTCGATCGCCTGCAGCGGCTGCTGATGACTGGCCGCCGCCTCGGCTACCAAAGCGTCCAGCGGCTCCTGCGAATAGGCCAATACCGCTTGGTACAGATCATCCTTGTTCTTGAAGTGCCAGTAGATCGGCCCGCGGCTGTAGCCGGCTTCCTTGGCAATCATTGCCAGGGTGGTATTGGAGTAGCCGTTGCGGCTGAACAGGGTCAGCGCGGCTTCGATGACTTTCAGGCGGGTTTTTTCCGCTTCTTCCTTGGTTCGACGCATGGGTGTTCCGGATAAACCGCCACCACCGGGCGATGGTGACGGTGAATGGATATCAGAGCGCGCCGTCGGCCGCCATCTGCATGTAGCTGGGGTCGAAACGCAGCTTGATGTTAGCGCTATCGCCCAAGGTCACGCCATTGGGGAAGCTGATACCAACGAAATCGGCATTGGGAGCACCCTCGCCAAGCAGGCCCTTGTCGAAGGAGAACTCACGCACGCTGTCCATCGCCTCGACCGCCTCCGGGCTGGCAATAAAAGCTAGCGCATCGGCCGCCTGCCAGAACATCTGCATCCCCGCCAGTTGCGCCTCGTAGCCTGCCTGATCAGTGCCCGACGCCTCGCCCAAAAAGGCACGGGCCTTCTGTCCTTCTTCACTGTCAGTGCCGAGCACCGCCATCAACTCGAACCAGGCGCCGGTCAGTGCCTTGCCCAGCGCCGGATTGGCTGCAAGCGTGGCCGTGTTGACAATGGTCAGGTCCTTGATATGCCCGGGAATCATGCTCGAATCAAACACCCGGTTGGCGCCCGGTACGCTGG
Organism: Pseudomonas sp. WN033; assembly: GCA_002287035.1. Taxonomy (GTDB): domain Bacteria; phylum Pseudomonadota; class Gammaproteobacteria; order Pseudomonadales; family Pseudomonadaceae; genus Halopseudomonas. Next base: position 21,652 of record NSKG01000014.1, on the reverse strand, counting down.
CTACATCATCAAGCAGCGGGTTCCAGGTCACCACGTTGCGCACTCCCGAAGTATTGAACGCGGCCACGATATCAGCATCACCGGTATTGACTACGGTCACATCACGCTCACGCAGGCCAACACTGTCCAGTGCCCGCGCCAGCAGGTAGTGCGACACCGAAAGCTCCACCAGATTGACCTGCTGGCCCTCGAGGTCGGCAACATTGGTGCTGTCCTTCATCACCAGCCCGTCGTTGCCATTGGAGTAGTCACCCACGATCAGCGCAGTGGTATCGACGCCACCGGCAGCCGGGATCGACAGTGCATCCATGCTGGTCGCCACCACCCCGTCAAACTGACCTGCGGTGTACTGGTTGATCGATTCGATGTAATCGTTGATCTGCACGATCTCGACCTCAATGTCGTACTTGTCGGCCCATTTCTTCATGATCCCCGACTCGTCGATATACAGCCACGGAATCCAGCCGGCATAGATGCTCCAGGCCAGCTTGAAGCTGTCGCGCTCCTGGGCCGAGACCACCGGGGCCGCCAGTGTCGAGGCGGCCAACGCTAACACCGCGCCCTTGGCCAAACGGCTCACACGGCGAGTAAAGGGGGTTGGCTTTTTCATGATTCAACTCCTGAATGGATTTGGGTGTTGCCTCCGGTACAGCAAAAGCCGCGCCAGCTTTGCCTGGCGCGGCCGTGATCAGAAAAACTTCAGATAGCGGTTCAGTTCCCAGTCCGAGACATGGGTGTGGTATTCGCTCCACTCGCGGCGCTTGAAGGTAACGAAGCTGTCGAACATCGCCGGGCCGAATACGGCTTTTGACAGAGGGTCGGCGGCAAACGCCTCAATCGCCTCGCCCAGCGTCTGCGGCAGCATCTCGATACCCAGCTCACGGACCTCGGCATCGCTGTAGTTGTACATGTTCTCGCGGTGTGGCTGGCCTGGATCGATGCCCTCGCGGATCCCTTCCAAGCCCGCCGCCAGAATCAGCGCCGCGCCCAGATAGGGGTTGCAGGCTATGTCCGCTGCCCGGCATTCAACCCGCCCACCCTGGGACGGAATGCGCAACATATTGGTGCGATTGTTGTTGCCGTAGCAGACGAACACCGGCGCCCAGGTCGAACCGGACATTGCCCCCTTGCGCACCAGTCGCTTGTAGCTGTTGACCGTCGGTGCGATCACTGCACTGATGGCCTTGGCATGCTTCATCACCCCACCGATAAAGTGATAGGCCATCTGCGTCACTCCACAGCCATAGGGATCCTCACCGGAGGCCGGGTCGAACAGGTTACGCCCTGTCTCGCGGTCGGCCAGCGACATGTTGTAGTGCGCACCACTGCCGGTCCGGTTGGCCGATGGCTTGGGCATGAAGCTGGCAAAGCCGCCGTGCTTGCGCGCAACCTCGTTGGCCATCAGCCGGAAGAACACCAGCCGGTCGGCCATGTGCAGGGCATTGGTGTAGGTGAAATCGGTCTCGAACTGACCGTTGGCATCCTCGTGATCGAAGGAATAGACATCCCAGCCCATGGCGTTCATGGCTTCCACCAGCTCGCCAACAATCGGCAGGTTATCCATCAGGGTACGTGGGTCGTAGCACGGCTTGGCCAGAGTATCGCGGGCGCTGAGCGGCTCGAAGCCGCCATCTTCGGTATCACGAAACAGGAAGAACTCGGTCTCGATCCCCAGATTGAAAATCAGCCCCATGTCGGCGGCAGCAGCCACCTGACGCTTGAGGATATTGCGCGAACAGGCCTCGAACGGCGCCCCGTCCAGATGCAGATCACTGGCGAACCAGGCCAGCTCCGGATTCCACGGACAGACCGTCACGGTATCGGTGTCCGGCATCGCCGCCACCTCGTTGTCGCTAATGTCCTGCGGTACCCCATCCAGTGCCGCCCCGGTGAACAGCTCGGAGCCCTTGAGCATGCGCCCCAGGTGATCCAGCGGCACGAACTTGCCCTTGATCACACCATGCAGATCAACATAACCGGCCAGCGCGTACTTCACCCCTTTGGTCTGCAACGATTGCTTGAGTGCTTCAGTGGATGCGGACATGACATGACTCCAACGATTGAACGGCGCACCCGTGGCGCCTGGTACGAATCTTTCATTCAACATACATGCCAGCATGCATGTATAGGTATTAACCAGGCACTTCGCGACCAGCCACCGCCGCTCTCACTACGCTTTCGGGAGAAATGGAAAATGAAAGAAAATCAGCCGCTTGTGCAGACATATCGACTCGGCAACCTGACCCTGCAGAATGGCCAGACTCTGTATGACGGCCAACTTAGCTACCTGCAATTGGGCGAACTGAATGCCGCTGGCGACAACCTGATCGTGCTGCCGACGTACTATGGTGGGACACACTCGGGCAACTTGCCCCTTATTGGTGCGCACAGCCCATTGAATCCCGAGCACTACTGCATCCTGATTCCCAACCTGCTCGGCAACGGTCAGTCCAGTTCACCGAGCAACAGCCCGGCCCCCCAGCACGGGGCGCACTTTCCAACCATCAGCCTGGCCGACAACGTGCGAGCGCAGAAGCAACTGATTGAAGCATGCTTTGCCGATGCCGCCCCAGCGCTGGTGCTCGGCTGGTCGATGGGGGGCATGCAGGCGCTGCAATGGGGTTGCCTGTATCCCGAGCGGGTCAGCCGAATTCTCAGCATCTGCGCCACTGCCCGCTGCTGGCCACATAACCGGGTGTTTCTTGATGGTGTACAAGCCGCTCTGACCTGCGACCCGCACTGGAACGGGGGCGACTACAACACCCCGCCCCGCGCCGGTCTCAAGGCCTTCGCCCGGGTCTACGCCGGCTGGGCCTACAGCCAGGCCTTCTACCGTGATGCGCTGTACCGGCAATTGGGGTTCGACAGCATCGACGCTCTGCTCACCTACTGGGAACAGGATCACCTGGCTCAGGACGCCAACGACCTGCTGTGCATGCTGGATACCTGGCGCCGTGGCGATATCAGCGCCAACCCGCAGTTCAACAGCGACTTCACCGCCGCCCTGGGCGCCATCCGGGCCAAAACCCTGATCATGCCGTGCAGCACCGACCTCTACTTCACCGCCGAGGATGCCGCCTGGGAAGCACGGCACATGCCTGATGCCGAACTACGTGTGCTGCACTCGGACTGGGGCCACAGCGCCGGCGCCCCGGGCCGCAACCTCGCCGACACCCGGCAAATCTTGCGTGCCTGCGCCGAACTGCTGAACGCCTGAGACCCCTACTCCCCCGGCCGCTCATCCCAGAACGGCCGCTGACTTTCACGCAAGGCGTCGGCCCGGCTCAGGCCAACATCCTTGAGCGCGCTGTGGTCCATCGACGCCAGCAAACGCCGTTCATAGGCCACCCGGCGCCAGCGCTGAATGCGTTGCCAGAGACGCGTGAACCAGGCCTGCGGTTTGAGCTGGACCGGGCAACCCACGTCAGCAGGCCGGGAACGCTGACTCAACACACCGGAGTCCACTGACGGCATTGGCGCTCGACGGTTCTGGACCGTCGATGCCCTGGACGGGCATCGTCGAGCGGCCAGGGACGGCTTCACAGCGTGTCCAGAACCGTCGAGCGTCAATGCCGTAAACACCGCACGCTCTTTGATCAGCGTTCCCCATGCACGGGGCAATAACCACTTACCTTTCATCAGCCATCCTCCTATTCAGGATGGCGTCAGTGTCGCGTCGGGTTTAACATCAATCCAACGAATGTTTTTTATACAAACCATCTCGGGAGTTGATGCATGGCCCACTACCCCGTTATCGACAGCGAACTGCTGCGCAGCTTCGTCGCCATTGCCGACCATGGCGGTTTCACCCGCGCCGCCGAAGCCCTGAACCGTACCCAATCGGCGGTCAGCATGCAGATGAAGCGTCTGGAAGATGATGTGCTGGAACGCCCGTTGTTCCAGAAAGATGGTCGCCAGCTCAGCCTGACTGCCGAAGGTCAGTTGCTACTCGGCTATGCCCGGAGAATTCTCAAATTGCAGGGCGAAGTGCTCAACAGCCTGCGTGCGCCACACATGGTCGGCAGCGTCAGGGTCGGCACCCCCGACGACTACGTCATGCGCTTTCTGCCTGAGGTGCTGTCACGCTTCGCCCAGGCCTACCCTATGGTCCAGGTGGAAATGCACTGCGAGCCCTCGTACCAGCTGCTGCAGCGCAAGGATCTGGACCTGACCATCGTCACCCGCCAGCCGGGCCAGGAAATTGGCCAGTTGCTGCGTCAGGAACAGATCGTCTGGGCCCAGGCCGCCGGCTTTGACCTGCACCAGAGCGATGTATTGCCGCTGGCCATGTTCAACGCCGACTGCTTCTGCCGCGAATGGGCCTGCAACGCCCTCGATACCATGGGCCGTGACTACCGGGTGGCCTACACCAGCCCCAGCCTCTCGGCGATCATGGCCGTGGTTGGCGCCGGCCTGGCCTTGACCGCACAGTTGCAGAGCCTGATACCCGCTCATATGCGGATCGTTGGTAAAGAGGAAGGATTACCCGACATGCCCTCGGCCAGCATCGTGCTGCTGCGCAATCCGCAGACCCGCTCACCCATCACCGAATGCCTGGCCGAGCATATCGCCGAAGGCTTCCGGCTCTGATCAGCCCCAGTACAGGGTGCGCGGCTGGCCGCCCCGGCCCTCGAACAGATGGCCTACATCAGGCACCGCATAACAGCGGTCGCCACGCTGTGGCTGCCAGGCATTGTATTCGGCGTGGGTAATACCAATCTCCCACAGCTCATCGGCCTGCCAACCGCACGGTCTGAGCTCCAGACGCACCTCGGCACCGATCAGGTTGATCGCCTCGACCTGTAGCGGCAGATGGGCATGCTCGATCGCATGTAACTGCAAGCGCACCTCATGCGGGCGCAGATACAGCTGCACATCGCCCCCGGCCGTACCCGGCTCCGGCAGACGCACCCAGCCGTCGCCCTGGCGCACTTCGCGCCCATTCAACGCCCCGGCGAACACATTCACATGGCCCAGAAAATCGAATACGAAACGGCTGTCCGGTTTGGCGTAGAGGGCTTGCGGCTGATCGACCTGCTCGATGCGCCCGGCACTCATCACCACCACCTGATCGGACAGCTCCAGCGCCTCCTCCTGATCGTGGGTGACGAACACGCTGGTGAAGTTCAGCTCATCGTGCAGATTACGCAGCCAGCGCCGCAGATCCTTGCGCACCTTGGCATCCAGCGCCCCGAACGGCTCGTCCAGCAGCAGAATGCGCGGCTGCATGGCCAGCGCCCGCGCCAGGGCAATGCGCTGCTTTTGCCCGCCCGACAACTGCGACGGATAGCGCTCGGCCAGATGCGCCAGTTGTACCATTTCCAGCAGTTCGCCAACCCGACGGCGAATCTCGGCCGCCGCTGGACGTTGCTTGCGCGGCAGTACATCCAGACCAAAGGCAATGTTCTGGGCCACCGTCATGTGGCGAAACAGCGCATAGTGCTGAAACACGAAGCCGACCCGGCGCTCACGCACATGCTGGCCGGTGACATCCTCGCCCTGAAACAGAATGCGGCCACCGTCGGCACTCTCCAGCCCGGCAATGATCCGCAGCAGAGTGGTCTTGCCCGAACCGGAGGGTCCCAGCAGCCCCACCAGTTGGCCGTCACCGATCTCCAGCGAAATATCGTTGAGCGCCTGGAAATTGCCGAACGACTTGTTGATCCGTTCGAGGGAAATACTCATCAGCGAAGATCCTGTTGTTCATGCTGGCGGGCCTGGCGCCATTCGACGAAACTCTTGACCAGCAGGGTCAGCAGCGCGATCCCGGCCAGCAGCGAGGCACTGGTAAAAGCCCCGACCGCATTGTAATCCTGGTACAGCAGCTCGACATGCAGTGGCAAGGTATTGGTCTCGCCGCGGATGTTGCCAGACACCACCGACACCGCACCGAACTCGCCAACCGCCCGCGCGTTGGTCAGCACCACCCCGTAGAGCAGCGCCCACTGGATGTTCGGCAGCGTCACCCGGCGGAACAGCTGCCAGCCACTGGCGCCCAGCACCACCCCAGCCTCCTCTTCCTCTCGGCCCTGCTGCTGCATCAGCGGAATCAGTTCACGGGCCACAAACGGACAGGTGACAAACACCGTGACCATGACAATGCCCGGCCAGGCAAACATCAACTGCACATCGTGTTCCATCAGCCAGCCACCGAGCCAGCCATTGCTGCCGTACAACAGCAGATAGAGCAGGCCAGCCACTACCGGCGATACTGCAAAGGGAATGTCGATCAGGGTAATCAGCAGTTTGCGCCCGGGAAACTCGAAGCGCGTCACCAGCCAGGCCAGAAACACCCCGAACACCAGATTGATTGGTACCGTCAGCGCCGCAACGAACAGCGTCAGGCTGATGGCGCGCAAGGTGTATTGGTCGGTCAGGTTGGCCCAGTAGGTCTGCACGCCACCGGAAAAGGCCTGAACGAAAATGATCACCAGCGGCATCACCAGCAACAGCACGGTCATGCTGACGGCCAGACCGATCAGGCTCCATTTGACCCAGGGTTGGTCACCAACCCGCATACCACCGAGTTTTTTCATCTGCAGCCCTCAGCGTCCATGCAGGCGGCGCAGGTAACGCGCCTGCCACAGGTTGATCGCCAGCAGCAGGAGCAGCGAGGCCAGCAGCACCACCGAGGCAATCGCGCTGGCGGCAGCATGATCGAACTCCTGCAAGCGGATGAAGATCATCAGACTGGTGACCTCACTGATGTAGGGCATGTTGCCGGCGATAAAGATGATCGCGCCGAACTCGCCCAGACTGCGGGTAAACGACAACGCGATACCGGTCATCAGCGCCGGCCACAGGGCCGGAAACAGAATGCGCCGAAACACCGTCCAGTCCGAGGCTCCCATGCTCACCGCCGCTTCTTCGTCCTCGCCCGGCAGATCCTCCAGCACCGGCTGCACAGTTCTGACCACGAACGGCAGGCTGGTGAAAGACATGGCGATAATGATACCGACCGGAGTAAAGGCCACTTTGATGCCGAACAACGCAAACAGCTGGCCGTACCAGCCGTTTTCGGCAAACAGCGCGGCCAGGGTGATACCGGCCACTGCGGTGGGCAGGGCGAAAGGCAGATCCATGATCGCATCAACCAGGCGCTTGCCGGGGAACTCGTAGCGCACCAGTACCCAGGCCAGCAACAGCCCAATCAAACCATTGGCCAGCGAGGCGATCAGCGCCGCCCACAGAGTCACCCGGTAGGAGGCCACGACCCGTTCGTCACTGATCACCGCCCAGTACTCGGCCCAGCTCATGCCGGCACTTTCGACGATCAGACCAGTAACCGGCAACAGCAGAACCAGGCTGATAAACAGCAGCGAGATCCCCATACTCAAGGCAAATCCCGGCAAGACGCGCTTGCCGGGATTACTGGAGAACAACGAGGAAACGCCGCGGGGCGCTGAACTCATGCAAGACCCCGCTTAACGGCGCTGCAACTGGTCAAGCTTGGCCCCGTTGGCGAAATGCTCACGCATGGCGGTTTCCCAGTCGCCGGTTATGGCCTCGATCGGCAGCAGTTCCAGCTCGGGGAAGCGCTCGGCAAACTCGGCCTGGACCTTTTCATCATGCACCCGGTAATTGAACCCGGCGATCAGGCGTTGGGCCGGTTCGCTGTAGAGGTATTCCAGGTAAGCCTTGGCCAGTTCTTCAGTGCCGTTGCGCTGGACATTACGATCAATCCAGGCGACCGGAAACTCAGCCAGGAAGCTAACCTTGGGTACCACCACTTGATAACCGCCATCCGGGTACTCGGCAATGATGTTGTTGACCTCCGACTCGAAGGTCAGCAGGACGTCACCGATACCACGCTCGACGAAGGTGGTGGTGGCGCCGCGACCACCGGTGTCGTACACCGCAACATTGCCGAGAAAGGTGCGCAGGTAGTTATCGATCGCCTGTTGATCATCACCGTGAGCTTTTTGCGCATAGCCGAGTGCCGCCAGATAGGTATAACGGCCATTACCCGAGGTCTTGGGATTGGGCAGCACCGAGCTGACGTCAGCCCGGGCCAGATCGTCCCAGTTATGGATATTCTTCGGGTTGCCCTGGCGTACCAGGAACGCCATGGTCGAATAGTAGGGCGAGCTGGCATTGGGTAGTCGGTCACGCCAGTTGGCCGGGATCAGCTTGCCACGCTCATGCAGCATATCGACATCGGTCACCTGGTTGTAGGTCACCACATCGGCACGCAGGCCCTGGATGATCGCCTGGGCCTGGCGTGAGGAGCCACCATGCGATTGCTTGATTTCGACCGACTTGCCGGTTTCGGCCTGCCAGTGCTCGGCAAACAGTTCGTTATAGGCTGAAAACAGTTCGCGGGCGATGTCGTAGGACGAGTTCAGCAGTTCCTGGTCGGCAGCCTGAGCCGGACCGGCCGTCAAGCCGGCCGTCAGCGCCAGGGCACCGGCCACACGGGTAATCCAACGGGGTTTGTTCAACATGACAGCCTCCGGCTGAAAGTTCAGTTAGTAGGAGCGCCCTGCGGGGGCGAAGCGGACTACTATCCGTCATCGCGCCCGCAGGGCGCTCCTACCAATTTGATCAGGGTGTTTCTTAAAGAAGATTCAGACTACCCAAGCCCGGCCTTTAGAACAATAAGCTTGTTATACGGATTTGCTTATTACTCCAAACACTAAGGCATAAGTATTTGTTGCGCAGCAACGCTCAGTGCTTTTGTGGTTTACCGAGCCGCTCGTTGATCTCGCTACTAAGCCCTTCGAGCTCGGCACGCGCCAGCGCCCGCTCATCCAGCTTGTTACGGGCCGCTTCAGGCAGGTCGGTAAAACTGATCACACCACGTTCGACCAGCACTATGACCACATCTTCAAGTACCCGAATCAGGTCAAGGTCGGTCTGCTTCAGGCTGGCCAGCCGGGAATGTACTTCTTCGCGGGTCTTGAGCCAGCTTTCCAGCTCCTCGCTTTCGACCGCCAGGGTGTCGGTCATCCCTTCGAACGGTTCACTTTCAACACGCAACAGCAGGCCTTCCGCGTCGCGCTGTACATACACCATGGATACCTCCGGCCAGACCTGATTGCGCCGAGTCGACAATTTAGCCTCGAAGGATGTACCGGCAGACGCCTTGTGTCCAGGGTATTCGTTTTTATCTGTAGAGTCAGCCATTGTCTTTCACCAGGAATATCAGCGCCGTAGGGCATCTTTGTTTGCCATTGGGCCCGGATTCCATGGACCATCGGCGCTACCGTCAGGTTCCCCCGAAGGTACCGCGCCGGGCGCTCAAGACAGCAGGCTGACCACGGCAAAGCGGTTCAGGTTAGCCTGGGCAACCACCGCCTGGGTCACCGCTGCGTAGTTGGAGGCGGCTTTGTGCATCAGGCCGAAAACCGAACGGGCGTACTCCTGGGCCCACTCCTGTTCATCCTGATCGCTCTGCTGAGCCAGAAACTCGCGAATTTCCTGCTGTCGCTGGGCCAACTGGTCACGCAGCAGGGCAATCCGATCCAGAGCCTGGACCACCTCATCGAGCATCTGCCGCTGGGACTGAAAGTTGTCCAGCTGACTATTGCCATCCAGGCTCAGCAAGCGCTCTTCGCGGGGGTGCAGCTGGGTAAACTGCCCGGCCTCGAACAGCCGGCCTTCACCCTGAACCTGGATCCCACCCTGGAGTCGCTTCCAGTCCGCTTCACGGCTACTGAAGCGCAGGTCACCCTCGGCATTCAGTTCGGCGCGGATACCCACTGGCATCAGGGCATTATTGAAGCGGCGCAGGAGCTGCTCGGCATTTAGCCCTTCCTCAAGAGCCACCACCCGGGGCTCGGACTGCTGGCGCCCGGCCTTGATAATCAAACTTTCCCGCCCGGCCGCCTGCAGGGCTTCAAGCGATTCCAGCCCGGGCAGACTGAAACGACTGCGGGCCGGCTCGTTCAGGCTCAGGCGCAAATTGGCGTCCAGACTACCAGCCGAGCGCTCGGAGCGACGCTCAAGCAGACGGTTGAGATTGTCGATTGCCTGGCGCAGCACCTGGCGCTCTTCACCCTTGCTGCTGGTCAGTTGCCGGCTCAGCGACAGTTTCAACTGGTCGAGCCGGCCAGTCAGATCGGCCAGATAGCTGTCGGCTGACTGCATGGCGCTGAGTTGGCGATTCAGTTGCAGGCCGTAGCCGGAGCTGCGGCTGTTCTTGCGTGCTCGCGCGGCCGGTTGCTCGGTAACCACCGCCGGCTGCCGGCCAGGCTCCAGCGGGCGCTCCCTGACCACCGTCTGACGCCGCCCCTGCGGGTCAACCGGGGTCACTACAGGTAATTGCTTGTCGATCTTCATGCGTACCAGCCTCTTACAGCAGACTGAACAAGGTTAGCTGATTCAGCTTCAAATAGGTCTGCTGCGTTGCCTGCAAGGCCAGCATGTACTGGTTCAGATCAATACTCGCGCCAGCGTAATCGAGCTGCGACAGCTCGCCCTCAATCTTTTGATTGACCAACGACACCTCAGTATTGCTGTCATCTAGCAGAGTCAGGGTATTCTGCCGCCCACCCAGTTCGGAGACCTGGCCCAGCAGATTGACATGAGTAAGGTCCAGCTCGTTCAGCGTGTCGGTCAACTGCTGCTTGAGCAGAGGATCAGAGGCGTCCAGCAGCGGGTCCTGCAGCATGTCGACCAGTTCATGCAGACGATTGAGGAAATCCAGGTCAGTGCCGAAGATTTCCATCACGGTAACGTTTTCGTCTATCAGCACGCCGTTGGCCACCGCAGCCTGGCGATGCTTGTCATTGCCGCTGGCCTGATAGCTGCCAGTGAGCGGATCGAAGGTCACCGCCGGATTGTTGCTGAGGGTGCCGGAAAACAGGAAGCGGCCTTCCTCGTCACGCACATTGAGAAAGCTCACCAGCGTCTGCTCGATGTTGGCCATTTCCCCGGCGATCGCCCGCAGGTCGTCATCGCCATTGGTATCGTTGGCCGCCCACAGCAACAGGTCGCGCAGGCTGAGCATGGTATCGGAGGCCGCCGTGAGATTGGTCTCCTGGGTCGCCAGGCTGCCGGACAAAGTACCGATGTTGCTGCGGTACTGGGCCAGACTGGCCTCCTCGCGCTGGATGCGCAGCAGGCGCACGCTGGCTACCGGGTCATCAGAAGGCTGCAATAGCCGCTGGCCGGTCGCCATCTGCTGCATCAGCTTGCCCAACTGTGCCGAATTGGCATTCATTGAGCCCTGCATCATGGCGGTAATCTGGGCGTTGGTGATGCGCATGCTCATGCGGCCTTGTCACTCCGGAGTTATCGTTGTTGTCAGAACGCGGCCAACAGGTCGTCGAACAGCTGGTTGGCCGTGGTAATCACCTTCATGTTGGCCTGATAGGCCTGCATGTAACTCATCAGGTTGACCGCTTCCTCATCCAGGTTGACCGCGCTGATGCTGTCACGCTGGGCCTGGGCCTGCTCCAGCACGGCGGTCGCCGAGCGCAGGTCGGCCTGGCTCTGCCGACTGTCGCTGGCCACCTGGCCGAGCAGCCCGGCATAGGCATCATTGAGGGTGACCTGATTACCGTTGAGCGTGATCGGCGCCTGACGCAGCTCCAGCAAGGCCAGCAACGCCTGGTTGTTACCCACCTCACCAGGCTCGCCAGACAGCGCCAGCTCCGAGGCACTGAGCGGGTTGACGGTCAGCATCGCGGTGATGCTGGTGGGGTCGTAACTGAACAGCGGCTGCCCCGGGTTGCCCTGCAGGTCATAACCGCCAGCCAGCACCGCATTGACCGCCAGGCTCAACTCGCTGGCCATACCATGCAAAGCCTCCTGGGTCGGGCGCAGCGATTGGTATTCGACCTTGTACAGACCACCCAACGCGCCACCCAGACTGTCCTGGCTCAGCGGAAAACTGGAGGTGGCAAAGCTCAGAGCCAGTTGCTGCTCGCCGCTGGGCAGCTGATTGACCTCAAGCCGGCCGGCGGTACTGCCGGCCACCAAGGGCTGACCGTTGCTCAGCGAGACGGTCAGCGAACCGTCATCGACTTCGTTGACCCGGATACCGGCGAACTGGCTGAGTTCCTTGACCAGAATTTCCCGGTGGTCGCGCAACGCCTTGCTATCGCCCCCCACCGACTCGGTCGCGACGATCTGCCGGTTGAGTTCGGCAATATTGCCAAGCAGCCCGTTGACCTCCACGCTCATGCTCTGACGCTGCTCATGCAGCGCACGCAACTGAGCGTCGATATTGCCATTCAGGCCATTGAAGCGCTGAGCCAGATTGCCAGCCTCGCTGATCGCCTGCTGACGCAGGGCCGGCGACTCGGGGCTGACGGTCAGCTCGCTAAGCGCGGCAAAGAACTGATCAAGGCCGATGCTGATACTGGAGCCATCGCCGCTCATCAGGCTTTCCAGCGCGCCAAGATACTGCTGGGCACTGGTATGGGCGTGCATTTCGGTATTGGCCCGCCACAGCTGCTGATTCTGAAACTCACTGGTCATGCGCCGGATACTGGTGACCTGCACCCCGCCACCGGCGGTCAGTCCGGCCTGGCCGGACAGCGAGCTCATTACCGAAGTCAGCCGGCTGAAACCCGGAGTATGCACGTTGGCAATATTCTGACCGGTCGCGGTCAGCGCCAACTGGGTCGCGTGCAGACCGGTGTAGGCAATCTGGCTCAGGCTCATGCGGCAGGCTCCTTGGTGGCAGGCCGGATCAAGGGGGCAAAGGCGGGCGAGCGCAGCGCCAGCTCGTCAGTGCTGCGTTGCCCTTGATCATCCAAGGCGACCGTCGCTGGCCGCGACTTAAATGTCTCACTCGCGGACTCGTTGCCGACCCGACTCAGCGATGGCCGCAGACTCGGCGGCAAGCTTTCCTGGGCGGTGCTCTGGCGGATATCGCGCAAAATGTTGCGGGTGTAATTGCGGGTCTCGGCAAACGGAATCTGTTCCACCCACTCAGCCTCACTGACTGAGGGCTGACGCGGGTCACCAAAGCGCTGCAGCCACTGATCGACCCGACCCGGCCCGGCGTTATAGGCCGCCAGCGCCAGCACCTCACTGCCGCTGTAACGCTCCAGCATCTTGTTCAGGTAGGCACTGCCCAGGCGCTTGTTGTAGTCACCATCCTCCAGCAGCCGGGCCTGGTTGTAGGGCACCCCCAGCTCGCCGGCCATTTCCCGCGCGGTATCAGGCATTAATTGCATCAATCCCAGCGCACCGACCGGCGATACCGCATCGACCCGCCCACCGGACTCGTGCTTGACCACACTGTCGACCAGGCGCTGGAACGCTACACTGCCCCGCTCCCAGACCCGCTCCAGCTGCCCGACCCCACGTCGCCAGGTATCGGCCAGCGGCTGGAAGTTGCTGGCAATCGCCGTGCTGCGTGGCAACGGCTGCTGGTCCATGGTCGCCAGCCGCTGGGCCTGGTCACTGGCGTCCTGATCACCCGCCAGTTGCTGCACCAGCAGATCACTGATGCCGGTCTGGCGGCGGGTGGCCAGGCTGTCGGCCAGGGTTTCATCGTAGAAATCGCGCAGCGTGTCGAGGTCGCGGCTACGCATCGGGTTATCGGCACTGAGCACGTCCCCGGCCTTGCGCATCTGCTTGAGGATCTGTTGCAGGAACATGGCCTCGAACTGCTCGGCGGCGGCCTCCAGTTGCTGGCGGCGGGCGTCGACTGCGCCACCGTGGGCGCTCAGGCGTTGCTGCGGATGGGTTAGCGATAGAATATTCATGGTCACATCACGATCAATTCGGCATTCAGGGCCCCGGCCCGTTCCAGCGACTGGAGGATGCTCATCACATCATCCGGGGTCGCGCCCAGGCTGTTGACGGTACTGATGATACTTTGCAGGCTGGCACCCTCGGGCCACTCGAACATAGGCTTAACCTGCTGTGCCACCTCAATGCCGGTACGCGGCACAACCGCGGTCTCACCGCCGGAGAAGGGCCCAGGCTGGCTGACTTCCGGGTTCTCGCTGATGGTCACGGTCAGGGTGCCGTGGGCCACGGCTGCAGCCCGGACCCGCACGCCTTCGCCGACCACCACGGTACCGGTACGGCTGTTGAACACCACCTTGGGCCGGGTCCGGCCCTGCTCGATCTGCAACCCTTCCAGCATGGCCATGAAACTCATGCGCTGGGTGCTGGACACCGGAGCCCGAACCGAAACCTTGGTGGCGTTCAAAGCCTTGGCGGTTCCAGGGCCGAAAATGTCGTCGATACGCTCAACAATCCGGGTCACGGTCTGGAAACTGGGCTGACGAACATTGAGCATCACCTCGGGGCGCTCGGCGAAGTCACTCGGAATCATGCGCTCGACGGTCGCCCCATTGGGAATCAGCCCGGTATTGGCGCTATTGACCGCCACGCTCGAGCCACTGGCACCAGAGGCATTCAGCCCGCCTACCACCAGATCGCCCTGAGCCAAGGCGTAAACCTCACCATCGATACCACGCAGCGGGGTCATCAGCAGCAGGCCGCCGCGCAGACTCTTGGCATCGCCCAGCGACGAGACGGTGACATCGATGCTCTGGCCTGGACTGAAGGAGGGTGGCACCTCGGCAGTTACCATCACCGCCGCGGCATTTTTCAGGTTCGGGTTGACGTTCTGCGGCAGGCTGACACCGAACTCCTGCAGCAGATTGGCCACCGACTGGCCGGTAAAACGCACCTGACTGCGGTCACCGGTACCGTCCAGGCCGACCACCAGGCCGTAGCCGATCAACTGGTTGCCACGAATGCCCTCGACATCCACCAGGTCCATCAGCGCGACCTGAGCCCGGACCGGCGCGGCCAGCAGACTCGAGACCAGCATCAACAGGGTGAAAACGACACGCATCGACAGCTCCGGATCAAAGAGGGAACAAAGGACTGGTGAAGAACCGGGTCAACCAGCCGGGGCTGTTGCTGTCGGCCAGTACCCCACGCCCGGCGTAGGAAATCCGCGCATTGGCAATATTCTGCGACGACACCTGATTGAAGCGGTTGATATCGTCGGCCCGTACCAGCCCGGTCAGCCGAATGATCTCGTCACCCTGGTTCAGGCGCAGGGCTTTCTCGCCCTTGACCACCAGAGTGCCGCCCGGCAGCACCTGATGCACAGTCACCGCGATTGAGCCGCGCAGGGTGTTCTGCTGCGAGCTGCGCGCCGAGCCGCTGAAGTCGCGCTCGGCCGAGGCCGAGCTTTCCAGCCGGTCGATATCACGCCCGAACAGGGTCGGCACTCCGACCCCCATGCTGGTGGACTTGCCAAAGCTGGTGCCAGCGCTCTTGCTCGACTGGGTCGACTCCTCCAGCACCACGGTGATGATGTCACCAACCCGGGTGGCGCGCCGGTCGCCGACCAGCGAGCCGCTGTAGCCGCTACGGAACAGCCCACCCGCCTGGGCTTCGGGCAGGATGTAGTCCGGCTCGGCCGGGGCATAGAGTTCGGCGTCGTCGGCATACAACCCGCCGTAACTCTGACAGCCACCCAACAGCAGCAACCCCAGCAGACACAGAGCGCGCTTCATCGGCTTATACCGTCTGATTGAGGAACTGCTGCATGCCCGAGGCCGCATCCAGTACCTTGGCATTGGCTTCGTAGGCGCGCTGAATCGCGATCATCGACACCATGGCCTCGACCACCTGGACATTCGAGCCTTCCAGCACGCCCTGTTTGAGCTGACCCAGGCCATCGGCCCCCGGCTCGCCCTCGACCGGCTCACCGCTGGCGATAGTCTCGCGATACAGGTTGCCGCCCAGCGCCTCAAGACCCGCCGGATTGGCGAAGTTGGCCAGGGTAATCTGACCCAGCTCAACCGGCAGCGCCTCTCCGGCCAGCACCGCGGTGACAATGCCATCGCTGCTGACGGTAAAGCGGCTGCTACCGGCCGGCACTTCAATCGCCGGCACCAGCGGCAAGCCCTGGGCATTGACCATCAGGCCCTCGGCATTGAGCTGGAACTGACCATTTTCGGTGTAGAACACCTCTCCGGCCGGCGATTCGACCTGAAAGAAACCGTTACCGACAATCGCCAGATCCATCGGCTGACCGGTGGTCTGCATGCTGCCTTCGGTAAACACCTTCTGGGTGCCGGCTACCCGCACGCCACTGCCAAGCTGGATTCCCGAGGGTACAGTGTTGACCTGATCAGCCTGGGCCCCAGGCTGCTTTTCAATGGTGTAGAACAGATCCTCGAACACCACCCGGTCGCTCTTGAAGCCGTTGGTGTTGACGTTGGCCAGGTTGTTGGCCACCGCCGACAGCGCCTTGTCCTGCGCGGCCAGGCCGGTTTTGCTTACCCACAATGCTGAACTCATCTCATCTCTCCCCTCAACTGCCACGCATCATGCGGTTGCCGACCGTCGACAGGTCATCGGCGGCTTTCATCATTTTTACCTGGGTCTCGAACAGCCGGTTCAGGCTCATGGTCGATACCAGTTGCTCAATCGCCGACACGTTGCTCGACTCCAGATGACCGGAGACCAGCACCACGCCATCGTTCAGTTCTGCCGGCTGGCCGTCCTGGCTGGCGAGCAGTCCATCGAGCCGCTTGCTCAGGGCTTCGGCCGGCAGATCGACCAGCTTGATCCGCCCCGCTTCCAGGGTCAGGAAGTCGCCCCTCGGCATAATCGAAATAACCCCGTCGCTGCCGATGTTGATACTGTCGTATTCGGGCAGCACGATCGGTCCGTCCTCGCCCAGCACCGGCCGGCCATTGATGGTCAGACGCATCTCGGCGTCGACCTGCAAGCTGCCATGGCGGGTATAGGCCTCACTGCCGTCGGCGGCTTCCACTGCGATCAAACCATGACCCTGAATCGCCACATCCAGCGGTCGACCGGTCGCCATCATCGTGCCCGGGCGCAGATCGACACCGGAGTTTCTGACCACCGCCAGATGCCGGCTGTCGTAGCCATAGCCCTCGACTGCCACGGCTTGCGCGGCTTCCAGATCAGCCCGAAAACCCGGAGTGTTGACATTGGCCAGGTTGTTGGCCTGCACCTGCAGCGACAGCATGCTGCGGCTGGCGGCGGTCATTGCGGTATAACCCAAACGGTCCATGACTCAGCCTCAGATCGCGTTGAACAGCACCTGGGTGAGTTCCTTGTCGGTACTCAACACCTTGGAGTTGGCCTGGTAGTTGCGCTGGCTTTCCATCAGCCCGACCAGTTGCTGGGTCAGATCGACGTTGGAGTTTTCCAGCGAGCCGGAGGCGATCTGGCCGTTCTGGCCGACGCCGGGAATACCGATCAGCGGATCGCCGGACTCGTCGCTGGCGCTCCACTGGGTGCCACTCTCGCTCTTCAGCCCCTGCGGATTGACGAAGTTGGCCAGCACCAACTGGCCCTGCAACATGCGCTGACCGTTGCTGTAGGTGGCGTAGATCCGGCCATCCTTTTCGACCGCCAGCCCGGTCTGCTCACCCGCGCTGTAGCCGGTGGCCCGGTTGCTGGTCACCACGAAGTCGGAGCCGTACTGGCTGGTGCCGCTGTAATCGATCTCAATGGCGACCGGATCGGCACCGGCTACCGGGAAGCCGACCGCGACGGTACCGACCGGCCCGGTCAGGGCACCATCGGTACCAAAGGTGATCGCCTGCGGGCCACCGACAGCGGTGCCATCGGCGTAGTAATGGGCTTCCCAGGTATTGTCCGCGGTCTTGACGAAATACTGGGTCAGGGTGTGTTCACGGCCCAGCGAGTCGTAGATCTTGGTGGTGTAGGTCGAATTGAAGGTATCGGCGTTATCCGGGTCGAACGGCGCCAGCGCCGGCACATCCTGGTTGGCGTTGAGGTTGGCGACGAAGTTCAGGCTGTCAGTGGCCCGCGCCGGCAGGTTGGTCGTCTGCAACTGGATATCACCGATCCCACCCATTTGCAGGTTCCCGGCGGCATCGACCGGATAGCCCTGCAACCGGCTGCCGGTGGCGCTGACCACATAATTCTGGTTGTCGGTATTGAATACCCCGGCACGGGTAAACATCTGCTCGCCGCTACTGCTGCGGGTAACGAAGAATCCGCCTCCGGAAATCCCCAGATCCAGGGTCCGCCCGGTAGCCACCAGCGTGCCGTTCTGGGAAATGCTCTGGGTCTTGCCCAGCACCTCGACCCCCAGTGCCTGCGACTCGGCATAGACGCTGCCGAAGTCGGCACGCGAGGATTTAAAGCCGGTGGTGCCGGCGTTGGCAATGTTGTGGCTGATGGCCCCGAGCTGTTCGGAGACGGCGTTCAGGCCAGACAGGGCGATATTGAAACTCATGGGGTACTGCCTCCCGAAAAAGGTGCTTGCAAAGGATTACATCAGCCCGGCCAGCGGCTGCTGACCAAACTCGGTGATCAAATAGAACGGCACGCTGCCGACTCCGGCGATTTCCAGTACCGGCCCTTCATCGCTGACCCGTACCTGGGCCACCGTGCCAGCCACCTCAACCTGTGGATACTCGCCGGTATCGGTCTCGACCTCGATCAGATAATGGCCGGGGCTGAGCCCCAGGGCCTGCGGATCAATCTCGAAGTTGACCGCGCCGGCAGCCTGCCCACCCAGACGAATCTCATGGGTCTGGCCCGTGCCATCGGTCAAGCGCACCAGGGTCTGGCCCGAGGCGTGCTGCTGGTTGATCCGGCCACTGACCACTTGGTCACTCAGTTGCAGCCGCTCGACCTGCACCTTGACCTCCTGCCCGACCAGGCCGGCGGCGGTCAAGGTTTGCAGGTTGTCCATCAGAATCAGGTTGTTGCGGGTCAGCGCCGCCATGTTCTCCAGACTCTTGACCTGGGACATCGCCGAGAACTGATTAAGGAACTCGGTACCATCGAGCGGATTGGTCGGATCCTGGTTCTGGATCTGGGCGGTCATCAGGGTGATGAAGGTGTTCTCCATCTGCGCTGCATCACTGAGATTGACCGCCTGACGCGGTGACTCATTGCCGACTACCGAACCGCTGCCCGAGCCATATTGCGTATTAACCGTGGTCATCAGACTTCTCCCAGCCGCAGCAGGCCCTGCTGCATGCTCTTGATCCGGTTCAACACCTCGACATTGGTCTCGAAGCTGCGCGAGGCCGACATCATGTCGGTCATTTCCTCGATGCTGTTGACGTCGGGGTAATAGACATAACCCTCGGCATTGGCCAGCGGGTTGCCCGGCTCATAACGGCGCTGCGGATCACGCCCGGTAGTCACCACATCCAGCACCTGCACATGGGCGCCGCCCATGCCGACCGGCCGGGTCAGTTCGCCATTCTCGTAGACGGCGGCGAATACAGGCTTTCGCGCCTTGTAGACGGCATCCTCACTGCTGGCCGCCGACTCGGCGTTGGCCAGGTTGCTGGCTACGGTATTGAGTCGCACGGTCTGGGCATTCATGGCCGAGCCGGCAATGCGATAAATCGAATCGAACGACATGCTTACTGTCCTTCTATGGCTTTTTTCAGCCCGCTGAATTTCATGGTCAGGAAGGTCAGACTGGTCTGGAAATCCATGGCGTTACGGGAAAACTCAGCCTGCTCGACGCCCAGCTCCACGGTATTGCCATCCTGCGAGGCTTGGTGCGGCACCCGATACTTCAGCTCCTGGGCTGATAGTCCTGCGCTCAGAGGCATGCTCACGCCTTGCTCAAGGCGGCGCATGGCGGAAGCGAAATCGATATCCCGGGCCTGAAATCCCGGCGTGCTTTCGTTGGCCAGGTTGGCCGCCAGAATCTCGCTGCGCTGCATCCGCAGCTCCAGCGCCTGGACATGCACCCCCAATGCCTTGTCGATCTGTATACTCACTGTCGGGCCCTGTTCAAAAGTCGTGACGGCACACTGCAATGCGCACAATGCAGGAACCATGCCGACATCAAAATGAACAGCTAAGCAATTGAAATAAAAGGTTGTTTTAATGAGTAGCAAGCCCCACAAAGCCGCCTTTTTTCCGCTTTACCAAACCGGCGGACAACGGTGGGGAAAAACCCTTTCCGCCTGCCTGGCGCTCCTCCTGCTGCCGACCACATCAGCCCTGGCCAACAGCGCCAGCGAGCAGATCGAACAGGCGGTCAGCCAGTATCTGGAAGCGCTGATCGAACTCGAAGCCCAGCGCCAGGGCTGGCAGGATCTCAACCACAACCTCAACATTACGCCGCTGACCGACAGCAGCGGCTTCACACCCTGCTCCCAGCCCGTGCGCGTGACCCAGACCAGCGGTCAGCCGAGCCCACTTGAACGCCTGCGCCTGGAAGTCCGCTGCCCGGATAGCCCCGGCTGGAGCCTGCTGGTCAGCACCCAGCAGAATCTGTTCCTGCCGGTGCTGGTCACCGCCACGACGGTGGATCGCGGCCAGCCCCTGGAAGCCGGACACCTGAAGTGGCAACGCATCAATATCAGCCGTGCCCAGCGCGGCTTCATGGTCAGGGAGGATGAAGTGATTGGTTTGAGCGCCCGCCGCCGCCTGCGCGCCGACCAGGTACTCAACCCCAGCTTGCTCAGCGAAGCCGCCGCAGTACGTCGTGGCCAGCAGGTACGCATCCTAGCCCGCCAGCACGGCATTGAAGCCTCAACCCTGGGCGAAGCCCTGGCCGACGGCCAGCCCGGCGACATCATCCGGGTCCGCAACCTCAGCAGCGACAAGGTAATTCAGGCCCAGGTGCTGGGCCCGGCACTGGTGACCAGTACCTGGTGAGTGTTGAGGGTTGCCGGGAACCAGGTGTTCCTGGGAGCCTGGAGCATCTGCTCCAGGCAGGCGCGGCACGCTAGTCCGTTGCGGGAGCCGATGCTCCCGCCTCCCGGCAAAAAACAATTTAATTACCCGCCGATCACGGTCGTCCTCCCTTTATAGCGGGCGATACTTCAGCCAGCTTCCAACTCTCACTTTGCAGAAAAGGATGACCAACATGGCTCTGTCCATTCATACCAACTACTCGGCGCTGATCACTCAGTCCAGCCTGAACAAGACCAACAGCGCCCTGGGCACCAACCAGCAGCGCCTGAGCACCGGTTTCCGCATCAACAGCGCCGCTGACGATGCCGCCGGCCTGCAGATCGCTACCCGTCTGAACGCCCAGTCGCGCGGTATGGACGTGGCCATGCGCAACACCAGCGATGCCATCTCGCTGCTGCAGACCGCCGAAGGCGCATTCAATGAAATGACTGACATTGTTCAGCGCATGAAGGATCTGGCCACTCAAGCGGCCAACGATACCAACAGTGACGAAGACCGCACCGCCCTGGCCGCCGAGTACAACGAGCTGGCCGATGAGCTGAACAACATCTTCGACAACACCAAGTACGCAGGCGAAAACCTGTTCGGCACCGGCAACAAGTTCGATGGCGCGGTCAATTTCCAGATTGGCGCCAGCTCCGATGAAACCCTGGCTCTGACCATCAACTTCGGCACCTTCGATCCGTCCGCCTACGATGGCAGCGAAACCCTCGCCGACGCCACGGTTGCTGCCGCCGCAATGGATGCCCTGGAAACTACCCTGGACGACATTGGCGCGGTACGCGCTCAGTTCGGCGCCAACATCAACCGCCTGAACCACACCGCCAACAACCTGGCTAACATGCGCGACAACACCGAGATGGCCAAGGGTCGGATCATGGATGCCGACTTCGCTCGCGAAAGCGCCAACATGACCAAGAACAGCATGCTGATGCAGTCGGGCATCTCCATGCTGCGCCAGGCCGGCCAGATGCCGGGCATGGTTATGTCGCTGCTGGGCTAATCAGCCGCGACAGCAGTTGCCAGCAACGCCCCCGCC
>NSKG01000013.1 GCA_002287035.1 Pseudomonas sp. WN033 | reverse complement strand
TGAGATCTCACCGGGAGCTTGACTCCCCTAAAGGGCCGTCGAAGACTACGACGTTGATAGGCTGGGTGTGTAAGCGTTGTGAGGCGTTGAGCTAACCAGTACTAATTGCCCGTGTGGCTTGACCATATAACACCCAAGCAATCTGGGGTGTGGCAAGACACCGACAGACAATGTGGAACTCCACATGAGATTGCAAACCTAGCACGTGCTTCAATCACAACACCCAATTCGCGATGGCGTGACAGCTACAAGCTAACACGACACCGCTAAAGAATTGCTTGACGACCATAGAGCGTTGGAACCACCTGATCCCATTCCGAACTCAGCAGTGAAACGACGCATCGCCGATGGTAGTGTGGGGCTTCCCCATGTGAGAGTAGGTCATCGTCAAGCACCTATACCGAAACCCCGATCTGGATTCAGATCGGGGTTTCTTCTTTGTGGCCAGGAAAAAGGGCTGGCTCTAAGCTCCTCTTATCCCCCCCCTTGAGTTGTCAAACGATAGTCAGTTGCATTTGTGTTGCGGTAACAAATGTTATGACATAACATCCATCCCTTTTCGGGGAGAGACGTCAGTGAGCAAAAGACATAGCCGCAAGGCCTTGCCCTACAACCTGTGCTGGTTGAGCGTGGTGCTGGCAACGACGGCCTCGGCCGCACAGCTTGAGCTTGAAGCTGTTGAGGTGGTGGGAACCAATCAGAATGAGGGCCTGTACTCTGGCTACTCTGGTACAGCGCTAAAGTCTTCTACGCCAATCAGAGAGACTGCGCAGAACGTGCAGGTGGTCGGCCCGCAGATGCTGGAAGATATCTCGGCTGTGCGGCTGGACGATACTCTGGACTATGTCAGCGGCCTGGCCCGACAGAATGGGTTTGGGGGACTGTGGGACAACTTCTCGATTCGGGGTTTCAGCGGTGACGCTAACACCGGTCCGGAGTTTCTGCGCAACGGATTTGCTGCCAACCGTGGCTTCAATGCCCGGCGTGACACCGCCAATGTCGAGCGCATCGAGTTTCTTAAAGGGCCGGCTTCGGCACTGTATGGGCGTGGTGATCCGGGCGGTACCCTGAACATCGTGACCAAACGGCCACAATGGAGCCAGGCCGGCAAGGCGCGCCTGTCTTACGGTAGTGATGATTTCAAGCGTGGTGAGCTGGACCTGACAGGGCCGTTACACGAAGATCTGGCGTACCGACTGAATCTGGCCTGGGAGGATGCAGACAGCTTTCGTGACAAGGTCGATAGCCGCCGTGAGTTTATTGCCCCGGCTTTGACCTGGCGTGCTAGCGAGCAGACGCTGTTCATGTATGACGGCGAGTACCTGCGCCACAGGACGCCAATGGATCGAGGGGTGGTCGCGGTTGGCAACAAGCTTGGCGCGATCCCTGTGTCTCGGTTTCTGGGTGAGCCGAACGATGGCCCGGTGACGCTGCGCAACGCTACCCATCAGTTGGTGATGGAGCATCACTTCAATGCTGACTGGCAGGCCCGTCTGGGTGGCGGTTACAAGGAAGGTACGCTCAAGGGCTTTTCTACTGAGCCCAGTGCTCTGGTTGACGGCCAGACCCTGCGTCGTCAGCGGCGTTATCGTGACTACGAGTCCAGTGATTACTCGCTTCAGGCCGAACTGCTGGGTGTCGTAGAAACCGGCGCAGTGGTGCATAACCTGCTGTTGGGTGCCGACAGTTACCGTTTTGAAATCGAGCAACTGATGCTGCGGGTCAATCCCACTGCAGACAACCCCTATGCCATCGATATCTTTGATCCGGTTTACGGGCAACCACAGCCAGATCCGCTCCCCAATACTCACAGTTTTGAGCGCCAGAAGGTGCATGCGTTCTACTTGCAGAATCAGATGGAGCTGGGCCAGCAGTGGTGTGTTCTGGCCGGTACCAGGTTCGATAGCTATCGTCAGTCGATGCTCAACAAGCGTAACGGCCAGACCCGACAACAATCACACAGTGTCAGCAGCCCGCGCCTGGGGTTGGTCTATCTGGCCAATGATTGGCTGTCGCTATACACCAATGCCAGCCGTAGCTTCCGGCCAAACAGTGGCAGTGATGTCAATGGCGGTGCCTTTTCGCCGGAGCGTGGTCGTTCGTTTGATCTGGGGATGAAGCTGGAGTCTGCCGATGGGCGTGTGGGCGGTTCGATGGCGCTGTTCCATACCGACAAGGAAAATGTGGTGACCTCGGACCCGTCTAACCCGGGCTTCAGTATCGCTGCAGGTGAGGTGCGTAGTCGCGGGGTCGAGCTGGACTTCAGCGGGCAGTTGACTCAGGGGCTGCGGCTCAGTGCCAGCTATGCCTATGTTGATGCTGAAGTGGTCAAGGACAACACCTTGCGCAAAGGGGCTCGACTGCTGAACGTGCCTAAACATGCGGCCAGTCTGTTGGTTGTGCAGGAGATTGGCCGGGCTGGTATTGGCTTTGGCATCAACCACGTGGGGCGCCGCTCCGGGGATACGGAAGACAGTGGTTTTGAGCTCCCGGCTTATACCCTGGGCAAGCTGATGGGCTACTACCAGCTCAGTCAGGATGCGCGTTTGAGTCTGGATATCAACAATCTGACCGACCGCGATCACTATGTCAGCTCCTACTTCGCCAATTGGGTTACGCCGGGCCCGCGGCGCAATGTGGTGGGCAGTGTTGAGTACCGGTTTTGACTGACATGAACCCGGAGTGTGGTTGATATGAGTGACCGAGTGGAAAGTGGGCCGGCATTGCTGGCCCAGGCGTTGTGTCAGCGCTTTGCCGGGCAGGCGATTCTCAATGGTTTGAGCTTTGAAGTAGAGCAGGGCGAGGCTTTGTGCCTGCTGGGGCATAACGGAGTGGGCAAGACCACAACGCTTAATCACTTTCTCGGCTTTCATCAGCCGTTGTCCGGTTTCGTCAGGGTTATGGGTTTGTGCCCACAACAGCACCCGCTGCAGGTGCGACGCCTGATTGGCTATGTGCCGGAAGATGCTGCGCTGTACGCTCACCTGAACGCGCTGGAAAATATCGACTATTTCCTTGCGGCCGGTGGGCAGCCGCGCCCGGCGCTGGAGCAGTTGCTGGTCTGGCTGGAGCAGGTTGGGTTTCCGCTGGAGGCGGCCCGCCGCCCGGCCGCAGGCTACTCCAAGGGTATGCGCCAGAAAGTAGTGCTGGCACTGGCGTTGGCCAAGCAGGCCAAGGTGCTGTTGCTGGATGAGCCAACCACCGGGCTCGATCCACGTTCAGCGGATGAGCTGGCCCAGCAGATTCTGGATCTGAAAAGCCAGGGCGTAGCGGTGTTGGCGGTGACGCATGACCTGCTCTGGGCGCACCAGGTTGCCGATCATCTGGGCATTATGCAGGCCGGCCGTTTGCAGGATCTGATTGCGCGCGAGCACTTGCAGCCGCATGAGTTGGCTGACCGGCTGTTTCGCGCCTCTGGCCGTCTGATGGTCGAGGAGCCGGCGATATGACGTTGCGCTCGCCGGTATTGCTGGTGGCACTGCAGGAGTGGCGTTATGTCTGTCGGCAGCGTCTGCTGCTTTGGCTGTTCGGATTGTTGCTGGTGACAGTTGCCATTGCGCTGTTGCAGAGCTGGCAGCAGGCGCGGCAGTTAAGTGAGCAGCAGCAAGCAATGCAGCAGATCGTCGATCAGCAATGGCAGCAGCAGCCCGATCGGCACCCGCACCGGGTTGCGCACTTTGGTACCTTTGCCTTTCGTCAGCCGTCGGCGCTGGGATTCTTCGATCCGGGGGTGGACCCGCAGGTGGGTAATAGTCTGTTCCTTGAAGCGCACCGGCAGAATCCGGCCAACTTCTCGGCGGCAGGCCAGGCGAGTAGTTTAAGCCGGCTTGGCCAGTTCAGTCCGGCGTTTGTCTTGCAGGTGGTGTTGCCGCTGTTTCTAATGTTGCTGGCCGCAGCGGCAGTGCTGCGCGAGCGTGAACAACTGACCGGACGGTTGCTGTTGGCTCAGGGCTTGGCAGGCTGGCAACTGCGGCTGGGCAAGGTGCTGGCCTATGCCGGGCTGGCCTGTTTGATGGTTGCTCTGGTGCAGTTGCAGGTGCTGTTGGTGCAGGTTGTAACCGTTGGAGTATCGACTGCACTGCTGGTAAGCCTGTTTGGGCTGTGGCTGGGTTACTGCCTGGCGCTGCTGGCCTGTATAGCGCTCGCGGTGTGGTTGGCTGACGGCTGTCGTGATACCCGTCAGGCTTTACTGTTATTGACCGCGCTGTGGTTGGCACTGGTGGTGATCATGCCGAGGGTCATGCCGTTCTGGCTACAGCCGGAGCGGCTTGATTCACGGGTGCTGTTCGATGCAGGAGTCAAGGCCGAGCTGCGTGCCATGGGCGACAGTCATAACCCCGATGATCCGGCATTTGGCCGGTTTCGAGAGCAGGTGCTGAAGCGCTATGGGGTGGCTCGTGTAGAGGACTTGCCGGTCAACTACGGCGGTTTGCTGATGCAGGAAGGCGAGCGTCTTAGCAGTGAGGTGTTCGAGCGGCACTATGCACGTTTGCAAGCCCAGCGTACAGCTCAGGAGCAGCGTTTGCATTGGACAGCATTAATCAATCCGTTGCTGGCCTTGCAGCAATTCTCGATGGCGCTCAGTGGAACCGATCCAGCGGCTTTTCGCGATTTCGAGCAGCAGGCCGAGGCCTACCGTTATGAGCTGATTCAGCGGCTCAATCACCTCCACACCCATCAAATCGCTTTTGAGAATGATCGTGGGCAGCGAGTGAGCCAGGCGCATTGGCAAGCTATGCCGATGTTTGTTCACCAGCCTGAACAGTTGGCGCAGCTCTGGAGGCGAAGTGCCCTGCCTTTGGCTGCCTTGCTGTTATGGTGTCTGCTGCTGGGAGTGTTGTGCTACCGAGGAGGACGCCGATGAGCGGGGGATGGCGTTTGCTCGGGCATGAGGCCCGGGTACTGCTGCGTAGCCGCAGCTTCTGGTTGGCCTGGGCGCTGCTGATTGCCTGTGGGTTTCTGGCGCTGCTGCAGGGGCGCGATCTGCTGCTCAGTCAGCAGGCGCTGATGGCACAACTACCTGAGCTGCAGCAGACTGAACAGGCGCTACTGGAGCAGCGCTACCAGAACGGCACGGATGCTGGCAACGTCGGCTATTACCTGTTTCTGCCAACCAGCCACCCGCCATCATCTTGGGCGGCATTGGCGGTTGGGCTGCGCGATAGCCTGCCAGTGACGATGAAGGTCCGGCTGTTGGGGCTGTATTCGCAGTTGTTCGATGCTGAGCTGGTTAATCCGTTGACCGCTGCGGCGGGCCCGTTTGATTTCGCCTTTTTTATCCTGTTCATTGTGCCTGTCTGGCTGATTGTTCTTAGTCACGGGTTGCTGGCTCGGGACCGGGAGGATGGCACTGCTGCACTGTTGCAGGCTCAGGGTGGGCGGGCCTGGCTACTATTGTGGATCCGTCTTGGGTTGCGGGTTGGGTTGGCGCTGCTGGCAGTCTTGCTGTTGTTACTCGCAGGCCTGGTGTGGTTGCAACTGGCCGCCGATCAGCGACTGCTCTACTGGCTGGTGTTGACGTTGGGCTACATAGGTTTCTGGAGCGTGCTCTGTGCGCTGATTGTGGCGCTGCGGCGCAGCTCGGCCTGGAGTTTGTTGATGCTGCTGGTGCTCTGGGCGTTGCTGACCCTGGTTGCGCCTGCGGCCGTCAGTGCCTGGGTCGATCAGCGTTACCCGGTGGCTGATGCGCCGGTATTGCAGCTCAAGCAGCGGGAGGTGGTGCATACCGGCTGGGATCTGCCCAAGGAGACTACTTTTGCCCGGTTTTTCCAGACTCACCCCGAATGGAGTGAGACGGCGCCGGTCACCGAGCGCTTTCACTGGAAGTGGTACTATGCCATGCATCAGGTCGGTGATGACAGTATTGCTGCTGAGCTGACTGACTATCGGGATCGACTTGAGGCGCGCGAGGCCTGGGTGCGTCGGTTGGGCTATGTAGTGCCGGTGGTTGGGATGCAGCGTGGTTTTGCCGGGGTGGCTCAGACCGATCTGGCCGATCACCTGCACTATCAGGACAGCATCAAGACATTCCATGACCAGCTCAGGGTGTTCTTCTATCCCTATCTGTTCAACGACAGACCCTTCGAATTGGCAGATTTTGCCCGAATTCCCTCGCATCAATGGCAACCGGCACCTTTGCGAAGCCCGTGGGGGAGCGCATTGGGCATGTTGGCGTGGATTGCTCTGGGCCTCGTTGTCAGCCAACGGTTATTACGTCGCCAGTAACTCGCGTCCGGGCCGTTGGCCCTGCCCGGACGCAAGCTGGTTCAGGCGGGTTGAGTGGCTTTGGCCCACTCCTGTTCCTGTAGCTGACGCCACATGATCTTGCCAGTCGCCGAGCGCGGGATGCTGTCGACCAGTTCGACGACTTCCGGACACTTGTAGGCGGCCATGTGTTCATGGCACCAGGTGATGATGTCTTCGCCGCTGGGTTGCTGATCGGCGGCCGGGACCACAACTGCCTTGACCGTTTCACCCCGGCGCGGATGCGGCATGGATATGATGCAGACCTCGCGGATGGCTGGGTGGGCATACATCAGCGACTCGACTTCGGCGGGCCAGACCTTGTAGCCAGAGGCGTTGATCATGCGTTTGACTCGGTCGACCAGGAAAAAATAGCCCTGTTCGTCGTAATAGCCCAGATCGCCGGAGCGGAAGAAGCGCTTGCCATCCAGTTCGATGAAGGCTTCGGCGGTGGCTTCGGGTTTGTTCCAGTAGCCCTGGAAGATCTGCTCGCCGGCCATGACGATCTCGCCAGTTTCATGCGGGCCAAGCTGCTCCAGGGTGTCGACGTTGATTACTCGCGAATCCACTCCAATGGTCGGGATACCCAGGCACTGGGCCTTGCAGGCCTGGAACGGATTGGCGTGGGTGGCGGCCATGGTTTCCGACAGGCCATAACCCTCCATGTAAATAAGCCCGGTCTTGGCCTCTAGCTTATGTGCAACGGCGGCTGGCATGGCCGCGCCACCGCCACCGATGCCTCGCAGGCTGCTGATATCGTAGTTATCGATATCCGAGTCGCTTAGCATGTCGATTACCATGGTCGAGATGTTGCGCCAGGTGGTGACTTTGTGGCGCTGGATCAGTTCGGCGGCGACCTTGCGGTCCCAGCGAGTCATCACCACCAGCGTGCCGCCGACATACAGGGTGCTGTTCATGCACGACTGCATGCCAGTGACGTGAAACATCGGGACTGAGACCAGGTGTACCACGTCATGCTGGGCGTTGGTCCAGACCGCACCGTATACCGCTGAGGCCAGGACGCTGTGATGGGTGTGGGCGCAGCCCTTGGGATTGCCTGTGGTGCCGGAGCTGTAGGGGATTACCGCCAGATCATCGGGACCGGCACTCAGAGGTGGTGGTGCATAGGCGGCTGCCAGGGCCTGTTGCCAGCGGGTCACTCCAGTTGAAATGCTAGTACTGGGCTTGAGCAGAACCGCTTCGGGTAACGGCAGATCGGTCGGCTCGTTCAGGTATTCGCTATAGGCCGTGACCAGTACTTCACGAAGATGGCTGATGCCTACTTGCGGGGCGATGAACTCCAGCAGTTCTTCGGCGCAGAGTGCGACCTGGGCCTGGGTATCGTCGATCAGATAGGCCAGTTCGGCGCTGCGGTTCATCGGGTTGACCGGCACCACGACAGCATTGGCGCGCAGGATGGCGAAGAAGCCGATGATGTACTGCGGACTGTTCTGCATATACAGAAGGACACGGTCGCCAGCCTTGATGCCGGCCTGCTGCAGATAGCCAGCCAGTGCCTCAGCCTCGTTGAGCAGTTGGCGATAGCTGATTGCCGAGCCGTAGTACAGGATCGCCGGGTGCTCGGGGTAGCGCAGCGCCGATACCGTGATGTTGTGGAACAGGTTGGTATCGGGCAGTTCAAGCTGCCTGGGTACCTGATCCGGCCATACCTGATAGTGCCGATCGAACATGTCTTAGCCCCTTGCCGTACTGGTTGTCGTTATCTGGATCAAGGATTGATAGCCCTAGGTTAAACCCCGTTGCGTCACGCTGTGAACCGCCAGTCATACGGGTGTTGTCCGGTCATAAATGTAACGCAGGTCGTCCGCTTGCACGCCGGCTCAAAGCACCGTCTTCAGAGTGGATGAGTTATAGTATGGGGATGCAAAATCGAGGAGACAGACCGATGAGTCAGGACCGTGTGATCATATTCGACACCACTCTGCGCGATGGTGAACAGAGCCCCGGCGCGTCCATGACCAAGGAAGAGAAACTGCGTATTGCCAAGGCGTTGGAGAAGCTGCGGGTCGATGTGATCGAGGCCGGCTTCGCGATTGCCAGTCCCGGCGATTTCGAGGCGGTCAAGGCGATTGCCGATACCATCAAAGACAGCACCGTGTGCAGTCTGTCACGGGCGGTGGATGCCGATATCGACCGCGCCGCCGAGGCGCTGGCCGGGGCCAACAGTGGACGCATTCATACCTTCATTGCCACCAGCCCGATCCATATGCAGTACAAGCTCAAGCTCGATCCTGATCAGGTTGTCGAGCAGGCAGTACGCGCGGTCAAGCGGGCACGCAACCTGTGCGCGGATGTGGAGTTCTCCTGCGAGGATGCCGGGCGTTCGGAAATCGACTTCCTGTGCCGGATCATCGAAGCTGCAATCGCTGCCGGCGCTCGCACCATCAACATTCCCGATACCGTTGGCTACGCCATTCCGCACCAGTTTGCCGAGACCATCCGGGCGATCATCGAGCGGGTGCCGAATGCCGACCAGGCGATCTTTTCGGTGCATTGTCATAACGATCTGGGGCTGGCGGTGGCTAACTCGCTGGCGGCAGTGACGGCTGGTGCGCGTCAGGTCGAATGCACCATCAATGGTCTGGGCGAGCGGGCCGGCAATGCCTCGCTGGAAGAGATCGTCATGGCGATCAAGACCCGCCATGACGTATTGGGTGTCAGCACCGGGATCGTCACCGAAAATATTCTCAGTACCTCGCGCCTGGTGTCGGGCATTACCGGTTTCCCGGTCCAGCCGAACAAGGCGATTGTCGGCGCCAACGCTTTTGCCCATGAGTCCGGGATTCATCAGGATGGGGTGCTCAAGCATCGCGAAACCTACGAAATCATGAGTGCCCAGTCGGTCGGCTGGCACACTAACAAGCTGTCGCTGGGCAAGCTGTCCGGGCGCAACGCCTTCCGCTCACGGCTGGAAGAGTTGGGTATTCAGCTCAGCGGCGAAGAGCTGAATGCAGCCTTTGCCCGGTTCAAGCAACTGGCTGACCGCAAGCATGAGATCTTCGACGAGGATCTGCAGGCGCTGGTCAGCGATACCTTGACCGAGGTGGTCGAACACACCCGGCTGGTGCATCTGGAAGTGGCCTCACGGATGGGCGAGGTGCCCGAGGCCTATGTCCAGATCAGTGTCGATGGTGAAGAGCGCGAGGCCAGGGCCCACGGCTCCGGGCCGGTCGATGCCACGTTCAAGGCCATCGAGAAGATCATCGGTTCGCAGGCCACCCTGCAACTGTACTCGGTCAATGCGATTACCGAAGGCACCGACTCCCAGGGTGAAGTGACCGTGCGGCTGGAAAAGGCCGGGCGAATCGTCAATGGCAACGGGGCCGATACCGATATCGTCGTGGCATCGGCCAAGGCCTATATCAATGCGCTGAACCTGATGCAGGCCGGGGCTTACAAAGCCCATCCGCAGGCGGCTGACGTTTGATGCTGGAGCCTACCCGACTGGGGTATCTGCAAGCCATGGGCGTCAGCTCCTGGCTGCCACGCGAGCCTCTGACACACGCGCCGCCACGCTTGCCGGCCGAGTGGCCGGTACTGGCGCAGCCGCCGCAGGAGCCCGAGACTGCAGCGCCGCCCGCCCGTGAAAACCTGCCACCGGGCGTTGAGACTCCAGTGGTCCGGCGCCGGCCTGAACTGCTTCGTCCGGGGCGGGCGGTCGAAGCACCAGTCACCCCGGTAGTCGAACCGCCAATTGAACCCGAGGACACTCGCAGTCAGGTTGCGCTGGAGCCGTTCTATCTGCAGCTATGGCTGGCCGGCCCCTGTGCCCTATTGCTGGAACTGCCGGAACCGGGCCTGGAAAGTGGCATGCCGGTACGGCGCTTGCTGGACGATATTGTTCGGGCGGCAGGGTTGCCCGGTTTGCGTCTGCTGGCTGATTTCCGCTGGCCGCTGAACCGCAATCCGCAGTTTGATCGCAGCGCCCAGGCGGCGCATCTGGCCTTGCAGGCCTTCATGCAGGGACGCCTGGAAGAACAAGGGGTGGTGTCGATCGGCTGCTTCGGTCCGCGTGCTGCGCTGCTGGGCGAGCCGGTCCCTGAGCAGGCGTTTGAGCTGTTCCAACGTGAACTGGCTCTGGATCAGCTGGCTCCGGCCTGGTTCTGCCCGGAGCTGCAGAGCCTGATCAATGAACCAGCAGAAAAGGCCCGGCTCTGGGCGTTGTTGCGCCGGGTCATGCGGCGCTGGCAGGAGCGTGAATGAGTGCAGTGCGTTTTCGGCCGATGACCGAGGCCGATGTCGATGCGGTTCTGAAAGTCGAGTTTGCCGCCTTCAGCCATCCCTGGACCCGGGGGATTTTCCTTGATTGCCTGAAATCCGGCTACGAGTGCTGGCTGATGTTTGCCGGCGATCAGCAAGTGGGGCATGGTGTGCTGATGGCGGCTGGCGATGAGTCTCATCTGCTCAATATCACTGTCAAGCCGGAGAATCAGGGCAATGGCCTGGGCTTGCAGTTGCTCGAGCATTTGATGCAGCAGGCCCGGGCACGCCAGGCCGAGGTGGCGTTTCTGGAAGTGCGTGAATCGAATCAGAGTGCTTTCCGGCTCTATGAGCGTTTTGGTTTTAACGAAATTGGCCGGCGCAAAGGCTATTACCCGGCAGTCGGTGGGCGTGAGGATGCTCTGGTCATGGCCTACTCGTTGCTTGACTAGGTGACGTGGCCGGAGCTGTCGGCGTCCGACACCGGTAACCAATCAAAAGGGAACGGATGATGCCGGATCTGAAGCAATTGTTCGCCAATAACCGGCAATGGGCCGAGGCGATCAAAGAGGAAGACCCTGAATTTTTCAGCAAGCTTGCTCGCCAGCAGGCCCCCGAGTATCTGTGGATCGGCTGCGCCGACTCGCGGGTACCGGCCAATGAAATCGTTGGCTTGTTGCCGGGTGAGCTGTTCGTCCATCGCAATGTTGCCAACGTGGTGTTGCATACCGACCTCAATTGTCTGTCGGTCATGCAATACGCCGTCGATGTACTCAAGGTCAAACACATCATTGTCACCGGCCATTATGGTTGTGGCGGCGTGCAGGCGGCGATGCACAACCGCCAGTTAGGACTGATCGATGGCTGGCTGCGCTCGATTCGCGATCTGTACTACGAAAACTGTGATCGGCTTGAGAAACTGCCGGACGACGAAACCAGGCTTGATCGGATGTGCGAGTTGAATGTGATTCAACAGGTCGCTAATGTCAGCCACAGCGGCATCGTACAGAATGCCTGGCATCGTGGACAGGATCTGGCGGTGCATGGGTTCATTTACGGGATCAAGGATGGCCATCTGAAAAACCTGAACGTGACCGTCAGGGGGCTGGAGCAGATTCCCGAGCAGTATCGATTGAGCCAGCCCTGATGTTGTCCGCCCGGCACATGGCCATGGCCGGTCTGCTGGTCTGCACTCTGGCCTGGGCGGGCAATGCCTTGATAGCTAGGGCCACGGCAGGCCTGTTGCCGCCGATCGGATTGTCTTTCTGGCGCTGGACCACGGCGCTGCTGTTGCTGTTACCTTTTACTGTACAGGGGCTATGGCTGCACCGGCAAACGCTATGGCGTCAACGCTGGCGGGTCGCAGTGCTGGCGGCGTTGAGTATCTCCTCCTACAACACGCTGCTGTATCTGGCGGCCCAGAGCACCACGGCGATCAACATCACTCTGGTCAACACCGGCTTGCCGGTAGCAGCATTCATCTGGTCGGTACTGTTGCTGCGCGAATGGCCCAGCCTGTTGACCCTGGCCG
Organism: Pseudomonas sp. WN033; assembly: GCA_002287035.1. Classification (GTDB taxonomy): domain Bacteria; phylum Pseudomonadota; class Gammaproteobacteria; order Pseudomonadales; family Pseudomonadaceae; genus Halopseudomonas. Next base: position 77,368 of record NSKG01000013.1, on the reverse strand, counting down.
GCACGCTGCTGTCGTTCTGTGGCCTGCTGGTGATTCTGACTTCCGGTCAGCCGGCCAATCTGCTGGAACTGGCCTTCAACAATGGCGACCTGATCATGGTGCTGGCGGTCATGACCTGGGGGCTGTACTCGGTCTTGCTGCGGCGCTGGCCGGTGGCAGTGCCCGGGCTGACGCTGTTGGCGGCCATGCTGTTGTGCGGTGTACCGTTGCTGCTGCCGTTCTACTTCTGGGAGCTGGCACGGCTCGGCGGCATGCCCCTGAGTTTGCCTGCTCTGGGCGCGGTGGGATATACCGCAGTGTTCGCCTCACTGCTGGCCTACTGGGCCTGGAACAATGGAGTCCGGGTCCTGGGTCCGGCAACTGCGTCACTGTTCAGTTATCTGATGCCGGTATTTGCTGCTCTGCTCGGGGTGCTGCTGCTGGGTGAGCAACTGCGCTGGTTCCATTTGCTGGGAGGTATTCTGACCTTCCTGGGCTTGCTGTTGGCGACCTGGTCAGGGCGCAGGAGTCATTGATGCGGCTGTGTGTAATCCCTGGTGATGGCATTGGCCGTGAAGTGGTTCTGGTCGCGGTCGGCGCTTTGCAGCGTTTGTTGCCCGAGCTGCAAGTTATCGAGACGCAGGCCGGTTGGGACTGCTTTCAGCGTAGCGGTGAGGTGGTTCCGGCAGCGACCCTGGCAGCGATGCGAGAGTGTGGGGCTGGCTTGTTTGGTGCAGTGTCCTCACCGACCCGGTCGGTGGAAGGCTATCGCAGCGCGATCCTGACCTTGCGTCAGCAGTTGGGGTTGGCTATCAATCTTCGTCCGGTCAGAAGTTGGCCGCTGGTATCACCCCGGGCGGGCATTGATATGCTGATCCTGCGGGAAAACAGTGAAGGTCTGTATGTCGGGCGCGAGTCCATGTTGGGGCCTGACAAGGCGCTGGCCGAGCGACACATCAGCCGCCAGGCCAGTGAGCGTATCGCTCGTTTTGCCGCGCAGGTGGCCCGTCAGCGTTCGGCGCGGCGGATCACCCTGGTTCACAAAGCCAACGTGCTGCCGCTGACCTGTGGGCTGTTTCGCGATAGTTGTCGGCAGATTCTGGCCGAGCGGGGGCTCGATCATCTGGTGGATGAGCGGCTGGTGGATGTGGCAGCGCTGCAGTTGGTTGAGCGTCCCGACGCGTTCGATATTCTGCTGACCACCAACCTGTTTGGCGACATCCTCTCCGATCTGGCCTGCTACTGGTCCGGTGGTCTGGGCATGGCGCCGTCACTCAATCTGGGGGAGGGTATCGCCCTGGCCGAACCGGTGCATGGCAGTGCCCCGGATATTGCCGGTACCGGTCAGGCCAATCCGCTGGCGGCGCTGCTCAGTGCTGCCTTGTTGTTACGCCATCACTGGGCGTTGCCGGAGCTGGCTGAACGACTGGAGAGCGCCGTGGCCGCTACGCTGGAGAGCCTCGGTAGTCTTGAGCTTGGGCGGAGCACTACGTTGACCCTGGAGCGTGAGGTGTTGCGGCGGTTGTGAGTCGTTGGCCTGCGACTAGGGGCGTAGCATTGGGCTGGTTAGCGGGCAATAAAAAAGGGCCTAGCCGAAGCTAAGCCCTTGAAAAGGTTGGTGGCTACACCTGGACTTGAACCAGGGACCCCAGCATTATGAATGCTGTGCTCTAACCAGCTGAGCTATGTAGCCATCCGAGGCGCGCATTATTCAGTTGCCAGCGCCTAAAGTCAAGTCTTTGTCCGCATTTTTTTGTCTGCCATTTCAAGTGCTTAACCCGGTGCCGAGGCTAGCGGCTGTCCAGATGCAAGAGGCTGGCGATGCTGCCGTCAGTGGCAGGGGCGGCGCTGCTGACATCAACCATATAGATACGTTCGGCGTCCAGCCCGGCCCGGTCTACCAGGTAATCCTTGATGCTGTTGGCGCGTAGTTGAGCCAGGCGGCGTAGCAGTTGTGAACTGTGGCCCCAATAGGTCAGCAGTGCTTGGCGCAGCTGGTTGCTGCGCTCTTCCCGGTTCAGTTCCTGCCATTCTTCCGGAGGTTGCTGTCCAAGCTCTGAGCGGTAGATGGCTTCCAGCAGCACCGGCTTCTGTTTGTCATCGACCTGCAGGTCGGCGGCTGTGGCGGGTACGGCCTGACCGCTGCTCTGCAGGGTTTGATACCAAAGTTCCTGGTAGGCACGTTCCAATCGTCGCTCGGCAATGTACTGGCCATCGCTGTCCTGAGCGCTGGTGCCCTCAACTTCAAGTGCCAGATTGGGTCGCTCGTTCAAAGCGTTGGCCAGGGTGTCGAGGGTCTGTAGTGCATTGGTGTCGAGTTCGACACTGCCCGGTGCGAAGCTGATCTGGCTGAGGTCGGCGTCACTGGCGCCAACCAGCCCGGCGATGAATTTGAATGGCGCCTGGGTTGCCCGCAGTACCAGGTTGCGCAGGGTTTGCCAGACAATCGGCATAACGCTGAATTCTGGATTGTTCAGGTCGCCGCTGATTGGTAGTTCGATATCGATATTGCCACGGGTGTCCTTGAGCAAGGCTACCGCCAGGCGAATCGGCAGATTCACGGCATCTGCGCTGTCGACCCGTTCGCCCAGTTGCAAGTCTTCAAGCAGCAGCTTGTTGTCGGCATTCAACTGGCCTTGCTGGATGCGGTAGTGCAGATCCAGATTGAGCCGGCCCTTGCGGATCCGGTAGCCGGCGAATTTGCCGGAGTAGGGCGTCAGGGTGGTCAGTTCCAGGTTGCGCCAGGTAGTAGCAATGTCGAGGCTGTTGAGCGGATCGAAGGGGGTCAGTTCGCCCTTGATTTCGACCGGTGCGTAGCGGTCGACCTTGCCGGTGATGTTGACGCTGGCAGCCAGATTACGCTGGTTGTCGAGCGTGCCTATGCGGCCGTTGAGCTGTTCCAGGGCGGTGGCGAAATTCGGCCGGAGACTGAAATCGGCGAAGTTGGCCGAGCCGTCCTCGATGACGATGCCGGCAATCCGGATGGCCAGGGGCTGGCCGGGGTCGCTTGCGCTGCTGGTGGATTCGGGCTGTGGAACCAGCAATTCGCTGAAGTTGGTACTCAGGTCGTCATTGATGATCAGACGGGCATAGGGCTGGTGGATACGAATCAGGCCGGTTTTGAGCTGGTCTGAGCGGTAGTCGATGGCCTCCACGCTGAGTTGTTGCCATTTGAGCAGGTCACGCTCGAGCGCCGAGTCGCGCACATGGAGTTGGTGTACACGAGCATCACCGCTGACATTCAGGTCCAGTGGTTCCAGTGCGTTCAGCGCGATCTGCAGCTGGCTGTCGAGCAGGCCGCTACGCAGGTCAATATTGATGAAGGGAGCGATATAGGCCTGGCTCAGGCGCAGGTCTATGTTGCTGAGTACGGTTTGCAGATTGGCGCTGAGTGGGTTGAGGCCGGCCTGTCCTTGCAGTTTGAGCTGGCCCTGGGCCCCCAGGCCGGTGTCCAGAGCCAGGTTGAATGGGCTTTCGCTCAGGCTGTCGAAGTCGCTCAGCGTCAGGTTGAGCGGCCCGACCTCCAGGGCTACCGGCTGCTCGGGCTGGCGGTCCTGCAGGTGCAGGCGGTAATTGCTCAATTGCGCCTGTTCGACGATGAGCTGCCAGGGTCGGGTGGCAGTGCTGGCCTCACTGCTCTCGTGGTCTTGCTCGGCAGGTGGCTGCGTGCCGTTGTCACTGGGCAGTAGTTTTAGCCAGTCCAGTTCGCCATCGGTTTCGCGGGCAGCCCAGGCTTCAAGATCCTGGCTGGCAATGCGGCTGATCAGGACCTGCTGAGCAGTCAGGTCGGCCTGGCTGATATCGATTTCCAGATTGCCCAGGCGCAGCAGGGGCTGTGCGCTGGCGCTGTCGAGCGCCAGGTTGGTCACCTGCAGTTGGGCGTTTTCCAGGCGTAGTTCGGTGCCTTGTGCCAGATCAAGCTGGTAGTGGCTGCTGAACTCGCCCTGGCCATCCTTGAGGTGGATGGGGAGGGTTTCCAGGACATAGGGCCAGAACGGCGCAAACTGAATGTCGCTGAGCTGCAACTGGCCGGTGGAACCTAACGGGCTAAGGCTGACCTGGCCTTGCCATTGCAGTTGTGCACCATAGGGGCCTTCGGCAAGCAGGCGCATGTCGGCGCGATCTTCAGGCAGGGTGCTGAGGTTATAAAGGGTCAGGTCCAGGGCGTCATAGCCGAATTCAACCGGCTCCTGCGGGCGCAGATCCTGAAAGTGCAGGCTGTTGCTGATCAGGCTCAGGCGGTCGATGCGTAGGGGGAAGATGCCGTCTTGCTCTGGCTTGTCGTTCACGGGCTCGCTGGCTGGCAACTCGAACAGCTGGATTAGATTGAGGGTGCCCTGAGCGTCGAACAATACTTCGGTGTGGGCACGTTCCAGTTCGACATCGGCCAGGTGCAGGGCGCCGCTCCACAGACTCTTGAGTTGCAGGTTAGCGTGCAGGCGGCGGAAAGCCAGTTGCGGGCTGTCCGGTTCGCCCAGGTGGAAATGCCACAGAGTCAGCTCCAGGGTAAACGGATTGAATTCCACCTGTCTGACCTTGGCCGGGACCAGCGCCAGTTTGCTGAGCTGATGATTGAGGGTATGCAGAATGATGCCGGGGACCAGCAAAAAACCCAGCAGGCAATACAGGAACAGGGCAATCAGCAGTTTGGTGGCGAGGGATTTGGCGCGCTCTTCCATGGACAGACTTCTCCATAAACCGGTCCGTCAGAGTATGGCACGTTTGGCGTCAGGCGGGGCTGTAACAGGCTTGGGTAAAAACAGAAAAGCCGCTTGGGCAAGCGGCTTTTCCAGGGCGGGAGCTGATCAGACGTTAAAGCGGAAATGCATCACGTCGCCATCCTTGACGATGTAGTCCTTGCCTTCCAGACGCCATTTGCCGGCTTCCTTCGCGCCAGCTTCACCGTTGTACTGGATGAAGTCGTCGTAGCTGACCACTTCGGCACGGATGAAGCCCTTTTCGAAGTCGGTATGGATCACGCCGGCTGCCTGCGGGGCGGTGGCGCCGATCTTGACGGTCCAGGCGCGGACTTCCTTGACCCCGGCGGTGAAGTAGGTCTGTAGGCCGAGCAGTTGGTAGCCGGCGCGGATTACCCGGTTCAGGCCCGGTTCGTCCATGCCCATGGTTTCGAGGAACATTTGCTTTTCCTCATCGTCATCGAGCTCGGCGATTTCCGCTTCGATCTTGTTGCACACCGGGACGACCACGGCGCCTTCTTCGGTGGCAATGGCCTTGACCACATCAAGGTGCGGGTTGTCCTCGAAGCCGTCTTCAGCGACGTTGGCGATATACATCACCGGCTTGCTGGTCAGCAGGTGGAACTGCTTGGCCAGGGTGCGCTCTTCAGGGCTGAGATTCTTCAGCAGCGAGCGGGCTGGCTTGCCTTCGGTGAAGTGGGGGATCAGTTGCTCCAGCAGGGCTTTCTGGGCCAGGGCTTCCTTGTCGCCACCTTTGGCATTGCGGCTGACGCGCTGCAGTTGCTTTTCGCAGCTGTCGAGGTCGGCAAAGATCAGTTCCAGATCAATGATCTCGATATCGCGCTTGGGGTCGACGCTGTTGGAGACGTGGATCACGTTGTCGTCTTCGAAGCAGCGGACCACGTGGGCGATGGCGTCGGTCTCGCGGATGTTGGCCAGGAACTTGTTGCCCAGACCTTCACCCTTGGAGGCGCCTGCGACCAGACCGGCGATGTCGACGAATTCCATGCTGGTGGGAATGATCTTCTCCGGCTTGACGATGCTTGCCAGTGCGTTCAGGCGCGGGTCGGGCATGGGCACGATGCCGCTGTTCGGCTCAATGGTGCAGAACGGGAAGTTCTCAGCACCGATGCCGGCTTTGGTCAGGGCGTTGAACAGGGTCGATTTGCCCACATTGGGCAGGCCGACGATACCGCAATTGAATCCCATAATCGTGTCCTCTGCCGTGTCCGGCGGGTAAAGTTCAGGCTTTGAAACTGTGCAGGCGTTGCATGACCCGGGGCCAGTCGCCGTCGATCATGCCAGGCAGTTCGGCGATGGCCGCATCGATGCAGTCATCCAGGGCCTGCTGTTCGTCTTTGGGGGCGCGGCCCAGTACGTAACCGGTGACCTGTGAGCTGTGACCGGGATGACCGATTCCCAGGCGCAGGCGATGAAAAGCGTTGTTGTTGCCCAGCTTGGCGATGATGTCGCGCAAGCCGTTATGACCGCCATGGCCGCCCCCTTTCTTGCATTTGACCACCCCCGGCGGCAGGTCCAGTTCGTCATGGGCGACCAGAATCTGTTCGGGTTCGATACGGTAGAAGCTCGACAGTGCGGCTACGGCCTGGCCACTGCGGTTCATGTAGGTGGTGGGGATCAGCAGGCGGATATCCTGGCCCTTGAGGGTCAGGCGGCCGGTGAGGCCGAAAAATTTGCTCTCGGCGCGTAGCGGCGCATTGTGCTGCGCGGCCAGGCGCTCAACAAAAAGGGCGCCGGCATTGTGACGGGTCAGTGCGTATTCAGTGCCGGGATTACCCAGCCCCACCAACATCCTGATTCCCTGCGTCACAACCGGCGCCCCTCTTGGGTCAGCGGATCAATTACTCGGCCGACTCTTCGCCTTCAGCCGCAGCGTCGCCAGAAGCTACGCGAGCAGCGTGGACGTTGGCAACCGGCAGATCGTGGTCGGCACCCTGGGTCAGGGCAACGACGGTCACGCCTTTCGGCAGCTTGAGGTCGGACAGGTGAACGATCTGACCCAGTTCAACCTTGGCCATATCGACCTCAATGAACTCCGGCAGGTCTTTGGGCAGGCAGGATACTTCCACTTCGGTCATGGTGTGGGAGATCACGCCGCCGCTTTTCTTGACGCCAACGCAAGCATCTTCATTGATGAAGTGCAGGGGTACCAGAACGGTAACCTTGTGACCAGCAACGACGCGCAGGAAGTCGGCATGCATGACGTGCGACTTGGCCGGGTGACGTTGCAGGGCCTTGAGCAGAACTTCCTGGCTCTTGCCATCAACCGACAGGCTGATAACGTGGGAGTAGAACGCCTCGTTTTCCAGGGCCTTCTTCAGTTCACGGGCTTCCAGAGCGATGCTCTGCGGCTCTTGATCGCCACCGTAAACGATGGCCGGTACCAGATCGGCGTTACGACGCAGGCGGCGGCTCGCACCTTTCCCCAGGTCATTACGCGCTTTCGCATTCAGAGTGAAGTCGACCATTGTAGTCTCCTTGCTAAAACATCCGGGCGTTTGCGACCAACGCGGCGGATGATTGATGAAAAACCCGGACACCTGTCCGGGCTGTTTACCCAGCACCTGCTCCTTAACGGAACATGGCGCTGATGGATTCCTCGTTGCTGATCCGGCGCATGGCTTCGGCGACGATCGGCGCCATGTCCAGCTGGCGGATGCGTTCGCAATGCGTTGCGGCCGGTGACAGCGGAATAGTGTTGGTCACTATCAGTTCGTCGAGTGCCGAGCCGCTGATGTTCTCGATCGCCTTGCCCGATAGGATCGGGTGGGTGCAATAGGCGAAAACCTTGGAGGCGCCGTGCTCTTTCAAGGCCTTGGCGGCATGGCACAGAGTGCCGGCGGTATCGACCATGTCATCGACCAGAATACAGGTGCGGCCTTCAACGTCGCCGATGATGTGCATCACTTCCGACTGGTTGGCCTTGGGCCGGCGCTTGTCGATGATTGCCAGGTCGACGCCCAGTTGCTTGGCCACGGCGCGGGCGCGGACTACGCCACCGATATCCGGGGATACGATCATCAGGTTTTCATGGCGCTGGCTGATGATGTCATCGACCAGAACAGGCGAGCCGTAGATGTTGTCGACCGGGATATCAAAAAAACCCTGAATCTGGTCGGCGTGCAAGTCGACGGTCAGCAGGCGGTCAACACCGACCGCGTCGAGCATGTCGGCCACGACCTTGGCGCTGATCGGCACGCGGGCCGAGCGCGGGCGGCGATCCTGGCGGGCGTAACCGAAATAGGGAACCACGGCGGTGATGCGGCTGGCGGAAGAGCGGCGCAGAGCGTCGGCCATGACCACCAGTTCCATCAGGTTGTCGTTGGTCGGTGCGCAGGTGGACTGGATGATAAAGACATCCTTGCCACGCACGTTTTCGTTCAGTTCGACAGCGACTTCGCCATCACTGAAGCGACCAACCGAGGCGTCACCGAGGGGAATGTGCAGTTGACGCACGACGCGTCGTGCCAGATCGGGGTTGGCGTTCCCCGTAAAAACCATCATCTTGGACACGCTGCAATACCTTTAACTTGGGTAGTGGTCGAGGCGATTGGAGAGCGAGGTTCGACGGAAACGGCAAAGCCATCCGGCCGAATACTTCGGTCTCACGATGTCTTGATTGCTGCCGGAGAGAAAATGGCAGGGGCGGCTGGATTCGAACCAACGCATGGCGGGATCAAAACCCGCTGCCTTACCGCTTGGCTACGCCCCTGTAACTGTCCGGATGCACGGCTGCATCCTGATGCTTACTTGTTGAGCAATTGATGTAACGGTGAAACGTTACAACCCTTGGCAACAAAGCTTCGCAGTGTGGCTGGCAACCGGGCGCGAACTTTATCAGCTTCGCGTTCGTTTGGGAAGGCCCCAAACAAGCAACTGCCAGTCCCGGTCATCTTAGCTTCACAATATTTGTTTAGCAAGATCAACGTGTTACGAATTTCTGGGTAACGCGCTGCAACAACCGGCAAGCAGTCATTCCGACCACCGTGCTCACGGAAGGCCGCTAATGTAATGGCCGGAGAATCGCGCGTCAACCTCTGGTCGGAAAAAATTTCCGCAGTGCTGACCTGGCATGGCGGAACCACCACCAGATACCAAGGTTCATCCAGGGTCACTGGTGTCAGTTGTTCACCGACCCCTTCGGCCCAGGCGGCGTGGCCGCGGACAAAGACCGGCACATCCGCGCCCAGGCTCAGGCCCAGCTTGGCCAGTTGTTCAAGGCTCAGGCCGGTACGCCAGAGATGATTGAGGCCAACCAGGGTAGTGGCGGCATCCGAGCTGCCGCCACCAATGCCGCCGCCCATGGGCAAGCGTTTGTCCAGTTGGATGTCAGCTCCCTGTGAGGTGCCGCTGGCCTGTTGCAGCAGACGGGCGGCGCGGACGATCAGGTTCGCCTCGGTCGGCACGCCGGGCAGTTCGGGCTGCAGGGTGATCTGGCCGTCAGGGCGGGCATTGAAGTGCAGGGTGTCGCCATGATCGAGAAACTGGAACAGCGTCTGCAGTGTGTGATAGCCGTCGGCACGACGCCCGGTGATATGCAGAAACAGATTCAGCTTGGCCGGGGCGGGCAGGCTCAGGGTGGGAGCAGGCATGGTTCAGCGCGGATCCCATTGAGTGACCACCAGGGTCAGCAAGACATCGTGCCCGGACAACTGCAGACGTTGTGGCAGTTGCCGCTCGCCTACTTGCTGGTAGCGACTGTATTCGATGGTCCAGCCGGACTGGCTGAGTCGGGCCAGGCGGCTTTCGGTGTCCAGTTGCAGGCGGCTGGGGCTGTCGGGAGCGGGCAGGCCGCGGACCCACCAAAGCAAGTGATCGACTGGCAGACGCCAGCCTATTTCCTGCTCCAGCAGGTCTTCGGCTGAGGCGGCGCGCAGGGTTTGCTGGCCGGCGATATCCAGCACGATACCTTCGCGGTCACCCTGGATGCGGGTGGCACCACGGCCCAGCGGGCCGGACAGGCGAATGTCGTAGTAGTCCTGCTGCTGCAGCCAGAACAGGGTGCCGCTGCCGGACTCCTGTGGTGCGCGCACGCCGATCTTGCCTTGCAGAGTCCAGGCGGTCAGAGGTTCGACGCTGTTGCGGTGCTGTTGCCAGGCGCGACTGTCGCCGCCCAGTTCCAGGGTCTCACGTTGATGAAAGCTGCTACAGGCGGCCAGAGCCAGGCTCAGGCCAACCAGGGTGCATAGGCGAATAATGGACATGAATCAGCGTTGTTCCAGGCGTTGACGGGTTTCCCGCACCAGCGGACTGTCCGGGTCTTTCTTCAGGGCTTCGTCCCAGATCTTGCGTGCTTCGCGCTGGCGGCCCTGGACCCAGAGGACCTCGCCCAGATGTGCGGCAACTTCCTGGTCCGGGAAGGCGGCATAGGCGCGGCGCAGTAGCTCTTCAGCCAGCTCCAGATTACCGAGTCGGAAGTGAACCCAGCCGAGGCTGTCGATAATGGCGGGATCGTTGGGGTTCAGGGCAATGGCCCGCTCGATTAGTTCCAGGGCCTCTTCCAGCCGTTCGTTACGGTCGGCCAGCGTGTAACCCAGGGCATTGAGGGCCATGGCATTGTCCGGCTCGCGTTCGAGGATGCTGCGCAGGTCGGCTTCCAGGGTGTCTGGCTGGCCCAGTCGCTCGGCCAGCAGGGCGCGGGTATAGAGCAGATTGCTGTCCAGTTCGAAGCGCTGCAGAGCCTGGTTGACCCGCTGCATGGCCAGGGTTGGATCGGATTCAACCAGAGTTTCGATCTCGATCAGGTGCAGTTGCAGGGCCGCCCCCGGGTAGGCGGCCCGCTCGCTTTCCAGATAATCGTGCAACTCGTCGGTACGGCCTTGCTGGCTGAGTGCCTGGCTGACACGCAGGCGGGCACTCAGAAACTCGTTGCCGCTGCCGACCGCCTGCCAGATATCCAGTGCCTGCTGCTGTTGGCCCTGGTCCTCATAGGCCAGGCCCAGATGATAGCGAGCGGTGTTGTTGTCCGGGTCGATGGCCAGGGCCTGTTCCAGTTGCTCAATGGCTGCCTGACTGTTACCGGCTTCGAGGTTGATCAGCCCCAGAGTCAGCAACAGGTCAGGGTCGTCAGGGTTGTCCTGTTGCAGCAGGCTGAACTGGCGGGCGGCGGCCTGCAGTTCGCCCTCGGCGACCAGCAGACGGGCGAGTAGCAGGCGCATGCGTTGATCATTCGGGTGTTCGCGCAAACCGCCCTGCAACAGATTGACGGCCTGGGCGCTGTCGCCGCGGGCGGTCAACAGCCGACTCTGCAACAGAATCGCGGCTGGGGCCTTGGCGGCCTGAGGGTGGCTGCGAAACAGGGCCAGGGCCTCGTCGTCACGCTCTTCCTGCTGCAGCAGCAAGGCTTGGGCAAAGACCAGTTGGGCATTGTCCGGGTACTCGCCTAGCAATTGTTGCAAGGTGTTGAGCAGGGCGGCGCGGGTTGGTGGGTCAGTTTGCACTGCGGCCAGGGCGAGGAAATCGAAATGGGTTTCGCCATGCAGTTCCAATACCTGGCGCATCATCGCCATGGCTTGCTGGAGTTCCCCGGCGCGCGCCAGATGCAGTGCGGCAGCGCGCAGCGCCTCGGGGTTGTCGGGAGCGATGCTGACCCACAACTCGGCCATCTCCAGCGCCTGATCCTGGGCGCCGAGGAATTCAGCAACCCGCAAAGCGCGTTCGGTTACACCCGCGTCGCGGGTCTGGCGAGCCTGATCCAGATAGTTGCCCAGGGCGATGTCGAAGCGGTTGCGCTGGCCGGCAATCTCGGCGGTCAGCAAGGCGAACAGGCTGTCCTTGCTGAACTGGCCGTAGACCACGGGGACCTGCGCCTCGCTGCTCAGATCGTAGTCCGGCGCGCTGTGGTCCGGGGTTTCGGCCTGCTGGCCGGTAACCGCGCAGCCGCCTAACCACAGGCTCAGGCCCAGCGCGAGCAGGGTGCGATTGAATGAAGCCTTCATGGAATCTCGAATCGTTTCGGCGTAATGCTCATCATGACACAGGATCTCGTGCAAACCCATAGCGCGCAAGTTGGGGCTGTTGCCGCTTTATCGCGAACCGCTCCTGGTAATTGATCGGCGCTGGCATACATAGGACAATTACACGTTTGAATCTATCCGTCCCAGGATAAACGAGGCAGCATGGGTTTTCTGGCACTAGGCATCAATCACAAGACGGCATCGGTCGACGTGCGCGAGCGGGTCGCCTTTTCGCCTGAACAGTTGGCGGATGCCCTGCAGCGTTTACGTGATGAAACGCGGACCCAGGAGGTGGCGATTCTGTCCACCTGCAATCGGACCGAAATCTACTGTGCCCAGGACCAGCTCAACGACCAGTCGCTGATCGACTGGTTGGCCGGATTTCACGGCCTGTCGGTCGAGGAACTGCGCCGCTGCAGCTATCTGCACCGCGAGGCTGGTGCCGTTCGGCACATGATGCGGGTGGCGGCCGGGCTGGACTCGATGGTGCTTGGTGAGCCGCAAATCCTTGGGCAGATGAAGGATGCCTGGCAGGCAGCACGTACGGCGGGCACCCTGGGGCCCTATCTGGATCGGCTGTTCCAAAGCACCTTCAATACCGCCAAGCAGGTGCGTACCGACACCGCGATTGGTGAGAACCCGGTGTCGGTTGCCTTTGCCGCGGTCAGCCTGGCTCGGCAGATTTTCTCGGACCTGGAGCGCAGTACTGCATTGCTGATCGGGGCTGGCGAAACCATCGGGCTGGTTGCCCGGCATTTGTTCGAGCAGGGCGTCAAGCGCCTGATTGTGGCCAATCGCACGCTGGAGCGGGCCGAGCTGCTGAGCGAGCCGCTGGGCGGGCAGGCGATCATTCTCAATCAGATTCCCGAGGTGCTGGCTCACTGCGATATCGTCATCAGTTCCACCGCCAGCCCCTTGCCTATTCTGGGCAAGGGGGCGGTCGAGCGGGCCCTGAAACAGCGCAAGCACCGGCCAATGTTCATGGTCGATATTGCCGTGCCACGGGATATCGAACCCGAAGTGGGTAGTCTGGGGGATGTGTATCTGTATACCGTCGACGATTTGCACGAGGTGATCGAAGAAAATCTGCGTTCGCGCCAGGGTGCGGCCGAGGCGGCCGAGCGCATGATCGAGATCGGCACCGATGAATTCATGCAGCGCCTGCGCGCGTTGGCGGCTGTCGATGTATTGCGGCGTTACCGCCAGCGCGCCGAGCAGTTCCGGGACCAGGAGCTGGGCAAGGCGCTAGGCAAACTGGAGCGTGGTGGTGACCCGGCCGCACTGATGAGCGAAATGGCCCGGGCGCTGACCAACAAGCTCCTGCATGACCCGAGCGTCCAGTTGAAACAGATGAGTGCCGAAGGGCGCGCCGAAGCGCTGGCTTTGGCACAGGAACTGTTCGCGCTGGATGACACCCATAATGCACAAGGCAAATCATGAAGCCATCTTTGTTGAATCGACTGGACAGCCTGCGTGAGCGTTTCGAGGAGCTGTCGGCGCTGCTCAGCGATGCCGAAGTCATCAGCGATCAGAACCGTTTTCGCGCCTACTCCAAGGAGTACGCCGAGCTGGAGCCGACCATCCAGTGCTACATAGAGTGGCGCAAGGTGCAGGACGATCTGGAAGAGGCGCGCAGCCTGCTCAAGGACAGTGATCCGGATTTGCGGGCCATGGCTGAGGACGATGCCGCCAGTTGCGAGGAGCGACTGGAGACGCTGGATGCCGAACTCAACCGGCTGTTGTTGCCCAAGGATCCCAATGACGAGCGCAACGTGTTTCTCGAAGTGCGGGCCGGGACCGGTGGTGATGAGGCGGCGCTGTTTGCTGGTGATCTGTTCCGGATGTATTCACGTTACGCTGAGCGTCAGGGCTGGCGGGTAGAAGTGCTGTCGGAAAACGAAGGTGAGCATGGGGGGTACAAGGAGGTAATCGCCCGGGTCGAGGGGCAGGGTGTCTACGCCAAGCTCAAGTTCGAGTCTGGAGCCCATCGGGTGCAGCGGGTACCGGAGACCGAATCGCAGGGGCGTATCCACACCTCGGCCTGTACTGTGGCGATCCTGCCGGAAATGGATGAACAGGCCGCCATCGAGATCAATCCGGCTGACCTGCGCGTCGATACCTACCGGGCTTCCGGTGCTGGTGGTCAGCACGTCAACAAGACCGACTCGGCGATCCGTATCACTCATATCCCGACCGGAATGGTAGTTGAATGCCAGGAAGAGCGTTCGCAGCACAAGAACCGGGCCAAGGCCATGAGTCTGCTGCAGTCTCGGCTGGTCAGCCAGCAGCGCGAGGCCCAGGAGAAGGAAGTCTCCGATGCCCGACGGCTGCTGGTTGGTTCCGGCGACCGCTCCGAGCGCATCCGCACCTACAACTTCCCTCAGGGCCGGGTGACTGATCATCGCATCAATTTGACGCTGTACAGCCTCGATGAGGTGATTCAGGGTGGTCTGGACAACGTGATCGAGCCTCTGCTGCGTGAATATCAGGCCGATCAGTTAGCGGCCCTGGACAACGCATGAGCAGCATCGCCGAGCTGCTGGCCCAGGCCGAGCTTCCGGATTCCGATAGCCCTCGGCTGGATGCCGAGCTGTTGCTGGCGCATGTGCTGGACAAGCCGCGCAGCTACCTGCGGACCTGGCCGGAGCACGAGCCGAGTGCTAAGCAGCTCGAGTGCTTCGCTGAGCTGTTGGCCCGTCGCCGTGCCGGTGAGCCGGTAGCCTACCTGCTTGGCCAGCGAGGCTTCTGGAGTCTGGACCTGAAAGTCGCCCCAAGTACCCTGATTCCGCGTCCGGACACCGAACTGCTGGTCGAACTGGCGTTGCGTCTGGGGCCGGCAGAGGACGCCAGGGTTCTGGACCTGGGGACCGGTACTGGCGCGATTGCCCTGGCGCTGGCCAGTGAGCGTAGGCAATGGCAGGTATTCGGCTGTGACCGGGTGGCCGAGGCGGTGGCCTTGGCTGAGGAAAATCGTCAGCGCCTGGGGATTGGCAACGCCAACTTCGTTCAGAGCGACTGGTTTGCCCAGCTACCACTTGGCCGCTTCGACCTGATCGTATCCAATCCGCCTTATATTGCCGCTGATGACCCGCATCTGCAGCAGGGTGATGTGCGCTATGAGCCACATAGTGCGCTGGTCAGTGGCAGTGACGGGCTGGACGATATTCGTCGGATCGTCAGTCAGGCTCGGCGCCACCTGACGCCTGGTGGCTGGCTGCTGCTCGAACATGGTTGGCAACAGGCGGCGGCAGTGCGCGAGTTGTTGGTGGCTGCCGGGTTTGTTGAAGTCGATTCCTGGCACGATTTGGGTGGACATGAACGGGTCAGTGGAGGACGTGCCGATGAATGATCAGCAACTGCTGCGCTACAGCCGGCAGATACTGCTGGCGCAGATCGATATCGATGGTCAGCAGCGGCTGCTCGACAGCCGGGTGTTGATTGTCGGCCTCGGTGGCCTGGGCGCGCCCGTGGCCTTGTATCTGGCCGCCGCCGGAGTGGGTGAGCTGGTCCTGGCCGATCATGATCAGGTCGATCTGACCAATTTGCAGCGTCAGGTGATCCATCATCAGGCCGACATTGGCCGGGCCAAGGTCAGTTCGGCCGCCGAGCGGGTCCGAGCGATCAATCCCGAGGTCAAGGTTCGCTGCCTGGAGCAGGGGCTGGCCGATCGGGCGCTGAGCCAGGCGGTGGCCAGCGTCGATCTGGTGCTCGACTGTACCGATAACTTTGCTACCCGCCAGGCCATCAATGCAGCCTGTATGGTCGAAGGTAAGCCGCTGGTGTCGGGTGCAGCCATTCGCCTGGAAGGCCAGCTCAGCGTGTTTGATCCGCGCCGGGTCGACAGCCCGTGCTATCAGTGTCTGTATGGTGAGGGCGACGACACTGCCTTGAGTTGTAGCGAAGCCGGGGTAGTCGGGCCGCTGGTCGGACTGGTCGGCAGTCTGCAGGCGCTGGAGGCGCTGAAACTGCTGGCCGGATTTGGTGAGCCGCTGGTGGGGCGGCTGCTGCTGATCGATGCGCTGGGTAGTCGTTTTCGCGAACTCAAGGTTCGCCGCGACCCGGCCTGCACCTGTTGTGCTCAGCGAGGGGCGTCGGCATGAATCAGGCGCCGGTTGGGGTCTTCGACTCGGGTGTGGGCGGGCTCTCGGTGCTGGCCGAGATTCGTCGACTGTTGCCCAATGAGTCGCTTCTGTATGTCGCGGACAGCGGCCATGTGCCCTATGGCGAGAAAACGCCGGAACAGATTCGGGCTCGCAGTCAGGCGATTGCCGGCTTTCTGCTGGAGCAGGGCGCCAAGGCGCTGGTACTGGCCTGTAATACCGCCACGGTTGCAGCGATCAACGATTTGCGTGGGTTGTATGACCTGCCAATCATTGGCATGGAACCGGCGGTCAAGCCGGCGGCATTGGCCACCCGTAATGGCGTGGTCGGAGTGCTGGCTACCACCGGCACTTTGCAGAGCGCCAAGTTTGCGGCCCTGCTCGACCGTTTTGCCCAATCGGTCAAGGTGGTGACCCAGCCCTGTCCGGGTCTGGTCGAGTGTATCGAGCGGGGGGAGCTTGAAGGTCCCGCCGTTGAAGCCCTGTTGCGTCGCTATACTGAACCTTTGCAGGCAGCTGGCTGCGACACCCTGATTTTAGGTTGCACCCACTATCCCTTTGTTCGCCCGGCCCTGCAGCGATTGTTGCCTGCTTCAGTCCGGCTGATCGATACCGGTGCAGCCGTTGCCCGGCAGTTGCAGGTGCGCCTGGGGGAAACCGGATTGCTTAGTGGTGAGCCGGGAGTGGCTACGCGTTTTTGGACCAGCGCCGATCCTCAGAGCATGGCGATGATTCTGCCGCTACTCTGGGGGGAAGGGGGTAAGGTCGAGCGATTGCCGGTTTAAAAAAGCGCACTTTGCATTCAGGCGCAGTATTTGAGAAATACGCATCAATCAATAAGGAAATGTCCATGAAGAAATCCGTACTGGTGATGGCAGCCGCGTTGTCTGTGCTGGCTTTGAGTCCGGTAGCTTCGGCTATCGATGGTCTGACCCTGGAGATTGGGCACAGCTCCGAGTCGACCACCACTTACCGGCTGGGGGCCCAGTTCGATTTTGGCCGGACCCTGTGGCAGAGCCAGTCTGGCGGTGTGCACCTGGGCGGTTACTGGGATACGGGGGTGATTCGCTGGAGTGGGCTGGATGCGACCACCTTTGCCCTGGCGCCGGTATTTGTATTGAGCTTTCCGATTGAGGCCAGTTGGACCCCTTACATCGAAGCCGGAATCGGGGTGTCGTATTTCACCAAAACTGATCTGGACCATGATCGTGATCTGGGTTCCAAGTTTCAGTTTGAAGACCGGCTCGGGGCAGGCGTTCGCTTCGCTTCCGGTTCAGAAGTCGGTCTTCGGGTCTATCACTACTCCAATGCCGGGCTGAAAAATCCCAATAACGGGATCGAGACCACGGCCCTGCACTACCGCTACAGCTTCTGAGTCCCCGGCCTGGAACTGCCTGCCACTCAGTCTTTCGGTGGCCGGCGGCCCAGTTGGCGCAGCCGGTACTGCTCCTGATATAGGTGGGCAAACCCCTGTAACAGGGGCAGTACCGCGGCCCAGATCGGGATCAGGATCAGCAGGCTGGTCTGTGGCCCGAGGACCAGGCTGAGGTCGGTCCAGGTCTGGGCGAGCAGGTAGGCGCAGGGGCCGACCACTACCCCCACCAGACTGGCCAGCCACCAGCGTTTGGCGGTCCAGGCCAGACAGTGATTCAGGGTGGTGCCGAGCAGGGCCCAGAGCAGCGCCAGCCAGGCCGGGATCAGGGTGGCGTCACTGGGAAACGCGAACACCCCAAGCTGTAACAGAAAGGAGTCCAGTGCCGAGCCTGCCAGCAGTACACTGACGACCAGCTTACCTTCGCGCGCCCAGGAACTGATCCAGCTAAAGTGGACCAGCAGGATGGCGACGGGGGCCAACAGCCACCAGGGGTTGGCGCTGGCGAGCAGGCAGGTCAGGGCGCCGAGCACGAACAGAACGGCGTTCGCGCCGGTTTTTACCGCCATGTCAGAACCCCTGGGTTGTGAACGCCAGTGTTGGACGTGCCTGAGGTTTGCTTAGCAGTATTTGTGCTGCGCCAATCGACCGTTCGATGAAGCCACCCTCGCAATAGCACAGATAGAACTCCCAAAGCCTGAAGAAAGCATCATCATACCCCAGTTGTTGCAGATGACCGTGGGCGGTTTTCAGATTGTGCTGCCAATGACGCAGGGTTCTGGCGTAGTGCCCGCCGATATCTTCCAGATGCAGCATGGCCAGATCGGAGTGTTCGCGGGTTAGTTCGGCGATCAGGCTGACCGACGGCAGCGAGCCGCCGGGGAAGATGTAGCGCTGGATGAAGTCGACGCTGCGGCGGGCCTGTTGATAGCGCTGATCGCGGATGGTGATCGCCTGCAGCAGCATCAGTCCGTGCGGCTTGAGCAGGTTCGAGCAGGTCTTGAAGTAGGTATGAAAGTAGTCATGACCGACGGCTTCGATCATCTCGATCGAGACCAGCTTGTCATACTGCCCGCTCAACTCGCGGTAGTCCTGCAATAGCAGGGTTATCCGCTGCTCCAGCCCGAGCTCGCGAATCCGGGCCTGGGCGTAACGATATTGTTCCTGGGACAAGGTCGTGGTGGTTACCCGGCAGCCATAATGCTGGGCTGCGTAAATCGCCATGCTGCCCCAGCCGCTGCCGATCTCCAGCAGATGGTCCTGGGGAGACAGTTCGAGCTTGCGGCAGACGCGCTCGAGCTTATGGCGCTGGGCCTGTTCAAGGTTATCGCAGCCGCTGGGGAAAACCGCCGCCGAGTACATCATGGTCGGGTCCAGGAAGTTCTCGAACAACTCGTTGCCCAGATCGTAATGGGCGCGAATGTTGCGCCTGGAACCGGCCAGAGTATTGCGGTTGAGCCAGTGCAGCCATTTCAGCGCTGGCAGTCCCAGGCGCGCCAAGCCGCGCTCAAGGCCATCGAGCACCTCCAGGTTGCGGACAAAGATGCGGGTGACCGCAGTCAGGTCCGGGCTACTCCAGAATCCGTGGATGTAGGATTCGCCAGCACCAACGCTGCCATTACAGGTAATCATCGAGTAGGCCGCCGGATCGTGCACATGAATATCGGCCTGCAGACCATCGTCCGTTGGCTGACCAAAACGGCTAACCTGGCCGGCTTCATGGATATTGATGCAACCATAGCGCAGATTGGCGAGCTGGCGCAGGACCAGTCGGCGGCACAGACTGATCAGCCAACGGGACTGCTCGGTCGTGCGTTGCTGAAGTTGCGGCTGGTCGCTGCCGGGCCGGCTAGTGCTGCTGGAATTGACTTGGCTCATGGGCGTGTGCTCCCTCAAGAGATGTCGTTGGGCGGCTGGCGAGCGGCCAGGGCGTTGTTGGCGGCAGGATGGTGAGAGAAAACAGGGGTGCGTTTGAGCCACAGGCGCAAAGCTTGCCAGTAGATACCAGTGACGGTTTTGATGACCATGAACGGGAAACTCAGGGCTTCACGACGTAGTACGGCGGGGCTCAATGGCAGGCGTTGCAGTTGCAATGCCGCATCGAACACTGGCTGGCCGTTTTGCTGACTCTGAATGAGTACCCGTGCCTGCTGGCCTGGTGTGCTGAAACGCATCCGGTAGGTCTGGCTTAACGGCATGAACGGTGAGACATGGAAGGCCTTGTCCAGGCTGAAGCTCTGATTTGCTGAGTCCGGCTGGGCGGGTAGCAGGTAGCAGAAGCGTTCATTCCAGGGGGTGTTGCTGACCTCGGCAATGATCGCACCGAGCTGACCGTTGGCGTGGTAGCAGTAAAAGAACGACACCGGATTGAACAATAAGCCAAAGCTGCGCACCTGAGTCAGCAGCCTGACCGGGCCATCGAGCGTCAGATCCAGGTGCTCGCTGGCTAACCGGCGGGCACAGTTGGCCAGCGACTCATGGGCCTGACGGTGACGGCTGAGGTAGTCCGATTCGCGAAAGCGCATGGGTGAATACCAATGGCCGGACCACAGGGTGCTGAGGCTGAATACCTCGGCCTGCTCATCCAGATCAAGCCACAGCAGGCTGAGCCGGTAGCTGAAGGCGTGAACCCGGGGGCTGCGGCGCTTGTGCCACACCCGGCCACGGTATAGAGCGCTGGCCAGCGGCATCAGAGATGCTCCCCGAAATCAGCGGCGACCCGTAGTGCGCTGACCACCGCGTCCTCGTGGAACCCGTTGGCCCAATAGGCGCCGCAGAAATAGGTATGGTTGACGCCGAGCAGTTCCTGCCAGCGGGCTTGGGCGGCCTGACTGGCCAGGCTGAACTGTGGGTGGGCATAGCGGAAGCGGCCGAGGATCTTGTCCTCGGCGATATCCCCGGTCTGGTTCAGGCTGACGCAGAAGGTGTGACTGGCCTCGATGCCTTGCAGCCGGTTCATATCGTAGGTTACTGCTGCCGGCTGCGCTGGGTTGCCGCTCAAGCGATAGTTCCAGCTGGCCCAGGCGCGTCGATTGCGTGGCAGCAGCCGAGTGTCGGTATGCAGCACCACGTCGTTGTCGGCGTAGGGGATGGCGCCGAGAATGCTCTGTTCAGCCTGGCTGGGTTGCTCCAGCAGAGCCAGGGCCTGATCGCTGTGGCAGGCCAGCACCACCTTATCGAAACGCTCCTCGCCACGCACGCTGATCAGGGTTACGCCCTTGGCGTCCCGGCGGATTGTTCGCACCGGGCAGTTAAGTTGAATAGTGTCGTAAAAGGGTTTGATCAGGGCCGGTAGGTAGGCGCTTGAGCCGCCCTTGATCACCCGCCACTGCGGGCGCTGGTTGACCGACAGCAGGCCGTGGTTGCGAAAGAACCGAACAAACAGGTACAGCGGAAACTCCAGCATGCTGGTCAACGGCATCGACCAGATGGCCGCGCCCATCGGTACGATGTAATGATCGATGAAGCGCTGGCCGTAATTGCCGGCCCGCAGGTAGTCACCTAGGGTAGTGGTCGTACTTAGCAGCCCTTGTTCGAGATCGTATGGAGCCTGGCGATTGAAACGCAGAATGTCGCGCAGCATGCCGATAAAACCGGGTGATAGCAGGTTGCGCCGCTGAGCGAACAGGGTGTTGAGATTGTGCCCGTTGTATTCCAGACCGCTGAGTGGGTCCTGTACCGAGAAGCTCATCTCGGTTGGCTGTGAGGCAACGCCGAGCTGCTCCAGCAAGCGGATAAAGTTTGGGTAGGTCCAGTCATTGAACACAATGAAGCCGGTATCGACTGCGTAGCGTTGCCCGTCCAGTTCAACCGTGACGGTATGCGTGTGCCCGCCCAGTCGTTCAGCGGCCTCAAAGACCTGGACCTGATGCCGGCGTGCCAGCAGATGAGCGCAAGCCAGCCCGGCAATACCACTGCCCACGATGGCGATACGCATCAGATCTTCTCCCGTTGCTGAGTCATATCAGTCTCGCTTTCAAATAACGGATAACCCGCCCAAGCAGCGGCACGTGCTCGTACAGCAGGGCCCCGGCGTCGTAATAGTCGGCATGTCGGTGGACCCTCAGGTCGTGGTATTCGATAAAGCTGCAGCCGGGTACCTGAATCGGTCGGCCTCCGGCCAGGCGCGGGTGCTGGTAGGTCATGATCCAGCGCAGCACGGCCTGGTCCTGGGTCAGTTCATGGCATTGCTGAAACTCGAAGCTGATCAGGCTGACATTGGCATACAGCGCTTCGCAGTAGCGGCGCATGGCGCTGAGCCCGTGCAATTCATGCAGTGGGTCGCTGAAGTGCAGATCCTCGCTGTAGATCTGCTCAAGCAAATGCAGGTTGTCGCGATCCAGGCGTGCAAAGGTATCGGCAAACTGCTGGGCGAAGGTCAAGGGCGTGTTCATGGGCTGGCGAGCTCCCGGAAAGCGGTCAGCGCGCGTTCGCGGCTGCTGGCCAGATCAATGATCGGCGCCGGATAGTCGTTGTCTTTCAGCAGGCTGTCGGGCTGCGGCGCATGGATGCTGACGGTTGGGGTGTTGGTCAGCTCGCTGACCCACTGGCGGATGAAATCCCCCTGGGGGTCGAACTTGCGGGCCTGGCTGATCGGGTTGAACAGCCGGAAGTAGGGCGCGGCATCAGTACCGGTGGAGGCGCTCCACTGCCAGCCGCCGTTGTTAGCTGCCAGATCACCATCTATTAACTGGCGCATGAACCAGCGCTCACCGCTGCGCCAGTCAAGCAGCAGGTTCTTGCTCAGAAACATGGCGCAAAGCATCCGCAGCCGGTTGTGCATCCAGCCGGTGGTCGCCAGCTGGCGCATGGCTGCATCGATTATCGGGAAGCCTGTGCGGCCTTGCTGCCAGGCCTCCAAGGCGGCCGGATCATTGCGCCAGGGGATGGCTTCGGTGGCCGGGCGAAAGGCCCGGTGGCGCGATACCTGAGGGAAGTTAACCAGGATGTATTTATAGAACTCGCGCCACAGCAGTTCGTTGATCCAGGCCACGGCACCGGGCGAGCCGCTGGCGAATTCACCCTGATTGGCCCGCAAGGCGGCATGCAGGCATTGGCGCACGGACAGTATGCCGCTGGCCAGATAGGGTGACAGCTGGCTGGTGCCTTGCAGGTCAGGCCGGTCGCGGGTTACGTGATAGTCCATCAGTGCGTCATGACAGAACTGCTCAAGTCGCTGCTGGGCTGCTGCCTCGCCGGCTGGCCAGAGTTGTTGCTGCAAGGGGCTGGCCGCAGAGAAATCATCCAGTTGGGCTGGTGGTGTATCGCTGGTCAGCGGCAGCGCACTCTGGCGCTGCGGCGCCGGCAGGCATTCTGGAAGGTGGCTGTGCAGTTGGGCATAGGCCTGGCGGCGAAACTGACTGAAGACCTTGAACGGGGTGCCGGCCTGGGTCTTCAGGCTGGTCGGAGCAAACAGCAACTGGTCGGTGAAGCGCCGGCAATCCAGCCCTGCGTGCTGAAACGTGCGCTCGACTTCGGCATCGCGGGCCTGTTCGTGGATTCCGTATTCGTCATTGAAGAACAGGCCTTGGGCATTGAGCTGGCTGGCCAGCTCAAGCAGCGCTTCGGCGCAATGACTCCAAGTGCCGACATCAATGATGCGCAGCGGGATATTCAGGGTGGCCAGACTCAGGCCCAGCTCCCTGAGGTTGCGCAACCAGAAGTCGATCTTGACCGGTGCGTCGTCATGGGCTTTCCAGGTGTCGCCGCTGATCAGCCAGACCGCCACCACCGGGCCTTGCTGGCTGGCGTGCCAGAGTGCCTGGTTATCGGTGCAGCGCAAGTCGTTGCGCAGCCAGCACAGCTGAATGGCGGTCATCATCGTCTCCGGCTTAAATCGCGTTGCGCAGGCTGAGTTCGGGTGGGTGCGGCTGCAGATAGCTTTGTTGCTGCAGGTAGCTGTCCGGGTGCTTGAGCAGGTGGTGTTTGAGCAGGGTGATTGGCACCACCAGCGGAACCAGACCCTGCCGGTAATGGCCGATCAGCTCCGACAGTTCATGTTTCTCGGCCGGATTCAGGGCGCGCTTGAAATGCCCGGCGATATGCTCCAGGGCGTTGCTGTGGCGCTGGCGACTGGCCGGGCGGCTGAGTGCTTCCATCAACTCCTGAAAATAGGCCTGTGCAGTTGCGCCCAGGTCGGCCCGGCGCAGGTTGGCCAGACGTTGACCAAGGCGGCGGTAGCTTTCGGGGTGATGGGCCAGCAGCAGATATTTGTGCCGGGCATGAAAGGCCAGCAGAGCGGCGGCGCTGAGCTGCGGCTCGAGTTGCTGGCGCCATTGGGCATAGACTTCAACCCTGGTGATGAAATTTTCGCGCAGTACCGGATCGTGCAGTCGCCCTTCTTCTTCGATCGGCAGCCAGGGGTTGGCCTGGCGTAGCGCGCTGGCAAAGGCGCCGCTGCTGGTTTTGGGCTGCAACTGGCCATCGGCCTGATAGAGCTTGACCCGTTGCAGGCCGCAACTGGGAGATTTCTGCATCAGGATGAAGCCACACAGTTCCGGATGGCTGGCGGCTACCTGGGCACCATAGCGCTGTAGGGGTTCGGTCAGGTCAAGCGTCGGATCCTGGCTGCCGAGCACTCTCGGTGCCTGAGGCTCGCCGACCAGGCGGATGGGCTGGCGCGGAGTGTCGAGCCCGACCGCAACCTCTGGGCAGAACGGGACCAGCGTGAAGGCTGGCCCCAGTTGAGCGGTGCACAGCGACGAATGCTTGTGGCCACCGTTAAAGCGAACCGGTTGCCCAACCAGGCAGGCGCTGATGCCTATGGGGATGGTGCGGCTGACAGTGCGCATGGGAACCTCAAACTTATACGTATTACTTGGTTTGTATAAGTTTCAGTGTGCATCACTCTGTCGGCTTGTACAAGTTTTTCTATGTTGTCTCAGGCCAGGGTGCGAGCCGCCTGTAGTCCGCTCAGCCAGGCATTTTCCAACCGTCCGCCCAGACACCAGTCGCCACAGACATAGACGCCCAGTTCCGGGGCTGCCAGTGCCCCCCAGTTGTATTCACCATTGGGGCGGGCATATAGCCAGCGATGGGCGTGGCTTTGCACCGGGGGCGGCAGGGGCAGGCCCAGAACCTCGGCCAGAGCGTTGCCAAGTTGCTGGGTGACTGCTTCGGGCTTGAGGTCCAGATGATCTTCGGCCCAACTCGCGGTGGACTGCACCACCCAGGTGTCGAGCCCGGCCCGGCCGGGTTTGCTGCTGTTGCGGGCGACCCAGTCGAGTGGACCTGTGCGTACAAAACAGGCATCGACGCTGGTCGTGAGCGGCTGTTCAAAGGCCAGGGCCAAGGCCCAGCCGGCTTCCATCTGAACCTGCGCGGCAGTCTGCGCCAGTTGTGGCGCGGCTTCCAATAACGGCACTGCCTGCGGGGCTGGGGTGGCGATCACGACCCGGTCGTAGGGGCCGTAATGGCGGTCATGCTCGTCGACCAGCAGCCACTGGCGGTTGGCCTCGGGGTGCAGCCGGACGATGCGTGTTTCACCAACCAGCTCCAGACCTTCGAGCAGATGGCGGGACCAGGCAGTCATGCGTGGCGTGCCAACGAAACGCTGCTGATCGTCTTCCGACGGCGCCAGGCCGTGGTCATCGTAGCGGTAAAGGCGCGGGTTCCATTCGGTGACCCAGCCCTGATCCAGCCAGCGTTTGACCTCCTGACGGAATTGGCTGTCGCGCGCGGTGAAGTACTGTGCGCCTATGTCGAAATCGCCTTCAGTCGTGCGTTTGCTGCACATGCGCCCACCGCTGCCGCGGCTCTTGTCATACAGGGTGACGCGGTGACCGGACTGGGTCAGGGCCTGTGCGGCGCTGATGCCAGCCAGGCCGGCGCCAATGATGGCAATATTGTGGTTGTGGGTCATGGCCATGGTATCCGTGCAGGCGAGGAAGTGATCGGGGCGGGTGACTGATAGAGGTTCGCTATGGTGCCTATCTGTTGGACAGAACTTGTACATCGCAAGCGGTCTGTATAGCATCCCCGATCTGGAACCAGCCTGCAAGCCGAATGCAGTCGTAGCTGTTAAGCTTGATGAACCAACTGTCGCGCCGAGGATGGGGGTGGGCTATGCACATAATGATTACCGGTGGCACTGGCTTGATCGGACGGGCGCTCTGTCAGCGACTGTTGGCGGATGGGCATCAAGTGAGTGTCTGGAGTCGTCGAGCGGATCAGGTCGGCACGCTGTGCGGAGCTCAGGTTCACGGTGTGGCCAGCCTGGCACAGCTGGATGGCGAACATCTCGACGCGGTCGTTAATCTGGCTGGGGCGCCGATCGCTGACCGACCCTGGACCGCCAAACGCAAAGCCGAACTCTGGGCCAGCCGAGTGACCCTGACTGAACAGTTGGTGGCCTGGTTGGGTGAGCGGACACAAAAGCCTGAGGTTCTGCTCAGTGGCTCGGCAGTCGGCTGGTATGGCGATGGCGGCGATCAGCCGCTGACCGAGGATAGTCCGGCGCATCCCGAATACACCCATATGCTCTGTGATGCCTGGGAGTCGGCGGCTCGGCGGGCTACGGCCTACGGCGTGCGGGTGTGCCTGTTGCGCACGGGGCTAGTGCTGGCGGCCGACGGTGGCTTTCTCAAGCGCCTGCTGCTGCCGTTCAAGCTGGGACTGGGCGGTGCGCTGGGTTCTGGCCGGCAGTACATTCCCTGGGTCCATCGTGATGATCTGGTTGAGCTGATCATGTTTCTGCTGATCAACCCGGAGTGTCGCGGGGTCTTCAATGGCAGTGCGCCACATCCGGTGACCAATCGCGAGTTCGCCCGCAGCCTGGGCCGGGCCCTGAAGCGCCCGGCTTTCATGCCGCTGCCGGCCCCGGTATTGAAGCTGGGGTTGGGGGAAATGTCGCGCTTGCTGCTGACCGGACAGAATGCTCTGCCCAAGCGGGCGCAGGAGCAGGGGTTTGACTTTCGTTATCAGTACCTTGACGAGGCGCTGACGGATATTTTGCATTCATCTTGATGTTGGGGAAGAGGTTACATGTCTGATCGTGGGGTCTTGCTGGTCAATCTGGGCTCGCCTGCCAGTACCGAGGTAGCTGATGTGCGACGCTATCTCAATCAGTTTCTGATGGATCCGCTGGTGGTTGACCTGCCCTGGCCATTGCGCCGCCTGCTGGTCAGCATGATTCTGCTGCGTAGGCCCAAGGCTTCGGCCGAGGCCTATGCCTCGATCTGGTGGGATGAAGGCTCGCCTTTGGTGGTGATCAGCCGCCGGGTGCAGCAGGCGCTGCAGGCGCAACTGGATATGCCGGTCGAACTGGCCATGCGCTACGGCCAGCCTTCGATTGAGCAGGGCCTGCTGAAACTGGCGCAGCAGCCTGGGGTGCGCGAGGTGTTGTTCATGCCGCAATACCCTCAGCATGCCGACAGCACCATTACCACTTCAGTTCGAGAGGCGCAGCGGGTCATTGCCAAGCATCAATTGCCGTTGACTCTGACGGTGGTGCCGGCCTTTTATGACCGGCCCGACTATCTGGAGTCGCTGGTGGCCAGTGCCAAACCCTACTTCGAGCAGCCATTCGACCATGTGCTGCTGAGTTACCACGGCTTGCCGGAGCGGCATTTGAAGAAGGCCGACCCGACCGGCTCACATTGCCTGGCCTATCCCGACTGTTGCGAGCGTCCGTCGCCGGCCCATGCAACCTGCTACCGAGCCCAGTGCACTGCAGTGAGCAAGCAGTTTGCCCAGCACCTGGGGCTGGCGCCGGAGCAGTGGTCACAGGCTTTCCAGTCGCGGCTGGGACGCGACAAGTGGATCGAGCCCTATACCGAAACCCGGATCGACGAGTTGGCGGCACAGGGGGTCAAGCGTCTGCTGGTACTGTGTCCGGCGTTCGTGGCCGACTGCATCGAGACGCTGGAGGAGATTGGCGACCGGGCCCGCGAACAGTTTATTGAAGCGGGCGGCCAGGAGCTGGTGCTGGTCCCCTGCCTGAACGACCACCCGCAGTGGGTTGCAACCCTGGCCCATTGGTGTCGGACCACGCCGCGAGCGGCCTGAGTGTTGCTAGTTACGGGACACTAACGCCGAAGCCATTCGGACAAGGCCAGATGCAGGCCCAGCCCGACCAGAATGGCGCCCATTAGCCGGTCGAACCAGTGACCAAGCCGGGCAAAGCCCCGGCGGACACGGTGGTGGCTGAACAGCAGGGCTACCAGGCCGAACCAGGCGGCGGTCGCCAGTGCCAGATACAGCCCGTAGCCGGCCTGGATCGCCAGTGGGGTCTGTGGATTGATCACCACGGTGAACAGGGACAGGAAAAACAGGGTGGCTTTCGGGTTCAGGCCGTTGGTGATGAAACCGTTGATGAAGGCCTTGCCGGGCGCCATGGCCAGCGGAGGAGTATGGCCGTCGGGCAACAACTGGGGTTTGGCCCGCAGGGCACGGATACCGATATACAGCAGGTAGGCGGCGGCCAGCCATTTGAGCAGGTTGAACAGCCAGACCGACTGCGACACGATCAGGCCAATGCCCAGCAGCGAATAACCGACATGCAGCAGGATGCCACTGCCGACCCCCGCGGCGGTCAGCAAGCCGGCCTGGCGACCGGCACCAACGCTGTTGCGAATTACCACGGCAAAGTCCGGCCCAGGGCTCATCACCGCCAGCAGGTGGACCAGCGCTACCAGCAAAAACTCATTCAAATACATGGACGTCTCCCGGCAAAGTCCTCATTCTAGAGAGCTTGTCCCCCGCAAGGTAGATACAGATTCATGTCTGAACTCGATTCGATGGTATTTCTCGATCATGCGTCTCTCGATCTCGGCGACCTTGACCTGGACCCGCTACGGCGTCAGGCCGGGCACTTGCAACTGTACCCGGCAACAGCGCCGCAGCAGGTGCTTGAGCACATTGCCGGGCACTCGGTGGTCATCACCAACAAGGTGGTGATCGATGACGCGGTGATGCAGGCCTGCCCCAACCTGCGGCTGATCCTGGTGGCCGCAACCGGGACCAACAATGTCGATCTGGCCGCCGCCCGGCGTCGCGGTATCACGGTATGCAACTGCCGGGGCTACGGTACGCCCTCGGTGGCCCAGCACACCCTGATGCTGATGCTGGTCTTGATTACCCGTTTCGAGTCCTATCGGCAGGCGGTGCGCGAGGGTGCCTGGCAGCGCAGCAGCCAGTTCTGTCTGCTCGACTTCCCGATTGGCGAGTTGCACGGTCGCACGCTGGGCATTCTTGGTTACGGCGAGCTGGGTCAGGCGGTGGGCCGGCTGGCCGAAGCCTTTGGCATGCGTGTGCTGGTGGGCGCCTTGCCGGGGCGGGAAGCTTCTGGACGGCTGGCGCTGGCCGAGTTGCTGGAACAGGTTGATGTACTCAGTCTGCATTGTCCTTTGACCGAGCAGACCCGCGGCCTGATCGATGCCGCCGCGCTGGCGCGGATGAAGCCCGGCAGTCTGCTGGTGAATACCGCCCGCGGTGGAATTGTCGATGAGGCGGCGTTGCTGGCTGCCCTGCGCAGTGGCCATCTGGCTGGGGCTGCTACTGATGTACTGGTTCAGGAGCCACCGGTTAACGGCAATCCGCTACTCGATGCTCAATTGCCCAATCTGGTGATCACACCGCACAGTGCCTGGGGTAGTCGTGAGGCGCGTCAGCGCATCGTCGGGCAGATGGCTGAAAACCTGGCGGGTTTTCTCGCCGGACAGTCATTGCGAGTGGTGAGCTAAAAATCTCCGCTTTGAGACATGTGTCAATAGTGTCTCACCTGTTTGGGGGATAGTCAGTCCCCTGGCTTGCTTCTAGTCTCCCCGAGCCTTGATCTGGCATCTGGCCAGGTCATCAGACGGGGAGGCTGGGTCATCATGTCATGTCTATCCTGCCAGCGCGGTTCCAGTCTGCTGGAAGTGTTGATCGCCGTACTGGTTTTGGCCATCGGAGTGCTTGGGGCCGCATCACTGCAACTGAATGCCTTGCGCTTCAATGCCAGTGCTGCGCACAGCACACTGGCCAGTTTCATTGCCTATGACATCCTTGACCGGATGCGAGCCAACTACCAGCAGCTTGACCAGTATGTCACCCAGATAAGTGGTGACTGCCAGCGGGTGCCTGTGTCCGGGCAGGACATTCTGGCCCGTGATCTGGCTGACCTGCATGAAGCTGTAAGCTGCCTTCTGCCTGGTGGTACCGCTACGGTCGAGCGGCAGGGTACGCGGGTGATTGTGACTATCGCCTGGTCCGAAGCGCGTATTGTGGCCGGCCAGGCCGATACCCGGTTTGTCGTTTCCAGCGAGATAGGCTTGTGAGTAGGCGAGCTTGCCTGTCCAGTCGCCAGTCTGGGGTTGGGCTGGTCGAATTGCTGGTCGCCATGGTGCTTGGCGTGGTGTTGGTGCTTGGCGTGGTCCAGCTGTTTGTCGCCAGCAAGCAATCGTTCGAGGTGCAGCGTCTGGCGGCCGGGATTCAGGAAGATGCGCGTTTCATTCTCAATCGACTGACGCGTGAGCTGCGCATGGTCGGCATGTATGGTTGCCTGGACTTGACGCGTTTGCCGGATGCGCAGCGTGCCTGGGTACCGGCGCAGTTCGCTACTCCGATCCGTTTCGATGGCGAGGTGCTGTCGCTGATCACCGCTGACCCCACCGGCGAACTGTTTGCCAGCCCGAGTGTGCGCAGCCCGCAGGATTACAACGCCCGCTGGCTGATTGCGAGCAACTGCCGGGACGGCAACGATTTTCGCCTGGTCGAGGATGCCAGCCTGGATATTCAGCCCGGTGACATGGTGATACCGGTACGACTGCAGGAGTATCGGTTGCGCAATTATCAGGTGCAGTCTCGGCTCAACGGCAGCGGCAACTTCGAGACCCTGCTGGGAGGCGTGGTCAGCCTTGAGTTCAGCTTTGGTTTGGCTGCTAGCGCCGAGGACTCGGCGGTCAGCGGTCAGTATGTCAGCACACTGGCCAGCACGGATCTGGCGCGGATTCGCAGCGTGCGGCTGGCGTTGCGCCTGAGCGATAACCCGCAGGCACCGGATGCGGGTCGAGTTCGGGCACAGGACTACCGGATGGTGGTAGCTATCCGCAATCTGGTGCTGTGAAGTGGATGCCGGTATGGGCGCAGGAGCGCGTCAGCGCGGCGCGGCACTGGTGGCCAGCCTGGTGTTTTTGCTGTTGTTGAGCCTGATCAGCAGTGCCGGCATTCAGATGTCGACCTTGCAGGAACGCATGGCCGCCAACAGCAGACAGCGTCATGACGGGTTTCAGGCTGCCGAGGCAGGCCTGCGCCGGGTAGAGGATTTGCTGCGCTCGGAGGTGCTGAATAACCGGCCCCTGCCGGCCCCCTGTCAGGCGGAAACCTGTGAACTCGCCCCGCAGGTGCTGGATCTGGATGCCCAGGGTTTGGCCGGCATTGGCTGGCGGCAGCTGGAGCATGATCAGTCAGTCAATGGCGTGCAGCTCTGGTATCAGGTCTACAGCCTGGGGGAAAGTCTGGTGCCAGTTAAGGCGCCGGGCGAGGCGCCCGCCCACCTGTATCGGGTCGTGGTGGTTGGGCTCAGTGGCAATACACGGATTGTATTGGAGAGCATGTATGTCCTTGGTGGAGGAATCTGAGGCAGGGTTGATTCGCCGATTGGCGGCTGGCTGGCTGGGGCTATTGGTGGGGATGGTTATGCCCTGGTCGGCTCAGGCCTTCAACCCGTTGAGTGGCCCCTTGACGGGCTGCTCGACGGCAACCGGCCAGGCTGCGGTCAGCACGGGTGAGTTGCTGGCTGACAGTCGACTGTTTCGCACCAGCTTCGATCGGCAAGACTGGAGTGGCCGGGTCGAAGCCTACGCTTTGGAGCAGGGCGGCGAACTGGGGCGGCGACTGTGGAGCAGCGATGAGCGTTTGACCCCTATACAACGGCCCCGGCTGTATCAGACCTGGCGCCAGGCCTCAGGTGCGCTCGCCGGCGCGGTGGTGGGTCTGGATGCTTTTACCGCCGATAGTTTCGGCCCGGCTCAGCGCCAGCAACTGAACGAGACTGCACAGCGGGCCGGATTACCGGCCGGGCAAGACCAGGCTTTACTGGATTGGGCCAGGGGCGAGACAGTAGCCTCACTGCGTCCACGGCAGCGGCTGCTGGGCGATGTAATCAATGCCGAGCTGCGCCATGCTGCCCCGGCCCAAGTTGCCCATGATTACGGGGTTGCTGGTTACACTGGCTACTGGCAGTTCAAGCAGACCAGTATGAACTCGCTCCTTGTACTGGGCGCCAATGACGGTTTTCTTCATGTCCTTGATGCCGAGACCGGCAATCCACAGTTGGCTTACCTGCCCGCGGCCGCGATTACCGGGCTGGGGCAGCGGGCACAAGTCGACTATGGCCATAATGCTGAACATCGCTCCGGCATGGACGGGCCGATCACCCTGGCCGATGCGCAGATTGCCGGTCAATGGTCCACAGTCGCTGTTGCCGGCATGGGTGCTGGTGGTCAGGGCCTGTCGGCAGTGCGCCTGTTCGATCAAGCACGTGGTGCCAGCGCCTTGGGCGGGTTGTGGGATGTACACGCCAGTGACCCCGCTTATGCCGATCTGGGTTACAGCTACGGCCAGCCTCAGGTTGCCTATCTGGATGGGCGCTGGGTGGTGATCAGTGGCAATGGCTACGGCAGCCGTCGGGCCCAGGCCGCACTGTATGTGCTGGCGCTGGACGATGGTCGGCTGCTACGTCAGCTGGACGTCGGTGAGGCGGGGGCTAATGGGCTGTCGGCCCCGGTGCTGGTGCATGATGCCCAAGGGCAGGTGCAGGTGGCCTATGCCGGTGATCTGCAGGGCCGGTTGTGGAAGTTCGAACTGAGCGGCGCCGCAGCTGGCTGGCGGGTGGCGTTCGCTGGCGAGCCTTTATTTCAGGCTGCCGCCGGTCAGCCGATTAGCGTGGCGCCGGTAGCAGTCAGGCACCCGCAGGGTGGTCATCTGCTGCTGTTTGGCACCGGCAAGTTCCTTGAAACGGCTGATCGCACGGATCTCGAAGGGCAGGCGTTTTATGCGATTTGGGATCGACCGGGCGGGCAGCCGGCGATTGGTCCCGCGGACCTGCTGGCTCAGCGCATCACCGATGAGTTCGATACCGCTCAGGGGTCGGCCCGTCAGGTCAGTCAGGCGCAGGTTGACTGGACTACTCAGCGTGGCTGGTATTTGCCGCTGGGGCTGGCGGGCGAACGGGTCACGCGGGCGGCGCAGGTGAGCGCTGGGCGGGTTCTGTTCACTACCGCGTACCTGCGCAGCGACGGGCAGGATACCTGTCTCAGCGAGGCGGGCGGCTGGTTGATGGTGCTGGACCTTTATTCGGGGGCAATGCTGCCCACAGCGCTGCTCGGCAGCGCTACTGATGGCCGGGGTGATGAAACCGGTAGTGCCATCGCCGGGTTGGAGCCGGGGGTTGGTCTGCCTGGCGAGATCCTGTTGCTCGATGTGCCGGATCTGGCGCTGGATGAAACCGGGCAGCCGGTCTCGGGTGGTGCTCAGGGGCTGTTTTGCGACAACCGGCGTGAAGCCTGTCAGTGCCCGGAGCGGGCCAGTGCATGCCTCAGCGAGCATAGGCGACCAGCCTGTGTCGAACAGCAGGTGATAACACCGGGTAGTGATGGGCTGGCTCGGCAGCGGCTGAGCAACAACTGCCGCTTTACCCAGACGCTTTGGCGCCAACTGATGTAGAGGTTTCTGATGCCGACACGGACGACAGGCTTCACCCTGATGGAATTGTTGATTGTGCTGGTGGTCGTGGCGATTCTGGCCAGTCTGGCCTATCCCTCGTATCAGGAGCACGTACGCCAGACCCGGCGTGCCGAAGTGGGGGCCCTGCTACTGGAAAATGCCCAGCTTCTGGAGCGTCATTACACCCGCCATGGCCGTTATGATAGCGATCAGGTCGTCGGATTGGTGAGTCAGAGTCCGGCGTCAGGTCCGGCGCTATTCAATATTCAGCTGGAGCGAACGGCGGAGACTTTTCAGCTGAGAGCCATCGCTACCCCTGGCGGGATGATGGCGCAGGATGCATGTGCCCACTATGGGCTGGATCAGCTCGGCCGGCGAACGCCGACCGAGCCGAAGTGCTGGCGCCGTTAGGTAAGCACTGATTAATTGCGCGTAAGCTCAGCGCCAATTGGGCTAACACCGAAACTGACTTAATCAGTGTTTCCTTAGGCTGCCTCTTCGCCGGGCTTGGTCTCAGCCGCAGGACTGGTTTGCGGCAGGATCAGGTTGAGCACGATGGCCACCACCCCGCACAGACTGATGCCCTGCAGGCTGATGCTCTGGTTGCCGATCACCATGCCGCCAATCCCGAACACCAGGGTGACCGAGACGATGCACAGGTTGCGGGCCTGGCTCAGGTCGACCTGATGGCGGATCAGGGTATTGATGCCGACCACCGCGATCGAGCCGAACAGCAGGCAGAGAATGCCGCCCATGACCGGCACCGGCATGCTCAGCAGTATCGCGCCAAACTTGCTGACAAAAGCCAGCCCGATGGCAAATACCGCGGCCCAGATCATTACGTTGGGGTTGAAGTTACGGGTCAGCATCACGGCCCCGGTCACTTCCGAGTAGGTGGTATTCGGTGGCCCGCCGAGCAGGGCGGCGGCTGAGGTGGCCACCCCGTCACCCAGCAGGGTGCGCTGCAGACCTGGCTTGCGGATGTAATCCTTGCCGGTGACCGAGCCGATCGCCAGCACGTCGCCGATATGTTCAATGGCCGGAGCGATGGCCACCGGGATCATGAACAGAATTGCCGCCAGCTGAAACTCAGGAGTGACGAAGCCGGGCATGGCCAGCCAGTTGGCCTCGTTGACCTGACTGAAATCAACGATGCCCAGGGCCCAGGACAGGCCGTAGCCAACCACGACCCCGGCCAGAATCGGTACCAGCCGAAACAGCCCCTTGGCGAAGACCGCCACCACGATGGTGGTTACCAGCGAGGCCAGGGCGATCAGGATTGCCAGGTTGTAATCCACCAGTTGCGTCGCGCCGTCGCCGCTCTTGCCCATGGCCATGTTAACTGCCACTGAAGCCAGCCCCAGGCCGATCACCATGATCACCGGACCAACCACCACCGGTGGCAACAGGCGCTGGATGAAGCCGGGCCCGCGCAGGTGAACCAGCAGGCTTAGCAGGATGTAAACCATCCCGGCCGCCAGCAGGCCGCCCAGGGTGGCCGGTAGCCCCCAAGTCTGGTTGCTGTACATGATCGGGGCGATGAAAGCGAAGCTGGAAGCCAGGAACACTGGCACCTGACGCTGGGTGGTGAACTGGAACAGCAAAGTGCCGAGGCCGGCAGTGAACAGGGCGACGCTGGGGTCCATGCCGGTGATCAGGGGCATCAGCACCAGCGCGCCAAACGCCACGAACAGCATCTGCGAGCCGGCCAGGGCGGTGCGCCAGCCGTGGGTTTCGAGGGCCTGCATCAGTGTGTGTCCTTCTGTTTGGTGCCGAAGATCTTGTCCCCGGCATCGCCCAGGCCTGGAATGATGTAGCCGTGCTCATTCAGGCGCTGATCGATTGAGGCCGTGTAGATCTGTACATCGGGATGGGCAGCGTTGACCCGCTCGATACCCTCAGGCGCGGCCACCAGTACCAGTGCGCGGATTTCCCGGGCACCGGCACGCTTGAGCATGTCGATGGTCGCAACCATGGAGCCACCCGTGGCCAGCATCGGATCGATGATCAGCGCCATGCGTTGGTTCAGCTCGCCGACCAGTTTTTCCAGGTAGGCGTCGGCTTCCAGAGTCTCTTCATTGCGGACCAGGCCGATGACGCTGACCTTGGCGCTTGGAATCAGGCTCAGGACTCCGTCGAGCATACCCAGGCCGGCGCGCAGGATCGGCACCACGGTAACCTTTTTGCCAGACAGCTTTTCCACCTCGACCTGGCCACACCAGCCTTCGATGCTGTGGGTCTCAACCGGCATATCCTGGGTGGCCTCGTAGGTCAGCAGGGCAGCTACTTCCTGAGCCAGCTCACGGAAGTTCTTGGTGCTGATGTCGGCGCGGCGCATCAGTCCGAGCTTGTGGCGTATCAGCGGATGGCGAATTTCTTTGATATTCATGCGGGCGGGCTCTCATGCAAGGCGCAGACAAAATCGCCATAGGTTAAACCAATGAGCCACTGCGGTCACCCGTCTATCTGTCGGGAAAGTCCCGCTATACTTGCGTTTCTGCGACAAGATCAGTATTTTTCGCCCCTTTTTCAGACCTTCCCCGGAGTTTAGCTATGTCGATCGATCTGGAACACGTCAAGCAGGTAATGGCCGAGGCCGACTGCCTGTTCAGCCAGGAGCAGGTCGAAGCGGCCATGGATAGCATGGCGGTAGACATCAATCGCACCCTGAGTGACAGCAATCCGATTGTCTACAGCGTGATGAACGGCGGGCTGATCATCGCCGGCCAACTGCTGACCCGGCTGGATTTCCCGATGGAAGTGGGCTATCTGCATGCTACCCGCTATCGCAACAAGCTGTCCGGTGGCGAGTTGTTCTGGAAAGCCAAGGCCGAACACTCGCTGGTGGGTCGCACGGTGCTGATCATCGACGACATTCTCGATGAGGGGCATACCCTGGCGGCGATCGTCGAATACTGCAAAGATGCCGGTGCCGAGCAGGTGCTGACTGCCGTGTTGTTGGACAAAAAACACGACCGCAAGGCCTATCCGGGCATGCACGCCGACTTTACCGGGCTGGATGTGGAAGACCGCTACATCTTCGGCTTCGGCCTGGATTACAAGGGCTACTGGCGCAACGCGGCAGGGATCTTCGCGCTCAAGGGGCATTGATTTGCGCTGGTCTGGCCTAGGGCGTTTAGTCTTGGGCCAGATACTCTTGAATTTTCTGCGCCGCCCGCTCCGGGGTGGCCAGGTAGTAACGTTTTCCTGTCGTGGCACCCAGCCCGGCACGCTTGAGTTTCAGGCGCAGTTCTGCCCGTACGCCGATCAGGTAGACTCTGATGCCACGCCGCTGCAGGTCCTGCAGGGCTTTCTCCAGTAGTACCAGCGCGCTCATATCGATACTTGGTACCGCCTGCATGTCCAGAGCCAAATGTACAACCCGGTCATCGAAGCGGCTGATCGCATCCAGCGCCTTGTCGGCAGCGGCAAAGAACAGCGGTCCGTCGATTCGATACAGCGCTACGCTGTCCGGCAGGTCCGCCAGCGCCTGGTGGCGTTGCAAGGGCAGTGCCTGGCCACGACTGAGCCCGGCCATGCGGCGAATGAACAGCGCCGAGGCCAGCAGCAGGCCAACCCCTACAGCCAGCACCATATCGAACAGCACGGTCAGCAGCAGGCAGACCAGCAATACCACCACGTCCTGACGCGGCCCAATGCGCAGTACATGCAGAACATGGGGTACCTCGCTCATGTTCCAGGCGACTATCAGCAGCATGGCGGCCAACGATGCCATTGGCAGGTAGGCGAACAGATCAGCCAGCAACACCACTGCCAGTAGCATGACCAGTGCGTGGATCACTGCCGCCAGGGGCGAGCGTGCGCCGCTGCGGACGCTGGTGGCGGTGCGGGCGATGGCCGCTGTTGCGGTGATGCCGCCAAAGAAGGGGGCGACCAGATTGCCCAAACCCTGGCCCATCAATTCGGCATTGGGATCGTGACGGGTATTGGCCATGCCGTCGGCGACCAGAGCGCAGAGCAGCGATTCGATGGCCCCGAGCATGGCCACTGCCAGGGCCGAGGGCAGCAGTTCGCGTAGCAGGGCGAAGTTAACCAGCAAGGGCTGACCGTCGGCACCGGGCAACTGCCAGGGCAGTACCCATTGAGGGGCAAAGGGCGGGATGCCGGCATGCAGGACGCCATCGACTTCGTAGCTGAACCGTGAGCCCAGGGTTGCCACTGGAATGTCCCAGTACAGCAGGCTGGCGGCCAGTAGTGAGCCGGCGAGCAGAGCGATCAGGTGGCCGGGGATGCGTTTGGTCAGGCGTGGCCAGAGAATCAGAACCGCCAGGGTGCTGAGACCGACCAAGGTATCCCCAAGCTGCAGGCTTGGCAGGGCCGAAACCAGCGCCTGCAACTGTTCCAGGGTATGGCTGTGCTGACCGACCTGCTGCAAGCCGAGCAGATCCTTGACCTGCAAGATGGCAATGACTATCCCGATACCGGCGGTAAAGCCCATCACCACCGGGTAGGGTACGAACTGGATCAGGCTGCCAAGTCGGGCCAGACCCAGGGTCATCAGAATCAGGCCGGCCATGATGGTTACCAGCAACAGGCCGCCGAGGCCGTATTGCTGGGTGATGGGCAGCAGAATCACCACGAAGGCGGCGGTAGGGCCGGAAATATTGAAACGCGAGCCTCCGGTCACCGCGATGATCAGGCCGGCAACGATTCCGGTATAGAGACCATGCTGAGGCGCCACTCCGACCGCGATGGCCAGCGCCATCGCCAGTGGAATGGCGATAATCCCGACCGTGACTCCGGCCAGCAGATCACCGCGCAGGGCAGCCAGCCCGTAGCCCTGATAACTGTCACGCAGGGCACTGAACAACGGCAAGGCAAAACGCCGGGGAGTCGCCATAGGGCATCCTGTTCCAGAGGGAATCAAAGGGACTGTGCGGCGATGGGGCTTGAATGACAACTCGACTTACTGCTAATACAGCGGAGTGATTCACGGCCCGGCAACGAGGAAAAGCCCGTGCGTACCATTCGCCATTACTTTGTTGGAATGCTCCTGAGTGTACTCGGCACGGCGGTATTGGCCAATCCGGTCAGTTTGCCGCATGACGAGTTCATGCCTGAGGATGTTTATGGCGTGCGCCGGGACAAGCCCGAGCAGATGCTGTTCCAGGTTGAACACTATCGCCTGACCGTAGGTACGGAACAGCGCCCGGGAGCAACTCAGGTGGGTGCCGGGCATGGAGTCTGGCTGTTGCTGGAGGGGCGCTCACTGATTTCGGGCAGCCCGGTTCGGCGGGCCGAAATCAGCTTTGCCGATGTAGGTGCTCGAACCCGCCCGACCCGGCTCGATAGCCGTAGTCAGACCCTGCATCTGAGTTATCCGCTCAGCTACCTGGATACTTTGCTGCGAGTTCTGGATCAGGCCAGCCCGAGCTATGTACAGGCCCGTTTCCATGGCAACGGCACGGTCTGGGCCGATGTGCATGGCGGGCCGGTCAGTCGCTAGCGGCTGTTAGGGCGGCTGGGTACAATGGCGTTTTTGCGAATCTGCGAATGAGGTGTGGCGTGCGTAAGGACAAGAAGAAGGTCATTGGCGAGGAAATGAGCGACGAGCAGGTTGCCGCATTTCTGCAGGCTCGGCCCTATGCGGCAGACGAGTCGGTAGAACTGCATATCCTGACCCGGGCCTACCGCGGCCTGCGGGTGGATGATTTTGAGCGTTTTCTGGTGATGTTCAAGGCGGCGGGACATGATCTCAATGCCACCGACGGCCAAGGCCGGACTTTCCTTCAGCATGTCCGTGAGCACGCCCTGGGCGGTGACTATGTGACAGTACTGGAGGCGGCAGGCGCCCGCTGAGGTTCAGACTAGCTGGGTCAGCCAGGGTTGCCGCTGGCGCCGGGCGTCAGGCAGTGGCGTCAGGGCATCGGGCGGTATGGCCTGGCCAAGCCAGCGCGGATCGCTGTGAGTGATTTCGACCCAGTGCCCGCTGCTGGGTGGCTCAGCCAGTTGCCACAGTGACTGGCAGCGGCCCTGGTTGTCGAGCCGGGCAAAGTGGCGCATCGGGGCGCGCCGCAGCAGTAAACCGATCATCAGCCAATCTCCCTTGGTCAGGTAATGTAGCCAGTATCGGTGCGGGGCATTGCAAGCTGATGACGGTGAGAGCGGTGGAACCCTGCTGGCCTCGGACGAGTCAAATCGCAGGCACAAAGCGGGTTTTATGGTGTTACCTCAACTTGATGCAGGAGTGTTGATTCATGTTTGGTCGTTTGGGGATGCTGGTAGTGGCCGTGATGGCCCTGGTGCTGGTGGGTTGTGCCCATAGCCCGCAACAACTGAATGTGCAGCCGCAGGTACAGGTGCCGCTCAACCCGGTCGCCCGGCAACAGCCGGTCGTGGTGGTGGTGCAGGATACCCGTCCTTCAAAGGTGCTTGGTACCCGGGGCGGGATCTACCCCGACTCCAGCAACATCACCATTAATGAGCAGAGCCTGGGGCAGGTGCGTCACCAGGTCGAACAGGCTGTGCGTCAACTCGGCTTTAATGTAGTGCCCGAAGGTACGCCGAACGCCAACCGCCTGACGGTCAGCTTGGCTGACTTGCGTTATCAGTCGCCCAAGAGTAGCGCTTATGTGACCCAGGCTGATATCAGCGCGACTTTTGCCGCCGAGGCTCGCTCGAGCAATCAGCAGTACCAGGGGCGTTACAGCGCTTCGGCCCAGCACCGGTTCGGTTATGCACCCAATCAGGCGACTAATACCCGGTTGGTAACAGAGGTCATGAGTGACGCGCTGACCCGGGTGTTTCAGGACCCCACCATCGTCGAGATACTGCAACGCTGAGTGCGGCCCGCAACACCTTGATGGCCGCCGCCTGCTGATCGAGGCGGCGGCCGGCCTTCAACTGCCCGGGTCTTTGTGATCCGGCTGCAACTCGGCAGGTTGCAGCATCTCATCATGTTCGGCCATGTTCCACGGCAGGGTGCCGGGGGAAATGTGACGAAAATGCAGGTATTTTTCGAACTGATCGAGCAGATCGCCGATCAGTTCCTGCTCATCGTAACCATGTACATCGTAGGACTGCCCGCCCCGACGCAGAAACACTTCGGCGCGGTAGTAGTGAACATCGCCTGCGGGGCTACGATCCTGTTCCGGGAAGGCGAAGCTGGGTCGGGCGTAGTCACGCAGGCGGATGTCATAGATAAAATCCAGCTCGTCGTCGCGGCTGACTTCCAGATAGACCCGACAATGTTCCTGATCGAAGCTTACGCTGGCTGGCCAGCCCTGCTCCTGCAGACCCCGGCTGACCTGCTGCATGGCTTTCATTGCGGTGCCCGAGATGAAACTTTCAATCTGCTCCCGGCTGGCAAAGTGCAGCATACCGGCCAGTCGTTTCTTCCAGTGGCCAGGATCGCGGCCGCTGCTGTGGCGACCGCTCTGCATGGCGTACTGCAGGCTGGCGTCACGGTGGCCTTCGATGGTCAGCGCACGCCACATCCCAGTTGCAGCGATCAGCATGATTATCGCGAATGGCAGGGCGCTGGCGATAGTCATGGTTTGCAATGCGCTGAGCCCGCCAGCCAGCAGCAGGACTGAGGCCAGCACGCCTTCTAGAATGGCCCAGAAAGCCCGTTGCCAGGCTGGAGTTTGCAGTGCGCCGCCAGAGGCTAGCGAGTCGACCACCAGTGAGCCTGAGTCCGAAGAGGTGACGAAGAAAGTGATAATCAGCACTACGGTGATGAAGGACACGATCGACGTTAGCGGCAGGCGCTCGTAGAGTTTGAACAGGGCGATTGCAGTATCGTTCTGCACCTCGCTGATCAGAGCGCTGTAGCCTTCGTTCATGATCAGGTGCAGGGCGGTGTCGCCGAAGATCGAGAACCATAAAAAGGTAAACATGGTCGGTACCAGCATCACGCCGAAAACAAACTGGCGAATGGTCCGGCCGCGACTGATCTTGGCGATGAACAGGCCGACGAATGGTGCCCAGGCAATAGTCCAGCCAAAGATGAACAGGGTCCAGTTACCGATCCAGTCACTACGGGTATAGGCCTGCAGGTTGAAGGTACGCTCGACGATGTGGTTCAGGTAGCTGCCGGTGTTCTGCAGGAAGGTCTCAAGGATCATGATGCTGGGGCCAACCACGAACACGAACAACATCAAGGATACGGCCAGCACCATGTTGAGAATCGATAGCCGCTTGACCCCCTTGTCCAGGCCGGCTACTACCGAAATCAATGCCAGGGCGGTGATTGCGGCGATGGCGATGATCTGTACTGTGACATTCACCGGTATGCTGTCCCACAGGTAGTTCAGGCCGGCATTGATCTGGGCCACCGACAACCCCAGGGTGGTGGCAATGCCGAACAGGGTGCCGAGAATGGCAAACACGTCGACTGCATGGCCGATCGGGCCATGGATACGCTCGCCGATCAATGGATAGAGCGCTGAGCGGATTGACAGCGGCAGACCGTGGCGAAACGAGAAATAGGCCAGCACCAGCCCCACCAGACCGTAGATCGCCCAGATATGGAATCCCCAGTGGAAGAATGCGATCTGCATCGCCTGCTTGGCCGCGTCAACAGTTTCAGCCGCGCCGGCCGGCGGCGATGCGTAGTGCAGTACCGGTTCGGCCACGCCGAAAAACAGCAGGGCAATACCGTAGCCAGCCGAGAACAACATGGCGAACCAGGCCGGGAAACTGTATTGCGGCTCGGCATGGTCGGGGCCGAGCTTGATATTGCCCCAGGAGGTGCAGGCTATGCCGACGATGAATACCAGAAAAATCGCCACAGCCAGCATGTAGAACCAGCCGAAGGTTTCGGTGATGAAGGCCAGAGTTGCAGAGAACGCCTTGCCGGCTTGGTCCGGATCGCTGATGGTTCCAATCACCAGCAGCAGGGTGACGATGACGGCCGGAGCGAATACCGGAACGAGAATGGTGGTCTTCCAGAGCGGTTTGTCGGTCATTGCAGAATCCTTGGCATGCCGGGCCGTTCCGCTGGGGACGGCCAGTGAACGTTGCGTTCAGTATAGCGGGCAGGTGCTGGCGGGGCAGACCGGGTGCTCAGAGCGTGTCTTCGATCTCCAGTTCGACCCGGACCCGGACGCTGCCGGCGCGGACCATGCCGAGCTGTTCGGCGGCAACCCGAGAAACATCGATCACCCGGCCACCGACAAAAGGTCCGCGGTCATTGATCCGCAGCACCACGCTGCGGCCGTTGTTGAGGTTTGTGACCCGCACCAGGGTGCCGAACGGCAGGCTGGGGTGAGCGGCGGTCATGGCGCCCTGGTCATAGGGCTCGCCGCTGGCGGTGCGGCGGCCATGCAGACGGGAAGAATAGAACGAGGCTTTGCCGACTTCGCTCCAGTCGGCCTCAATGCTGTTGCCATGGCTGGCCACAGCTGGCGCACTGCTGCAGGCCAGCAGGGTTAACAGCACACCAAGCAGCGCAGTCCGGCGCATGACAGCCTCCTACCTTAAATGAGCCAGTGCCGTGGCGTGATCTGTGACCACGCCCGGTCGCCTGAGGGTCAGCCTTCGAGCTTTTTCTTCAGCAGCTCGTTGACCTGTTGCGGGTTGGCCTTGCCCTTGGAGGCTTTCATTGCCTGGCCGACGAAGAAGCCGAACATCTTGCCGCGCTTGGCCTCGTCGCTGGCGCGGTACTGTTCGACCTGAGCAGCGTTGGCGGCCAGCACCTCGTCGAGCATGGCTTCGATGGCGCCGCTGTCGGTCACCTGCTTGAGCCCCTTGGCTTCGATGATCGCATCGGCTGAATCACCCTCGCCATTGGCCAGCGCCTCGAACACCATCTTGGCGATTTTGCCGGAGATGGTGTTGTCCTGGATTCGCTGAATCAGACCGCCCAGTTGCGCAGCGCTGACCGGCGACTGGTCGATCTCCAGATCGGCCTTGTTGAGCAGGCTGGACAGCTCGCCCATAACCCAGTTGGCCGCCAGTTTGGCGTCGCCGCAGCTCTGCTGGACCTGTTCGAAGTAGTCAGCCAGCTCACGTTGGGCTGACAGGACGCTGGCGTCGTAGGCCGACAGGCCGAACTGGCTTTCGAAGCGCTCGCGCTTCTGCGCCGGCAGCTCCGGCAGCTCGCCACGTACTGACTCGATGAACGCTGGCTCAATCACCACCGGCAGCAGGTCCGGATCGGGGAAGTAGCGGTAGTCGTTGGCTTCTTCCTTGCTGCGCATGGAGCGGGTGACGTCCTTGTTCGGATCGTACAGGCGGGTTTCCTGCACTACTTTGCCACCGTCCTCGATCAAGTCGATCTGGCGCTGCACCTCATGGTTGATGGCCTTTTCGATAAAGCGGAACGAGTTGACGTTCTTGAT
Source organism: Pseudomonas sp. WN033 (assembly GCA_002287035.1). GTDB lineage: Bacteria > Pseudomonadota > Gammaproteobacteria > Pseudomonadales > Pseudomonadaceae > Halopseudomonas. Next base: position 34,294 of record NSKG01000013.1, on the reverse strand, counting down.
CTCGCAGCGGGTGCCGAACTCGGCCTGGCCCTTGGGCCGCACCGAGACGTTGCAGTCACAACGCAGCGAGCCTTCGGCCATGTTGCCGTCGCAGATGCCCAGATAGCGCACCAGCGAGTGGATGGTCTTGGCATAGGCCACCGCTTCCTTGGCGCTGCGCATGTCCGGTTCGGAGACGATCTCCAGCAGCGGGGTGCCGGCGCGGTTCAGGTCGATGCCGGTCATGCCGTGAAAGTCTTCGTGCAGGCTCTTGCCAGCGTCTTCTTCCAGGTGTGCCCGGGTAATCCCGACGCGCTTGACCGTGCCATCCTCCAGGGTGATGTCGAGGTGGCCCTTGCCGACGATCGGCAGTTCCATCTGGCTGATCTGGTAGCCCTTGGGCAGGTCCGGGTAGAAGTAGTTCTTGCGCGCGAACACGTTGGTCATGCCGATCTCGGCATCCACCGCCAGGCCGAACTTGATCGCGTTCTTAACTGCCTGGGCATTGAGCACCGGCAGGCTGCCGGGCATGCCCAGGTCAACCAGGCTGGCCTGGGTGTTGGGCTCGGCGCCGAAGGTGGTGGCGCTGCCGGAGAAGATCTTCGAGGCGGTGGTCAGCTGGGCGTGGATTTCCAGGCCGATGACGATTTCCCATTGCATAGTCTGTCCTCAGTCCTCTCAATAACCTGCGGGTGCGCGGGTATGCCAGTCGGTGTGCTGCTGGTACTGGTGGGCGATGTTCAGCAGGCGCGCCTCGCTGAAGTAGGGTCCGAGTAACTGCATGCCAATTGGCAGACCATTGGCGAACCCGGCCGGCAGGGCAATGCCAGGCACGCCGGCGAGGTTGGCGGTGATGGTGTAGATATCGGTCAGGTACAGGCTGACCGGATCGTCGATTTTTTCACCGATGCGGAAGGCCGGGGTTGGTGAGGTTGGGCACAGGATTGCGTCGACCTGCTCGTAGGCGGCCATGAAGTCGTTCTTGATCAGTCGGCGGATCTTCTGGGCCTTGAGGTAGTAAGCGTCGTAGTAGCCGGCCGACAGCGCATAGGTGCCGACCAGAATCCGTCGCTTGACCTCGGCGCCGAAGCCTTCGCCGCGTGAGCGGGTGTAGAGGTCGGTCAGATCTGCCGGGCTGTCGCAGCGATAGCCGAAACGCACACCGTCAAAACGTGACAGGTTGGACGAGGCCTCGGCCGGGGCGATTACGTAGTAGGCCGGGATTGCCAGTTCGGCATTGGGCAGGCTGATTTCCTTGATCTCGGCCCCAAGAGCCTGGAACTGCTTGACGGCGGCTTCGATAGCGGCGGCGGTAGCGCTGTCCAGTCCGGCGCTGAAGTATTCCTTGGGCAAACCGATGCGCAAACCCTTGACTGAGTCGTTGAGGCTGGCCGAGTAGTCCGGCACCGGGGCATCGACGCTGGTCGAGTCCTTCGGGTCGAAACCGGCCATGGCCTGCAGCAACAGGGCGCAGTCTTCGGCGTTGCGGGCCATAGGGCCGCCCTGGTCGAGGCTCGATGCGTAGGCGATCATGCCCCAGCGCGAGACCCGACCATAGGTCGGCTTGAGTCCGGTCAGGGCGGTGAAACCGGCCGGCTGGCGGATCGAGCCGCCAGTATCGGTACCGGTGGCCGCTGCGCACAGCCGGGCGGCCACGGCAGCCGCTGAGCCGCCGGATGAGCCACCGGGGACGTGTTCGCTGTTCCAGGGGTTGCGCACCGGGCCATAGAAACTCGATTCGTTCGACGAGCCCATGGCGAATTCGTCCATGTTGGTCTTGCCCAGCATCACTGTGCCGGCGTCGATAAAACGCTGGGTCACGGTGGATTCGTAGGGGGCAATGAAGTTGTCGAGCATCTTCGAGCCGCAACTGGTACGCACGCCTTGGGTGCAGAACAGGTCCTTGTGTGCCAGGGCAATGCCGGTCAGTGGGCCAGCGTCACCGGCGGCGATTCGCGCGTCGGCGGCGCGGGCCTGTTCCAGGGCCAGTTCCGGGGTTACGGTGATGTAGCTGTTAAGCGTGCCATCGAACTGCTCGATGCGCTTGAGGTAGTGCTGGGTCAGCTCGACGCTGGAAATCGCCTTGCTGCGCAGGGCCTGAGATAGCTCGGCCAGGGTTTTCTCATGCATGGGGAAACTCTCGTCGCGACGGATTATTCGATCACCTTAGGTACCAGATACAGCCCGGCTTCGGTCGCCGGAGCGATGGCCTGGTAGGCATCGCGCTGATTCTGCTCGGTCACGCTGTCCGGACGCAGGCGCTGGGTGGTTTCCAGCGGATGGGCCAGCGGCTCGATGCCGGTAGTGTCCACGGCCTGCATCTGGTCGATCAGACCGAGAATGCCGGACAACTTGGCAGTGGTGGCGGGGATCTCGTCCTCGCTGATGGCGATGCGGGCCAGATGGGCGATCTTTTCCACATCGGAGCGGTCAAAGGCCATGTGCTGTTCTCCATGAAGCCGGGAATGATTCCGGTCAATTGGCGCGGATGTTACCGATATCGGCCGTAATGGCGCGGGGAAACCGGACAAAGGGGCGAATTTACCACATCCGCGCCTTGCCCAAAAACCCCGCCATTGTTAGAGTTGCGACACTTCCGGAAGTACCGATCAGTTACCTGTGAGCGTGATATTGTCCGGCCAGTCATGCGGGTTGCCGCTGTCTTTGTGAGTGATCGCTGCTGGTCTGTGCTGCTTATCAGGTAGCTTATCCGTGTTTCCCTACAATTTATTATTTTTATTTACGCGTCTCGGGATACTGTTTACCCATGTTCAAAAAAATTCGTGGCATGTTTTCCAGCGATCTGTCCATCGACCTGGGCACGGCCAATACCCTGATTTATGTCCGCGATCGCGGCATCGTTCTTGATGAGCCTTCAGTGGTAGCGATTCGCAGCCACGGCAACCAGAAAAGCGTGGTTGCTGTCGGCACCGAGGCCAAGCGCATGCTCGGCCGTACCCCGGGCAACATCCAGGCCATTCGTCCCATGAAGGACGGCGTGATCGCCGACTTCAGCGTCTGTGAAAAAATGCTCCAGTACTTCATCAACAAGGTTCACGAAAACAGCTTCATTCAGCCCAGCCCGCGAGTGCTGATCTGTGTGCCGTGCAAGTCGACCCAGGTTGAGCGCCGGGCGATTCGTGAATCGGCGCTGGGCGCCGGGGCCCGCGAGGTGTTCCTGATCGAGGAGCCGATGGCGGCGGCGATCGGTGCCGGTCTGCCGGTAGAAGAGGCGCGCGGCTCGATGGTAGTCGATATCGGTGGTGGTACCACCGAGATTGCCCTGATCTCGCTCAACGGCGTGGTCTACGCCGAATCGGTGCGGGTCGGTGGTGATCGCTTCGATGAGGCGATCGTGACCTACGTGCGGCGTAACTATGGCAGCCTGATCGGTGAATCCACAGCCGAGCGGATCAAACAGGAAATCGGTGTGGCCTACCCCGGCGGCGATGTGCTGGAGGTCGATGTCCGTGGCCGCAACCTGGCCGAAGGCGTGCCGCGCAGCTTCACCCTGAACTCCAACGAGGTGCTTGAAGCGCTGCAGGAGTCGCTGGCCTCCATCGTTCAGGCAGTCAAGAGCGCACTGGAACAGTCGCCGCCGGAACTGGCTTCGGATATCGCCGAGCGTGGCCTGATCCTGACCGGTGGCGGGGCGCTGCTGCGTGACCTGGACAAGCTGCTGGCGCAGGAAACCGGCCTGCCGGTGATCGTCGCCGAAGATCCGCTGACCTGCGTTGCCCGCGGCGGTGGCAAGGCACTGGAAATGATGGATCAGCACAGCATGGACCTGCTCTCCACCGAGTGATTCGCTGTGATCCGGCAGGCTCGCCTGGTGGCAGTCTGCCGGACTTGTGGTTGTCAACCCGTGGCGCAATGGGAGACCCGCCATTAAACCGCTATTCATCAAGGGACCGTCACTGGGCGTACGACTGTTCGCACTGACGGTGCTATCCGTTGTGTTGATGGTTATCGACGCTCGGTTCGCGGCGCTGCAACCGCTGCGCGCTCAGCTCGGCCTGCTGCTGACACCGCTGTATTACGTGGCCGAAGTTCCGGCCCGGACCTGGGACACCTTTCACCAACTGACTTCCAGCCGGGCCGAGCTGATTGCCGAGAATGAACGGCTGCGCGCCGAGTCGCTGCTGATTCAGCGTCAACTGCAGAAGCTGGCCTCGTTGACCGAGCAGAACGTGCGTCTGCGTGAACTGCTCAACTCCTCCTCGTTGGTAGATGAGCGGGTGTTGGTGGCTGAACTGATCGGTGTCGACCCCAATCCCTTTACCCAGCGCCTGATGATCAACAAGGGTGAGCGCGATGGCGTGTTCCTTGGCCAGCCAGTGCTGGACGCCAGCGGCCTGATGGGCCAGGTGGTCGAGGTTATGCCGCATACCGCCCGGGTTTTGCTGATTACCGACGCCGCCCACAGTCTGCCGGTGCAGGTCAACCGCAACGGCCTGCGGGCCATCGCCGCCGGGACCGGCAACAACGAATATCTGGAGCTGCGCTATGTTGGCGATACCGCCGATATCCGGGTCGACGACATTCTGGTCAGCTCCGGTCTGGGGCAGCGTTTTCCGGCCGGTTACCCGGTTGGCCGGGTGGTCGCTGTGGATCGTGATCCCGGGCATCCGTTTGCCGAGGTCAAGGTGGCACCTACCGCACAGCTCAATCGCAGTCGTTACATGTTGCTGGTATTCAGCCCGGAAAGTGCCTATGGCGAAGTGCTGCCGGCGCTGGAGCTGGCGAATGAGCAAGAACAGAATGGCGAGCAGGATGAGGGCGAGCAGGTTGCCGAGCCGGTAGCAGCTGAAACTGCCGACCAGGCTTCAGAGGAGAGTGGCGATGCGCAATAGCCTGTTGATCGCCTTGAGCATTCTCGCCGCTCTGTTATTGAGCATCATGCCGATGCCCTCGCCGCTGGATCTGGGGCGGCCGATGTGGTTGGCGATGGTGCTGGCCTACTGGGTGATGGCGTTGCCTCACCGGGTCGGCCTGCTGACCGCCTGGGTCAGCGGGTTGGCGACCGATGTACTGTACGGCGAGTTGTTTGGCCAGCATGCACTGGTCATGACCCTGGTGGCCTGGCTGGTGCTGTTGCTGCATCAGCGTATCCGGCGTTTCCCGTTGTGGCAGCAGAGCCTGGTAATGCTGCCGGTTCTGGGCATCGCCCAGATGGTGCTGCTGTGGCTCAACAGCCTGAGCGGCAACCGGCCGCCGACCCTGCTGTTCCTGATGCCGGCGCTGGTCAGTGTATTCCTCTGGCCATGGGTCTCGTCGGTCCTGTCGGTGCTGCGTAAACGCTTCCATGTCTACTGAACCCCTGTACCTGGCCTCAGCCTCTCCGCGTCGGCGTGAACTGCTGGCTCAGATCGGTGTGCCTTGCCAGCGGCTGGTGTGTTCGGTCGATGAGCAGCAACTGGCCGGCGAGTCGGCTGAGGCCTATGTATTGCGGGTGACGGCCGACAAGGTCCAGGCCGGGCTGGCGCAGGTTGCCGATGGCGCGGTGGTACTGGCGGCGGATACCGCCGTGGTGCTGGGCGAGCAGATTCTCGGCAAGCCGACTGACCGTCAGCAGGGGCTGGAGATGTTGCGGGCTCTGTCCGGGCGTGAGCATCGGGTGCTCACGGCGGTCGCCGTGGCGCAGAGCGGGCGCTGTCTGAGTCTGCATGTGGAAACCCGGGTCTGGTTCCGGGACCTGAGCGAGACCGAGATCGAAGCCTACTGGGCTAGCGGTGAGCCTCAGGACAAGGCCGGGGCCTATGGCATTCAGGGGCTGGGCGCGATCTTTGTCGAGCGGATCGACGGCAGCTACAGCGCGGTGGTCGGATTGCCCTTGATGGAAACTGCGCAATTACTGGCCCAGTTCGGGGTTGCCTGTTGGCAGTAGCTAGTGCCAACAGACCCTGGCCCCGGTGGCTAGCTGAACTTCCAACCAGCCTTCAACGAATCGGTTGATTGGCTGACTCTATCTCAGTGATCGCTGTTGCACAGCTCCATTCACCGGTATTCTGCCAGTATGAATTGAGCAGGAGAGCCTATGAGCGAAGAAATTCTGATCAACGTCACCCCAATGGAAACCCGGGTGGCCCTGGTCGAAAACGGGGTGTTGCAAGAGGTCCATGTCGAGCGGACCCTGCGTCGTGGCATCGTCGGCAATATCTACAAAGGCAAGGTCGTGCGGGTTTTGCCCGGCATGCAGGCTGCGTTTGTCGATATCGGCCTGGAGCGTGCGGCCTTTATCCATGCCTCGGAAATCTCCGAGCGCGAGGGTACGGCGGTCGAGCCGATCAGTTCGCTGGTGCATGAGGGCCAGTCGCTGGTGGTGCAGGTGACCAAGGACCCGATCGGCACCAAGGGCGCACGGCTGACCACCCATCTGTCGGTACCTTCGCGTTATCTGGTGTATATGCCCAAGACTCCGCATGTGGGGATTTCGCTGAAAATCGAAGATGAAGCCGAGCGTGAGCGGCTCAAGCAGATCGTTGCCCACTGTGTCGAAGATGAAGGTGTTGAAGAGGCCGGTGGTTTCATTCTGCGTACCGCTGCCGAGGCCGCGCGGGAGGAGGATATCCTGGTCGATATCCGCTATGTGCGTCGGCTCTGGCAGCAGATCTCCCAGCAGATGAGTCAGGCGCCGGCGCCTTCGGTGCTGTACGAGGATCTGGCCCTGGCGTTGCGCACCCTGCGCGATCTGGTCAATCCGCGGATTGAGAAGATCAGGATCGACTCGCGGGAAACCTTCCAGAAGATCGAGCAGTTTGTTCAGGAACTGATGCCGGGGATTGAGGAAAAGCTCGAGCACTACCCCGGCGAACGGCCGATCTTTGACCTCTATGGCGTCGAGGATGAGATCCAGAAGGCCATGGAACGACGGGTCATGCTCAAGTCCGGCGGCCATCTGGTAATCGATCAGACTGAGGCGATGACCACCATCGACGTCAATACCGGGGCCTTCGTCGGCCACCGGACCCTTGAAGAAACCATCTTCAAGACCAACCTTGAGGCGGCCACGGCGATTGCCCGGCAACTGCGCCTGCGCAATCTGGGCGGGATCATCATCATCGACTTCATCGACATGGAAGACGAGGATCACCAGCGCCAGGTACTGCGGACCCTGGAAAAGCAGCTCGAACGCGATCATGCCAAAACCAACATCATCGGCATCACTGAGCTGGGTCTGGTGCAGATGACCCGCAAGCGGACCCGCGAAAGTTTGGAACAGGTGCTCTGTGAGCCTTGTCCAAGTTGTCAGGGGCGGGGGATTCAGAAAACCCCGGAAACCGTGTGTTACGAAATCTTCCGCGAAATCCTGCGTGAAGCCAGAGCCTACCAGGCCGATGCCTACATGGTACTGGCTTCGCAATCGGTCATTGATCGTTTGCTTGACGAAGAATCAGGCAATGTCGCCGATCTTGAGCTGTTTATCGAGCGGCCGATCAAGTTTCAGGTGGAAACCATGTATACCCAGGAACAGTACGACGTGGTGTTGATGTGATGAACGGGTGAACCCGATGCTCTGGCAAACCTGGCTGCGACGCCTATTGGATGGGCTGATCCTGCTTCTGGTGGGCTGGCTGCTGCTGGCCGCGATTTACGTCAGCCTGGGTCGCCAGTTCATGCCAGTGGTGGCCGACTACCAGGCTGAGCTGGTGGCCAAGGCCGAGCAACTGAGCGGCCGGGCCATCCACCTTGAGCGCCTGCAGGGCGAGATGCAGGGCGGGCAGCCGGTGTTCAAGCTGCGTGGCTTGCAGGTGCATGCCGACCTCGATCCCGACAGCCCGGTACTGTTTGCCCTGGACAACGTAACCGCCCGACTCGATCTGTTTGCCAGCCTCTGGCAACGCCGGCCGGTGATGGATGCGCTGCAGATTCAGGGCTTGGAACTGGAACTGAGCGAAAACGCCGATGGCCACTGGCAGGTGCACGGCCTGGGTGGCCAGAGCGCCCAACTGGCTGGGCTGGATGAGGCCCTGCGCTTGCTCTCCAGCCAACGGCGGATCACCCTGCTTGAAACCCAGATTCGCATCAGCCCCTGGCAGCAGCCTGACTGGGTGTTCAGCGAAGGCGATCTGACCCTGCTCAATGGCCCCAACTGGCATCGACTCGATGGTCAGGTCAACCTGCCTGATGGTGAACGGCTGCGCTGGCAGGCCAGTGCCCTGATGCCCGGGCTGGACTGGCAGCGCCTGTCATTGGGGTTTTTCCTGGAGTTGCCGGCGACCAACTGGGGCCGCTGGTTGCCGCCTGCCTGGATGGAGCGCATGCAGATCCAGACGCTGGTGGCTGGTGGGCAACTCTGGGGTAGTTGGCAGCATCAGCGTCTGGATCATCTGCAGGGGTTGCTGATCAGCCCGCAGCTGGAACTGAATGGGGTGCGCCAGGTGCCGGTGCTCAATGATCTGGTTGCCCGTTTCGAGTGGCGCGAGCAGGCCGGGCAGCAATCGCTGCGAGTGGACGAACTGAGCATGCGCCTGGATGAAGAGATCTGGCCGGCAACCCGGATTCAGTTGCAGCGTGAGCTGGAGTCCGGAGCCTGGCTGGCCCGGGTCGACCAGCTACCGCTGGAGCGTTTGGGTCAGTGGTTACCGGGTTTGATCGAGCACGAGCTGACCGCCGAAGTCATCAGTACCCTGGCACCCCGGGGAACCCTGCGCGATGTGCAACTGAACGGAACCAGCGACTGGCGTGACTGGCGCACCTTGCAACTGCAGGCCCGGCTTGATCGGGTCGGGGTCTCGGCCTGGGAAGCGGTGCCGGCCTTTGAAGGAGTGAGCGGCAGCCTGAGTGGTAGCCCTGCTGAGGGCGAGCTGCGAGTCGCCAGCGAGGACTGGGCAATCCATCTGCCACGACTGTTTCCCCAGGCCTGGCGCTACCAGCGGGCCGAGGGAGCGTTGCAGTGGCGCTGGTCGGATGAGCTGGGGCTGAGCCTGATAGCCCCGGGGCTGCGTGCGACAGGTGAGGAAGGTCCGCTGACTGCCCGGCTGGAGTTGCTGTTGCCGCCGCCCGGTGGGGTTCCGACCATGGATCTGCGGGTCGCCCTGCGCGATAGCCAGGCTCGCTTCCATGAGCGTTATCTGCCAACCCTGGCCCCGGCGTTCGAACCGGCGCTGGCCGATTGGCTCAAGGACTCGCAGCTCAACGGCCGGGTACCCCAGGCGATCTTTGCCTATAGGGGGTCGCTGCTCAAGGACGCCGAGCCGGACGAACGTCAGATTGACCTGTATGCCCGGCTGGAGGAAGGCAGTCTGCAGTTCCAGCCCGGCTGGCCGGGGCTGAGCGAGGTATCTGCAACCCTGTATCTGGACAATGAGTTGCTGGATATCGGGCCGGGGCAGGCCCGGCTGCTGGATACTGAGCTCAGTGGCATTCAGGTCTCGACCCGGCGTGAAAGTCCCGAAGCGGCATTGCGCCTGCTGGTGGCGGGCGACTTTAAGGGGCCGTTGAGTGATGCCCTGACGCTGATGCAGGACAGCCCGCTGGCTGAGTTGAGCGGTGACCCGCTGGCCGGTTGGCAAGGTCAGGGTCAGGTCGATGGACAGCTGGCTCTGGCCATTCCGCTGCGCCAGGGCCAGCCGTTGGGCGTTGACGTGGGCTGGCAGGCTGAGGTCGAGCAGTTGCAGATTCCGCAGTTGCAGGAGCCGATCCATGAACTGCGTGGCCGGTTCGCCTACAGCGACGGACAGGGGCTCACGGCTTCCGGGCTGACACTGCGCTTTCTCGGTGAGCCGGTTACCGCCGAGATCGACCGGGTTGACGCGCAGCAGCGCATCCGGTTGAGCGGCAAGCACCCGTTGGAGCGGTTGCAGGGCTGGACACTGCTGGGGGCAGAGGCACTGCCCAAGGGGCTGGCCAGCGGGGCTCTGGACTGGCAGGCCGACGTGCGTCTGGCCGAGGGGCGCCAGCGGGTTGAAGTCAGTAGTGTATTGGAAGGCGTCAGTCTGGCGCTGCCGGAGCCTCTGGCCAAGTCGAGTGCCGAGCGCTTGCCGAGCCGGCTGCTGCTGGATCTGACGCCAGGGCTGCAACGCTGGCAGTTCAATCTGGGGCCCGAGCTGCGCGGCCTGATTCATATTGATGAGCGTCAGTTGGCCGGTGATCTGCGCTACCGCAGCGGCAGCCCGGTGACTCCGATCTGGCCTGGGCTGGCGGTGCAGGCCCGGTTCCGTGAGTTTGACTGGAGCCACTGGCAGCAGTGGCTGGACGGCAGCGCGTTGAAACCGGCCGATACCCCTCTGGCGCAGGCCCCGGCTGGACAGATGGGCGACCTGGTGCAGCGGCTCAATGTCCAGGCCGATCGCTTTCAGGGCTTTGGGCTGGATCTGGACAATGTTCAGGTCAGTGGCGCGCGTACCAGCAATGGTTGGCTGCTGGATATCGAGCAGAGCAGCTTGCGTGGGCAAATCGGCTGGCCCGACGCCAGCGATGCGCCGGTGGTGGTTGAGCTTCAGCGTCTGACACTGCCGCGCCACGAGCCAGACCCGGATCACACCGCGCTGGTTGAGCCGGTAGTGCCGGAAGACCCGCTGGCCGCCTTTGATCCGGCCAGCCTGCCCAGCCTGGATGTACGTATCCATGCCCTGCACTGGGGTGATGAGCTGGTAGGTGGTGTGCGTTTCTCGGCGCGCCCGAGCAGCACCGGTAGCCGTTTCAGCGGAGTTGATGTCGATCTGCGCGGTCTGCGTCTGCAGGGGGATCTGGACTGGCTGCACTCGGGTAGCCGCTTTACTGGTGAGCTCAACACCACGGATCTGGGCGAAGTATTGAAAGCCTGGAACTACGCTCCGACCCTGACCAGCGAACGCTTTCAGGCCCGGACCGAGTTGAGCTGGCCAGGCTCGCCGGCCTTCTTCGCGTTGGCTCGCAGTAGTGGTACGGTCAGTCTTGATGCGCGCAATGGTGCGCTGCAAAGTGGTGAAGGCTCAGCCGATGCGCTGCGGGTATTCGGTCTGCTGAACTTCAACGCCTTGACCCGCCGTTTGCGTCTGGACTTTTCCGACCTGTTCGGCAAAGGCACGGCCTATGACAGCTTCAAGGGTGAACTGGGGCTGGACACTGGCGTGATGCACACCCGCACGCCGCTGGTCATGGACGGACCGAGCGCCAAGTTGCAGCTTGAAGGTCAGCTTGATCTACCTAATGACCAGATTGATATGGGCCTGTTGGTGACCTTGCCGGTTACCAATAACCTGCCCCTGGCGGCGATTCTGGCCGGTGCTCCGCACATTGGCGGCGTACTGTTTCTGGCCGACCGCATTCTCGGTGACCGGGTGGCGCGTTTTGCCTCGGTCAAGTACCGGATCAGCGGTGACTGGCAACAACCCAACGTAGAGTTTGACCGGGCCTTCGACAGCAAGGCCGCTCTGGAGAATTGATATGGCTCAGGTAGCTGCCCTGCAGATGCTTAGCGGCCCGGAGGTCAAGGCCAACCTCAATCAGGCAGCGGTGCTGATTGGTGAAGCGGCGGCGGCCGGAGCCGAGTTGATTTTGCTGCCCGAATGCTTCGCGGCCTTCGGCAATCGGTCACTGGCCGAGATTGCCAAGGCCGAGTTTGGCGGTAGTGGTCCGATCCGTAACTTTCTTGCACGTCAGGCGCGCGAGCATGGCGTCTGGCTGGTTGGCGGCAGTATCCCGCTGCCGGCCAGTGACGACGGCAAGGCTCTGGCCAGTTGCCTGGTCTACGACGAACAGGGGCGGGAAGTCGCCCGCTACGACAAACTGCATCTGTTCGATGTCGAAGTGCCGGACAATACCCGCAGCTATCGCGAGTCGCGCGACTATGAACATGGTCAGCAACTGGTCTGCCTGGACACGCCGGTCGGGCGCCTGGGCCTGAGCATCTGTTACGATGTGCGCTTTCCCGACCTGTATCAGGCCCTGCGCCGGGCCGGGGCCGAGCTGATCGTGGTGCCGTCGGCCTTTACCGCAGTCACCGGGCTGGCCCACTGGGAGGTCCTGCTTCGGGCTCGGGCCATCGAAACCCAGTGTTACATACTGGCGGCCAACCAGGGTGGGCGCCACACCGGTGGCCGTGAGACCTTTGGGCATAGTTGCCTGATCGATCCCTGGGGCGTGATCCAGGCCTGCCTGCCCGAAGGCATGGGCGTGGTTGCCGGCGCCATTGACCGCCAGCATCTGGAAGATATCCGTGCGCGCATGCCGGTTGCCGAGCATCGCCGTTTTGCCGTGACCGACCGTATCGAGCCGGTCATCAAGGAGCCGAAATCTGATGAATGAACTGATCCAACAGGCCGAGCAGCGCTTGCTGGCCCCAGCCGAACTGACGGCTGACGGGGTCGCTGAAGTGCTGGGCCAATTGCTCAAGGGCCCGGGCGTGGATGCCGCCGATCTGTATTTTCAGCACCAGATCAGCGAGTCCTGGGTGCTGGAGGACGGGATCGTCAAGGACGGCAGTTTCAATGTCGATCAGGGGGTTGGCGTGCGGGCCCTGTCCGGTGAAAAAACCGGGTTTGCCTACAGCAATGACATTCGTCTGCCGGCCCTGAGCCAGGCAGCCGGTGCGGCCCGCTCGATTGCCCGGGCCGGCCAGAGCGGTCGGGTCCAGGCCTGGCAGCGGCCGGCTGGGCAGCCGCTGTATCTGCCGGATAACCCGCTGGAGGCCATGTCTCAGCCCGACAAGGTGGCCTTCCTGCAGCGCCTGGATGCCTATACCCGCAGCCTGGATGCGCGCATCACCCAGGTCAGTATCAGCCTGGGCGGCGTTCACGACACCGTACTGATTGCCGCCAGTGATGGAACCTGGGCCGGTGATATCCGGCCGCTGGTACGGCTCAATGTCAGCGTCATCATCGAACATAACGGTCGCCGCGAACGCGGCAGCTTTGGCGGCGGCGGACGTACCGACTACCGCTTCTTCGAGGCTGAGGAACGGGCTATGGCTTATGCCCGCGAGGCGGTACGCCAGGCTTCGGTCAACCTTGAGGCGGTGGCCGCCCCGGCCGGTAGCCTGCCGGTGGTGATGGGCCCGGGCTGGTCCGGTGTGTTGCTGCACGAGGCGGTTGGGCACGGTCTTGAAGGCGATTTCAACCGCAAGGGCAGTTCGGCCTATAGCGGCCGGGTGGGCGAGAAGGTAGCTTCCAGCCTGTGTACTATCGTCGATGACGGCACCCTGCCGGGCCGGCGCGGCTCGCTGAGCCTGGATGACGAGGGCCAGCCGACCCACTGCACCACCCTGATCGAGAACGGCGTCCTCAAGGGCTATATGCAGGACAAGCTGAATGCCCGGCTGATGGGAGTAGCGCCGACCGGTAACGGGCGCCGCGAGTCCTATGCGCACCTGACCATGCCACGCATGACCAACACCTACATGCTGGCTGGCGAGAGCGAGCCGGAGGAAATCATCCGTTCGGTGAAGAAGGGGTTGTACTGCGCCAATCTCGGCGGTGGTCAGGTCGATATCACCAGCGGCAAGTTCGTATTTTCCACCAGTGAAGCCTACCTGATCGAAGACGGGCGGATCACCGCGCCAGTCAAGGGTGCGACCCTGATCGGCAATGGCCCGGAGGTGATGACCCGGGTGTCGATGGTCGGCAACGACCTGCAACTCGACAGCGGCGTTGGCACCTGTGGCAAGGATGGTCAGTCGGTGCCGGTCGGGGTTGGCCAGCCGACGCTGAAAATCGACCAGATTACTGTGGGTGGTACGGGCTGAGTGCAATAGCAGCATTGCTACCTGGATCGCCACGCCGCCAGGCGGCTCGCGATGACGGCGGAGCTGGGGCAGGTTTTGCGATGTGGTGTGCCGGGGTGTTGTGAGGGTTGCGCCTGTGGCAGAGCAGCCCGGCGTTATTGCGCCTCGAACCGCCCGGCCATCCGGTTCTTGCGTACCCCGTCGGCGGGGAATACCCGTCCGCTCATGGCGATCCAGACACCGGGCTGGCAAATGTTGAGGGCGCCAACCGCCAGGCCTAGGTTGAACAGGGCATCGCTGTCGCGAAAGCGGGCTGGCTGCATGGCGCCAGTCAGGACGATGACCTTGTGCTCGATATCGGCCAGCGCGGCGGCGGTGACGGTCATGGTATCGGTGCCATGGATGATCAGGATGTGTTCATGCGGGCAGTTGGCGACCCGCTCATGGATCAGGGTGCGGTCGTCATCGTCCAGATCCAGGCTGTCCTTTTTCAGCAGCGACTCCACGCTATAGTTGAAGCCGACCCGGCCCTGCTCAAGCAGTTCAGCGGCCATGGGTTCGCCAATTTTGTATTCACTCAGGGCGTCGAAGTAGACTTTGTCGAAGGTGCCCCCGGTGGTGAATATCTGTACGAACATGAGCTTGTCTCCACAATGAATGAACCGAGTATGCCTGTTGCGTCGCCACAAAGCAGCCATGAGGAACCGTCGACGTGCTGGTGGGTATATATTGTACGGGCTGAGAACGGTCATCTTTACACTGGCATCAGCACCGACCCGCAGCGGCGGTTTCGCCAGCATCAGCAGGGCAAGGGCGCGCGGTTTTTCAATCGCAGCCCGGCCCAGGCGCTGGTCTGGCGTGAGCTGTGTGGCGACCATGGCACGGCACTGCGCCGCGAACTGGCGATCAAGGCCTTGAACAAAAAAGCCAAGGAACGACTGATCAGTCAGTTCGATGGTTGATGATCAGTCATCACGAGCAACTGGGCATCAGCCGGCGGCACCGCTAAGCTGGGTTGACCTTCAACGGAGAATCCCCATGACCGACCTGATCCTGCATCATTACCCGCAATCGCCGTTCGCCGAGAAAGCCCGCCTGCTAATGGGCTTCAAGGGCCTGTCCTGGCACTCGGTACTGATTCCTCCGGTCATGCCCAAGCCGGACCTGACCGCGCTGACCGGCGGTTACCGACGCACCCCGGTACTGCAGATTGGCGCAGACATCTACTGTGATACCGCGCTGATCGCCCGGCGTCTGGAGCAGGAAAAGGCCACCCCGGCCCTGTTCCCGGAAGGGCGTGAAGCGGCAGCCACGGCGCTGGCCCAGTTCGCCGATCAGGTACTGTTTCAGCACGCGGTGGCGATCAATTTTCAGCCCAAAGGCCTGGCTGCGCGGTTTGCCGGGATGCCGGAAGAGGTGATCAAGGGCTTCGTGGCCGATCGCCAGAAGCTCTTCAGTGGTGGCACGGCCAGCCGTCTGGATACCCAGGTGGCATTGTCCCAGTGGCCGACTCTGTTGGGGCGGCTGGAAACCCAGCTCGATCGCAATGGCGATTACCTGCTGGGCGAGCTGGCCTGCATTGCTGATTTCGCCTATTACCATCCGCTGTGGTTTGTCGCCAGCAACGCGGCCGTGGCCGAGGCACTGGACGGTTACCCGGCGGTCAGAGCCTGGATGCAGCGCATTGCCGATGTGGGACATGGCGCCCATACCGAACTGAGCGCCGCCGAGGCAATCGGCATCGCCCAGGCGGCAACCCCGCAAGCCGTGCCCGAGAGCACATTTGCCAGCCCGCTTGGGTTGCAGGCGGGTCAAGCGGTCAGTGTCAATGCCGTAGATTATGGTACCGATCCGGTAGCGGGCACGTTGGTCTACGAAGACGCCGAGCAGATCATCATTGCCCGCGAGGACGAGCGTGCCGGGCTGCTGCATGTGCACTTCCCGCGCTTCGGCTTTGCCCTGTCAGCGGCCTGATCGGGGTTAGTAAGTTGAACGCTAGCGATGACCGGTGTGCCGGTCAATGACTGCAACAAACAGGGAGCTATTGTGAGCGCGATCATCACTGTCAGGGATCTGGCAAAAACCTACGACTCGGGGTTTCAGGCGCTCAAGGGTGTCAGTCTGGAAATTCGCCGGGGTGAAATCTTTGCCTTGCTCGGCCCCAATGGAGCAGGCAAGACCACCCTGATCAGCATTGTTTGCGGGCTGGTCAATCCCACGGCCGGCCAGGTGCTGGTAGGGGAGCACGACATCGTGCGGCATTATCGCAAGGCCCGCAGTCTGATCGGCCTGGTACCCCAGGAGTTGACCAACAACATGTTCGACACGGTGCTGGCTACCGTACGCCTGAGCCGTGGACTGTTCGGCAAGGCGCCGGACGAAGCGCTGATCGAGCGGATTCTTCGTGAGCTGTCGCTGTGGGATAAGCGCAACGAGCGGATCATGGCGTTGTCCGGTGGGATGAAGCGCCGGGTGCTGATTGCCAAGGCGTTGGTCCATGAACCCCAGGTGCTGTTTCTCGATGAGCCGACGGCCGGTGTCGATGTCGAGCTGCGTCGCGACATGTGGGCCATGGTGCGGCGCCTGCGTGATAACGGCGTGACCATCATCCTCACCACCCATTACATCGAAGAGGCCGAGGAAATGGCCGATCGCATCGGGGTGATCAACCATGGCGAGCTACTGCTGGTCGAAGACAAGGCCACCTTGATGCGCAAGCTCGGTACCCGTCAATTGACCATTCAGTTGCAGCAGCCGATCACCGAGATCCCCTCGGCGCTGGCCTGTCATGCCCTGACCCTGGCCGATGAGGGCCACGTTCTGGTCTACACCTTCGATGCCACGTGCGAGCAGACCGGGGTGGCTGATCTGCTGCGTCAGCTCGAGCGCGAAGGCCTTGAGTTCAAGGATCTGCATTCCTCGCAGAGTTCACTGGAAGATATCTTCGTTGGGCTGCTGCAAGGGCAGGAACAGCCGCGTCTGCGAGTTGGGGAGGGCGCATGAATCTGTACGGTATCCAGGCTATCTACAAGGCTGAAATGGCGCGCATGTGGCGCACCGTGTTACAGAGCATTGCCTCGCCGGTGATTTCCACCTCGCTGTATTTCATCGTCTTCGGCGCAGCGATCGGTACGCGCATGGCCGAGATCGACGGGGTCAGCTATGGGGCTTTCATCATTCCCGGGCTGATCATGCTGCTGTTGCTCAACGAAAGCATTTCCAATGCCTCGTTTGGCATCTACATGCCCAAGTTCACCGGCACCATCTACGAGGTGCTGTCGGCGCCGGTCTCGCCGGTGGAAATCGTTGTGGGCTATGTTGGCGCGGCGGCGACCAAGTCGGTACTGCTCGGGTTGCTGGTGCTGGTTACGGCGCGGCTGTTCGTCGACTATCAGATCCAGCATCCGTTCTGGATGCTGGCTTTTCTGATTCTGACGGCGGTGACCTTCAGCCTGTTCGGTTTCATCATCGGGGTCTGGGCTGACGGGTTCGAGAAGCTGCAGATCATCCCGCTGATGATTGTCACGCCGCTGGCATTTCTTGGTGGCAGTTTCTACTCAATCACCATGCTGCCGCCGTTCTGGCAGACCGTGACCCTGTTCAATCCGGTGGTGTACCTGATCAGCGGTTTCCGCTGGAGTTTTTATGGCGCCGCCGATGTGCACATTGGCGTCAGTGTCGGCATGACCCTGGTATTTCTGAGCGTATGTCTGACTCTGGTCTGGTGGATTTTTCGTACCGGCTACAAGCTTAAGCCGTAAACTACCTGTGTTGACAATACTGCGTTAAAAACGGCCTCAAGATGCTCATTTACAGACGCGTAAACTCCGCTCTTTCGGCCGTTTTTGCCTTGTCTTGTCTGCCTCGCCTACGTTTTCAGATATATCCTGATTTCTTGATTGCTTTCAGGCTCATTCGAGTACCAGCACATGTCCGCAATTGGCGTCGACACGACCGTCGACCAGATTGCGGATCAGTTGCTGACCGGCTTCCAGGCCCTGATGCTCGGTAACGTTCATCCAGGGCTTGGCACTGTCGCTGACCCGGCGGATAAACGCCAGTTGAGCTTCATTGAAACGCCGGGTGACTTCGGCTGGCCCCCAGTCGGCATTGCGCTTGCGAATCTGGTAGGGGGCGAAGTAGGGCTCGGGTTTTGGCCCGGTCGGCGGAATGGCGCTGGCGCTGAGGTGGTCCTGGGAATGGGCCGAACCGGCGTAGCAGTTGTATTTGAGCGCTTCATCGAAGTGGCTGTGGATGCGGGCGCGCAGATCGTCATTGCCGGAAAAATCGACATACAGCGTAGGTACGTCGGCACTCAGGCTTTCCAGTTTGTCATAACTGACGCTACGGCTGTAGCAGCCAAGGCTGTCGACAAAGGCGCAGTTGCGCGCCGAGGTCAGGCCGATCAGTTCCAGCCCCGGTAGTTGCTCCAGGCAGAACGCAGTGCCGTAGGCGGTCTTGCTCGAAGCGCTGGAAATGATCACCCGGCGGGCGCCGAAGAACTGGTTGTCCTCAAGAAAGTCAGCCAGCATGAACGAGGTGATGAACAGCGGACGCAACAGCATCTGGTAGTTCTCGTTTTCGGCCCGGTAGGCGGCGTCGGTGCTGATGCGCTGGTACTGGTTGTAGGCCGAGGTCAGCTCCAGCCGGTGCGCGCTGCCGTCGTAGAAACCACGTTCGGTGATCCGCACCGGCTGCATCACTACCTCGCTGGCGATCGGCCAGAACCCGTAGAAGCGCTCGCCGATGGCCAGCCCCTCGACGGTGGTTTCGACCACTTCGGCAAAGCCCCAGGCCGGCATGTGGCCCCAGCCCTGGCTGCCGGTCGGATAGAAGTCCCAGTAGCGCAGGTGTGGCGTGTCGCCAAAGGCGGCATAGGTGATATTGTTGGCAGTCAGCGCCAGGCGGCCGATTTTCAGTCGTGCTTCGCCGGCCTGCAGGGCAGGTTGTTCAAGCGTGGTCAGGCGGGTTGTGCCCAGCTCGCGCTGGTCGGTTTGCAACTGGGTAACAAGAGTCATGATGAGGTCCTGAAGGCAGTTCAGTAATGGTCAATACACTTTATCGCCACCTTGGGGCGGCGTGGTTCGGATATCGCCGGGCATGAAGACGCCGCCCCGCCAGACCCGTACCAAGCCACTCAAGCGGCCGACCCAGGCGCGTGCACGGTTTACCGTGCAGGCAATTTTCGATACCTATGTTCGGATTTGGCAACGTGAAGGCTGGGAGCGTCTGACCACCCGGGCGGTGGCGTTGGAGGCCGGAGTAGCGGTGGGTACGTTGTACGACTACTTCCCCAGCAAACAGGCACTGCACTCGGGCTATGTACGCCATTGCATCGAAACCCTGATTCGTACGGTCGACGAACAGGTAGTTGTGCCTGCCGATCTGACCTGGCAGCAGCGCATTCACCGGCTGATCCGGCTGCTGTGTGGACTGGAACGTACCGAGCTGTCCTGGTTCCACCCGGACATGCTGGCGCTGGAGGCACAGATTGCTGAGCAGAAACACCAGCGGCGCGCCAGCGAAGAACTGACAGCAATGTGGCAACGGGTCGTCGATGCCTGTACCGACCTGCCGGAACCACCCTCGCCGAGCCGGGTCGAAGCCCTGCATCTGGCGGTTTGGGGCGGGCGTCGCTATGCCATGCTGGTACAGCTCGATGAGTCTCAATTGCGTCAGTGGGCGCAGGAGATGGAACACATGTGCCTGGCTGCCCTGCAATCACATAACTGATCGACTTTCATACTGGACAGGGAGAGCCCATGCGCGTTTTGCTGTTTATCTGCAGTTTCTGGTTTATGACCGCTTGGGTACAGGCCGCCCCGGAGCAGCAGCGACCGGATTGGGCAGCAGTGTTTGATCAGCATCAGGCCAGCGGAACCCTGGTGGTGCTTGATCAGCGCGGCCAGCAGGACCAGCTTTGGGTACACAACCCGCAACGAGCGCAGCAGCGCTTCTCACCAGCCTCGACTTTCAAGATTGCGCACGCCCTGTTTGCCCTTGAGGCTGGTGTCGTGCGGGATGAGTTCCAGATCTTTGTCTGGGACGGAGTGGAGCGCAGTTTCGCTGCGCACAACCAGGATCAGGACTTGCGCTCGTCGATGCGCAACTCCACCGTATGGGTTTACGAACAGTTTGCCGGGCTGATTGGTGAATCGCAGGCCCGGCAATACCTGCAGTACAGCAGCTATGGCAACGCTGATCTGAGTACTGAACAGGGGCCATACTGGATCGATGGGGCTCTGGCCATTTCCGCCCATGAGCAGATCGAATTTCTCCAGCGCCTGTACCGCAACCTGTTGCCTTTCCGGCTCGAACATCAGCGGCTGGTAAAGGATATTCTGATCGTTGAAGCCGGGCGTGACTGGATTTTGCGCGCCAAGACCGGTTGGCAAGGCCGGTATGGCTGGTGGGTGGGCTGGGTCGAATGGCCGCAAGGCCCGGTATTTTTTGCCCTCAATATTGATACGCCCAATCGGCTGGACGATTTGCCCAAGCGCGAGGCCATTGGTCGCGATATTCTGCGTTCTATCCAGGCGCTGCCAGATAATCAGTGAAACAACGGAGCCAGCCGCATGACCCTTACTCTCAGCCAAGCCAATTACCATGACCCCGATGATGCCCAGGCAATTGTCGGCCTGCTCGACGCCTATGCCCGTGACCCTATGGGCGGCGGCGAGCCGTTGTCCGAGTCGGTCAAGGCCAGCCTGGTGGGCAAGCTGGCGGGTTTGCCGCATGCCTTCAGTGTGCTGGCCCGGGTCGATGGTCAACCCGCCGGGCTGGTGAACTGTTTTGAAGGCTTCTCGACCTTCGTTGCCCAGCCGCTGATCAACATCCACGATGTAGTAGTGCTGCCGGAGTTTCGGGGTCAGGGCCTTAGCCAGCAACTGCTGGAAGAGGTGGAGCGTATTGCCCGGGAACGGGGCTGCTGCAAGCTGACGCTGGAGGTACTCGAAGGCAATCGGGTAGCCCAGGCGGCCTATCGCAAGCTGGGCTATGCCGGTTATGAGCTGGACCCGGAGATGGGCCGGGCTATGTTCTGGCAGAAGTCATTATAAGAACCAGAGGAGCTGCGATGAGCGCTACCGAGCTGGCCCCGAAACGCGAAATCTTTGGTTGGGCGATGTTCGATTTCGCCAATCAGGGCTATACACTGCTGATCATTACCGTGATCTACGGTGACCTGTTTACCCGGGTAATCGTTGGCGATGCCCCGGACTATCGGCTCGGCAATCTGCTCTGGAGTCTGGCCTTGGCGCTCAGCTACCTGATGGTGGTGGTGGCCAATCCGGTCTGCGGCGCGATCATGGATTACACCCACAGCCGCAAGCGCTTTCTGTTCGCCAGCTATCTGCTGACCGTGGTTACCACCGCCATGCTGTATCTGATTGAGCCGGGCTGGCTGACCCTGGCGGTGGTGCTGATCGTGCTATCGAATTTCGCCTACTCCATAGGCGAGGGCTTTATAGCCAGCTTTCTGCCGGATCTGGGGCCGCGCCAGGCACTTGGCTGGATTTCCGGGTTTGGCTGGGCCCTGGGTTATGTTGGCGGGCTGGTAGCTGCCGCCTTTGCCCTGGTGTTTCTTGGCGAAGTATCGGCCGACAACTACGACACCATTCGTTGGGTCGGACCTTTCGCGGCGGCCTTCTTCCTGATTGCAGCCATTCCCACCTTTGTTTGGCTCAAGGAGCGGCATAGCGGCAAGCGCCTGCCGGTTGACCAGAACCTGCTGGGGATCGGTCTGAACCGGGTGCTGACCACCTGGCGCGAGGTCAGTCATTTTCGTGACCTGCGCTATCTGCTGGTGTCGGTATTCTTCGCCATGGCCGGCGTCTACATCATCATTGCCTTCTCGTTCATCTACGGCGCCCAGGTGATTGGCTGGGATGAGAATGTACGGGTGCTGATGTTCATTACCGTGCAGATCACCGCCACCATCGGGGCGCTGGGGTTTGGCTGGCTGCAAAGCCGGATCGGTGCACGCACCACCTATCTGATCACCCTGAGCCTGTGGCTGGTGGCGATCCTGGCAATCTGGCAAACCCCGGCGCTGACTGGCTTTCTGGCGCGCTGGTTTGGGGTCAGCTGGGAGGCCCAGTACGTATTTCTGGTAGCCGGTGTGCTGGCCGGTGCCAGTCTGGGTTCGTCCCAATCGGCCACCCGCGCGCTGGTAGGCGTACTGACGCCCAAGGGCAAGGCTGCCGAATTCTTCGGGCTATGGGGCATGGCCTCCAAGCTGGCAGCGGTGTTTGGCATGTTCGGCCTGGGTCTGATTCAATGGGGCGTCGGCCTGGCCGACGCGATTTTGTTCTGCATGCTGCTGTTCGTGCTGGCGATCATCGCCGTGTTACCGCTGCGCGAGGCGCGCGGTGCTGAAGCCGCCGAGCAGTGGCGTGATGAGGCGGCTTGAGGCGAGTTGCCGGTTTGGTTCATGGAGGGTGAGGGACATTGATGGACGGTGTTGTATTAGATGTGCCCGGGGCAAAACCGGGTGTGGTGCGCGGTAGCAATGGCCGCCGCTATAGCTATGGGTTCTCGGACTGGAAAGGTCTGGGTATGCCGAGTCAGGGTGATCCGGTCAGCTTTGTCGCGACGGGTGGGCAGGCTACCGAGATTCAGCGGCGTACCGACACGGCGACGGCATCGAGCTGGGAGGTAGAGCTGGATGCGGTTGCCGAGCCGGAGCCGGCTGCCTCGACGGTGCCGCGGCAGCCGGCTAGCGGTGCAGTCAGAACCTCGGGTTTGGCGGTGCTAAGTCTGGTGATGGGTATTGTGGGTTTACTGTTTCTGGGCTCGCTGATAGCGGTGGTTTGTGGCCACGTGGCGCGCGCCAACATTCGTCGCAGCAATGGTCAGCTCAAGGGCGATGGTCTGGCGCTGGGTGGGCTGGTGCTGGGTTATCTGGGGTTGCTGTCGTGGCTGGTGATGGTCATGATCCTCTCGACTGAGGGATCGCTGGTTTATCGTTGAGGGGTGAGGTCTTTTTCGCGGCTGCAAGCCGCTCCTACCCGACACGCGTCCCTTGGTAGGAGCGGCTTGCAGCCGCGAATAATGCTTAACGCTTCTTGTTGCGCAGTTGCTGAATCAGCCCCTTGGGCGGGTGCTTGATCAGCAGGGCATCCTCGCTTTCATCGTATTCGACCCGCTCACCGAGCAGATGCGCCTCAAAGCTGATCGACAGGCCGTCAGCCTTGCCATAGAAGCGCATGAAGTTGCTCACCGCGCGCTTGTCCGGCGGGATTTCCGGGGCCAGACCGTAATCCTTGTGACGGATGTAGTCGTAGAAGGCGCGTGGCTGCTCCTCGTCGATCAGCCCTGACAGCTCCTCCAGCGCCACCTGTTCGCCCTGACGCGCCTGACTGCTGACGTAACCACTCAGGGCCTTGGTTTTCTGCTTGAGCGCATCCGGTTCCAGCTCGGCTTCACCGACATAGTCACTGAAGGCCTGCAACAGGGTGTTGGTTTCCTCTTCCGGGTTGGAGCCTTCGACGCAGCCGATGAAGTCGCGGAAGTAATCTGAAACCCGCTTGCCGCTGCGGCCCCGGATGAACGAGATGTAATTCTTGGCGCTGGCGTTCTGTTTCCATTCGGTCAGGTTGATCCGCGCCGCCATGTTCAGGCTGGACAGATCCAGATGCCGGGCAGCGGCCACATCGAGGTCGTCAGTGACGGTAACGCCTTCGGTATGGTGCAACAGGGCAATCACCAGAAACGCGGTCATGCCCTGACGGTAACGGATGAACAGCACATGGCCGCCGAGCGCCAGATTGGAGCTTTCCATCAGGGTCTTGAGCTGTTCGGTGGCCTTGGCCGAGAAACCGACGAAATCCAGCTCCTGATCCAGCAACTGCTGCAACCAGCCACTGAACGGGTAGGCGCCGCTTTCCTCGTGGAAGTAACCCCAGGCCTTGTTCGGCTTGCTGTTGTAGGCTTCGATCAGGCCGGCCAGCAATTGCTCCAGGGCCTCGCTGGCGGCCAGTTCGGCGTCGCGCAGGGTCAGGCTGGCCGGTTGGCCGTCAGGTTTTTTGTGGATCTGATGAACGATGCTGTTGTCGATGGGCATGACGTCTGTCCGCAGGGTTTCAAGGGCCGCACGTTAGCGCAGATCGGCGCGGCGCGCAAAGGCGTTCACAATGGGAATAACCAGGGCACCAGCAGCACGCTGACCAGCATCACCAGCAGGGTGAAGGGTACGCCGATCCGCACGAAGTCGGTAAACCGGTACCGGCCGGGGTCCAGCACCAGAGTATTGACCGGTGAGGACACTGGAGTCATGAACGCTGCCGAGGCGGCCAGGGCGACGATCATGGCGAAGGGCGCCGGCGAGGCCTCCAGCGCCTGGGCGGTGGCGATCGCTACCGGGGCCATCAGCACCGCTGTGGCGGTGTTGGAAATGAACAGGCCGGTGATCGCTGTCACGGCAAACAGGGCTGCCAGCAGGGCTCGTGGCCCGGCTTCACCGAACAGATGCAGCAAGCCGTGAACTGCCAGGTCGATCCCGCCGGTTTTTTGCAGGGCCAGGGCGAATGGCAGCATGCCAACGATCAGCAGCAGACTGGGCCAGTGGATGGCCCGCCAGGCCGAATCCATGTCGATGCAGCGGAATGCGCCCATCAACAGGCAGCCGATCAGGGCAGCCAGCACATTGGGTACCAGGCCGCTGACCATCAGCATCACCATCACTGCCAGGCAGAGCAGGGCATAGGGTGCCTTGCGCTTGGCCGGTGCCACCTCATCGACTTCGGCGGGCAGGCTGAGCAGCAGGAAGTCGCGGCTCAGACCATGCAGGCGCTTGATATCCTTCCACTCACCGGCTACCAGCAGGGTGTCGGCGGGCTTGAGCCGTTCATCGACCAGCAGGCCTTCCAGTGCCTGGCCGTGGCGACGCAGGCCGACGACGTTGAGCTGGTATTGGCTGCGAAAGCCCAGTTCCTGAATGGTTTTGCCCGGCAGTCGTGATTCCGGCGGCAGGGCCACTTCGGCCAGGCCGAGCTGGTGCGAGTGGATGCTGTAATAGGAGTCACTGAGCGGCAGTGGCTCCAGTCCCAGTTCGTCGTAGGCACCGAGCAGGGCAATGGTCGGGCTGGCCAGATCGACCAGCAGGACATCGCCGGGCTGAATCAGCGTATTGCCGGTGGCGATCTGCAGCAGAGTGCGGAAGCGTTGCTGGCGCTCAACGGCGATCACATTGATGCCGTATTGGCTGCGCAGTTCCAGCTCGTTCAGCGGGTGGTTGGCCAGACGCGAGTCCGGGCGCACCCGCAGACGCCGCTCACGCTCGGTCAGGCGGTAGGCGCTGGCCAGTTCGGTCAGGGTCTGGCGTGGCAGCGCATGGCTGTTCTGGGCTTTGGTCTGGCCCAGCCAGTGTCGGGCGATCAGCATGTAACCGATCCCCAGGGCCAGTATCAGCAGGCCAATCGGGGTGAAGCTGAAGAAGCTGAAACCGTCCAGGCCATTACGGACCAGTTCGCTGTGCACCACCATGTTGGGCGGGGTTGCGACCAGGGTCAGCATGCCGCTGATCAGCCCGGCAAAGCTGAGCGGCATCAACAGCCGGGCTGGCGAGCTGCCGATGCGGCTGGCAATGCTGAGGACGATGGGAATGAAAATGGCGACGACGCCGGTCGAGCTCATCACCGAGCCAAGTCCGGCGACGGTCAACATCAGCAGGATCAGCAGCCGGGATTCGCTGTTGCCGGCCTTGGCAACCATCCAGTCGCCGAGCTGATAGGCGATGCCGGTACGGACCAGGCCATGGCCGATCACGAATAGCGCGGCGATCAGGATGACGCTGGGATCGCTGAAGCCGGCCAGGGTTTCCTCCAGACTGAGGATGCCCGACAGCGGCAGGGCCAGAATCACCAGCAGGGCGACCACGTCCATGCGCGGCTTGTTGAGGATGAACAGGACCATGCTGCACAGCAGCAGGCCGAGCACCCAGAGCAACTCGCCGCTCATGGCCGGGTACGCCGGTTACAGACTGGCGATATGCGCGCGTTGCTCGCTGAGCTGGGCCAGGGCCTTTTCCGCCTCGGCCAGCTTGGCGCGCTCCTTGTCGATCACCGCCGGCGGGGCCTTGTCGACGAAGCCGGCATTGCCGAGCTTGCCGCCAATTCGCTTGACCTCGCCTTCCAGGCGACCGATTTCCTTGTCCAGACGCGCCAGTTCGGCAGTCTTGTCGATCAGTCCGGCCATCGGCACCAGCACTTCCAGCTCGCCGACCAGTGCAGTGGCGGCCAGCGGCGCTTCTTCGCCGTCGCTCAGCACGCGGATGCTGTCGAGCTTGGCCAGTTTCTTCAGGAACGCCTCGTTGTCCTGCAGGCGGCGCTGATCCTCGCTGCCGGCCTTGCGCAGCAATACCTCCAGGGCCTTGCCCGGAGCAACGTTCATCTCGCCACGGATATTGCGCACGCCCAGGATCATCGCCTTGAGCCATTCGATATCGCCTTCGGCGGCTTCGTCCAGACGGCCGTCGTCGGCCTGCGGCCAGGGTTGCAGCATGATGGTCGCACCGCTCTTGCCGGCCAGCGGGGCGATCTTCTGCCAGATTTCCTCGGTGATAAAGGGCATGAACGGGTGGGCCAGACGCAGCGCAGTTTCCAGCACCCGCACCAGGGTACGACGGGTACCACGCAGACGCTCGGCCGGGGCGTTGTCATCCCAGAGCACCGGCTTGGACAGCTCCAGATACCAGTCGCAGTACTGGTTCCAGATGAATTCGTAGAGCGCGTTGGAGGCCAGGTCAAAGCGGAACTGATCCAATTGACGGGTCACTTCGGCCTCGGTGCGCTGCAACTGCGAGATGATCCAGCGGTCGGCCAGGGTCAGCTCGACCGGCTCACCATTGACGCCAGTGTCCTGGTCTTCGCACTGCATCATCACATAGCGCGCGGCGTTCCAGATCTTGTTGCAGAAGTTGCGGTAGCCTTCTACCCGGCCCATATCGAACTTGATATCGCGACCGGTGGAGGCCAGCGAGCAGTTGGTAAAGCGCAGCGCGTCGGTGCCGTAGGCGGCGATGCCGTCGGGGAATTCGGCGCGGGTCTGTTTTTCGATCTTTTCTGCCAGCTTGGGCTGCATCATGCCGCTGGTACGCTTCTGCACCAGTGATTCCAGATCGATACCGTCGATGATGTCCAGCGGGTCGAGCACGTTGCCCTTGGACTTGGACATCTTCTGGCCCTGGCCATCGCGCACCAGGCCGTGCACATAGACGGTCTTGAACGGAATCTGCGGGCTGCCATCCTCATGCTTCATCAGGTGCATGGTCAGCATGATCATGCGCGCGACCCAGAAGAAGATGATGTCGAAGCCGGTGACCAGCACATCGGTCGGGTGGAAGGTCTTCAGCGCGTCGGTCTGCTCGGGCCAGCCGAGCGTGGAGAAGGTCCACAGGCCGGAACTGAACCAGGTATCCAGTACGTCATCGTCCTGGCGCAGGACTGCATCGCCAAGGTTGTGCTTGGCGCGTACTTCCGCCTCGTCACGGCCAACATAGACATTGCCGGCCTCGTCATACCAGGCCGGAATGCGGTGGCCCCACCACAGCTGGCGAGAGATGCACCAGTCCTGGATGTCGCGCATCCAGCTGAAATACATGTTTTCGTACTGCTTGGGCACGAACTGGATACGGCCGTCTTCCACGGCGGCAATCGCCTGTTCGGCCAGCGGCTTGGTTGAGACGTACCACTGGTCGGTCAGCCAGGGCTCGATGACTACGCCGGAGCGGTCGCCCTTGGGTACCTTGAGTGCGTGGGGTTCGATCTTTTCCAGCAGGCCAGCGGTCTCGAAGTCGGCGACGATCTGCTTGCGCGCCTCGAAGCGGTCGAGTCCGGCATAGGCGGCCGGCAGGCTGGTGTCCAGCTCGCTGTTGACGCTGCCGTCGATATTGAATACCTGGGCGCTGGCGAGAATCGCGGCGTCCTTGTCCAGCACGTTGATCAGCGGCAGGGCATGGCGCTTGCCGACCTCGTAGTCGTTGAAGTCGTGGGCCGGGGTGATCTTCACACAGCCGGTACCGAATTCCGGGTCACAGTAGTCATCAGCGATGATCGGGATGCGCCGGCCTACCAGCGGCAACTCGACAAACTTGCCGATCAGCGCCTGATAGCGCTCGTCGTTCGGGTTTACCGCCACGGCGCTGTCACCCAGCATGGTTTCCGGGCGGGTGGTGGCGACCACCAGATAGTCCTTGCCCTCGGCGGTCTTGGCGCCGTCGGCCAGCGGGTAGCGCAGGTTCCACAGCGAGCCGGTCTCGTCGTGGTTTTCCACTTCCAGATCGGAAATCGCGGTGTGCAGTTTCGGGTCCCAGTTGACCAGCCGCTTGCCGCGGTAGATCAGGCCATCCTCATGCAGGCGCACAAAGGCTTCCTTGACCGCCTCGGACAGCCCTTCGTCCATGGTGAAGCGCTCGCGGCTCCAGTCCACCGAGCTGCCCAGGCGGCGGATCTGGCGGGTGATGGTGCCGCCGGACTCTTCCTTCCATTCCCAGACTTTCTCAAGGAACTTGTCGCGACCCAGGTCATGGCGGCTGACGCCCTGTGCGGCCAGCTGGCGCTCCACCACCATCTGGGTGGCGATGCCGGCATGGTCGGTACCTGGCTGCCACAGGGTGTTGCGGCCCTGCATGCGGCGGAAGCGGATCAGTGCATCCATGATCGAGTTGTTGAAACCATGACCCATGTGCAGGCTGCCGGTCACGTTCGGCGGTGGCAGGGCAATGGTGTAGGACTCGCCCGAGCCTTGGGGGGCAAAATAGTTGTTCTGCTCCCAGGTCTGGTACCAGGAGGTTTCAATGGCGTGCGGCTGGTAGGTCTTGTCCATGGGTGTCTGGCTATCCGGTTATCTGCTGGCGACGGGAATCGTTCGCCCGCTCAGGTGGGCGTTTGTCGCGGAAAAACCGCCATTATAACGGGCTGAGGCGTTGCCGGCATCCGTTGTGATGCGGCTGATTTACTTCAGTTGTTCGCGCACCAACTGATCCAGTTTGCGCTGCAGGCGTCGGCGCAGCTCGTCCTCGATGGTCGGCATCAGATCATCGAGGACATCCTGCAGGATCAACTGGGCTTCGGCCTGCAAGCGAGCTTCCATCCGCACCTCGCGTGCGCCGGTATGCGGGTTGTAGGGCGCAGGAGTTGGCGTTGGGTTGGACAGCAGCCGGTCGAGCTGCAGGCGTTCTTCCGCCAGTTTGGCCAGCGAGGCGTAAGGCAGGAACGGGTTGTGCGGTTTGCCTGCGTCGGTTGGCTCTGGCGTGGCTGTGACGGCAGGGCCTGGCGCTGGTGCCGGTTCTGGCTCGCGCAGGGTAGGCGGGGTTGCTGCGGGACCAGTGACGATATCCTGCAGCAGCGGTATGTCGAGCTGGGCGCTGGCCTCGGCATCGGGCTCGCCCTGGTCATGCTCACCGTGCTCGTCAAGCAGGTTGCGAATGGACTCCAGGTCCTCAAGCAGGCGTGAGGGTTCCGAAGGGTCGCGCTGAGTCATGGGTTTATCCCGCCGTGCGGATATTGTGGGTCTGCAAAGGATAGCCGCGTTCGCGGTAGAAACGGAAGCGCTCACGCGCCGGAAGGCGAACCGGGTCATGTTCGACGACGATTTCCGCCAGCCGGCTGAAACTGCTGAAGAACCCCGGAGCCTGATCACTGAGGTTGATCAGCAGATCGTGATGCTCGCCGGGCTCATCGCCATGACCGATCACGACGGCCTCGTGCGGGCTTTCACTGTGCAGGCCATGAGGCAAGAATGCCTCCGGGCGAAAGGCCCATAGGTGCTCATCGAGCGCCTGGGCCTGTGCTTCGTCCGCGCAGTGCAGATAGATCCGGTGCCCGCTCCCCCAGGCTTTGTGGGCCAAACGACAGGCGTAATCCAGCCGCTGGGCTGGGTCGGCCGAGGAGAGCAGGTAAAAATCAATCCGGGTCATGGGGTGTTATATCTCAGCCAGCCTGATTCAGCAGGTACTGCACCAGCATCGGCACGGGCCGGCCGGTAGCGCCCTTGTCCTTGCCGCCACTGACCCAGGCGGTGCCGGCGATGTCCAGGTGCGCCCAGGGGTAGGCTTTGGCGAAGCGCGACAGGAAGCAGCCGGCGGTGATGGTGCCAGCCTTGGGTCCGCCAATGTTGGCCATGTCGGCGAACGGGCTGTCGAGCTGCTCTTGGTATTCCTCGAACAGCGGCAGTTGCCAGGCGCGGTCGTCGGCCTGCTTGCCGGCGCTCAGCAACTGGTCGATCAGTTCATCGTTGTTGCCCATCAGGCCGGATACATTGCTGCCCAGAGCGACGATGCAGGCGCCGGTCAGGGTGGCGATATCGACCACGCTGGCTGGCTTGAAGCGTTCGGCGTAGGTCAGGGCGTCGCACAGTACCAGGCGACCTTCGGCGTCGGTGTTGAGAATCTCGATGGTCTGGCCGGACATGCTGGTGACGATATCGCCGGGCTTGGTCGCAGTGCCGCTGGGCATGTTCTCGGCTGCAGCGATCAGGCCGACCACATTGAGCGGCAGCTTGAGGCTGGCCACTGCCTTCATTACCCCGAATACGGTGGCGGCACCGCACATGTCGTACTTCATTTCGTCCATGTTCAGGCCCGGCTTGAGGCTGATGCCGCCGGTGTCGAAGGTGATGCCCTTGCCGACCAGTACATGTGGCTTGCCTTTGGCCTTGCCGCCGTTGTAGCTGAAGCGGATCAGCTTGGCCGGTTCGGCGCTGCCGGCGCTGACTGATAGCAGTGAGCCCATGCCCAGTGCCTTCATGGCCTTTTCGTCGAGCACTTCGATATCCAGTTCCGGGTGCGCCTTGGCCAGGGCCTTGGCTTCGCGGGCCAGATAGCTGGGGGTGCAGACGTTGCCTGGCAGGTTGCCAAGGTTCTTGGTCAGGGCCATGCCGCTGCCGATTGCCTGGCCGTGCTCAATGGCGCTCTTGAGTGTAGCGGCGTCACTCTTGTCGGCGCTCCACAGCAGGCACTTCTTCAGTTTCGGCGCGCTGGCCTTCTTGCTCTTGAACTGATCGAACTGATAGAGCGCATCGCTGATGGTTTCTACCAGCAGGCGGGTGCGAGCGTAGAGGTCGCGGTCCTTGATCTCCAGGGCCGGCAGAGTCAGCAGGGCGTCGCTGGCACCGCCATCCTTGAGCTGGGCAACTACGGCTTTGGCCAGTTTGCGCAGGCCGCGGTCGTTCAATTCGTCTTCCTTGCCGTAGCCCAGCAGCAGTACCCGCTGAGCGGTGATGCCTGGCAGGCCGAACAGCATCAGGCTTTGTCCCGGCTTGCCGGTGATGTCGCCATGTTTGATTGCAGCACTGATCTGACCGCCGCACGCCTTGTCCAGATCAGCGGCCGGACCGCTCAAGGATCGGGCTTCGCTGAGGGCGACCACCAGACAGCCGCTCTTGATGGTTTCCAGTGTGCCGTGCTTGACGTTGAACTCCATGGTGCTCCCCAAGACAAATCAAGTGGATTGGCTGATAATACGTCGCCATAACCGGCTTGAACGCCCCATGGGGTTTTGCCGGCCTGGTCGACCTTACCAGGTTTCATTTAGCTGCATTCTGGCTCATTAGCACGCCAGGAGCCAAGGACGTTAATGTGATTGTTTTTCGCTATCTGAGTCGCGAGGTGTTGCTGACCCTGACGGCGGTCAGTGGCGTGCTGCTGCTGATCATCATGAGCGGGCGCTTCATCAAGTATCTGGCTCAGGCTGCCGCCGGGCAGCTTGATCCCGGGGTGCTGTTTTTGATCATGGGCTATCGTCTGCCCGGCTTCATGGTGCTGATTCTGCCGCTGGGGATGTTTCTCGGCATTCTGCTGGCCTACGGGCGCATGCACCTGGACAGCGAGATGACGGTGCTGTCGGCCAACGGCATGAGTGACCGCAAGGTGCTCTGGTATACCCAGGGGCCGGCCTTGCTGGTTGCGCTGGTGGTGGCCGTGCTGAGTTTGTGGGTCTCTCCGCTGGGGGTGTACAAGACCCAGCAACTGTTCAATGAGCAGGAAGCCATCACCGAGTTCGATACCCTGGCCGCCGGGCGCTTCCAGTCGATTGGCCGGGATGCGGCACGGGTAACCTATGCCGGCAGCCTGTCGGATGATCGTACCGAGTTGCAGGAAGTGTTCATTGCCGAGCGTACCGGCAGCGGAGCCGATGCCAGTATCGGCGTGCTGGTGGCCGAGGTTGGACGTCAGCAGCTTAATCCCGATGGCAGTCGCTATCTGGTGCTGTATGAAGGCTATCGCTATGACGGCCGGCCAGGTGCAGCCGATTTCCGTACCATCGAATACGATACCTACGGTGTGCTGCTGCCCAAGCCGGAAGTGGCGACCGAGGTGACCGATCGTGAGGCCATGCCTACCCGCGAGCTGCTGGGGCATGCCGACCGCAAGATGCAGGCTGAGCTGCAATGGCGTCTGGCACTGCCACTGCTGGTGCCGATCGTGGCCTTCTTTGCCGTACCCCTGGCCCGGGTCAATCCGCGCCAGGGTCGATTCCTCAAGCTGTTGCCCGCCATTTTGCTGTATATGACCTATCTGGCGTTGCTGATTACTGCCAGGGGCTGGATTGAAAGCGGGCGCATGCCGGCGAGTCTGGGGCTCTGGTGGGTGCATGGGGTGTTCCTGGCTGTCGGTCTGCTGCTCAACCGTCAGGCATTGCTGGCGCCCAGCGCGCCTCGGGGAGGTTCGCATGCGGCGGCTTGATCAGCATATTGGCACTACCGTGCTGTTCAGCATCCTGGTAGTGGCCGTCATCATTCTGGGGCTGGATTTGCTGTTCGCCTTTATCAACGAGCTGGATGACCTGAAAAAGGGTGACTACAGCGCGATGGAGGCCTTGATCTATGTTCTGCTGACCTCGCCCCGGCGCTTTTACGACATGCTGCCGCTGTCGGCCCTGGTCGGTTGCCTGGTGGGGCTGGGCACGCTGGCCAGCCATTCCGAACTGACGGTGATGCGCGCTGCTGGCGTTTCGGTTGCCCGGATCATCGGCTCGGTGATGAAGCCGCTGCTGGTGTTGATGGTGGCTGGCGCACTGATCGGCGAGTATGTGTCGCCCTATACCGAGAATCTGGCGGAAAGTCGCCGGGCCATCGCCCAGGGCAGCGGCGAGGCGATCAAGTCGCGCGGGCTCTGGCACCGTGAGGGCAACGACTTCATTCACATCAATGCCGTGCAACCCAATGGCGTGTTGCACGGGGTGACCCGTTACCGTTTCGATGGTCAGCGCAATCTGCTGGAAACCAGCTTTGCCCGGCGCGCCAGCGCCCAGGAGCAGGGCTGGCTGCTGGAGGATGTCGAAACCACTCACTTCATCGAGGATGGCCACACCAGTACCAGTCGCGACCTGCAGCAGCACTGGGATGTTGAGCTGTCTTCGGAACTGCTCAAGGTAGTGGTGCTCGATCCCGACTTGTTGTCCATGGCTGGCATCTGGCGCTATCAAACCTACCTGGCCGAGCAGGGCTTGAACAACAGCCAGTACTGGCTGGCGTTCTGGAAAAAACTGCTGCAGCCGGTAGCGACCGCGGCGCTGGTGTTCGTTGCCATTTCCTTCATCTTTGGACCGCTGCGCTCGGTAACGCTGGGTCAGCGGGTGTTTACCGGGGTGCTGGTTGGCTTTGGTTTTCGTATCGTGCAGGACCTGCTTGGCCCTTCCAGCCTGGTCTTTGGCTTCCCGCCGCTGATTGCCGTGGCGCTACCGATTGCGGTGCTGCTGGTGATGGGGATTGTGTTGATGCGCCGGGCCGGCTAGTGAACCCCTGAAAACTACCTGCGTTGGCAATACGGCGTTAAAAACAGCCTCAAAATGCTCATTTACAATTTGTAAACTGCGCTTTTTCGGCTGTTTTTGCCTTGTCTTGCCTGCCTCGCCTACGTTTTTCAGGGGCTCCCTAGACAAACATCGCTGCGCAACTTCTTGCGCAGCTATCTGTGGGTAACCCTGTGCATGGTTGTCTGCAGGCCATATTTTTCAAGCGCTTCAGGTGAGTGCGCAACTTCTTGCACAGCAGTGCGCAAGAAGTTGCGCACTTTTCCGTGATCTTCATCACATTCCGCGCGGCGCGTCGTAATGTCTTTTTGCCAACTAATTGATCTGCCTGAATAAAAAATAACTGGCACAGCGCTTGCTCTCTTAGCTGCTCCCGGACCCGTTTCAGGTCCTTATTCACGGCAAGGAGAGCACGATGCCAACACCCGCGTACATGACCATTGAAGGCACCAAACAAGGCCTGATCACCGCCGGCACCTTTACCGAAGACTCGGTCGGCAACATCTTCCAGGAAGGTCACGAAGACCAGATCCTGGTCCAGGCCTTCGACCATCAGGTCATCATCCCGCGCGATCCGCAGTCCGGCCAGCCGACCGGCCAGCGCGTCCACAAGCCGCTAATGATCACCAAGGTGTTCGACAAGTCGTCGCCGCTGATCTTCAACGCCCTGACCTCCGGCGAGCGCCTGAACAAGTGCCGCCTGGAGTGGTACCGCACCTCGGCCACCGGCACCCAGGAGCACTACTACACCATCGAACTGGAAGACGCGATCATCGTCGACGTGCAGTCGCACATGCCCAACTGCCAGGACCCGAACATGTCGCACTTCACCCACCTGGAAGACGTCTACTTCACCTACCGCAAGATCATCTGGACCCACGAAGTCTCCGGTACCTCCGGTTCTGATGACTGGCGCACA
>NSKG01000012.1 GCA_002287035.1 Pseudomonas sp. WN033 | reverse complement strand
AGCTACATTCCGGAGCCTGAGCGTGCGATCGACAAGCCGTTCCTGATGCCGATCGAAGACGTGTTCTCGATCTCCGGTCGCGGTACTGTTGTGACTGGTCGTGTTGAGCGCGGTATCGTTCGCGTTCAGGAAGAAGTCGAGATCGTTGGTATCAAGGCCACCACCAAGACCACCTGTACTGGTGTTGAAATGTTCCGCAAACTGCTCGACGAAGGTCGTGCTGGTGAGAACGTTGGTGTTCTGCTGCGTGGTACCAAGCGTGAAGACGTTGAGCGTGGTCAGGTTCTGGCCAAGCCGGGCACCATCACCCCGCACACCAAGTTCGAAGCTGAAGTCTACGTACTGGGCAAGGACGAAGGTGGTCGTCACACCCCGTTCTTCAAGGGCTATCGTCCGCAGTTCTACTTCCGTACTACTGACGTGACTGGTTCTTGCGAGCTGCCGGAAGGTGTTGAGATGGTAATGCCGGGCGACAACGTCAAGCTGGTTGTTACCCTGATCGCTCCGATCGCCATGGAAGACGGCCTGCGCTTCGCGATTCGCGAAGGTGGTCGTACCGTTGGTGCCGGCGTGGTTGCCAAGATCATCGAATAATGATCTGAAGCGTCAGCAAAAGCCCCCGTTCTTCGGGGGCTTTTGTATTTGAGTTGACAGTGGGTGGTTGCATCAGTAGAATTGCGCCTCCCTTGGATGGGCCTGCCCGTTGTGCGGGTGTGCTCAGAAGAACCGTTACTTGGAGTTTCTGGTCAAATGCAGAACCAACAAATCCGTATTCGGTTGAAGGCTTTTGACCATCGCCTGATTGATCAATCTACCCAGGAAATCGTGGATACCGCGAAGCGTACTGGGGCTCAGGTGCGTGGTCCGATCCCTTTGCCGACTCGCAAAGAGCGTTTTACCGTATTGATTTCTCCGCACGTCAATAAAGATGCGCGGGATCAGTATGAAATCCGTACCCATAAGCGGGTGCTGGATATCGTTCAGCCCACCGACAAAACTGTTGATGCGCTGATGAAGCTGGACCTGGCAGCAGGTGTAGAGGTCCAGATCAGCCTCGGCTGAAGCCCCACACGACGGGGGCTATCAGTCGTGTAACGCCCTGAAATGGGCGGCCATAGCGGGTAAATAGCCCCGTGCACTCATGAGGTTTACAACATGACTATTGGTGTAGTCGGCCGGAAATGCGGTATGACCCGCGTTTTCACTGAAGATGGTGTTTCCATTCCGGTTACGGTGATTGAAGTAGAGCCGAACCGTGTCACTCAGGTTAAGTCCCAGGATACCGACGGCTATCAGGCCGTGCAGGTGACCGTTGGTGAGCGTCGCGCTACTCGCGTGACCAAGCCGATGGCAGGGCATTTTGCCAAGGCCAATACTGCGGCAGGTCGCCGCGTATGCGAATTCCGCCTGGAAGCAGGTCAGGAGTTTGAAGCCGGCGCAGAAATTACCGTTAGCATTTTTGAAGCGGGCCAGAAAGTAGACGTTACCGGGCAATCCAAGGGTAAGGGCTTCGCCGGTACCATCAAGCGCTGGAACTTCCGCGGTCAGGATGCTACCCACGGTAACTCCGTTTCCCACCGTGTACCGGGTTCGATTGGCCAGTGCCAAACTCCGGGTCGCGTCTTCAAGGGCAAAAAAATGTCTGGTCACATGGGTGCTGAGCAAGTGACCGTGCAGACCCTGGAAGTCGTGCGCGTTGACGCCGAACGTAACCTGCTGCTCATCAAGGGCGCGGTACCTGGTGCTACCGGTAGCGACGTTGTTGTTCGCCCGGCAGTCAAGGCCAAGGGTTAAGGGGGAGTTACCATGAATTTGAATGTAGCTGGCGCAAGTGCGATCGACGTTTCCGATCTGACCTTTGCCGCCGAGTTTAACGAAACCCTGGTTCACCAGGCAGTCGTCGCCTACATGGCTGGCGGCCGTCAGGGCACCAAGCAGCAGAAGACCCGTTCCGACGTTTCTGGCGGTGGCAAAAAGCCCTGGCGCCAGAAAGGCACTGGTCGCGCCCGTGCCGGTACCATCCGCAGCCCGATCTGGCGTGGGGGCGGTACCACTTTCGCCGCGCGTCCGCGTGACTTCGAACAGAAGTTGAACCGCAAGATGTATCGCGGTGCTCTGCGTTCGATCCTGTCCGAGCTGGTCCGTCAGGAGCGTCTGGTTGTGGTTGAGAGCTTTGCTGTCGACGCGCCCAAGACCAAGGGCCTGATCGGCAAGCTGAAGGATCTGAACCTGGACAACGTGCTGATCGTGACCGACAGCGTTGACGAAAACCTGTACCTGGCAGCGCGCAACCTGCCGCACGTCGATGTACGTGATGTACAGGGTTCGGACCCGGTCAGCCTGATCGCCTACGACAAGGTGCTGATTACCGTGCCTGCCGTCAAGAAGTTCGAGGAGATGCTGGGATGAACCAGGAGCGCATTTTCAAAGTACTGCTGGGCCCGCATGTGTCTGAAAAGGCGACTGTGCTGGCTGACAGCAAGAACCAGTTTGTGTTCAAGGTGGACACCACTGCCACCAAGCTGGAAATCAAGAAGGCCGTTGAGCAGCTGTTCAACGTTAAGGTCAAGAGCGTCTCGACCCTGAACGTCAAGGGCAAGACCAAGCGTACCATGCGCGGCCTGGGCAAGCGTAATGACTGGAAGAAGGCCTATATCAGCCTGGAAGCCGGTCAAGACATCGACTTCGCCAGCGCTGAATAAGGGGATACATCATGGCTATCGTTAAATGTAAACCTACTTCCGCTGGCCGCCGCTTCGTCGTCAAGGTCGTCAACTCTGACCTGCACAAGGGCGCGCCTTATGCTCCTCTGGTCGAGAAGCAAGGCAAGTCTGGTGGTCGTAACAACAATGGTCGCATCACCACGCGTCACCGCGGGGGCGGCCACAAGCAGCACTACCGTTTGGTCGATTTTCGTCGCAACAAGGATGGCATTCCGGCCGTCGTTGAGCGTATCGAATACGATCCGAACCGTACCGCTCATATTGCTCTGCTGAAATATGCCGATGGCGAGCGTCGTTACATCATCGCGCCCAAGGGCGTGAGTGCTGGTGATCAGGTGATCTCCGGTGCCGATGCACCGATCAAGCCGGGTAACACTCTGCCGCTGCGCAACATTCCGGTCGGTAGCACCATTCACGCGATCGAACTGAAGCCCGGTAAGGGTGCTCAGGTTGCTCGCAGCGCCGGTGCCTCCGTTCAGCTGGTTGCTCGTGAAGGTGCCTATGTCACCGTGCGTCTGCGCTCTGGCGAGATGCGCAAGGTGCTGGGTGAGTGCCGCGCCACCCTGGGCGAAGTGTCCAACGGTGAGCACAGCCTGCGCTCTCTCGGCAAGGCTGGCGCCAAACGCTGGCGTGGTATCCGTCCGACCGTTCGTGGTGTTGCCATGAACCCGGTTGATCACCCGCATGGTGGTGGTGAAGGGCGTACTTCTGGTGGTCGTCATCCGGTGTCGCCGTGGGGCTTCCCGACCAAGGGTGCCAAGACTCGGTCCAACAAGCGCACTGACAAGATGATTGTCCGTCGTCGCAGCAAGTAATTAGAGGGGATACGACAGTGCCGCGTTCTCTGAAGAAAGGTCCTTTTATCGATCTTCACCTGTTGAAGAAGATCGAAGTGGCAGTTGAAAAGAATGAGCGTAAGCCGATCAAGACCTGGTCGCGCCGTTCGATGATTCTGCCGCAGATGGTTGGTCTGACCATCGCCGTACATAACGGTCGTCAGCATGTACCGGTCATCGTTACCGAAGACATGGTCGGCCACAAGTTGGGCGAATTCTCTGCTACGCGTACCTATCGTGGTCACGCGGCAGACAAGAAAGCCAAGCGCTAAGGGGTTAGGAAGATGGAAGTAGCCGCTACTCTCAAGGGCGCCCGACTCTCTGCCCAGAAAGCTCGCTTGGTCGCCGACCAGATCCGCGGGAAAAAGGTGGATGAGGCCCTGAACCTGCTGAGCTTCAGCAACAAGAAGGCCGCTGATGTCATCAAGAAAGTGCTGGAGTCGGCAATTGCCAACGCCGAGCACAATGATGGCGCAGACGTGGATGACCTGAAGGTCTCCACCGTGTTTGTCAATGAAGGTCGCTCCCTGAAGCGCATCATGCCGCGTGCCAAAGGCCGTGCTGATCGCATCGTAAAGCGGTCTTGCCATATCACGGTCAAGGTTGCTGACAAGTAGGAGTCGATCACATGGGTCAGAAAGTACATCCGGTAGGCATTCGCCTCGGTATCGTTAAAGAACACACTTCGGTGTGGTACGCAGATGGTCGCAACTATGCCGACTATCTGAACACCGACCTGAAAGTACGTGCGTACATTCAGGACAAACTGAAAAGCGCTTCGGTCAGCCGCGTGGATATCCAGCGTCCGGCCCAAACCGCCCGTATCACCATTCACACCGCTCGTCCGGGCATCGTGATTGGCAAGAAGGGTGAGGACGTCGAGAAGCTGCGTCAGGAACTGACTCAGCAGATGGGCGTGCCGGTGCACATCAACATCGAAGAGATCCGCAAGCCGGAACTCGACGGTGCCCTGGTGGCCCAGAGCGTTGCTCAGCAGCTGGAGCGTCGCGTGATGTTCCGTCGCGCCATGAAGCGTGCGGTTCAGAACGCCATGCGTATCGGTGCCAAGGGTATCAAGATTCAGGTCAGCGGCCGTTTGGGCGGCGCCGAAATCGCCCGCACCGAATGGTATCGCGAAGGTCGTGTGCCGCTGCACACCCTGCGCGCCGACATTGATTACGCGACAGCTGAAGCCCACACCACTTACGGTGTGATTGGCGTCAAGGTTTGGATCTTCAAGGGCGAGATCATTGGTGGTCTGCCGGAAGAAACCAAAGCTGCCGCTCCCAAGAAAAAAGCTGCTAAGTAAGGGGTACGCACATGTTGCAACCGAAGCGTACGAAGTTCCGCAAGCAAATGACCGGTCACAACCGTGGCCTGGCGCATCGCGGTAGTAAGGTGAGCTTTGGCGAGTTCGCCCTCAAGTCCGTCAGCCGTGGTCGTCTGACTGCTCGTCAGATCGAGGCGGCCCGTCGTGCCTTGACCCGTCACGTCAAGCGTGGTGGCAAGATCTGGATCCGGGTATTCCCCGACAAGCCGATCTCCAAGAAGCCGCTGGAAGTGCGGATGGGTAAAGGTAAAGGTAACGTCGAGTACTGGGTAGCCCAGATTCAGCCGGGCAAAGTCCTGTACGAGATTGAAGGTGTTTCCGAAGAGCTGGCGCGCGAGGCATTTGCCCTGGCCGCAGCCAAGCTGCCTCTCGCTACCACCTTTGTTAAGCGGACGGTGATGTGATGAAAGCGACAGAACTTCGTGAAAAATCAGCCGAGCAGCTCAACGAGCAGCTGCTCACCCTGCTGCGTGACCAGTTCAATCTGCGCATGCAGAAGGCTACCGGTCAACTGGGTCAGAGCCACCTGCTCAAGCAGGTCAAGCGTGATATCGCCCGTGTGAAGACCGTGCTCAATCAGAAAGGTGGTAACTGATCATGGCCGAGAACAAAACAGTACGTACCGTTACTGGCCGTGTGGTCAGCGACAAGATGGACAAGACCGTCACTGTGCTCGTTGAGCGTCAGGTAAAGCATCCCCTTTACGGCAAGTACGTAAAGCGCTCTACCAAGCTGCATGCGCACGACGAAAACAACGAATGCCGCATCGGCGACCTGGTCACCATCCGGGAAACCCGCCCCTTGGCCAAAACCAAGAGCTGGACCCTGGTGCAGGTTGACGAGCGCGCGGCGCAGGTATAAGCCCCGCGCGGTATAGCGGATTATTTAAGGGTCGGAGAAAGTTATGATTCAGACTCAATCCATGCTGGATGTGGCTGACAACAGTGGTGCACGTCGAGTGATGTGTATCAAGGTTCTGGGCGGTTCTCACCGCCGCTACGCCGGCATTGGCGACATCATCAAAGTTACCGTCAAGGAAGCGATTCCGCGCGGTAAGGTAAAGAAAGGCCAGGTGCTCAACGCGGTCATCGTGCGTACCCGTCACGGCGTACGCCGTACTGACGGTTCGCTGATCCGTTTCGATGGCAACGCTGCTGTTCTGCTCAACAACAAGAATGAGCCGATCGGTACCCGCATCTTTGGGCCAGTGACGCGTGAACTTCGTAACGAGAAGTTCATGAAGATCGTTTCCCTCGCGCCCGAAGTGCTGTAAGGAGCCCGGTCATGCAAAAGATCAAACGTGACGACGACGTAATCGTCATCGCCGGCAAAGACAAAGGCAAGCGTGGCAAGGTCCTCAAGGTCCTGGCTGATGCCCGCCTGTTGATCGCTGGCGTCAACATTGTCAAGCGCCACACCAAGCCTAATCCGATGGCTGGTCGTCAGGGCGGCATTGTTGAAAAGGAGGCGCCTATCCACGTCTCCAACGTGGCTATCTTCAACCCTGAGACCAGCAAGGCCGATCGCGTCGGCTTCAAGGTCGAAGACGGTAAGAAGGTTCGTATTTTCAAGTCGACCCAAAAAGCGGTCGACGCTTGAGAATCTAGGTGCTTACCATGGCAAGATTGAAAGAGCATTACCGCACTAACCTCGTTCCCAAGCTGAAAGAAGAGCTCGGCCTGAAGAACGTGATGGAAGTGCCGAAGATCACCAAGATCACCCTGAACATGGGTCTTGGTGAGGCCGTTGGTGACAAGAAAGTCATCGAGAACGCACTGGCCGATCTGGAAAAGATCACCGGTCGTAAGGGCATCGTGACCTATTCGCGCAAGTCGATCGCGGGCTTCAAAATCCGTGATGGCTGGCCGATCGGTGTCAAGGTGACCCTGCGTCGTGAGCAGATGTACGAATTCCTCGACCGTCTGCTGTCGATTTCGCTGCCGCGTGTACGTGACTTCCGTGGTCTGAACGCCAAGTCGTTCGACGGTCGCGGTAACTACAGCATGGGCGTCAAGGAACAGATCATTTTCCCGGAAATCGATTACGACAAGATCGATGCTCTGCGTGGTCTGGACATTACCCTGACCACCACCGCGCGGACCGACGATGAAGGTCGTGCGCTGCTGCGTGCGTTCAGCTTCCCGTTCCGCAACTAGGAGTCAGGTCATGGCCAAAATCAGCATGAAAAACCGCGAGGCCAAGCGCGCTCGTCTGGTTGCCAAGTACGCCAAGAAGCGTGCTGAGCTCAAGGCTACCATCGGTAATGTCAACGCCTCTGCCGAAGAGCGTTGGAATGCCCAGGTAGCCCTGCAAAAATTGCCGCGCGATGCCAGCCCGGTCCGTCAGCGTAACCGCTGCCGTATCACTGGTCGTCCGCACGGTGTATATCGCAAGTTCGGTCTGAGCCGCATCAAGCTGCGTGAAGCAGCCATGCGCGGTGATGTTCCCGGTCTGGTCAAGGCCAGCTGGTAATCCAGACCTTTATTACTCAGTTTCAGGAGCAGAAAGCCCATGAGTATGCAGGACCCGTTGGCAGATATGCTGACCCGTATCCGTAATGCCCAGATGGCT
Organism: Pseudomonas sp. WN033; assembly: GCA_002287035.1. Classification (GTDB taxonomy): domain Bacteria; phylum Pseudomonadota; class Gammaproteobacteria; order Pseudomonadales; family Pseudomonadaceae; genus Halopseudomonas. The sequence continues at coordinate 86,927 of NSKG01000012.1, read as the reverse complement.
GAAAAGTCCAGTGTCAGCATGCCTTCGGCAAAGCTGAAGGTGGCTGTCGCCAAAGTACTTAAAGAAGAAGGCTATGTTGCCGGTTATGAAGTTTCAGGCGATGCCAAGCCTGTGCTCTCGATCGAGCTCAAGTACTTCGAGGGCAAGCCGGTAATTGAAGAGCTGAAGCGTGTGAGCCGTCCCGGCCTGCGCCAGTACAAAGCCGTTGACCAACTGCCGAAGGTCAGGGGTGGACTGGGTGTCTCGATCGTCTCCACCAACAAGGGTGTAATGACTGATCGCGCTGCTCGCGCTGCCGGTATCGGCGGCGAAGTACTCTGCACCGTATTCTGATAGGGGGTTACGATGTCTCGCGTCGCTAAGAACCCTGTCAAATTGCCGCAGGGTGTAGAAATCAAGGTCAACGGCCAGGAGCTGTCAGTCAAGGGCGCCAAAGGTACCCTGCAGCTGAATCTGCACTCCACCGTTGAAGTCGTTCAGGAAGATGGTGAGTTGCGCGTAGCCGCTCGTCCGGGTAGCCCGAACATGGCCATGGCCGGTACCACCCGCGCCCTGGTCAATAACATGGTTATCGGCGTCAGCCAGGGCTTCGAGCGCAAGCTGCAGCTGGTCGGTGTAGGTTACAAGGCTCAGGCCAAAGGGCAGGTTCTGTCGCTGGCTCTGGGTTACTCGCACCCGATCGACTATCAGCTGCCCGAGGGTGTTTCCGTTGAAACCCCGAGCCAGACTGACATCATCATCAAGGGCATCGACAAGCAACTGGTCGGCCAAGTAGCCGCGGAAATTCGTGATTTCCGTCGTCCTGAGCCTTATAAGGGCAAGGGTGTACGCTACGCCGATGAGGTCGTGCGTCGTAAAGAAGCCAAGAAGAAGTAGGGCATAGCAAATGAGCGATAAAAAAGTTATTCGTCTCCGTCGCGCTCGCCGTTCGCGTCTGAAAATGCGTGAGCTGGAAGCCGTACGTCTGTGCGTGCACCGCTCTTCGCAGCACATTTACGCACAGGTGATCGCTGCCGATGGTTCCAAGGTTCTGGCCAGTGCCTCCACCCTGGACGCCAGCCTGCGCGGTGGCAACACCGGCAACATCGAAGCCGCCAAGAAGGTTGGTCAACTGGTCGCCGAGCGCGCCAAAGCTGCCGGCGTTACTCAGGTCGCTTTTGACCGTTCCGGCTTCAAGTATCATGGCCGCGTCAAGGCGTTGGCCGACGCTGCTCGTGAAGGCGGGCTGGAATTCTAAGGGTAAAAGCTATGGCTAATTTCGACCAAAAGCGCGACGAAGGTTACATTGAGAAGCTGGTTCAGGTTAACCGCGTTGCCAAAGTAGTAAAAGGCGGCCGTATCTTCGCCTTCACCGCACTGACCGTGGTAGGTGATGGCAAGGGCCGTGTTGGCTTCGGTCGTGGCAAGGCACGTGAAGTGCCTGCCGCTATCCAGAAAGCCATGGAAGCCGCTCGTCGCAACATGATCCAGGTGGACCTGAACGGGACCACTCTGCAGTACCCGGTCAAAGCTGCCCATGGCGCCTCCAAGGTGTTCATGCAGCCGGCCTCCGAAGGTACTGGTGTCATCGCTGGTGGCGCAATGCGTGCCGTGCTGGAGGCTGCGGGCGTGCATAACGTTCTGGCCAAGTGCTACGGTTCCACCAACCCGGTTAACGTCGTTCAGGCTACCTACAAGGGCCTGAAGTCGATGCAGTCTCCCGAGTCTGTAGCGGCCAAGCGCGGCAAGACCGTCGAAGACATCGCGGGGTAAGCTCAGATGGCTAACGAAAAAATCAAAGTAACGCTGACCAAGAGCGTTGCCGGTCGTCTGCCCAAGCACATCGCCTGTGTAAAGGGTCTGGGCCTGCGCCGTATCGGTCACACTGTTGAAGTCGAAGATACTCCGGCTGTCCGTGGGATGATCAACAAGGTCTCCTACATGGTTCGGGTAGAGGGTTAAGACATGAAACTGAATGATCTGCGTTCCGCACCGGGCGCCCGCCGCGAGAAGCATCGCGTCGGTCGCGGTATCGGTAGCGGCCTGGGCAAGACTGCTGGTCGCGGCCACAAGGGTCTGACTTCTCGCTCCGGCGGGACCGTTGCTCCGGGCTTCGAGGGTGGTCAACAGCCGTTGCATCGTCGTCTGCCGAAGTTTGGTTTTGTTTCCAAGATTGCCATGGTGACCGCCGAGATCCGTACCAGCGAGCTGAACAAGCTGGACGTCGAGGTCGTTGACCTGCAGGCGCTCAAGGATGCCAATATCATTGGCAACAAGTATTCGCGTGCCAAAGTGGTTCTCTCCGGAGAAATCACCAAGGCCGTCACCCTGAAAGGCCTGATGGCTACCAAGGGTGCACGTGCAGCGATCATCGCGGCTGGCGGCAAAATCGAGGACTAAATGGCTAAGCAAGGCGCTCTCTCTGGAATGAATCAAGGCGGCCTGAGTGAACTGTGGGGGCGTTTACGCTTCCTGTTCCTGGCGATCATTGTTTACCGTATCGGGGCGCATATTCCGGTACCGGGTATCAACCCTGATCGTCTGGCCGATCTGTTCAGACAGAATGAGGGGACCATTCTTAGCCTGTTCAACATGTTCTCTGGTGGTGCCCTGGAGCGAATGAGTATCTTCGCCCTGGGCATCATGCCGTACATCTCTGCGTCGATTATCATGCAGTTGATGACGGCGGTCAGCCCGACCTTGGAGCAGTTGAAGAAGGAAGGTGAGTCCGGGCGTCGGAAAATCAGTCAATACACTCGTTATCTGACTCTGGTGCTGGCCTTTATTCAAGCCATTGGTATGTCTGTGGGTCTGGCCAGTCAGGGCGTAGCGTTCAATACCGGGTTCGGCTTCTACTTCGTAGCGGTCACGACCTTTGTATCGGGCGCCATGTTCATGATGTGGCTGGGTGAGCAGATCACCGAGCGCGGTGTTGGCAACGGCATTTCGATGCTGATTTTTGCCGGTATCGTTGCCGGGCTGCCAAGTGCCATTGGCCAATCGTTCGAGGCGGCGCGCCAGGGTGATATCAATATTTTCGCCTTGATTGCGATTGCCCTTCTGGCGATTGCTCTAGTTGCGTTCGTCGTTTTCGTCGAGCGCGGCCAGCGTCGAATCACCGTGAATTACGCCAAGCGCCAACAAGGCCGCAAGGTTTTCGCCGCTCAGAGCAGCCATCTGCCTCTGAAGGTGAATATGGCGGGCGTGATTCCGGCGATTTTCGCCAGCAGTATCCTGTTGTTCCCGGCCTCGCTGGGGACCTGGTTCGGTCAGGGTGAGGGTATGGGCTGGCTGCAGAGCCTGTCTCAGGCCATTGCTCCGGGTCAGCCGCTGAATATCATTCTGTTTAGTGCAGGGATCATTTTCTTCTGCTTCTTCTATACAGCGTTGATGTTCAATCCGAAAGATGTTGCCGAAAACCTGAAAAAATCAGGTGCGTTCATTCCGGGTATCCGCCCAGGTGAGCAGTCGGCGCGTTATATCGACGGTGTTCTGACTCGCCTGACCATGTTCGGTGCCTTGTACATGACTGCGGTCTGTTTGCTGCCGCAGTTTTTGGTGGTATCGGCAAATGTGCCCTTCTATCTGGGTGGGACTTCGCTGTTGATCGTCGTAGTGGTTGTTATGGACTTCATGTCCCAAGTACAATCGCACCTCGTTTCTCAGCAGTACGAGTCTCTTTTGAAGAAATCGAACCTGAAGGGCTACGGCAGCGGCATGCTGCGCTGACGTTCAGGTTTTAGGAGTCGGTTATGAAAGTTGCAGCATCTGTGAAAAAACTTTGCCGTAACTGCAAGGTCATCCGCCGCAATGGTAGCGTGCGCGTGATTTGCAGTGCTGAGCCGCGTCACAAACAGCGCCAAGGCTAATCGCCACAACAGCTGATTGAAGACTACGTCTCAGGATAACCGCCACCCGGCCAGATAATTGGCTGGGTGGTTGAATTTTGTTTTTGTTAGCGCTACCCTACTGCACCCTTTTTTGCGCAGCCTGGTTTGCTTGGGGTGAGTCAGGTAGCTGTCAGACGGAGTAAATTTGGATGGCCCGTATTGCAGGCGTCAACATCCCGGATAACAAGCACACTGTTATCTCCCTGACCTATATCTTTGGTATCGGTCGGACCAAGGCACAGGAAATTTGTGCCTCCACCGGCATTGCGCCGGATGTGAAAATCAAGGACCTCAACGAGGAGCAGGTTGACCTGCTGCGTAACGAAGTCGCCAAGAGCACTGTCGAAGGCGATCTGCGTCGTGCGATCAACATGAACGTCAAGCGTCTGATGGATCTGGGCTGCTACCGTGGTCTGCGTCACCGTCGTGGCCTGCCGGTCCGTGGTCAGCGCACCAAGACCAATGCTCGTACCCGTAAGGGTCCGCGCAAGCCGATCCGTAAGTAATCGCGAAGGAATATACAGATATGGCTAAGCCTGCTGCTCGTGTCCGTAAGAAAGTCAAGAAGACGGTGGTTGATGGGGTTGCCCACATCCACGCGTCGTTCAACAACACTATCATCACCATTACCGATCGCCAGGGTAATGCCCTGAGCTGGGCCACCTCTGGTGGCTCCGGTTTCCGTGGCTCGCGCAAGAGCACCCCGTTCGCTGCCCAGGTGGCTGCCGAGCGTGCTGGTCAGGCGGCTCTGGAATATGGTCTGAAGAACCTCGACGTGTGCGTCAAGGGCCCCGGCCCGGGTCGTGAGTCTGCTGTCCGTGCGCTGAATGCCTGCGGTTACAAAATCAGCAGCATCACTGACGTTACCCCCATCCCGCACAACGGCTGCCGCCCGCCGAAGAAGCGTCGCGTTTAATCAGGAGAGACGGAAATGGCTCGTTATATTGGTCCCAAGTGCAAGCTGTCTCGCCGTGAAGGTACAGATCTGTTCCTGAAAAGCGGTGCGCGTGCTCTCGAATCCAAGTGCAAACTGGAAACCCCTCCGGGCGTACACGGTCAACGCCGTGGTCGTCTGTCTGAGTACGGCACCCAGTTGCGTGAAAAACAGAAGGTTCGTCGTATGTACGGCGTTCTGGAGCGTCAATTCAGCAACTATTACAAGGAAGCTGCCCGCCTGAAGGGTGCTACCGGTGAGAACCTGCTGCAACTGCTCGAGCGTCGTCTGGACAATGTGGTTTACCGCATGGGCTTTGGTGCTACCCGCTCCGAAGCGCGTCAGCTGGTTTCCCACAAGGCCATCAGCGTTAACGGCAAGACCGTGAACATCGCTTCCTTCCTGGTATCCCCGGGTGACGTGGTAGCCGTTCGCGAGAAGGCCAAAAACCAGCTGCGTGTTAGCAGTGCGCTCGAACTGGCTGCTCAGCGCGGTCAAGTAGAGTGGATCGAGGTCGATTCTGGCAAGAAGGAAGGTGTCTTCAAGAGCCTGCCGAGCCGCAGCGACCTGTCCGCCGACATCAATGAAAACCTGATCGTCGAGCTCTACTCCAAGTAAGCGACAGACAGTAAATAGGTGCCCCATGCAGAGTTCGGTTACCGAGTTTCTAACCCCGCGTCACATTGACGTACAGGAAACCTCGCCCACCCGCGCCAAGATTACTCTTGAGCCGCTGGAGCGTGGTTTCGGCCATACCCTGGGCAATGCGCTGCGTCGCATCCTGCTCTCCTCCATGCCCGGTTGCGCCGTGGTAGAGGCGGAAATCGACGGCGTTTTGCATGAGTACAGCGCCATCGAGGGCGTCCAGGAAGATGTCATCGAGATCCTGCTGAACCTCAAAGGTCTGGCAATCAAGATGCACGGCCGTGATCAAGTGACCCTTAGCCTTTCCAAGAAAGGCCCAGGCCCGGTTACTGGCGCGGACATTCAACTTGATCACGATGTCGAGATCGTTAACCCCGATCACGTAATCGCCAACCTGTCCGACAACGGCTCCCTGAGCATGAAGTTGACTGTCGCTCGTGGCCGTGGCTACGAGCCGGCGGATGCTCGCCAGTCCGACGAAGACGAGAGCCGTTCAATCGGTCGTCTTCAGCTTGACGCTACTTACACCCCGGTTCGCCGTGTGGCTTATGTAGTGGAAAGCGCGCGTGTCGAGCAGCGGACCAACCTGGACAAGTTGGTTATCGATCTGGAGACCAACGGTACTCTGGACCCGGAAGAGGCCATTCGCCGTGCCGCTACCATTCTGCAGCAGCAGTTGGCAGCTTTCGTCGACCTCAAGGGTGACCAGGAGCCGGTAGTTGAGCAGCAGGAAGACGAGATTGATCCGATCCTGTTGCGTCCGGTGGACGACCTTGAACTGACTGTGCGTTCGGCCAACTGTCTGAAGGCTGAAAACATCTATTACATTGGCGATCTGATCCAGCGTACCGAAGTGGAGCTGCTGAAGACCCCGAACCTGGGCAAGAAATCCCTGACCGAAATCAAGGACGTTCTGGCTTCGCGTGGTCTGTCCCTGGGTATGCGTCTGGACAACTGGCCGCCTGCTAGTTTGAAGAAGGACGACAAGGTTTCGGCCTGATCGTCTCGACACCGAGGAATTGAGAGATGCGTCATCGTAAAAGTGGTCGTCACCTGAGTCGGACCAGCTCACACCGCAAGGCCATGTTCCAGAACATGGCGGTGTCGCTGTTCGAGCATGAACTGATCAAAACCACCCTGCCAAAAGCCAAGGAACTGCGTCGCGTCGCCGAGCCGCTGATCACCCTGGCCAAGGAAGACACTGTTGCTAACCGTCGCCTGGCGTTTGATCGTACCCGCAGTAAAGAAGCTGTCGGTAAGCTGTTCAACGATCTGGGCAAGCGCTATGCCGACCGTCCTGGCGGTTATGTACGTATCCTGAAGTGCGGTTTCCGTCCTGGCGACGCCGCGCCGATGGCGTACGTCGAGCTGGTTGATCGCCCTGAGCTGGCTTCTGCCGGCGAAGAATAAGGTTCGTCAGCATTAGCAAAAAAGCCGGGTTCGCCCGGCTTTTTTGTGCCCGTCTTCCGGCTCTGACCGGTTATCGGATTGCCGGCCTCTCTTCTTGCATCGGTCTTCCTGCGCGTACTGAGCTGTTCGTCAGGCTCGGTCTGTGAGTCTGTCTGGCAGCCATTCATCGGGTTGTTGGTAGATACCTATGTATTGTTTGTTGAACGTTTTGTTTGATATTGCGAACGAAGAGGGCTTGCGGTAAGGTGGTCCGGTCCCACTAATCCGGCCAGGCTGGCCCCAATAAGAACAATGTCATCATGTCCGAACCAAGTGTATTGAGCCTTATTCCCCCCGTTGTAGTGTTGACCCTGGCAGTCTGGTTGCGACGCCCGATTCTGGCGCTGGTGACTGGAGCTGCGACCGGGCTTTTACTGTTATCTCCGCAGCATGCCCTAGGAGAGTTTGCCGATATCGCCTTGGGCGTCATGCAAGATGAAACCATTGGCTGGCTGATCCTGGTCTGCGGCAGTTTCGGCGCGCTAATCGCCTTGCTGGTCCGCACTGGTGGCGCCCTGGCGTTCGGTCGGGCCGCGGCCGTGGTAGCCAAAGGGCCGCGTTCCTCATTACTGATGACCTTTGCGCTCGGGGTCGTGATCTTTGTTGATGACTATCTGAACGCCCTGACCGTCGGCGAAACCATGAAACGGGTAACCGACCGTTGGCGGATATCCCGCGAGAAGCTGGCCTATATTGTTGATTCCACCGCAGCCCCGATCTGTGTCCTGGTGCCGCTGTCGACCTGGGCGGTGTTTTTCGGCGGGCTGCTGGAGAACAACGAGATCGCTGCCAACGGTGAAGGGATCAAGGTCTACATCGCCTCAATTCCTTACATGCTATATGCCTGGGCGGCAGTGATCCTGGTGGTGCTGGTGGCCAGTGGTGTGGTGCCGGACATTGGGCCGATGCGCCGGGCCGAGCGTCAGGCCATGAATCCATCGGTTGGCGCTATGCGCGTGGGCGATCCGGAGTCCAACTACGCAATCAGGTCGCTTGAGCAAGAGTTCGCTACCGCTGACCAGCAGAAAGGCAAGCTGATCAACTTTGTTGGACCCTTGGTGTTGCTGGTTGGCTTCACCCTGTACTTCGATATTGATGTCTGGATGGGGATTCTGGCAACTCTGTTGCTGACCGTGCCGTTCTATCTGTTGCAGCGGCTGATGCCCCTGGCCGAAATGCTTGATCAGATGATTGACGGGGTCAAGACCATGCTGCCGGCGATTGGCATCTGCGTCGCAGCCTTCATTTTCAAGGAAGTCTGCGATCAGCTGATGTTGCCGCAGTATGTGGTGTACAGTCTGCAGCCTTACATGACCCCGAGCATGCTGCCGGCCATGGTGTTTCTGTGCATGGCGGTGCTGTCGTTTGCCACCGGCTCTTCCTGGGGCATTTTCGCCGTGACCATTCCAATCGTGATGCCCTTGGCTCAGGCCCTGGGCGCTGACCTGCCATTGGTGATCGGTGCACTGTTATCGGCCTCGGCGTTTGGCAGTCAGGCCTGCTTCTACAGCGACTCTACGGTGCTGGCGGCGCAGGGTGCCGGTTGCAACCTGATCAGTCATGCGGTGACGCAATTGCCCTATACCCTGATCGCCGCGGCGCTGGCCTTCCTCGGCTTTGTGCTGATTGCCTGAAAGCTGGTGTTCTAACCGGCAGTCGGTTCTGGGCAAGCGCGTGGCCCAGGCCCTAGGGCTGGCTGCGCGCTTTCAGGTCTAGGCGCTGACGCGGTCGCGCTCCAGCAGCGGGCCGAGGAACCGCCCGGTGTGTGACTGCGGCATCGCTGCGACCTGTTCCGGAGTGCCGCTGGCGATGATCTGTCCTCCCTTGGAGCCACCCTCGGGGCCGAGGTCGACCAGCCAGTCAGCGGTTTTGATCACGTCCAGGTTGTGCTCGATTACCACCACGGTGTTGCCGTGGTCGCGCAGCCGGTGCAGGACGTCGAGCAGTTGCTGAATGTCGGCAAAGTGCAGGCCGGTAGTTGGTTCGTCGAGAATGTACAGGGTTTTGCCGGTATCACGCTTGGACAGCTCACGGGCCAGCTTGACCCGCTGGGCTTCGCCGCCCGATAGGGTGGTGGCCGACTGGCCGAGGCGAATGTAGGACAATCCGACATCGATCAGGGTTTGCAGTTTGCGGGCAATCGCCGGAATCGCGTCAAAGAACTCGCGAGCCTCCTCAATGGTCATTTCCAGCACCTCGTGGATGCTCTTGCCCTTGTAACGAATCTCCAGTGTCTCGCGGTTGTAGCGTTTGCTCTTGCATACATCGCAGGGGACGTAGATATCCGGCAGAAAATGCATTTCGACCTTGATCAGGCCGTCACCCTGGCAGGCTTCGCAACGCCCGCCCTTGACGTTGAACGAGAAGCGCCCGGCCTTATAGCCGCGGGAGCGGGCTTCCTGGGTGCCGGCGAACAGCTCGCGGATCGGGGTGAACAGGCCGGTGTAGGTGGCCGGGTTGGAGCGCGGGGTGCGGCCGATCGGGCTCTGGTCGATATCGACTACCTTGTCCAGGTGTTGCAGACCGTCGAAGCTGTCGTAGGGGGCTGCCTCCAGCGTGGTGGCGCCGTTCAGTGCAGTAGCGGTGATCGGGAACAGGGTATTGTTGATCAGGGTCGATTTGCCCGAGCCAGAGACGCCGGTGATGCAGGTCAGCAGCCCGACCGGGATCTCCAGGTTGACCTTCTGCAGGTTGTTGCCGCAGGCCCCCTTGAGTTTTAGCCACTGACCTTTCTGCAGTGGGGTACGCTTGGTCGGCACGGCAATCTTCTTGCGCCCGGACAGGTATTTGCCGGTCAGCGAGGCGGGGTGTGACATGACCTGTTGGGGGGTGCCATGGGCAACGATCTGGCCACCGTGCACGCCCGCTCCGGGGCCGATGTCGACCACATAGTCGGCCAGGCGGATGGCATCTTCGTCGTGCTCGACCACGATTACCGTGTTACCGAGGTCGCGCAGGTGCACCAGGGTTGCCAGCAGCCGTTCATTGTCGCGTTGATGCAGGCCGATTGAGGGCTCGTCGAGGATATACATGACACCGACCAGACCGGCGCCGATCTGGCTGGCCAGGCGGATGCGCTGGGCCTCGCCACCGGACAGGGTGTCCGCACTGCGGTCCAGGGTCAGGTAATCGAGGCCGACGTTGACCAGAAACTGCAGGCGTTCGCGAATTTCCTTGAGGATCTTCTCGGCGATCTCTCCCCGGCTGCCATCCAGGTGCAGCTGGCCGAAGTACTCGGCGGCGGCACCGACCGGCAGGGTGGTAATGCCCGGCAGGTTGCGCTCGTCGATGAATACGTGGCGAGCCTCGCGGCGCAGTCGGGTGCCGTGGCAGTCTGGGCAGGGCTGGGTGCTCAGGTACTTGGCCAGCTCTTCGCGTACGCTTTGCGATTCGGTTTCCCGGTAGCGTCGCTCCAGGTTGGGAACGATGCCCTCGAACGGATGTTCACGCAGCACGATATCGCCGCGGTCATTGAGGTAGCGGAAGGTGACCTTGGTGCTGCCGGTGCCGTTGAGGATCAGTTTGCGGTGTTGCTCGGACAGTTGGCCAAACGGGGTGTCCAGGTCGATTCCGTAATGTTCGGCCAGCGAGCCGAGCATCTGGAAATAATAGACGTTGCGCCGATCCCAGCCGCGGATGGCGCCTTCGCCAAGGGTCAGCTCGCCATTGACCAGGCGCTTCTGATCGAAGAACTGTTTGACCCCGAGCCCGTCGCAGCTGGGGCAGGCTCCGGCCGGATTGTTGAAGGAGAACAGCCGCGGTTCCAGTTCGCTGATCGAGTGCCCGCACTCGGGGCAGGCAAAGCGTGCGCTGAAGGTGATTTCGTCACCGTCTTCGCCGTCCATGGGGGCGATAATGGCGATGCCGTCGGCCAGGTGCAGAGCGGTTTCAAAGGATTCGGCCAGACGCAGTTGCAGATCATCTCGAACCTTGAACCGGTCGACCACCACTTCGATGCTGTGCTTGCGCTGTTTGTCCAGTGCCGGGGCTTCATCCAGATCATGCACACGGCCATCGATGCGGGCGCGAACAAAGCCCTGGGCGCGCAGTTCGTCGAGCACTGCCAGGTGCTCGCCCTTACGCTCGCGGATCACTGGGGCCAGCAGCATCAGCTTGCTGCCTTCGGGCAGGGCCAGCACCTGGTCGACCATCTGGCTGACGGTCTGGGCCGCCAGCGGCAGGTCATGATCCGGGCAGCGTGGAATACCGACCCGGGCATACAGCAGGCGCAGATAATCGTAGATCTCGGTGATGGTGCCGACGGTAGAACGCGGGTTGTGCGAGGTGGACTTCTGCTCGATGGAGATCGCCGGCGACAAGCCTTCGATGTGGTCGACATCGGGCTTTTCCATCATCGAGAGAAACTGCCGGGCATAGGCCGACAGCGATTCGACGTAGCGACGTTGCCCCTCAGCGTAGAGGGTGTCGAAGGCCAGGGAGGACTTGCCTGAGCCGGACAGGCCGGTGATCACGATCAGCTTGTCGCGGGGCAGATCAAGGTCGACATTCTTCAGGTTGTGGGTGCGTGCCCCACGAATCAGTATGGTATCCACAACACATGCACCGGGCGGCCAGCAAAGCGCACTAGTATACGTGTTTAGGCCGCTGGACGGCAAAGTGATGGGGCTTGCGGCGTCGGTCGCTCGGGTCGTGGCGGGGCGGTGTCGGCGTGCTAGAATGCGCGCTTTTGCTGATTGCGGAGCCACCATGCCCAAGGCTGATTCAATGACCACCGCCGAACGCCGGGCGGCCTCGTCGCTGGCGGCGGTGTTCGCCTTTCGCATGCTGGGGCTGTTCATGGTGTTGCCGGTGCTGGCCACTTACGGTCAGGGACTGGCAGGAGCGACTCCGCTGCTGATCGGTATGGCGATTGGTGCCTATGGCCTGACCCAGGCCTTTCTGCAGATTCCCTTTGGCATGCTGTCCGACCGGATTGGGCGCAAGCCGGTGATCGTTGGTGGTCTGGTGCTGTTCGCCCTGGGTGGGTTACTGGCCAGCCAGGCGGAAACAATCTATGGCGTGATCGCCGGGCGGGTGCTGCAAGGGGCTGGAGCAATCGCCGCCGCGGTGATGGCGCTGGTGGCTGACCTTACGCGCGAGCAACATCGGACCAAGGCCATGGCGATGATCGGCATGAGTATCGGTACTTCTTTTGCTGTGGCGATGGTGGCTGGGCCGGTGATCGCTGGTCTGGGTGGCCTGGCAGCAGTGTTTCAGGTGACCGCCGGGCTGGCCGTGTTGGGGTTGGTGCTGGTGCTCTGGGTGGTGCCGTCGCCGCAACATGCGCTTCGTCACCGTGAGGCGGGGGTGGTGCGCGCAGCCTTTTGGCCGACCCTGCGCAACCCTGAGCTGCTGCGACTGAACTACGGTATTGCGGTACTACACGCGATATTGATGGCGGTATTCATTGCCGTCCCGCTGGCTCTGCAGGAGCGGGCCGGGCTGCCGCGTGAGGAGCATTGGTGGGTCTATCTGGCGGCGTTGCTGGTGTCGTTCTTCGCCATGGTGCCGTTTATCATCTATGCCGAGCGGCAGCGGCAGATGAAGCGGGTGGTGTTGGGGGCAATCATGCTGCTGGCGCTGGTCCAGCCGCTGTTCTGGCTGAGTGTTGATTCGCTGGGCTGGTTGGTGACGGCGGTCGTACTGTTCTTCATTGGCTTCAATCTGCTTGAAGCCACCTTGCCATCGCTGCTCAGCAAGCTGGCGCCAGCCGGTAGCAAGGGCACCGCTATGGGCGTCTACTCAACCTGCCAGTTCGCTGGTGCGGCGTTGGGCGGGGTGCTGGGTGGCGCGGTCTTCGGGGCCTTTGGCCTGGCCGGGGTGTTCGTCTGTTGTGCGTTGCTTGCACTGTCCTGGTGGATGATTGGTGTTACCATGGGCGAGCCACCGCATGTTACCAGCTACCGCCTGCCGTTGCCCCTGGCGCTGGTCCGGGATGAGGCATTACCCCGGCGAATTCTCGCGGTTCCGGGGGTAGCTGAAGCAGTGGTTGTGGCCGAAGAGGCCGCAGCATATCTTAAAGTCGATACACAGGTGCTCGACCGCGAGGCTCTGGATCGGGTCATTGATCCGGCCTGAGCTGGCGGCGGCACGTCAGGAGAGAAAACATGGCCAGAGGCGTCAACAAGGTAATTCTGATCGGTAATGTAGGGGGCGACCCGGAAGTGCGCTACCTGCCCAACGGCAATGCGGTGGCCAACGTCACCCTGGCCACCAGCGATAGCTGGAAAGACAAGCAGAGTGGTCAGATGCAGGAGCGTACCGAGTGGCACCGGGTGGTGTTCTTCGGCCGTTTGGCGGAAATCGTTGGAGAGTATGTTCGCAAGGGATCCAAGCTCTATATCGAAGGTCGTCTGCAGACCCGCGAATGGGAGAAAGACGGGGTCAAGCGCTACACCACCGAGATCGTGGTCGATATGGGCGGGCAGATGCAGTTGCTCGATAGTCGTCAGGGTGGCGAAGGCATGGGGCAACGGGCACCGCAGGAGCGTCCGGCGCAGCCGGCTCGTCAGCAGCCGCAGGCTCAGCCAGCTGCCCAGCAGCAGCCGGCGCCCGATTACGACAGCTTTGATGACGATATTCCGTTCTGATATGTAACTGTCGGTGAAACCCGGTATGACCGAGCATAGGATGCTATCCCGGTCTGCCGGGTTTTCTTTTGTTCAGTGAAAATGGGTTGCCCCGATGTCAGATATCTACTTCGTACGCCATGGCCAGGCCTCCTTCGGCTCCAGCAACTATGACCAGCTGTCCGAGTTGGGGCATCGGCAGGCGCGGCTGCTGGGTGAATATTTCCGTGAGCGGGACATGCAGTTTGAGCGGGTTCTGGTCGGCGATATGGTCCGGCATCGGGAAACCGCCGAAGGCATTTGCCAGGGGATGGGGCTCGGCGGTAACGGCTTCGAGGTTCTGACAGAACTCAACGAATTTGATTTTCATGCGATTCTGAAGGCCTATCTGACCCAGTTCCCGGATCAGGCTTTGCCGGAGAAGCCGGCGGTGGCGGACTTTTTCAAGCGCCTGCGTCAGGGCATTCTGCTCTGGTCGCGGGGTGAGCTGCAGGGTGAGCTGCCGGAAACCTGGGTGCAATTCGAGCAGCGTTTGCAGTATGTCCGTGAGTATGTGATGCGCGAATGTGTCGGGCGCCGGGTACTGGCGGTCAGTTCTGGCGGAGCGATTGCCATGCTGGTACGGCAACTGCTCAAGGCGCCGGAAGAAATCATGGTCGAGCTTAACCTGCAAACCCGCAATACCGCGCTGATTCACTGCATTTTCAATCAGCGCTCAATGCGTTTGAGCAGTTTCAACAATGTGCCGCATCTGGATCACCCGGAGCGCCAGGCGCTGATCAGCTACACCTGAGGGTGACGAGCAGGCCGCAAGCAATGCACAATGCAGCGAATCTGGACGGATAAAGGTAAGTGCATGCGCATGCGGGTAATGCTGCTGGGGGCTGACAATAGGTTGGGCCAAGCCCTGACGGCTCTGGCGGAGGCTGAAGACATCCAGCTCATGACGGTCGGCCAGCCTGAAGGCGGTTGGCGCGCCGAGGCGCTGGACGGCTGGCTGGCGCAGCAGCCGGACGCCGTGGTTAACCTGACCCATTACCATGAACAGTTTCAGCTAGGTGTTCAGGATGCCCGCACGTTGCAGGCTCAGCGAGCCTTCGATACGGCGCTGCTCGCTGCCTGCCAGCAGCATGACGTGTTGTTGTTGATGCTCTCCAGTGCCAGGGTCTTCGATGGGCTCAAACCGGCGCCCTACAGCGAAAAGGATGAGACCGCACCGGCTGATCCGCTGGGAGCAATGCAGGTTGAGCTGGAGCAGCGGCTGCTGGCCTGGGAGCGGCATTTGATCCTGCGCTTGAGCTGGGTGCTGGACAGTTCGGCTGAAGGCCAGCTTGGGCGCTTGTTGTCCCAGCTGTGTTCTGCTCAGCCAGTGACCCTGGCAGAAGAGTGGCGTGGCAACCCGACCCCGGTGACCGACGTGGCCCGAGTGATACTGGCGCTGCTCAAACAGGTCGACTGTGACGCCCCGTTGTACGGGCTCTACCACTATGGTGGTGCCGAGGTCAGTAGCTGGATCAGTCTGGCCAAGGCGTTAGTGCAGGAATTGCTGGCCGCCGGTTATATCGAGCACGACCCGCTGATTCAGCCGGTTCCCTTCAGCAGCCAGCCGATGGCCGGTAAGGAACCGCAGAATGCGGCGCTCTCGGGCAAACGGATTCTGCATACCTTCGGGATCAAGCCAAGAGCCTGGCGCAGTCAGCTGGCCGGGCTGCTGGAGCAGAGCCTGGGAGCCAAAAACCAACGGCCGCAGTAGCGGCCGTTGTTCGTTGCCGGTGGGCTTAGAACTTGTAGCCCAGGCCCACCATGTAGACAAACGGGTCAACGTCGACATCGACTTTCAGACGGCCGACGCCATCCAGGTGAGTGTAGCCGGTGGTGCTGATGTCGATATAACGAACCTGGGCGTTGACCATCAGATTCTCGGTCAGCATGTAGTCCGCACCAATCTGTGCAGCCCAGCCCCAGGAGTTATCCAGGCTCAGGCCACGGAAACCCTTGCCCTTGGCCTCGCTGCCTACTTCCTCATCAAAGAACCAGGTGAAATTGACCCCGGCGCCAACATAGGGCTGGAACGCTGAGTTGTTCTGCAGTGGATACCATAGTGCACTCAGGGTCGGCGGCAGGTGCTTGATGGTCCCGAGCTTGCCGTTAAGGGCATCCAGGCCCGCCGGCGAGCCGGCAACCCCGACTTCATGTTTGAACGGGGTGGCGGCCAGCAGCTCTACGGCAAACTGGTCGGTTAGCATGTAGGCAAAGTTCAAGCCGAGCTGGGTGTCCTTGTCCAGGGTAGCCTTGCCGCCCAGATTGGCGCCGCCGGTCTTGATGCCCGAACTGTCCTCGCGCGGATCGACCACAATGGCACCAGCACGGACGATGATATCGCCGGCCTGGTGAGCCTGGGCGACAGACGCAGCGAGTAGAGCCGGAGCCAGCAGCAGGCCGGCGGTCAGTTTGGAAACGAAATGCGACATGGAGTCTCTCCTTGAATAACGTGTAGGGCGACTTTAGTAGCTGGGTCATGGGGCGGTATTGATCTGGAGCAAAGGTTGTATGGGGTTGCCTGCGACCGTCTGTCACAGTTATCAGGGAGTTTGTAGACGCGCGCCCGGGAAAATGTCCCGGGACTGGATTTGTGGTTGAAGTCTATGCAGTCAAAGATGATAATGCTTCTCTTTTAAGAGGCGCCGACTAGAGCGGTGCGGTGGGAGATACCAATGAAAGTGGTGTGGATGGTGATGCTGGCTCTGTTGCCGGGTCTGGCGCTGGGCCAGAGTGCCGGTGAACGGGCGCTGACCGAGAGCGAGGCGCTGAGTGCCGAGGCGGCGGCTTCCCAGCAGCGGATCGAGCAGATGGACGATGCTGCCCGGCAGGCGCTGGAGCGCTATCGGCAGGCGGTCACCCAGCGCGAGCAATTGCTGGCCTACAACGAGCGCCTGCGCGACATGGTGGCAGCCCAGGAAGGTGAGCTGGAAAGTCTGCAGCTGCAGGTGGCCAGCATCGAGGAAACCCAGCGTGAAGTGCTGCCAATGATTCAGCGGATGGTCGACTCGCTGGAGCAGTTCGTCGCCCTGGACCTGCCGTTCCTGGCTGAAGAACGTGCCGAGCGGGTGGCTCAGCTCAAGGAGCTGATGACTCGGGCCGATGTCAGCGTAGCGGAAAAGTACCGGCGCACCATCGAAGCCTATCAGATTGAAAGTGATTACGGTCGGACCCTGGAGGCCTGGCGCGGCACTGTCGAGGCCAATGGTCAGGCCCGGGTGGTCGATTTCCTCCGGCTTGGACGGTTGATGCTGTTCTATCAGAGCCTGGATGGTCGCGAGCAGGGTTATTGGGATCCCCAGGCTAAGCGCTGGACCAGCCTGCCGTCAGGTTATCACCGGACGCTGGAGCAGGGGCTGAGCATTGCCCGTCAACAACAAACCCCGGTGATGCTGAAGCTGCCGCTGCCACCGATCAGCGAGCCGGGAGGTGAGTCATGAAGCGTCTGTTTATTATCCTGCTGGCGGGGCTGATGGCGCCGTTGGTACAGGCACAGCCGGCCAGCCTCGACGATCTGCTGCGCAACGTCCGCGAGCTGCGCAGCAGTGAACAGGCAGCAATGCGTGAGCGTGAAACCCGCTTTATTACTGAGCGCGACCAGCAGCAACGCCGGTTGCGCGAGGCCGAGCAGGCGCTGGCCGGGGTCCAGGCTGAAGCCGACCGGCTCAAGGCTCGGTTCGATCAGCAGGAGGCCGAGCTGGCCGAGCTGCAGGCTGAGCTGAGCCAGCGCAGTGGCAGTCTGGGCGAATTGTTTGGGGTCGTCCGCCAGAGTGCCGGTGACACCCTCAGCCAGTGGCAGGACTCCTTGCTCAACCTGAAATTCCCTGAACGGACCGCGACTCTGCAGCAACTGTCCGAGAGCCGGCAGATCCCCACCGTCGAGACGCTGGAGCAGTTCTGGTTCACCCTGCAGCAGGATATGACCGACAGTGGCAAGGTCAGCCGCTTCGACGCACCGGTGGTGGGGCGCGATGGCCAGCAGCAACTCAGCCCGGTGCTGGCTGTGGGGCCCTTCATCGCAGTGCAGGGGCGTGACTACCTGATTTATCAACCCGAAGCAGGGCAACTGCTGGTGGCTGCGCGTCAGCCTGATGGCAATGGCCTGGCAAGCAAATTCGACAGCCCGCGCACTGGGCTGGCCGATCTGTGGGTCGACCCGACCCGTGGCAACGTCATCAACCAGTTGCAACTGACCCCGAGTCTGTGGGAGCGGGTTCAGCAGGGTGGCCTGGTGGGGTATGTGATTCTGGCGCTGGGTCTGATTGGCCTGCTGTTGGCGCTGGCGCGGCTGGCCTGGTTGCAGCGCACCCAGCAACGCGTTGACCGGCAGATTGCCGACCTGGACAACCTGGATACCGGCAACCCGCTGGGCCGGGTGCTCGGGGTCATCGGTGCGCAACCGAAGCTGGAACAGCTCGATACCCTGGAATTGAAGCTGGACGAAGCCATCCTCAAGGAAACGCCGGCGCTGGAGCGTTGGCAGGGCCTGATCAAGCTGTTGGCCGCGGTGGCGCCGCTGCTCGGGCTGCTCGGCACTGTGACCGGGATGATTGCGACCTTCCAGGCTATCACCCTGTTTGGCACCGGTGACCCGAAACTGATGGCCGGGGGAATTTCCCAGGCCTTGGTAACCACAGTACTGGGCCTGGTGGTAGCCATTCCGCTGCTGTTCATGCACAGCCTGGTGGCGGCGCGTAGCAAGGCCCTGGTGCAACTGCTGGAGCAACAGAGTGCCGGGCTGATCGCGCTGCACCTGGGCGGCGATGAGCGTGGCGAGGAGCAGCGCGGTGCTTGACGGGCTGTGGCTGCTGCGCGACTTCCTCGATAGCGGTGGCTGGGTTCTGTGGACCATTCTCTGGGTCACCGTACTGTTGTGGACGCTGATGCTGGAGCGCCTGTGGTTTCTGGGCTGGGTATTTCCCCGTCAGGCCCAGGGCTATCAGCAGGCCTGGCAGGCCCGGGCCGATCGCGCCAGCCTGGCCGCCCGGCATGTACGCAACGCCTGGCTGTCGCAGGCCCAGCAGCGGCTTAACCGTTTTATCCCGCTGGTGCGGGTACTGATCGCCCTGTGCCCCTTGCTGGGGTTGCTGGGCACAGTGACCGGGATGATTCAGGTGTTCGATGTCATGGCCTTGAGCGGCAATGGCAATCCCCGGGCCATGGCGTCCGGGGTTTCGCGGGCGACCGTGCCGACCATGGCCGGCATGGTGATCGCCATCAGCGGCTTGTTTTGCCTGGCGCGGCTGGATCAACAGTCACGCCGGGCGCTGCAGCGGCTTACCGACCGACTGCGACACGACTAGGAATTGAGTTATGCGCATGCGCAGACACACCGGCAATGACGAGGAAGCGGGCATCGACTTGACCCCGATGCTGGATATCGTCTTCATCATGCTGATCTTTTTCATCGTCACCAGCTCCTTTATCAAGGAGTCGGGGATCACCGTGCAAACCCCTTCGGCGGCGAGCGCCAGTGAACAGCCCAAGGGCAATATCCTGATTGCGGTCAGCCCCAGCGGCGAAATTTGGATTGACCGCCAGCGGGTCGATATTCGCGCCGTGCGAGCAGCGGTCGAGCGTCTGCGGGTGGACCAGCCGGACAGCAGTGTCGTGGTGCAGGCCGATCGTGACTCGCGTAGCGGGCTGGTGATTCAGGTCATGGATCAGGTGCGCCTGGCCGGGGTCATGGACGTGGCGCTGGCGGCCACGGCAGAGAATCGCTGATGCGCCTGTTGGCCAGTTTCCTTGGCGCGCTGCTGGTGGCGCTGGCGCTGTTCGCCCTGATGCTGGTGCTGATCATGCCGCCGCGTGACAACAGCCTGCCGGACGACGAGCTGGCGCGGGTCAGCTTTGTGCGCAGCGTTTCCGATACCCAGAGCGACAGTCGCGAGCGTCAGCCGCGCCAGGCCCCTGAGCCGCCAACCCCGCAGCCGCCGGTTACGCCGACCCCGCCTCGGCCGCCGCAACCGCAGGTCGATACCCAGGTCAATCTCAATATTGACCTGCCGAATATCAGTACCCCGCTGGCGATCAGCAGTGCGCCAAGTCTGCAGAACCTCAGTGCCGCGGCGGAAGTGGCAACGCCACCGCCAGCTCCGGCCATGGATGCCACGCCAAGCCTGTCTGAAGAAGTGACGCCGCTGGTCGATATTCCCCCGAACTACCCGCAGCGGGCGCTGGCGGCTGGGATTGAAGGGGAGGTCACGCTGGCTTTCACTATCACCGCCGACGGCCGGGTCGACAACTTGCGGGTTACCCAGGCCAATCCTCCCGGAGTGTTCGAGCGTGAGGCGCGCCGGGCGGCGATGCGCTGGCGGTTCGCCCCGCGTCGGGAAAATGGCCAGAATGTGGCGCGCGAAGCCACCAAAACGCTCTACTTCCGTTTGGATGGAGGTCGCTGATGCGTTACTTGATCCTGTTACTGGTCCTGGCAAGTCCGATGTTATGGGCTCAGCAGACGGTTCAGCCTTCCGTGTTTCAGGCCCTGACCAGCGCCCAGCAGGCGCAGCAGCAGGGTAATTACGGCCAGGCCCGCGACACCCTGCAGCAGGCGCTGGGTCAGGTACGGGCCGGCAGTCTGGAACAGGCGCTGATCGAGCAGCGGCTGGGTTATCTGGCGATTGCCCGTGACCGCCACGAGGAAGCGATCGACTGGCTGAGCAAAGCTCTGGCCCACGACCGGCTGGAGGCCGAAGCCGCCAGTCAGGACCGGCGCAATTTGGCCCAGTTGCTGGCCGTGGCCGGGCGTTATCGTGAGGCTGTGACGCTGCTTGAGGCAGAACAGGCGCGCGGCGCTCTGCCGCGCGATAGTCAGCGCCTGCTGGTGCAGGCCTATAGTCAGCTGCGTCAATTCGACAAGGCCATTCCCTTGGCCGAGCGCGTTGTGCGCGAAGAACCGGGCATCGATGCCGCCTGGTATCAACTGCTGGTCGGTATGAACTACCGCCTGCAGCGTTACAGCCAGGCTGAGCGCTGGCTCAAGCAGATGCTGCGCCGTGAGCCAGCCAATGCCGAGTACTGGCGACAACTGGCCGCGATGCAAAGCCTGGACAACCGTCCTCGGGCAGCGGCGGCCAGCCTGCGCCTGGCTTATGAGGCTGGGGTGCGTTTCTCGGCCACCGATCTGGATAGCCTGGTCGGCCTGCAGACCCAGGCCGGCGCACCCTGGCAGGCGGCCAGGCTGCTGGAGGAAATGTTCGAGCGTGGGCTGTTGCCGGCCAATGCTGAGCGACGTGAGCGCCTGGCTCAGTTATGGCAGTTGGCGCGTGACCGGCAGCGCGCCGAGTCGGCCTGGCGCAGTCTGGCTGAGCACAGTGGCCGCGCATCGCACTGGCTGAGAGTGGCTGCGGTGCAGATGGAGCGTGAAGACTGGAACGGGTTGCTGACCAGCCTGGCCCGCGCCGAGTCAGACGCCAATGCCGAGCAGCGGCGGCAGATTCGTTTGTGGCAGGGGTATGCCCGCCAGGCCCTGGGTGAGCCGGAAGCGGCGCGTCGGGCCCTGTTGGAGGTCAGTGACGGGCGCCAGGCGGAAGAGGCCCAACGCTTGCTGGAGTGGATTGACAATCAGTCCTAATCGCGGGGCTGGAGCTGTAAACGCTTAATAGGTATAAGGTTCAACGCTGGCGCCAGCGATCTTGTAGCCAGCATTGGCCAGATCGCTTTCCATATGCTCAACCTGCATGGGGCCGGTGATCCAGAAGGGCTGATACAGATCCTGCAGGGGAATGCCCTGGCTGCTCTTGACGTAGACGATCTGGTTTGACGGCGGCGGCGGCACATGGATGCAGGCGCCGAAGTAAGGCACCAGCAGAAACTCATCAACTTCCCCGCGCTCGGTAATCCCCAGCGGCACGACATAGCCGGGCAGGCGCACCTGGCGGCCATCCAGCTCCGGCACTACCGGCGCCGCCGGTTCCAGTTGCACCGCCGGGTCGCCGTAGAATTCGTCACCCAGGGCGTCGGCCAGTTGCGACAGGTCATGTACCGGTGCCGGCATGCCAAGCATGTCACGGGCCTCGGGTGGTACCAGGTCACCCCAGGTCAGCTCCTCAACAGCCCAGCTGTTGGCGCTGAGCAGGGTGGTGGCGAGTAGTGCAGCCAGGATTCGCATAAATGCCGCTTACCTCAGGTTCGTATCGACAGTCCATCAACCAGCGATTGGCGATAGGCTCGCCAGGCCGGGACGCTGCCCATCAGGATGCTGGCGCACAGGATAGCGCCAAGCAGTTGCCATTCATACAGGCCTGGGGGGGTGATCTGGATGAACAGGCCATAGTGGGCAAGGATCAGCGGCTGGCCGATCCACAGCCCCAGATACATCAAGCCGAGCCCCAGCAGGATACCACTCAAGGCCAGACTGGCGGCTTCCAGCAGCAGCAGGCCAAAGATGTGCCGGGGCTTGGCGCCAACCGAGCGCAGTATGGCCATTTCCCGCCGACGCTCGTTGAGGCTGCTGAGAATGGCCGTCAGCATCCCCACCAGGCCGGTCAGGACCACAAACACCGAAACGATGAACAGGGCCTTTTCTGCGACCCCGAGCAGGCTCCAGAGTTCCTGCAGGGCGACGCCCGGCAGGATCGCCAGCAGTGGCTCACCGCGGTACTGATTGATCTCGCGCTGCACGGCAAAGGTACTGATCCGGTTGTTCAGGCCCAGCAGCATGGCGGTGATGGCCTTGGGCGTCAGGTCCAGTTCGCGGGCCTGTTCGGCATCGATACGGGCCGAGCCACGGGCGGGCATGCCCTGTTGCCAGTCGACATGCAGGGCTTCCATACCTTCCAGGCTGATATGCACGGTGCGGTCGACCGGTGTGCCGGTGCGCTCGAGAATGCCGCTGACCCGGAACGGTTTGTCAGCGTGATCGACGAAGCTGACCGCGCCGGTGCCATGGGCCAGGACGATCTCGTCACCCAGGCGGTAATTTAGTTCGCGGGCGATATCGGCGCCGAGTACCGCGTCGTACAGGTCATCGAAGGCCTGACCCTGGCTCAGTTGCAGGGCCTGGCTGCGACCATAGCGAAAATGCTCAAAATAGCTGTGGTTGGTGCCCATGACCGGGAAACCACGGTGCGAGTCGCCCAGCGAGATCGGAATGGCCCAGGCAACCCGGGGGTGCTCGGCAAAGTGCTCGAAGCTGTCCCAGCGGATGTTGTTGGTGGCGCTGCCGATCCGAAAGACCGAATACAGCAGCAGTTGCACCGAGCCCGAGCGGGCGCCGACGATCAGGTCGGTGCCGCTGATGGTATTGGCGAAGCTGGCGCGGGCTTCAGTGCGCACCTTCTCCACCGCCAGAAGCAGGGTCACGCTAAGGGCGATGGCCAGCACTGTCAGGATGGCGGAAAAACGTCGGTTACCCAGGCTCTTCAAGGCCAGTCGCAGCAGATGCATCAAATCACCTCCTGGGCGCTGGCGGCCCGGTTGAGTTGTTGCAGCGACAAACCGCGGTCAAACAGCCGTTCCAGCGAGGCATCATGGCTGACAAACAGCAGGCTGCTGCCAGCGGCCTGGCATTCGGCGAATAGCAGCTTGAGAAATGCCTCGCGGCTGTCAGCATCCAGCGCCGAGGTCGGCTCGTCAGCGATGACCAGCTCAGGGCTGCCGATCAGAGCGCGAGCCGACGCCACGCGTTGTTGCTGGCCGATCGATAGTTCGGTCACCGGACGCCGCAACAGGGCTGGGTCAGCCAGGCCGAGGTGGGCGAGCAGTTCGCAAGCGGCCTGTTCCAGGCTGGGATGGCGGGCCAGCGCGCGTTGGCGGCGGATTCGTGAGAAACGGCAGGGCAGGATGACGTTGTCGACCAACGACAAATAGGGCAGCAGGTTGAACATCTGAAATATGTAGCCGGTGTGGTCGGCGCGGAAGCGGTCGCGGCGTACCGACGACAGTCTGGCCAGATCCTGGCCGAGCAGGCGGATATGGCCGCTGGCTGGCAGGTAGACCCCGCCAAGTAAGCCCAGCAGGGTGGTCTTGCCGCTACCTGAGGGGCCCTTGAGAAAAACTTTTTCACCAGCTTGCAGGGTGAACTCATGGATATCCAGCAGGGTTGGCTGGCCAGGCCAGGCATAGGTCATGTCGTGCAGTTGGATAACAGGCTGGGTCATGGGCGTGCCGTTGACAGATTGCAGGGGTTCAAACTACAGGCTTGGGCTAACGCAAGACAAGAGGGCGTGCAGGGCGGGCCTGCACGCCGGGGGTGTTTCAGAAGCGGATCAGGTTCTGAGCCGGGCTCAGCTCGCCACCTTGCTGGCCTGTCGGGGTGATGGCCTGCAGCAGCAGTTTTTCGGTGCGCGGGAAGCTTTCAAACAGCTTCAGTTCAATCTGGTTCAGGGCCGCGACGTTGGTGCAGGTAAAGTGATAGTGCGCTTCGATGTCGTTGTGGGCATGATCATGGTCATGTTTGTGGTCATGGTCATGGTCATGGTCATGTTTGTGCTTGTGAGCGTGGCCGTGATCGTGGTCATGCTTGTGGCTGTGCTCGACGGCGCTGAACAGCGGGCTTTGCAGCTCCACCTGGTCCAGACTGCAACCGGCGGCGGCCGGGAACTGGAACAGGGTGTCGGCCTGGCGCAGGCTGGCCATGACCTCGCGTACCTTGGCCTTGTCGGCGTCGGTGCTGGGCAGGTATTCGAAACCCACCAGATTGTCGGCTGGGCTTTCCAGCTCAATGGCCAGGGTGCTGCCCTCGAGTACCAGATTCAGGTTGGCTACCCCGTGCTGATGGGCGCCCAGGCTGTCGCCGTGCTCATGCTTGTGTCCATGGTCATGATCGTGGCCGTTATGCCCGTGATGGTGATGATCATGGTTGTGGGCATGCAGGCTGAAGGCCAGGGTAGTCAGCAGACTACCGGCTACAAGGGGGAGTAGGCGCATCGGGAAGTTCTCCTGGCAGTCGGTGAAAAGCATGATGTTATCTTATAACGCCAGCAAAGGCCAAAAGCAGCTTTGCTGCGGTATGTTTCAACCGCAGCCCGGTTACCGATCAATAGAGAAGCTGATACAGCTTGCGGCGAAACTGCAGGGTCAGCGGGTGGTCGCTGCCCAACAGGTCGAACACCTGTAGCAGGGTTTTGTGCGCGGCGCCGTCACCGTAACTGCGGTCCTGGCGGAACAGCTCCAGCAAGGTTTGCAGGCCGGCTTCATGGCGCTGGGCGGCCAGATCACTGACCGCCAGTTGGTAGAGCGCTTCGCTGTCGTTGGTCGCTGTGACCAGACGCTGTTCCAGTACCTGGCGGGGCGGGAAGTCGGCGGCCTGACGCAGGAAGGTCAGTTGCGCCCGGGCGCCGTTCAGCGCCGCCTTGTGGCTATCCCGGTCCTTGACCGCCTCCAGTACCTGGCCTGCCTCGTCGAGCTGGCCATCGAGCGCCAGGGCGCGGGCCAGCAAAATCAGCAGCGGGTCGTCAGGTTGCTGACTGATCAGTGGTTGCAGCAGGGCAATCGCGGCTGCCGGATCGCCGGCCTCCAGCAGCTCGCTGGCCTGGCTGGCCGGATCGGCAGCGTCGCAGGTCTCCGGCGGGGTGCCGACATGGGGCTCAAGCAGGGTGCGGATGGCACTCTCAGGCTGGACTCCGGCAAAGCCATCGACCGGCTGACCATCCTTAAACAGCACCACGGTCGGCAGGCTGCGAATCCCAAAGCGCTGGGTCAGCCCGGCCTGTTCGTCACAGTTGACCTTGGCCAGCAGCAGCTCACCTCCAAGGCTTTCGGTAATTTTTGCCAGTACCGGCATCAGTGCCTTGCAGGGGGCGCACCAGTCCGCCCAGAAGTCGACCAGCACTGGCTTGTGAAACGAGTTTTCCAGAACAAAGCGGTCAAAATCGGCTTCTGTTACATCGAATATATAGGGCGACTGACTCATCGGGTTGATCCGTTCAAGGCTGGGGTATTGGTCGATAGTGGGGGCGGGGGGTAGGGAAATCAAGCCGCCGCTGAGGGGCTTTGGCGCGTGCTGTACAGCGCCACTTGGCGAAACTCCAGCGGCTCGCCCAGATCCGGCCAGGTCTGCCCCGTCAGTGTGGCCAGCCGCTGATAGTGCGGATGCTCCAGCTGGCGGACCCGTGAGTCGGCGATCAGCACCCGTGGCGCGCGCTCGGCGAAATGCTCCAGCAGCGGGTGGTTATCGCGGTCATACAGCACATCGGCGGCAATGATCAGGTCCAGCTCACCGGCCACGGCAAAGTAGTCGCCAGCCAGCTCCAGTTCTAGGTCGTTAAGTTCGGCGTTCAGCGCGCTGGCCCACAGTGCCGGTTGATCGAGGTCGCAGGCAATGCTGGTGCGGGCCCCAGCCAGGGCGCAGGCCAGAGCGACCACGCCGGAGCCAGCGCCAAAATCCAGGACGCGTTGGCCGCGCACCTGCTGCGGATTGTCGAGAATCCAGCGCGCCAGGGCCAGGCCGCTGCCCCAGCAGAAGCCCCAGTACGGCGGGCTGTCGAGCAGCCGGCAGGTTTCGTCGCTGGCGAAGGCGCGATCCAGATTGGCAGGGTCCAGCAGCCACAGTTTCAGCTCCGGCAGACCAGGCAGCGCCGTGGCGCTCAGGCGGGCATCGGGCAGGACGGCATGCAGGGCGAGTTCAAGGCGGTTCAGAGTCATGGTCATTATCGGGCTTGAGCGGCGCGTTGGGGTCAGGGTCGCACCTTACGGCCAGGGCTCACTCCAGTCCAGACTTCCCAGCCGCTCACGCAAAAACTCGATCAGCGCCCTGGCTGCAGGTGTGGGGTAGAGGGTTGGGGCGGTGATCAGGTACAACCGGTCGCCCCAGTCATCGACTCTGATCTGATATTCGTCAAGTAGCACGTCCAGCCGGTGATCATGCAGGGCATCGCTGACGGCGTAGGCCGGGAGCAGGGCGCAACCCAACCCGCTGATGGCCGCGCGCTTGAGGAACAGTACTTCGGCTGACTGCAGGCGCGATGTTACCGTCAGGTCCAAGCGCTGGGCCTGTGAACTCAGGCGCAGGGTCAGCCGGCTGCCACTGAGCGGGGCGGTGAGAAATGGGTGCTGGCTCAACTGCTCCGGGGTGTTCGGTCGGCCCTGGCGTTGCAGGTAGTCGGGTGCGGCGCACAATACCCAGTCGATGGGGCCCAGATCGCGCGCTACTACCGACTCCGGCGGGTAGCTGGTGATCCGGATGGCAATGTCGACTTCTTCGGCCATCAGGTCGGTAATCCGGTTGCTGAAAATCACCTGCAGGCTGACGTCCGGGTGGCGTTGGCCGAATTCCAGCAGCCAGGGGCCAATGACCATCTGGCCAAGGGCTGTCGGCATGCTGACGCGAATATGCCCGCGCAAACTCTGGCCCAGATCTTCCACTGTGGCCTGCAACGCCTGTAGCTCGCGGCTGATGCGTACCGCGTGGGCATGTAGCGCCCAGCCGATCTGGGTCGGTTCGAGTTGGCGGGTGGTACGTCGGAACAACTGGGCCTGAATCTGCTGTTCCAGAGACTTGATTCGCCGGCTGATGTAGGACCGGGTCGTACCAAGGCGCCGGGCGGCTGCACTCATCGAACCCGCTTCGACAACGGCGAGCAGAAATTGCAGGGTCTTGATATCGGTTATTGTTTCCATAGTGGAATCAGTTTGAGTGCTGTATGGGTAATTGTCGACTGTTTGGGCGATACCTATAGTCGGGTGCAGTTTCAGAGCCATCCACTCATTGTCACCCGGAGCCCCACCATGACCGCCGAACTGATCTTTGCCGAACAGTCATACCCCCCTGCCGAGCTTGATGATCGGGCTCTGCGCCTGGCTGGCGGCCTGGCACGTCTGGGCGTGGAGGATGGTGACGTGCTGGCGCTGATGCTGCGTAACGGGCCGGCCTTCGTCGATGCCATTCAGGCCTGTCAGACGGCCGGCTGCTTCTATTGCCCGATCAACTGGCACTTCAAGGCTGAAGAGGTCGGCTTCATCCTGCGCGACTGCGCGGCCAAGGTGTTGCTGATCGAGGCCGATTTGCTGGCTGAGGTGCAGGAGGCGATTCCGGAGGGTGTCCGGTTGCTGGTGGTGGGCGCGGCAGGTGCTGCCAGCGAGGCCCAGGACTATGGCCAATGGCTGGCGCTGCAGGCCCCTTATGCCGGGCCGCCGCGTACCCCGCGTGCGCACATGGCTTACACCTCGGGCACCACGGGGCGGCCCAAGGGGGTCAAGCGTATGGCCCCGCAGCCTCAGGAGCGTGAGTTGATGCTGGCGCGCATGGCCGAGCTGGTAGCGACGGCCTGGGGTATCCGCCCGGGCGTCCGGGCACTGGTGTCGGCACCTTTGTATCACAGTGCCCCCAGCTCGTTTGCCCAGCAGGCTCTGCAGCAGGCCGAAACCCTGGTACTGATGGCCCGCTTCGATGCCGAGCAGACCCTGGCGCTGATTGAGCGCCACCGCATCGATACGGTGTTTCTGGTGCCGATCATGTATGTGCGTCTGTTGCGCTTGCCGGCCGAGGTACGGGCGCGTTACGACCTGTCATCGGTACGTTTCGTCGCCTCGACCGGCGCGCCCTGCGCCCCTGAGGTCAAGCGTGCGATGCTGGATTGGTGGGGGCCGGTCATCTATGAGACCTACGCTTCCAGCGAAACCGGCATGATTACCCTGCAGGACCCGCAGTCGGCCCGGGACAAGCCCGGCAGTGTCGGCCGGCCAATCACCGGTACGCGGCTGCGTATCGTTGATGAGCATGGTCACGATTGCCCCGTGGGTGTGCCGGGGGTGGTTTATGTACGCCAGCCAGCGGTTACCGACTTCACCTATCTGAACAATCCGCAGGCCCGGGCTGATGCGGGGTTGGACGATCTGGTGACGGTCGGTGATATCGGCTATCTGGACGATGACGGTTATCTGTACATCTGCGATCGTGCCTCGGATATGGTGATTTCCGGCGGGGTGAATATCTACCCGGCTGAAATCGAACATGTTCTGCTGACCATGCCCGGAGTGGCCGACTGCGCCGTCTTCGGTGTGCCGGATGCGGAGTATGGCGAGACTCTGGTGGCGCTGCTGGCCGGGCAGGACGCTGGCCGGGCGACGCCTGATCAGGTGCGCGAGCAGTTGCGTGAACGGCTGGCAGGCTACAAGGTGCCGCGTGTGATCGAGTGGGTCGAGCAGTTGCCGCGCGATGACAATGGCAAGGTTGCCAAGCGTCGGTTGCGTGATAGCTGGTTAGCCACGCAACGCTGAGTTTCGCCGCTGGCGTTTATTCATGCCGGGCATGGGAGTAAGATGGGCGGCGCTTAAGACCCTAGGAACCCAGCTATGCATTGCCCGTTCTGTGGTGCCCATGACACCAAGGTGATTGATTCCCGGCTTGTGGCCGATGGCGATCAGGTGCGCCGACGGCGTGAATGTCTGGCCTGCCAGGAACGCTTCACTACCTTCGAGACCGCCGAGTTGGTGCTGCCTCGGGTGATCAAGCAGGATGGCCGGCGTCAGCCGTTCGATGAGGAAAAGCTCCGGGCTGGTCTGCTGCGGGCGCTGGAAAAGCGTCCGGTCAGCGTCGAACAGATCGAGGCGGCGATCGGCCATATCAAGCACCGGTTGCGGGCTACCGGTGAGCGGGAGATCAAGGCCATGGTGGTGGGCGAGATGGTGATGGACGAGCTCAAGCAGCTCGACGAGGTCGCCTATATCCGCTTTGCTTCGGTCTATCGCCGGTTCCAGGATCTCAATCAGTTCCGTGAGGAAATCGAGCGCCTGTCGCGGGGCGATCAGGAACCCGGCGATGCCTGAAATGGCGGTGCTCGATCAGCAGATGATGGCTCGCGCCCTGCAACTGGCGGCGCGCGGCCTGTATACCACCGAGCCCAATCCGCGGGTTGGCTGCGTGCTGGTGCGCGATGGGCAGATTGTCGGCGAGGGCTGGCATGTGCGTGCCGGCCAAGGGCACGCCGAGGTCAATGCGCTGGCCCAGGCCGGCGCCCAGGCCCGGGGCGCAACGGCCTATGTCACCCTGGAGCCCTGCAGTCATTTCGGTAAGACGCCACCCTGTGCCGATGCGCTGGTCAAGGCCGGCGTCAGCCGGGTGGTCGCGGCCATGCAGGACCCTAATCCGCAAGTGGCTGGGCGCGGCCTGGAGCGTTTGCGCGCGGCGGGCATCGCCGTTACCTGTGGGGTGCTGGAGGCCGAGGCCGAAGCGCTCAATCCCGGTTTTATCAAACGTATGCGCAGTGGTTTGCCCTGGGTACGACTCAAGCTGGCCATGAGTCTGGACGGCCGCACGGCCATGGCCAGTGGCGAAAGTCAGTGGATTACCGGCCCGGCCGCACGCGCCGATGTGCAGCGGCTGCGGGCCCGCAGTGGCGCGGTGATCAGCGGCGCCGACAGCGTGTTGCTGGATGACTCGGCCCTGAACGTGCGCGCCGCCGAGCTGGACCTGCCGGAAGACCAGGCCCGTGCCGCCGCCGAACGCCAGCCGCTGCGCGTGTTGATCGACGGCCATCTGCGGGTCCCGCTGACGCGCCGGCTGTTCCAGACCCCAGGCCCGACCCTGGTGGTCTGTTATCAGGCCCCGAACCGTCAGGCCGAATACCAGGCCGCGGGCAGTGAGCTGCTGGCGCTGCCGGGCCAGGACCAGCATGTGGATCTGGCGGCGCTGCTGGCCGAGCTGGCCGGGCGTGGCTGCAACGAGGTGCTGGTGGAGTCCGGTGCCCGCCTGGCTGGCGCCTTCTGGCGTGCGCAACTGGTCGATGAGTTGGTGATTTATATGGCACCGCGGCTGCTGGGCAGCCAGGCCCGCGGCTTGCTTGAGTTGCCGTTTGCCCACATGGCCGAGGCCATGGATGTCGAGATTACCGACCTGCGCGCGGTCGGTCGCGACTGGCGGGTTACGGCGCGCCCGGTTTTTCCTTCCTGAAGAGTACGTCACATGTCTAGCGCGGTAGAGGTGCTGCTGATCGTCATGGCGATTGCAGCGTTTGCGGGGGTTGTGCTGGAAGAGGTCATTCACGTCAGCAAGGCCAAGGTGGTGTTGCTGTTCGGTGCGCTGGCCTGGCTGGTCATGTTTATGGCTGCACCGGATCCGGCGTTCCGGGCCGAGGTCCAGGCCGCCCTGAACCATAATATTGCCGATATCGCCGGGCTCTGGCTGTTTCTGCTGGCGACCATGACCTTTGTTGCCTACCTGAACAAAAAGGGGCTGATCGAGAACCTCATATACCTGGTGCTGCCGGGGCGGATTACCGAGCGCAAGCTGCTGTTTCTCACTGCGTTGTTCTGCTTTGTATTTTCCTCGATTGCCGACAACATCACCGCGACTCTGGTATCGGTGGCGCTGATCCTCAGTCTCAAGATGGAAGCGCGCAAGACCTTGCGTTTTGCGACTCTGGTGGTGTTTGCGGTCAACTCCGGCGGGGTGGCGATGATCACCGGGGATGTCACCACGCTGATGATCTTCCTGGCTGACAAGGTCGAGATCACCCATCTGCTGATGCTAAGCCTGCCGGCATTCATGGCAGTGATGCTGCTGGCCGGATTGCTATCCTGGGGGCTTAATGGCGAGGCGGTGATCGAGAAAGAAGCGTTGCGACCGATCCGTGGGGTGGATCAGGTGATTGCCGGGATTTTCCTGGCGACCATCGTCTTTACCATCCTCGCCAGCCTGCTCTGGGCGATTCCGCCAGTGCTGAGCTTTCTTACCGGCCTGGCGATCATGTTTCTGGTGGCCCGGTTCTTCAACGAAGACATCGACAACGACCCGATTCTCGAATATATCCGGGCCATCGAGTTCGAGACGCTGCTGTTCTTCCTCGGCGTGTTGCTGCTTGTTGGCATGCTGCAGTTCATCGGCGTACTCGAAGGCCTGACCGCGCTCTATGGCATGATGCCGACCCTGCTGGCCAACTTCCTGATGGGGCTGCTCTCGGCGTTGATCGACAACGTGCCGCTGACGGCCGCGCTGCTCAAGTCTGATCTTAAGATGAGCGTCGCCGAGTGGATGGGGCTGACTTATGCTGTCGGAGTGGGCGGTTCCTTGCTTATAATTGGCTCCGCCGCCGGTATCGTGGCCATGAGCAAGGTGCCGGGGCTGACCTTCATGACATACCTTCGCAGCTTCGGGCTGCTGCTGTTGGCTTTTGCCTTCGGCTTTCTGGCGGTGTACGGTCTCGGCCTGGTGGTCGGTGGCTGACAGCGTACTTCGTGCAACGAGAGGCATCCTATGTTCACTGGCATCATCGAAGCCGTGGGTCGGATCCAGAGCATGCAGCCACGTGGTGGCGATGTGCGGGTCTACGTGAAAACCGGGAAACTGGATCTGGCCGACGTCAAACTGGGCGACAGCATCGCCGTCAACGGCGTGTGTCTGACCGCCGTGGAATTGCCGGGTGACGGCTTTTGGGCCGACGTCAGTCAGGAGACCATTCGCCGTACCGCATTCACCACCCTCAAGGAAGGTAGCCGGGTCAATCTGGAGAAGGCGCTGACCCCGGCTTCGCGGCTGGGCGGCCATCTGGTCAGCGGTCATGTCGACGGCGTCGGCAAGGTCCTGTCGATGCATGAGGATGCCCGTTCCTGGCACTTCCGGATCGAGGCGCCGGCGGCGCTGGCCAAATACATAGCCGAGAAGGGCTCGATCACCGTCGACGGCACCAGTCTGACCGTCAACGCAGTGGACGGTGCGGTGTTTCACCTCAACATCGTCCCGCATACGTTGCAGGAAACCATCATGGGCGACTACCGCCCCGGGCATCCGGTCAACCTGGAGGTCGATGTGATTGCCCGCTATCTGGAACGCCTGCTGCTGGGTGACAAGGCGGCTGAGCCGGGTGCCGGTGACGGCGGCCTGAGCCTGGCGTTCCTGGCCGAAAACGGCTATCTGAAGTCCTGATCAAGGTGCCCGGGAGGGCCGCATGAAACTCAACAGTATCGAAGAAATCATCGAAGATATTCGCGCCGGCAAGATGGTCATCCTGATGGATGACGAAGACCGCGAGAATGAGGGCGACCTGATCATGGCCGCCGAAGCCTGCCAGGCCGAGCACATCAACTTCATGGCGCGTTTCGCCCGTGGTCTGATCTGCATGCCGATGAGCCTGGAGCACTGCGAACGGCTCAAGCTGCCGCTGATGGTCCAGCGCAACGCCTCCGGTTTCGGCACCAAGTTCACCGTTTCAATCGAGGCGGCCACCGGTGTTACCACCGGCATTTCCGCCGCCGACCGGGCGCGGACCGTGCAGGCCGCCGCTGCGCCTAATGCCGTGGCTGAAGATATCGTCAGCCCCGGCCACATCTTCCCGCTGATGGCTCAGCCCGGTGGTGTGCTGGCGCGGGCTGGCCACACCGAAGCGGCCTGCGATCTGGCCCGGATGGGCGGGTTCGGCGAGGCTGGGGTGATTTGCGAGATCATGAATGACGACGGCAGCATGGCCCGGCGGCCGGAGCTGGAAAAGTTCGCCAAGGAACACAACCTGAAGATCGGCACCATCGCCGACCTGATTCACTATCGCCTGCTCAATGAGCGCACCGTGCAGCGCGCAGCCGAGCAGGAGATCAACAGTGAACTGGGCAACTTCCGCCTGGTCGCCTATCGTGATAGTACCGACGGCCTGGTGCACATGGCCCTGACCCTGGGCGAGATCAGCCCGGAGCAGCCAGTACTGGTGCGGGTGCACAACGTCGATCCGTTGCGCGATCTGTTCCAGGTGCAGGAGTCGGGACGCTGGAGTCTGCAGGACGCCATGCGCAAGGTCGCCGAGGATGGTTCCGGGGTGGTGTTGTTGCTGGGCAACCACATCGATGGCGATGCGCTGCTGGAGCATGTTCGCCAGTTGGGCGGTACTCGTGAGCAGCAACCGCGCCGGCCTACCACCTACAATACGGTAGGCGCCGGCTCGCAGATCCTGCGTGATCTGGGAGTACGCAAGATGCGCCTGCTGTCGACGCCGATGAAATTCAATGCGATATCCGGTTTCGACCTGGAAGTAGTAGAATACTTGCCCCGCGACTGATCGCACCGAATCCATGTGCCGGCGAGGCACGCGATGATGGCGCCACTGCGCGCCATCCGTTCTTTAAGAGAGAGAGACCATGACTGCTATCCGTAATATCGAAGGCGACTTCATCGCCGTCCAGGGCCGCTACGCACTGGTTGTTGGCCGTTTCAACAGCTTTGTGGTGGAAAGCCTGGTGGCTGGTGCGGTCGATACGCTCAAGCGCCACGGAGTCAAGGACGAGGACATCACCATTATCCGCGTGCCCGGCGCCTTCGAAATTCCGCTGATGGTCAAGAAGGTCGCAGAGCTCAAGCAGTTCGACGGCATCATCACCCTGGGTGCCGTAATTCGCGGTGGTACGCCGCATTTCGAGTACGTCGCCGGTGAGTGCGTCAAGGGCGTGGGCTCGGTATCGCTGGAATACGGCGTGCCGGTGGCTTTTGGTGTGCTGACGGTCGACAGCATCGAACAGGCCATCGAGCGTTCCGGCACCAAGGCCGGCAACAAGGGCGCTGAAGCGGCACTGTCGGTGGTCGAGATGGTCAGCGTCATCAAGCAACTGGGGGCCTGAGTGAGCGAGCATGATCCCCGACCGGCCCGCGCGGCCGGTCCCAAGCCATCGGCTCGGCGCAAGGCGCGCAGCCTGGCCATGCAGGCCCTGTACTCCTGGCACATGGCCGATCAGCCAGTGTCCGACATCGAGGCTCAGTTCCTTACCGACAACGATTTCAGCAAGGTCGATGGGGCCTATTTCCACGAACTGCTGACTGGTGTGCCACGCCATCTCGACGAGATCGACGGAGCCTTGGCCGATGTGCTTGACCGGCCGGTGGCCGAGGTCGACCCGATCGAACTGTCGATCCTGCGTCTGGGGGTCTATGAGCTGCTCAAGCGCATCGACGTGCCCTACAAGGTGGTGATCAACGAGGGCATCGAACTGGCCAAGACCTTCGGTGCCACCGAAGGACACAAGTACGTCAACGGCATTCTCGACAAGCTGGCGCCCCGGCTACGCAGTGTCGAGGTCAACGCGGCCCGCAAGGGGCGTTGATGCCCCTGACTCGAGTCGGTTGTCATGGCGCTGGGTGAGTTTGAGCTGATCCGGCGTTATTTTCGCAGTGCAGCGCTGGAGAAGGCTGGCCCGCAGGCGGCCATCATCCAGAGCATCGGCGATGACGCCGCCTTGCTGCAGCCTGCCCTCGGCCAGCAGTTGGTGATCTCCACCGACAGCCTGGTCGAAGGGGTGCATTTCCCGCTCGACTACCTGCCTGCCGATCTTGGCTACCGCGCCCTGGCGGTGGCGGTCAGTGACCTGGCGGCTATGGCCGCCACCCCGCTTGCCTTTACCCTGGCGCTGACCCTGCCTGCTGTCCGCGAGGACTGGCTGGCCGGTTTTGCCGAGGGCTTGGCCGCTGCTGCCGCTGATCACCGGATCAGCTTGATCGGCGGCGATACCACCCGAGGCCCGCTGAATCTTGGACTCACCGTATTCGGCCAAGTTGCCGCCGGCCAGGCGCTGCGTCGTGCTGGCGCCGCGGCGGGTGATCTGCTGTGCGTCGGTGGCCCGCTGGGCGATGCTGGTGCCGGGCTGGCGCTGGTGCAGAGCCAGGCGGCCCCGCCAGCACTTGATCCGGCCGGGCGCGACTATCTGCTGCAACGCTTCTGGCGACCTCGAGCCCAGTGTGGATTGGGCATGGCACTGGCCGGTGTTGCCAGTGCCGGGCTGGACATTTCCGACGGGTTGCTGGCTGACGCCGGGCATCTGGCCGCCGCCAGCGGCGTTGCCGTGCATATCCGTGCCGCCGATCTGCCCTGTTCCGCCGCCCTGGCCTGCTGGTCCGAACCTCAGCGGCTGAACTGGATGCTAGGTGCCGGCGATGACTACGTCTTGCTGTTCAGTCTGCCGGCCAGGCACCGAGCCCGGCTGGAGGCTGACGGCTGGTGGTTGCGGGTAATCGGCGAAGTGGTAGCGGGCGAGGGCGTCTGGCTCGATCAGGGCCAAGGGCCGGAGCGGGTCAGCGCATTACCCGGTTACCAACACTTCAAGGAGTCCCAGGATGGCTGAGTCCCGAGAACCCACCCCGGCATCGGTGTGGCGCAACCCTATTCATTTTCTCGCCTTTGGCTTTGGCAGCGGCGCGATGCCGCGCGCGCCCGGAACCTGGGGCACCCTGGCGGCGCTGCCGTTTGTGCTGCTGTGGCAGCAATTACCGCCTGGAGGCTATACCCTGGTGCTGATCGTCAGCACCCTGCTCGGTATCTGGCTGTGCGGACGTACCTCGCGCGACCTGGGTGTGCACGATCACGGCGGGATCGTCTGGGATGAATTTGTCGGGCTGTGGATCGCCCTGTGGCTGGCACCGCCCGGCTGGGCGTGGCTGCTCGCCGGTTTTGTGCTGTTCCGGCTGTTCGATATCTGGAAACCCTGGCCGATTCGCTGGATTGACCGGCATGTGCACGGCGGTCTGGGTATCATGCTTGACGATATCATCGCCGGGTTCATGGCCCTGGCGGTGTTGTGGCTGGCCGAGTGGGCGCTGCTGCCGCTATTCTGAGTTCATCGATGCGATCAATTCGGGAGCCCCGATGAAACGCTTGCTGATTCTGCCTGTTGCGCTGTTGGCCCCGCTGGCGTTTGCCGAGCCGGTGGTCAGAGTGGTTGGTTTGTTTCCCGGTGCGGCGGTGATTACCGTCGACGGTCAGCGACATATGCTCCGGGCCGGCCGGCCTGGGCCGCAGGGTATCGAGCTGCTCAGTGCCGACAGTCACAGCGCGACCCTGCGAGTCAATGGTCAGACCCGTCAGTTCCGGCTTGAGCGCGATTACACCGAGGGCTTTGCCCAGCCGGAGCGCCAGCGGGTCAGTATCCCGCGCGGCGATGGCGGGCATTACCGTATCGCCGGCTCGATCAATGGTCAGGGTGTCCAGTTTCTAGTCGATACCGGTGCCACCAGCGTGGCCATGAGCTCGGTTCAGGCCCGGCGTCTGGGGCTGGACTATCGGGTTGCCGGCACCCCGGTGCAGGCCGCCACCGCCAGTGGTCAGGCTAACGGCTACCGGGTGCGGCTGGAGCGGGTCAAGGTCGGTGATATCGAGCTGACCGGCGTCGAGGGACTGGTGCTGGAGGGCGGCTTTCCCCTGGAGGTGTTGCTGGGCATGAGTTATCTCAGCCGGGTGCGGATGGATGATCAGGGTAGTAGTCTGGTGCTCGAGCGCCGTTATTGATCGTCGCCGTCCAGCCCCGCACCTGCTAATATAGCTGCCCTTTTTGTGTGCAGCGGCTGTACAGGAGTCCGGTGTGACAGTCACCTTCATAGCTTCGTCCAAGTTGCCAACCCCGTGGGGCACCTTCACCATGCACGGATTCTTCGAGGAAGAAACCGGCAAGGAGCATGTGGTGCTGACCATGGGCGAGATCGCCGATGGCCAGCCGGTCCTCGGCCGGCTGCATTCCGAATGCCTGACCGGCGACGCGCTGTTCAGCCTGCGCTGCGACTGCGGCTTCCAGTTGGAGGCGGCGCTCAAAGCGATTGCCGACGAAGGTCGTGGCGCGCTGTTGTATCTGCGCCAGGAAGGCCGGGGCATTGGCCTGATGAACAAGATCCGCGCCTACCACCTGCAGGATGGCGGTGCTGATACCGTCGAAGCCAACGAGCAGCTTGGCTTTGGCGCCGACCAGCGCGATTACAGCATCTGCAAGCCGATGCTCGAGCATCTGGGCATCAAGACCCTCAAACTGCTGACCAACAACCCGCGTAAGGTCAAGGCGCTGGAAGAGTTCGGGGTGCCGGTAGCCGAGCGTTTGCCGCTGCAGTTTGGTCTCAACCCGCATAACCGCAAGTACCTGGCGACCAAGGCCGGCAAGCTGGGGCATATGCTGGGCAACATCCATCAGGCCGAGGCCGACTGATGTTTGATACGCGTCCGCACTGGAAAGCCCTGCAGCGCAACTGGCGCTTGCAGACCATCGTTTCGCTGGGCCTGCCAATCGCCCTGGTCTGGTTCCTCGGCAGTTGGCAAGGCGCCTGGGAGCAGGCGGCCATTCCGCTGTTCGTGGTTGGGGTTGCCAGCGTGTTCCTTACCCTGCGGCGCTTTCGGTATTACAAGCAGGCACTGCTCGAAGCGGATCGTCAGGGGCAGCAGCCTGAAGCGGAAGCAGCCTGGGCGCGGCTGCATCATCAGCAGTTGCTGGGCCTGCTCAATGCCAAGCTGCCAGGCTGGATCGGCATGCTGCAGTATGTCTGTGCCGGTGAACTGGTGCCGCTGATTCTGCTGGTGCTGGCCAGCCAGGGCGTGATGCTGCTGTATCGCCCACCGGCTGCCTGGGTCCAGGCCGCCAACCAGTGATGCTGCGCTGGCTGCTGACCACACTGCTGGTGCTGGTCAGCCTGCCAGCACTGGCGGCCGAACGGATCGTCAGCCTCGCCCCTTTTCTCACTGATCTGATCGTACAACTCGACGCTGGCGAGCGCCTGGTCGGCGTACTCGACGATGGCAACCTGCCGCCCGAGCTGGCCACGGTAACCCGGGTCGGCAGCCACCAGAGCCTGCCGCTCGAACGTATTCTGGCGACCCGTCCCGATCTGGTTCTGGCCTGGACCAGCGGCAATCCGCCGGAGTTGCTGGCACGCCTGGAGCAGTTGGGGCTGCGGGTCGAGCGCTTTGACCCGCAAAGCCTGGCGCAGATTGCCGAGGTTACCCTGGCGGTGGGGCTTCTGAGCGCGACCGAAGCCCGTGCTGCTGTACTGGTCGATAGCTACCACCAGCAACTGGCGCAGCTGCACCGGCCGCTGACCGAGGACTCTCCCAGGGTGTTCATTCAGCTCTGGGACGACCCGCTGTATACCATCAGCGACGCCCAGTTGATGGGCGATGCCCTGCGCCACTGCGGTGCCCGCAACATCTTCGCCGACCTGGCTATTCTGGCCCCGCAGATCGGTCGGGAAAGTGTCATCGCCGCCGATCCGGATGTGATTATTCTGCTGGCTGACGAGCGCAAGCTGGCCGCTCCCTGGCTCCAGCGTTGGCGTCAGTTTCCACACCTGCGGGCGGTGCGTCATGAGGCGCTGTTCGTGCTCGACAGCAACACCTTGGTACGTCCTACTCCGGCTGCGGTAGAGGGGGTGAGGGTGCTGTGTGAGTTGGTTTGGCAGCAGCGCGGTTTCAGTGCGCCGCATGCGGACCCGCTGATCCGGCCATAGCGCCCGCTGTTCAAGCCCGCCAAAGCATGCCAGCATGAACCTTTCCATCACGGGCAGGAGCCGGGTTATGAGTGCAGGTAGCAATGGGCACAATGTGGGGCTGGCGGTGTTGATCGATGCGGACAACGCCAATCCGGCGATCGTCGAGGGGTTGCTGGCTGAGGTGGCGAAGTTTGGAGTGGCCAGCGTCAAGCGCATCTACGGAGACTGGACCACGCCGGCGCTGGGCAAGTGGAAGGCGGCGCTGCTTGAGCATTCGATTCAGCCGATCCAGCAGTTCGCCTATACCAGCGGTAAGAACGCTACCGACAGCGCGATGATCATCGACGCCATGGACCTGTTGTATACCGGTGAGTTTGGGGGCTTCTGCATTGTCTCCAGCGACAGCGACTTTACCCGTCTGGCCTCACGCCTGCGCGAATCCGGCAAGGTGGTTTACGGCTTTGGCGAGCGCAAGACCCCCAAGCCGTTCGTGGCGGCCTGCGACCGGTTTATCTACACGGAAATCTTTACCAGCAACCCGGAAACCGAAGAAGCGGCGATCAAGCGCAAGAGCGCGCAGGAGCTGCGTCAGGATACCAAGCTGTGTCATCAGCTGCGCCAGGCCATTGAGGCCGCTTCGGATGATGAGGGCTGGGCCAATCTGGGGCCTGTGGGCAGTCAGTTGGCCAAGCAGATGCCCGAGTTCGATCCGCGCAACTATGGCTACAGCAAGTTCAGCGGGCTGCTTGAGGGTATCGGCCTGTTCACGCTCAAGCGCGAGAACAATCAGTTGCTGATCAAGGACCAGCGCCCAGGCAAGAAAGCCTGAGCGCGGTCACTCAAACCAGTTCTTCCATAAAGTCCAGCATCCCCTGCTGGCGGATGACCCGCCGATGCTGGGCCCACAGCTCGGCCACCCGTTCGCGGTTGAGCTGTTGCCGGTCGAGCAGGACCCGGGTGTTGAGTTCGCCGACCGGCTGGCGGCTGGGCACCTTGCTGAACACGAACTGGTTGCTGATCAGGTCGAGGAAGGGACCGGCCTTGCTGGTCGGCATGATGAAGATCAGTTGCAGCCCCAGGGTTTCGGTCAGGTAGCCGATCACCTCGCGTGAGCGGGTTTCGTCCATGTGCATGAAGGCTTCATCGACGATCACCATGCGCAGGTGGCTGTCGCCTTCATTGAAGCGAAAGGCGCTGGTCACGGCGGCGGCGCGAATGATGTAGGCCGGGGTTTCCAGCTGGCCACCTGAGCCGGTGCCGTATTCGCTGAGGCGGATCGCTGGCTTGCCCTGGGGGTGCTTGAGAATGTCGTAGCGGCGGTAGCGGCGGTAGTCGCTGAGCCGCTCCAGCTCGCGCAGGGCCTGCTGCTCGTCACCATCGAGCAGCAGCGACAGCAGCCGGTCGCGGATGCTGGCGGCGCGTTCGGACAGATTGCTGTCGAACAGGCTGGCGCCATCACCCAGGTTGGGCATCTGCATTACTTCCTGGAAGAAATCCCAGTATTCCTTGTACTCCGGCAGCCAATCCCAGTCGAACTGGAAGCGCTCGCGGTCGGCCCCGAACTGGTGGTGTTCCAGCTCCAGGTTCAGTTGTTCCAGAACCCGTCGGCCGTCGTTGATGGCCTGGTGGATTTCATGGCACAGGTCGCTGACGAAGGTGGTGTTGAAGCTGTCGCGCAGGCTGGCCAGCTGGTTCTGCTTTTCCAGCAGGACGTTGTTGCGCAGGCGGTTGTAGAGGTTGTCGAGCTGGCGCTGCAGGCCGCCGATGTGGCGGAAGAAGCCAAGGCTGTGCAGTTCGTCGGCGCAGTCGTGCAGCAACTGGTCAGCCGGCTGGGCCTGCTGGTTGTACTGCTCAATGGCGCGCTCCAGGTTGATCGCCTGCTGGTGCAGGCGCGTGGTCAGGGTGGCGCTGTCGGCGACGAAGTCGAAGGGGCTGTGGGCCTGTTCGAGCATGGCGTCGAGCTGCTCCAGGCGCTGCTGCGGATCCAGGCCGGGCAGGCCGCTGGCGGCTTCCAGCAGATGCTGTTCGGCAGCGTCCTTGGCTTCCAGCAGGGTGTCGCTCTGGTCGGCCAGCTGGTTGATCCGCTGGCTGAGCTGGCGGTGTTTTTCGTCCACTCGGCCGTGTTCTTCGAGCAGTTCGCGCTGGCGCTGTTCGAGTTCGCGGTAGCGCTGGCTGACCCGTGACTGCTGGTCGTCCAGATCGCCGTGGCTGCCCAGATCGAGACTGTCCAGTTGCTGTTCGAGTTCGCGGAGCTGGCGCTGGCAGTCGAGCAGGGCGCTGGCCCGGGCCGCGTAGTCCAGTGGTTTGATCTGGTTTAGCAACTGGGCCAGTTGTTGCAGCGCCTGCTGTTGCTGACGCAGTGAATGACGCTGCAGGTGCAGCTGCTCCAGCTGGCTTTCCTGGGCCCGCAGGTTGCGCTCGCGGGCTTCGGCACCGAACACCAGCTGGCTGTCGTCGAGATCACAGCGGAACAGCGCATAGTTGCCCGAACCCAGCCCTTCGCGGGTGATGCCGCGGCGGGTCTGGCGCAGCGCATCGGCATGCTCGACGCGCTGTACCCCGGCATAGGAGGCGCGCAGGTAGTACTCGGCAATCTTGTGGCCAAAGCGCATGACCTTGAGGATCGAATCCTCCGGTACGCTGAGCCGTTCGGCATCCTGGCGGGCCTTGTCGCCCTGAATCACCCGGGCGCGGTTGCGTTCGCGGCTGCTGAGCTGGCGGACGATACGGATGGCTTCGGCCTCGAAGGCCGGTTCGACCAGAATGGCGAAGCGGCTGCCGCCGATATAGCCCTCGATCGCCATTTGCCAGTCCGGGTCGAGCACTTCGACATAATCGCACAGGACCCGCGGGTCGGCCTGCGGGCACTGCTGGCGAATGGCGCGCAGGGCGTCTTCGACATAACCGGGATAGCTGACCCGGCTGGCGCGCAGGGTGCTGATCTGTTGTTCGCACTGGCTGACCTGGCGCTCCAGGCTGGTGACTGCGGCGGCGCGCTCCTGACCCAGCCGGTCAACCTTCTGGAGCAGACTGATGCCGTCACTGCCCTCGGCGTACAGGTGTTCGGCCAGCAGGTTGTGGCTGTGCTGTTGGCTGCGAATGGCGTCCAGGCCGGCATCCAGCGGGCTGAGGTCGATCCAGTCGCGCGCCAGCAACTGGTTGAGTTCGGCCACTGGTTGCTGTTCGGCGGCCAGTACCGCCTGGCTGGTTTCCCGCCAGCCA
This sequence comes from Pseudomonas sp. WN033, assembly GCA_002287035.1. Lineage (GTDB taxonomy): Bacteria > Pseudomonadota > Gammaproteobacteria > Pseudomonadales > Pseudomonadaceae > Halopseudomonas. Next base: position 45,110 of record NSKG01000012.1, on the reverse strand, counting down.
CGGCTGGCCAGTTGCGGCAGTTCCAGGCCCAGGCTGTGCTGACTGAGCAGTTGCTGCAGGCTGCGCAGGGCTGCGACGTTCTGGTCGCGCTGGCGGGCCTGTTGCAGCAGCGGGGCGACCCCGGTCTGCAACTGCTCATGCAGCTGGCGTTGGCGACTTTCCAGCTGGTCCTTGTTGTGCAGGGCCGGGATGCCCTGACGGCGGGCTTCCAGTTGCACCAGCTCCTGATGGGCCTGCTCCAGGCGCTCGTTGGTCAGGCGCTGCTCGTCGAGATTGCTGGCCAGGCGCGCCGCCAGTTGGCGCTGTTCGTCCTTGGCCGCCAGATACTGTTTCTGATTCTGCCGCCAGGTTTGGGCGGCGGCGGCATAGTCGAGCCCGGTGCGCTCGAGCCAGCCTTCCAGGTACTGGTCGGCCTGATCGCGCGACTGCTGGAGCAGGGCCACGGCATCACGCAAGCGGCCGGCTTCCTGCTCCATGCCGTGCACGGTGCGCAGCAGTTCGCGAATCCGTCGGATGGTGTCGCCAAAGTCGCGGGCTTCCAGCACTTCTTCGGCGACGAACTGGTCGATCGACTTGACCGGTTTGTAGGCCATGAAGTTGGCGAAGGTGCGTGCGGCATTCTTGGCTTCGCGTATCGATACCGCATCACGGCGGCCGCGCAGCGCGCCATACAGCCGGGCCAGATAGGCGCTTTTGCGCTCGTAGAGTTCGACGCCGGCCTTGCCGAACTGGCGGCGCAACAGGGTCGGAAGTTCGGTAACCGGGACCACGTGGCGGCCGTCGTCGGCCTCGCGTACCAGATGTGACAGCGACAGCATTTCACCGGGAACGATCATTAGCAGCAGTTCGTTCTGGCGAGCCTGGCGGCTGCTGCCAGCGCTGTCGAGGTGGGCGCGCACGCCGATGACTGCGGTAAAGGGCTCGGCGCTTTCGCCCTGGGTCGGGTGGAACACGCCGGCGATGTAGCCGTCGGTATCCCAGGGCCGGGCGTAGGCGCCATCGTCACAGCCCAGCACGTAGGAGGCCAGGGTCCGCACCTGCTTGCCGCCGCGTCCACGCTGGGTGGTTTCGTCCTGTCCGGGGTTGTAGTTGAACAGGTTGTCGTGGGCGGCGGTCATCAGGGTTTGCAGGGCATCGGCGGCGGTGGTCTTGCCCGAGCCGTTGCCGCCGGAAAACAGGTTGACCGGGCCGTACTCCAGTTCCTCGACCGGCAGATTGCCCCAGTTCACGGTGATTGAGCGTTTCAGATACATCAGGGCGCGTCCTCGTCCAGGTCGTCGGCCTCGGGGCTGGCCAGTTGATTCAGGGCGCTGTCGGTGACCAGGCTGAGAATGCCGGGGCGGATCAGCAGCCAGGCATCCTCTTCACTGCTGTTGTCACCGGGGCTGCGGATCAGTCGCAGTTGACGCAGGCGGCGCAACAGCGCCTGGCGCTCGCTGAGGCTTTCCGGCAGCGGCTTGCCCAGCAGGTTGCGGCTGCTGAGGTTGAGGGCTTCCAGGGTCAGCAGCACCTGACCCTGCTCGTCGACCTGACCTTCGCGCAGGGCCTTGTCGTATTCGGCGCGCAGCACCAGGATCAGGGCCACTTCCTGCTGGTTCAGGCGCTGGCGCAGGCCGGTGCGAAAATCGTCGTCGCTGTCAGCCAGGCCGGGCACTTCGGCACCGGGTGGGAACAGCCGCAGCAGGTTGAAGCGCGGCTCGTGCAGCAGGCGGATGCGCAGTATCTCAAGGTAATCCTCGACCAGTTCGCGTACCTGCAGGAAGCGGTCATAGAGCTCGGCCTCACGCTTGCTGTCGTCACGGCACAGCACTCCGCGATCAAGCAGGCGGATCATCAGCTCGGAAAACTCCTCACTGCTCAGGCCGCGTTCGGCCAGTTGGGCGTTCAGGGCTTCACGCATGGTCGTCGTGTTCCAGTTCGATAATGAAGCCGTCGCGGCGGCTGAAATAGGTTTCGTCGGTAATCGTCTGGCCACTGGGCTCGATGCGTACCTGCAGGCCGCGGGCGGCATGTTCGGCGCCGGCCAGTTCGATCAGGTGACTGAGTGCCAGCAGATCGCTGGCGCTGGTGATCGGCAGGTCACGGCTGTCGATTCGCTGGCGCCCGGCCAGGGCGCTGCGCAGGTAGTCGCGCAGGCCGCTGGCGTTGATGTTGAAGGCCTTGTCCAGGCGCTGCTGGGCGGCCAGTTCGTGCAGGGTGTCGTCATCCGGGGCGCCGGGGTCGCTCATCAGGCTTTGCACCGGTGGCCGCTCGCGGCGCTCGCGCAGGCGCAATTGGCCGGGGTCGAGCAGGCCCAGACCGACGCCGGCCATGAGCTCGCCGGCGGCTTGCAGGCGGGCGCTTTGCTCGGCTTCGGGCAGATGGGACAACTCCCGGCACAGGCCAACGATGTCGCTGTGCTGCTGGCTGTGTAGGTAGCTGAGCTGGCGGATGATCAGGTCGGCGCGCTGGGTAAAGCTCTGCAAGGTCTTGCGCAGGGCTGGCAGCATGATGTCCGAGGCATTGCGCAGGCGGCTGTCGATCGCATCGAGTAATTGCCACAGCACCGAGCTGCGCTCGTCGCTCAGCAGGTCGGGGGCCAGGCGCCGCAGTTCGCGTTCGGCATGGGCTTTCCAGTCTCTGGGTTTGCGCCGAATCCGTTCGAGCAGCTCGAGGATGCGCTCGCGGTGGCGTTCGACACTGTCGGCCGACAGGCGAATGGCCAGGTCGGGCTGAAAGCGTCGCTCCATGAATTCGAAGAACTGGTCGCTGGCCTGCTGTACCAGTTGCTGGGCTTCGACCTCGCGCACCAGTTCGCGCTTGCGCTCTTCCAGCTCGGCAATGATGTCGCTGAAGTCGGCGATGATCCGCTCGGAGTATTCATGGGCATCGAGCAGGTCGTAGACCTCGCCATGCTCGGCGAAGGCGCTCAGGGCGTTGAGGGTGTTGCGGGTATTGCGGTGGCGGGTGCGTACACTGCGGCCGTCGGCTTCGACCAGCGGCAGGGTGAACAACCGGCCCAGGCGGCTGAATGGGTAGCTGGACTGAAAGCTGGCCTGATCGACCTGGCGTTCCAGCCAGCCATGCTCGATCAGACTGTTGAGAATCCAGTTGGCCTGCTCGCGGTTGTTCTTGAACCGGCCGCTGTCCTGGTCGTCGCCATCGAGCAAGGGCGCACGTTCCAGGGCCTCGCAGAAGATATCCAGGACCTGTTCGCGGCGGGGTGATTCGCCATAGTCGGCGCGGGCACTGTACAGCCGCTCATGCAGCAGGCGCAGGCATTCGACGATCTGTTCGCGGTATTTGCTGGTGAGCGGGCGGAAGAAGTGCTGGCGCTCGTCGGTGAAGAACATGCGGCATCCGATGCGATGAAAACCAAACGCGCATTATGCCTTAACTGGTGCTTGGCGCGGCAAGCCGCAGGCGACCAACTGACGACCCGAGTCAGATCGGGCCGTCAGTTGCAGGGTAGTTACAGCTGTGGGGTCCAGGTTACAGCCAGCAAGGCGCTGCGACCCTGTTCGCGGTAGGGGTGGTCAATTGACGGCGCCGGCCAGAAACCGGTGGGGCGTGAGTAGGTGCCCAAGTGGTAGTCGCGGTCCAGCACATTGCTCAGCTTCAGGTCCCAGCGCAGCGCCGGGCTGGCTCGCCAACTGGCGCGCAGGTCCAGGGTGCCGTAACCGGCCAGGGTGTCGCTGTTGGCCGGATCGGTATAACGCTGGCTGAACAGCTGCCAGGTGCCGCCAAAGGACAGGTCGCCAAAGCTGCGATCCAGATCCAGGCTCAGGTGCCGGCGGGCGCGCAGTTGCAAGGTTTTGCCAGTGGCCCGGTCGCGTGGGTCGATGAAGCTGATGGCGGTGCGGCTCGACCAGCCGAACAGATCGCGGCTGATGGCGGCCTCGAAGCCGTTGACGCGGGCCTTGTTGATGTTGTCCATCTGGAAGGTGCTGCTATTCCAGGTGATCAGGTCCTTGATGTCGTTGCGATACAGCGAGGCTTCGAGCTGGCTGTCGAGCACTTCGGCGCGCCATTGCAGTTCCCAGCTTTTTGACCGCTCGGGATCAAGGTCCGGGTTGCCGCCCCAGCCCGGAGGCGCATACAGGTCATTGAAGGTGGGGGCGCGGAAGCCTTCGGCGTAGCTTAGAATCCATTGCTGGCGGTCGCCAGCCGGTACGGCCAGCGCGGCGTTCCAGCTGTTGTGATTGCCGAAGTGCTGGTTGTCATCGTGGCGCACACCCAATTCGGTGGCAAAGTTCTGCTGGGTCCAGCTGTGCTGGATGAAGCCGGCCAGATTCTCCCGGCGCGTCTTGCTGTAGGCGTTGGTCGAGGACAGGCGGTCGCGGTGCCAGTCGCTGCCAACGCTCAGGCGCTGTTCCGGGCTGAGTTGCAGGTGGTTGAGCCAACTGGCTGAATCCCGGGTGGTTTCGATGCGGCCATCGTTCCAGGGACTGCCGGAGCCAGCCGTCTTGTTGCGGTCATAGCTTTGGCCGAGCTCCAGGCGGCTTTGCCAGATCTCGGTCAACTGACCTTGCAGGTGGCCGTTATAGCTGCTGACCCGGAACTGGTCTTCGGGGAAGCCGGGGAACAATTCATAGGCATCGTCGAATTCGTTCTTGCCACGCTGGTCGTTGAGGCTGAGCCCGGCTTGCCAGTCAGCATTGAAACTGTGGTCCAGACGCAGCATCAGCGCCTTGTTGCGTTGGCCGTCGCGGTCACGGTCATTGCCCTGCTTGTCGGTGGTGCGGTCGAAGCCACGGCTTTCATCCAGGGTGGCGCCAAGCAGGTAGCGGGTCTGCTGGTCACCGCCGCTGAGGGTCAGGTTGCGCTCAATCGTATGGTTGCTGCCAAAGCCCAGGCGCACGCTGGGGTTGAGACCGGGCTCGCCCTGGCGGGTGAAGATCTGAATAACGCCGCCGATGGCGTCGGCACCATATAGCGAGGAGCGTGGGCCACGAATGACCTCGACCCGCTCGATATTGTCGATATTCAGGTAGTCCAGGCGGGCAATGCCGCTGGTCGTGGAGGCAATGCGCTGACCGTCGACCAGAACCAGCGTTTGCGCGGTGTTGCTGCCGCGCAGGAAGTAGGCCGGAATCCCGCCATTGTTGTTCTGCTGCAGGCCCGGTACCCGGCTGAGCAATTCCGGAACGCTGCGGGCCTGCAGGCGCTCGATATCGGTACGGGTAAACACGCTGTTGGCCGCCAGGGCGGCTTCGCGAGGCTGCTCAATCCGCGAAGCAGTGATCACGGTATCCGGCAGGTCGATGGCGGTATTGGCCTGGACAATGCTGGCGGCCAGCAGGGCAGGAGTCAGGGGCAGAAATTTTTTCATTATCGGTCCTCAAAAGGTCAGGCTTTTGAGGAGGGCGGGAAGTCAGGAGGGCTGTCGGCGCAATGCACCGGGGGCGGCCGCACGCTGACCAGTGCCGCCCTCCGCGGCACCTCAGCAGTGGAACGCCATAAGGGCGTTCCCTGGAATACTGGGCCGGTCTCCGGGCTCAGGATGTGAAGAAACCGCCTTCCCATGCCGTAAAAGCACAGTGGCGTTGTGGTTTCCCTGCAGGTGTTGGCCTGCGATCCTTTACCGTTGCGGGGGCAGCGTCGGGGTTGCACCGACTTCCCGTTTCACCCGGCGGCTTGATCAAGCCAGGCCGGGCACCCAGTACTTCTGGAAGCGGGGGGACTCTATGACTTTGCGCTGACCGGGTCAAGCGCAGCCGATGGCTGGTCGTGGCTGGTCAGGGTGCTCAGGCGTTGGCGGATGCGCTGTTCGATACCTTCGGCATCCAGTCCGCACTCGGCCAGCATTTGCCGGGGTTTGGCATGCTCGACGTAACTGTCCGGCAGGCCCAGGTTGAGCATCGGGATGTTGAGGCCTTCGGCGTGCAGCCACTCGTTGACGGCGCTGCCGGCGCCACCCATCACGGCGTTCTCTTCGACCGTAACCAGCAGTTCATGGCTGTTGGCGAGTTGGCGGATCAGTTCGCCGTCCAGCGGTTTGACGAAGCGCATGTTGGCGACGCTGGCATCCAGTGATTCGGCGGCCTGCAGCGCGTTGGCGTGCAGGGTGCCAAAGCACAGAATGGCGACCCGGCTGCCCTGGCGGGTGATCACGCCCTTGCCGATCGGCAGGGGTTTGAGCTCCGGGTCAATCGCCACGCCGGGGCCGGTGCCGCGCGGGTAACGTACCGCCGCCGGGCCGTTGTGCAGATAACCGGTGGTCAGCATCTGCCGGGTTTCATTCTCGTCGGCCGGGGCCATGACCAGCATGTTGGGCAGGCAGCGCAGATATGACAGATCGAAGCTGCCGGCGTGGGTGGGGCCGTCTTCGCCAACCAGACCGGCGCGGTCGATGGCGAACAGTACGTCCAGATCCTGCACGGCGACATCATGGATCAGTTGATCATAGGCCCGCTGCAGGAAGGTCGAATAAATCGCTACCACCGGCTTGGCGCCTTCGCAGGCCATGCCGGCGGCCAGGGTCACGGCGTGCTGTTCGGCAATCGCTACATCGAAGTAGCGCTCGGGGAAGCGCTCGCTGAAGGCAATCAGGTCCGAGCCTTCCTTCATGGCTGGCGTGATGCCAATCAGTCGCGGGTCCTCGGCGGCCATGTCGCACAGCCATTGGCCGAACACGTTGGAGAACTTTGGCTTGCTCACGCCGTTACTGGCCGGTTTGGGCTCGAGCTTGGTAATGGCGTGGTAACCGATCGGATCGGCTTCGGCTGGCGAGAAGCCCTTGCCCTTCTTGGTGATCACATGCAGGAACTGCGGGCCCTTGAGGCCACGCATGTTGCGCAGGGTGGTGACCAGGGTCGGCAGGTCGTGGCCATCAATCGGGCCGATGTAGTTCCAGCCCAGTTCCTCGAACAGGGTGCCGGGCACCAGCATGCCCTTGGCGTGTTCCTCGGTGCGCCGCGCCAGCTCCCAGGCCTTGGGAATCTTCGACAGGACCTTCTTGCTGCCTTCACGCATGTGCGCGTAGGTGCTGCTGGACAGGATCTTGGCCAGGTAGTTGGACATGCCGCCGACATTGCGCGAGATCGACATGTCGTTGTCGTTGAGCACGACCAGCATGTCGGGTTCGACGTCGGAGGCATGGTTGAGCGCCTCGAAGGCCATGCCGGCGGTCAGTGCGCCATCGCCGATCACCGCCACAGTCCGCCGGTCAAGACCTTGCAGGCGGGCGGCAAGAGCCATGCCCAGCCCGGCGCTGATCGAGGTGCTGGAGTGACCGACGCCGAAGGTGTCGTAAGGGCTTTCGCAGCGGCGCGGGAAGGCCGCCAGGCCGTCCTTTTGACGCAGGGTCGCCATCTGCTCGCGCCGACCGGTCAGGATCTTGTGTGGATAGGCCTGATGGCCAACGTCCCAGATCAGCCGGTCTTCCGGGGTCTGGTAGACATAATGCAGAGCAACGGTGAGTTCGACCACGCCAAGTCCCGCGCCGAAATGCCCGCCAGTCTGGCTCACGGTCCAGAGCAGGAACGCCCGCAGCTCGTCGGCCAGTACCGGCAGCAGTTCTTCGTCCAGCTCACGCAGGCGTGCGGTGTCGTCAATGCTGTCCAGCAAGGGCGTGCTGGGGCGTTCACGGGGTATTTCGTGGAAGGTGCTAGGCATTAAACAGTGCTCTGGGTGCCACTCGGCATGGCGGGAAATCAAGCGCACAGTTTAACCGATTGGCTGGCGATGCCCAACTGCCCGGCAGAATCGGCAGGCTGGGCGATATGCGGCTATCTTGATCTGTATCAAGGGCCCGACAGTGCAAGGCTGTAGAGTGAATCTGTACTAAGCCGCGAGACGCCTATGTCCATGTCTTTGGATGTCTTCAGCACTACCCGTTCACCCTGTCCGGCATGGGTTGGTAGGGTGTTGCTATGGTTGATATTGCTGCTGGCGTCGCCGATGACCTTGGCCCATGTCGGCTCCCACGCCGATGTGCCTCGCTTGTCCGAGACCGCCGGGCTCGAGTCCGGGGCGGCGCTGTGGCTGAGCGATGAGCGGCCCGCCTGCCATCATCAAGACACGGAGCATTTAGCTCCTGCGCTCTTGCCGCGTGCCGAACGTACCGAGCCTGGTGCGGGGCACTACTTCCCGATGGCTAACCCTGTCTGCCAATGGTCGGTGGTGTCCGTACTGCCGATTGCGCGCCAATCCCCTCGCGTCGCCAGGCGGCCCCTTTACCTGTTAACCCAGCGCCTGCGGCCTTGAGTGGCACCGCGGGACCGGCTGGCCCCTGTCCGGGGCGTTTTCACACATAGGTAATTTAGCAGGCGCAGGCCTGTGGGGAGCGCGATCATGATGAGTTTGCAACGTAAGCGTATGGTTGGCCTGAGCTTGGCTATCGGGCTGGCGGGAGCGTCGTTCATGGCCTTGGCCCAAGGCATGATGAACCAGATGCACGACAAGCACGGCGGGATGATGAAGCAGGGTATGGGGCCCTGCATGATGATGGGCGAGATGCCGATGGAAGGCGGGATGGCCGGTGCGGCCATGCCAGAACAGCATCGGGCCCGGATGCAGGAGATGCGGGAGCTCAAGGGCCAGATGCAGGCCTTGCTGGCGCAGGATAGCCCTGATCCAGAGCAGGTCGGGGCGCTGCATGACCGGATGGCGGCAGCGCATCGCGACATGCTGGTCGATTGTGTGCGCGAGCGTGGCGGCAGTCCGGTAACGGCTGTTGAGCCGGCGGCTGAGACGTCAGAAGACGACGAACACGCCGGGCATCACTGACCGTACACCGCATGGCAGGGCCTGCTGGGCTCTGCCTGTCGGTGTTCCCTACCCGTGTCTGGAGTGCCCGTCATGAGCACAATTGAGAGCAGTATCAGCGAGTATGAGTTGACAGTACCTGGCATGGGTAGCGACCACTGTGCCGGGATCGTCAGGCAAACCCTGCAGCGGCTTGAGGGGGTTGCCGAGGTTAGGACCAACATAGCCAGTCACCACGTTAGCGTCAGTGTCCGCTCGGGGGCCGACGATTCACAGCGGCTGCGGCAGGCGGTGGAGCGCGCCGGCTATGACGTGGCTGCCGTGCGCCGAGGGGCTGCGGCCGATGAGGCGGATGCGGCTGAGATTGAGGCGCAATATCTGGCGCAGGCGCGTCGGCGGTTGTGGATTGCCGGGGTTCCCGCCACGCTGATCATGTTGCTGATGGTGCCGCACATGTTCTGGCAGCCAGTGCCGGGCTATCTGGCCATGGTGGCCGTGCTGGCCTTTCCGGTGGTCTTTCTGTTCGGTGGCGCGGCCACACACAAGGCAGCGTGGCGCTCGCTTACCAACCGTACCCTGAACATGGATGTCCTGATTTCGCTAGGTAGCCTGCCGCCCTACTTCATAGGGCTGGTGGGGTTCATCTTTCCCATGACCTCGTTCATGGAAATGGCGGCGACCATCATGACCTTCCACCTGCTCGGGCGTTATCTTGAGGCCAAGGCCAAGGGCCGGGCCTCGCAGGCGATTCGTCGGCTGCTGACCCTGGGCGCCAAGACTGCCCGGGTCGAGCGTGACGGCACAGAGCTGGAGTTGCCGGTCGGAGAGCTGCAACCTGGCGACATCATGGTGATCAGGCCGGGCGACAAAGTCCCCACCGACGGTGAGGTGGTCGAAGGCGAAAGCCATGTCGACGAATCCATTGCAACGGGCGAGTCGGTTCCGGTCTACAAGGAAGTTGGCAGCCCGGTAATTGGTGCAACCATCAACAAAGAGGGGCGCTTGCGAGTCAGGGCTACCCGGGTAGGACGCGATACCTTCCTGGCTCAGGTGATTCGTCTGGTAGATCAGGCCCAGGGCTCGCGTGTGCCGATCCAGGAGTTCGCCGACCGCATGACCGGACGTTTTGTGCCTCTGGTAGTGCTGATCTCGCTGCTCAGCCTGGCCGCCTGGCTAGTGTTTCCCGAAACTCTGCGGCCGATCCTGTACTGGGGTGCCCAATTCCTGCCCTGGGTCAACCCGCAAGCCGACGGCCCGGTGCTGGCCATCCTCGCCGCCGTTGCGGTGCTGGTCATTGCCTGCCCCTGTGCGCTTGGCCTGGCTACGCCGACTGCACTGATGGTCGGTTCCGGGATCGGGGCCGAGCGCGGCATCCTGATTCGCTCCGGTGAAGCGATCCAGACCTTCAAGGACATCAAGGTCATGGTGCTGGACAAGACCGGCACCATTACCCGTGGTGAGCCTCGTCTGACCGAGGTTGTGGCGGCGGCAGGGGTTTCCGAACAGCATCTTTTGCACTTGGCCGCCAGTGTGGAAAACGCCTCCGAACATCCGATTGCCCGGGCCATCGTCGATGGCGCCAGTGAGCGTGGGGTGGCGGTCGCCGGGGTGACCGGGTTTCGCTCCATTGGCGCGCGGGGCGTAGCAGGCCGGGTCGGCGACGCAGAGGTTCTGATCGGCAACCGTCGGCTGCTCGCGGAGCAGGGCATAACCGCGCTTGAGAGCCTGGATGAGTCGCTGCAACGGCTGGAGGCGCGAGGGTGCACGGTGGTGATTGTGGCCTGTGATGGCGCGGCCCTGGGGTTGGTAGCCGTGGCCGATACCGTCAAAGGCGAGTCGGCTGAAGCGGTCAGGGGCATGCACAAGCTGGGATTGCATGTGGTGATGATCACTGGCGATAACGAACGTGCCGCCCGGGCGGTAGCCGAGGAGGTAGGAATCGATGAGGTGCAGGCCGGTGTGCTGCCCGAGGGCAAGGTCGATGCCATCCGCCAGTTGCAGGCCCGCTACGGTAACCATGTCGCGATGGTTGGAGATGGCATCAATGATGCGCCGGCGCTCAAACAGGCCAATGTCGGTATTGCCATTGGGGCCGGCGCGGACGTGGCCATCGAGGCCGCCGATGTAACCCTGGTGCGTGGTGAGCTGACCGGCGTGGTTGAAGCCATGCAGTTGTCCCGTTCGACCTTCGACAAGATCGTACAGAACCTGATCTGGGCCAGTGCCTACAACGTCGCAGCCATTCCGATGGCCGCGGTCGGATTGTTGCACCCAATGATCGGGGTGATTGCGATGACCGCCAGCTCGTTGTCGGTCATCGGTAACTCGTTGCTGCTCAAGCGGCGCTTTGCACGCATCGGGCAGGCCGGAGGTGTTCATGAAGCATAAGCCTGTTAGTCGTCAGCAGTCCGAGCTCGGAGCGCTGTCCGGCCTTCCTCGTCCCAGGCGTTACTGGCTGGCGTTTGCCGGATTTGCACTGATCGCCGGGTTTTTTTTATGGCAGGAACATCGCGCCCACCTATTGGGTGCGCTGCCTTGGCTGATTCTGTTGGCCTGTCCGCTGATGCATATTTTCATGCATCGCGGCCACGGCCACTCGGGTCATGATACCCACAAGCCCAGGGAGAAGTGACATGCACTCTGATGCGTCTGGATATGGGTTGTGGGGGCTGGTGATTATCAACTCGGCAATCTTTATCTTTTTTGCCTTCAGTTTCTTCAAGCCGAAAACGCGGCGTGACTGGCGATCCTTTGGCGCGTTCAGTGCGTTCCTAGTCGCGCTGTTTGCAGAGATGTATGGTTTTCCCCTGACTCTGTTCTTCCTGGCGGGTTGGTTGCAAAGCCGCTATCCGGGGATCGACTGGTTCGCCCATGACAGCGGGCATTTGCTGGAAATGCTGTTCGGGTTGCAAAGCGCTCCCCATTTCGGCCCATTTCATCTGCTCAGTCTGCTCTTGATTGGCCTGGGCTTCTACCTGATTGCCCAGGGATGGCGGACTCTTTATGCCGCTCAACAGCAGCAGGCGTTGGCCACCAGTGGGCTGTATGCCCATGTTCGCCACCCCCAGTACCTGGGGTTTATGCTGATCATGTTGGGCTTCCTGCTGCAGTGGCCAACACTGCTTACTTTGGCGATGTTCCCGGTCCTGGCCTGGATGTATGCCCGTTTGGCCGTGGCTGAAGAAGCGGAAATAGCGGCCCAGTTCGGGGATGAATGGCGTGACTACGCGGCGCGTACGCCCCGCTTCCTGCCGCGTTGGCAGCTCGGTCGGCGTGGGGAGGGCAAGCCCTGAAGCGATGACGAGGATTTCGGCTAAGCTCAGGACATGCTCTTGTGTCGCCAGGAGGGTAGATGAAACGCGCTGACTCGACGTTTGTCCCGGCTTTGGGGTTTCATCGCTTGACGCCACTTTATGATGCTGTGGTGGGACTTACAACGCGTGAGAAGCGCGTCAAACAGGCGCTGATCGCACAAGCCGGTCTGGCTCCCGGATTGGAGGTGCTGGACCTGGCCTGTGGCACCGGAACCTTGGCGGTCTGGGTCAAGCGGCAGTATCCGAGGCTCAGCATGAGCGCAGTGGATGCCGACCCGGCGATTCTAACCTTGGCCAGACGCAAGGCCGACAAGGCGGGGATCAGTGTCGACTTTGCTCAGGCCATGTCCCAGGCCTTGCCCTATGCCAATTCCCGGTTTGATCGGGTGCTCTCCAGTCTGTTCTTTCATCACTTGAGCTGGGAGGTAAAACAGCGCACTGCGCGGGAGCTGTTTCGGATCATCAAGCCGGGCGGCCAGTTGCATGTCGCGGACTGGGGCAAGCCCGAAAACCCGCTGATGCGTAGCCTGTTCCTGTTCATCCAGTTGCTTGATGGTTTTGACAATACCGGGGACAACCTGGCCGGCCGGCTGGTACCACTGTTTGAAGCAGCGGGCTTTGTCGAGGTAACACAGGCCAGGACCTTCAATACCCTGTTCGGCACCATGGCGCTTTATAGCGCCGTCAAGCCTGGCTGACTGAGTAGCGATGGCTGAGAATCTTGTGACAGCACCAGCCAAACGTCGGCGCTGGCGCCGCTGGCTGATGGTTGCGGCGCTGTTTCAGATTATGGGCTTGGTTTCATCGGTGGATGCGATGATGTCGACCCGCACGGCGCCGGGGGCGGTGGCCTGGATTGTCTCGCTTAATGCGATGCCTTATGTCGCGGTCCCGGCCTACTGGGTGTTTGGCCGGACCAAATTTCAGGGGTACGTCAACGCCCGGCGCGATGAGGATTCTGAGCTGAGCCAGGCCTTGATGGCGAAAATGACCGAGTTGCGAAGTCAGCGGGCGACGCTGGCCTACGACAATAAACATCTGGCGGGTGTTGAGCGGTTGGCCAAACTGCCGTTTCTTGAAGCCAATCAGGTGTCATTGCTGGTTGACGGCGAAGCCACGTTCGCCAGTCTGTTTGCCGGCATCGAGGCGGCCGAGCGCTACCTTCTGGTGCAGTTTTACATCGTGCGCGCCGATGACCTGGGTATGGCCCTGCAGGCCCGCCTGATTGACAAGGCCCGGCAAGGGGTTGAGGTGTTTTTTCTCTATGATGAGATCGGCAGTTATGCGTTGCCGGCCGACTACCTGCAGGCCTTGCGTGAGGCCGGGGTACAGGTGCATCGCTTTCACTCGACCCGGGGGCGTGGCAACCGGTTGCAGTTGAACTTTCGCAACCACCGCAAGATTGTCGTTGCCGACGGTGCGCGGGCCTGGGTTGGCGGCCTCAATGTCGGGGATGAGTATTTGCACGGGCATGCCCGGCTCGGCCCATGGCGGGATACCCATCTGTTGATCGAGGGGCCGGCCGCGCTGGCGTTGCAACTGGTTTTCTGTGAGGACTGGCACTGGGCAACCGAGGAAATTCTCGATTTGCCCTGGGAGCCGAGCGTGCCCAGTCATCATGCCGCGCCGGTGCTGATTCTGCCCTCTGGCCCGGCTGACAGTTTCGACACTGCCAGTCTGATGGTTCAGCAGGCGATTCACTCGGCCCATCAGCGGATCTGGATTTCCAGCCCCTATTTCGTACCCGATGAGAGCGTCCAGTCGATGCTCAAGCTGGCGGCGATCAATGGGGTGGATGTCCGTATTCTTATCCCCCAGCGTCCGGACAATCCCTTGCTGTATTTTGCCGCCTACGCTTTCCTTGGCCCCTTGCTGGAGGCCGGCGTCAAGGTTTATCGCTATGAGGGCGGCTTTTTGCACGGCAAGAGCTTTTTGGTCGATAACGTCGGCGCCGGGGTGGGCACGGTCAATCTGGACAATCGCTCGTTCCGGCTTAACTTCGAGGTCACCGCGCTGGTTATTGATGCGGCTTTTGCCCGCGAGGTCGAGCTGATGTTCGAGCAGGACTTTGCTCGCTCCCGCTTGATGCACCGCGACGATCTGGATTCGCTGTCGTTGTGGTACCGGGTAGCGGCCCGGGCGGCCTATCTGTTTGCGCCAGTGTTGTGAGCGCCTTGGCGTTGATCTTGATCAAACCATTGATTGGTGAAGATGCTAGTCTTTACCGTATGAAACTCAATCCCGAATGGTCGGACTGCTGATGCCTGCCTTGCGTGCTTGCCTGGGTGCTCTGCTGGTGACTTTGCTGCTGTCGTTCAATACGCTGGCGGCGACGTTGCTTGCGGCCCAGGCGTGCCTGGTTGATGAGCCGGTCATGATGCACGGCCTGCATGAAGACTGTGCCGACATTGGCACTGCTGACTGGCTGAGCAGTACCGCCGAGTTGCTGTGTGACAGCGGGCTGGATTGCCAGTTGAGTGCCGCTGCCCTGGTGGGCGGAGGCCAGTTGTCCGGCATCCTGCCCAAGAACACACTTGTTCCCGCTACTCATGCCGGCGCCAGCCCGGCCATGAACTACCCGCTCTGGCGCCCGCCGCGCCACTGACTCCTGTGTGACCCCCGGACCAACGGCTTAACCGTTGACGTTCTGCCGTGCCTTGTCACGGCGATCACCAGAGAGTTGCGATCATGTTGAATCCCTCTTTTTGTCGCCGGAGTCTGCTTGTTGGCAGTGCCCTGGTGTTCTGTCTGAGCCTGCCGCTGCAGGCCATGACCCTGGAACAGGCCCTGAGCCTGGCTGAACAGCAGGCCCCCAGTCTGCAGGCCTGGCGCCTGAACGAACTGGCCGTGCGTAGCGAGGCCCAGGCCGCCGGCCAGTTACCGGATCCGAAGCTGGCGTTGGGTCTGCAGAATGTGCCGATCGAAGGCGATCGGCGCGGTCGTCTCAACGCCGACGGCATGACCATGCAGATGATTGGCTTGATGCAGGAGGTGCCCAATAGCGCCCGCCGCCAGGCCCAGCGTGAACTGGCTGGCGCCGCCGTGGAAAGAGTGCAGGCCGAGTATGAAGTGGAGCGCCTGAATGTCCGTCTGGAGGTGGCTGAAGCCTGGCTGCGCTTGCACGCCTTGCAGCGCCAACTGGCGCTATTTGACGAGTTTTATGCTCAGAACGATGTGCTCGCGGCATCCATCGCCGCACGCCTGGCGGGCGGTCTCGGCCCATTGGCCGTACAACCCCTGGCGGCTCTGGAACGGGCCCGGCTGGACCAGCGGCGAGACCTGTTGTTGAGCGAGCAGGAGGTGTGGCGTGCGCAGTTGCGGCGCTGGCTGGGGGCGCAGGCGCCGGCACAGACACTGGGCAATTGGCCGCAGTGGCCGCTCGACCTCAATGGTTATCGGGCGCGTCTGGCCCTGCAGCCGGAACTGGCACAGTACCGGCCGCTGGCGCGTGAGCGCGAGGCGGCCGTGCGGCTGGCTGAGGCGGATCGGCGACCGGACTGGGGTTGGGAGTTGGCGTACCAGCGACGTGGCATGGGGCTGGATGACATGTTCAGTGTTCAGGTCAGCGTTGGCTTGCCACTCTTTTCCGGTCGGCGGCAACAGCCCCGTATTGCCGCTCGCGAAGCAGAGTTGGCGGCGTTGGATCGCGAACGTGACAGCGCTAGGTTGCGCCTGGAAAACGAGCTGGAGGTCGAGCTGAGCCAATACCGGCGGCTTGAACTGGCCCAGGCGCGTAGCATGCAGCAGATGCTGCCGTTGGCTGAACAGCGCGCTGAGCTGGCGTTGGCGGACTATCGCGGAGGACGTGCGGAGCTGGACAGTCTGATTGAAGCGCGTCGTGAACTTATTGAAACCCGTTTGCAGCATATCGAGCTGGTGGCCGCACGAGCCATCAGTCACACCCGCCTGCACCTGACCTGGGGAGAGCGCTGACATGTCTGGTCGTCATCTGATGATTGCTCAACTACTGATTTTGCTGGTGCCGGGCTTGGTGCTGGCATCTGCCGAACGGCATGGCGAGCATGCCACGGCGGCTGTCGAGTCCGAGCGGCGGATTCTCTACTGGTATGACCCGATGTATCCGCAGCAGCACTTCGATGCGCCGGGTCGCTCTCCGTTCATGGACATGGATCTGGTGCCGCGTTATGCCGATGCCGGCGATGATGGCAGCAGCATTCGTATCGACCCCTCACTGACCCGCAATCTTGGGATGCGCCTGACCCAAGTCGAGCGAGGCCGGCTTGAGCCGGTCCTGCAGGCTAGCGCGGTACTGGGTTATGACCAGCGCCAGGTCAGCGTGCTGCAAACCCGGGCTGAGGCCTGGGTTGAGTCGGTCGCGGCGCTGGCGCCGGAAGATGTGCTGGTGGCTGGGGCGCCCTTGGCCGAACTGCTGGTGCCGGACTGGGTAGCTGCCCAGGAAGAATATCTGGCCTTACGACGGCTTGGGGATGCCCAGCTAAGCGAGGCGGCCTGGCAGCGTCTGCGTCTGAGCGGTATGCCCGAAGACCTGATGCGGGCCGTGCGCACGACCGGACGGGTGCAGATGCGCTGGACGCTGCGCAGCCCCGTGGCAGGGGTGCTGACTGAGTGGCCGGTGCGTGCCGGGATGAGCCTGCCAGCCGGCAGTACGGTGGCGCGGATCAACGGGATCGAGCGCATCTGGCTGGAAGCCGCGGTGCCAGAGGCGCAGGCCGCCAGCTTGCGGGCCGGGCAACCGCTTGAGGTGCATCTGCCGGCCTGGCCGGGGGAAGTCTGGCAAGCCAAGGTCGAGCAGCTATTGCCTGAAGCTGATGAGCGTGCCCGGGTGGTGCGGGTGCGTGCGGTTCTGGATAACGCCGATGCTCGCTTGCGCCCAGGCATGAGTGCACGGGTGCAGTTGCTGGATGGGGTTGCCAGCGAGCAGTTGCTGGTCGCGGCCAGTGCGGTGATCCGGGGTGGTCAGGAGGATCTGGTCATGCTGGCCGAGGGCGATGGCCGGTTTCGACCACAACGGGTCCGGCTCGGGCGGGAAAGTGGTGAGCGAGTCGAGGTGCTGGATGGACTTGAGGAAGGGCAGCAGGTGGTCATCGCCGCCCAGTTCCTGATCGACTCCGAAGCCAGTTTGCGGGGTATTGTCGCCCGTGGCAGCGCTGAGGCTGAGGTCTTGCACCCGGCGGATGCGGTGGTGCTGTACTTTGACGAGGACGGGGTGATGCTTGAACACGGCCCGTTCGAGACTCTGGGTATGGCTGGCATGAGCATGCAGTTTGCGGTTGATCCGGCCCTGGATCTGAGTGATATCGCCGAGGGCGATGCGGTACGGGTCTGGGTCCGCGAGGACCCGGACGGCCTGCCGATCGTGCGGATCGAGAAGCGTGAGGTGCAGCCATGATTGCCGCCATTATTCGCTGGGCTGTGGATAACCGCCTGCTGGTGCTGCTGGCCACCCTGTTCGGTCTGGCCTGGGGTATCTGGTCCATGCAGCGGATGCCGATCGACGCCCTGCCTGACCTGTCTGACACTCAGGTGATCATTCGTACCAGTTGGCCAGGACAGGCCCCGCAGATCGTCGAGAACCAGATCACCTATCCGCTGGCCACGACCATGATGGCTGTGCCTGGGGCCAGCACGGTACGCGGCTTCTCGTTCTTTGGCGACAGCTTCCTGTACGTACTGTTCGAGGATGGCACTGATCTGTATTGGGCCCGCTCACGGGTACTGGAGTACCTCAACCAGGTTCAGGGGCGGCTGCCGGAAGGGGTTGCGCCGGCGCTTGGCCCAGACGCTACGGGGGTTGGCTGGATCTACCAGTATGCCCTGGTGGATCGCAGTGGCCGGCATGATCTGGCTGAGCTGCGCAGCCTGCAGGACTGGTTCCTGAAATTTGAGCTGCAGGCCCTGGCGGAAGTGGCGGAAGTGGCCACCGTTGGCGGTATGGTCAAACAGTATCAGGTCATTCTTGATCCTGTGCGCATGGCGACCCTGGGGGTAACTCAGCAGCAGGTGCAGGCGGCCATCGGGCGTGCCAACCAGGAAGCCGGCGGCAGTGTGCTGGAGTTAGCCGAAGCGGAATACATGGTGCGCGCCAGCGGCTATCTGCAGACGCTGGAGGACTTCCGGCAGATTCCGTTGCGTCTGGATAATGCCCGGGTTCCAGTCTTGCTGGGCGATGTGGCGCGTATCCAGTTGGGGCCGGAGATGCGCAGAGGGATCGCCGAGCTGGATGGTCAGGGCGAGGTCGTGGGTGGCGTGGTGGTGCTGCGCAGCGGCGGCAATGCCCGGGCAGCCATCGACCGGGTGCGCCAACGCCTTGCTGAACTGGGTGCCAGCCTGCCGGAAGGGGTGGAGATTGTAACCACCTACGACCGGGCCGAGCTGATCGACAGTGCCATTGCCAATCTCAGCCGCAAGCTGATCGAGGAGTTCCTTGTTGTCGCTCTGGTGTGCGCGGCCTTCCTCTGGCACCTGCGTTCATCGCTGGTGGCGATCATTTCCCTGCCGCTGGGGGTGCTGCTGGCCTTTATCATCATGCAGGCCCAGGGTATCAACGCCAACATCATGTCGCTCGGCGGGATTGCCATTGCGGTTGGTGCCATGGTCGATGCCGCCGTGGTGATGATCGAGAATGCGCACAAAAAGCTCGAAGCCTGGCAACAGGCCCACGGCGGACGTGAACCAGACCAGGGCGAGCACCGGCGCCTGATTCTCGAGGCTACCACTGAAGTGGGCCCGGCACTGTTCTTCAGTCTGTTGATCATTACCCTGTCGTTCATCCCGGTATTTACCCTGCAAGCGCAGGAAGGGCGGCTGTTCAGCCCGCTGGCCTGGACCAAAACCTGGGCCATGGCCGCCGCGGCAGGGCTCTCGATTACCCTGATCCCGGTGCTGATGCTGTATGCCGTGCGTGGACGCATTCGTCCCGAACAGCATAACCCGCTCAATCGTGGGCTGATCTGGTTGTATCGACCCTGGTTGCAGGCGGTGTTGCGCTGGCCGAAAACCACCCTGCTGGTTGCTCTACTGGTGTTTCTGACCAGCCTGTGGCCCTTGTCGCACCTGGGTGGGGAGTTCCTGCCGCCGCTGGATGAGGGTGATCTGCTCTACATGCCGACCGCTCTGCCGGGCTTGTCGGCCCAGCGCGCAGCAGAACTACTGCAGCAGACTGATCGGATGATCATGACTGTGCCCGAGGTCAAACGGGTCTTTGGCAAGGCTGGGCGGGCTGACACTGCTACCGACCCGGCGCCGTTGGAAATGTTCGAGACGACCATCAGGCTCAAACCGCGCTCCGAATGGCGAGCGGGGATGACCACGGAAAAGCTTATTGAGGAGCTTGACCGGGCGGTGCAGGTACCGGGGCTGGCCAATCTCTGGATTCCACCGATCCGCAATCGTATCGATATGCTGGCCACCGGGGTCAAAAGCCCGATCGGCATCAAACTGGCCGGCTCTGATTTGGCTCGCATCGACGCGTTGACCCGCGAAATCGAACAGGTGGCCAGAACGGTGCCCGGCGTCACCTCGGCGATTGCCGAGCGGCTTACCGGTGGACGCTATCTGGATGTTGAGATTGATCGCTTTGCCGCCGCGCGCTATGGCCTGAATATCGCCGATGTGCAGGATCTGGTGGCTGGCGCAGTGGGTGGGATGAACATCGGTGAGACGGTTGAAGGGTTGGCTCGCTACCCAATCAGTCTGCGTTACGGCCGCGATTGGCGTGACTCGCCACAAGCCCTCCAACAACTCCCGATCCTGACGCCGGATGGTGCGCAGATCACCCTGGGTAGTGTTGCACGGATCGGTATCAGTGAAGGGCCACCGATGCTGCGCAGTGAAAATGCACGCCCCTCGGGCTGGGTCTATATTGATGCGCGCGGACGCGACATGGGCTCGCTGGTACGCGACTTGCGCCAGCGGATTGCGGCCGAGGTTACGCTGGACCCCGGCATGAGCCTGAGCTACTCGGGCCAGTTCGAATTCATGCAGCGTGCCAATCAGCGCTTGATGCTGGTGGTGCCTGCCACCCTGATGATTATCTTCGTGCTGCTGTATCTGACCTTTTCCCGGGTTGATGAGGCTTTGCTGATCATGGTGACCATGCCGTTCGCGCTGACTGGCGGGCTCTGGTTCATGTACCTGCTGGGTTACAACCTGTCCGTGGCTTCGGCGGTTGGCTTCATTGCTCTGGCCGGAGTAGCTGCCGAGTTTGGAGTGATCATGCTGCTGTATCTGCGCAATGCCTGGCAGCAACGGCTGGTACAGGGCGAGCACGGGGAAACCGCGCTGCTGGTGGCGATCCACGAGGGCGCTTTGCAGCGGGTTCGGCCCAAGGCCATGACGGTTCTGGTCCTGGTCATCGGTTTATTGCCGATTCTGCTGGGCTCCGGGACCGGCAGTGAGATCATGAGTCGTATCGCCGCGCCGATGATCGGCGGCATGGTAACCGCACCGTTACTGTCGATGCTGGTATTGCCGCCAGCCTGGTGGTTGTTGCGGCGTCGGCAGCTGAAGGCGAGCTGACAGCTGATTCAGAAGCGGCGCTGGACGATATAGTCAGCCAACTGGCGCAGGCGCTCTGCGCCAGTGCCAAACCCGCTCAGGCTGTCCAGGGCCTGATCGCGTAGCTGGCTGGCCAGGTCGCGGGCGCCCTGCAGTCCAAGCAATGCTGGGTAGGTGGGTTTGTCGCGGGCCAGATCGGCGCCCTGGCGCTTGCCCAGCACGCTGGTATCGCTTTCGATATCGAGAATGTCGTCCTGAACCTGGAAGGCCAGGCCTATGGACTCGGCATATTGGGCCAGGGCCTTGAGCTGGGGTTCGCTGGCTTGGCCGCTGGCCAGTGCGCCGAGCTGGACGCTGGCGCTGATCAACGCTCCAGTCTTGTGCCGGTGCATGCTTTCCAGGGTGGCCAGATCGAGCTTTTCCCCGACAGCGCCCAGGTCAATGGCCTGACCGCCGACCATGCCCTGCGGGCCGGCGGCGTGCGCCAGTATCTGCACCATGTGCAGCCGGGTGGCTGGGGCATACTCGCCCAAGCTGGCCAGCCAGCCGAACGCCAGGGCTTGCAGGGCGTCACCGGCGAGAATGGCGGTGGCCTCGTCAAAGGCTTTGTGACAGGTCGGCTGGCCACGGCGCAGATCGTCATTGTCCATGGCCGGCAGATCATCATGAATCAGTGAGTAGGCATGAATCAGCTCAACCGCGCCGGCTACCGCATCGGCCTGGGCCGGCTGACCGTTCAGCGCTTCACAGGCGGCATAGGCCAATAGCGGGCGTACCCGTTTGCCGCCGATGGTGACGCTGTAACGCATGGCGCTGAACAGCCGCTCCAGACGCGCCTGGTCATTGTTCAACTGGTCGGTCAGGAAGCTGTTGATGCGTTGCTGGCAGGTGCTCAGATACTGGTTGAAATCGCTCATTCGGGTTGGTCGTCACGCTCTGCGTCAAAAGGTACGGTGTCGGCCTGGCCATTACGTTCGATCAGTTGCTGGACCTTTTGCTCGGCCTGGGTCAGTGCCTGCTGGCAGTCGCGGGTCAGGGCTACGCCTTGCTCAAAGGCGGTCAAGGACTCTTCCAGGCTCAGTTCGCCACTTTCCAGGCGCTCGACCAGCGCTTGCAGGTCGGTCAGCGACTGCTCGAAATCAATGGTGGTCTTTTTCCGGGCCATGTGGCTACCTCGGTCGGGGGCGGAACGGGAATCGGCTGAACATTACCCAAGGGCCTGGACAGGGTCAATCAATGATACACCTCGTAGAAGTAGAACAGCGTCAGCCCCCAGCCAATCAGAATCACCAGCGCGCGTAGCCAAGCGTCCGGCAGGGCGCGGGCGAACAGCCCGCCGCAGTAACCGCCCAGCAGGGTGCCGCCGAGCATAATCGCCAGCGCTGGCCAGTGCACCGCGCCGGCAATGATGAAGGTCAGGGCCGCCACACTGTAGATCACCGACGACATCAGACTCTTGATCGCGTTGATTTCGACCACCTGGGTGCGCCCGGCAATCGCCAGGCTGGCAATCATCATGATGCCCATGCCGGCACCAAAGAAACCGCCGTACACAGAGACCAGCCACTGACAGATAAAGCCGACCGGCCCCAGCCGGCCTGGCTCGCGCGGGCGCCGGGCCAGACGCTCAACGGCCTGACCGATGACACGACTGAAGGTGAACAGCAGGGTGGCGATCAGCAGTAGCCAGGGAATCAGGGTAAAGAAGGCCTGATCACTGGTCAGCAGCAACAGCAGCCCACCAAGCAAGCCGCCGACGGCGGCAGCGATCAGTAGCGGGCGCAGGTAATCGCGCCAGGGCAGGCGTCGCAGTTCCGGGCGCAGGGCCCAGGCCGTGGCCAGACTGGCGGGCCAAAGAGCCACCGCGTTGGTGGCGTTGGCGCTGACCGGAGTGACCCCGGCGGCCAGCAGTGCGGGAAAGGAAAAGAAAGTGCCGCCACCGGCCAGGGCGTTCATCGCGCCACCGGCGAAGCCGCCCAGGGCGATCAGGGCGATGTGCCAGAGTTCCATGTCATTACCGGGCTACTTAATTCGGCCGTCGAGTATACGACAATCGCTCTGGTTGTCTGGATTTGCTCTGTGGCACTGGCCGTCAGGCCCAGTGCTGTGTAGGATAATTGACCATTATCAATATTCCGGGCCGGCCAATGCTGTTACCCCAGACGCGCACAATCATGCTGTGGTTGCTGATGCTGCTCCTGCCGACGCAGGCGCTGGCCAACGCGCTGCTGCCGTTGTGTCTGGCTAGTCAGGCACATGAGCAAAACCTGGATCGGGCTGATCATGCGCCTGCTCATGCGGCAGGGCATGGCATGCATGCCGGGCATGACGCTGGTGATGCAGCGCCAGCGCTGCATCTCGACTGCCCGCTGTGTGCCGGTAGTTGCCATGCCACCGGGGCTTTGACTTCACCTTCTGAACTGGGCTTGTCCCTGTCTCCGGTGGCGCCCACTGCGCTGCTGTACGCCTACTTCGCCGGTCATGTCGGCGATACTCCGCGACGACCTCCCCGCAACCACCTGCTCTGATGGTGCCGGCCCGTTGGTGGCCGAGCTGTTGCCCGTAAAACGGGCGTTCAACCATTGAGAGGTGACCATGTTCACTCGTTATTTGTTGACCACAGCCCTGGGCTGCGGTTGGCTCGTGCTTTCAGCGCAGTCACTCGCCCAGGCTGAGCCCTGGGCCGATATATCGGTCCCAGCGCAGAACTATCATTCCCCCCTGAGCCAGTATCACGGCTGGAAGCCCCAGGCTCCGGGCGACTGGCGTCAGGCCAATGATGAGGTGGGCCGCATTGGCGGCTGGCAAGCTTATGCCGCTGAAGTCTGGGAGGCGAGTCAGTCCCAGTCTGAGGACGCTGCCGCCCCTGCGCCCCACCCCGGTCACCAGCATCACGCCCATTGAGGAGTCGAGATCATGTCTATACGCATGTCTGGCTCCGTGCTACGCGTGGGGTCACTGCTGGCTGGGCTGCTGATGCTGGCCGGCTGTGCCAGTCTGGCGCCGCAGCAGGCATTGCAGGCGGTCGAGCAGAACAGTGTCGAGGTGACTGGACAGGCGCAACTGCACTGGGCCAGGAGCGAGCAAGCTGACCCTGCGATTCGTCAGCGGGTCGATGAATTGCTGGCCGAGCCGCTGAGTCTGGAGGCGGCTGTGGAAGTGGCGTTGCTGAATAACCCTGGCTTGCAGGCTCGACTGTTCGATCTGGGCATTGCCGATGCTGAGCGGGTTCAGGCCAGTCGCGTGCCCAATCCCGGGTTTTCGATCGGTCGGGTCAGCCGGGGCAATGAGGTGGAATGGGAGCGGGGTCTGCATCTGAACCTGGCCCGGCTGATTGCCCTGCCGATGACTCGACGGATTGCCGAAGGCCAGTCCGAACAGGTGCAGCAGGAGGTCAGCCTGGAGGTTATCCGGCTGGCGACCCAAACCCGCATTGCCTGGTATCGGGCGGTAGCGGCCGAGCAGAGCCTGGCCTATAGCAAGCAGGTCATGGAGGCTGCCGAAGCCGCCGCTGAGCTGGCCCGGCGCATGGCTGCTGTCGGCAACTACAACACTCTGCAGCAGGCCCGCGAGCAGAGCTTCTATGCCGAGGCGGCGTTGGGCCAACTGCAAGCTGAGCGGGAACGGATGGCCAGTCGCGAAGCCCTGATCCGCCAGCTCGGCGTATGGGGTGAACAACTGGCGTTCAGCTTGCCCGCGCGAATGCCGGAACTGCCAGGTTCCCCGCTCGATCAACCAGAGATCGAGCGTCTGGCCATGCTCAGCCGGCTGGATGTGCAGGCGGCCAGGCTGGCAGCCGAGCGCATGGCCGACAACCTCAAGCTGGGCCGCGCGACCCGCTTTATCAATGTGCTGGAACTGGGGCTGGAACATAACAGCTCGAACCAGGACCCGGTCCAGCGTGGGGTCGAGATCAGCGTTGAACTGCCCCTGTTTGACTGGAGTGGTGCGCGCATGGCTCGCAACGAGGCGTTGTACATGCAGACCGTACAGCGTACCGCCGAGGTGGCGGTCAATGCCCGCTCGCAGGTGCGTGAAAGCTACCTGAGCTACCGCAATGCCTGGGATGTCGCAGCGCACTATCGTGACGAAATAGTGCCGCTGCGCCAGCGTATCAGCGAAGAACAGCTGCTGCGTTACAACGGCATGTTTATCGGGGTCTTTGATCTGTTGGCCGATGCTCGTGAGCAGATCGCCACGGTCAACCGCTATCTCCAGGCCCAGCGTGATTTCTGGGTGGCCCAGGCCGAGCTGGATCTGGTGCGCTTTGGGCCGGTCAGCCCCAGTGCCCCCGGTCTTGCCGCCGCTCCTGCTAGTACGCCTGCCAAAGGACACTGAATATGGTTTCACGACGTGATTTTTTTCTGGGTGCCGGGGCGCTGACCGCCGCCGTCGCCAGCTCGGCCGTCAGCCGGGTCGCCCTAGCCGGTTTGCCGGAGCCTGTGATTCAAACCCGCCCGGATACCGCGCCACCGCTTGAACCGGCTAATGGTCGGCCGTACCGCCCGGTGGTCACCCTCAATGGCTGGACGCTGCCTTGGCGGATGAACAATGGGGTCAAGGAGTTCCATCTGGTAGCCGAGCCGGTGGTCCGTGAACTGGCGCCCGGTATGCAGGCGCACCTGTGGGGTTACAACGGCCAGTCGCCAGGGCCAACCATCGAGGTGGTGGAGGGGGACCGGGTGCGGATCTTCGTCACCAACAAGCTGCCGGAGCACACCAGTATCCACTGGCACGGTCAGCGCCTGCCCAACGGTATGGACGGGGTTGCCGGCCTCAACCAGCCAGCGATTCCGGCCGGCAAGACGTTCGTTTATGAGTTCGAGGCCAAACGGCCCGGCACCTTCATGTATCACCCGCATGCCGACGAAATGGTACAGATGGCTATGGGCATGATGGGTTTCTGGATTACTCATCCACGCCAGCCGCACCCGGATATCGACGAGGCCGACCGGGATTACTGCTTTTTGCTCAACGCCTATGAAATCGAGCCGGGCAGCTATACCCCGAAGATCATGGAAATGCTCGACTTCAATTTGTGGACCTTCAACAGCCGGGTCTTCCCCGGCATCGACCCGTTGGTGGCGCGCAAGGGTGACCGGGTTCGGGTGCGAATCGGCAACCTGACCATGACCAATCACCCGATCCATCTGCATGGTCATGAGTTCGAGGTAGCCGGTACCGACGGTGGCCCGGTGCCAAAGTCGGCGCGCTGGCCGGAAGTGACCACCGATATCGCCGTCGGGCAGATGCGCCAGATCGAGTTCATCGCCGATGAGCCGGGCGACTGGGCGTTCCATTGCCACAAGAGTCACCACGTGATGAACCCCATGGGGCATGACGTGCCGACCATGATCGGCGTTGACCACCGCAAGGTGGTTACCCAGATCAGCCGGCTGATTCCGGATTACATGGTCATGGGTGAGCGCGGTATGGCCGATATGACCGAAATGGAAATGCCGCTACCGGACAACACCTTGCCGATGATGAGCGGCGATGGCCCCTATGGTTCGGTGGAAATGGGCGGCATGTTCACCATGCTCAAGGTGCGTGAGGGGCTGGCCGCCGACGATTATCGCGATCCGGGCTGGTATCGCCAGCCAGTGGGCACCCAGGCCTATGAATGGACCGGGCCGCTCCCGGAGCCTGCACGTTTCAAGGCTGAAACTGCCGCCCCGGCGGTCGATGTGCAAGTGCGTAAACCTTCCGGCCATGCTGGCCATTGAACCGAACAGGAGACTTATATGCACAATTCTCTGCTGAGCACTGGTCTGGCCATGGCGATCAGTCTGGCCAGTCTGAACGTCTTGGCTCACGGCCCGGCCCACCATGGCGAGCGACCGCAGTTGCCGCCCGAACAAACCGCCTGGGGTATCGCTGGAGATGAGTCTGCAGTTGATCGTGAAGTGGTGATACGCATGGATGATCGCATGCGTTTTTATCCCGACCACCTGGAGGTCCGTGAAGGTGAAACCCTGCGCTTGGTCATTCGCAATGAGGGCCAGTTGCTACATGAGTTGGTGCTGGGGAGCGCCGAGGAACTGGCCAAACATGCCGAGATGATGGCCCAGTTCCCGGACATGGAGCATGACGAGCCGTGGATGGCGCATGTCGACCCAGGCCAGAGTCAGACTTTGATCTGGACCTTCAACCGCAGCGGACGCTTTGAATTCGCCTGTCTGCTGCCTGGCCATTACCAGGCCGGCATGCTGGGAGCGCTTCAAGTCAGCGAGCCAAAACTGGCTCGACACAACCATTAACTACAACGAGGAACATTCCTATGAAACTGATCAAAACCATCGTACTTGGTCTGGGTTTGCTGCTGGGCTCCAGCGCATTTGCCACTAGCCACGACTTCAGCGAGGGCGAAGTGCGCCGCATCGATCAGGCCGGTCAGCGCATCACTCTGCGCCACGGTCCGATCGACAACCTCAAGATGCCGCCGATGACCATGGTGTTTCGCGTTACTGTGGCCGAGCAGTTGGAGTCACTGGCCCCAGGTGACAAGGTGCGCTTCAGGGCCGAGCAGCAGGATAGTGGCTATGTAGTGACAGAGTTGGAAAAAGTGGAGTGAATTTCAGGCGATTGTCTATCTCTGGGAAGACTATAAAGCCATGATAAATGTGTGGTTTAATGTGATATCAAATGAATGCCATATTGGTCCTTTCTTCATGAGCAAACCGCTGAAAGTTGTCGTTAGTGCCGATAACCGGCAACGCCAGGTCATTGCCCGGTTGCTGGATGAGGCGGCGCTCGATTGTGAGTTGCTATGCCAGCCCGAAGACTGTGCCCAGGCGCCGTTGTGCCGGTGGCTGGCGCCTGAGCGGCTGAACGATGTGGGCCGCATCGCCAGTGAGCTGCTTGAGGCTATTCATACCCTTGAGCAGACCCGTCACGCCTTTCGCTCGAAGCAGTTGGGTGGTTTGCGCAAGCGCCTTCAGCTATTGCTGGAAAGCTTGCCAGTATCGGCACGCTAGGCTAGCTTAAAGCTCTATGAAATGCTGACGGCTTTGCCGGTCAGGACATAAGGGCCTGAAAGACAAAGCGCCATCCCCGAGGATTTATATTCTCCTCGGGGGTGGCGCTTTTTTTATTGCCTGAAATTCAGCAGTCAACAATAACGACAAGCGGTTATATCCACGAGGTAATACGGACATGGAAGCAGTAGTCGTGCTGACCCAGTTGCTCGACCGCTTGGGGCTCGAGGGTGCCGGACTTCAGCAGCGCTTGGACTACCTTGACTGGAGTGAGCAGGACGGTGAGCGTCTGCGTGCCCTTGCCGGCGCAGCAGAAGTAGTCAGCGCTGGATTCGTCGAGGAACTGTACGAGCGTCTGGGGCGTTATGCTGAGCCGGCAGCGATCTTGCGTGATGCCGAGGTTGTGGGGCGACTCAAGGGGCGGCAGCGGGCCTACTACCGAGGCTTGTTTGAGGGGCGTATCAGCATTGATTACTTGCGCGAACGAGTGCAGATCGGGCAAGTGCATGAGCGGGTCGGGGTCGAGCTGAAGTGGTATCTCGGAGCTTACCGGTTATTCCTTAGCCGGGTGCTTGAAGCCTGGCTGGATGACCCTCGTGAGCCAGTTCGGCAGGAGCTTCTGGCAGCCTTTGACAGTCTGTTGAAGATTGTGTTCTTTGATATGAGCCTGGCCGCCGAGGCCTATATCGCTGCCGAACACCGTGCGCTGGAGTCCAGCGAAGCGCGCTATGCGCATGCACTCAGAGGAGCCAATGACGGCATCTGGGACTGGGATCTTGAGCATGACTTGCTGTACGTATCCGAGCGCTGGGCCAATATGCTCGGCCTTGCCCAGCAACAGGTTGGCCAACGTTCGGCACACTGGTTTGAGCGGGTTCACCCTGATGATCTGCCGGGGTTGCGGCGGGCTATCGATGAACATGTCCAGGGACGTCAGCCCTGGATCCATCATGAATATCGAATTCGTCAGTTCGACGACGATTACCTTTGGGTTCTGACCCGTGGTGTTATGGAGCGCGATGCCGAAGGCAGACGGCGCATTGCCGGGTCGCAGACTGATATCAGCGAACGTCAGCACTTTCAGCGACAGCTGGAATATGCCGCGCGACACGACCCTTTGACCGGGCTGATAAATCGCCAGCAATTGAACCTGCAGTTGCTGGCTGCTGCACGTCGTTTGAGCCGCCCAGGGGCCCGTCATGCGGCTTTGCTGTTCATTGATCTGGACCGCTTCAAGCTGATCAACGATAGTCTCGGCCATGCCGCTGGTGATCGGGTGTTGGTACATGTGGCAGAGCGTCTGCGCGGCTGCCTGCGCGGTGGTGATCATCTGGCCCGGTTTGGTGGTGACGAGTTTGTCATGTTGCTCGATGACCTGGCCTGCATTGAGGATGCCGAGGAGGTTGCCGCACGGGTGCTGGTTGCCCTGCGCCAGCCGCTGTGTCTTGGGGAACGGAGTCTGGTGGTCAGCGCCAGTATCGGTGTGGCGCCAATACTCCCCGAGCAAGGGCTGGAAGATGCCCTTCAGGCGGCGGACTTGGCTCTATACAGTGCCAAGGAAGCCGGCAAGGCTCGTTTCAAACGCTTTGACCAGAGCATGCAAGATCGTGTGCGTCAGCGCCTGAAGGTTGAAAGCAATGTACTGCAGGCGTTGCAGCGCAATGAGTTCACGCTGCATTTTCAGCCGGTGTTTGACCTGCGGCCTGACCGGAGCGAGCAGCCAGTAGCGGTCGAAGTATTGCTACGCTGGCAGCATGGAGAGGAAGTGGTCGCTCCGGCTGCATTCATTCCAGTGCTGGAAGAGTCGGGTGAAATTATTCCGGTAGGTTATTGGGTGCTTGAGCAGGCCTGCCTCCAGGTCCGTCAGTGGCAGGCGAGTGCGCCCAACCTGTATTGTTCGGTCAACCTGTCTGGTCTGCAGTTACAGGAGCCAGACTTTGTCGAGCGTTTGCGGCAGATCCTGCAAAAGACCGCAATGCCCGCCCGGAAACTGGTGCTGGAAATTACCGAGAGCCTGCTGATCGATCAGGCGGGCAGCACACTGGCCAGTTTGCGCGAGCTGGCTGCCATGGGCGTCAAGATTGCCCTGGATGATTTTGGTACGGGCTACTGTTCCCTGGGTTATCTCAACCGCTTTCCGCTGCACGTGATCAAGCTCGATCGCAGCTTTCTTAACGAAGTCCACAGCAATCCAAAGCAGCAGAGTCTGTGCCGGGCCATTATCGGTCTGAGTCGCAGTCTGGGGCTCAAGGTAGTGGCCGAGGGTATTGAGCGACAGGATCAGATTGAGCTGCTGCTGGGCGAGGGGTGCTGTCTTGGGCAAGGATTTCTGCTCGGACGGCCCATGTCCGGAAAAGCACTGGAGCAGTTGCTGCAGGGATGCCTAGGGGCTGAATAACAATAAACTGCACTCGAGAGACAGCATGAAAATCAACTTGCCGATTACTGATCGTGAAGTGCTGTTGCAGGAAGGGGACAACCTTCTGACCACCACGGATCTGAAAGGCGCTATTACGTATGCCAACCCAACCTTTGTCCATATCAGCGGATATGCCGCCGAGGAATTGATAGGCAAGAACCACAATATCATTCGCCATCCGCATATGCCGCCCGAGGCGTTCCGGCAGATGTGGGAAACCTTGAAGCGCGGAAGCAGTTGGATGGGGCTGGTGAAGAACCGCAGTAAGTCGGGTGATTGCTACTGGGTCAGCGCCTACGTTACCCCGGTCCACGAGAATGGTCAGGTGGTGGAGTATCAGTCGGTACGTACGCGGCCGACACGCCAACAGGTTGCGGCGGCGGAGGATTGCTACGCCGCCCTGCAGGCCGGCAAAGCGCCCAGGGCCATGCGTCTGCCGGTGCTGGGTCTGTTCGGTCGGCTGGCGTTGGGCGGTGCCGGACTGCTGGGCGGAGCCGGGCTGGCGGCGCTGGCGCTGGGGCTGGCCTCTGCCGGTCTGCTGGCTATGCTGGGCCTGGTCTACCTGCTGCTGTTGGCGGGTCTGTGGCAACAGCTTGGACCGTTGCGGGCGCTGGTCCAGCGTGCCCGTCAGGTGGGCGACAATCCGCTCAGTCAGTGGCTTTACAGTGGTCGCCGGGATGAGTTCGGGCAGCTGGAGTTTGCCTTCACGATGCAGGAGGCTGAGGCTGCAGCGCTGGTCGGGCGTATCAGTGATGCGGCCCGGCGATTGGCCGAACAGAGCTGCGAGATGGTCGAGGCGGTGCGTCAGTGCAATCAGGTCAATCGCTGTCAGCAGGATGAAACCGATCAGGTGGCCGCCGCCGTTGAGCAAATGGCCACCAGCGTTCAGGAGGTGGCGCACAGCGCCCAGCAGGCTGCCAATGATGCCGAGGGGGTAGAGCGGGCCACCAGTGACGGGCATCGGGTGGTCGAGCAGACCGGCCAGCAAATGCAGCAGCTGACGGTCGCGATCGGAGAGGCCAGTGAACGCCTGCAACGGCTGGCCGCGCAGAGTGAGCGGATCAGCGAAGTGGTCGGGGTGATCAATGCGATTGCCGAACAGACCAATCTGCTGGCGCTCAATGCTGCCATCGAGGCGGCGCGGGCCGGTGAGCTGGGACGCGGCTTTGCCGTGGTTGCCGATGAGGTACGGGCATTGGCCGGGCGCACCCAGCAGTCGACCGCCAGCATTCGCGAGTCAGTCGAAACGCTTCAGCAGGGCAGTCGCGAAGCGGTCAGCGCCATGCAGGCCAGTTTGGTTCAGGTCGACCAATGTGTTGAGGGGGTGACCGAGGCAACCCGGGCGCTGGATGGCATCGAGCGGCGCATTGCTGGTATTAGTCAGGCCAGCGTACAGATTGCCGCGGCGGTTGAGCAGCAGAGTCAGGTCAGCGAGCAGATCAGTTGCAGTCTGCAGCGGATTCGCCAGAGTAGCGAGCAGAGTGCTGAGGCGATGCAGCGTAACGATGCCCATGCCGGGCAGTTGGCCGAGTTGGTTTTGCGTCTGGAGTTGTTGGCCAGCGAGTTCTGGCTTGCTCACCGAGGTTCGTCAGAAGTCGCCCCACAGATGCTGACAAACGCTCAGGGCAACCACCGGAGCGGTCTCTGTGCGCAAAACCCTTGGACCAAAGCTGGCCGCAATGAAGCCACGGGTTTCGGCCTGGGCAATTTCGCCGCTACTGAGCCCGCCTTCAGGGCCGATCAGTAGCGCCAGGCTTGCCGGTTTATCCAGGCTGGTCAGGCTCTGTTCGGTACGATGATGCAGAACCAGCTTGAGCTCGGCGGCAAGCCCGTCGAGCCAGGCCTCCAGCGGCTGCGGGGCGTGTACCACCGGAACCCGGCTGCGTCCGCACTGCTCACAGGCGCTGATTGCCACCTGTTGCCAGTGGCTCTGGCGCTTGTCGGCGCGTTCACCCTGCAGCTTGACCTCGCAACGCTCGCTGAGTAGCGGAGTGATTTCGTTGACGCCCAGTTCGACCGCTTTCTGTATCGCCCAGTCCATGCGCTCGCCGCGTGACATTACCTGGCCCAGGTGGGTATGCAGCGGCGACTCGGGCTGGCCGTCCAGCGGCTTGTCCAGGCGCAGGCAAACCTGGCGCTTGCCTGCTTCCAACACCGTGCCTGGCCACTCTTGGCCGCTGCCATCGAACAATTGCACTGGCGCTCCCGCCCCTAGACGCAGCACCCGGCTGATGTAGTGGGCCAGGTCGCCGTCGAGCGTTAGTTCGCCGCTGGCCAGCGGCTGGTTGCAGTAGAAGCGCGAGACCCGCACGGCTCAGTCCCGGGTCGCCAGTTGAATACCTTCCCAGGCGACACTGGCCAGATGGTCAATCTGTTCCGGAGTGATCACGTAGGGCGGCATGAAATACACTACGCTGCCGAGCGGGCGCAGCAGCGCTTGGTGCTTCAGCGCATGCTGGTAGACCCGGATGCCGCGGCGCTCCTGCCAGGGGTAGGCTTCACGGCTGGTCTTGTCCTTGACCATCTCGACTGCCAGGACCATACCGGTCTGGCGCACTTCGGCGACGTGCGGGTGCTCGGCGAAGTGCGCGGTGGCTTTGGTCATATGTGCGGCGAGCGCGCGGTTGGCCTCGATCACGTTGTTCTGTTCGAACAGTTCCAGGGTGGCCAGTGCGGCAGCACAAGCCAGCGGGTTGCCGGTATAACTGTGCGAGTGCAGGAATGCGCGCAGGGTTTCGTAGTCGTCGTAGAAGGCCTGGTAGATGCGGTCGTTGGTCAGGCATACGGCCATCGGCAGGTAGCCGCCGGTCAGCGCCTTGGACAGGCACAGAAAGTCCGGAGCAATGCCGGCCTGCTCGCAGGCGAACAGTGAGCCGGTGCGACCGAAGCCGACCGCAATCTCGTCGTGGATCAGGTGTACGCCATAACGATCGCAGGCTTCACGCAGCAGTTTCAGGTAGACCGGGTGATACATGCGCATGCCACCGGCGCACTGGATCAGCGGCTCGACGATCACTGCTGCGACTTCTTCATGGTGCTCGGCCAGGGTCTGCTCCATATGCGCGAACATGGCGCGGCTGTGGTCTTCCCAGCTTTGCCCTGACTCGCGGAAATAGCAGTCCGGCGAGGGGACGGTAATCACATCCATCAGCAGTGGCTGGTAGGTTTCCTTGTACAGCCCGACATCGCCGACCGCCAATGCCGCCAGGGTCTCGCCGTGGTAGCTGTTGCTCAGGGTGATGAAGCGCTTTTTCTGCGGTTTGCCGCTGTTGAGCCAATAATGGAAGCTCATTTTCAGCGCCACTTCGATGCATGAGGAGCCGTTGTCGGCGTAGAAGCAGCGAGTCAGCGGCGCGGGGGTCATGGCTACCAGCTTTTCCGATAACTCGATTACCGGGGTATGGCTGAAGCCAGCCAGGATCACGTGTTCGAGCTGATCGAGCTGATCCTTGACCTTCTGATTGATATAAGGGTTGGCGTGGCCGAAGATGTTGACCCACCAGGAGCTGACCGCATCGATGTAGCGGTTACCCTCGAAGTCATGCAGCCACACCCCGTCGCCGCGCTGGATCGGGATGATCGGCATGTGTTCATGGTCTTTCATCTGGGTGCAGGGATGCCACAGTACCGACAGGTCACGCTGCATCCACTGGTTGTTCAGGCCCATGTTCACCTCGCAGGCAGGAAAATGTCCGGCGATTGTACCTGAGGCCATGGGCCGCCGTCAGGCGGCCCCATCAATGACAGCCCGATCTCAGCGGGTACCGTAGACCACCATGGTCTTGCCTTTGACCTCGATCAGGCCCTGATCCTCCAGGCCCTTGAGTACCCGCCCGACCATTTCCCGTGAACAGCCGACAATGCGACCGATTTCCTGGCGGGTGATCTTGATCTGCATGCCGTCGGGATGGGTCATGGCGTCAGGCTGTTTGCACAGGTCCAGCAGGGTGCGGGCAACCCGCCCAGTGACGTCGAGAAAGGCCAGGTCGCCGACCTTGCGAGTGGTGTTGCGCAGCCGCTCAGCCATCTGCCGGCCTACCGAGTACAGTAGTTCCGGATCGTGCTGGGTAATTTCCCGGAATTTGCTGTAACCGATTTCTGCGACTTCGCACTCGGTCTTGGTGCGCACCCAGGCACTGCGGTCCTGCTGGCTTTGCTCCAGATCGAACAGCCCCATTTCCCCGAAGAAGTCACCCTGGTTGAGGTAGGCAATGATCATTTCGCGGCCCTGATCATCTTCGATCAGGATCGTGACTGAGCCCTTGACGATATAGAACAGGCTGTCAGAACTGTCTCCGGCATGGATGATGGTGCTGCGGGCGGCGAAGCGACGGCGGTGGCAGTGGGTCAGGAATGCATCGAGATTTTTTATTTTAGGGGTCAAGGTGATAGGAACCATTAGCTATATCCTGGCCGATTCTTGTGTCGGGTATGTTGTGATGGCAGAGTGGTATTAAAAGCCTCGTGCTGAGACCAATCGCGATTATGTCCAGTTTTGCCGGTGATGGCCAGTATGCCATGGTGGGGTCGACGACTGTGGTATTCTGCGCAACCTCGAACAATGGGTGTCTGGCGGGAGAAATACGATGAAAGCGCATATCAAATGGGTTGACGGAGCCATGTTCCTTGGTGAGTCCGGCAGTGGTCATACCGTGGTCATGGACGGGCCGGAAGACGCCGGTGGCCGCAACATGGGCGTTCGTCCGATGGAGACCGTGCTGATCGGTCTGGGCGGTTGCGCTAGTTACGATGTGGTCAGCATCCTGAAAAAGGCCCGCCAGGACATTCGCGATGTGCATGCCCTGCTCGACGCCGAGCGTGCCGATAGTGAACCCAAGGTGTTCACCCGTATTCACGTGCATTTCGTGGTTCGTGGCAAGGGGCTCAAGGAAGCCCATGTCAAGCGTGCGGTCGAGTTGTCGGCGGAAAAGTACTGCTCGGCTTCGATCATGCTCGGGCGTGGCGGCGTCGAGATCAGCCACGACTACGAAATCGTCGAGGTCGACTGAGCGCACCTACCGGACTCAGGTCCGGTAGGTGGCCTTGGTCATGACTTTGGACAGCAGTACCATGGCCGCCTTGACCGGAGGCGGGAACACGACCCCTCCGGCATCCAGGGCTTGATTGCCGTGCTCAATTTCGTCTTCGCGCATTTGTTCGAGGATCGCCCGCGACTTGATGTCTTCTTCCGGCAACTGGGCCAGGTGATCGTCCAGATGACGCTCAACCAGTTGCTCAGTGGCGGCGACAAAGCCGAGGCTGACCCGGTCACTGATCAATCCGGCAGCTGCGCCAATACCGAATGACAGTCCATAGAACAGTGGGTTGAAGACGCTGGGCTGACTGTTGAGTTCGCGCAGGCGCTGCTCGCACCAGGCCAGGTGGTCGATTTCCTCGGCCGCAGCATGCTCCATCTTTTCCCGAACATCCGGCAATTTGGCCGTCAACGCCTGGCCCTGATAGAGCGCCTGAGCACAGACCTCGCCGGTGTGATTGATGCGCATCAGGCCGGCGATATGGCGGCGCTCTTCATCATCCATGGGTACATTGGCCAGTTGGGCGGCGGGCGATGGCCGCTGAGCTTGGGCAGCACCGGGAACCAGGGTGCGCAGGGACTGATCGGCCTGGGTCAGCAGGCGGTCGAGCAAACTGTAATGGCGGCTGTTCATGGAGTACTCCTGAAAATGCCCGGTCAGTATACCTGCAGCCGGGCCATTCGGGGGTTGAGGAACCTCTGAAAAACTACCTGCGTTGGCAATACGGCGTTAAAAACAGCCTCAAAATGCTCATTTACACCACGTAAACTGCGCTTTTTCGGCTGTTTTTGCCTTGTCTTGCCTGCCTCGCCTACGTTTTTCAGAGGTTCCTTGATTGAGATCAACCTGGCGGCCAGGTCATCTGGCGCTGACCGAGGACGTGCAGGTGGATATGGTAGACGGTCTGCCCGCCCTGTTCATTGCAGTTGAATACGGTACGAAAGCCCGCTTCACAACCCAGTTCCCGGGCTAGGCGCTGAGCGGTGAAGACCATATGACCCACTAGGGCGTTGTCGGCCTCAGTCAGTTCGGCGAGCGTGGCGATATGCTTTTTCGGAATCACCAGGAAGTGTACCGGGGCCTGCGGATTGATGTCGTGAAAGGCCACTACCTGATCATCTTCATGGATTTTTTTCGCCGGGATTTTGCCCTCGACGATCTTACAGAACAGACAATCCACTGTGTGCTCCTCATCATTGGCTATATAGTGCATCCAGTGTAACCGTCCGCGGCCGGAATGGCATCCGCCGCTCACAGGGAGGCTCCGTTGAAGAACGATATACATGATCTCGGGCTGGTGCTGGATTCGAAGGTCAAGCTGGTGGTGATCGAGTCCTGGGAAGAGCGCCGGGTGCTGGAAACCATTGGTTCACTGGCGATCAAGCGGGCGTTGAGCTGGTACACCTGGAATCAGGTCGATGGGTTGTCGCGCCTGGGGTTTGGGGCGGATGTCGATCCGGGGCAGAAGACCTGTGACCCGGAGGTTGCGTTGGAGCAGATTCGGCGTGATGCCGCTCCCGGCCTTTACGTATTCTGCGACCTGCATCCGTTTCTGGATTCTTCGCGCCTGGTACGCCAGCTCAAGGCGCTGGCCATGGAGACTGGCGAGCAAGCACCGACCATCATTCTGGTCAGTCATGCATTGAACCTGCCGGCCGAGCTTAGCCGTCTGGCGGCCCGCTTCAGCCTCCGTATGCCGTCCGATGACCAGTTGGCCGCCATCGTGCGGGAAGAGGCGGCGCTCTGGAGTCAGCAGAACCAGGGGCGTAGGGTGCGGACCGATAACCGGACCCTGGAACAGGTCGTGCGTAACCTGCGCGGTACCACCCAGGCTGAGGCGCGGCGGCTGGCGCGTAACCTGATCGTCGACGATGGGGCGATTACCCAGGAAGATCTGCCGGCTCTGAATCAGGCCAAGTTCGAGCTGCTCGACATGCAGGGCGTACTCAGTTTCGAGCAGGATACCGCGCGGTTCGCCGACGTTGGCGGTCTGGGACGCTTCAAGCAGTGGCTGGCGGACCGGCAGGTAGCTTTCACCCAGTCCGGGGCGCTCAAGGATGTGCCCAAGGGGGTTATGCTGGTTGGTGTGCAGGGTTCCGGTAAGAGCCTTGCGGCCAAGGCGGTAGCCGGGCTCTGGGGTTTGCCGCTGCTGCGCCTGGACTTTGCGGCGTTGTACAACAAGTACATTGGTGAAACCGAGAAGAACCTGCGCGAAGCATTGCAGATGGCCGACGCCATGGAGCCGTGCGTGCTGTGGATTGACGAAATCGAGAAGGGCATTGCTCCGGATTCGGCAGATCAGGGCGTTTCCCGGCGCCTGCTTGGCAGTCTGCTGACCTGGATGGCCGAGCGTCAGACCCGGGTATTTCTGGTGGCGACTTCCAACGATGTCAGTCAGTTACCACCAGAGCTGATTCGCAAGGGCCGGCTGGATGAAATGTTCTTCGTCGATTTGCCCGACTCGGCGGTGCGTGGCGATATTTTCCGTATTCATCTAGCTCGGCGAGAATTGCTGCCCGAGCAGTTCGACCTGCCGGCCCTGGCGGCGGCCAGCGAGGGCTTTTCCGGGGCGGAAATCGAGCAGGCAGTGGTCACGGCCGTCTATGCCGGGGCCGCACGTCAGCAGCCGGTCGGCAATGAGCATGTGCTGGAAGCGCTTGGCCAGACCTCGCCGCTATCGGTAGTCATGGCCGAGCGCTTGCACGCGCTGCGCGAATGGGCGCGTGAGCGGGCGGTGATGGCCGGTTAGAACGGTTTGACTACCACCAGAATGACGGCTGCAACCAAGACCAGTACCGGCGCTTCATTGAACCAGCGATAGAACACATGGGAGCGGCGATTGGCGTCATTGGCAAAGCGCCGGACCATGGCGCCGCAGGCGTGGTGGTAGCCGATCAGGGCGACCACCAGTGCCAGCTTGGCGTGCATCCAGCCCTGCTGCAGCCAGGCTGGCACCAGGTACAGCATCCAGATACCCAGCCCTACCGCGACCAGCATCGAAGGTATCATGATGCCGCGGTACAGTTTGCGCTCCATGACCTTGAACCGTTCCTGGCTGGCGTGGTCTTCACTCATGGCGTGATAAACGAACAGGCGCGGGAGGTAGAACAGCCCGGCGAACCAGGTGACGACGGCGATGATGTGAAAGGCTTTGATCCATAGATACACGGACAGGCTCCAGACAGGTCGATAGGTATTCCCGGGGGATGCGCGCTGGTAATTTTCGCTAGCGCTCTTATCATAAACCATTCACCTTCAACTCAAGTTTCGGAAATAGGCGGGTAAGCAGTCATGATCAAGGTCGGCATTGTCGGAGGTACCGGTTACACCGGAGTGGAGTTGCTGAGACTGTTGGCGCAGCATCCGCAGGCTCGGGTCGAGGTCATTACCTCGCGCTCCGAGGACGGGGTCAAGGTGGCCGACCTGTATCCGAACCTGCGTGGTCACTATGACGGGCTGGCATTCAGCGTGCCGGATGTGAACCGCCTCGGTGCCTGCGATGTGGTGTTTTTTGCCACGCCGCACGGTGTTGCCCATGCTCTGGCGGGTGAACTGCTGGCGACCGGGACGCGGATCATCGACCTGTCGGCGGATTTTCGTCTGCGCGATGCCGAGGAGTGGAGCCGTTGGTACGGCCAGCCGCACGGGGCGCCGCAACTGCTGGAGCAGGCAGTTTATGGTTTGCCGGAGGTCAATCGCGAGGCAATTCGCAGTGCCCAGCTGATTGCGGTACCGGGCTGTTACCCAACTGCCACGCAGCTTGGCCTGATTCCGCTATTGGAGGCAGGGTTGGCAGATCCGGCTCAACTGATTGCCGACTGCAAGTCCGGCGTCAGTGGCGCCGGGCGTGGCGCCAGCGTCGGCTCGCTGCTGTGCGAAGCCTCCGAGAGCATGAAGGCCTACGCCGTGGCTGGGCATCGCCACTTGCCGGAAATTCGTCAGGGCCTGAATCTGGCAGCGGGTCAGCCGGTAGGGCTGACCTTTGTCCCGCATTTGACTCCGATGATTCGTGGCATCCATGCCACTCTCTATGCCAACGTCAAGGATCGCTCGGTCGATCTGCAGGCGCTGTTCGAGCAGCGTTATGCCGCTGAGCCGTTCGTGGACGTGATGCCGGCAGGCAGCCACCCCGAAACACGAAGCGTCAAGGGTGCCAACACCTGTCGAATTGCTGTGCATCGCCCGCAAGGGGGCGATCTGGTGGTCGTACTGTCGGTGATTGATAACCTGGTCAAGGGCGCATCTGGTCAGGCTGTGCAGAACATGAACATCGCCATGGGGCTGGAAGAAACCCTGGGATTGTCGCATCCGGCGCTGATGCCCTGATGGTCAACTTCAAGAAACGGGCGCCGCTGCGTGAACAGGACGTGGTGTTCATGCCACGTAATGGCAAGTACGCCCGGCTGTGGCGCGGGATTCTGCTTGCGCTGCTGTTTCTCGCGGTACCGATTAGCGGTTTGCTGGGCTGGCGTCTGGCGCTGGAAACCCAGCGCGAACTGCTCAAGGACCATGCCGAACTGCTGCAGCGCCAGTCCGAGTTGTTGCAGGAGCTGGACGGCAACCGGCAGCGTTACCAGCAGCTCGAAGTCGATTTGTTGGTGGCTCGCGAATCGGTCAGCGAGGGGCGAGAAGTCATTCATGACCTTGAGCAACAACTGTTTCGCCTGCAGCAGGATCTGGCTCAGTATCAGGGCGCGCTGGCGCCCAGTGCTCTGACTCCTGGGTTGCGGATTCAAGCATTTGAGCTGCACGCCACAGAATCGCCGCAGGTTTTCCGGTACAAAGTCATGGTCAGCAGGGTGGGCAGCGAAAGCGATACCGTGCAGGCCCGGTTGTTGGTACGCCTGCAAGGAAAGCAGGGCGGCAGAAGTGTTACCTTGCCGTTGTCGGCCCTGAGTGAACTTGAGAATGATGAAGGGCTTGAGTTGGATTTTCGGTACTTTCAGGTAGTACCTGGCAACAGCCGTGCGGCGGAACTGACGCTGCCCGAAGACTTTGAGCCTGAGCGCGTGCTGTTGAGTGCGCAGCAGAATGGCAAGACCCTGGTTGAGCAGACTTTTGATTGGACAGTGACAGGAGTACGACCCTGATGTGGGGAGCTGACAAGCACAAGAAAGCCGATCTCAGCCAATTCAATGGCAAGACCACGATTATCGCTCAGGACGCTGAGATTCGAGGTGATCTGCGGTTTACCGGCGCGCTGCAGGTGGATGGTCGGGTGATTGGCAATATCCATGCGGAGCAGGGCCTGGTGCGAATCAGTGAGCACGGCTATGTCGAGGGCGTCATTCGCGCTCCCAATGTGCTGGTCAACGGCGAAGTGGTTGGCGATGTGCATGCCCCGGAACATTTGGAACTGGACGCCAAAGCGCGTATCAGTGGTGATGTGTACTACCGGTTTATGGAAATGGTGATGGGGGCGCAGGTTTGTGGCCAGTTGCATTTTCAGTCCGACCCTGTGGTGGCTTCGACGCCCTTGCCTGCTCCGGCGTTTGCCTCGGAGGAGTCCGAGCCCGCGGACAATAGTTGACCAAAAGACTCGGGGAAAACGATAATACATCCTTGATGTGCGCGGCATCCGGCCGCCGGAGGTTGTATGTCCACTGCTGAAGTCTTTATCCCCACCCCCCTGGCCTTTACCGACAGCGCCGTGAGCAAGGTGCGCTCGCTGATCGAGGAGGAAGGCAACGAGCGTTTGAGCCTGCGGGTCTTTGTTACTGGTGGCGGCTGTTCCGGCTTTCAGTATGGCTTCACGTTCGATGATGAGCTGGCCGAGGATGACACCGTGGTCGAGCGTGACGGTGTGCGGCTGGTGGTTGATCCGATGAGTTTCCAGTATCTGGCGGGCTCGGAGGTCGATTACCAAGAGGGGCTTGAGGGCTCGCGGTTCGTCATCAACAACCCCAACGCCACCACGACCTGTGGGTGCGGTTCCTCCTTCTCGATTTGAACTGTCCGGCCGTTCAGGCCGGATAGATTGCCCCTAAAATGCGTGGCCCCTTGGCACCGGTGACATCCGGCAGGTTGCCTGGCAGTCCTTGCTGGCAGCGCCAGGCTAGCCAGGCAAACGCGATCGCTTCCATCCAGTCCGGATGGACGCCCAGGCTGGCGGTCGTACTCACTGTGATGGGAGCCAGCAGGTTCTGCAGGCGTTCCAGTAGGCGAGTGTTGTTAGCGCCGCCGCCGCAAATGAATACACCGTCACTGTCGGCGGCATGGGAGCGCACGGCATGGGTAATGGATTGTGCAGTCAGCTCCAGTAGCGTGGCTTGCACGTCCTGGGGCTCTGGTACGTGGTCAAGCTGTTTGAGTCGAGCGTTTAGCCAGGTGCGATGGAAGTATTCGCGGCCGGTGCTCTTGGGGCCCTGGCGATGAAAGTAGGGGTCGTCAAGCATGCTGCGCAGCAGTTCTGGCTGGATTTGTCCGCTGCGTGCCCAGTCACCATTGCTGTCGAAGCTTTTGCCCAGGTGCAGGTTGATCCAGTCGTCGAGTAATACGTTGCCGGGGCCGCTGTCAAAGCCTACGGCCGGCTCGTCTGGGCGCATGACCGTCAGG
Source organism: Pseudomonas sp. WN033 (assembly GCA_002287035.1). Taxonomy (GTDB): domain Bacteria; phylum Pseudomonadota; class Gammaproteobacteria; order Pseudomonadales; family Pseudomonadaceae; genus Halopseudomonas. The sequence continues at coordinate 3,643 of NSKG01000012.1, read as the reverse complement.
TTGGCGAAACCGCCGACATTGACCAGTGTGCGGCAAGCTTGGTCGTCGCGCAGCAGCCAGTCATGAAAGGCCGGAACCAGGGGGGCGCCTTCACCGCCAGCGGCCAGGTCGCGGCTGCGAAAATCGCTGATCACGCGGATGCCGCTCAGTTCGGCCAAGAGAGCTGGGGCGCCAACCTGCCAACTGAAGCCAAGTTCGGGGTGATGTCGCAGGGTTTGACCGTGGCTGCCAATGGCTTCAATCTGGTCGGCTGCCAGTTGGTTGCGCCGCAGTAAGCGCAGGATGCCGTCGGCTGCCAGTCGAGCCCAGGCTTGACCCGCCAGGCCCGCGCGGCGTAGTTCATCGTCGCCGGGTTGACACAGGCCTAGGAGTTCTTCACGGAGTTGAGCGGGGAAAGGCAGGCACAGGGCGTCGACTAGTTCGGCTTGACGCCCTGCGTTGAAGCGGGTCAAAGCGATGTCGATACCATCCAGGCTGGTGCCTGACATGATACCGACATACAGATTGGTCATTACCGGTCCAGCAGCGCGACTTGGGTTTCGCGATTCTGATCCATGCTGGCCATGAGTTGGTTACTGATGCTCATGAAGGCCGCACGTTCGCTTTGCGGGATAGGATCGGCAACCGGCAGGTCGACTCGCAGTGGGTCAACATGGCGGCCGTTGACCAAAAACTCATAGTGCAGATGTGGGCCGGTAGCCAGGCCGGTCATGCCAACGTAACCGATCACTTGGCCCTGAGATACGTTGCTGCCATTGCGCAGGCCGTTGGCGTAGCGGCTCATGTGAGCGTACAGGGTTTTGTACTTCTGTCCGTGTTGCACGATGATGGTGTTGCCGTAGCCACCCTTGCGGCCGATATGAACGATGCGACCGTCACCGGTGGCCTTGATTGGCGTGCCGGTCGGGGCTGCATAGTCGACGCCATTATGGGCGCGGATCTTGTTGAGTACCGGATGCCGACGGTTGGGGTTGAAGCGCGAGCTGATCCGGGCAAACTCGACTGGCGTGCGGATGAACGCCTTGCGCATGCTAGTGCCGTCTGCGCGGTAATAGCTGGTATGACCCTGGCGATCGGTATAACGCACGGCGGTGAAAGTTTTTCCGCGATTGGTGAAGCGTGCGGCAAGAATGTTGTTGGTGCCGACACGCTTGTCGCCGACATGCAGCTCCTCGAACAGCACCTCGAAGTTGTCGCCGGTACGGATGTCCCGGGCAAAGTCCACGTCATAGCCAAAGATGTTGGCCATCTGCATGGTCAGGTTATGCGACATGCCAGCCTGCTGTGCTGCCAGAAACAGCGAGCTGCTGATCTCGCCGTGGGCGAAGCGCGTGCGCACTTCTGGCTCAATCACATCCTTGCTGAAGGCGTAGCCCTGCTCGGCGCGATCGACTCGAATGGTTTCCAGGTCGCTGATTTTGCTGCGCAGGCTGAGCAGTTCGCCCTGGTCGTCCAGCTTGAACTCAAGGACCTGGCCGACATTGAGGCGGGTGAAGCGCTTGGCGTCCTTGCTGCTGTTCAAGACGGAATGCATGATGCCGGCCGACAAGCCGACTTGGCTGAACAGTACCGACAGCGTGTTGCCGCTGGCCACGGTGATACTTAGCCAATCGCTTTTGGCTGGCTGGCTGGCGGTATCGCCTCTGTAGTCCTGGTTCATGTCCCCGCCAGAAGACGCGTCAACGGTAACCAGTGGCTCGTTGCGTTTGCGTACCTCTAGTGGTGCTGCGGGGAGTGTGACGGTTTCGTTGATCAGCGCGTCCAACTGTTCAGAGAAGCGCGAGCCGCTGACATTGGCGTCAAGCGTTGGCGGCACCTCCAGTTCCAGAGGGATTAATGTCTTTTTGGCTTCAACGTCGGTGGTGGGAATGACGAGCAGGAAAATGCTCAGCGCTGCTGCGATACCGCTGGCCGCCACGAGGTGACTCTTCGGGTAGCGCGGTGCTTTTGACTTGTGGTTACCCATAAGCGCTCTTATGCTCGAATCTGAAAAAAGTGAACTAACTTGCTAAATTATAACCGAAAGTGCCTCATGGCAAGCTTTCGGTGTTGCCGCCCGTCAGTTTTACAGCGTTGTGCTCGTCAGCTTTATGGCGTGACGACACTCTGCCCCCAGTGGCGGCCAAACTTGTAATTGGTCCGCAATGTTGTATGTTTGGTTCCCTTTCGTGAGACCCCGATAACAGGATTCCTTGAGTTATGAAGCCGGTTGATGAGCAGTTGGCGCTGATTGCGCGCGGAGTGGATGAAATTCTTGTCGAGAGTGAGTTGCGAACCAAGCTTGAGCGCGGGACGCCGTTGCGCATCAAGGCTGGCTTCGATCCGACCGCTCCCGATCTGCACCTAGGGCATACCGTGCTTATTAATAAGCTGCGCCAGTTTCAGGATCTGGGGCATGAGGTGCTGTTCCTGATTGGTGACTTCACCGGCATGATCGGTGATCCCTCGGGCAAGAACATTACTCGCCAGCCGCTGACCCGCGAGCAGGTGTTGGCCAATGCCGAGACCTATAAAGAGCAGGTGTTCAAGATTCTCGATCCGGCCAGGACGCAGGTGATGTTCAATTCCACCTGGATGGACAAGCTGACCTCTGCTGACATGATTCAGTTGGCCGGCAAATACACTGTGGCTCGGATGCTTGAGCGCGATGATTTCGACAAGCGCTATAAGGGCGGGCAGTCAATTGCCATTCATGAGTTCCTCTACCCGCTGGTTCAGGGCTACGACTCCGTGGCGATGCGTGCCGACGTCGAGCTGGGTGGTACCGATCAGAAGTTCAACCTGTTGATGGGGCGAGAGTTACAGCGTCAGTATGGTCAGGAGTCTCAGGTCATCATCACCATGCCGCTGCTGGTAGGGTTGGATGGTGAGAAGAAAATGTCCAAGTCGCTGGGTAACTACGTCGGTATCGATGATCGTCCTGGCGAGATGTACAACAAGATCGTTTCCATGCCAGATAGTTTGATGTGGCGCTATTTCGAGCTGCTCAGCTTCCGTAGTCTGGAAGAGATCGAGACGTTCAAGGCTGATGTCGAGGCTGGAGCCAATCCGCGTGACATCAAGATCAAGTTGGCCGAAGAGTTGGTGGCGCGCTTCCATGGCGAAGAAGCTGCAGCAACGGCGCACAAATCGGCAGGCAATCGTTTGCAGGATGGTGAGCTGCCTGAGGATCTGCCGGAGATCGAGCTGGAGTCGGCTGAGGATCTGCCGGTGTCGGCGGTGCTGAATCGTGCGGGCATGACCAAGAATGCCGCGGCGGCGCGCGACCTGTTGAGCGCGGGCTCGGTCAAGGTCGATGGCCAGGTAGTGGACAAGGATTTTGTATTCGCTCTGGGAAGTGAGCATGTCTGCCAGGCGGGCAAGAAAAAATTTGCCCGTATTCGTTTGAAAAAGCCTTGACGGTGTTTTGAAAGTGCCTATAATGCGCCTCTCGCTGATCGCGGCGCTTTGCTTAAAGTGCTTTAGGATCAATGGGTTATGAGTCTCTCGGGGTGAAATAACCGGTTGACAGGTCAGCGAAACGGCGTAGAATGCGCCGGCCTCGGAAGGGCGGAGTGATCGGTTCTTTCCGGTGGTGGTTCGGGGTTGGATTTGTGCTTCGAATCGAGTTTGACGGAAGGTGTTGACAGCGGTTTTGAAAGCT
>NSKG01000011.1 GCA_002287035.1 Pseudomonas sp. WN033 | reverse complement strand
CACCGCAAGCACTGTGGTTTTCCGAGGCAGCCTCGCAGCAAAGGAACAACGGATGTTCGCCCCAGCCAATCAAGCCCATTTCAGCCTGACCCTCGACGGCCTCGACCACGACTTCAAGGTCCTGGCCTTTACCGCCCGCGAGGCCATCAGCCAGTGCTACCGCATCGAGCTGCAACTGGTCAGCGAACAGCCCGACATCGACCTCGAAGCCCTGCTGCAGCACAGCGCCTGGCTGGACCTGGGCAACGGCAGCGGCCTGCACGGACTGATCCACCACGCCGCCGTCAGCGAATCCGGCCAACGCCTGACCCGCTACCAGCTGGAACTGGTGCCGCACCTGCACTACCTCGGCCTACGCCACAACCAGCGCATCTTCCAGCACCTGAGCGTGCCCGAGATCATCGCCCGGATCCTGCCCGAACACGGCATCCAGTCCGACGCCTGGCAGTTCCAGCTCGGCAGCGACTACCCGGCCCGCGAGTACTGCACCCAATACGACGAAAGCGACCTGCACTTCATCCAGCGCCTGTGCGAAGAAGAAGGCATCCACTACCACTTCCGCCACAGCCCGGACGGCCACCTGCTGGTGTTCGGCGACGACCAGACCGGCTTCCCGCGCCTGGCCCCCACGGGTTTTGATCAAGGCAACGGCATGGTCGCCGACGACCCGGTAGTCAAACGCTTCGGCCTGCGCCTGGAAACCCGCAGCAGCCGGGTCAGCCGCCGCGACTACGACCACCAGAAAGCCCGCCTGCTGCTCGAAAGCGAAGCCCGCAGTGAGCAGCTGCCAGACCTGGAAGACTACGACTACCCTGGCCGCTTCAGCGACCGCGAGCGCGGCAAACAGCTGGCCCGCCGCGCCCTCGAACGCCACCGCAGCGACTACCGCCAGGCCAGCGGCGACAGCGACCAGCCGAGCCTGCGCAGCGGCCACTTCCTCGAACTCGAAGGCCACCCCACCCAGAGCTGGAACGACCTCTGGCTGATCACTGATATTCACCACCAGGGCAAACAACCCCAGGTACTGGAAGAGTCGATTACCAGTGACAGCGATGACGATGACGACTTCACCCAAGGCTACCGCAACCACTTCACCGCCACCCCCTGGGACAGCGCCTGGCGCCCGGCCCTGAACCACCCCAAACCCAAGGTCCTCGGCCAACAGACCGCCGTGGTCACCGGCCCGGAAGGTGAAGAAATCCACTGCGACAGCGAAGGCCGGATCAAGGTCCAGTTCCACTGGGACCGCGAAGGCCAGGCCGACGCCAACACCAGTTGCTGGCTACGGGTAGCCAGCAGCTGGGCCGGCAACGGCTGGGGCGCCGTGACCATCCCCCGCATCGGCATGGAAGTACTGGTCAGCTTCCTCGAAGGCGACCCCGACCAACCCCTGGTCTCCGGCTGCCTGTACAACAGCGCCCACCCGGTGCCGTATGAACTGCCCGAACACAAAACCCGCAGCCTGTTCAAAAGCCTCTCCAGCCCTGGCGGCAACGGCTTCAACGAACTGCGGATCGAAGACAAGGCCGGACAGGAACAGATCTTCATCCACGCCCAGCGCGACTGGGACCAGGACATTGAACACGACCAACGCATCCGTGTCGGCCATGAACGTCACGAACGCATCGAAGCCAACCGTTACAGCGAAAACCTGGCCGAAGAACACCACACCACCCACGCCGACCGAAAGACCGAGATCAAGGCCGACGATCACCTGACCGTGGCCAGCAGTCAGCACATCAAGCTCGGCACCGCCCAACTGACCAAGGCCGGCCGCGAAATTCACCTCAAGGCCGGGCAGAAAATGGTCATCGAAGCCGGCAGCGAACTGACCCTAAGCGCTGGCGGCAGCTTCATCCACATCAGCCCCGCCGGCATCAGCCTCAGCGGCCCTGGCATCAAGCTCAATGCTGGCGGCAGCCCCGGCAAGGGCAGTGGCGCTGCGCCGAAGTTGCCGGGGGATGTTGTGGCGGCTGAGGTGGAAGAGGGGGGGAGTGTCTTGGCGCCTCTGCCGCGTCGCCTGAATGAGTCAGGTATTACTCCGTTGTGCGGCAAGCAAAACAATGGCTCCTGTAGCCGGGGAGATTGTCCATGTCTGCTATGACACTAGAGCAGTTTCTCGCTCAGCCGCGTACCGTCACGGACAGCATGATTATTCCTCCTCAAGGTCAGTCCCTCTGTTTCATCATCGATCAGTGTCGTCAGCCTCAGGCCCTAGAGCGACTATATGCACTGGGGCAACCGATAGAGCAGGACAATCTGTTTCTTGGTACGGAATTTGACTCACTGACAAGTCAGGGGCCGATTTGGATCAGTTCGCCAGAAACTAACAAACTGAGCATGCTGGCAGCTGAGCTGTGTCTTGAACACAATGCCGGTATTTGCCTGCTGACAGAGGATGCGCAACGGGCCCAGGCGCATGCACGCTGGCTACTCAAGGTAAAGGATGGCAGCGGAGGGCATAGTCTGCTGAGCTATTACCGGCCTAGTCTTTGGGCAGCCATGGCGAGTACATCGGGCCAAACCTTGCCAAACCTGATGGGACCCTGGCTCAGTGTTTTCAGCCCTGCGCCAAGAAATTTTGGTGACTCTTCAGGTCAATGGATCAGTTGGCGTTCAGCAAACCATCTGTCGCCTGACTACAGCAACACATATTTTGAGTTAGCGCCGGATTGTGTCGCCATGCAGCGCGAACTTGGCTGGGTGTACTGGATAGATGAGCATTATCAGGCGTTTCCTGAGCCGCTTGGTGACAAGTTGAGTATGGTTGTCAGCAACCTTTCGTTTTTAGCACGGCATCGCATTAAACAGGGCCGCCATCTGCTGAGACTCAACCATATAGTTGCCAGTGCACCGTTGGAAACCTGGCCTGAAGCACTGGAAATCCTCGCGGGGAACGAAGCCTCGTTCATTAAGGTCAAGAAGTTGGAGCGCCTGCCTACTGACTCAGTGGGTGGCTTGGCCAACAGGCAAGACGAATGGAGTCATCATGGAGCTTGGTAATCACAGGGTAGTGACAGGGGAAACGCTCGGCCGTATTGCCGCGCGATACAACACCAGCATCGATCAACTACTGCGGTTAAACCCGTTTATCCGCAATGCCGACCATATCCAGGCGGGATGGAATTTGAGTGTTCCTGTCAGCGAATCGGGTTCCGATGCTCTTATGGAAGACGAAGCCCGCGAGACTCCGCCCGGAGCCGCGCAAAACCACGGCGCAGAGCAAAACTCTGACTCTGTTTCTGGTTTAGGCGAAGAACCCATGGTCCCGCAAAGCTGCAGCGCCCCTTCGGAGGAAGTACCTCCGGTCTGTTCAAGTACGTATGCAACTGTCATTTACGCAACAAAAGAGCAAAAATTCTGGCTGCTTCCAGAACAGACTTCCGAAGCAGTACAGGAGGCCATTGCCGAGCTGGCCAGCAAAATATCTCCAGACAAATCAGCGCAAGAGCGCAAGCGCGGCCTGGATGAACTGGGGCTACTCGAGTATTTCATGGAGCCTAAACTCACCAATTTCCTGCGTGGAGAAGACCTGGAAAGAGCACTGGCCATTGAGGCCGAGATCCCTGATATAGCCAACCGCAACCGTGCTTGGCAACGTATCGCACGGGAAAATAACCTGCCTGTTCACCCCTTTAACCGGCCACCGATGCGCTCTCCGTTTACGGCCGAAGGACGCGCAGCGAACCGGGAACTTGAAGCCACCCTGATGCGTGTGCGCCAGGCATCTGCAGCACTGGATCAGTTACACAATGAATGGGCACTGCTGGAAGCCAAGGGCTTCGCTCAGGCAAAAGCAGAGGGATATAGCTATGAGAATGGGATGTTGTTCTCCCAAGAGGCTATGGAAGCCAGGCGTCGCGTTCAGACTTATCTGGACAAACGAAGGCAGGTCATGAGCGAGGGTCAGCTTCCGGACTATGACCTGGAGGACTTGGTCAACACCGTCGCCAGGGGCAAGGCGCTTCGGCAGCAGGTGGAAAATTGCACCAGACAGTGCCGGGGCCGGCTGAGAGGTTATAGCCGATGGCTCAATGCGTCGCGCGGCAAGCTCAAGTTCCTCGACTACGTAGATAGCATTATCAAGGTCGCCGATTACGGCCTGGCTCTTCCCGAGTTCGCCTTGATCCCTGCGTCGGAAGATGAGGCTGAGGTTCACGGCGGTGTTCAGATCTATCGTCAGTATCTGGATGCGCAACTCAAGCAACAGCAGCTCAACCAGCGGCTGCAAGCCAAGTACCGCACCTGGGTGGAGTCTACTGGCACCAACATGCAACCACCTGCGGGCCTGGTAGCTGCTGAAAGACAGGAATGGGATGACCTTCAGGCGCTACGCAACAGCTTGAAGCAGCAGGCCGAGGCGAATGTTGTCAACGGGACTCCAAAGCGCCATCTGCTCTGGAATCCCGAGCAGTTCCAGCCGCAGCCGGTTGATCGCCTGGTGCGTGCCGGTTTTCCTCTGAGTGAAATGAGTTTGCCCGAGCAGATCGGTAGCCCGGTCAGGGCGATCAGTCTGTTCAATCTTGAAGGTATCTCTGATCATCTCAAGCAAAGCTTTAGCAACAATGTCGTTGACGCCATGGGCCAGGAGGCACGTCGCATTCCCATCGATAATGGCGGCAGTCTGTCCAGTGACAAAACCCTGTTCGAGCTGTGGCTGGAAGCTCAGGGGGCGCTTGGCATCGAAGACCAAGAGGCTGATTGGTTTGATGAAGATGGCTGGTTCGATATTGAAAAGTTCCATGTATATCTTAAGGAAAAGAACCTTCAAGTGGCGCTGCTGGACAGCGAAGCCGTGCGCGGGGAATGGGGAAACAGGCTCAAACAGGTAGTGTTCCGCAAGGATATCCGCAACGACATGCGCCTGTTCGACCCCAGCCCGCAGGCGCAACTGGTGCGCTGCCTGACGCCGCCCCAGAGTAACCTGCATGCCGGCGCTTCGACCCAGGGGCCATCGTTCAGTGTTGCAGAAGGGCTGCAAGCCTCGGCTCAGGCAACACTGGGCATCGACCTGGCGCTGGGTGAAGTGGAAATCTTCAGCCTGGACATTCCGCAGCGCAGCCAAGCCAGCGACTTGATCGTTCACTACAACAGCTACCAGGGTGAGCAACAGACCATGAGTCTGGGGCGCTACTCCATGCACCTGTCGGCCCGTGCCTGGGGGTATGCCGGGGCATCGTTGCTGCTGGCGGCGAAGATAGAACTTACCCCCAACGGGGACTTATGGGGTAAGCCGGCTTTGACCCCGGAGCAACCGACAACCCGGCGAGCAGCGTCTTATCGCCGCGAGCGCCGCAGCGCCCCTGTCGCCAGCGGGCGAGCCGCTAACTTGCACATCCAGGACGGTGCCCAGGCTAGCTTCAATCTGTTTGCCGGTGTGCAGGCCGGTATTCTGCTGACCGGCGCTCTTAATTGGGCGCCACCCACCGGGCGTGCCGCCATTCGTGTGATCCCAGGCGGGCATGTTGGCTCTATCGAGACCAGCGATGCCAACCAGTGGCTGAGCATGGCCGAACTCACTCTGGGCGTTGCTGCGGCCGCTGGAGGCGGGCTCAAAGCCGAGGCTGGGCTATCGCTGCACAACGGCCGTCTGATACTCAAGCTCAAGGCCTCAGCCGTCGCTGGCTTGGGCGTCAGTGGTGAATTCAGCTTTGCCCTTAGCTACCAGGGCATTGTTGAAATCATCCATCTGTACCGACGAGAACTGCACCGCAACCATGGCCGCCGACCAGACTGGGTGGATGAGGATGCCGGTGATCTGATGGGTAAGATCAATGCCCTGAGCGCCATAGGTCTGAATGCCGTCATGCTGGTGACCATGGAGCTGGACGTTATCATGTCCCTCTATGAAGCTCTGACCAGGCCTGGACGGGCGGGGCCGGTGGCGCTTTCTATCAAGACATATCGCGATCAACCTGAGCTGCAGGCATGGTTCGTCGAAGCAACCCCCGCAGCATTGGGTCCGATGCTGTTGACATTAACCTCTACTCCCCGGGCGTTTACTGCAGAAATATCTGCCGATGGTGCAATGCTTGGCATACCTCAGCAAGGCGGGCGTTTTACCAGCGAGCAGTCCAACCTGTGGCAACAGGAAGCTATTGAGAAAATACTGCGCTGGATCCTTGAGGCTGCGCAGGGAGCGCCAGAAAACATGGAAAATGCCAGACACCAGTTCGGTCAGGCCTGTTTGCGGATGAATCAATACGGTGTCGAAGAAGAAAATCTAGCTCAAGCGTACCGCCGTAATAGGCGAAGGTTGGATGCTTTTATGGCTAAGCCTGTGATGTCAGACGATATGGATAACAATTTCATGCGCGCAGAGTATAGAAGCCATATCCAGCAATTGGCCGCAGCGTATGACGAACTATATGAGTATCGTCGACCGACGCCGAAAGAGCTTGGCAATAGCCGATTTTGGAACGAAGGATTCAGAGCCTTGTAGGTATAGCTTCACCCTGGAGATCAAAGTATATGTGGCGTAAGGGAATGATTTGTGTACTTGCTGGCCTGCTGCTGTGGGCAAGCACAGGGTATGCGGTAGAGCTGACCTCTGAGCAGCAGGCAGCCAAGGAGAAGGGGGTTGCACTTTACAATCAGTATCGTGTGTCCAACAGCTATTTACGTATTGCGGCCGAGGTTGGCGATGCTGAGGCGCAGTTTTTTCTTGGCGAAGAGCTAAGGCAGCTCAATCATTTTATGACCCCTGAGGCCCAGCAGTGGTTGGAGGCTGCGGCTAATCAAGGGTATGTCTACGCCATGATCCGACTGGTACGGAGCGGTGCAAACCTGTGCGCGGTGGCCGGTAATTGCCCGCAAGGCAGTAAAACACCCGGTGAATGGTGGCAGCAAGCTCATGATCTGGCGCTGCCCCTGGCCGAGCAAGGCAACCCTGAAGCCATGTTCCAGATGTACAAAATCACTGGTGATACCGGCTGGCTGGTCAAGGCAGCCGAAGCCGGGCATGCGTACTCTCAGTACCTGTATGCCAGCTTTATTAACGATGGGCTCGGTTCTTACTGGTGGCCTGGTAGCCGTCAGCAGGCGGTGGAAAAGTGGTACCAGGCTTCTGCCGAAGGGGGATATCCGCCGGGTATGCAACGTTATGCCGGTATTCTATCCCGACGTGATGACCCTGAGGGTCAGCGTTACTGGTTGAGAAAGGCCGCCGAAAAGGGTTATGCCAGCAGCGTTTTTAATTATGCATGGACATACATCGAGCGTTATCAGGAGCAGAACAACGAAGAGGATCTAATCAAGGCCTACGGATTGATCTCGTTGCTTCTGGAGTTGGACGGGGGTGGAAGTCCAAACAAAAGTTTTGCTCAAAGGCGTTTGAATGAGCTTGCAGAACAAACCCACATAACCCCCGAACAGATCGCGCAGGCCCAGGTGTTTGCAAGCGAATGGAAGGCCAGCCATCCGCCGCTGTCGTTCTTCCCCGAGATTCTTCATCCATTTGATAACTAAAGGGTGGTGGCTGTTGTTATGCCGGGAGGGCAGGAAGTACGGAATAACCTGGCTTCCAGGCCGCGATAATCATGGAGAATTCAGATGTTCCCAGCCAAACCCCTGGCCCTGCCCCCGCAACTGGACTGGCGGTACAAGGATGAGCCGGCACTGGCCGAGTGGTCGTTAAAGGCCAGGCCTTATAACACGGATATTGCGAATGGGATTTTTGTCTTCTTTTTAGTCGTTCAAATACCATGCCTTTTTTGGTTGCTACCATCAATGGCATCGAGCTTGAAAGATCAGTTACTTATTGGTGGTTTCCTTTATATGGTTGTCATGAGTGGGGCTTTTAGCATGACCCACCAAAAAACCAAGTTCGCCTATCGGTTGACTGCTTCTGGGCTGGAGTTCTGCGAATGGAAGGAGTTTCCTGAGTGGTTGCCCCGGCTGTTGAAGTGGGCGGCGATCATTACCGGGGTGGTGATGCTGATGTTGGCGATGGTGCACCCGGCAGCGCTGATCGGCGCGATTGCCGGGCCAGGCTTGATGGGGTTGATGTATTTGCGGATGGGAACGTCCAGCCAGTTTCGGGAGTTACACGAAAGTTATCACCATATCGTGCAGCGCTGGGATGAATTCAACAAGGTTACGGTCTTTCGGCGGCGCTCGATCATTGGTTTGGGTTTTACCTACTACAATCCTCAATCTGAATTTGAAGACAAGATGGTCCGCTCCACGCGCAAGATCTACTGCCGCAAAGCCGACCTCGACAATCTGATCACCATCATCCGCGAGCAACTGCCTGAGTCGACGCCATACACGGAAGCCTATATCCCGATCTATGCCTGATGGCGTGGTGCATGGCAGGACTCCGCCTGGATTGCTTCAGGCCTGCGGCCGTTCGCAATGACGGTGGGGTGGGGTTCGAGGCGGTGTGGGGATAGCGTCGGGTTGCGTATCTATTGCTGGTCATTGCGAGCCGCGTAGCGGCGTGGCAATCCATGCAAGCCGGTGCAAGGCCGGTGGCTATACGAGTCATTTCTTTCGCCATAAGTCCGAGTCATGACCCAGTACACTGACGGCATTGAAGCAGGGGCTATGGGAAGCAGGGGCGCATGTTTCCGCTTTGCACGTGAGCCTGCGTGGCAACCGTGCATGGTCGGCATTTTTCTTTTGCCACGTTCCGCAAGGTCGGGATTGGGCCTACAATGGAAAGTGATGAGCGCCCGGGAAGAAGGTGCTCCGACCAACACTCATGCCTATCGGGCCACAACCAGGGATTTCACTATGCGCCTGTTACGTCATTTCACTGCTTTCATGGTTGGTATGCTGCTGACTGGCAGCGTGCTGGCTGCCGATTCGTCCTACGGTTATCAGCATGAAGTCGAGAATCCGGGCTTCTATGCGATGGTCGGTGATCTGGTTATCGCTCGACCGTTGCTGCTGGGCGCGACGGCCATCGGCGCTGCTGCGTTTGTAGTCAGCTTGCCGTTCACTGCGCTGGCCGGTAACACCAAAGAGGCCGGACAGGAGCTGGTGGTTCGTCCTGGTCGGGAAACCTTTGTGCGTTGCCTGGGTTGTACCCGCAGCGGCTATGGTCGCAAACAGCAGGACGAACGCCGCTGATATGGCTTTACGCGGCGGGTTGTTGAGCCTGGCTTGTGGCCCGTCGTCTGCTCCCAGGATAGTGGCATGCAGAGCTTGTTGAAGCCGCGTTGGATGTCGGCCCTGCTGCTGGGGCTGCTCATCCTGTTCTTCTGGCAGCCGGAGGCCGCTACGCTGGCGGCCGGCATCGCGCTGTTCATCATGGGTATGCGCCATCTTGAGGATGGCTTCCGGGCCTTTACCGGCGGTGCGTTGGAGCGCTGGCTGGCCCGTTGTACCAACCGCATGTGGAAGAGCCTGCTGTTCGGCACGGTCAGTACCGCGCTGGTGCAGTCCAGCTCGCTGGTTACGTTGTTGTCGATTGCGTTTCTCAGTGCCGGGCTGATGAGCCTGATGGCCGGGATCGGGATTGTGTTCGGGGCCAATCTGGGCACTACCACCGGAGCCTGGCTGCTGGCACTGGTCGGGTTGAAGATGGATCTGGCGGCGATTGCCATGCCGATGCTGGTGTTTGGCGGGATTCTCGGCCGGCGTGGTGAGGCCTACTGGAAGGGTGTTGGTCAGGTGATGCTGGGGATCGGTTTTCTGTTCCTTGGCATTGACCTGATGAAGGACGGCTTCACCAGTTTCCAGGGGATTCTCGACCCCGAGCGTTACCAGATCAGCGGCTGGCTGGGGGTGGTGGTCTATACCCTGTTCGGGCTGCTGGCCACGGTGGTGATGCAGTCCAGCCATGCGACCCTGATGATCACCCTCGCGGCTCTGGCTACCGGCCAACTGGACTACGCCAATGCGTTGGCCATGGCGATCGGTGCCAACCTGGGTACGTCGGTGACTTCGGCGCTGGGGGCTTTGGCCAGTAACCAGGCCGGGCGGCGACTGGGGGTAGTGCATGTGCTCTTCAACCTGATGACCGGGGTGGTGGCGCTGGCGGTATTGCCGTTGCTGACCCGCTCGGTGGACTGGACTGCAGAGCTGATCGGCATTGCCGCTGATGCCTATACCCTCAAGCTGGCGCTGTTCCACACCCTGTTCAATGTGCTGGGGCTGGTGATCATGCTGCCGTTGACGCCGTTGCTGGTCAAAGGCCTGATGCACTGGCTGCCGGATCCTACCCCGGCGGTTGGGCCGGAGGGCGCTGATCTGGCGCTGAGCGAGCAGCCGCGCACCCGGGCGCTCTATCTCAACGACTCGGCCATGTTGCATGCTGACACGGCGCTCAAGGTGTTGGATCAGGAATTGCTGCACCTGGCAGTGCTGAGCCGCAAGGTGGTGGCCTCGGCGCTGTATTTGCCGCCGGATATTCATCAAGGTATGAGCCGTGAGCAGCTTCATGCCCAGCTTCAGCGCCTGGTGCCCGGTGAGCAGCGCGAGGATGCCGATGCGTTGTATGAGCGGCATGTCAAAGGGGTGTATGGCGATATTGTCGACTTCATCAGCCGTCTGGATATCTCGCTGCTGCCCGAGCAGCAGCAGGCGCTGATGGACGACAACCTGGCAGCTCGGGATCTGGTCGAGGCGGTTAAGGCGGCCAAGCACCTGCAAACCAATCTGCGCCGGCAGATCGACAGCCCCAAAGAGGCGGTGCGCGGTGCCTATGGCCAATTGCGTGAGCAATGCGGGCTGGCGCTGATCGAGCTGGCCAGGCTGGCCGATCTGGAGATCGACACTCCGGCCCGCGAGGCGCTGTTTGCCCGCTATGAAGCTGAGGACAACCTGTTTGCCGAGCATTTTCAGGCGCTGGTGCAGCGTCTGCTGCGCGAACGCCTGCTCGATGGCTGGCAGGCTACCTCACTGCTCAACGATCTGCATTACATGCTGCGTATCCGCCGCCATCTGCATCTGGCCCATGCGGTACTCTACGATGGCCTGAGCGCCGAACTGGAGCCGGCCAAGGCCGAGCGGATTGAGCCGAGCCTCAGTCTGCCCTGATCCGCACCTCTGCCTGACCAACTCCGCGCGGGTCACTGCCCGCGCTCAGCTCGCCCCGTCGCTTGTCCCACAGCAGAGCCTGCATGTCGCCATAGTCCCGGCCGACTGGCCTGAGCTGGTGGCCGAGCGCTTCCAGTTCTTCCTGTTGCTGCGGGCTGAAGGCTGTCTGTTCGATCTGGATATGGTCGGGCAGGTATTGGTGATGGAAACGTGGGCGGCTGACCCAGCGCTCGACCGGTTGGCCGTCGATGGCCTCCAGGCTGCCAAGCAGAACCATGGTGATGATGCGGCTGCCACCGGGTGTGCCCAGCACGGCCAGTTGCTGATCATTCTCCAGCAGCGTTGGGGTCATGCTAGACAGTGGCCGCTTGCCCGGCGCGATGGCATTGGCCTCACCGCCAGCCAGTCCGTATTCGTTGACCCCGTCGGGGTCGGCGGCAAAGTCGTCCATCTCATTGTTCAGCAATACCCCGGTGCCGGGTACGGTAAAGGCCGCGCCGAACGGCAGGTTGATGCTCAGGGTGGCGGCTACGGCATTGCCATCTGCATCGATCAGCGAGAAGTGAGTGGTGTTACTGCCTTCGCTGAAGACCTTGGGCATACCCAGGCTGCTGCTTGGGGTGGCGCGCTGTGGGTCGATCTGGCTGGCCAGCTCACGGGCATAGCTGGCCGAGGTAAGGCGCTCAACCGGGACCGGGACAAAGTCGCCATCGCCCAGCAGGGTAGCCCGGTCGCGGTAGGTGCGGCGCATCAGCTCAACCAGATTGTGGGTCCAGGCAGTCGAGCCGGGTTGGGCTTTGGGCAGGGTTTCGAGCCCCTGCAGGATGCCGGCCAGGGCGATGCCGCCAGCCGAGGGCAGGGGGGCGCTTATGATCTCGAAACCATGGCTATAGAAACGAATCGGCTGGCGTTCGATGACCTGATAGTTGTCCAGGTCGGCCTGTTGCCAGATGCCGCCGGCAGCCTGCACTGAACTCAGCAGTTGTTCGGCCACGGGGCCGGCATAAAAACCGGCCCGGCCCTGTTCAGCCAGCGCGCGCAGGGTCTGGGCCAGTTCCGGTTGCTGGATCAGGCTGCCTTCGGCGGGTATGTCGTTGTCACGCAGGAACAGCCGCGCGGTTTCCGGGTCACGGCGCATGGCTTCGACCCGGAAGCTGCCCAGTGCCTGGTAGCGCGAGGTGACGGCAAAGCCCTGTTCGGCAGCGTGGATGGCTGGGGCCAGGCTCTGACTTAACGGCAGACGCCCGTAATGTTCGGCCAGATGCACCAGCGCCGCGGGCAGGCCGGGGATGCCGGCGGCCAGTGGGCCATTGATCGCCGGGTCGCGCTGCACTTCGCCGCTGATGTTGCGGTAGAGGTCGCGTCCGGCCAGTTGCGGGGCGGTTTCGCGGGCGTCGATAAAGCGGTAGTCGGTGGCTTCGCCATTAGCCTGGCGCAGCAGGAAAAAGCCACCGCCCCCGATGCCTGAACCGTAAGGCTCGACCACCCCGAGCGTTGCGGCGGCGGCGATGGCGGCATCAAAGGCATTGCCGCCGGCATCGAGAATCTGGTGGGCTGCTTCGGTGGCGATCGGGTGGGCGGTGGCTACAGCCTGCTGGCCGGGCCCAGGCGCTGCCTGCAACGCCCCGGCCAAGGCCAGGGCGAGTAGCGCGAGCAGGCGCGTTGGCTGGCGCATCAAGCCTTGCCGGTGAGGATGTTGTACTTCTCCAACAACTCCTCCTGGCTCTCTACATGGTTGGGGTCGAGAGGAATGCAGTCAACCGGGCAGACCTGCTGGCACTGCGGTTCATCGAAATGGCCGACGCATTCGGTGCACAGGTTCGGGTCGATCACGTAGATCTCCTCGCCCTGGGAAATGGCGCCATTCGGGCATTCCGGCTCGCAGACGTCGCAGTTGATGCAGTCGTCGGTAATGATCAGGGCCATGTTGGCATGTGACCTCGCGGGGTCAGCCGTGGAAGCGCTTCATCAGCGCCTCATGCACGACCGGGTGAACGAACTTGGTGACATCGCCGCCCAGCGCCGCAATCTCGCGTACCAGGGTCGACGAGATATAAGAATACTTCTCCGAAGGCGTCAGGAACAGGCTTTCCACCTCGGGGGCGAGCTGGCGGTTCATGTTGGCCAGCTGAAATTCGTATTCGAAGTCAGAAACCGCACGCAGGCCGCGCAGCAGCACATTGGCGTTCACGTCCTTGACGAAATGCGCCAGCAGCGTGGAAAAGCCTACTACCTCGACGTTGGGTAGGTGCTTGAGCACTTCCTGGGCCAGCTCGACCCGCTGCTCCAGAGGAAAGGCCGGGTTTTTCTTGGTACTGGCCGCCACCGCTACCACCACCTTGTCGAACAGTTTCGAAGCCCGCTCAACCAGGTCGGTATGGCCTTTGGTGATCGGGTCGAAGGTACCGGGATAGAGGACGGTATTCATTACGGCGAATCCTGCATCTGTGGGCTAAGGGGCAAATGGTAGCCCAACGCTGGGGGGTGAGTCATCACACCTGTCATTGTGAGCGACAGTATGGCGCTTCCAGCGCCCGCCCTCCCGACCTGTCATTGCGAGGAGCGTAGCGACGTGGCAATCCACATGCCCTTGTCACACGCACTCTTGCCTGGATTGCCACGGGCCTGCGGCCCCCGCAATGACAGGGTCAGGGGGCAGCTCATGGTCCTGGGCCTGGCCGGGCTCAGGCCCGGCTTAATTCACTGGCCAGGCCGCTGGCCAGTTTGGCGACGATGCCGTAGATCGACAGCTGCGGATTGGCGCCAATGCTGGTGGGGAACAGCGAGCCGTCCAGCACCGTGAGATTCTCAAGCTGATGGTGACGGCCCTGGCTGTTGACCACCGCCCGCTGCGGGTCGTCACCCATGGCGCAGCCCCCCATGACATGGGCGCTGGACAGTCGGACATCGTGAATACGGTAGCTGAGGCCTTCAATTTGCTGGCGGAAGTCGGCCATGGTGCGGCTGGCACGGCCGTTGACGTGCACCGGGAGCACTTCGCGGGCTCCGGCGGCGAACTGGATTTCAGCCATGGCCAGATAGGCCCGGCGAGCGCCCTCCCACAGGTAATCGTTGAGCGGGTAGTCGAGTACCGGGGTAGTGTCGTCGCGCAGCACGACGCTGCCGCCGGGGCTGGCCTCGTCGAAACCGTCACGCAGCAGGGCCAGCATGATATTGCTGTGAGCCAGCTGGCGCATGCGCTGGAAGTGTTCCTGGCCATGAGTGCCGAGCAGTGCCGATGTGATGCTGGGGTGTATGGGCGGTACTTCCAGCTTGAAACCCATGGGACCGAGCGCACCTTGCTGCCACTGGAAGTGGTCCGAATAGATCGACTGCGGCGCGCCGTAGAAGCCGTTGATCGGCTGATCGAACTGGGCCAGGGTGAAGTTGACCGGGTGCAGAAAGGTCCGCTTGCCCAGCCGCTGATGCGGGTCCGGGGCCTTGGAGCGCAGCAGCAGCGCCGGGCTGTTGATGCCGCCACCGGCCAGTACTACATGGCGTGCACGCAGACGCAGTCGCGGGCCGTCAGCCAGGGTCTGGTACTGGTTCATGGCCCGGCATTCAACTTCGCTGACCTGTCCATTATTGAACTGCAGGCGTTCGGCTCGGGCCCGGTAGATCAATACTGCGCCACGCTCCAGAGCCGCCGGCAGGGTGGTCACCAGCATCGATTGCTTGGCGTTGACCGGGCACCCAGTGCCGCAATAGCCGAGGTTCCAGCAGCCGCGCACGTTGCGCGGGATCACTGCCCAGTGCCAGTCGAGCGCCTCGCAGCCACGCCGGATCACGTCGTTGTTGGCATTGGGTGGCACCGCCCAGGGACTGATGCCCAGGCGTTCTTCCATCTGGGCAAACCAGGGTGCCAGGCTGGCGCTGTCCAGACCAGACACCGCATGTGCCTCGGCCCAGTGCTGGAGCGTTGGCTCCGGCGTGCGGAAGCTGCTGGTCCAGTTGACGGTGGTGGTGCCGCCAACGGCCCGACCCTGGAGAATACCGATGCCGCCGTCGCGGGTGGCACGGGCAGCGCCCTCCTGGTACAGATCGGCGTAGGCCTTGGCCTCGTCGTTCTTGAAGTCGCTGGAGGTCTTGAGGGCGCCTTCCTCGAGCACGATCACCTTGAGCCCGGCTTCGGCCAGAATCTGCGCGCTGGTGCCGCCGCCAGCACCGCTGCCAATAATGATGACATCAGCTTCAAAGACGCTGTTATCAGTCTGGAGACTGGCGTCGATGACCTGCCAGCCGCGCTCAAGGCCCTGGCGGAAAATATCAGGTACGGACATAAATCACCTCGTGTGAACGGCTCAAATCTGCGGTGGGCCGGGGTAGCCGGTGGTTTCCCAGGACAGGGGCAGGGCATACCAGGCCATCAGCAACAATTGGCTGAGCGCCTTGTAGCCCTGGCGCAGCATCTCCAGGCGGCTGTCACGCCAGCGCTGCAAGAAGGCTTCGAGGCGCTCTGGAGAGGCCTGCTCCCAACTGCCCCAGATCCCGGTCAGCGGGCCGCGGGTCAGCGGCAGGCTGAGCAGGCCGAGCAGATCATGAACATCCTTTTGGATCGCCGCCGAGGTGTGTGCCAGGCTGATATCCAGCTGGCGCAGGGTCGCGGTGATGGCCTGAGGCTGATTGGTCAGGGCCGGATGGGCGCCGACCAGTGCTGGCAGCAGGGCCGCCAGCACTGGCAGGTCGCTGTCGCGCAGCACTTGAAAGTCGCCACTCGGGCGGCTGGATGAACAGCCGCTCAGGGTGGCAGTCAGGCCGACGGTGGTCAGTGCCAGGCTGGCGCCGGCACCGATCTTGAGCAGTTCCCGGCGGCTGAGCCGGGTTTGGGTGAGCGAGGACATCAAAACACCTCGTTGTTATGCTTATTGTTGTGGCTTGTTGTGGCGTCGTGATCAGCGAATAAATAAACGATAGATCAACTGCAACAGCTTGCCGCCGTAGGGCGGATAGATCGGCCGGGCGCCGTTGAAGCGCTGCTTGATATAGACCCCCTTGGCCTTGCTGAAGGTCAGAAAACCCTCATGACCGTGGTAGTGGCCCATACCCGACGGGCCAACGCCGCCAAAGGGCATGTCATCCTGGGCGACATGCAGGATGGTGTCGTTGATACACATGCCACCGGCATGGCTGTGCTGCATCACATGCTGCTGCTCGGCCCGGTCGTAACCGAAGTAATACAGCGCCAGCGGCCGGGGCCGCTCGGCGATGTAGGTCAGCGCCTGATCCAGCGAGTCATAGGGCAGGATCGGCAGCAGCGGGCCGAAGATTTCTTCCTGCATCACCCGCATTTCATCGCTGACATCCAGCAGCAGGGTGGGTGCCAGGATCCGGGTGTCGTCCAGATTCTCGCCGGCCGGGTTGACGCTGATGACCCGCGCACCCTTGCTCAGGGCGTCATCCAGATAACCGCTCAGGCGCTGATGCTGGCGGGGATTGATGATCTGGGTGTAGTCGGGATTGTTGCGCAGGCTGGGGTACATGTGGGTGAAGCGCTGCTGCAGCGCCTCGACCAGGGCGTCCACCCGCTCGCGCGGGCACAGCACATAGTCTGGTGCCACGCAGGTTTGCCCGGCATTCAGGCCCTTGCCGAAGGCAATCCGCTCGGCGGCATCCTGCAGCGGCACATCGACGCTGACGATGGCCGGCGACTTGCCGCCCAGCTCCAGCGTTACCGGGGTCAGGTTGTCGGCTGCCGCGCGCATGACGTGACGGCCAATGCCGGTACCGCCGGTGAACAGCAGATGATCGAAGGGCAGCTTGGAGAAGGCCATGCCGACCTCGGCCTCACCGGTCACCACGGCTACCTCGCTGTCGTCGAACAACTCGGCCAGCAGCACGCGCAGGGCCTCGGCGGTGGCCGGGGTCGACTCGCTCATCTTGATCATCGCCCGGTTGCCGGCGGCCAGTGCGCCAACCAGCGGGCCGATGGCCAGGTACAGCGGGTAGTTCCAGGGCACGATGATGCCGATCACTCCCAACGGCTGGTAAATCACCCGCGCCTTGCCGGGCTGAAAGGCAACGCCGACCTTGCGTCGCGAGGGGCGCATCCAGCGGCGGATGCGTTTGCTGGCGTAGTGGATGCCTTCAAGCGAGGGCATCAGCTCGGCCAGCCGGGTTTCATCGGCGCTGCGGCGGCCAAAGTCATCGCTGATGGCCTGGATCAGGGTTTGCTGATGACGCACCAGCGCGGTTCTGAGCTTGCTTAGTGCCTGGATGCGCTGCTCGGCGCTGGGCATGGGGGCGGCGAGGAAGGCCGCGCGCTGACGCTCGAACAACTGGTGCAGCTGTTCAAGCGTGCGTTGCTGATCCTGCAGATAAGCGATATCCGCTACCATGTGGCCTCCGTAGGGCAGCCGTATGCCAGGTGGCAATCGGCTTTTTATCGTGATGGCTGCCATTTTTAGAGTAATTACTCTAAAGTGTCAAATGCTCCAGACAGGAAACCGACCAAGCGCATGAAAACCCGTGAGCGAATTCTTCAGGCCAGCCTGCAACTGTTCAACGAACAGGGGGAGCGGGCTGTGACCACCAACCATATCGCTGCCCACCTAGGTATCTCGCCGGGCAACCTGTACTACCACTTTCGCAACAAGCAGCAGATCGTCACCGAGCTGTTTGGCCGCTATGAGGCCCAGGTGGATGATTATCTGCGGGTGCCGGAGGGGCGGGCGCTGAGCCTGGAGGACAAGGCCCACTACCTGGAATCGATCTTTCGCGGGTTGTGGGATTACCGCTTTTTCCTGCGCGACCTGGAACACTTGCTCAGCGCCGACCCGGACCTGGCCGAGCGCTATCGGCAGTTCTCGCGCCGCTGCGTGAACAGTGGCCGGGCGATTTATCAGGGCCTGGCCGAGGCCGGGATTCTCGATGCTGAGCGGACCGATCCCGAGGTGTTGGCGGTCAATAGCTGGCTGCTGATGACCAGCTGGATCAGCTTTGTTTACACCTCGGTGCTGGATGCGGATCAATCGGAATTGACCCCGGCGCTATTGCGGCGCGGGGTGTATCAGGTGCTGGCCCAGGAGCTGGGACTACTGACCGAGCAGGCCCGCCCGGCTGTCGAGGCCATGTTGGCGGAGTATTACGCGCCGCTGGGCTGTTGATTGCCACGCGAACATCGCTTCGCGACCGCAGACCGGGCCTACCCGTGGGCGCGGGACTGAGCGTGGATATGGGTAGGAGCGCTCCGCGAGCGCGAAGAAGGCGCTGTGGCCTCAGCCGAGCTGCTGCGCCAGCCACTCAGGCAGGCGTCGCTCCAGATAATAGCCCGGCTGCCACGGCGGCCCTTCGATAAAGCCAACGTGCCCGCCGTGCGGGTGCAGTTCCATCCGGGTGCTGGCGGACAGTTCGCTCAACTCGGGCACGCTGTGCGGGTAAACGAAGGGGTCGTTCTGGGCCTGGACGATCAAGGTCGGCACCTGAATGCCAGCGAGAAAGAACCGGCTGCTGCAGCGCTGGTAATAATCGGCGGCGCTGGCGAAACCGTGCAGCGGGGCGGTAACCCGGTCATCGAAATCCCACAGGCTGTCCATGCCCTCCAGCGTGCCGAGCGCGTCCAGCCGGGCCTGTTCGGTCGGCAGGCTGTGATGCGCGAACAGGCGCCGCTTGTTGGCGACATAGGCCAGCAGATCGCGCAGAAAACGCGCCTGGTAGACCCGCGAAAACCCTTCGCCGATGCGGTCGGCGCACTGATCCAGGCGAAACGGAACCGATACCGCCGCCGCAGCCTGCAACGGACAGCCTGCCCCGCACTCACCCAGATACTTGAGCAGCACGTTGCCACCCAGGGAGTAGCCAACGGCGGCCAGGCTGTGCTGTGGCAGTTGCTGGCGCAGGTGGCTGACCACCTCGGCCAGATCGTCACTGGCCCCGGAGTGATAGCTTCTGGCCCGTTGATTGGGCTCGCCCGAGCAGCCCCGCCAGTTGACTGCCACCGAGCGCCAGCCGCGTGCCGCCAAAGCCTGCTGTTGGCCGAGAATGTAGGGCGACTCGGAACTGCCGGTCAGGCCGTGCAGCAGGATGATGCATGGGCCGGTGGTGGATTCGGGGCCATACCAGTCCAGATCGAGAAAGTCGCCGTCAC
Source organism: Pseudomonas sp. WN033 (assembly GCA_002287035.1). Classification (GTDB taxonomy): domain Bacteria; phylum Pseudomonadota; class Gammaproteobacteria; order Pseudomonadales; family Pseudomonadaceae; genus Halopseudomonas. Next base: position 112,320 of record NSKG01000011.1, on the reverse strand, counting down.
TCAGGGCCAGGCGCTGGCGTTGGCGCGGCAGTTGAGGCCGGTGCCGCAGCAGGGGGCTGAACAGGGTTTGCAGGTGCCCGCCGGGTAACCAGCGGGCCGGGCGAAAGCCGTTCATGACCTTGTCACGCCTGGCGTTGCCAGAGACTGTAGTAGACCTGGCCGGCGCGCTTTTCCCGGTGCAGTTGCCAGGTGCCGGGTAGCTCGAGCTGGCTCGGTGGGGCTTCGCTTTCGATGTAGATCCAGGCCCGTTTGCTCAGCCAGCCATTGGCTTCCAGCGCCTGACAGGCGGCGGGCAGCAGGTTCTGATGAAACGGCGGATCGAGAAACACCAGATCGAAGGTTTCGCTGGCACTCTGGCCGAGCAGCGCCAGCGCATCCTGCTGGCGCACTTCGCCGCGCGTGCAGTCGAGGCTGGCCAAGTGGCCGCGCAGGGTAGTGACCACCTCATGGCTCATATCGCAGGCCAGCGCCCGCGCCGCCCCGCGTGACAGGGCTTCCAGGGTCAGGGCGCCGCTGCCGGTGAACAGGTCCAGGCAGCGCGCCCCTTCGGTATAGCCGCTGAGCCAGTTGAACAGGGTTTCGCGAACCCGGTCAGGGGTCGGGCGCAGGCCGGGTTGTTCGCTGAAGCCGAAACGCCGGCTACGCCACTGGCCGGCGATGATCCGCAGTTGCTGGCTGCCGGCTTTGGCCTTGCTCTTGCTCATGCCTCGGGCTCCTGCTCGGCGGCTTCGGTCTGGGTTTCGGTATGAGCTTCGTCGTGGGTCGGGCCGACGGTCACCACCAGCCGGTTTTCCGGGTCGAAATGACGGGCGAAGGCGGCGCGCACGTCTTCCACGCTTAAGGCCTGAACCCGCTCAAGAAACAGTTGCAGGTGATTGAGCGGCAGATCGTAGAAACCGAGCATGCCCAGCTGCCCGACAATCGCGGCATTGCTGGCCGTGGACAGGGCGAACTCGCCCATGATCTGGCGCTTGGTGCGTTGTAGCTCGGCTTCGCTCGGGCCGATTTCGATGAACTGATCAAGGCTGTCATGGATCACTTCCAGCGCCAGTTCGACCTGATCGGCGCGGGTCTGCATGCTGATCATGAATGGCCCCTTGGCCTGCATCGGCACCAGGCTGCTGCTGACCGAGTAGGACAGCCCACGGGTTTCGCGGATCTGCTCCATCAGTCGTGAGCCGAAGCCCGAGCCACCAAGGATCTGGTTGCCGACGTAGAGCGCGGCATAGTCCGGATCGTTACGGCTGATGCCGTGCTGGCCGAGCAGAATGTGAGTCTGCTGGGAGTCGAAGTCGATATGCCGGTGGCCGGGCTCGATCGGGAACGGGTCGGCGATCGGGCTGGCGGCGTTGCCTTGGGGCAAGGCCTCGGCAATCCGTCGGGCGATCCGTTCGGCCTGTTCGCGGTCGATGGCGCCCACCAGGGCAATCACCGCATTGCCGGCGCTGTAGTAGCGCTGGTGAAATTCACGCAATTGCTCGCGGTCGATCTGCACCAGACTCTCGGCCTGGCCCTGGGGCAGGGTGCCGTAGGGGTGAGCCGGGTAGAGGTCGGTCCAGAAGGCCTCGCTGGCCAGGGCCGAGGGACGCTGCAGGCGGAAGCGCAGGCCGGCCAGCATCTGGTCGCGCAGCCGCTCCAGCGCCTCTTCCGGGAAGCTCGGGCGGGCGACCACGGCAGTGAACAGATCCAGCGCCGGGGTCAGCTTGTCTTCGGCAGTCAGGCTGCGCAGGCCGGCAATCGCCATGTCGCGATGGGCGCTGTTCTCGAATTCGGCACCCAGTTGCTCGAAACCGGCGGCGATGCTGCCGGCGTCCCGCTCGCCAGTGCCCTCGTTGAGCATGGCGTTGGTCAGGGTCGCCAGTCCGGGCAGGTCCTCATCGCGGCTGGCGCCAGCAGCGAAGGTCAGGCGCACATCGAGCATGGGCAGCTCGTCAGCCCGCATGAAATAGACCCGCGCGCCCTGAACGGTGGTCCAGTGCTGCAGGTCAAGCTGGCGGCGGGCCGGTGCCTGATCCAGATCGACCTCGGCCAGCGAACGCAGCTTGGGCAGGGGCTCCTCGTCAACGCTGCCGGGCGCCTCGGTCAGTTCGGGGGTACTGGGCTGGGCCGGCGCTTCGGGTTCGCTGATGCTGCGTTCCAGGCTGGGGCGCAGGGCCAGCGCCAATACGAGCAGCAGGGCCGCCAGGGTCACCAGCCAGCGCAGGGGGGGGTGGAACCGGGCCATTAACGCACCTCCTCGGGGTTGTTCGGCAGCACATGGGCACGGGTCAGGCGCTCGCGGACCAGATAACGGCGCGCTACCGCACTGATCTGCTCAGGGCTGATCGCTTCAAGGGCGGCGATATCTTCATCGACCAGCCGCCAGGACAGGCCAACGCTTTCCAGCTGGCCGATCTGGCTGGCCTGCTGGCTGATGCTGTCCTGACCGTAGACCAGCCCGGCGATGGTCTGGGCCTTGACCCGGTTCAGCTCTTCGGTACTCGGCGGTTCCAGTTTGAGCGCTTCGATTTCCTGCCACAGGCGCTGTTCCAGTTGCTCCAGATCGACGCCGCGGGACTGATTGGGAATACCGCTGAGCAAAAACAGGCTGTCGCCGCGGCTGAACCCGTCGTAGCTGGCCGAGGCTGAGGTGGCGATGGCCTCGCCGCGCTCCAGGCGGCTGGCCAGCCGGGCGCTGTAACCGCCGTCGAGTACCCCGCGCAGCAGCCGCAGGGCGTAGATTTCCCAGGCCTGCTCGGTGGTATTCAGGCTCGGCACGTTGAAACCCATCAACAGGCTGGGCAGTTGCACGTTGAGGTTCAGGGTGAGCTGGCGCTCGGCACCGCCAGGCAGCTCCAGCGGCAGCTTCTGCGGCGGTACCGGGCCAGCCGGAATCGGCCCGAAGTGCTGCTGAACCAGGGCCTGGATATCGGCCAGACGCACATCACCGACGATCACCAGAATGGCGTTGCCGGGCTGGTAGTGGGTCTGGTACCAGGCGCGCAGATCATCGACGGTCAGCCGTTCGATATCGTGCATCCAGCCGATTACCGGCTGACCATAGGGGCTGGCCATGTAGGCCTGGCGCAGGAAGCGTTCAAAGGCCAGGCCGTTGGGGTTGTCATCGACCCGCAGTCGGCGCTCTTCCTTGATCACCTCCATCTCGCGCTCGAACTCGTCCTCGGGCAGGGTCAGGCGGTGCATGCGTTCGGCTTCCATCTCCAGGGCAATCGCCAACTGATCGCGGCTGAGGATCTGGTAGTAGCCGGTGTAGTCGCGGCTGGTAAAGGCGTTTTCCTGGGCACCGAGGCTGCTCAGCAGGCGCGAGGCCTGACCCGGCGCCAAGTTGTCGGTGCCCTTGAACATCATGTGTTCCAGCGCATGGGAAATACCGGTCAGGCCCGGCGGCTCATGGCTGCTGCCAACCCGGTACCAGAGCTGGGAGACCACCACCGGAGCGCGATGATCTTCGCGAACAATGACCTTCAGGCCGTTGTCGAGGGTGAATTCATGGGTCGGCTGACGTGGCTGGCTGTCCTGCGCCCAGGCGCCCAGGCTAAACACCAGGGCCAGCGTCAAGGCAATACTTTGTCGAAGCATGATAATTCCCGTTCATACTAGGGGTCATACCGCCGTAGGCGGAACTGGGGTAGGATAACCCGATTCTTTCATTACGCCCTTATGTAGCGGTTTATCCGCTGCCTGACTCAGATAGTGATCATTCATGTTTGGTTCCAAAGACAAGCCCGAACACCCCAAGCGCGACGAGCAGGACAAACCCAAGAAAGGCCTGTTCGGCTGGATGCGCGGCAAGGACGATACCCAGCCCGCTGAATCCACGCCTGCCGAAACCGCCGAGTCCGCTGCACCGGCCTCGGCCGATGAGCAGGCCCGTCAGGTAGCCGCCGAACTGTTTTCCGGCCTGGGGCAGGGCGAGCCGCCTGCCGCCAGTGAAGCCCCGAGCCCCGAGCCTGAGCCCAAGGGCTTCTTCGCCCGGATGAAGGCCGGGCTGGCCAAGACCAGCGTCAACCTTGGCGAAGGCATGGCCAACCTGTTTCTGGGCGAGAAGGAAATCGACGATGACCTGCTCGAAGAAATGGAAACCCGTCTGCTGATGGCCGACGTCGGCATCGAAGCCACCACCCTGATCATGGAGTCGCTCCAGGGGCGGGTACGGCGCCGCGAACTGTCGGATCGCAAGGCCCTGTATCGCGCCCTGCAGGACGAACTGGAAAGCCTGCTGGCGCATGTCGCCAAACCGCTGGAAATCGACACCGCCAAGCAGCCCTACGTGATTCTGGTGGTTGGGGTGAACGGGGTCGGCAAGACCACCACCATCGGCAAGCTGGCCAAGCGGCTCCAGGGTGAAGGCAAGCAGGTGATGCTGGCCGCCGGTGACACCTTCCGCGCCGCTGCCGTCGAGCAGTTGCAGGTCTGGGGCGAGCGCAACCAGATTCCGGTCGTGGCCCAGCACACCGGGGCTGACTCGGCGTCGGTGGTATTCGACGGCCTGCAGGCCGCCAAGGCCCGTGGCATGGACGTGCTGATTGCCGACACCGCCGGCCGGCTGCACAACAAGGACAACCTCATGGATGAGTTGAAGAAGGTCAAGCGGGTGATGGCTAAGCTGGATGCCGAGGCCCCGCACGAAGTGCTGCTGGTGCTCGATGCCGGCACCGGCCAGAACGCCATCAGCCAGACCAAGCTGTTCAATGAAGCAGTGGATTTGACCGGTCTGGTGCTGACCAAGCTCGACGGCACCGCCAAGGGCGGGGTGATCTTTGCCCTGGCCAAGCAGTTTGGCCTGCCGATCCGCTATATCGGTGTGGGTGAACAGATCGACGACCTGCGGCCCTTTACCGCGCCGGAGTTCGTCAAGGCCCTGTTTGGACGCGACTGATCGATGATCCGCTTCGAGCAGGTCAGCAAACGTTACCCCAACGGTCATCAGGGGCTGGACAACCTCAGCTTTCATATCAAGGCCGGGGAAATGGTGTTCATTACCGGCCATTCGGGCGCCGGCAAGAGCACCCTGCTCAAGCTGATCATGTGCATGGAGCGCCCCAGCAGCGGCCATGTGCATGTTGGCGGGCAGAACCTGCGTGATCTGGGCAGTGCCGATATCCCCTACCTGCGTCGCCAGGTCGGGGTGGTGTTCCAGAACCACCAGCTGCTGTTCGACCGCACGGTATTCGACAACGTCGCCCTGCCGCTGATCATCAATGGTACCCCGGCCGACGAGATTGGCCGCCGGGTGCGCGCGGCGCTGGACAAGGTCGGCCTGCTGAGCAAGGAAAGCAGTTACCCGATTGCGCTGTCTGGCGGTGAACAGCAGCGGGTTGGCATCGCCCGGGCGGTGGTGCACAAACCGGCACTGCTGCTGGCAGACGAACCAACCGGTAACCTCGATCCGGGGCTGTCGGCTGAGATCATGGCGCTGTTCGAGGACTTCAACCGGGTGGGCGTGACCGTACTGATCGCCAGTCACGACCTGCCGCTGATCGCCAAGCTCGACCACCGCATGCTGACCCTGCATCAGGGCCGCCTGCTGCAGGACGGGGAGGGCGCATGAGTCGCAAACCAACCACCAGCCAGGAAAGCCGACGCAAGGCGCCCAGTGGCGCGGCCCGTTCCCGGCGCGACTGGCGGCACCCGCTGCGTAGCTGGAGTGGCAGCCACCGGGCCAGTGCCCGGCAGGCACTGGAGCGGGTGCGCCAGCAGCCCTTGAGCAGCCTGATGACCGTGCTGGTCATGACCATCGCGCTGGCCTTGCCGATGGGCTTGACCGTATTGATCGACCAGATTGAGCGGCTGGGGATCGACTGGCAGCGCTCGGCCCAGTTGTCGGTCTATCTGGAAGACAGCGTGACTGCCGAGCAGGCCAAAACGCTGACGGCCCTGGTGGCAGAGCTGGACAGCGTGGCCGAGACCCAACTGCTGGACAAGGATCTGGCCCTGGCCGAGTTCCAGCAGCATTCCGGGCTGGGCGATGCCCTCCAGCAATTGGCCTACAACCCGCTGCCGGCAGTGATCGTGGTGACCCCGAACAGCCTGGACGGCGGTGCGGCCGCACTGCAGCCACTGCGTGATCAACTGGCGGCCATGGACGGAGTCGAGCTGGTCCAGATCGATCTGCAGTGGGTCGAGCGTCTGAGTGCCATCCTCGGTGTATTCGAGCGCTTTACCGGCGCCCTGGCGCTGATGCTGATTTTGGCGCTGCTGCTGGTGATGACCAACACCATCCGGCTGGCGATCGAAAGCCGGCGTGAAGAGATTCTGGTGGTCAAGCTGGTTGGCGGTACCGATGCCTTCGTGCGCCGGCCGTTTCTGTATATCGGCGTACTCTACGGGCTGATCGCCGGGCTGCTGGCCTGGGGCCTGTTGAGCTTGGGCCTGGCCTGGCTGAATGCCAGCGTGCGCCAGGTCGCGGCCCTGTATTACAGCGATTTTGCCCTGTCCGGCATGCCGCTGGCCGACGGTCTGACCCTGCTGGCCGGGGCCATGCTGCTGGGTCTGGCCGGTGCCTGGCTGGCAGTCGGCAGACATATCCGGGACATCGAGCCGCAGTAGCCTGCGGCCCTTATGTTTCGGAACTTTTACCCTGGTTTCACAGTCCGATTGGGCAGTGATACACTGCACCGTCTTTACATGGGGAGTTCAAACATGAGCACTGCTTTGCAGCCCGTACATAACCTGGTTCCCGGCGCGAACCTGGAGGCTTATGTCCAGACCGTGAGCAGCATCCCGGTACTCAGTGCCGAGGAAGAGCGCGAGCTTGCGGATCGTTTGTTCTACCACGAGGATCTGGACGCCGCGCGCCAACTGGTCATGTCGCACCTGCGTTTCGTTGTGCACATTGCCCGCAGCTATTCCGGCTATGGCCTGGCCCAGGCCGATCTGGTTCAGGAAGGCAATGTCGGCCTGATGAAGGCGGTCAAGCGCTTCAACCCGGAAATGGGTGTGCGTCTGGTGTCCTTCGCCGTGCACTGGATTCGCGCCGAGATTCACGAGTTCATCCTGCGCAACTGGCGCATCGTCAAGGTTGCCACCACCAAGGCCCAGCGCAAACTGTTCTTCAACCTGCGCAGCGCCAAGAAAAAGCTGGCCTGGCTCAACCACGATGAAGTCAACGCCGTAGCCGAAGACCTCGGCGTGGCCGCCCACGAAGTGCGCGAGATGGAAAGCCGTCTGTACGGCCAGGATCTGGGCTTTGACGCTGGCGCCGACGATGACGACGACGCCACCTACGCTCCGGTGCACTATCTGGAAGACAAGCGCTATGACCCGGCCACCCTGCTGGAGTCAGCCGACTGGTCGGACAACTCGGTCGGTCACCTGCAGCAAGGCCTGGCCAGTCTCGACGAGCGCAGCCGCGACATTCTCTATCAGCGCTGGCTGGCCGAAGAAAAGGCCACCCTGCATGAGCTGGCAGCCAAGTACCAGGTCTCGGCGGAACGCATCCGCCAACTGGAAAAGAACGCCATGAACAAGCTGAAGAAAAATCTGGAGTCTGAGGTCGCGGCCTGACGTATTTCGTGCGCTATGCGCCTGGCGGTAGTAGCGACCCGCGGTCGCGAAGCGGCTTTGCAGCAACCTCGCTGATTTGATCAGTCTTTACAGGGCATCCCACGGGATGCCCTTTTGCTGTCCAAGGGGGACAAAACTGAATGGATACCCGAATGCGTGTGCGTATTGCCACGATCCTGAGTGCGGTAGTGCTGAGCTTTTTTGCCCTGGGCTACTGGATGGGCGGTGAAGACACCGCAGAGCCGCTGGCCTGGCAAGAACGCTTTAACGACACGCTATGGGTGCCGCTCAAGGAGCGCCGGCTGGAACTGGGCACGCTTGAGCGCACCCTGGGCGAAGGCCGGCTGTGGCTGATCAGTGCCGATGACCAGCCGCTGCTGGTCAGCCGTTATGGCCTGCAGAGCGATGGTCAGGCCTGGCGCGTGCAGGCAGTAGTCGAGCTGAACGCCGAGCAGATGGACAGTCTGGTTCAGGCCCAGGCCTGGCAACCCGGCCAGCACGACCAGCCGTTGTCACCAGCGGTTGGTGAAGCGCTGGCAGCACAAGCGATCAGCCGGCTCAGTCTGATCCCGGCCGAGGCCGTGGATGTAGAGCAGATCCAAGCCACCTTCGGTAACCCGGATATGCGTCTGGAAGTAGCTGAAGGTGAAGCCTGGGTCTATCCCAAGGCTGGCGTGGTGATCGCCGTGACCGGCGAGCAGGCCCACTCGGTTATGTACGGCCTGCAGGGTGGGTTGTAACCGCTCGCACAGAACTGATCAGCTTCTGGGGTGGGGGGCTTCTGGGGGTGTCGAGCCCCGATCCGCGCCCGGGCTCGACACAAACTGCCAGCAGGGCACCAAGCCAGTTTTCAGACCCCACTAAACCGCTCACGCCAATAGCTAAAACTGAGCCACTGCGGCGCGCCACGCCTGGCCTCCACCTGATCGAGATAGTGGCGGCCACCCAGTTGCCGGGTCTGGCGCTGAATCCAGTTGGCCCGGTTCTGGACATGGGCCGGCGGGTTGGCCGCACTCCATTGCCGGGGATTGGGCAGTACCGCCGCCAGCAACGCACTCTGGCGCTGCGACAGGTAACTGGCACCAATGCCGAAGTGATGACGGGCCGCCGCCTCGACGCCGAACACACCGTCATCCCACTCGACGATGTTCAGGTACATCTCCAGAATCCGCTGCTTGGGCCACAGCAGTTCGATCCAGAAGGTGTACCAGGCCTCCAGCCCCTTGCGTGGCCAACTGCGGCCAGACCAGAGAAACAGATTCTTGGCCACCTGCTGGCTGATGGTGCTGGCGCCGCGCAGGTTACCGCCCCGACGGTTGTGCTCCAGCGCCGCGCGGATAGCGGCCAGATCAAAACCGCCATGATTGGCGAAATGCTGATCTTCAGCGGCGATCACCGCCATTTTCATACTGTCCGGGATATGGTCATACCTCAGCCACTGGTGTTGAATCACCAAAGCGTTTTCACCGCCACGGGCCTGCAGCCAGCGCTCAAGCATCAGCATCGAACCGGGTGCCGGTGCCCAGCGCAGTACAATCACCGGCAGCAGGCTGATCAGCAGCAGGATCAGCAGCCACTTGGCGGTTTTGCGTAGTATGGTCTTTAACATGGCAGGCCGGACTGACAGCGTTTCTGAAGGTCCGGCCAGTATAGATCGGGGGAATTACATGGCCAAACTCTTGTTGTTGCTGGCCTCGCTCAGCGGATTTACTGGCGTGGCGCTCGGCGCCTTTGCCGCCCACGGGTTGCGCAGCCGGCTGCCGGACAATCTGCTGGCCGCCTTTCAGACCGGCGTGCAGTACCAGCTCTGGCATACAGCGGCGCTGATCGGCATCGCCTTGCTGCTGTTGCGCTTTCCTGACTCGGGGCTGTTTAAGGTCGCCGGTGGATTGTTTGTCGCCGGTATTGTGCTGTTTTCCGGCAGCCTCTATGTGCTGGCGCTGAGCGGGCTGGGCAAGCTCGGAATCATTACCCCGTTCGGTGGCGTGTGCTTCCTGCTGGCTTGGTTGCTGTTGGGCGTGGGCGTCTGGCGAGCGCTGTAAGAGGGCGGCGTTTCGCGCTATCATAGCCGCTTTGCGCAAACCTCCACCGAGTAGTCCATGCATATCCAACTCAATGGCGAAGCCTATGAGCTTAACCAGCCGCTGACGCTGGCCGAGCTGGTCGAGCATTTGGGCCTGACCGGCAAGCGTCTGGCCGTCGAACACAACCTGGAGATCGTGCCGCGCAGCCAGCACGGCGACATCCGCCTGAGCGATGGCGACCGGGTGGAAATCGTCCATGCCATCGGTGGCGGCTGATCTGCACCCGCGCCGCACCTAACCGTTTCCAGCCCGCCCCAACCCGGAGAGCCCCATGACCGACCTCAATCAGGATGCCTTTGAAATCGCCGGCGTACGCTACAACTCACGGCTGCTGGTGGGCACCGGCAAATACAAGGACCTGGAAGAAACCCGCCAGGCCATCGAAGCCTCCGGCGCCGAGATCGTCACCGTCGCCATCCGCCGCACCAACATCGGTCAGAACCCTGGCGAGCCCAACCTGCTCGACGTGATCCCACCGGATCGCTACACCATTCTGCCCAACACCGCCGGCTGCTACACCGCCGAAGATGCCGTGCGCACCTGCAAACTGGCGCGCGAACTGCTCGACGGCCACAAGCTGGTCAAGCTGGAAGTATTGGCCGACCAGAAGACCCTGTTCCCCAACGTGGTAGAAACCCTCAAGGCCGCCGAAGTGCTGGTCAAAGACGGCTTCGACGTCATGGTCTACACCAGCGACGACCCGATCATCGCCCGCGAACTGGCCGCCATGGGCTGCGTCGCCGTCATGCCGCTGGCCGGCCTGATCGGCTCCGGCATGGGCATCTGCAACCCCTGGAACCTGCGCATCATCCTCGAAGAAGCCACCGTGCCGGTGCTGGTCGATGCCGGGGTCGGCACCGCCTCCGACGCCACCGTAGCCATGGAACTGGGCTGCGCCGCCGTACTGATGAACACCGCCATCGCCCACGCCAAACAGCCGGTGCTGATGGCCGAAGCCATGAAGCACGCCATCATCGCCGGGCGCGCCGCCTACCTGGCCGGACGCATGCCGCGCAAACTCTACGCCAGCGCGTCTTCGCCGCTGGATGGCACTTTCTTTTGAGAAATCCCGATGTCCGACAGCCCGATTGAACAACCTGACAGCAACGCCAGCGTACCGGCCGAACACCGCCGCACCATCAAGAGCTTCGTCATGCGCGCCGGGCGCATGACCGAAGCCCAGCAACGTGGTGTAGAGCAGGGCTGGCCACAGTTTGGCCTGAACCTGGAGCAAGGGCTGCTGGATCTGGATCAGGTCTTTGGCCGCAGCGCTCCGCGCAGCCTGGAAATCGGCTTCGGCATGGGCCAGTCACTGCTGGAAATGGCGGAAAAGGCCCCCGAGCAGGACTTTATCGGCATCGAAGTGCACCGCCCCGGCGTCGGCTCACTGCTCAATGGCGCGCTCAAGGCCGGCCTAACCAACCTGCGGGTCTATGACTGCGACGCTATCGAAGTGCTCGACAAGGCTATCCCCGATGCCAGCCTCGACCGCCTGATGCTGTTCTTCCCCGACCCCTGGCACAAGAAAAAGCACCACAAGCGCCGCATCGTCCAACTGGCCTTTGCCGAAAAAGTCCGGCAGAAACTCAAGGTCGGCGGCATCTTCCACATGGCCACCGACTGGCAACCCTACGCCGAGCACATGCTGGAAATCATGAACGCCGCCCCCGGCTACCGCAACCAGTCCCCCGACGGCACCTGGGTCCCGCGCCCGGAAGAGCGCCCGATCACCAAGTTCGAGAAGCGCGGCGAGCGGCTGGGGCATGGGGTGTGGGATTTGAAATTTGAGCGGGTGGAGTGAGGGGGCAGGTAGCGCTCTGATTGCGCCAGAGCTAAGCCAGCATGAATGAGGACATTGTGTGTTTCTGCCTGGTTTCCTGCGTGGCATTGGCACTATGTTGATCTATTTGTGCTGATGTTGTGCAATCCACGCTTCGACATACCCCAGAACAAGTATGGCGCCCTCGCGGGTTTCTGCTAGCTCAATGGGTATTTTGCCCTCCAGATATGGGTTGGGTTGTTCTAGCCATTTGAATGCTGCGGCTCTACTGCCTTTTACCGGAATTGCCAGCGCCAGTATTTTTTCCAGTAGGTCTGGCTGCGCGTACCATGATTCAGGTTTGACTGTGGGTTTACGCCCGGGGATCACCCGTGGAAGTTGGCAGGCAGCCAATTCGTTGGGGGTGATATGCGATCTGGTCCAGTTGGCAAGCTTTAACAAGCCGCTGTTTGGCTGGCGTTCATGGTTGCGTGTTGGTATGACCAGTCCGAGCTGAACCCTGGTGTGAGCTCTAATCATCTGCAGTGCGGGTTCGAGGTCGGTGTCGTTGGTTACTATTACCGCATGGTCTATCTGGTCGGTGATTGCATCATGGTAGACATGCAAGGCAAGGTTGACGTCGCTTTGCTTTTCTTCGACCTTCCAGGCGAGTATTTCCTTGCAATCGCGAGGGGCCTTGCGTGGGTTTTCGGCGTCGACGGCCCGGACCTTCATTGTGTTGACGGCGTAATAGCCTTCGATGATTTCAATCTGATCGTTGCAGTGCTTTTTGAGCGCAGTATGGTAGCGGGCCTGTGAGGATACCGAGTCAGGGGCACGTGCCACGGACTCAACGATCTTGGCCGTGAAATACTTGATGGAAGGGGCCGGTAGCAACAGTGTTGTTCTGGTCTGACCGTGCGCATCCTTGATCAGTACCGACGGCAATATATGCTTTTCAAACAGCGGTAATCCAGCCATTTATACGGCGTACCACGCAGGCAGCCATAGTAGAAGTTGTAGCCGTCGATATAGACACGCGTGCGCAGAGGCGCGAGCTGATGCAATCCTTGCATTCCTGTTCTCCTTAAATGAAAAAACCGGCTTTCGCCGGCTTTTTCCCCCTCCAACCAGATGGTCGAGCCACACCGGTCATGAGGGTTAGTTGTTGGGTGTAATGCTATGAACAGTTGACCGTCGCGTCAATGGTGCATCTGATGAACGGTTGCCGCCTGACAGCAAGCAGCAAAAGGTGACAGATTTATTTTCTCTTGAGCTTGGCTCCCCTTGTGCCCGGTTTTTTGTGGGGGTTACGCGGCTTCTTATGCGGCGTATTTGTCTTTCATCAGAAACGCATAGGCGGTGGTGAAGGCCGTCTCCTGATAGGCCTTGAGGCCAGTATCCGCGAACTCAATCTGAATCGGATTGCGCTTCAATGAGTCCTTGATCTCGGTTGTCGACAGAATGACCACATCCAGATCGCTGATCAGTTCAATCGCCGCCTCCAGCTTGAAACCCACCGCACCACCGGCAAACTTGCCCTTCATCGGCCGCTGGCGAATAACCACCTTGTCCACCGGGTAATCCTGCATCAGCTTGGCAAAAGTCTGCTGGAAGTAGCGCAGCTCAGCGGTGCTGTGAACATCTTTCAGCGTCAGCCGCCGGGAGCGGCAGTCAGGCAACTCGAAAATGTCGTCGCTCAGCGACAGCAGACAGAGATTCACATCATTACTGTTGATTTCAATACCACAGACTTTCATAGGGTGCTCGATTCGGATTTATCCGGGCATTGTAGCGCAAAGGGGACAAATTTATTTTCTCTTAGGCTTCGACCCCCTTGAGATGACGCTGGTGCTCTTGCGACGTGCGTCATCATTTTTGACGATGACAGTTACGCTGCTGCCATGGCCAGCAACAACACGCCTTTTGCTTGCAGGCAGCGCCGCCATAAGCCCCATCCGCAGGCCAAACTTGCGCAATATAGAATCGACGGTGTTCAAGGTCGGATTACCTTTGTCCGTTTCCAGCTGATACAGCGCTCTGGTAGACATGCCGCACATTTGAGCAAAGGTTTCCTGATCGAGCCCGGTCACCTCCAAGCGCAGCCTGCGAATAGCCATGCCAAGGGTTAATTCACCTTCAGCGTGCAGCCGCATGATTTCGTCGATCAGTTGCTTGCGCTCAACTCCGGTCATGGTTTTCATAGCAGATCCCATAACTCCAGGTGCGTGTCCAAATTATTGGCTCAATCAGCATTAAAATGCTGATTAATCTAGGTTATGGTGGCTTAATCAGCAATATAAATCTTGAAATTGGCCTTTTCTGTTTTGGTTCGGCAATTTAATACCGATGATGGCTTGTCTGCTGTGCCTGCGGTGATAGCTTATAAGCATGGGCCCTGGTATCAGTCATTGGGCGAAAGCAGCTTGTCATGATCGGCAGGTTTCGGCCAGAAGCGGACATCGGACACAGACCGCTATCAACCCGAAGCAGACAATCGCCTGTGTGTAAGCTCAGACGCCCAGTCTTTATGGCGCTTCAGTACATCACAGATTCCGCCCTGCCCCTTCTGGCAGGTCGCGTCTACGGTGATCGTCACCTAGTGACGATGGAACGTGGTCGGAGCGGGTCTCGGCATGCAGAAGCAGAGCTTAATCAGGTGAGGTACCAGGTTCAGATCGGCAGCGCGCAACATTAGCGAAGGCCCTCGGTACTGGACTTGGCGATGATGGCTTTCTGAGTTTAGTCCGGCTACGATCATACGCATCAGGGAGGAGGCGCGATGAGCCAGTACCTTTTGAGTTTTGCAAGGCAGCATCTTGAAGGGCGCTCTGACGCATACCTTGTGCTGCTCTGGTGCATGTACCAGGCAAACCAGAGCAAGGGGCGCTATTCCGACCACATCAAAACGCACATCACGGCGGCAGCTGACCATCTGCTGGGGCGCAACTATCAGCGCATCGCCTCTCGCTTCAAAAAGGTGCTCGACAACAAGCCAGAACTGGATCGGATACCGCCTTCCGGCCTTGGAGCTTTGGACTACCTTCGCGTGAAAAACTTCCGAGGCTTCGGAGAGTTTGGCCCTGACGACAACGGCTCCTTCATCCGCTTCAGCAAGTTGAAAAATGTCTTCTACGCACCCAATGGCGGTGGTAAATCGTCCTTGTGCGAGGCGTTGGAGTTCGGCACCACTGGAGACATCAAGGAAGCGTCTAGGCGCAAGACCAAGCTTAGGCAGTACATCGCCCGGGGAGACATTCGGCACCAGCTTTTGCTGATGGGAGCGGACAAGCTTCCGGTCAAACCAAGCATAAGTTGGTCGAGTTGCTTCATAGACCGTAACCGCCTTCAGGAGTTTTCTCTGCTGGGTTCCAAGGACACCGGCAGTATCGAGAGTGATGTCCTGGCGACCCTGTTTGGCTTGGAAGAACTCCAAGAGGTCATTACACGGTTCGTCCGGCCTGAAAGCTTCTCGCTCAAGCCCCTCATGCGTGCCGACCAAGCCGAGGCTCTGAAAACCCTGGAGCACACTTGCAGCAGCCTGGGCCAGCAGAGGCGTAAGCACAGGGCAGACCTTTGGGTATCAATTTCCCAAATCTGCGAGCTGCTTGGGCTGCGGTCGGATCAAGACTTTGAGATTCGCCCCAAGGTATTGCGGCTTCGAAAAACAATAGAAATGCATATCCGTGGAGCTGAGCGCCTTCGAGCCGCCAAAGCTCCATTCGCTATCCCGCTGAAGCGGGTGAGGCGCATCTGTACTATCGCTCAGCGCTTGCTCCACCGCAGAGCCGATATCGAGATGGTATTTCTGCAGAGGGCCAGCGAGATCAATTATCGCGCCGTTTTCGAGGCCTTGGAAGCTGTCGAGCTGCAGTCGAGGGCAACTTGCCCTGCATGCCTGACGCCCCTCGACAAGGTGACAGTGAACCCATTCGAGAGGGCGCGAGAGCAGATCAAGGCGTTGGGTGCACTGGAATCCCTGAAGCAATCCAGGCTGCGAAATGATGCGCGGATCGCACTCTGGGCATCACGAGTTGCCACGGGAATCAGCGCTGTGAAGGGCAATGAGTACGCCGACGTACCCTGCCAGCTGAAGATGGACGAGTTAGAAGCGGTGCTTGCAGAATTTCATGCCGCTACCGATCGCTCGGAGGTGGCTCCGTCAGTTCTCGACTCATTCCTGAAACTCTGCGCCGAGCGTGCCGATCAGATCGAGGCTTACCTGCATAACTGTGAGCGCAGGTACCGGGAGGTTGGCCAGGCAGAAGCCCAGGCAGCCCGTCTTGAAGCACGGGTGGTGCAACTGAAAGCGATTGATGATTCATTGAAGCAACTGTTCGACCGTAAAACGCGTGCGGAGAGCGAGTTCAAAGCCTGCAACGGTCAGATGGCAGAATTGGTAAGGCAAAAAGCGGCCTTGCTCAACGACGCAGTCGATAACAGTCGCTTCAACCAGTTGCTCAAAGATCTCGAGGCTGAGTACCGAACGCTGTACCGCGATCTGCTGGATTACAAGCTCGAGCTGGAGAAAGCGCGAATCACCGGGATCGAAGCCAAGGCTGCCGAGTACTACCGCGCTATCAACAATCACGACGATGACCATGAGCAGATCGCGTCGTTGAGCTTCGACCGGCAGGCGGATAGCTACCGGATCAAGATCACCAACGTGGATGGATCATTGCTCGATGCGTTTGCTGTGCTCAGCGAAGGGCATCTGCGAGCATTGGGCCTGTCAATCCTCTTGGCGATGGCTGAGAAAAACAACTTCCCGCTCATCGTCTTTGATGACGTCGTCAATGCGATCGACACCGATCACCGATCGAACATTATCGACCTGTTCTTCAGCGACGCTTACCTGCGCCGGATCCAAATGGTCGTCACCACCCATGACCGCCTCTTCTGGGAACGATTCTGCATCATCGCCGACCGTCACCCTCAGTGCGATCAGCATACTAGCCACGTGCTCAGCTACACGAACAAGGGCATCGTGGTGATTGATCACGAGGGTGGTTTCCAGAAGAAAGTCTACGTGGCGCTGTCGGTCTTCGACGTCCGTCAGGCATTGCTTTATTGCCGTATTTGGTTCGAATCCATGGTGCTTGAGTTTTGCATTGAAAACGGCGTCACAGTCACGGCCAACTTCAACAAGTCGCAGCTGAAGAAGAGCATGTATCTGCAGGTCAGCCTAGAGCACACCTTCTCGTTGGTGGAGACTTTCATCGACTACGACCTGTCGTACTTCAATCTCATCAAGAATGACTTGGTCAACTGGACTGGGCAGAACCAGGAGCATCACGCCTTCGACGAGGGCAGCCTGAACTTTGTGCACTCCAAGACCAGCAGTGAGGTATTGAGAATCTACGATGCCATCCGCTTCTTGGAGTGCCAGCTCTTCCCGGCGAGGAAAAAGGAGTCCGGGGAGAAGTACCTTGCCGAACTTAATGAGAAAATCGAGAGAAGCCTGAGGAAGTTGGCAGGGCTCGCTAAAGCACCAGTAGAGGTGCAGAAGGAGCATCAAGCAGCGTTGAAAGCTCTGGAAAAGCGTGCCATCGAGCTCGACCAGGAGCTTCAATTCATCGAGCAGTGTCTCGCCAGCGTCGCTCAACGCGAGCAAGCTAAAGAACTGTCATGAACTCTACTCCGCTTGTAACAAATCTGGCTGCTTTCGGCTGATATTCTGCGGGATCTCAACGGCCGCTCTTGGCCGATAGCTGCCGGTCGGTCGAGAAAAACCGCCTCCGGCTAAAAGGAGTTCAAAGAAAACTACGATAGCGGGGCTGCTCAGATTTCTTGCACAGAGCCGAGTTGTACAGCTAGAGGGTAGACGCGCTTTGCCTTCTAATTTGCCAAGATCTTAGCTGTTTGCTCTGCGCTGTTTTCAACCTTGTACTGAATGTAATCAGAGGCAAGCTCAATCGCGTCACTAATACCCGTCGTGCGGAACATGTCCACGACCATTCTAATTTCGTTGCTCGCGCAGGTATTGCAGTCGCTCCACACCTCCTCAGCTTCCATGCACCGATGCACAATGAGGAAGTAGCGTTGAGTCCAGAACTCCCGATAGCCATAGGGAATCGTGTCTATTGCGCCGGAAACGCCGAGTCTCGGGAGGCTATCCACCGCATTCATCAAATAGAGCCATGGCCGTTGACTGATTGAGGTGTAGCCTTTCCACCAGATTGGATATTCCAGCTGCCGTATTGAAGCTCCTGCAATGGTTACCAAAGCAGCGAATCGCTCGATTAATGTGACGCTCTTGCTGTGCTCAAACCTCATGGACAATATTACCGTCGAGCAATCCCACCAAGATTGCCAGTCCCCCTGCTCGATCGAAACGCCTGTAATATCAGTTACCAGCCCGAAAATGGTTTTGTCGTTGAACTCACTTTCGTCGTACAGCCACTCCCTATCTAACGCTAGTGATTTCAAAGCAGGGATGCTGTCATCGGTTTTAAGGAATCCGACTAAAGCATCGGTCGCATACCGTTTGTGCTCAATCTCAAGAAGGGTCAAATGCACGAATAGATCTCGATCGAGCCTGCCGGTCTCAGTGCCTGGGCCCTGCGGCAAGTATTCACTCACCTTCTGCATGGCCAGCTCCTTCGCTACACGATATCCCTTCATAGTGCTGAGTACATGGGGAAATGTGCGACTCTCAAATTGGCCCTGAAGAAGAAGCATGACCCATCTTAGGCTATGGTCCTCACGGCCCATCTGAAAAGTCATCATGGCTTTGAGGTCTGAGATAGCTGAAACGATATTTCGTGCTTTGTCAGCTGACTCTCCGTGAATCTCAACTGGCCATGCACTTCTGAACTCAGAGGAGTACCCGTCTTCCGAGGTCGGACTGCCCAACAGGCTCGTGAGTCTTGAATAGATTAGTACGCGAAATTCGTAGATCGCGCAGAGTACCTTGATGGCGATGCTATCATCGACGTCACGATAGTCTTTAAAGTCGTGCCCCGTCCATGCCTTGATATCTTCTTTAACTGATTTCAAGAGCGGTTTTGGGTCACGCTGATAAGCAGCTTTGAGGTATTCAGTTACCCGCGCTGTTCGGGTGCTCTCCGCATCGAGCGCATGAAGATTCCCCAAATCATAATTCGAGGGGAAAACCTCGCTGCGCTCGTCCTCGGTTAGCAAGTAGTTACAGATAAGCTCGACCAATGAATGCGTTTCGTGAACCCACTTGTAGCGCATCGTATCAAGGGTGCGGACATGCACCCATGCACGCCCCCTCAGAAACGCGCGACTGAACGGCCCCTCTGGGCATTGCTGAACTTCCGGCTGCGCCTGAACCTGACGTCTAAGTTCGTCGTTGTCCACTTGGCCTCCTTCTGCTTGAACTTGCCGCCCCGATCACTGCTAGGGCGGCGATTGACGGGGTTATGCCAGCAATCCTTGGGATGGGAGCACTGACGCATCCGAAGCCTGGTCGGCAGGTTCAGATGCGGATGCTTGTTCACGGATTGACTTGAAGCGCTCTTCGCCAGACTCAAGCCGCTTCATCATCTTGAACTCCGCAGCGGCAGCTACGGCTGCGTCTTCGAAGGGAAGCTTCTTGCTCTTCATGATTTCTGCCTGCATGGCTGCGAGCATACGTGCCTCTCCTGCCACCAGGCATCCCATGTTGAAGTGATAGTGCTCACCTCCAGCGTTGAATACGGACTTCGACGCACGTGCGGCACGGCTCAACTTTTCTTTCATAAATCACCTCTGGTTTCTTTGCGACATTCGCAAGGTAGAAAGTACAGAGTCAGGCTACATCGAAACTAGGGTAGCTTTTTTCAATGGGCCGAAACCATTGTTGCCAGGCCCTAGCCGGGGGGGAGGCACGTTACCCCAGTTTTCAGAGCCAATGAGCTCCCCCCATCGACCAGTGCTGAACGGGGTGCTCAAAAAATGACAACGCCGGCCTCATGGGGACGCTTCAACCATGCTTCACCATCGGTACTACATTCCCGGGGGAGGAAGCACATGCCTACACAAGTAAGAGAGGAGCTGCGATAGAATTTCCTCACAGTCGATGTCCACTTCTAGCCGAAAGCTGCTACTCTCAAGCAACGACTTCACCCAACAACAAACCCCCAACCCACAAAAAACAACCCCCGACACAAACCCCACCCCCAACCTCACCGCCTCCTCTTAAACAACGGCAACACCGCCAGCACCACCAACACGCCGCCAAGCACCCGCACCAGGCCTATATCGACAGAACTTCTGCCAGCACCGGTGTAGCCCATCCAGCGAAACCCGGTCTCAGGGTCGGTAGTCAGCATCAGCAGGCCAAGAACGCCCACCATCAACAAAAAGGCATAGGGGATCAGGTGCATGGGTGTGTTTCTTCCTATTAAGTCATCGCATTGGCGACAGGTGCATGTTTGGCAATCAGGTCAGTTACCCAGTCGATGAATACCCGTAGCTTGCGGCTGATATGTCGGTTGGGTGGGTAAGCCACATACAGAGGCATGCTATCGAGGGTCCAGTCGGTGAACAGGGGCACCAGTTCGCCGCGTTGCTGAAAGGGGCTGGACATGTACTGTGGCAGCCAGAGTACGCCGAGTCCGGCCAGGCCGGCGGCGAGGTAGGCGTTGCCGTCGTCAACGGCCAGCGCATAGCGGCCGTTGATCTGCAGGCTCTCGTTCTGTCTGTGCAGGGCGTAGGGTACCGCCCGGCCGGTTCGCGCCCACAGAAAACCGACGATGCGATGCTCTGAGTTCTCCAGCTCCTGTGGATGGGCCGGGGTGCCGAAGCGCTCGATATAGCTTGGTGCGGCGAACACGCCCAGTTCAAGATCACCGACCCGTCGCGCCATCAGCGACTGGTCCATCAACTCGCCGCCGCGCACCACGCAATCGACATGCTCATCGATGATGTCCACCACGCGGTCGCTGACGCCCAGGTCAATCTGGATATCCGGGTAGCGGGCATAGAAATCAGGCAGTGCCGGGACCAGAATCATGCTGGCCAGCGGGCTGGGTACGTCCACCCGCAGGCGCCCGCTGGGCAGGGCCGATGCGCTGGACAGGCTGGATTCGGCATCTTCCATGTCGGCCAGCAGTCTGATGACCCGCTCGTAGTAGGCGGCGCCATCGGCCGTTACGTTGACCTTGCGGGTGGTGCGATTGAGCAACTTGACCCGCAGGCGCGTTTCCAACTGCTGGATTAGCAGCGATACGGTGGTTTTGCTCATGTGCAGGGTTTCGGCAGCCTTGGTAAAGCTCCCGGCTTCTACCACACGGGCAAACGCCTGCATTGCGTCAAAACGGTCCATTTTCGCCCCGGTTGATCGGTGGATTGTTTGGCATTCACAAACAGTGCTGGTTAGCCTTGCGCGTTTATCGCACCGGCGCAAGTTTCTAGAGTATCTCCATCGGGCCTTCGCGGCTCGTCTAGCCCATATGATGGAGGTCGTTATGTCGCAACGTGATGTGGTTTTCCCGCCTGGTCGCCATGCGCTCTACGAGCGCAACCGCTATTCGCCGGCGGTGCGCTCCAATGGTTTTCTGTTCGTATCCGGTCAGGTCGGCAGCAAGGAAGACGGCTCGCCGGAACCGGACCTGAAAAATCAGGTGCGCCAGGCGTTCACCAATCTGAATGCGATTCTTGCCGCCGCTGGCGCCAGCTTCGAGGACGTGGTGGACGTGACGGTGTTTATCGTCGATCCGCAGTCGAAATTCGACACCATCTGGCCGGTGGTGCAGGAGTTCTGGGGCGAAGCCCCCCATCCGACGTTGACCGGGGTTGGTGTGACCTGGCTGTATGGGTTTGATTTTGAGATCAAGGTGATCGCCAAGTTGCCGCAGCAGTGAGCTGCAGTTGGTCAGCGCTTTCCAAGTTGGACTGTCGCAAGGATGGGCTCAGCGAAACCGGCTGCGGCTCAGGTTGCGTTGGCAGCCCTGATATTGCTGGTGGTAGCTGTTGGCGCGGGTATCCACACGTCGCGCCACGCCCTGCAACCAGGCTTTGTTGCGGTGGGTACCACGCCGGTATCCGCCCCAGCCTTCGTGGTAGTTCAGGTACTGGTGCTGGGCATCCCACTTGGAGATGCGGTTGATGCTGTGGGTTTTGTTGATGTACCAACCCATGAAGTCGATCGAGTCGGCAAAGTTGGTCCGGCTGGCTCGGCGGTTGCCGGTTTCCTGCCGGTAGTCATTCCAGGTTGAGCTAAGGGCCTGCGAGTAGCCCAGTGCGTCGCTGGGGCGGCCGGCGGGAATAAAACCGAGGATGGTGCGCCGCGGCGGGCGGGCGTTATGCCGGAAGCTGGATTCCTGATACATCATCGCCATGGGCACATGCACGGGTACTCCCCAGGTCTTTTCCATTTGCAGCGCGTGGTAATGCCAGCCGCGCTGATCGGCAAAGATATGGCAGATGTTCTCTTGGCGGGTGGGTACGGCTTTGCTGGCGCAACCGGCGAGCAGGGCAGCCAGTACCAGCAGGCTGATCAGTTTGCCGGCGGCGGGCCGGCGCGCTGTGGGGGTAAAGCGGGGCATGGCAGGTTCCTTGTTTTGTCGGATGATACCCATGAGGGCTGACAAAACAATCTTTCCTGGCCTCCGGTTTGTATCAGGGTAATTGCGGGGGTGCTGTCAGGTTGCCGCGGTGTATGGGTAGTTGGTGGGCCAGCCAGCGGCGTGACCCGGGACCAGATGATGGTCCGGTCGGTCAAGGGATCGCCGCTGGCCACGCCATGACTGAAGGCCAGCTCGCGTTCAGCGTCGTTCTCGGAGGATGTGCTGGTCATACAGCAACACCAGCCCCGCCAGCCCGGCGAATAGTACCCCCACGGCGCAGGTCGCGGCCCAGCCGCCATGGCTCCAGGCCAGTGCCGCTAATGCCGAGCCACTCGCGGCACCGGCGAAGTAGGCGGTCATGTACACGGCGTTGACTCGGGCCCGTGCCTGTGGGGCCAGTTGATAAATCACACTCTGATTGCTGATATGCACCGCCGGTAGGGCTACGTCTAGCAGCAACAGCGCCAGCAGGAACCAGTACAGATTGCCGGCCCCAAGATAGAGCCCCAGCCAGCCGAGTAACAACAGAACCAGTGCGCCAGCGCTGACCCTCTGCCCCCGGCCACGATCTGCCAGGCGCCCTGCCATATTGGCGGTAAAGACCCCGGCAATACCGAGCAAGCCAATCAGGCCTATCTGGCTGTCGCTGAGTTGATGAGCCGGCCCTGATAGCAGCAGAGCCATGGTCGAAAACAACACGCTGACCGAGCCAAACACAAGGCCGCCGAGCGCTGCACGGGTGCGCAGTCGAGGGTGGGCGATAAGCAACTGCACCAGCGAACCGAGTGTCGCGGCGTAACTGGCCGGCTGAGCGTTGCGGGCGCGTGGTAACACTACCCACAGCGCGCCAGCCAACAACAGCATCAGCACGGCGGTTAAACGATATACGGTACTCCAGCCGTCCACTTCCGAGAGCAAGCCGGCAGCGGTGCGTGCCAGCAGAATCCCCGCCAGCAATCCGCTCATGACCAGCCCAACGGCTCGGCCGCTGCGCGCCGGGTCGGAAAGATTCGCCGCCATGGGCACCAGAATCTGGGTGGCAACCGAAAAGAAGCCGGTAACCAGGGTACCTATCAGCAGCATGTTGAAGTTCTGTGCATAGCCGCTGATCAGTAGACCCAGCGCGGCGATCAGCATCAGGCTAACCGCCAGACCGCGCTGCTCAAGCTTGTCGCCCAGCGGTACCAGAAATAGCAGGCCGACGGCGTAAGACACTTGTGACAGAGTCACGGTCAGCGCCGCCAGCCCCTCACTGACGCCAAGAGCCAATGCGATGGAGTTCAGCAGTGGCTGATTGAAGTAGTTGGCCCCGGCACAGAGTCCGGTGGCCACCGCCATCATCAACAGCACCCCGGTAGAAAGGTACTGAGCGCCGACGTTTGTGCTGGTGGCGTGATTGCTAGCCTGCGTCATGCGTGCGCCTGTAGGGTATAGAGCCCGGTGGGATTTAGCATGGTCAACGGGGTGGTGCGGGTTTGAGGTTGCTTCATGGTGCGACTCCTGGGCCGTGGTATGAAAGTCGCGAGCACCTTAATACCTCAACTTAACTTGAGGTCAAGCGTTTGAATGCACAAAACGGAGCACAAGGCTCCGTTTTGTCTATCAGGCAGCCTGACTCAGGCCAGTTCGGTACGCAGTTGCTTGGCGGCTGCGACCATGTTGATCAGTGCTGCTTCGGTTTCCGGCCAGCCACGGGTTTTCAGACCGCAGTCGGGGTTGACCCACAAACGTTCGGCCGGCACTCGCTGGGCGGCTTTTTTCATCAGCCGGGCCATTTCGGCGCTGCCGGGTACCCGTGGCGAGTGGATGTCGTACACCCCCGGGCCAATCTCGTTGGGGTAGTCGAAGCGTTCGAAGGCTTCCAGCAGTTCCATATCCGAGCGCGAGGTCTCGATGGTGATCACGTCGGCATCCATGGCGGCGATCGACTCGATCACGTCGTTGAACTCGCTGTAGCACATGTGCGTGTGGATCTGGGTTTCGTCACGCACGCCTGAGGCGGTCAGGCGGAACGACTCGGTGGCCCAGTCCAGGTACGCCTGCCATTGCGCCTTGCGCAGCGGCAGCCCTTCGCGGAAGGCGGCCTCGTCGATCTGAATGACCTTGATGCCGGCGGCTTCCAGATCGACCACTTCGTCGCGGATGGCCAGGGCCAGTTGGCGCGCCTGCTGCTCGCGGGGGATGTCGTCACGCGGGAAGGACCACATCAGCATGGTCACCGGGCCGGTCAGCATGCCTTTCATCACCTTGTCGGTGCAGCTCTGGGCGAAGGTGATCCAGTCCACGGTCATCGGTTGCGGGCGGCTCAGGTCGCCGTAGATTACCGCCGGTTTGACGCAACGCGAGCCGTAGCTTTGTACCCAGCCAAAACGGGTGAAGGCGTAGCCGTCGATCTGCTCGGCAAAGTACTCGACCATGTCGTTACGCTCGGCCTCGCCGTGTACCAGTACGTCCAGGCCCAGCTGCTCCTGCACGCTGACCGCATGACGGATTTCGCTGTGCATGGCTTCGGTGTACTCGGCGGCGGAAATCTTGCCGGCCTTGAACGCCTGACGGGCCAGGCGGATTGCCGGGGTCTGCGGGAAGGAGCCGATGGTGGTGGTGGGGAAGGGCGGCAGCTTCAGGCGTGCGCGCTGCAGCTCGATGCGTTTGGCAAAGGGCGACTGACGCTGGCTGTCCTGTGCGTTGATAGCGGCCAGGCGGGCTTGCACGGCCGGCTTGTGGATGCGCGGCGAGGCGGCGCGGCTGGCTTGTATGGCGCGGCTCTCGGCCAGGGCTGCTTGCACTTCGGCGGCTTCCGGTTCGCGCAGGGCCTGGGCCAGCACGGCAACTTCACGGCACTTCTGCACGGCAAAGGCCAGCCAGCTCTTCAGTTCGGCGTCGAGCTGGTCTTCACGCGCCAGGTCGACCGGGCTATGCAGCAGCGAGCAACTGGGGGCTACCCACAGGCGCTCGCCAAGCCGCTCTTGCGCTTGTTGCAGCACGCTCAGGGCTTGTTCCAGATCAGTACGCCAGACGTTGCGGCCGTTGACTACGCCGAGCGACAGCACCTTGTAGGCTGGCAGGCGGTCGAGGATGGCCGGGAACTGCTCCGGGGCGCGTACCAGGTCGATATGCAGGCCGTCCACCGGCAGGCCGGCGGCCAGGCCGAGGTTGTCTTCCAGACCAGCGAAGTAGGTGGCGATCAGCTTCTTGCCCGGTTCTTTCTGCAGCAGGTTGTAGGCGCGCTCGAAGGCGTTCTTCCAGTCCTGCGGCAGATCCAGGGCCAGGATCGGCTCGTCGATTTGCACCCATTCGATACCTTGTGCAGCCAGACGCTGGAGGATTTCGCCGTAAACCGGTAGCAGGCGTTCGAGCAGGTCGAGGCGGTTGAAGTCGCCACCTTTTTCCTTGCCCAGCCACAGGTAGGTCAGCGGGCCGATCAGTACCGGTTTGAGGTTGTACCCCAGGGCCTGGCCCTCTTTGACCTCTTCAAACAGCTGTTCCCAGCTCAGAGCGAACTGCTGGTCAGCGGTGAATTCGGGGACCAGGTAGTGGTAGTTGGTATCGAACCACTTGGTCATTTCCTGAGCATGCGCACCGCCACAGCAACTGTCTTGAGTGACGCCACGGGCCATGCCGAACAAGGTGTCCAGGGTCGGTTTGGCGCCGTGTGCATGGAAGCGTTCAGGGATCACGCCAAAGGTCAGCGAGTGGGTCAGCACCTGGTCGTACCAGGCGAAGTCGCCAACTGGCAGCAGTGCGATGCCGGCGTCTTTCTGGACTTGCCAGTGGGCGGCACGCAGCTCGCGGCCAACGGCGCGCAGGCCGGCTTCATCCAGATCGCCTTTCCAGTAGGCTTCCTGCGCTTTTTTCAGTTCACGGTCGCGGCCAATGCGCGGAAAGCCGAGGTTGTGGGTCACTGCCATGGGGGTTCCCTCCATCAAAAATGAATGGAGGGATTCTCAAGGTCTAGCGATCACGAAACAAACTCATTTTCTTTGTGATGAACATAAGTTTTGTTCATGTTGCGTGGCGCCGCCTGTTCAGCAACGCTTCAGGGATTGGGCAGATAGCCGGGCAGGGCTTCCAGACGCTCAAACCAGCGAGCGATATGCGGATACGGCTGCAGGTCCACGCCGCCTTCGGGGGCCAGCACTACGTATGGGTAGACCGCGCAGTCGGCAATCGTCGGCCGGCCAAGCGCCAGCCAGTCATGCTCGGCCAGATGCGCATCAAGTATCGACAGCACGGCTGGCGACTTGTCCAGCGCTGCGGCCTGGTCCAGCGGGTAGCCAAACTTCTGCACCAGCCGTGCGGCACACAGGCTGTGTTGCACCTCATTGGCGGCGAATGACAGCCACTGCACAATCTCGCCCTGACCCTGCGGGTGAGCCGGCCACCAGGCCAGCCCGCCGTAGCTGCCTGCCAGATACACCAGGATGGCCTGTGAATCGCGCAGGGCCAGCTTGCCGTCTTGCAGCACAGGCACCTGCCCCAGCGGGTTCAGGTTGATCAGCGGCGGTTTTTTATGCGCGCCGTTAGGTATGTCTACCGTTGCCAGTTCCAGATCGATGTTGGCCAGCGCCGCAAAGAGCCGCACCTTGTAGCAGTTGCCGGAAGCGTCCAGGTTGTACAGTTTCATTACGCGTGTTCCTCTACCAGTTGATTGAATTCCAGAACATTGCCATCAGGGTCGCGGATGAACAGCGCGATTCGCCGGGGGCCAATGTGATGCGGTCCTTCGGTGATGACGATGCCCTTTTCATCGAGCCAGCGTTGCAGCGCCGACAGGTCATCGACGATGAAGGCCGGGTGGGTGATGCCCGGCAGCTTTACCGGCTCATCCAGCAGAACGTTGTGGGTGGCGGGCTGGCGCGCGCCATTGAAGATCAGGTTGATCCGCACGCCGTCCGGGCTAAGCATTTCGTTGGCCTCGAACTGCGGAAAGCTCATGCTCTCCACGAAGCCGAGCGCCTGGTAAAAAGTCATGGCCCGATTCTTGTCGCTGACACGTATTCCGATATGATCGTAAGCCAGTATGCGAGCGGGGCTGTGGTGGTGGCTCATGGTGTGGATACTCCAGGTGACATCAGTCGCTGTAGTGTCCACCCTGGCAGGCATTTCACCTATGCCGCGCACCTGACATGACCTGTGCAACACATGCACAAATCCAGGGGTGGCTATGGACAGGCTCAAGGCAATGGCCAATTTTGTGCGGATCGTCGACAGCGGCAGCCTGAGTGGCGCCGCCGATGCGACAGGCCAGTCCGTTGCCTCGCTGGTGCGCTCTCTGGCGGCCCTGGAGCGCCATCTTGGGGTCCGTTTATTGAACCGCACCACCCGCAGCATGGCCCTGACCCACGAAGGCGAAGAGTACCTGGCCTGGAGTCGCCGGATCCTGGCGGACTTCGACGACATGGAGCAGCGTCTTGATGGGCGCGATGGCAGCGTGCGCGGCCTGTTGCGTATCACCGCTCCGGTGGAGTTCGGGCAACGCTATCTTGCCCCGCTGGTGAATGACTTTCTCAAGGAGTACGAGCAAATCAGTGTCGAGCTGACATTCAGCGACCAGATACTGCCCCTGCTCGATGAGCGACTCGATCTGGCGCTACGCATCGGCCATCTGCCGGATTCCAACATGGTTGCCCGCCAGATCGGCGCTACCCGCCTGGTTACCTGCGCCAGCCCGGATTACCTGCGCAGCGCTCCGGCCATCGACACGCCGGAAGCATTGCGCGAGCATGCCTGCATCACGCTGCTCACCCAAGGTCGCCACTGGCACTACCGTCACAACGGCCAGGACCGCGCAGAAACTATCATCCCCAAACTGGCCTGCAACCAGATCCGCGCCGCCAACCAGGCCTGCGTACAGGGTGTGGGCATTACCCGTTTGATGCATTACCAGGTGGCCGATGAACTGGCTGACGGTCGTCTGGTCCGAGTGCTCAGCGAGTTTGAACCGGCGGATATCCCGATTCAGTTGGTCTATCCACACGCCTTGCAGCTATCGCCGCGGGTGAGGGCGTTTGTGGAGTGGGTGTGCCCGCGGCTGGAGAGGGGGGTGCCTTGGCCGGGTGAGGTGCGTTCTGCCATTTAAATCAAGCAGTTGGACAGTAAGTAGAGCGGTATGAACAGGCACAACAAGGCAACACTCATCGGGCTTATCGCAATTGTGCTGTGGAGCTCGATAGTCGGTCTGATTCGCGGCGTCAGCGAAAGTCTTGGGGCAGTCGGTGGAGCTGCGATGATCTACAGCGTGGCGTCGGTGATGCTGTTCTTCACGGTCGGCTTTCCGAAGCTCAGCCGGTTCCCGCGGCGCTATCTCGTCTGGGGCAGCTTGCTGTTCGTTAGTTACGAGCTGTGCCTGGCCTTGTCCATTGGCTACGCCAACACCAGCCGGCAAGCCATCGAAGTAGGCATGGTCAATTACATGTGGCCGGCCTTCACGATCCTGGCGGCCATCCTGTTTAACAAGCAGCACTCCAGCCTGCTGATCATTCCTGGTTTCCTGCTGGCGATGCTCGGCATCTGCTGGGTGTTGGGTGGTGAGCAGGGGCTGGATTTTGCCGGGATGGTGGCGAATATCCAGGACAATCCCCTCAGTTATGGGCTGGCTTTCACTGGGGCGGTGATCTGGGCGGCGTATTGCACGGTGACCACGCGCATTGCCGGTGGTCAGAACGGCATTACCCTGTTTTTCATGCTGACGGCTTTGGCGTTGTGGATCAAATACGTCGCTGGTGGCGGTGGCACGATGGACTTCAGCCTCCACGCGGTGATTTATCTGCTGATGGCTGCCTCGGCGATGGGGTTTGGTTATGCCGCCTGGAACGTTGGCATCTTGCACGGTAACGTCACCATCCTCGCTGGCGCGTCGTATTTCATCCCGGTGTTGTCTGCGGCTTTGGCCGCCATGCTGCTGCGCACACCGCTCTCGCTGTCGTTCTGGCAAGGTGCGCTGATGGTCTGCATCGGCTCGATCCTGTGCTGGTTTGCAACCCGTGCCCGGCCAATGAAACAGCTTGTCGATGACGCGGTGTAATCCGGGAGCAGATGCTCCCGTCTCCCTCGGGCTCCATCCGCCCTACCTATGCCTGTGCATACGCCTGAGTGAGGCAACTGGTGGCTGTGACCGGTGAGTTCTACACTGGCCGACACTAAATAGTGCTGACCGAATGGAGCTTGTCCAATGTCCTACGAAACTCTCGATTACCAGGTGCAGGATGGCATCCTGACCTTGACCCTGAATCGTCCCGAGCGGATGAATGCCTTCAACGGCCAGATGCGCCGTGATCTGATCGCTGCCTTTGATGCCGCCGATGCCGATGATGCGGTGCGGGTGATTGTGATGACCGGGGCTGGCAAGGCGTTTTGTGCCGGGGCCGATCTGGAGAAGGGGGGCGATACCTTCAACCGCCACAAGCGCCAGGACCAGCCCGAGGGCGATGATCTGCGTGACGGCGGCGGTACGGTGTCGCTGCGCATTTATGAGAGCACCAAGCCGGTGATCGGCGCGTTCAACGGTGCGGCGGTGGGTGTCGGCGTGACCATGACCCTGCCGATGGATATTCGCCTGGCCTCGACCAATGCCAAGTTCGGCTTTGTGTTTGCCCGTCGCGGGATCACCATGGAGGCCTGTTCGAGCTGGTTCCTGCCGCGCCTGGTCGGCCCGATGCAGGCCGCCGAGTGGGTCTATACCGGCCGGGTGTTTGGTGCCGAGGAGGCGCTCAAGGGCGGGTTGGTGCGCAGCCTGCACGAGCCGGATGAGCTGCTGCCGGCGGCCTATGCGCTGGCCCGTGAGATTGCCGACAACACCTCGGGCATGTCGGCGCTGCTGAACCGTCAGTTGTTGTGGCGGATGATGGCGGCCGATCATCCGATGGAGGCCCACATTGTCGATTCGCGGGCGATTGCCTTTATGGGTGAGTCGGCCGATGCCAAGGAGGGAGTGCAGTCGTTCCTGGAGAAGCGTGCTCCACAGTTCAAGCTGAGCCCGAGCAAGGATCGGCCGGCGTTTTATCCGTGGTGGGATGAGCGCAAGTTTCGCTGACCGGGGCTGGCTGTGGATTGCCGCGTCGGCGGATGGTCGCCCCCTTGCTCCTCGCAATGACGGGGTGGCATGAGGTTGGTGGTTGTTTTGGCTGTCATTGCGAGGGCCGCAGGCCCGTGGCAATCCAGGGCGGGTTGCGCTTTGGTGGGGCGGTGGTAGTCTGCCGCTTTACCTGACTGAGCCGAAACAGGAGTCATCATGAGCCGTCATTTCGAATCCGCCCCGGGCCTGTGCGAGAACCGTGACCCGGGTACCGAGGGCTTTGTGTTCAACCAGACCATGCTGCGGATCAAGTCGCCGGAGCGCACGCTGGATTTCTATACCCGGATCATGGGCATGACTCTGGTGAAGAAGCTGGATTTCCCGGAGATGAAGTTCAGCCTGTTCTTCCTCGCGGCGATCGACAGCCACGAGCTGGGCAACTGGTCGAGCGATCCCAAGGAGCGCCTGGTGCAGACCTTTGGCCGTCCGGCGATGCTGGAGCTGACTCATAACTGGGGCACCGAAGACGATGCCGATTTTGCCTACCACAATGGTAATGAAGAGCCGCGCGGCTTTGGCCACATCGGCTTTGCCGTGCCGGATCTGGATGCGGCTTGTGCCCGTTTCGAGGCCTTGGGCGTGAACTTCGTCAAGCGCCCGCAGGACGGCAAGATGAAGGAGATTGCCTTTATCAAGGACCCGGATGGCTACTGGATTGAGCTGTTCACACCCGGTCGGCTGCCGGGCGTGCTGGGTTGAAACGACAACGGGCGCTGCATGAGGCAGCGCCCGTTGCGTATTACGCTATTACCGGTGATCAGGCCAGATCAAAACGATCGGCGTTCATCACCTTGACCCAGGCGTTGACGAAGTCACGAACAAACTTCTCGCGGTTGTCGTCTTGGGCATACACCTCGGCATAGGACCGCAGGATTGAGTTGGAGCCAAACACCAGGTCGACCCGGGTGGCGGTCCATTTCACCTTACCGCTCTTGCGCTCAACAATCTCGTACAGGTTGGTGCCGGCAGGCTTCCAGTTGTACGACATGTCAGTCAGGTTGACGAAGAAGTCATTGCTCAGCACGCCTTCACGGTCGGTGAAGACACCATGTTTGGTGCCGCCATGGTTGGTGCCGAGCATGCGCATGCCACCGATCAGAGCTGTCATTTCAGGGGCTGTCAGTCCCATCAATTGGGCTCGATCAAGCAGCATTTCTTCCGGTGTGACCACATAGTCCTTTTTAACCCAGTTGCGGAAGCCGTCATGCAGAGGCTCCAGCACTTCGAAGGACTCGACGTCGGTCATCTCTTGGGTAGCATCGCCACGACCGGGAGCGAAGGGCACGCTGATGTCGACACCTGCGTCCTTGGCGGCCTTCTCGACTGCGGCGGTACCGGCCAGAACGATCAGGTCAGCCAGGCTGACTTTCTTGCTCAGGCCAGCCTGCAGGTCTTCCAGTACTTTGAGTACCTTTTGCAGTCGTGCGGGCTCGTTGCCTTCCCAGTCCTTTTGCGGAGCCAGACGGATACGTGCTCCATTGGCGCCACCACGGTAGTCGGAACCCCGGAAGGTTCGGGCGCTGTCCCAGGCGGTGCTGACCAGCTCAGACACGCTCAGGCCGGTGGCGAGAATCTTCGCCTTGAGGTCGGCAATTTCGCTGTCGCTGAGGCTGTAGTCAACCTTGGGTACCGGATCCTGCCAGATCAGGTCTTCAGCCGGAACGTCCGGGCCCTGGTAGCGGCTCTTTGGCCCCAGGTCGCGGTGGGTCAGCTTGAACCAGGCGCGGGCAAAGACTTCATCAAAGTAGGCCGGGTCCTTGTGAAAACGCTCGGAAATTTTGCGGTATTCCGGGTCCATCTTCATGGCCATGTCGGCATCGGTCATGATCGGATTGTGGCGAATGGACGGGTCTTCAACATCAACCGGTTTGTCCTCTTCCTTGATGTTGATCGGTTCCCACTGCCAGGCGCCAGCCGGGCTCTTTTTCAGCTCCCAGTCGTAGTTGAGCAGCAAATGGAAGTAACCGTGATCCCACTGGGTCGGGTTGGTTGTCCATGCACCTTCTAGGCCGCTGGTGACGGCGTCACGACCCACGCCGCGGGTTTTGTGATTGACCCAGCCCAGGCCTTGCTCTTCCAGTCCTGCCGCTTCCGGCTCCGGGCCGAGGTTGGCGGCGTCACCATTACCGTGACACTTACCAACAGTGTGACCACCGGCAGTCAGGGCAACGGTTTCTTCGTCGTTCATCGCCATACGCTGGAAGGTGATGCGCACGTCATGGGCGGTTTTCAGCGGGTCGGGTTTGCCGTCGACCCCTTCCGGGTTGACGTAGATCAGGCCCATCATTACCGCAGCCAGCGGGTTTTCCAGATCGCGCTCACCGGAGTAACGGCTTCCTTCGCTGCCTGTGGGGGCCAGCCACTCTTTCTCGGAGCCCCAGTAGGTGTCTTTTTCCGGATGCCAGATGTCTTCCCGGCCACCGGCAAAGCCGAAGGTTTTGAAGCCCATGGACTCATAGGCCATGTTGCCGGCGAGAATGATCAGGTCTGCCCAGGACAGTTTGTTGCCGTACTTTTTCTTGATCGGCCAAAGCAGGCGGCGGGCTTTATCCAGGTTGGCGTTATCTGGCCAGGAGTTGATCGGGGCGAAGCGTTGGTTGCCGGTGCCGGCGCCGCCACGACCATCAGCGATGCGGTAGGTACCCGCAGCGTGCCAGGCCATACGAATCATCAGGCCGCCGTAGTGGCCCCAGTCAGCCGGCCACCAGTCCTGGCTGTCGGTCATGAGGGCTTTGAGATCGTTTTTGACGGCTTCGAGGTCAAGTTTCTTGAATTCTTCTACATAGTTGAAGTCTTCGCCCAGCGGGTTGGTCTTGCGGTCGTGCTGATGCAGGATGTCCAGGTTGAGGCTCTTGGGCCACCAATCCATATTGGCGTTACCCGTGGCGGTATTGCCACCATGTACTACCGGGCACTTGCCCTTGTTGTTGTCGCTCATGTTCATCTCCAGTTCCATCAGGTGTAGACAAGGCGTTCGGAATAGGCCTTTGAATAGTTGGCCAGATGCGGCAAATTCGAGCATCTGGTTGCTGCTGTTCCAGGTTTGAAATGTGGTATCGCTCAGACCAGAATTTTCAACCTTGGTGCTTAAGTTCTAGCATGTGACAGCATTGTCGCAAGTAGGATTTTGGAACCGTCCTGATAGCTTTTATCTATCATCAAGCCTGGGCTCAGGGTTCATGCGGGATGGGCAGGTATTGGTCGAATGTTTAGTTGGAGAAGTATTCGGGCGTAACAATTTCACCGCGACCTGCCGACGTGCTGCGGAGCCGGTCAGGTACGGGTATTTGGAGCCAATGAGGCTTAGTTTTGCAAGCGCTCCAGCGCTGCCCGTGGCCCGGGCGGGATCGGGCAGGACTGGTTGCTGGCGCGGTCGACGAAGACGTGGACAAAGCGTCCGGCGGCGCAGGCTTCGGCCTGGCCTTCCTTGAAAATCCCCAACTCGTACTGCACTGAGCTGTTGCCCAGTTTGGCAACCCGCACGCCCACGGCGATCCGCTCAGGAAAGGCGATGGGAGCGAAGTAGTCGCACCCGGAGCTGACCACGAAGGCGACCTGCTCGCCGTGGTGAATATCCAGCCCGCCCTGTTCGATCAGCCAGCTGTTCACCGCGCTGTCGAAGTAGCTGTAGTAGGTGACGTTGTTGACGTGACCGTAGATGTCGTTGTCGTGCCAGCGGGTGGTGATCGGGTGCAGGTAAGGGTAGTCGTGGCGCTGGGGCTTGCTGTTCATGTTCATGCTCTTCAATAGGCCTGCCGGTAGATGGCCAGGGCGTCGGCCTCGCTGACTTCACGCGGGTTGTTGATCAGCAGGCGCTGCTGCAGCATGGCGTCGCGGGCCAGCATCTCCAGGCTGGACTCGGGCACGCCGGCATCACGCAGACGGCTGGGCAGGTTGCAGCGTGGGCTGAGCTCGCTCAGGGCGTTGACCAGTTGCTCGGTCTGGCTGGCAGCGCTGCCGGGTTTGAGATCGGGCACCAGCAGTGGTGCCAGTTCGGCGTACAGGTTCTGGGCGGCCGGGGCGTTGAAGGCAATCACGCTGGGCAGTACCAGGGCGTTGGACAGGCCATGAGGAATATGGAAATGCCCGCCCAGCGGATAGGCCAGGGCATGGACGGCAGCGACCGGGGCGTTGGCGAAGGCCTGGCCGGCGAGCAGGGCACCGAGCAGCATGGCCTGACGCGCTTCGCGGTTGCTGCCGTTGTGCACCGCTTGGTCGAGGTTGGCGGCCAGCAGGCGCAGGGCTTCGCGGGCGAGCATGTCCGACAGCGGGTTCTTTTTCAGTTTGCTGGTGTAGGCTTCGATGGCGTGGACCATGGCATCAATGCCGGTGGCGGCGGTGACTGCCGGCGGCAGGCCCAGGGTCAGCTCGGCGTCCAGTACGGCCAGATCCGGCAGCAGAATCGGTGAAACCACACCCATCTTGGTGGTTTCTCCGGTGGTGATGATGGCGATCTGGGTGACTTCCGAGCCGGTACCGGCGGTGGTCGGGACCTGGATCAGCGGCAGACGCTGACCTTTAGCGTTGCCGACCCCGTAGATATCAGCCAGTTGCTGCTGGCAGTCGGGGTGAGCCAGCAGGGCGATCAGCTTGGCCACGTCCATCGAGCTGCCGCCACCAAAGCCGATGATCAGCTCGGCGCGCAGGGCCTTGGCCTGTGCGACGGCGGCCAGTACCACGGCTTCTGGCGGATCGGCGACCACCTGATCGAAGACTTCAACGCTCAGCCCGGCCTGGGTGAAGCCAGGCAGTACGCCATCGAGCAGGCCGTGCTGGGTAATGCCTGGGTCGGTGACGATCAGAATCCGCTGGGCATTGCGTTCACGGCACAACTCGGCCAGACGGCTGGCCGAACCGGATTCGCAGAGAATCTGGGCGGTGGTGGCAAAGCTGAACGGTGTCATGGGGACCTCGGCTGTACTGAGACATTTGGCTCAACTGTATGAGTCCTGGGCCATGGCTGCAAGCGCTACAGCCAATGCTGGATGTTGTGAATGGTGGGCTATGTAACGGTCAGGGCCGCTGGATTGCCGCGTCGCTGCGCGACTCGCAATGACGGGGTAGGGCGTGGTGGCGATTGTTTTGTCACGGCCGACCCCTGCTCCTCGCAATGACGAGGTGGTGCGTGGGTGACGTGAGGCGGTGGTTGTTTTGGCCGTCATTGCGAGGGCCGCAGGCCCGTGGCAATCCAGGTGTGAGCGGTGGCGCTGTGGATTGCCGCGTCAGCCCCTGCTTCTCGCAATGACGAGGTGGTGCGTGGGTGACGTGAGGCGGTGGTTGTTTTTTGTCGTCATTGCGAGGGCCGCAGGCCCGTGGCAATCCAGGTTTGAGCGATGCTGCTGTGGATTGCCGTGCTTGCAATGCCGATGCTGGGGCGTGGGGTGTCTCAGAGAAACCGTTGCAGCAGGTCGTTGAGGAACAGGCGGCCGCGCTCGGTGGTGCAGAGTTGCTGTTGCCAGGGTTGCAGCAGGCCGCGAATCACGGCGTCGTCAAGCTGGTTGGCGATGCTGTCCAGGGTCTGGCCGGTGCGTTCGCTGTACCAGGCGCTGGGCACGCCGTCGACCAGGCGCAGGGCGTTCATCAGAAAGTCGAAGGGCAGTTCGTCGGGCTCGAGCAAACGATGTCCGGCGCGGAAGCTTTTGTCCGGGTTGAGGTAGTCCTTGGGCAGGCGGGTTTTCCAGTAGCGTTCGATCCGCCCGTCAGGGTGAGTCTGCTTGCCGTGGGCGCCGGCGCCGATGCCAATAAAGTCGCCATACTGCCAGTAATTGAGGTTGTGCCGGGCGCGGCGCTGGGCGCGGGCGTAGGCGGAGACCTCGTACTGGACGTAGCCGTGTTCGGCCAGCCTGGCCTGGCCGGCTTCCTGGATGTCCCAGAGGATGTCGTCCTCCGGTAGCTGCGGCGGCTGGCTGTAGAACACGGTGTTGGGTTCCAGGGTCAACTGGTACCAGGACAAGTGTTCAGGGCCGAGGGCGATGGCCTGGTCGATGTCAGCCAGGGCCTGCTCCAGGCTCTGATCGGGCAGGCCGTGCATCAGGTCCAGGTTGAGGTTGTCGAACCCGGCCCGGCGGGCCATGTCGACTGCGGCCAGGGCTTCACGGTGGTCATGAATCCGGCCCAGTGCCTTGAGGTGTTCGGGGTTGAAGCTCTGAATGCCGATCGACAGGCGATTGATCCCGGCGCTGCGATAGCCCGCGAACTTGGCCTGCTCGAAGGTGCCGGGGTTGGCTTCCAGGGTGATTTCGATGTCGCTGGCAAACCGCAACCGGGTGCTCATGGCGTTGAGCAGCCGCTCCAGGCTGGCGGCCGAGAACAGGCTGGGGGTGCCACCGCCGAAGAAGATTGAAACCAGTTCACGGCCCTGAACGGCCTCCAGTTCCTGATCCAGGTCGGCGATCAGTGCGTCGATGTATTCGGCTTCCGGCAGGCTGGCGTCGGCGGCATGCGAGTTGAAGTCGCAGTAGGGACATTTGCGCACGCACCAGGGAATGTGTACGTACGCCGCCAGCGGCGGCGTCACGCCAGCCCCAGCCGCTGGCGCAGCAGAACCATGGCCCGGGCCCGGTGGCTGAGCCGGTTTTTCTGTTCTGCCGGCAGTTCGGCGCTGCTGCATTCGGTTTCCGGTACCCAGAACAGCGGGTCGTAACCAAAACCCTGATCGCCGCGCGGGGCGTGCAGGATACGCCCGCGCCACTGGCCTTCGCAGAGGATCGGCAGCGGGTCGTCGGCATGCCGGACCAGCGCCAGGGCGCAGATGAACTGGGCGCCACGCTGCTCATCGGGCAGGCCGTCGAGCGCGGCCAGCAGTTTGCGGTTGTTGGCGGCATCACCGGCGCCATCGGCATAGCGGGCCGAGTAGATACCCGGTGCGCCGCCCAGGGCGTCGACCGCCAGCCCGGAGTCGTCGGCCAGCGCCGGCAGACCGGAGGCGCGGGCGGCGTGGCGGGCCTTGAGAATGGCGTTTTCGACGAAGCTCAGGCCGATCTCATCGGCTTCCTGATCGGTGAACTGCTTTTGTGGCAGCACTTCTATCTGGCTGCCGAGCATGGCCTGCAGTTCTTTCAGCTTGCCGGCGTTGTTGCTGGCCAGCACTAGTCGGGTCAGGGGCAGTACATCAGTCATCGGGGTGGAAATCCTGCTGGAAGCGCACGCTATGCACCGGGGAGTTGTCGTCGGCCTGCACCTGGACTTCAAAGCGCAACAGGCCGCGCTGGGCGGCGGTGTAGTTGGCGACGAAGTAGACCGCGTCGCCTTCCTGGATGCGGATGAAGTTCAGCGGGGTGATCTGCTGAATCAGGTTGGTCACGGTGCCGCTGATCCGGGCGTCGACCGGCTCGCCATTGCGTTGCACGGCGATATTGACCACCCCGTGGGTACGGCCGCGAACCAGCCCGGCACTGCGCGCGATTTCCGGCTGCAGATAGCTGCTGTTGAAGGTGTTGTGGTAGACCGTCAGGTCACCAACCTGCTGGCTCTGGGCCCAGCTCAGGGATGAGAGGCTCAGTAAAAAAGCGCAGATGAGGGTGCGTAACATGGCCATACTCCTTGCTTAACGGGTAACCCGGTAGATCGCGACTTCACCCAACAGGTTTGGCCACAACCCGCTGAACCAGCGGCTCCGGTGGGTCTGGTCAACCACCAGACGATCAAGCACCTTGATCGAGCGCTGACGGCACAGGTCTTCAAAGTCCTTGAAGGTGCAGAAGTGGATGTTGGGTGTGTTATACCAAGTGTAGGGCATGAACTCGGAAACCGGCATGCGTCCCTTGAGTCCCAGGTACAGGCGGCAGCGCCAGTGGGCGAAGTTGGGGAAGGTCAGGATCGCCTCGCGGCCGATACGCAGCATGTCTTCCAGCACCCGGTCGGGGTAGTGCACGGCCTGCAGGGCCTGGGTCATGACCACGCTGTCGAAGCTGTTGTCAGCGAAGTTGTCCAGGCTCTTGTCCATGTTCTGCTCGATCACGCTGACGCCCTGGCGCACGCAGTGGGCGATCTTGTCCGGATCGATCTCCAGGCCATAGCCCTGGACCTGCTTGTGCTGGTTCAGGTAGTGCAGCAGTTCGCCGTCACCACAGCCAAGGTCGAGTACCCGGCTGGCCGGCTTGATCCATTGCTGGATGATTTCCAGGTCGGCGCGCAGGCTCATGGGCTTACCTCGATACGGTTCATGTAGCTGCTGAAGGCGTCGATGTAGCGTGGAATCGGCAGCAGGAAGGCGTCATGACCCTGAGCTGCTTCGATTTCCAGATAGCTGACCGGCTTGCGCGCGGCCAGCAGGGCGTCGACGATCTCCCGCGAGCGGGCTGGCGAAAAGCGCCAGTCGGTGGTGAACGACATGATCAGACACTGGGCCTGCAGTTGCTCGAAGGTTTTCGCCAGGTTGCCAGCGTGGGCTGCGGCCGGGTCGAAGTAGTCCAGCGCCTTGGTCATCAGCAGGTAGGTGTTGGCGTCAAAGCGTCCGGAAAACTCCTGACCCTGATAGCGCAGATAGCTCTCGACCTGAAATTCAACGCTGTTGAAGTCGTAGTTGAGCTGGTCGTTGCGCAGTTCACGGCCGAATTTCTCACCCATCGAGTCGTCCGACAGGTAGGTGATATGACCGACCATGCGCGCCAGCATCAGGCCGCGCTTGGGAATCACCCCAAAGGCGGCGTAATCGCCGTTGTGAAAGTCCGGGTCGGTGATGATTGCCTGGCGCGCTACTTCATTGAAGGCGATGTTCTGGGCCGACAGTTTGGGCGCGGTGGCGATCGCCACGCAGTGGCGCAGCCGCTCGGGATAGCTGATCGCCCACTGCAACGCCTGCATGCCGCCAAGACTGCCGCCGACCACGGCGGCCCACTGGCCAATGCCCAGCACATCGGCCAGGCGGGCCTGACTGTTGACCCAGTCTTCCACGGTCATGACCGGAAAGCTTGCGCCGTAGGCCTTGCCGGTGGCCGGGTCGATGCTGGACGGGCCGGTCGAGCCGTGACAGCCGCCCAGGTTGTTGAGGCTGACAACGAAGAAGCGGTTGGTGTCGATGGCTTTGCCCGGACCAATGCAGGCATCCCACCAGCCGGGCTTGCGCTCTTCGATGCTGTGATAGCCGGCAGCGTGGTGATGGCCCGACAGCGCGTGGCAGATCAGCACGGCGTTGTCAGCGGCGCTGTTCAGGCTGCCGTAGGTTTCATATACCAGTTCGTACTGCGCCAGCGCCTTGCCGCAAGCCAGCGGCAGGGGCTCGGTGAAGGCCTGGCGCTGGGGCGTCACCAGGCCAACGGAGTCGGCGGGAAATCTGGACATCGGGAACCTGTTCCTGTGTGAGTTGCTCGCTGAGAGTGGCAGGCGACCAACGGTAGAGGCGCCAGTCTAAAGAGGCGCACAGGCGGACGCAATATTAGCTGTGGCTGATCGCCAGTTCTGAAGGCAACTGCTGCGGGGCGACGATCAATACCCGTTTCTGGCGGCTTTGCTGGCCGCTGAGCAGGCTGACCTGTTGCCGGGGTACGGCGAAGGCCCGGGCCAGAAACTCGATCAGCATGGCGTTGGCCTTGCCGTCCACTGGCGGGGCGCTGATGCGGATCTTCAGCCGCTCGCCATGCAGCCCGGCAAACCCGGGCTGTTTGGCTCCGGGTTGCAGGTGACAGTCGAGGATCAGGTCGTTGTCGCGCCAGTGGTAGAACGGCATGGCTCAGTTCCTGTGCGCTGCGCTACCGTCATTGCGAGGACCATGGGTCTGCGGCTCGCAATGACGATGGAGCGATAGTGCCTTACAAGGCCAGGGTCAGGCCGCGTGGCATGCCAGTGGCGATTGCCAGATTGGTGACCACCAGCATATCGACCAGACGCAGAGCGATGAAGCCGAAGATCGGTGACAGGTCCAGGCCGCCAAGCGAAGGGATGATTTTGCGGATTGGTGCCAGGATCGGCTCGCAGATCTGGTGCACCAGAATTACCGCCGGGTTATGGCTGCCCTGGGCGACCCAGGACAGGATCACGCTGGCGATCAGGGCGAAGAAGAAGATCTTGATGAACAGTGCCGTTACGCCCACCAGCGACCAGGCCAGCATCTGCAGTACGCCTGGCAGGGCGGCGCCCATCAGCTTGATGATCAGGCCGATCAGCACCAGTTGCACCAGCACGGCCAGTACCAGCGAGGCGAAGTCGATGCCGGCAAAGCCGGGGATGGCCTTGCGCATCGGGGTCAGCAGCGGGGCGGTGGCGCGGACGATGAACTGCGACAGCGGATTATAGAAGTCGGCACGCACCAGTTGCAGGATGAAGCGCAGCAGTACGACCAGCAGGTAGAGGCTGCCGAGGGTCTGGACCAGATAAATGGCGGCCATGTTCAGTCCGTTCATGAAAGCTCCTTAGGCGAGTTCTTTGGACAGTTCGTCGGCGCGTCGGGCACAGGCCTGCATGGCCCGTTCGACCATGGCCGGCAGGCCGTCGGCGGCAAAGCTGTTGATGGCCTGTTCGGTGGTGCCGCCCGGCGAGGTGACCCGGCGGCGCAGTTCGGCCACATCGACATCGCTGTGCACGGCCATGTCGGCGGCACCCAGGGCGGTGAACAGGGTCAGGCGTTCGGCGGTTTCGCGTGGCAGGCCAAGCTGCTGGCCGGCGGCGATCATCGCTTCCATCAGATAGAAGAAATAGGCCGGGCCACTGCCGGATACCGCGGTGACGGCATCGATCTGGCTTTCCTGCTCCAGCCACAGGCTGATGCCCACGGCATTGAGGATATCTTCGGTCTGTTGCTTTTGCGTGTCACTGACCAGAGCATTGGCGTACAGGCCGCTGACCCCCTGGCGGCGCAGTGACGGGGTGTTGGGCATGCAGCGTACCAGCGGACCGTCGCCCAGCCATTCGGCCAGACTGGCGCAGCTGATGCCGGCGGCAATCGAGATCACCAGCTGACCGGGCTTGCGTTCGGCCGGCAGGGCACGGCAGACCTGCTGCATGACCTGCGGCTTGACCGCCAGCACCAGCACATCACACTCGCGGGCCAGCTCGGCGTTGTCGGTGGTGGCGCGGATGCCGAACTGGCGAGCCAGCTTGTCGCACTGCTCGGCGGTGCGGTCGCTGGCCATGATCCGGGCTGGCTTGAAGTTCTGTTGCAGCATGCCGCCGATCAGGCTGGTGGCCATGTTGCCGGCGCCGATGAATCCGATGGTCGGAGCGCTCATGGAGTTATCCTTGCACGTGAGGTGAATGGGAGTAGTCGCGGGCCCCGAACAGGGCCGTGCCAATCCGGACCTGGGTCGCCCCCTCCTGAACCGCTTCGGTCAGGTCGTCGGTCATGCCCATCGACAGGGTATCCAGGGGCAGCGGTAGCGCTTGCAGCGCCTGGCGCAGAGCCTGTAGCGGGGCACGCCGGGCGGCACTGTCCTCGGCTGGCGCCGGAATCGCCATCAGCCCGCGCAGACGCAGGTTGGGCAGCTCGGCAACGGCGGCGGCCAGAGCCGGCAAGTCGGCCAGCGCGACGCCGGACTTGCTGTCCTCGCCACTGATATTGACCTGCAGGCAGATATTCAGCGGGCCACGCTCTGAGGGGCGTTGCTCGGACAGGCGTTTGGCGATCTTCAGCCGGTCGACGCTGTGTACCCAGTCGAAGTGCTCGGCAATGGCGCGGGTCTTGTTCGACTGGATCGGGCCGATGAAGTGCCAGGTCAGTGGCAGGTCGGCCAGCGCCTCGATCTTGTCCAGAGCTTCCTGCAGGTAGTTCTCGCCTACGTCGTGAATGCCGGCGGCCCAGGCCTCGCGAATGTCACTGGCCGGGCGGGTCTTGCTGACCGCGATCAGGGTCACCCCGGCCGGGTCGCGTTCGACACTTTTTGCCGCACGGTGAATGCGTTCACGTACGTTTGCAATATTCTTTGCTATCGTGGACATTACGGACGTTTATTACCTGCCAAATCAAAAATAAGGGCCTGTCGGCATTCTACATGCTTGCAGGATGCAATGGGGAACCCTATGGACATTACCGAACTGTTAGCCTTCAGCGCCAAGCAGGGCGCGTCGGACTTGCACTTGTCGGCTGGATTGCCGCCGATGATCCGGGTTGATGGTGACGTCCGCCGCATCAATGTGCCGGCCATGGAGCACAAGCAGGTTCATGCGCTGATCTACGACATCATGAACGACAAGCAGCGCAAGGACTATGAAGAGTTCCTTGAGACTGACTTCTCTTTCGAAGTGCCCGGGGTCGCGCGTTTCCGGGTCAACGCCTTCAACCAGAACCGGGGCGCCGGGGCGGTGTTCCGGACCATTCCTTCCAAGGTACTGACCATGGAAGAACTGGGCATGGGCGAAGTGTTTCGCAAGATTGCCGATGTGCCGCGTGGCCTGGTGCTGGTGACCGGGCCGACCGGCTCGGGTAAGTCGACCACCCTGGCGGCGATGCTCGATTATCTGAACGTCACCAAGTACCAGCATATTCTGACCATCGAAGATCCGATCGAATTCGTTCACGAATCCAAGAAGTGCCTGGTCAATCAGCGTGAGGTGCACCGCGATACCCTGGGGTTCGCCGAAGCTCTGCGCTCGGCTCTGCGTGAAGATCCGGACATCATTCTGGTTGGTGAGATGCGTGACCTGGAAACCATTCGCCTGGCGCTGACCGCTGCCGAAACCGGTCACCTGGTATTCGGCACGCTGCACACCACCAGCGCAGCCAAGACTATCGACCGGGTGGTTGATGTGTTCCCCGGCGAAGAGAAGGCCATGGTTCGCTCGATGCTGTCCGAGTCGCTGCAGGCGGTGATTTCCCAGACCCTGCTCAAGAAGATCGGCGGTGGCCGGGTGGCAGCCCACGAGATCATGATTGGCACGCCGGCGATCCGTAACCTGATCCGCGAGGACAAGGTGGCGCAGATGTATTCGGCGATCCAGACCGGCGGCAATATCGGCATGCAGACCCTGGACATGTGTCTGAAGGGGCTGGTCGCCAAAGGACTGGTTACCAAGGAATCGGCCCGCGAGAAGGCCAAGATCGCAGAAGGCATCTAAGGATGCCGCTTACAGGTCGCCGGGGCATTGGCACTGGCCCATTGAACGAGGGAAGTCATGGAGTTTGAGAAGCTGCTGCGCCTGATGGTCGAAAAGGGTGCGTCCGACCTGTTCATTACCGCTGGCGTGTCGCCGAGCATGAAGGTGAACGGCAAGATCCTGCCGGTTACCAAGACTCCGTTGTCGCCCGAGCAGACCCGGGAAACCGTACTCGGGGTGATGACCGAAGCCCAGCGCCGCGAGTTCGCCGAAAAGCGCGAATGCAATTTCGCCATCAGCGCCCGGGGCATTGGGCGCTTTCGGGTCAGCGCTTTTTATCAGCGCAATCTGGTCGGCATGGTGCTGCGGCGGATCGAGGTCAATATCCCGACCATCGAGGAGTTGCGGCTGCCGGAGATCCTCAAGAAACTGGCGATGACCAAGCGTGGACTGGTGATCTTCGTTGGCGCCACCGGTACCGGTAAGTCCACCTCGCTGGCGTCGATGATCGGGTATCGCAACAAGAACTCCAGTGGCCACATCATCACGGTCGAAGACCCGATCGAATTCATTCACCAGCATCAGAACTGCATCGTCACTCAGCGCGAGGTCGGTATCGATACCGACTCGTTCGAGGTGGCGCTGAAGAACACCCTGCGTCAGGCCCCGGATGTGATTCTGATTGGTGAGGTGCGCAGCAAGGAAACCATGGAGCATGCGGTGGCCTTTGCCGAGACCGGTCACCTGTGTCTGGCAACCCTGCACGCCAACAACGCCAACCAGGCGCTGGATCGGATCATTCACTTCTTCCCCACCGAGATGCACCAGCAGGTGTGGATGGACTTGTCACTCAACCTCAAGGCTATCGTTGCCCAGCAACTGATTCCCACGCCGGATGGCAAGGGTCGGCGTGCGGCCATTGAAGTGTTGCTCAACACCCCGCTGGCAGCCGATATCATCCGCAAGGGTGAGGTGCACGAACTCAAGCCGCTGATGGCGCGCTCCAACGAGTTGGGCATGCAGACCTTCGATCAGGCGCTGTACAAGCTCTACAGTGCTGGTGAGATCACCTATGAGGATGCGTTGTTGCATGCCGACTCGGCCAACGACCTGCGGCTGATGATCAAGCTGGGTTCGGAAACCGATGGCAAGCATCTGATGCAGGACACCAGCGAGTTTACCCTGAGTGTCGAAGAGGACGATCGCCGGCGCTGAGATGCGCCGGGGCTTACAAAGCGTCTTCGGTGACGGCTGAGCTGGCGCGATTGCGGCCGCTGCGCTTGGCTGCCAGCAGGGCGCCGTCAGCGCGATTGATGGTGTCCGAGTAACTGTTGCCGGCCAGGTGTTCGGCCAGGCCGACGCTGATGGTGACCGACACCGATGCGGTATTGACCCGCACGGTCAGCCGTTCAACGGCCTGGCGCAGCCGCTCGAGTACCTGGCTGGCGGTGCCTTGATCGGTTTCCGGCAGCAGCACCAAGAACTCTTCTCCGCCCCAGCGCCCGCACAGGTCATGTTCGCGAATCTCGGCGTCCAGAACCCGGGCAACCTCAACCAGCACGTTGTCGCCGATTTCATGGCCGAAGTGGTCGTTGATCAGCTTGAAGTGGTCGATATCGATCATGGCGACGCTGAACGGTCGGGCATAGCGGCGAAAGCGTTCGCTTTCTTCCTTGAGCCGTTCGACCAGCAGTCGGCGGTTGGGCAGCCCGGTCAGGGCGTCGTGGGTCGAGGCCTCCTGCAGGGCCAGATTCAGATCGCGCATCATCTGCTGGTAGCGGTCGGAGATGCGCGCGACCTTTTCCAGTTGCCGCAGCTGTTTGTTGACCCGTTCGGCCAGGCTCTGCTCCTTT
The DNA here is from genome assembly GCA_002287035.1 of Pseudomonas sp. WN033. Lineage (GTDB taxonomy): Bacteria > Pseudomonadota > Gammaproteobacteria > Pseudomonadales > Pseudomonadaceae > Halopseudomonas. The sequence goes on along the minus strand of NSKG01000011.1, from coordinate 67,561 downwards.
TGCCTGGCCAGGCTCTGGTAGGCATCGGAGATCCGGGCAATTCGTTCCAGCCGGCGCACCAGTTCCTGATGAGCCTCCCACAGTTCACCGAGCGTTTGATGCAGCGCGGTGTCCTGGTGCTCGGGATCGGCCAGCAACTGGCTGATCCGGGTTTCGAGTGGCGGTGGCTTGGTCTGGACCATGGCTTCAGGCCTGCGGGCTGGGAATGATCTCGAACGGGAAGCTGCAGTCTTCCTTGAACTCCTCAGCCAGCTCGGCGACCCGTTCGTTACGCTGGTCATAGTACCAATTGACGGCTACGGGCTTGTGTTCCTGATGGGCCGCTTCGAGCAGGTCGAAGATGTCCATCATCGCCTTGATGCTGCTGGTGTTGAGGTACAGCAGGTTCAGTTCCAGGCTTAGCGGGCGTCCGCCCTCGGCCAGAAAGCGTTCGATCCACTCGAAGATCTGGTTGAACAGTTCGTAGGAGTTTTCCGGGTAGGAGTCGCCTTGCATGAACAGTCGGCCGGTGCTCCATTCGGTGCGGATGTCCGGGGTGGATTGAGTCCCGGCAATCGTGATATCGGTCATGGGGGTTGGTTCTCGGATATTCAGATGACGGCCCGCAGGCTGAAAAAGGCTTTGCCGTTATCGGCCGGTTGCAGCACTGCCTTTAGCGGTTCGCTGGATTTGCGGGCGATGTCGATCAGACCCAGGCCGGCACCGCTGCTTACTTCGGCATCCCGCGGGCGGCGCAACTGCTCCTTGTAGGCGGCCTTGAGTTGAACCTTGTCGAGCTGGCCAAGCGCTTCGATGCTGCTGACCAGAACCTCGCCATCAGCGGCCTCGATCAGGTTGCCGGAGGACACCACGTAATGGCCGTTGTCGTCGCGCGAGACAACCACGGTGGCGCTGGAGTCCTGCTCGCTCCAGCCGCGGTCGCGGGTGTAGTGACGGATGTTCTGGGTCATTTCGATATACACGGCGAATACGTCCATAGCCGCCGAGGGGTGAGCATGGTCAGCGGCCAGATAGTTGCGCAGGGCGTTGCCGATTTCCTCGATCAGGCTGCGGGAAATAGGCCCGTTGAAGCAGAGCATGATCTGCTGGCGGTTGAAGGTGTCGCGCATGGCGAACAGGTCTATCATGGACATGGAAGCTCCTGCTGGGTCAAACAATAACCACCGTGCAACGCCTTGTAACATGAACCCACGGTTCAATCAAAGCGGAAGCATAGCATGGTGATGTCATCTCTCTGTGGGTAGCTGCCCTGGTAAGCGGCCAGGGTTGCGCTGAAAGCGGCGCTTTGCTGCTCCAGTGGCAGGCAGGCGTGCTCGCGCAGCATCTCTGCAAATCTACTGTTGCCGAAGCCAAAGCCAAGCTCGCCGCCGGCCTGGTCCAGGAAGCCGTCGGTGCACAGATAAAAGGTACGGCCACTGAGCAGTTCCGTTTCAGTGTTGTGGTACTGGCCCTGACGCTTGTCGACCAGCGCCCGCCGCCCTCCGGGTAGGTGTTCGACCCGATTGCCATCACTGAAATACAGGGCGATTTTGGCACCGGCAAAGGTGACTTTGCGTTGATCAATGTCAACGAAGGCTAGTCCGACGTCCATATTGGTCGCCAGTGAGCTGAATTCAGGGGTGTCGCCCAGCATGTTGCGCACGATCTGATCGGTGCGCTGCAAGACTGCGGCCGGGTCCTGTGGGCCACAGTCGCTGATTGCCTGATCCAGCGCAGCGTGGGCCAGCATGGTCATCAGTGCGCCGGGTACGCCATGGCCGGCGCAGTCGACTACGCCCAGCAGGTAGTGCTGACCCAGGTTACGGAAGATGTAGAAGTCGCCGCCGACTACGTCGCGTGGGCGCCACAGCACCGCGTGGCGATCACCCAAGGTATTGATCAGTTCGCGATTGGGCAGAATCGCCCGCTGGATCAGGCTGGCGTAGTCGATTGAGTCGCCAATTTTCTTGTGGGCATTAGCCATGTCGCGGTTGGCTTCTTCCAGCTCGCGGGTGCGCTCCTGAACCCGGCTTTCCAGTTGCTGGGTATTTTCCCGAACCCGCGCGGCCATGCTGCCAAAGGCGCTGCTGAGTTCGCCGATTTCATCATTGCGGGCCTTGGGCAGACGTACATCGTAGTTGCCGGCGGCCAGTGCCTGGGCGCTTTGCCGGAGCTGGCGCAATGGTCGCAGCAGCAGGCGTTCGGTGCCCAGCGCGAACAGCAGTACCAGTGCCAGGATCAGGCCGGCCAGGCCGATTACCAGCGGCCACAGCCACTGACGGTTGATTACCTCGGCGGTATTGAGGTCGACGGCGTTGACCACATGCCAGCCCAGCTCCGGGATAAAGCCCAGCGCCAGCAACTGTTCACGGCCCTGCAGTTGCAGACGCAGGGTCTGGACCTGGTCGGGCTGCTGTTCGGCCTGTTGCATGGCCTGGCGCAGGCTCTCGGCCTGGTCGGCGCTGCCCAGCAGGCTGAAGACCAGCGATTCGGGTTGGGCCGCGCCGTCGGCACCGGAGTTGAGGGCGATCAGCTCGGGATTCTGGTGAGCCTGAATGGCGCCGTGGCGGTCGAGGATCATTGGGCTGACCCCGGCCAGCTCGCTGGCGATGAAATCGCTAATGAAGTTCGACAGATCAATGCCCGAGCCGGCAATGCCGATGATTTTGTGGTCATTGCGGATCAGCATGTTGAGCCAGACCCGGGTGGTATTCATCTGCGGATTGCTGTCGACGTTGATGTTGTAGTCGCTGGTTGACTCCAGGGTGCCGAAGAACCAGCGATCATCGGGATTGTCCGGGCTCATGCGGTAGCGGGGCTGATCGCTGAAGCTTTGGTCGCCGCCGTTGAAGTAGTAGTCCAGGCTATTGGTGTTGACGATGAAATAGGCGTGGTCGCGGAAGGCCTGGCGATAGCCTTCGGCTTCGCGGAAAAACAGGCTGTGCTTGTCCGGGTCGTGCTCGTCGAGCAGCCACTGGCGGGTGACTTCGGAATTGGCGAAGCGCAGGGACAGAGCCAGTTCGCGGGAAATCGGGGCAAAGATCCGCTCACGGTTGAGCTGGGTGGCGTTGCGTGCATAGGCCTCGCCAAAGTGCTGGTGAATACCTTTGAGTATCTGGCCGCCGATAAGCAGGGCCGGCACCAGAGCCAGCAGGCAGGCCAGTACCAGGGCCAGGAACGATTTGGCACGTAATCCGAAGGCAGCCATGATGCGCGGGATCCTTGCAGGTGCGAGGCCGGGCGCGGACCGCCCGGCGGGTCAGTGGAAGTTCAGGCCTGGTAAACCAGTTTGCCGTGGCTGAGGGTGTGAGTGACCACGGTGGGTGCGCCCTGGCCGAGGAACGGACAGTTGGCACCCTTGGACAGCCAGTTGTGACCGATATGGCTGGAGGCAACCGGATCGAACAGTACGATGTCGGCTTCGCCGCCCAGCTCCAGGCGTCCGGCCGGCAGCCCCAGGGCGTTGGCTGGGCCGGTGGTGAGTCGGGCCAGCAGCGCAGGGAGCTCCAGCAGGCCATCGGCAACCAGGGTCAGGGCCAGCGGCAGTAGAATCTCGACACTGCTGATGCCGGGTTCCGAGGCGGCGAACGGTACGCGTTTGGCCTCCGGCTCGTGCGGCTGATGGTGTGAGGCAATGGCCTGGATCACGCCTTCCTGTACGGCCTGGCGCAGAGCCCGGCGGTCGCTGGCACTGCGCAGCGGGGGGATGACGTGGTAAAGGCTGGAGAAGCCAGCCAGGTCTTCGTCGCATAGCAGCAGTTGATACATGGCGACATCGGCGGTTACCGGCAGGCCACGGGCCTGGGCATCGGCCAGCATGTCGACGGCACGGGCGCTGGACAGGCCACTGAAGTGTGCCCTGACGCCAGTCTGTTCGATCAGCAGCAGGTCCCGGGCCAGGGCTACGGTTTCGGCGCTTTCAGGAATGCCGACCAGGCCCAGACGGGCAGCAGTCGGGCCTTCATGGGCCATGCCGCCTTCGGCCAGCGCCGGGTCCATCGGAGTGAATATGATCGACAGGTCAAAGCCGGCTGCATATTCCAGTGCGCGGCGCAGGATGCGGTTGCTCTTGATCGGCGCCAGGCCCTGGGTGAAGGCTACGCAGCCAGCATCGCGCAGGGCTACCAGCTCGCTCAGCTGTTCACCTTCCAGTGCCCGGGTCAGTGCGCCAATCGGGAAGACCCGGGCCTGACCGGCTTTTTCATTGCGGTCGAAGATCAATTCGGCAACGGCGGGGGTATCCAGCACCGGGCGGGTGGTCGGCGGGCAGCACAGGCTGGTAACTCCGCCGGCGGCTGCGGCACGGGTCTCGCTGGCAATGGTGCCCTTGCGGGTATAGCCCGGCTCGCGCAGGCTGACGCTCAGGTCGACCAGGCCAGGAGCGGCGATCAGGCCGCGGGCGTCGATGGTCTGGTTGGGGTTGAAGCCTTCCGGGGCGGCGCCAATGGCGACAATGTGCCCGGCGGCGATGTGCAGGTCGGTGATCTGGTCGAAGTGGCTGGCCGGGTCGATGACACGGGCGCCGGCAATGGTCAGTTTCATCGGTTACTGGGCTTCCTGGTTGAGCTGGCGCTGAGCGTTCTGGCCGGCCATGGCCATCGACATCACCGCCATACGCACGGCGATACCGTAGGTGACCTGATTGAGAATCACCGACTGTGGGCCGTCGGCGACTTCCGATTCGATTTCCACCCCGCGGTTGATCGGCCCGGGGTGCATCACCAGGGCTTCGGGCTTGGCCAGCGCCAGGGTTTCCCGGGTCAGGCCGTAGAGCCGGTAGAACTCGCCTTCGCTGGGCAGCAGGCCGCTTTGCATGCGTTCTTTCTGCAGGCGCAGCATGATCACCACGTCGACATCACGCAGGCCGGTGCGCAGGTCGTTGAACACCCGTACGCCGTACTGTTCGATACCGGCCGGCAGCAGGGTGCGCGGGGCGATCACCCGCAGATCCTCGCAGCCAAGGGTTTTGAGCGCCAGCATGTTCGAGCGCGCCACCCGTGAATGCAGAATGTCGCCGACGATCGCCACCGACAGATTTTTGAAGTCGCCGGCATGCCGGCGGATGGTCAACATGTCGAGCATGGCCTGGGTCGGGTGCGCATGGTTGCCGTCGCCGGCGTTGACGATGGCGACCTGGGGGCAGACCTTCTCGGCGATGAAGTGCGCAGCACCGGAGTCGCCATGGCGGACGATAAACATGTCGGCGGCCATGGCTTCAAGGTTCTGCAGGGTATCGAACAGCGTCTCACCCTTGCTGGTCGAAGAGGTCGAGATGTTCAGGTTAAGCACGTCAGCCGACAGTCGCTTGGCGGCCAGTTCGAAGGTGGTGCGGGTGCGCGTGGAGTTCTCGAAGAACACGTTGCAGACGGTCTTGCCGCGCAGCAATGGGACCTTCTTGACCGCGCGTTCGCCGACTTCGAGAAATGAGTCGGCGGTGTCCAGCAGTTCAGTCAGCAATTCGCGCGACAGTCCCTCGATGGTCAGAAAGTGGCGCAATTGGCCCTGGTGATTGAGTTGCAGGTGGCTGGGTGTCAGGCTCATGGGGCTCTCAGTCTGCCGGGTTCAGGGTCAGGTGCAGGGGCTCGGGGCCGGTCAATTTTATCCGTTGGCCCGGCGGCAGGGCCAGACTGGCGCCGAGGATATCGGCACGGATTGGCAGTTGGCGGGCTTCGATGTCGAGCAGGGTGACCAGGGTCACCGAGGCCGGGCGGCCATAATCGAACAGTTCGTTGAGCGCGGCACGGATAGTGCGGCCAGTCATCAGTACGTCATCGACCAGTATCAGGTGGCGGTCGTCGACGGCAAACGGCAGCTCCGAAGGGCGCACCCGCTGCGGCAGGCCGACCTGCTCGAAGTCATCACGGTAGAAGGCGATGTCCAGGGTGCCCAGGGGGGCTTCGGGGGCGCAGCGCTGACGCAGGCTTTCGGCGATCCAGACGCCGCCGGTGTGAATCCCGACAAACGCGGGGTCAGGCCGCTGCAGGCGTTTGAGGTGGGCGGTCAGCTCGGTGGCCATACGCGCCAGTAGCGGCTCGACCTCGGGCAGTGCGGTCATGATGTCTCCTCGGATAGATTGCCAAGCCAGGTTTGCAGCAGCAGTACCGCCGCCAGGCTGTCGACCGGATTGTCGCGGTAACTGGTCGGCGTGCGGCCGCTGTCGCGCAGGCTCTGCTTGGCTTCGAAGGTGGAAAGGCGTTCGTCGATGCAGTGGACCGGCAGACCGAAGCGGCCCTGAAGCCGGCGGGCGAATTTTTCCGCACGGGCACTCATCTCGCTGGGACTGCCATCCATGTTCAGGGGCAGGCCGACGACCAGGGCGTCGGGTCGCCACTCGCTGATCAGTCGGGCGATCTGCTCCCAGTCAGGCACGCCGTCGCGGGCGCGCAGCTCGCGCAGCGGCTCGGCGCTGCCGGTCAGACTCTGGCCGACGGCTACACCAATTTGTCGGGTGCCGTAATCAAAACCCAAGGCGCGGATCGGCATCAGGCGTGGCCTGCCTGGCTGGTCAGCAGGTTGAGGTCGATCCCCAGGCTGCGGGCGGCGGCGCTCAGGCGCTGCTCGCAGGGCAGGTCGAACAGGATGGAGAGGTCGGCCGGGCAGCTCAGCCAGACGTTGTCGATCAGTTCCTGGTCCAGTTGGCCGGCGCCCCAGCCGGCATAGCCCAGGGCGATGACGGCGGTGTCCGGGCCGTGTCCGCGGGCCATGTCGATCAGGATGTCGCGCGAGGTAGTCAGCTGGATCGGGCCCAGATCCAGGGTCGACTCCCATTGGCCGTCGCCCCGGTGCAGGACAAAGCCGCGCTCGGGTTGAACCGGGCCGCCGCTATAGATGATCTGGCTGGCGCAAGTGGCCGGCACCTCGAGTTCGGGCGCCAGTTGATCGAGGATATCGCCCAGGCTCAGGCCGCTGGGCTGGTTGACCACCAGGCCCATGGCGCCTTCTTCGTTGTGGTCGCACAGGTAAATCAGGGTATGCACGAAACGCGGATCACTCATGTGTGGCATGGCGATCAGAAACTGGTGCTTGAGATAGCTCGGGGTCGATGTGCTCATAGCCATAGTATTGAGGGGAAGTCAGGCGAGGGCAAGGGGGAGCCTGAGTAGGGCACGCTAAGGTTGCGCAGGGGTGGCGCTTGTATCGGTTAAAAGCTGGAGACCCGGTCGCCGGGCTCGAAACGCCAGGTGCGGATGATTTCCAGGACGTCGACGTCGAGCAGATCGCCGGTGAAGGGGGCGTAGGGGGCGGCCAGGCGGACGATGCGCAGGGCGGCCTGGTCAAGGATCTGGTGGCCTGAGGACTCCAGCACCTGGACATCGCGCAGGCTGCCGTCACGGTTGATTGCGACCATCAGCCGCAGACTGCCGTAAATCCGGTTTTGCCGGGCCTGAGCCGGGTAGTTCTGGTTGCCGACCTGTTCGACTTTGCGGCGCCAGGCTTCCTTGTAGTAGGCGCCCTTATCCTGCATGGTCGAGGCGGCATTGAGCCGGTGCACGCGCGGACGTTTGGCGTATTGCTGGCGTTCATCAGCCAGTTGCGCTTCCAGGCTGGCAATTTCCTCTGACAGGCGCGACAGATCGAAGCGTTGCAGCGGGCGCGGCTGTTCGACCGGCTCTGGCTGGATCGGGGTCGGGCTGACCCGGTCGCGGCTGGGGGCCTGGGTGGTTACCACCGGGGCTTGTTGCTGCGGGACTGGGGGCGGGCTGCTGGCTTCGGCCGGTGGTGTGACTTCGTGAATCTCGCTGTCCTGGAACGGAGCCTGCTCCGGGGTGCTGGGCGCGGCCTTGTGTTCCAGCGTGCCGCTGCCTTCCTGGTTGATCTGGGCCAGATAATCGGCCTGCTCGGGCACCTTGTCGCTGGGCTGGGTGGCGAGGGTGATTTCCAGGGTTTTCGACAGCTCGCTGGGTTTGGGCAGATCGAAGGTGATGCCGAGAACGACCAGCGCATGCAGTACTGCGGCCAGGAACAGGGTGAAGCCCAGTCGGTCATTGGCGCTGACGACTGGGGGTTCAAGCTGGCTGGGGGCGACTACTGCGGTATTCATGTGGTCCGTAAACAAGGGGCATACCCGATTCCTGCGCAGTCTGCCCCGCCATGCGGCAAAAGTCTATGCGCCAACTTTGAGCTGTTCCTCAATACAGTCCATTAGTCGTCCGCCGATGTCGGTATCGTAGGCGGCATCGATCTCGCGGATGCAGGTTGGGCTGGTGACATTGATTTCGGTCAGGTAATCACCGATCACGTCCAGGCCGACGAACAGCAGGCCACGCTCGCGCAGGGTCGGACCAACCTGACTGGCGATCCAGCGGTCGCGTTCGGTCAGGGGACGAGCTTCGCCGCGACCGCCGGCAGCCAGATTGCCACGGGTTTCGCCTTGCTGCGGAATGCGCGCCAGGCAGTAGGGCACCGGTTCGCCGTTGATCATCAGGATGCGCTTGTCACCATCAACGATTTCCGGCAGGTAGCGCTGAGCCATGATCTGCTGCTGACCATGACGGGTCAGGGTCTCAATGATCACGCTGAGGTTGGGATCGTTCTCGCGGATGCGGAAAATCATCGAGCCGCCCATGCCGTCGAGTGGTTTGAGAATGACGTCACGGTGTTGTTGGGCAAATGCGCGCAGAATGTCTGCCTTGCGGGACACGACGTTGGTCGGCGCGCATTGCGGGAACTGGGTGGCGAACAGCTTTTCGTTGCAGTCGCGCAGGCTGGCGGCGCGATTGACTACCAGTACGCCGTCGCGCTCGGCGGCCTCGAGGATATGGGTGGCATAGAGGAATTCGTTGTCAAACGGCGGGTCCTTGCGCATCAGGACCACGTCCAGTTTGGCCAGCGGAGCGGCTTCTGGTTCACCCAGGTCGAACCAGTGTTTGGGGTCGGCATGTACCTTCAGCGCACGCATCCGGCCCATGGCCTTGCCGTCGCTCAGGAACAGGTCGTCCGGCTCCAGATAGAACAGTTCCCACTGGCGTGCCTGGGCTGCCAGCAGCATGGCCAGTGAGCTGTCTTTCTTGTAGTGGATCGCGTTGATCGGATCCATGACGATGCCGAGGCGAATGTGCATAGGAGGCGGGTCCGCTGAACTGTTGATGGGTTTTGGAGTGTAACCTCTGCCTGGCTCGGGGTGGAAGATTGACGAAATGTCGGCTCTGTCCCATACCGGAGAGGGGTTTATAGATTGACCAGGAAATCTGTGTTAAAAGTACGCGGAAAGGGATTGGCTGGGCTACGGCCGGCTCTTTGCCGCCCGGTGATATAAGCCTCCATTTATAATAAGGCTGGTCTTATGGAAGAAAATTTCGAAAGCCTGAAGGTCATGGTGATTGATGACAGCAAGACCATCCGACGTACGGCGGAAACCTTGCTGAAGAAAGTCGGGTGTACGGTCATCACCGCAGTCGATGGTTTTGACGCATTGGCCAAGATTGCCGATAACCATCCGGATATCATCTTTGTCGATATCATGATGCCGCGACTCGACGGTTATCAGACTTGTGCGCTGATCAAGAACAACAGTGCGTTTCGTGCCACCCCAGTGATCATGCTGTCGAGCAAGGACGGTCTGTTCGACAAGGCCAAGGGCCGGATTGTCGGTTCGGATCAGTACCTGACCAAGCCGTTCAGCAAGGAAGAGCTGCTGGGAGCAATTCGCACCCACGTACCACAAACCGATAATAATGCCGCCGGGGCCGCCAGCGCCTGAGGCACGCAGTACCATTTTGGAAATACCAGGGGAGCCCAATGGCCAGAATTCTTATCGTGGATGACTCGCCAACCGAGCTGTACAAGCTGACTGGCATGCTGGAAAAAAATGGCTATGAGGTGCTCAAGGCCGACAACGGTGCTGATGGCGTTGCCCTGGCCCGCCAGGAAAAGCCCGATGCAGTCCTGATGGACATCGTCATGCCTGGCCTCAATGGCTTTCAGGCCACCCGCCAACTGACCAAGGATCCGGAAACCGGAAGCATCCCGGTCATCATCGTCACCACCAAGGATCAGGAAACCGACAAGGTCTGGGGCAAGCGCCAGGGGGCCAAGGATTACCTGACCAAACCGGTTGAGGAAGCGACCCTGATCCAGACGCTGAAGTCGGTGCTGGGCAGCTAGTGGTCACCTCCACCGTGCCGCATAACAACCAGAACAGGGCCGGCATGTCTGAGTCAAATCACCCTTTTGATCTGCTGTTGCAGTTGACCGGGCTGTGTCGCCAGCAGGCGACCGGTTTGCCGGCTCAGGACGTGGTCAGCGAGACCTGGAGCGGCGTCGGTTTTCGGCTGGGCGATCAAACCCTGATCGCAGCCATGGGTGAAGTCAGCGAGATTCTGCACGAACCGCGCTACACCGCCTTACCCCGGGTCAAGAGCTGGGTGCGGGGAGTGGCCAATGTGCGTGGTCGGCTGTTGCCGATCATCGATCTCGGACGTTTTTTCGGCAGTGCCAGCAGTGGCTCACGCAAGCAGCGTCGGGTACTGGTGCTGGACCGCGACGGACTGTTCGTGGGGCTGCTGGTCGATGAACTGCTGGGTATGCAGCATTTTCCGGTCAGTACCTTCACCGCCGAGGCGCCAAGCGTGGCGCCGGAATTAAGCCCTTTTGTTGTGGGCGCTTACGTCGGGCAACAGACATCGCTGGTGTTCAACTTCAGGGCACTGGCGCGCGATCAGGCGTTTCTCGACGTGGCGATCTGATCGGGGGCGGTGGCCGGTCAGGGCACCGTGACAGTCCAAGGGTAATTAGAACTACGCTGTAGGCCAGGTAGGGGCCAGAAGATGAAAAAGCTCGATTTGCAGATACTGTCCGCCATGCGCGGTAACCGCACGATCAGTGGCCTGTTCGCCGCGCTGATCCTGTCGTTGCTGCTGCTGTTCGTGAACTTTTTGTACCTGAACCTCCAGAGTTCCTACGACACCGAATACATCGCGCACGCCGGTGAACTGCGGGTACTGTCCCAGCAGATTTCCAAGTCGGCGACCGAGGCGGCGACCGGGACCCAGGAGGCCTTCGGTCTGCTGCTGGAAGCGCGCAATGACTTCCAGGAGCGCTGGGGTTATCTGACGGAAGGCCGTGAGGAAACCGCTCTGCCGGCCGCGCCAGCCAGTGTGGCGAGCATCATGGGTGCTGCACAGGCCGACTGGGACAAGGTGCGGAGCAACGCTGATGCGATCCTGGCCAGTCAGCGCACGGTATTGTCGCTGCACGAGGTAGCCATGGTGCTGGCAGATACCATTCCTTACCTGCAGGTCGAGTACGAGGATGTGGTTGAGGTGCTGATCGAAAACCGCACACCGGCTGACCAGGTCGCTATCGCCCAGCGTCAGTCTCTGCTGGCTGAACGGATTCTCGGTTCGGTAAACCGGGTACTCAGTGGTGACGCCGATGCGGTCATGGCGGCTGACAGTTTCGGTCGTGACGCTGCGCTGTTCGGTCGGGTACTACAGGGTATGTTGACGGGTAATGCGGTGATGGGCATTGAGCGGGTCGATGATGAGGATGTGCGCGCCCGTCTTAACGAAATCGCCAATCAGTTTAGCTTTGTATCCGATTCGGTGGACGAGATCCTGCTGACCTCGCCGGAGCTTTATCTGGTACGTACCGCCGCCAACGAAATCTTCACCGACTCGCAGTCGCTGCTGGATAACACTTCCAGGCTGGCCGATAACTTTGAGGCGCGCAGCAACTCGCGTCTGGCCAATACCCTGCTGGGCTATGTGCTGGCCTTGATCGCGCTGGGCTGCATTCTGTTGATCGGTGTGCAGATGACCCGCGAGACCCGCCAGCGTCTGGCCGAAACGGCGGAAAAGAACGAACGTAACCAGGCCGCGATTCTGCGTCTGCTCGACGAAATCGCCGACCTTGCCGACGGTGACCTGACGGCCGAGGCGACGGTGACCGAGGACTTCACCGGGGCCATCGCCGACTCGATCAACTACTCGATCGACCAACTGCGGGCGCTGGTTCAAACCATTAACGAAACCGCTCTGCAAGTGGCTACAGCGGCTCAGGAAACCCAGGGTACGGCGATGCATCTGGCCGAGGCGTCCGAACACCAGGCCCAGGAAATTGCCGGGGCTTCGGCTGCGGTTAACGAGATGGCGGTGTCGATTGATCAGGTATCGGCCAACGCTGCCGAATCGTCAGCGGTAGCGGAGCGCTCGGTAGCCATCGCCAACAAGGGCAACGAGGTAGTACAGAACACCATCGTTGGCATGGATACCATTCGCGAACAGATCCAGGATACTTCCAAGCGGATCAAGCGCCTGGGTGAGTCGTCCCAGGAGATTGGTGACATCGTAAGCCTGATTAACGACATTGCTGACCAGACCAACATTCTGGCCTTGAACGCGGCGATTCAGGCGTCGATGGCCGGTGATGCCGGTCGGGGCTTCGCGGTGGTAGCCGACGAAGTACAGCGTCTGGCGGAGCGTTCATCGGCGGCGACCAAGCAGATTGAGGCGCTGGTTAAAACCATTCAGACGGATACCAACGAGGCAGTAATCTCGATGGAGCAAACCACTTCCGAGGTAGTCAGTGGTGCGCGTCTGGCCCAGGATGCGGGTGTGGCCCTGGAAGAGATCGAGAAGGTATCCACCAGTCTGGCGGCGCTGATTCAGAACATTTCCAACGCTGCACGTCAGCAGGCCTCGTCCGCAGGCCACATCTCCAACACCATGAACGTGATTCAGGAAATCACCTCGCAGACCTCGGCGGGTACCACCGCCACGGCGCGCAGCATCGGTGAGCTGGCCAAGCTGGCCGACGCCATGCGCCAGTCGGTTGAAGGCTTCACCTTGCCAGACCAAAAGGGCTAGTCTGAAAGACGGGGCGCCGGCTCGGCGACCCCGCTGCCGGCGTCAGCGAGGGGTACAAGGTGCAAAAACAACCCAACTGGTCATTGCAGCAACTGCCGGACATGGACAACCGCCAGTTTCACCAATGGCAAACGCTGCTGGAAAATCGCACGGGCGTCTGTGTCAGCGCGCAGCGCAAGCTGTTCCTGCAGACCAGCCTGGGCGTGCGCATGCGCGAGTTGGGGATCGATGATTATCAGCACTACTACGAGCATGTGACCCAAGGGCCGGTCGGGGCGGTGGAGTGGTCGACCCTGATCGACCGGCTGACCGTGCGTGAAACCAGTTTTATGCGCCATCGACCGTCATTTGACTGCGTGGCTCGCTACCTGACCCAGCGCCTGGCGCAGCGGCCTGCCGGCCAGCCCTTGCAGCTCTGGAGTGTTGGCTGTGCCAGTGGTGAGGAAGCCTACTCGCTGGCGATGGTGGCCGAGCGCAGTCTGCAGGCCCAGGGTCGCGCGGCGCGCGACTACGGGGTCTGGGCGACCGATATCAGTGCGCGGGCGCTGGAGCAGGGTAGACAGGCTCGCTATGCCCAGAGCCGCATGACCCAGTTGCAAGTCCCCGAGCGTGATACCTGGCTGCGCCCGCAGGAGGATGGCAGCTATGAGGTAGTCGCCAATCTGCGCGAGCGGGTGTGCTTCAGTCGGCTGAATATTCTTGAACTTGCCCAGGCTCCGATTCAGGACCTGGACGTCATCTTTTGTCAGAACCTGCTCATCTATTTCCGCCGTTGGCGTCGGCGCGACCTGCTCAACCTGATGGTCCGGCGCCTGGCGCCGGGCGGCATGCTGGTGATCGGATTGGGTGAGATCGTGGACTGGAACAATCCCCTGCTCGAGCGGGTACCCGATGACCGGGTACAGGCCTATGTGCGCCGGGATGGTATGGAATCTCTGGAGTGAATATGGCTGATCGGCATGATTATGTCGCCCTCGACTGGGTCAAAGGCGAAATTTCCGAGACGCTCAACCAGGCCCGCCAGGCCCTGGAAGCCTTTGTCGAGACGCCTGAGGATTCTACGCGTCTGCGCTTTTGCCTGACCTATATCCACCAGGTCCATGGCACCTTGCAGATGGTCGAGTTTTATGGTGCGGCGCTGCTGGCCGAGGAAATGGAAAAGCTGGCACAGGCGCTGATGAGTGGTGTGGCCAGGCGTGATGGCGAGGCGCTTGATGTCCTGATGCAGGCCATCCTGCAAATGCCGACCTATCTGGACCGTGTTCAGAGTGGCCGACGTGACCTGCCGTTGGTGCTGCTGCCGCTGCTCAATGACATGCGCACGGCGCGGGGCGAGAAACTGTTGTCGGAAAATGCCCTGTTCAGCCCGGAAATCGAGGTGGCCGGACAAGCCGAATCGTCCAGCGCCGAGGTGTTTGATGCCGGTGCGGTGCGCCAGTTGCGCAAGTTGCGTCAGGCGCTGCAGATGTTGCAGGCCAATATCATTCGCGAGCAGGACTTGCCGTCCAGTTGCCAGCAATTGGGTAAGGTTTTTGCCCGGTTGGAAACGCTGTGTCGTGGCCGCCCGCACGCCGAGCTATGGACCATCTTCGCCGGACTGGCCGAGGGCCTGGAGTACGGCAGCATCGACAACGGCGCCTCGGTGCGTCAGCTTCTGCGTCAGGCTGACCGCGAACTGCGTCAGTTGCAGGATCAGGCCAGTGAGCCTGAATTGCCGCCACCGCCGCCGGAGCTGATTCGCAATCTGCTGTTCTACGTGGCCAAGAGTCCGGGCGGCAGCCCGCGTCTGGATGCGCTCAAACAGCGCTATCAGTTGCAGGCCTTATTGAGTGATGCCGACCGCGCGGCCCAGGCCAGCGGCAGTCGGCTGGTAGGACCGGATCGCAGCGCACTGCATTCGGTGGTGTTGGCGCTCAACGAAGAACTGCTGCAGGTCAAGGATCAGCTTGATCTGTTTGTCCGTGGTGATCGTAGCCAGCCGGACACCCTGGCCGGACTGCTGCCGACCATGAAGCAGATCGCCGATACCCTTGCCATGCTCGGTCTGGGGCAGCCGCGTCTGGTGTTGGGCGAGCAGATCGAGCGTCTGCAGGAGCTGGTAGGCGGTACGGCAGAGATCAATGATACGGCCTTGATGGATGTAGCCGGCGGGCTGCTGTTTGTCGAGGCCAGCTTGCAAGGCATTGCCGGTCTGGAGCGACAGGATGGCAGTGATGCGGCAACGGGTGAAGATGCGCAACGCCTGGCGGTGGCCAGAGACATGCTGCATGTCCAGCAGCAGGTGGTCACGGAGGCGCGCAACGCCCTGGAGCAGACCCGCGAAGCGATCAACGCCTTCATTGCCAACCAGTGGGATCATGCGCACCTGGCCCCGGTCGATGACCTGCTCAACAGCATTCGTGGTGGCTTGGCCATGTTGCCGCTGGAGCGTGCAGCCCAGGTGATAGCGCTGTGTCGGCGTTATATCAATGAACGGCTGCTGGCTGAGCGGCGGATTCCGGACTGGGTGTCGCTGGATGCCCTGGCCGATGTGATCACCAGTATCGACTATTACCTGGAGCGGCTGGCTGAAGACGATACCGAGCGCAGTGACGGTATTCTCGCCGTGGCTGAAGAGCGTTTGAAGAGTCTGGGCTTTGACCCAGCCGCTTCGCTGGAGCCGGCTGCGGCAGAGCAGGCCGAACCACAAACCCCGCAGGCCGAGGCTGAGCCAGTCAGCAGCGCAGCGCCCGAGTCCGAGGCTGAGGAGCAGGACGACGAGCTGGACGCCGAACTGGTGGAAATCTTCGTCGAAGAAGCTGGCGAGGTACTGGAGACGCTGGCCGAGTTCACACCGCAATGGCAGGCCGATCCCGAAGATCGCAAACCCCTGGCTGAAGTCCGGCGGGCGTTCCACACCCTCAAGGGCAGTGGTCGGATGGTCAAGGCGACGATCCTGGCCGAGTTGGCCTGGTCGGTTGAGAACATGCTCAACCGGGTGATCGACCGCAGTATCGAACTCGGCGATGAGGTCTTCCAGGTAGTCAACACCGTGCGCGCGTTGATGCCACAACTGGTCGAAGACTTTGCTGGTGGTGTTCAGCAGACGCTTCCTGAGGTGAGCCGCCTGAGCGCCTGGGCCGATGCTTTGTCGCAAGGTGAAACCGAGGTTGAAGCGGGCCTGTCTGAGGTTATGGGGACAGCTGAGTCTGAGCCACAGACTGAACCGGTGACAGAGCCGCTATCCGGGTCGTTGCCAGTGGTCGAGAGCGAAGAGCTGGAGCTGACCGACTGGGCGGAGACAGCCAGTACAGGGGAAGAGCTCTTGGCACCGGTTGCCGAGTTTGACACCACGCCCGAGCCCGAAGCTGATGCCGCAGTGGCGCAACTGCCCGCCGATGATTCATCGGGCATGGACCCGATCCTGCTGGAAATCTTTCGCAACGAGGCGCAGGCTCACCTGGAGCAGGTCGAGAGCTTCGTCGCTCAGTGCGCCCAAGGCTTGCCGCGCCCGGCCAGTGATGCCCTGCAGCGTGCCTTGCACACGCTCAAGGGCAGCGCCCATATGGCCGGTATCCAGCCGATTGCCCAATTGGCGACGCCGCTGGAAAAACTGATCAAGGACTTCAAGGCCAATCTTGTCCCGGTTGAACAGCCGCTGGTGGAGTTGCTGTGCGATGCACTGGCGCTGATCCGGGTTGGTATTGCGCAGCTGGATCATGCCCCGCAACAGCCGATTGCCGGCACCGAGGCGTTGCTGGTCCGGGTCAAGGATCTGCATGAACAGGGCATGAAAGCCCGTGACGCCAGCCGCGCCGACCTGGAAAGTGGCCGGGCCGATGCCGGGCTGCTGTCAATTTTCCTCACCGAAGGGGTTGAGTTGCTGCTGGATGCCGGTGACCAGTTGCAGGCCGATCCGCACAGCATCGACAGCCAGGCCCTGGTCGGCAGCCTTCGGGCGCTGGGTGAGGTGGCCGGTGAGGTCGAGCTGGAAGCGATCGAGCAGCTATGTCAGGCGCTCGAAGATGTACATGGGGCGCTGTATAGCGGGCAATTGCCGCAGGAGCAGGTTGACTGGCCGGTGCTGGCCGAGGCGCACGAGCGCCTGATCACCATGATGGATCAGGTCGCCGCGCATCAGCATGTGGCCTCGGCGCAGGCCGAGATCGAAGCCTTGCAGGGCTTGCTGCGTTCGGCGCGCCCGGAGCCAGCGATGCCCTTGAGCAATGCCTGGCACCCGGAGCAGGCCGGTACTGATCCGGAATTGGTCGAGATCTTCCTTGAGGAAGCGCAGGAAATCATCGACAGCGCCGCTGCCAGCTTGCAGCAGTGGCTGGCCGACACCGACAACACCCTGGCGGTGGAAGCCTTGCAGCGTGATCTGCACACTCTTAAAGGTGGCGCGCGCATGGCCGAGATTCGCCCGGTGGGTGATCTGGCGCACGAACTGGAGTATCTCTACGAGGGGCTGGGTAACCAGCGTTACCTGCCCAGTGCCGGGCTGGCCGATCTGCTGCACGCCTGCCACGACAGTCTGGCGGAAATGGTTGAAGGTGTGGTTGCCAATCGGGCGATCGACGATGGTCAGGCGCTGATTGCCTGCATTCGTGCGTTCCGCGTTGACCCGGAGCAGCCGCCCAGACTGCCCGAACAGTCGCGTGCGGCTGTGCCGCCGGCCAAACCCAGCGAGCCGGTGCCAGTCGCGCCAGCCCCGGCACCGAGCTTGCCGGGCATGTTGCAGATGTTCCTCGAGGAGGGCCGTGATCTGCTGCTGCCGTGTGATGAACTGTTGGCCCGGCGCGACGAATCGACGGCCAGTCAGGAGCTGTCGCACCGGCTGCAAACCTTTAAGGGTAGTGCCCGTCTGGCCGGCCAGCATACCCTGGCCGAGCAGGCCAAGGGGCTGGAACAGGCTCTGAGTGCTGGTGCCAGCGATGAGTCGCTGTATCAGGCGCTGGCGCAATTGCAGAACGGCCTGGAACTGCTGGCCGGGCAGGACGAAGAGCCGGCGCCGGTGGTATGGACTCCGATGCCGGCCGAGCCAGCGCCGGCTGCGGCGTTGCCGACGGTCGCTGAGCCAGAGCAGCCAACTCTGGCTGAGGTCAAGGCACTGCTGCGCCAGGCTATGGAAGCCGGCGAGCCGGCCCAGAGTAACAGCAGTCGTGGCGCCGCCCAGGAAAGTGTCAAGGTCTCGGCCAGCCTGCTTGAGGAACTGGTCAACCTGGCCGGTGAAACCTCGATCTTCCGTGGCCGGATCGAACAGCAGGTTAATGACCTGAGTCAGACCCTGGGCGATGTGGAAAGTACCATCGAGCGGGTACGTGACCAGCTCCGACGCCTGGACATGGAAACCCAGGCGCAGATTCTGTCCCGTCACCATGAGGAAACCGGCCAGGATTACGATGAGTTCGACCCGCTGGAGATGGACCGCTACTCGCAGCTCCAGCAACTGTCGCGTTCGCTGTTCGAGTCGGCTTCCGACTTGCTCGACCTGAAGGAAACCCTGGCCAGCCGCGCGCGGGATGCCGAAACCCTGCTGCTGCAGCAGGCCCGGGTCAATACCGAGCTGCAGGAAGGTCTGATGCGTACCCGCATGGTGCCGTTCGACCGGCTGCTGCCGCGCTTGCGTCGGGTCGTGCGCCAGGTGTCCTCCGAGCTGGGCAAGCAGGTCGAGCTGCAGGTCGACAATGCCGAAGGCGAGATGGATCGCAGCGTACTGGAACGGATGATTGGTCCGCTTGAACACATGCTGCGCAACGCCATAGACCACGGTATCGAGCTGCCCGACAGGCGGCTGGAGAGTGGTAAGTCCGAGCAGGGGCAGATCGTGCTGGATCTGCGCCGTGAGGGGGGTGATATCGTCCTGACGCTGGCGGATGACGGTGCCGGTATTCGGCTTGAGGCGGTGCGTCAGAAAGCCATCGAGCGCGGTCTGATGGACGCCGATGCCGATCTTAGCGACCAGGAAGTGTTGCAGTTCATCCTGGAGGCGGGCTTTTCGACTGCTGAGCAGGTGACTCAGATTTCCGGTCGCGGGGTCGGCATGGATGTGGTCAATGCTGAGGTCAAGCAACTGGGTGGCAGCATGCTGCTGGCAACCGAGCCGGGCCAGGGCACGACCTTTACCATTCGTCTGCCGTTTACCGTATCGGTCAACCGTGCACTGATGGTGTATTCGGGTGAAGACCTGTATGCCATTCCGCTCAACACCGTAGAGGGTATCGTGCGGGTCTCCGGCTATGAGCTGGAAGCCTATTACGCTCCAGATGCGCCGCCGTTCGAATATGCCGGCAAACGCTATGACCTGCGCTACCTGGGGGATCTGCTGGTAACCGGTCAGCAACCTAAACTGAGCGGCCACAGCCTGCCGTTGCCGGTGATCCTGGTACGCAGTGCCGAGCACAGCGTGGCGGTTCAGGTCGACGCGTTGGCCGGCTCGCGCGAGATCGTGGTAAAGGGGCTGGGCAAACAGTTCGCCGTGGTACCGGGGATCTCCGGCGCCACCATTCTGGGTGACGGCCGAGTAGTGGTGATTCTTGACCTGTTGGCGGTGATCCGTGCCCAGCAGGCTCACTCTCAACTGCATCCGCTTGTTGCGCAGGACGCCGATGAACTGATTGAGGAGCGTCCGCCGCTGGTCATGGTGGTAGATGATTCGATCACCGTGCGTAAAGTGACTTCGCGTCTGCTGGAGCGGCACGGAATGGAGGCGGTAACCGCCAAGGACGGGGTCGAGGCCATCGCCAAATTGCAGGAAATTCAACCGGATGTGGTGCTGCTGGATATCGAGATGCCGCGCATGGATGGCTTCGAGGTTGCCACCCTGATCCGCCACGACGAGCGCCTGCGGGACCTGCCGATCATTATGATCACCTCGCGTACCGGGGAGAAACACCGCGAGCGGGCACTGTCGATCGGGGTCAATGATTATCTCGGTAAACCCTATCAGGAAGCGCAATTGCTCGAACGGATCGAAGCGCTGGTCGCCGAACGTGGCTGATAGCGCCGGGCGCATTGCTCTGCTGGTCAGCCAGGAGCGACGACGTCAGCATTTGCACCAGAGCCTGAGCAGTTTCGGTTATCAGGTGGTGTTTGCCGAACCGCCGGCCCAGCTGACACGGCGGGCGTTGCAGCAGGTGGCGACTGATGCCTGGCTGGTCGAGCTGGCCGACGAGTCGCCCTTGGCGGACTGGTTACTGGAGTACAGTCAGGTGCCGGTGCTGTTTGGCGCTGGCGAGATCCCCGAATCTGACAGTGACGATTACCGACGCTGGCTGCGCCGCTTGTATGGCAAGCTGTTGCCGCTGTTGGGGCCGCCGCCAGACGGGACGCCGGCCTGTCTCAGCATGTTGCCGGCTGCGCCGGTCGGTGACAACGCCCGCTGCGTTTGGGTGTTGGGGGCGTCGCTTGGCGGGCCGGCGGCGGTCAAGAGCTTTCTCGATGCCCTGCCGGCTGATCTGCCGATCGCTTTCATCTATGCCCAGCATATCGATCCGGCGTTCGAGCAGCAGTTGCCGCAAATCCTGGGCCGGCATAATCGCTGGCGGATTATCAACTGCCGTCAGGGTGCCCGGTTGCATGACGGCGAGGTGCTGGTGGCGCCGATTGGCCGGCGTCTGCGTTTTGGCCCGGGAGGGCATTTGCGGTTGCTCGATGAACCTTGGCCTGGCCCCTATCAGCCGTCGATTGAGGCCCTGCTGGATGAGGTGGCGGCCAGTTTTTCCCCCGCCTGTGGGGCGATCATCTTCAGTGGCATGGGGGAAGATGGCGTTGCCGCCTGCGGTCGTTTGCGTCAGCAAGGCGTCGAGGTTTGGACCCAAAGTGCTGAGACGGCAGCTTGCGCGACCATGCCCGGAGCGGTTCAGCAGGCGGGCTTCAGTCATTTTCACGGCTCCCCGGTGGAGCTGGCCGGCGCCTTGCAGCGCTGGTTGCAACAGGAATGGCCGCTGGCCCTGTAGCCGGCGCTCACCAACCCAGGAGGACAGTCCGCATGGCGGATGCGCTGGAAAGTCTCAATGGTTTGATCGTGCCGCTGGCCGAACAACCTTTGCTGTTACCCAACGTTGCGGTGGCCGAACTGGTCGGCTATCGGCTTACCCAGCCTGCCGAACAGGGGCCTGACTGGTTTCTTGGCTGGACCCGCTGGCGTGAGCAGCAGGTGCCGCTGATCGATCCGGAGCGGCTGCTGCAGCAGGAGCCGCTGACGACCGAGCGCCCAGCTCCCCGGGTGCTGGTGCTCAATGCCCTGGGTCGCCATGCCGGACTGGGTTTCATTGGTCTGCGAGTGTATGGCATTCCCCGCTCGCGCAAGGTTCTGCGCGGCGAGATTGAGACTGCCGGGCCGGCCAGCGCCTATGTTCAGCAGCCGGTCCATCTGGCCGAAGAAAGTCAGGCGTTGCTGATTCCTGACCTGCTGGCCATCGAGCAGGCGCTGGTCGAGGCCGGACTGGTCAGCGCGCGGGCCTGAGTCCGCGCCTTATAGCGGGAAGCTCAGGCGCGCCTCGGTGCCGCCGCCGCTGCGGTTGAGCAACTGTACGGTGGCGCCATGGTTGTCGGCGATGCGCTTGACGATGGCCAGCCCCAGACCGGTGCCGGTGGTCGAGCGCGCCCGGTCGCCACGAATGAAGGGGGTAAACAACGCCTCGCTCTCGCTCGGATCGATCCCCGGCCCGCGGTCGAGCACGCTGACCACCAGATAGGGCTGGGCGGCGGCTCGCGTCACGTAGGTACAGATTTCCACGCCACTGCCGGCGCCATGATTGAGTGCGTTCTCGATCAGGTTGGTCATCACCCGCTTGATCGACAGACGGCGGAAGTTGAATTCCGGCACCGGCTCCAGACACAGGCGTACCCGTTCCTCACCAGTGTTCAGCGGGGCTACCACTTCACGAATCACTTCATTGATGTCGCCGGGCTCGAGAGCTTCGTCGCTGCCGTCGCGGATATAGGCCATGAACTGGTCGAGAATCGCGTCCATGTCCTCGATGTCGCGGATCATGCCGTCGGTCAGTTCCGGCTCGGCACTGGACAGCAGTTCGGTGGACAGGCGCATCCGGGTCAAGGGCGTGCGCAGGTCATGGGAGACACCGGCCAGCAGCAGAGCGCGGTCGCGACTGGCCTGTTCGACATCCTGGGCCATCTGGTTGAAGGCGCGGTAGACCTCGGCCATTTCCGCAGGCCCGCCGGTATCGAGCAGTCGCACACTGTGGCCCTGGCCGATGCGTCGGGCGGCGAACTCCAGGGCCTTGAGCGGCTGGTTGAGCTGGCGGACGAAAATCCAGGCGGCAGCGGTCGACAGCATGCCGATCAGTACCAGCCAGGTGACTACCAGCCAGACCCGTTGTCCGCGCAGCGGATGGGCATACAGCGGCAGGCGTAGCCATTGCTCTTCGTAACCGGGCTGATGAACCCAGATCGCCGGCTCGTCCTGAATCCGCACCCGGACCTGAGTGCGATCGCCCAGCTCATCGCGCAGCTGGTTGGTGAAAATGCCGGAATAGGGCCAGTGAACCTCGCCGCGCGGCACCTGGTCCTGATGCACCAGATGAATACCGGTCAGCTCCTGGATATCGGCCCGGGCCTGTGGGTCGCAGCTCCAGTAGGCGCGCACCAGCATGGCCGCGCCATGGCTGTACTGGCGGTCGACCAGCAGATCTTCGTTGCTCAGCAGGTAGACCATGGTCAGCACCTTGGAAAACAGGGTGACCAGCAGAACCAGCAGGATGGTGCGGGCAAAGAAGCTGCGCGGCAGCAGGGGGTGCCAGCCCGGGCCGCCTTTCACGAATGCTTGCCGTCCGGTACGAATACATAGCCGACGCCCCAGACCGTCTGGATATAGCGCGGCTTGGACGGATCGGGTTCGAGCATGCGCCGCAGGCGCGAGATCTGCACGTCGATCGAGCGCTCCAGCGCATCCCATTCGCGGCCACGGGCCAGTTGCATCAGTTTGTCGCGGGTCAACGGCTCACGCGGGTGCTGGACCAGCGCCTTGAGCACGGCGAACTCACCGGTGGTCAGCATGTGCACTTCATTGCCGCGCTTGAGTTCACGGGTTGCCAGGCTGAGGACGAATTCGCCGAAGGTTACTTCGTCATCTTCGGTGCCTGGGGCGCCGGGCACCTGCGGGGCCTGACGGCGCAGCACGGCCTTGATCCGGGCCACCAGTTCCCGCGGATTGAATGGCTTGGGCAGGTAGTCGTCGGCACCCATTTCCAGCCCCTGGATGCGGCTGGTCTCATCACCCTTGGCAGTGAGCATGATGATCGGTGTGGTGTTCTCCTGATCGCGCAGGCGTTTGCAGGCGCTCAGGCCGTCCTCGCCGGGCAGCATCAGGTCGAGCACGATCAGCGCATAGATCTCGCGAGCCAGCAGACGGTCCATCTGCTCGGTGTTTTCCACTGCCCGGACCCGGTAGCCCTGCTCGGAAAGGTAGCGTTCGAGCAGGCGCCGCAGGCGCACATCGTCATCGACAATCAGTATCTTTTCGCCTTCGCTGGTCATGATCTCTTGCCCTGGTTGAAATGCCCTTATTGTGGCTGAAGCCCAACAATGGCGGTGTTCGGCCATTGTTACAAGAGGTTTCTCCTGTGCTTTCAGCGGCTTGCCTATCCCGGCAGGCTGGCGTCGCAAGCGCCGCTGACTCGGTTATACTGCGCGGCTTGTAATACACCAAGTGGATTTACCCATGGATAGTATCGCCTCGCGGATTGCCGCGGAATTGACGGTTCGCCCGGAACAGGTGGCGGCCACCGTCGCGCTGATCGACGAGGGCGCCAGCGTGCCCTTCATCGCCCGTTACCGGAAAGAGGTTACCGGTAGCCTGGATGACACCCAACTGCGTTATCTGGAAGAGCGCCTGCGTTATCTGCGCGAGATGGAAGACCGGCGCCAGAGCATCCTTGCCAGCATCGCCGAACAGGGCAAGCTGAGCCCGGAGCTGGAGCGCGATATCCGCGAGGCCGATACCAAGACCCGGCTGGAAGATCTCTATCTGCCGTACAAACCCAAGCGCCGGACCAAGGGCCAGATCGCTCTGGAGGCCGGGCTTGGGCCGTTGGCCGAGCAGTTGTATGCCGATCCGACGCTGGAGCCGGAGGCGCTGGCAGCCGGGTTTGTCGATGCTGACAAGGGCGTGGCTGACGTCAAGGCTGCTCTGGATGGGGCCAAGTACATCCTCATGGAGCGCTTCAGTGAAGACGCCAACCTGCTTGAGCGGCTGCGCCGCACACTCAAGCAGGACGGCCGGGTGGTGTCGCGGCTGGTACCCGGCAAGGAAACCGAGGGCGCCAAGTTCCGCGACTATTTCGAATACGATGAGCCGCTGGCCAAGGTACCCTCGCACCGGGCGCTGGCGATTCTGCGCGGGCGCAATGAAGGCATTCTCAGCATCAGTCTGGAGCTGGGTGAGGCGGATGCGACCCCGGGTGCCAGTCATCCCTGTGAAGGCTTGATCGCCGAGGCGGTTAATATCAGCAACCAGGGCCGTGCTGCAGACAAGTGGCTGGCCGAGGTAGTGCGCTGGACCTGGCGGGTGAAGCTGTTGGGTCATCTGGAAACCGAACTGCTCGGTGATCTGCGCGAGATGGCCGAGGATGAGGCGATCCGGGTGTTTGCCAGCAACCTCAAGGACCTGCTGCTGGCCGCGCCGGCCGGCCAGCGGGTGACCCTGGCGCTGGACCCGGGGCTGCGTACCGGGGTCAAGGCGGTGGTGGTGGATGCCACCGGCAAGCTGGTCGATCACGTCACCATCTTCCCCCATGCCCCGCGCAATCAGTGGGATCAGTCGCTGGCGGTACTCGGGGCGTTGTGCCAGAAGCATCAGGTCGACCTGATCGCGATCGGCAACGGCACCGCCTCGCGCGAGACAGACAAGCTGGCTGGCGATCTGCTGCGCCAGCACCCGCAACTGAAACTGACCAAGATCATGGTGTCCGAAGCGGGCGCTTCGGTGTATTCGGCCTCGGAACTGGCGGCGCGGGAATTCCCGGACCTGGATGTGACATACCGTGGCGCGGTGTCGATCGGCCGGCGTCTGCAGGACCCGTTGGCCGAACTGGTGAAAATCGAACCGAAGTCCATCGGCGTTGGCCAGTACCAGCACGATGTCTCGCAGGTGAAACTGGCGCGCAGTCTGGATGCGGTAGTCGAGGACTGCGTGAACGCAGTCGGGGTCGATCTTAATACCGCCTCGGCGCCGCTGTTGACCCGGGTGTCCGGGCTCAATCCGACCATCGCCCAGAACATCGTCGAGTACCGTAACCAGCACGGTGCTTTCCGCAGTCGCCGTGAACTGCTCAAGGTCAGCCGCCTGGGCGACAAGACCTTCGAGCAGGCTGCCGGCTTCTTGCGGGTTATGAATGGCGACGACCCGCTCGATGCCTCGGCTGTACACCCGGAGGCTTATCCGTTGGTCGAGCGCATCGCCGCTGACACCGGTCGCGATATCCGCAGTCTGATCGGCGACTCGACGTTCCTGCGCAAGCTGGAGCCGGCGCGCTTCACCGACGAGCGCTTCGGGGTGCCGACCATCACCGACATTCTCAAGGAGCTGGACAAGCCCGGTCGTGATCCGCGCCCGGAGTTCAAGGCGGCGGTGTTCCAGGATGGGGTAGAGACGCTGGCCGACCTGAAGCCGGGCATGATGCTGGAAGGGGTGGTGACCAACGTTGCCAACTTCGGCGCCTTTGTCGATATCGGTGTACATCAGGATGGCCTGGTGCATATCTCGATGCTCTCGCATCAGTTCGTCAAGGATCCGCGTGAGGTGGTCAAGGCTGGCGACATCGTCAAGGTCAAGGTGCTGGAGGTGGATATCCCCCGTCAGCGGATCAGCCTGACCATGCGCATGGATGATCAGCCTGGCGCCGCAGTCAGTGCTGGCCGTGGCGGTGAGCGCCCGGCTGATCGTGCCAATTCCCGGTCTGGTGCCCGTCAGCCGAACAAAGCTGCTGGCCCGCGCGAACAGGGTGGTGCTACCTTTGCCAATCTGTTTGCCAATGCCAAGAACCTGAAGAAGCGCTGACCATGGTTGATCATCCCGCCCTCAAGAGCTTTGCCGAAAACCGCATGAGCGATTTCACTCGTCTGATTGGCCTGGAGTTCCGCCATATCAGCAAGGGCGAATGCCATTTGCACCTGGACATCGACCAGCGGCATTTCAACTCCACCGGGCGGGTGCATGGCGGGGTGGTGTTCACCCTGCTTGATTCGGCCATGGGCGCGGCGGCCTTCAGCGTGCTGGAGCCCGATGAGGTCACGGCCACGGTCGAGTGCAAGATCAACTACACCCGGGCGGTGACCGGCGGCACGCTGGACGGGCGTGGCAAGGTGGTCCATGCCGGCACCCGCACGGTGGTGGTTGATGGTGAGGTCTGGCAGGACGGTGTGCTGGTGGCCAAGGCGCTGGGCACCTTTGCGCGGATCTGAAATCGCTATACTGATGGAACGTCCGGACGGCCTGTTGTAGCCTCCGGATCTCTGCCGCTTAAGGAGTGACGACCTTGTCACCACAGCTCAATGATCGACTCGACCTGTTGTCCCAGCCCGCACATCGTCAGCGTCTGCGTGACTGCCAGCATGGTATCGAAAAGGAAAGTCTGCGGATCAGCGTTGATGGGCGTTTGGCCCAGACCCCACATCCTCTTGGGCTGGGTTCGGCACTGACCCATCCGAGCATAACCACCGACTATTCCGAAGCTCTGCTGGAGTTGATCACACCGGTCCACAACCGGATCGATACACTGTTCGAGAGCCTGGAGGCCGTGCACCGTTTCACCTACAGCCAGTTGGGTGAAGAGCTGTTGTGGACTGAGTCCATGCCCTGCTGGTTGCCGGAAACCGACGCCGAGATTCCGATTGCCTGGTACGGCACCTCCAACATCGGCACGCTCAAGCACGTCTATCGCCGTGGCCTGGCGATTCGTTACGGCAAAGCCATGCAGTGCATTGCCGGGATTCACTACAATTTTTCGCTGCCGCCGCAACTGTGGGCGCTGCTGCAGGAACAGGACGGCAGCCCGCTGTCAGCCCGCGACTACCAGTCCGAACGTTATGTTGGGCTGATTCGCAATTTCCGCCGCTACGCCTGGCTGCTGATGTATCTGTTCGGCGCATCGCCGGCGTTGTGCGCCAGCTTTCTCCAGGGGCGGGATCACAAACTGGAGCAGCTTGGCGACAAGAGCCTGTATCTGCCCTACGCCACCAGCCTGCGGATGAGTGACCTGGGCTACAACAACAATGCCCAGTCGGGGCTGAATGTTTGCTACAACAGCCTGGATAGCTACATCAACAGCATGCTGCAGGCCATCAGCCTGCCCTATGCGCCCTATGCTGCGCTGGGCACTCACGACAGCCAGGGCCAGTGGCAGCAATTGAACACCAACCTGCTGCAGATCGAAAACGAGTTCTACAGCCCGATCCGGCCCAAGCGCGTGACCCACAGCGGCGAGAAGCCGGTGCATGCCCTGGCCAGTCGCGGGGTGGAGTATGTCGAGGTCCGCTGCATGGATATCGATCCCTTCACGCCGCTGGGAATTGAGCCGGCCACCGCCCGCTTCCTCGACAGCTTCCTGCTCTACTGCGCCCTGGAAGACAGTCCTTTCATGGACAGTCAGGCCTGCGACGAGGCTGCCAGCAACTTTGCCCTGGCGGTCAAGCGTGGCCGTGAGCCGGGGTTGGTGTTGGGGCGTGGTGGCGCCGCAGTGGGGTTGAAAGACTGGGGGTTGGAGCTTTTGGAGTCCATCGAGCGTTGCGCTCAGTTGCTCGACCAAACGCATCAGACCCAGGCCTACAGCGAGGCTCTGAACGTGCAGCGGGCCAAGCTGCATGATCCGGAGTTGACGCCGTCGGCCCGGGTGCTGGGAGCCATCGAGCAGCATGGCAACAGCTTCTTCCGTTTTGCCCTGGCCCAGTCGCAGGCGCATCAGGCCTACTTCCTCGCACACCCGCTGGACGCTGAGCAGCAGCGCGCCTTCCAGGCCCAGGCCGACAGCTCGCTGGCCGAGCAGGCGGCGCTGGAGGCGGCCGATGACGTTGACTTCGATACCTTCGTTGCCCGCTATCTGGCTCAGCAGCCACAGGATCAGGCGCTGCGCGCCTGAGTCACGGACCACCCTGCGGAGCAGGCTCCCGGGGTGGTTACTGGGTAATCAGATTGGTAAACAGCAGGTCATCGACCAGCGCTCGTCCTTCCTCTTCCTCCAGGGTCTGGCGCACCACCGCCAGCGCCTCAAGCCGCAGTGCCTCACGTGCTTCCAGACCGCTCAGGCTGTCCTGGTTCTGACGACTGAACAGGCTGACCAGTGCATTGCGGATCAGCGGATCGTGGTACTGGATCCGCGCGACCGCCGCCGGATCGTTGGTACGCAGCGCCACATCCACCTTCAGATAGCGGATCCGCGGGCCGCTGTCTGTCAGTGTGCCGATGAACGAAGGGCTGAGTTCGACGTACTGCGGATCGGAGGCCTGTGCTGTCAGAGGTAGCGACAGGATCAGAACCAGGGTCAGGAAAAGGGATCGCATAGACTGGAGCACTCCTTGGGTTTGGCACAGGATAGCCGAGCTGCGGTTCCAGGCCAAAGAAACCGCTGAAAAACTACCTGCGTTGGCAATACGGCGTTATGGCTGGCAATCACTCCGGGGCATGGTGATTGACCAGAGGCCGGCAGTTGCGACTAGACTGGCGAAAACTGAACAACAGGGAGCTCCCCATGAAAGCGGTATTGTGCAAAGCCTATGGACCGGCCAGCAGCCTGGTGCTGGAAGAAACCACCGATCCGGTGGCCAAACCCAACGATGTGGTGATCGACATCCATGCTGCCGGGGTCAACTTCCCTGACACCCTGATCATTGAAGGCAAGTATCAGGTCAAGCCGCCGTTCCCGTTCTCGCCGGGTGGCGAAGCTGCGGGTGTGGTATCCAGCGTTGGCGAGAAGGTCAAGCACCTCAAGCCGGGCGATCGGGTCATGGCCCTGACCGGTTTTGGCAGCTTTGCCGAGAAAATCGCGGTCGATGCCATGCGCGTGCTGCCGATGCCCGACGATATGGACTATGTCACCGCTGCCGGCTTCAGCATGACCTACGGCACCTCGATGCATGCGCTCAAGCAGCGTGGCGAGCTCAAGCCTGGTGAAACCCTGCTGGTGCTGGGCGCTTCCGGTGGTGTCGGCCTGGCTGCCGTCGAGATCGGCAAGGCCATGGGCGCGCGGGTGATCGCGGCTGCCTCCAGCGACGAGAAACTGGAAGTGGCCAAGGCCGCCGGTGCCGATGAACTGATCAACTACGCTGACGGCGAGCTGAAGGAAAAGGTCAAGGCGCTGACCAAGGGTCAGGGTGCCGATGTGATCTATGATCCGGTCGGTGGCGATCTGTTCGACCAGTCGCTGCGCTGCATCAACTGGAATGGCCGCCTGCTGGTGATCGGGTTTGCCAGTGGCCGGATTCCGGAAATGCCGGCCAACCTGCCGCTGCTCAAGGGCGCGGCGGTGGTCGGGGTGTTCTGGGGAGCATTTGCCGCGCGCCAGCCGCAGGACAACCTGGCCAACTTCCAGCAACTGTTTGCCTGGTACAGCGAAGGCAAGCTCAAGCCGCTGGTGTCCCAGACCTATGAGCTGAATCAGTATGAAGATGCTCTGGCCATGCTGAGTTCGCGCAAGGCGGTCGGCAAGGTCGTGATCAAGACCCGCTAAAACGAGCTGGTTGCAGGCTGAAAGCCCCTGGCTTTCAGCCTGCGGCCTGTCTCTGCTCGCTCAACTGGCGCCCAGGTAGCCCTGTTGGCGCCAGGCCTCGTAAACCAGCACGGCGGCACTGTTGGACAGGTTGAGGCTGCGGCTGTTTTCGCGCATTGGAATCCGCAAGACCTGCTCGGTCGGCAGGCTTTCGCGTACCTCGACCGGCAGGCCGCGACTTTCCGGGCCGAACAGGAACATGTCCCCCGGCTGATAGCTGACCTCGCTGAACCAGCGGCTACCCTTGGTGCTCAGAGCAAAGACCCGGGCGGGTTGTACTGCGGCCAGGCAACTGTCCAGGTCGGGGTGCACCTGCAAGGCGGCAAACTCGTGATAGTCCAGGCCGGCGCGACGCAGGCGCTTGTCATCCAGCTCAAACCCCAGCGGCTCGATCAGGTGCAACTGGCAGCCGGTGTTGGCGCACAGCCGGATGATGTTGCCGGTATTTGGCGGAATCTCGGGTTCAAGCAGGGCGATATGGAACATGGCGGGCGTGGTTCATTTCAAAGTCGTGCGCCAGTTTAGGGTCTGTTGCTGTTTCATCACAACCGCGCCCACACGCACCAATCACAGATTTTTTCATCCCGGCTATTGCTTGTCGGCGTACGGCGACTTAGCATGTTTGAAATATCAAACAAACATGTTGTAAATGCATTACGCCTTTGCCGGCGTCCAATCGCGAGGATCTCCCGTCATGGAACTGCACTGCCCCGAGCTGTTTCGTCAGCAAGCCTACCTTGATGGTCATTGGTGCGAGGCCGACACCGGTGCCCGCACCGAGATCCATAACCCGGCTACCGGCGAGCGCCTGGGTAGTGTGCCGAATATGGGCGGCGAAGAAACCCGTCGGGCGATTGCTGCCGCCCAGGCGGCGCAGCCGGCCTGGCGGGCCAAGACTGCCAAGGAGCGGGCGGCAGTGCTGCGCAAGTGGCACGATCTGATGATGCAGCACCAGGAAGACCTGGCCCGGATCATGACCGCCGAACAAGGCAAACCACTGACCGAGGCGCGCGGTGAAATTGCCTACGCGGCGTCGTTTCTCGAGTGGTTCGCCGAGGAAGGCAAGCGCATTTATGGCGACGTGATTCCCGGCCATCAGCCGGACAAGCGCATCCTGGTGCAGAAAGAGCCGATTGGAGTAACGGCGGCCATCACACCATGGAACTTCCCTGCTGCGATGATTACTCGCAAGGCTGGCCCGGCGCTGGCTGCCGGTTGCGCCATGGTCCTCAAGCCGGCTCCGCAAACCCCGTTTTCGGCCCTGGCCATGGCCTATCTGGGCGAGCAGGCCGGGCTGCCCGCCGGGCTGCTGAGCGTGATCAGTGCCGACGTTGAGCGTTCACGCGAGGTGGGCGCCGAGCTGTGCGCCAACCCGATCGTGCGCAAGTTGTCATTTACCGGCTCGACCGCTGTCGGTATCAAGTTGATGGAGCAGTGTGCGCCGACCCTGAAGAAGCTGTCGCTGGAACTGGGCGGCAATGCGCCTTTCATTGTGTTCGATGACGCAGATCTGGATGCGGCGGTCGAGGGCGCGATGATTTCCAAGTACCGCAACGCCGGCCAGACCTGCGTATGCGCCAACCGTATCTATGTCCAGGACAGCGTGTACGAGGCGTTTGCCGCCAAACTGAGCGAAGCGGTGGCCAAGCTCAAGGTCGGCAATGGCGCCGAGCCGGGAGTGACTACCGGGCCGTTGATCGATGCCAATGCGGTGGCCAAGGTCCAGCGTCACCTCAAGGATGCGACCGACAAGGGTGCCCAGGTGCTGACCGGCGGTAAGCCGCACGCGCTTGGTGGGTTCTTCTTCGAGCCAACGGTGTTGACCGGGGTCGATGCCTCGATGCTGGTGGCCCGTGAGGAAACCTTTGGTCCGCTGGCGCCGCTGTTCCGCTTCAGTGACGAAGCGGATGTGATCCGTCAGGCCAACGATACCGAGTTTGGTCTGGCCGCCTACTTCTATGCCCGTGATCTGGGCCGGGTGTTCCGCGTCGCCGAGGCACTGGAGTACGGCATGGTCGGGATCAATACCGGGCTGATTTCCACCGAGGTGGCGCCGTTCGGCGGCATGAAGGCCTCGGGCCTGGGCCGCGAAGGCTCCAAGTACGGTATCGAGGACTACCTCGAAATCAAATATCTGTGCCTGGGCGGTATTTGAGGCCGCTCATCAAACCCGAGTAACAGCCAAGGCTGCACGGACTAGATAGCGGTGTTGCCGGACAGCGGTTGCAGACCGTCGATGCCCTGGACGGGCATCGTCGAGCGCCCAGGGATGGGTTCACAGCGTGTCTGCAACCGCTGTCCGGCAATGCCGCCCGCGCAGATGCCGCCTTTGACTGCCCCTGTCTTCATTCATGAGGTCCGATATGAGCAAGACCAACGACTCCCTGATGCAGCGCCGGCACAACGCCGTCGCCCGTGGTGTGAGCCAGATTCATCCGATTTTCGTCCAGCGTGCGGAAAACGCCACGGTCTGGGATGTCGAGGGACGCCAGTACATTGATTTTGCCGGTGGGATCGCGGTGCTCAACACCGGGCATCGGCATCCCAAGGTGATCGATGCGGTCAAGCGTCAACTTGAGCAGTTTACCCATACCTGCTTCCAGGTACTGGCCTATGAGCCCTATGTTGAGCTGTGCGAGAAAATCAACGCTCGGGTGCCGGGCAGTTTCGACAAGAAGACCCTGTTGGTTACTACTGGCTCTGAGGCCGTCGAGAATGCGGTGAAGATCGCCCGCGCCGCTACCGGCCGGACCGGGGTGATCGCTTTTACCGGTGGTTACCATGGCCGCACCATGATGACCCTGTCGATGACTGGCAAGGTGGTGCCGTATTCGGCGGGCATGGGCCTGATGCCGGGTGGTGTGTACCGGGCGCAATTCCCTTGTCCGCTCCATGGCGTCAGCGAGGACGACGCGATGGCCAGCGTCGAGCGGATTTTCAAGAACGATGCAGAGCCGCGTGACATCGCCGCGATTGTCATCGAGCCGGTGCAGGGCGAGGGTGGTTTCTACGTCGCTAGTCCGGCCTTCATGCAGCGTCTGCGGGCGCTCTGTGATCAGCACGGCATCCTGCTGGTGGCCGATGAGGTGCAGACTGGTGCCGGGCGTACCGGTACCTTCTTCGCCATGGAGCAGATGGGCGTGGCGGCGGATCTGACCACGTTTGCCAAGTCGATTGCCGGTGGCTTCCCGGTAGCGGGTGTGTGTGGGCGGGCCGAGGTGATGGATGCGATTGCTCCCGGCGGGCTGGGCGGCACCTATGCTGGTAGCCCGCTGGCCTGTGCGGCGGCGCTGGCGGTGATGGAGGTGTTCGAGGAGGAGAACCTGCTGGCCCGTAGTCAGCGCCTGGGCGAGTTGATGCGCGAGCGTTTGAGTGCGATTGCCGGTGCCGACCAGCGTATTGGCGATGTCCGCGGGCTGGGAGCGATGGTCGCCTGCGAGCTGTTTGGCGCCGATGGCAAGCCGGATGCCGAGCTGACCGGCAAGGTGGTGGCCAAGGCCCGGGACAAGGGCCTGATCCTGTTGTCCTGCGGCCAGTACGGTAACGTCATCCGGATTCTGGTGCCGCTGACCGCCACCGATGTGGAGGTACAGGAAGGGCTGGATATCGTCGCTGCCTGCTTCGCCGAGCTGTAGGTTCAGAAGGTCGACAGGCCGCTGGCTTCCATCAGCCGATAGAGCCAGTAGCGCCAGCGTGAATGATCGGCAAACTCGGCATAGGGCAGGCTATAGGTCTGCCCTTGTTGATTGTGCCAGTGGCGTTCGAGCAGGCGGGCGGCGCGGCTGAGTGCCGGGTGTTCGGCCGGGCCGGCGAGTAGCACGCTGGTTTCCGGGTTGAGGTTGTCGAGGTTGCGCCGGGTGAAGTTGGCTGAGCCGCTGAGCAGGGCAGCACTACCGTCAGCGCGCCTGAGCAGTAGCCATTTGCGGTGGCATTGCTCACCATGAGTGGCGCACCAGCGCAGTTTAATGCCGGCTTGATGCAGGTCCCAGGCGGCCTGGCGGTTGGGGATGCCGTTCTTCTCGCGGCCAAAGGCGTCGCGGTTGGGGTCGAGCATGACCCGCACCTGTACTCCGCGCTGGTGGGCGGCGATCAACGCCTGGATCATGGGCCGGTGAGACAGGTAGAACACTTCCAGATCAAGCTGCTCGCCGGGCTGAGCGCTGTCGATCAGCTTTAGTAACTGATCACGGACAGCTCCTTCGGTCAGTATCTGGACGGTGGCGTCGCCGTTGATTGGCGTGGCCGCAGGGGGCAGCGGCCAGTCACGGGCCAGTTGCGGTGCGCTGAGGTTGATGATCGCGCGCTCGGTTTCCAGCAGATCGAGCGCTGCCGGGCCGCGAAACACCAGGGCCTGATTGCTGTGGCGGCTGCTGCCGTCATGCGGGTTGGCCGAAGTTACCAGGCCGGTCCAGTGCTGGCCCTCGTCGACGACCAGGGTCTTGCGATGGTTGGCGCGAAAGTTCAGCAGGTGCAGGTAACTGCGCAGGGTGACCCTGCCGGCACCGACCGGGTTGGGTAGCCAGCCGCCGGTCTGGCTGTTGCCCAGATAGCGGCAGCACAGTTGCCAGAGTCCGGTCCACACCGGGTTGGAGGCTGGCAGCGCCGCCAGATTGCTGATCAGCACCTGAACCCCAGCCGCTTCCAGCTGCTGCAGATGCGCAGCAGCCACGCCCCCGTACAGGGTATTGAACGGATCGGTGATCAAAATCACCGGCATGTCCGGTTGGCGCCTGCGCGCCTCAAGCAGCGCCTGGGTCAGTTCGCGGGTCAGCGCTCGGTAGCTGTCTGCGCCGGCAAACTCGTTGAACAGGAACATGTCGAGCACGACCAGGCGGCGGGCCTGGCCGATCAGGCGCAGCACTTCATCGAATATTTCCTGCTCGCTGTGGCTTTGGCCAGCACTGTCCTGCCAGGTTTGGTCGATCAACAGTTCGACCTGTTCGGCAGCCCGTACCGGCATGCTGGCAGCCAGCCCCGCGGGCAGTGTTCGCCAGGCCGCCAGCAGGGTGCTGATCAGCCAGACAAGGGCCAGTGCCAATAGCCAGAACCAGAGCGAACGTAGCTGCGCGAATCCCGTCATGATCCTGTGTTCCAAATCAGAAACAGCAGCCATGCTAACCTGATGCCAGTAAATTGAGGAGAGCGATGGATGCGCAGAGGATGGCGGATTCTGCCCCTGATCGGTGTTCTGTTGCTGGTGATGGTGATCGCCACGCTTTGGGCTGCCCAGCGGGCGTTGCAGGCGGCCGGGGTGGAGCAGTGGCATGCCCAGGGGCTTGGCTGGCAGGACGGTGGGCCGTACCTGCAGTCACTGAGCCTGGTACAGCGCAGTGATCAGGGGCTGGTTGAGCTGCAGTTGCAGGGCCTCTCGCTGACGTCGGGCTGGCAGCTCGGAGCCTGGCTGAAGCGGCTGACGCTTGAGCGAGTCGAACTGGCCTGGTGGCCCACCGAGACCCTGCCGGAACAGCCGGTACTCGCGTTTGAAGATCTGCCGGTACCTGACCCGCTGGCCTGGGTGCCGTTGCTCGCCTGGGCTCCGGAGCAGTTGACGGTGGCTGAGTTACTGCTTGATCTGCCCTGTGCCAGCGGTCGTTGTGAGCTGGATGGTCAGCTCACTATGCAATTGATGCGGGGCGAGCCGAGCAGCCTGGTCAGCCAGATTGTGCTGAACTCGTCCGGGGTGATGCTGCATGGGGACGTGCAACTCAGTGCTGAAGCTGAGGTGCTGCGGCTGGAAACCGAATGGCAACTGGAACAGCACCCGGCGCTGGCACTGCACAGCCAATGGCGTCAGGCGGAGCAGGGGTATCACTGGCAGGGCTGGCTGAGTATTCCCGAGTGGCCCGGCAGCGAAGCGTTGTTCCCGGCCCTGCAGGCCTGGCTGGCACCGGGGCTGTTGCCGCTGGATGATTTGCCTCGGGGGTTGCAGGCCACCCTGGGCTGGGACTGGCAGGGTGAACAGCTGGCTGAACGGCTGGGTGCCCTGCTCGATGGGTCCGCCCGGCTGGGTGGGATGCTGCGTCTGCAGCAGCCCTGGCTGCTGGATGGCGTGGGGATGATCAGCGGCGAGCAGCAATGGGCTCTGGAGGTCGAACAGCGGCGCTGGCGCCTGCATCAGGGCCAGGCCCAGTGGCGTTTGCAGCAACCGGCTGCGGCACTGTTTGGCGAGGTTCTGCCGAGCGATTGGCTACCCAAGAGTCTGAACCTGACACTGAGCCCAAGTGAGGTGCTGGAACTGGACTGGGCCAGTCGCCTGCCGTTTGCGGCCCGTCTGGAGATCGACGGCCCGTTGGCCGGACGGTTGCAGGGCCAGCTGGGGCTCACCGCCCAGCCGCAATTGCGTTTGGAACTGACGGGCGGGCAGCTGGAGCTGCGGGCCGCGGCCTTGGCCTGGGATGACCTGCGGATGCGTGAAGCGCGGTTGCAGGCCGCGATTGAGGCAGCATTCGACGGTCAGCGTTTGAGTGTGCAGTTGGGTGAGAGCAGTCTGGCCCGGTTGACCGAGCTGGCGTTGCCTGAGCTTGAGTTGCACCTGGCAGGCGTTGAGCTGGGCTTGCCTGGCTTGCGCTTGGAAATGGGTTTGGCCGAGGATGGCGACTGGGCGTTGGAAACACCGTTGCGCCTGGGTATGACCCAGGTGCGCCATCCGCAGCTCAAGCCTCAGGGCTGGAGTTTTAATGGCCGTTTAAGTCAATCTCCTGCGCGGCTTAGCCTGTCGGGAGCTCTTGCTTCTGCTTCCGGACTGGCGGCAGAGCTGCGCTTCAACTGGCCGGAGCAGGCCGACTGGCAGGCCGAACTGGTGTTGCAGGAGCTGTTTCTGCGCGCCGCCAACCCGCTGGCCGAGACTCTCAGCGCCTGGCCTGAGCTGCTGAGTTTTTCCACCGGTCGATTGCAGGCACGTTTTGAGCTGGGCGGGGCTGATGCCTTGGTCCGGGCCGACGGCCAGGTGCGCCTGAGCGGTGGTGCCGGTATTTATGACCGCAGCAGTTTCGAGGGGCTGGAGTTGCCCCTGTCGGTCCGGCTACGGGGCGAACAATTGCAACTGGGTTTTACCGAACTGAAGATGCGCAGCCTCGATCCGGGCCTGCCGCTGGGCCCGCTGGTACTGCAGGGCGAGTATCAGGCAAGCCTGGAACACCTGGAACAGGGCCGGTTGCGCCTGGACAGTGCGCGACTGGGAATGCTCGGCGGGCAACTGTGGCTGGAACCGGGGCAACTGGATCTGGCGGCCAGCCGCCAGGACCTGGTGCTCGGGCTTGAGGGGGTTGAACTGGCCCGATTGTTCGAGGTCTACCCAGCAGAGGGTTTGAGTGGTCGCGGTACGCTGGATGGCCGCTTGCCGGTCAGCCTGGAGAACGGCAAACTGCTGGTTGAAGGGGGGCGGGTCCAGGCCCGTGAGCCGGGTGGCATCCTCCAGTATCAGTCCGCGCAGTTGCAGGCCATGGGTCGCAGCAATCCCGGTATGCGCGAGTTGGCCGTGGCCCTGGAGGATTTTCGCTATTCGGTGCTGAGCAGTGATCTGGACTACGGCAGCGATGGGGTGTTGGTACTGGCGTTGCGGCTGGAAGGTTATAACCCTGACCTGCAGCGCGGGCGCCCGGTGCATTTGAACGTTCGGCTGGAAGAGGATATTCCGGCCCTGCTGGCCAGTCTGCAATTGAGCGGACAGGTCAGCGACATCATTCAGAAACGGGTTCAGGAGCGGCTATTGCAACGCCGTCTGAATCCATAGGTGCGGAGGAGCGCTGATGCGGTGGCGTACGCTTGCGGTGATAGCCGGAGCGGTCTGGTGGCTGGCGGCTTGTACGCCAACCGTACAACTGGCCGCGCCGAGTGAACCGATCAACATCAACCTGAACGTCAAGATCCAGCACGAGATCTACGTCAAGGTCGACAAGGAACTGGATGAGCTGTTCAGTGAATCCAGTGGCCTGTTCTAGGGGAATCAATATGCGTATGACGTTCCGTAATCTGGGTCTGCTGCTGGCATTGTTGCTGAGTTCGCCGGTATGGGCCATGAGTCTGAATGATGCCATGGGTGCCTTGCCGGCGGCCAAGGCGGCTGGTCAGTTGGGCGAGCAGCCTGACGGCTATCTGGGGGTGGTGACGCCCGGCGGCAACGCGGCGGAAATCGCCCGACAGATCAACCAGGCACGTCGGGCCGAGTACCAGAAACTGGCCAACGACAATGGCATCCAACTGCGCGATGTTGAGTCGATGGCCGGCAAGAAGGCGATTGAGCGCACGCCAGCCGGGCAATACATCATGCTCAACGGGGTGTGGATGAAGAAGTAGCCCGCCAGCGGATGGTGCCGTACCAGCCTTGGGTTGGCTGACCGCTATTGTCACAGTCGGTCATGATCGCCAGCCCGTCGATATGGCGCGGCGCCTGGCCGTGCAGGGCAAGAAAATCCTCACGCACGTTGCGCTGCTCGCTCACCAGTTCGCCCGGCTGGGAGGCCGGGCCACTGCGTAGCGCCAGCATCATGGCTTGCCGGGTAAAGGCGTTGGGCCAGTTACTGCCAACCGGCTGGTGGCTGGACCAGACGTAGTTGACCGCCCGGGTGCGCCAGGGGCGCAAGCCGCCATCAATGACCACGTACAGCCGGACCGGGTAATCATCGCCGGCTTTGCTACGCTCGTTGGTCCCTGCAAATACCTGATCCACGCCCCAGGACCACTCCAGAATCGGTGTTTGCTCCAGGTCGATGCGCTGGCGCAGGTACAGGGCCGAGGCACTGTTATCGCAGCGCGCATGTAGCCGGGGTGGCAACTGGTCGGCAACCAGTCGATAGTCGGTCAGCCCGGCAAAACTGCGTTGCTGCCAGGTCAGTATCTCGTCCGGTGGATAGCTGCGCTCGGCCCAGACCGGGCCGGCCAGCAGTGCGCCGAGCAGCAGCAAAATTGGCATGACGGCCTCCGAAATCATCAAGCTGATGATGGCTGGTGGGCCGCCAGATTGCCAATTAAGTGTTAGGTAGTTTCTCAGGACTTCCTAGCGTTCGGCGCGGCTATCGAGTCCCAGCAGACTGCTGACCCTGAGCCGCTCATGCTCACTGAACTGCTCGTGCAGCAGGGTCTCAATCGCGGCCTGCTTGTCACTGTCGGCCAGCCCCGGCTGGCTGATGATCGCCTGCCGTTCGCGATTGAACCCGCTCAGGCGCTGATCCCATTCGCTGCGCTGGCGGTCCAGTGCCTCCAGGCGTTCGGTTGCCTGGGGGCCGACCAGGTTCAGGCGCAACTGGCGTAGCTGTTCCGGCTCGGCGCCTTGCTCCAGCAACTGCTGGGTCTGCTGGCGCAGGGTCAGGTGTAATTGCGGTACCAGCAATTGTTGCAACTCGTCGGGTAGCCCTTCGCGCAGCCGTTCGATCCGCTCGGCCTTGTCCTGCGGATCCAGCGACGGGTCGTGCAGTATCGCCAGACGCTCAAGAGTGAACTGGTTATAGACCTCTTCGCTGGCGAAGAAGGCGGCGTGCTCCTGCGCGTTGAACAGGCTGGCGCGCAGGCGCTGTACGGCATCTTCACGGGCACGCAGGCCGTCCAGCTCGGTCACCATCGGGAAGCGTCGCTCCAGTTCCACCAGCCCGGTCTTGTAGTTGATATAGCGATCCAGCAGATCCAGGGCCTGACCCAGAGCCGGTTCACGCAGCTGGCTGGCCAGATAGTCGCGGATACCAGTGCTGGCCTGCTCGAACGACTGTTCGCCGACGGTGCTGAAGAAATAGTCGAACAGGTGGCGCAGCTGGTCGGTAATCACCAGATTGCCCTGGGCGTCGACCTCCAGCTGGCCATCGACGTCGGTATCGCGCAGCGAGGCGGGCAGATGCTGGTCGGTGCTGCGGGCCACCGGGCGGGTCAGGTCCATGGGAGCCGTGGCAGGTTTTTCACTGCTGACTTGTGGCGGCGCTGGTGAGGCGTTGGACGGGCTGGGTGCCGGCGTGCTCAGGTGCCAGCCGAGCAGCCCCAGGCCAAGAAGCAAAGGCAGATAAATCAGCGGCTTCATGTCGATATCGATACCTGTGACTGGCCCCTGAGGGGCCAGCCCTGTCTGGTTGTGGAGCCTATTTCAGAGCCCGGCGTTCTTCAGGCGATTGGCCTGCTGGCGATAGACCGATACCGGGCTGGTCTCGAAGATGCTGGTCAGCCCGAAGGTCTGGTTCACCTCGTCCAGGTGGTTCATCCGGTAGTTGTCGCGGATCACCATACCCAGCCGGGAGCTGCAGCGTCCGACCAGACCATCGTTGGCCTCGAAACCGAAGGTCAGGGAGGTGGCGCCGAGCAGCAGGTCGGAGGGGTCGAGTACGTTGGTCAGCGGGCTGGTGCCGCTCCAGGAGTAATAGCGCACGCCATTGACCACGTAATCGCCCTCGCCGCAGGCGCTGGTTGGTACCCCCTGGGGGAAGCGGGCGTTAAACCGTGCGGCGCCTTCGGAGTTCAGTGACTCCAGCGTGCCCAGCGAGTTCTGTGGGGTGTCCGAACTGCTGCCGGAAAG
Source organism: Pseudomonas sp. WN033 (assembly GCA_002287035.1). Lineage (GTDB taxonomy): Bacteria > Pseudomonadota > Gammaproteobacteria > Pseudomonadales > Pseudomonadaceae > Halopseudomonas. The sequence goes on along the minus strand of NSKG01000011.1, from coordinate 27,581 downwards.
GAAGTTGATCAGCGCACCCAGACCATTGACGATCCCGGCCAGAATCGCTTCGCTGGCCGATCCTTCCGGCACCTGGCGGATGAAGTCGGCGGTGGCCGAACCCTTGTGCGGTGCGCCAATGCTGGTGACCGAGGCGACCAGATCCGGGCGCACGGCGGCAACGTAGCGGATGGTAGGCCCGCCATGGCTGTGGCCGAACAGGTTGACCTTGGGCTTGCCGCTGATGGCGACGATTTCCTCGACTTGGGTCAGCAGTTGCTCACCTCGGGCTTCGGAGGTGTCGAGCTGGCTGACTTCGGTGACGTAGACGGTGGCGCCGTCTTTACGCAGGGCTGAGGGAATGCCGTACCAGTAGTCGACTCCAAGCAGGCTGTCGAAACCGAGCATGCCGTGGGTCAGGACGATCGGGTACTGGGTCTTGGTGTAGTTCGAGGAGCCGAACAGGAAGGCCTGGGCCTGGGTGCTGATGCCCAGCGTAGTGGCCAGCCCGAGGGCGAGCGAGAGCCGAGTCTTGTTGCGCATAATGCGAGTCCTTGTGCGGTTTTATTGTTGTTGTGTCTCTGACTGCATCACAGAGGCTGCCCGGGAGCATAGTCAGGCCTGGTGATGAATTGAAGGCGCGGCGCAGGGTTCAGCGGGGTTGACCTGTGCGGCTGAAAAGTGACCAATTAGTCGTGCGCTCTGGCATCCGGATATTGTCAGGATGAATCCGATGAACGGTAATTCAGAGTTTGGGTGTGTCAGCAGCGAAATTGTGAACGGGTTCCGCAAACCCGATTGAGCGCCCCCGAGCCAGGGCAATCTGGTAGACTCTCAGACTTTGCCTGCCACCGTTAATGCAAGGATGTCATCATGCTGCTGAGCAGTTATGTCAACGGGTATGCCTTCTGGCTGCTACTGGGGTTCGCCCTGCTGATTTCCGAATTCTTCGTCCCGGGGCTGATCGCGGCTTTCTTTGGCCTGGGCGCGCTGATTGTCGGAGTTTTGACCCTGCTGGGGATCATTGAAGGGCTGTCGGCCCAGATCACCCTGTTCTCGCTGATCAGTCTGGCCATGCTGTTTGGTCTGCGTCGGCGCTTTCAACGCTGGCTGATTGGTGCCAGTTCCGACAAGGCCAAGACCGATCTGGACAACTCCGGCTATGTTGGTGCGCGGGTCACCGTGCTGGCCGATTTTGTCCAGGGTGTGGGCCAGGTCTCGCTGAACGGGGCCAAATGGGATGCCGAGTCCAGTGAACCGCTCAAGGCCGGAGATGCCGCCTGGGTCATCAGTCACCATGGCATTGTCCTCAAGGTCAGCACCCAGCAAACCGATACCAACACCCCCAAGTAGTCTCAATACGGAGTTAAAGCATGGATATTGCAACTATTATTTCCCTTGCGTTTTTGGCGCTGGTCATCATCACGGTCGTCAAGACCGCGCAGATCGTGCCGCAGCGTTCGGCCTACGTGGTCGAGCGTTTGGGCAAGTACGTCAAGACCCTGGACGCAGGCTTTCACCTGCTGATCCCTTTCGTTGACCGGATCGCCTACAAGCACACGCTCAAGGAAGAGGCCATCGACGTGCCACGCCAGGCCTGTGTGACCAAGGACAACATCCAGGTGGTGGTCAACGGGGTGATTTACCTGCAGGTGATCGATCCCAAGGATGCCAGCTACGGTATCAACGACTACCGCTATGCGGCCATGCAGCTGGCCCAGACCACCCTGCGTTCGGTGGTCGGCAAGATCGATCTGGACAAGACCTTCGAAGAGCGTGACGCGATCAACGTGCAGGTGGTGCAGGCGCTGGATGAAGCAGCCAAGCAATGGGGCGTGAAGGTGATGCGCTATGAGATCGCCGATATCGAACTGCCGGCGACTATCCTGGATGCGCTGGAGAAGCAGATGCGCGCCGAGCGGGAGCGTCGTGCGGTGGTGGCCCAGTCCGAAGGTGAGCGTCAGGCCAAGATCAACGTGTCCGAAGGTATCAAACAGGAAACCATCAACCTGTCCGAGGCGGACAAACTGCGCCAGATCAACGAAGCCGAAGGTAAGGCTCGCGAGATTGAGTTGATCGCTGAAGCAACGGCCCTGGGCCTGCGCCGGGTAGCCGAAGCGATTACCTCCGAGGGTGGCAAGGATGCGGTAGCGTTGCGCGTGGCCGAACAGTATGTACGTGAATTCGGCAATCTGGCCAAGACCAACAACACCATGATCCTGCCGGCAGAGCTGAGCAATATTGGTTCGGCGGTGGCGGCGATTACCAAGACCCTGGAAGCGGCCAAGGCCTCGTAACTGGTGAAAATGAAAAGCTTTCCCATCTGGGCGTGACGCAGAACCGTCTTTAGCCTTACACTGCCTCACGATACGGACGTTTAACGAGGATAGAGACCGATGCAAGCAACTTTAGTGGCAGATGAGGCCGCTGAGGCTCGGCAAAAGGCCATGTTGATGCGGCTGGCCAGGGTTGAAGGCCAGATTCGCGGCATCCAGGCGATGATTCGGCGCGGAGAGTCCTGCGAAGCGATTGCTCAGCAGTTCTCCGCTTCGCGCAGCGCCCTGGACAAGGCCTACCGTATGCTGCTGACCTGTCTGATCGAGGAAACCTTGCAGGAGCCCGGGCAGGACACCGCAGAGGCGGTGGAGCGGGTACGCAAGTTGTTTATCAAATACACCTGAGCTGTCTCAACAGACCCGGCCATCAGGCCGGGTCTGTTTCTTTTGCTCCATTCATTTCGCTGCGGCGTTGCCAGTGGCTCTCCAGTACCGACAACAAGGCCGGAATCACCAGTAGCACCAGCAGGGTTGAGAAGCCCAGGCCGAAGGCGATTGAGGTTGCCATCGGGATCAGGAACTGGGCCTGCAGTGACTTCTCGAACAGCAGCGGAGTCAGCCCGCCGATGGTGGTCAGTGAGGTCAGCAGTACCGCGCGCAACCGCTGGACGACCGCCTCGTTGAGCGCTTCGTTGACCGCCAGCCCGCGTTTGCGCTGAAGCTGGTAGAAGCTGGTGAGAATGATCGAGTTGTTGACCACGATGCCGGACAGGCCGAACAGGCCGAACAGCGACAGAATGGTCAGGTTCAGGCCCATCACCCAGTGCCCGAACAGGGCCCCGACCAGCGCCAGCGGAATCACCGCCATGACGATCAGCGGCGTGCTCCAGGACGAGAACACCCAGACCAGTACCGCGTACATCAACAGCAGCCCAACCAGCAGGCCGGTGCGCATGTCGGCGAAGGTTTCGCGCTGGTCGGCGGAACGGCCTTCGAAGCTGTAGCGCACGTTGTGGCGTCCTGCCAGCTCCGGCAAGACCGGTGTCAGGGCTTCCAGTACCTGGCCAGCAGTGGTCTGGGTCGGGTCGAGGTCGGCGCTGACTTCGACTGCCAGCCGGCCTTCGGCGTGGCGCAGAGCTTCAAACCCCTGGCGGGTTGAGAACTGGGCTACCTGGCTCAAGGGCACAAAGCGGCCGTCGTCCAGGCGAATGCTCAGGTCGCTGAGGCTGGCCAGCTGTTCGCGTTCGGCGCGGGGCAACTGAACCCGCACCTCAATCTCGTCGGACTGTTGTTGGTAGATCTGGGCCAGCCGACCGTCGTAGGCGGCGCGTAACTGCCGGCCCAGGCTCTGGGTGCTCAGCCCCAGAGCCTGGCCGTAAGGCGTCAGCCGGTAGACCAGTTGTTCACGGCCCCAGGCCATGTCGTCCTCGGTGCTGACCACGCCTTCGATCGAAGCCAGCATCACCCCCAGGGCATCGGCGGCTTCCTTGAGCTGCTCTGGCGTTTCGCCGGTCAGGCGTACATTGATGTCCTTGCCCGGTGGTCCGGCAACGCGTTCATTGATGCTGAGCCGGTCGATGCCGGCTGGCAGGTGGATGCGTTCGCGCCAGGTTCGGATGAACTGCTGGTTGCGTACGGTGCGGTGGTCTGGGGAGACCAGCTCGACCAGGATCGAACCGAGCTGATCGCCCTGACGCCCGGTACCGGCCGCGCCAATCACCTCGCCCTGGCGGACCACCGCAGTGGCGATCAAGTTGCCGCCCAGCGCCTGCTCGGTAGCGTTGAGGCTGTCCTGCAGGTGCGCGAGAAAACGCTCGACCTCAGCCCGTGGGGTGCCGGCGACGAAGCTGGCGTTAGCGTACAGGACCTGGGGTTCGGGGGTAGGGAAGAAACTGAAACCGATCCGTCCGCTGCTGAGCAGGCCGAAGGCCAATAGCACGCAGGCAAACGCGCTGGCTAGCGTTGCGCCACGGTGGCGCAGCGACAGCGCCGAGAGACGGCGGAACGGGCCATCACGAAAACGCCCGAAACGCTGATCGAAGCTCAGTCGTACACTGTCGACCCGGTTCATCAGCCGGGCCCAGCGGCCGTTGCCGGGCAGGGCCGGGGCTGGCTTGAAGGCATTGCGCAAATGGTGCGGCAGAACCACGAAGCATTCCAGTAGCGAGGCGATCAGGATGCAGATCATCACCGTCGGGATGTCGCCGAGGATGTTGCCGAAGATCCCGCCGACCATCAGCAGCGGCATGAAGGCGGCGATGGTGGTCAGTGATGAGGCCAGTACCGGCCAGAACATCCGTTTGGCTGCGCCCTCGGAGGCGTAGTCGGGGTCTTCGCCGTTGCGAAAATGCGCATCGGCATCCTCGCCGACCACGATGGCGTCATCGACAATCACCCCGAGCGCCATGATCAGGGCAAACAGCGAGATCATGTTGATTGAGCCGCCGATCAGCCAGAACACCCCGAGCGCAGCGAGAAACGCGGTGGGAATGCCGACCGCGACCCAGAGTGCGACTCGCGCCGGCAGAAACAGATAGAGCAGCAGCAACACCAGCACCAGGCCGCCCAAGCCATTGTTGATCAGCAGGCTGACCCGGTCGTTGATCAGTTGCCAGGCCTCGTCGTAGGTCTTCAGTTCCAGCCCAGGCGGCAGGGTCGGACGGGCCTCGTCGAGCCAGTCGTTGAGAAGTTTTGCCGAGGTCAGCGAGTTGCCGTTTTCGGCGCGCTGCAAGGCCAGCTCCACCGCCGGATAGCCTTGGTAGCGCAACTTGACCTGATTGCGCATGGCTTCCTGACGGATCTCGGCGATATCGCCCAGGCGCAGGTGATTGATGGTGCCCGGTTGCAGCGGCAGGTCGGCGAACTGCTCGGGGCTGCGGCGCTGTTCGATCGCCCGGAGCTCGCGGGCCGAGTCCTGATCCCCTGCCTGGCCAGCCGGCAGGTCGCGGGATTCGGCGGCGATCCGGTCGGCGATCTGGTCAAGCGACAGGCCCAGTTGCTGCAGGCGGGCGTTGGGCACTTCGATGCTGATCTGCTGCTCGGGCAGGCCGCGAATATCGATCCGGTCGATGCCTCGGGCCAGCAGCTCACGCTCGAAGCGGTAGGCCAGGCTACGCAGTTCATGGTCGGCGTAGGGGCCGTAGATCAGCAAGTTGGCCACCGGGTCATAACGTGCAACCCGGACCACTTCGGGCTTTTCCGCATCACCGGGCAGGTTGCGGAACTCATCGACCAGTTGCCGGGCATCGTCCAGGGCGACGATGGCATCGGTGCCTTCATGGAACTCCAGGGTGATGCTGGAAATGCCCTGGGCCGAGGTCGAGGTCATCGACTTGAGGTTCTGCAGGCTGCGCAGGCGCTGTTCCAGCGGCAGGGTGATGGCCTGCTCGATATCCTCAGCGGCGGCCCCGCTCCAGACTACCCGTACGGTAACGAAATCGAGGGCGAAGGTGGGGAAGAACTGGATATTCATTCGCGACAGGCCCATCAGGCCGCCGCCGAGCATCACCAGCATCAGCAGGTTGGCGGCGACCTTGTGGCGGACGAAAAAGCCGATCGGGCTGCGTGAGCGGCTCATGCCTCGGGCTCCACGGCAGCTTCACCGGTATCGACCTTCAGCCCCGGCATGGCGTTGGGCAGGTGGGTGACGACGATGCGCATGCCGGCCTGCAACTGGGGAGAGCGCAGCAGTACCCGGCGTTCGCCGTCCGGGCCATGGGTTTCGCCCAGACGCTCGACCTGGATCCGTTGCAGCCGCTGGTCATTGACCGCGTAGATGGTGTCGTTGCCGTAGAGTGCACTGTAGGGCAAGGCCACACTGTCCGGCTGGTTGGGGCGTGAGACGCTGATTGCCAGCAGGTTGCCGACCCGCAGGGCCGCGGTGGGCTGGTCAAGAGTAAAGATTGCGTCGACCCCGCGTGGATCGGCCTGGCCGGCGATCCGCTCCAGGGTCAGGGTTAATGGCGGCTGGGTTTCCAGGCTGCGGGCTTGCAGTCGCTCACCTCGGGCCAGGGCGTCGATGTAGGCTTGGCTGTGGGTCTGCGGCAGAGTGGCGCGCAGCTCCAGGCCGTCCAGTGGATACAGGGCCAGCAGGGCGGCATTGGCATTGACCTGATCGCCGACCGCGACCTGCACCTGGCTGACCACGCCGTCGAAGGGCGCACTGAACCGGCTGCGCTGGGCATCGCGTTCCATGCTTTCCAGGGTGGCTCTGGCCCGTTCAAGCCGGGCTTGGAGTGCGGCGCGCCGAGATGGGTAGCTGTCGATACTGCGCTGGCGGTTGGCAACGGTCAGGGCGGCGCGCTCAAGCACATCCTCGGCATTGTCCAGTTCGGCGTGTGGTGCCAGTTGCCGTTCAACCAGTTGGCGCATGCGTTCCAGCGCCTTCTGGGCGTTGCCCTGGATACGTTTTTCCAGCTCCAGTGCCTGACGATCATTGCTATGGATGCTCGCTTCACTGGCCAGCTGGGCCTCGGCATCGGCCAGATCAGCCCGGGCCTGCTGCAGGCGCGGCAGAATATCGGCCTCATCCAGCGCCACCAGCAATTCCCCGGCGCTAACCTGCTGGCCATCGCGCACCGGCAGCTCGGCGATCCGTCCTGCCAGGGGCGCGACCACGGTAAAGCGTAGCGGTGATTCGATCTGGCCATAGAGGGTCAGGCTTGGCTGGAACGTGTCGGGGCGAATCTCGACCACATCGACGCGCCAGCTGCGTTCTTGCGGGGCGACCGGATCGGGTACATCACGGGTCAGGCGCAACAGCAGAAACACCGCCAGGCCAAAAATGATTATTAGTATGGGTATGAGGCGCTTGCGCATGGTCAATCCTGACAGGACAGAAGTGCGCTCTGTATAGCCTGCCGGTCCGGGTTGGGGCAATACCCTGATGTGCCCAGGGTATTACCGAATGTGCCTCTATCACTTTAGCCGATGGTGGCCGGGGTGAATGTCAGGCCTGCTGCAGGTGCGCAATCAACCCCTGCTGACGCTCGACCTGCTGGCCAACCGCTGCGCCAGCCTGCAGGGTATCGAGCAGGTGTTGGTGGGTAGTGCTGGCGAGCTGGTGGATATGTTGCAGGCGCTGGCTGATCTCGCTGGCGGTCTGGCTCTGCTGGTCGCTGGCGGCAGCGATCTGCTGGTTGCGGTCATCGCCCTGTTCGATGCCGGCGCAGATGCTGCCCAGCGCCTCGTGGCAGGCGTTCACATGCTCGACGCTTTGCTGCGAATGGCTCTGCCCGCGGTGCATGGCGGTGACCACCGCTTCAGCGCCCTGTTGCAGGGTGCTGATCATCTGCTGGATTTCGTCGGTCGAAGCCTGGGTACGTTGAGCCAGGGTTCTGACCTCGTCGGCGACCACCGCGAAGCCGCGACCATTCTCGCCAGCACGGGCGGCTTCAATCGCAGCGTTGAGCGCCAGCAGGTTGGTCTGCTCGGCAATCGCCCGGATCACTTCGAGAATGCGCCCGATTGACTGGCTGTGCTGGTTCAGGCTGTCGACTGCGATGGTGGCCTGCTCCAGCTCAGTGGCCAGGGCCTGAATGCTGGCCCTGGCATCTTCGGCGCGCTGGCGGCCAAGTTGTCCGGCCGTGCGGTTGTCGCTACCCAGCCGGGCGGCGTCGCGGGTATTGGCCGCAACTTCGCGGATGGTGGCGCTGAACTGTTCCACGGCGGCGGCAATCGCCGCCAGACTGTCCTGCTGTTGCTGGCTGCCATGGTGGCTGCTGGAGAGCAGATGGTTGGCGGTCTGCACGTGCCCGGTGATCTGCTGATTGCTGTCGCCGAAGCGGGTGACCATGACCGCCAGCCGGGTTTCGAGCAGGCGCAATGACAGTTGTATCTGCCCAATGGCATCGGCCCGACCAGTGTAGATTAACTGTTTGATCGGATGGGCAAGCAGTTTTCGGCAATGGCCGGTCAGCTGTTCCAGGGCCCGGTTATGCCAGCTCAACAGCAGGCCGGCGGCTGTCAGGCTGGCAAGAATACAGAGCCAGCCGATCAGGTCGCCACGTTGCAGCGCCAGTACTACCAGCGGCATGAAGCCCAGGCTTGCCAGCAGCAGTTGCCAGTGTGCCGGTCGCAGCCAGGCCCAGCGCAGCTCCGGTGGCTGGTGGCCCTGCCCGCGAATGCGATAGATCCGCTGGGTGCGGGCGATGGTGATGGGGTCAGGCAGATGGTAGATGGCCTGATACTCGAGAATCTGGCCGTTGGTGTCGGTGATCGGGCTGATGTAGGCATCGACCCAGAACTCACTGCCGTCGGCGTGGCGGTTCTTGAGCATGCCCATCCACGATTGGCCTTTGCCCAGAGTCTCCCACAGATCCTTGATAGGGCCCTTGGGCATGTCCGGATGGCGTAGCCGTGCAATCGGCTGGCCGATCAGCTCGGCCGGACTCAGCCCGGCGGCGGCGCAGAACATGTCGCTGGCCTGCAGTACCCGGCCGGCGGTATCGGTAACGACCAGCAATTGGGCAGGCTGGTGGTTGATGGTCTTTGGCAGCGGTTGATGGCGGCTCATCCTTACCCTCGCGTGTTGTTGTTATTCAGCCAGTGTGCTGCCGTGCCTGATGTACCAGGTAGCGTGCTGGCGCAATGACTGATTCAGGAGCGCAGTTTTGGAAAAACGGGGCCCGCATTGCGCGGGCCCAAGGAGCAGCAAAGGGGATTAGTTGCCGGTGGCGCGCATGTGCTGCACGCTGAACATCTCCGGGGTGCTCAGGCTGGGGTCGACCTGGCCCTTGAACTGACCGGTGGTGCAGTGCATGGCCTGGACATCGATCATGCTGAAGCTGTCGTCGATCGATACCCCGCTGCCCTTGTTCTTGGGCAGGTGGTGGTCGGGGTGGGCCTGGCCGATGGTGAAGGTCTTCCACAGGCTGCCACGCCGGTCATAAGCCACGGTACGCGGGATGGTGAAGGTCTGCGCATCCATGTAGTGGGTGCGCTTGGACAGCGGGTGGCTGCCATCGACCGGCTCGGCCTCGACCTCGTAGACCTTGCGCAACTGCCAGGTGATGTTGGGGAAGCAGCCGCCCTGGCCACCGAAGGCCACCACTTGATAGCCGTCGCTGTCGCTGTGGGTTTCGCTATCCAGAGTCAGGTCGTTGTGGTTGTAGAACGGCATCAACATGTAACGGGTGCCCTTGTAGCTCCAGTTCATGTCGGAGATCCGGCCGTTGTAGCCTTCGAAGTCCTCGATCATCAGATCCGAGCCGAGGAAGGCGTCGGTCACCTGACCGGTGGCCAGGCGCCGGACCCGACGCTGGAAGCCCAGGTACAGCCAGGAGTTGTCACGCTTGAGGTCGTCCATGGCGCGGTGAATCAGCAACTGGGTGTTGCGCACATCATGGGGTTCGAGCACCTGTACGTAGATGCCACGGAACAGCTCCGAGGGGTTGAGGGTAATCGCCGGTTTGGGCTCTTGGTTGACCCGCCCGGTAAAGTTGAGGAAGTGGAAGTTGAACTTGATGGTCCGCTCGACGCGGCCATTGTTCATGTCCCGGTACTTCCAGTAGAACGGCGCGATGGCGGCGCTGTCGCCCCAGTTGTAACCGTATTTGTAGTTCCAGGCCAGCTTCTCGCCGGCACGCGGATCATTGGCATCCGGCTCTTCGGGGAACGGCCGGCCGGCTTGCCAGCCGTTGATCTCGCCAGGCTTGCTGCCCAGGCTAACCTGGCCCAGGCCGGCGCGGGTGGCTTCGACATAGTTGGGGTGCAGGTCGAAGGAGGTGGTTTCGCCAACCTTCAGCTCGACCCAGCCCTGCTCGATAAAGTTCAGGAAGGCCGGATCGATGATGTCCTTGAACTGCGCGACGTTGCCCTGGTTGATAGTCATGCCAGGGGACAGTCCGGGATGGCTGGGCTTGCTGTCGCGATAGGGCTGAAAGCTGTCGGTGATCACGTCGGCCAGCACCTGGCCGCCGCACAGGGCGGCGGCCAGGCCCAGGGCCAGGGTGCAGTGGGTGAGTTTTTTGTTGTTCATGTGCGATCCTCGTTTTAGAAGCTGTAACGCAGTGTCAGTTGCAGTTCGTCCTGACCCTTGGCCATGCCCAGAGGGCCAGCGCGGAAGCGGCCCAGCGGCTCATAACCGCCCAGACCCAGGCTGTGGCCTTCCGGATGGCCCGGGAAGGCGGCGGTGAAGGGATCCCAGGGGTTGCAGGTGCGGCAATCGTCGAACTTGTTGGCACCACTGCCGACCTTGAGGTTGGCGCCACCGATCAATCGCAGGTTGTCGCTGACCAGCCATTCGATGCTGGGTGCCACGGTGGTGGCGCCGGCACGGAAGTCGTGGGCGGCGAGCAATTGCGGGCTCAGGCGATCACGCATCCACCAGCCCTTGACCAGCAGGGTGCCGATCCAGTTGGCCTTCCAGTCGGGAATCCCGACCCGGCCCAACTCACGCTTCTCGCTCTCGTACTGGTGGATGTGCTGACCAAAGATCTGGCCGGAGAACAGGAATGCCCGACGGCTGTTCAGAGCCGGGATGAAGATGTTCTTGTCGGCACCGATCACGTAGCGGGTGACACTGTTTTCCGAGTACAGCCGGCTCTTCATGGTGTTGGCAAACTCTTCACCCTCGGTGTGTGCGACTTCAACCCGGAACACGGTATCCAGGGCCTGCGCGTAGTAGTCGAGCGAGCCGCCGAGCAGATTGACCCGTGGGAAGTGGATGTCGAAGGCGATCAGATAAGGCCAGATCGCGGTTTCGCCGGTGAAGCCGTTCTGCGCCGGGATACCACCGCGCAGTGACGGCAACTGACTGCGGTAGGTGAGGGCGTTGAGCGAGAAGCCAATATCGCCATAAACCCCTTCGAGCTTGAGTCCAAACTGGGTGTTGGACAGACTCCAGGCTGGCATGTGGGCCTTGCGGATCCCGATCTGGCCGGGGCCGAAATCGGTGGCGATGCTGCCGTTGGCGAAGTTGGCCACGGTGCCGCCGTATTCCCACAGGGTGTTCATGCCACGGAAGAAACAGCCAGCGTCAAGAATGACGTTGGGGCTGCCGCACTGGCCGATGTCATGCGGGCGGAAACGGTCGAAGTTCCACACGAACGACAGGTTCAGGTCATCGAACACCTCGCCGGCACCCATGCGGTAGTCGGACTTGAGAATCCACATCGGGATGCGGATGTCCTCCAGCTCGTCATAGATGTTGTTGCGCGAGAAGTCCACAGGGTTGATGACATCGAGTACCCGGAACAGGTCGGTCCGGCCCCAGATGACCTGCTGTTTGCCCAGCCGGGTGCTGAGAATGTGGCCGTTATCGAAGCCATAGTCGAAGTCGACATACAGCTCACGGATGAAGTCCAGCCGGTCGTTGAACTCGGAAAAGCGCAGGTCATTGCTGTCCTTATCCAGGTAACCGTTGATGCAGCCGCGCTTGTCCTTGTCGCAGGGCCGCACCGGAACCCCGAAGGCAACCCCACCGGAGGTTTTGTGCAGGTTTTCACCCAGCACGATCATCCCGCGATTGGGGTGGTTGGCGACGTCGAAACTGTTGGGCAGTTTCAGGCCGCTGCCGTGTGGCACGCTGGTTGTGCCACCAAAGCCGCTGGTGTTCTCCAGGCTGACCGCGCTGCCGGCCTTGCGCCCGTACTCGCTGCTGTTGAGGTCGTAGACCCCGTCGTAGCTGCCGCGCAAGACGGCATTCCAGGACACGTTGTTGAACGGGCCGCGTTCCCCGAGCTTGCGTTCGGCATTGAGTTGCAAGGTATTGCGGAATTTCGACAGACCGGCATGATCGCGCACGTAGGTGGCGTTCTCGTAGAAACCGGTGATCTTGGTTTCCTCGCTGGCGATAGCTCCGGCCAGCGGAGTCAGCGCCAGCCCGGCGCCGCCGAGCAGGGCCAGACTCCAGTGTCTGAGGCCTTTTCTTGTTGTTTGCATTGGCAGTTCCTCTTCAGGGCTTAGAAAGGAGCGGCTGACGGGGTGTCAGCCAACCCCCGGGAGTGGGCCGCCCTGGGGCTGGGCGGTCAGGGTTGGGGTGTGTTCCTCGTCCAGGTCGGCATGCAGAACACCGTCCTCATCGGCGTAGACGTTGGTGATGAAGCGTGGGCGGAACACCAGGATCCAGGACGGCACCAGCAGCATGGCGGCCAGGCCGTTGATGACGATCATCACGCACAGCAACATGGCGGCATCGGACTGGAAGCGCAGGTCGGAGAGGATCACCCACATGATGATCCCGGCCATCAGAGTCACGGCGGTGAAACTGATGGCCATGCCGGTGGTGGCGATGGCATGGCGTACCGCTTCGGGCAGCCGGCCACGCTTGGCCATTTCCTCGCGGATGCGGTCCATCATGTAGATCGAATAATCGATGCCCACACCGATGCCGACCGCGATCACCGGCACCGTGTTGATGTCGATGTTGAGTCCGGCCAGGCCCATGTAGGCATAGGTCAGGGTGGTGGCAAACAGCATTGCCAGCAGCATCATCAGCCCGGCATGCCAGGAGGTGTAGAACAGCATGACGAAGGCAAAGATCAGCAGAAATACCAGCGGCAGCACGATCAGGTTGGTCTCGAACGCCGACTCGTTCATGGCCGCGGCCACGCCCAGCGTGCCGCCGGCCAGGCGAATGCTCAGGCCCTCGACCTTGCCTTCGTTCTCAGCGATCCATTCACGGGCCATGTGGATGGCGCGGCGGATGGTCTCGCCCTGACGGTCCTTGTAGTAGAACACCAGGTTGGCGATGCGGTCGTCGGTGTCGTTGAACTCGTTGAGCGCGCCGGGAATCGGGCTGGAGGCCATGTAGGTGAACATCAGCCCGCCGACGTAATCGGCCTCATGGGGAATCTGGAACCAGCGCGGATCATCGTTGTGCATCAGCCGGTTGACCTGTTTGATCAGGTCCGGCAAACCCTTGCTGCCGCCAACTCCGGGGTCGGCCAGCATGTGTGCCTGCAGATCCTGCAGGGCACGCAGCACCTCGGGCTTTTTCAGTCCACCGATTTCGGCGTGCTCGGCGATGATGTACAGCTCTTCGGAGCCGGGGAACCGCTCGTTGACTTCCTTGGACGACAGGTTGTAGTCATGGTCGGGGTAGAGAATCGGTGAGCCCGGCTCGGAGTCGCCGATGCGCACCTGCGAAGCCGAGAACAGTCCGATCAGAATCGCCAGTGCGGCGATGCCCAGGGCGATACGCGCGGCACCCGGACGGCTGACGGTATTGGCACAGACGACCCCGATATGGCGCAGGAAGGTTTCCTTGATCTGCGGATTCTTCGGGGTTGGCAGGATCGACAGCAGCAGTGGGACGCCGATCAGCACGGTGAGAATCACCGTGGTGGCCCACAGCGAGGCATAGATGCCGAGCTTGGTGTTCAGGGCAATCGAGCCGATGGCGATCAGCGACAGGCCGACGGCATCGGACACCACGCCCAGCGTGCCGGGACGGAACAGACTTTCGAAGGTGGCCCGAGCGGCCCGCGGGCCATCGCCGCATTCGCGCACCTCGGCATAGTAGCGCTCGACCAGTTGCACCCCGTGGCTCATGGCCCGGGCCGCGATCAGAAACGGAATCACCAGTCCCAGCGGGTCGAGGTTGAAACCCAGCAGGCTGATGATGCCCAGGCCCCAGATAGTCGAAATCAGTACCCCGCCGAGCGGAATCAGTACGCCGTAGGCCTTGCGGAAGTGGAAGACCAGCAGGGCGAGCATGGTCAGCACGGTGAAGATGAAAATCTGCAGGATCTGATCCATGTAGGTATAGGCCCAGCCGACCAGTACCGGCTGGCCGGTGGCATACAGGGTGATGCCATCGCGGGTCTCCGCCTCACGCAGCGCCTGCAGTTGGGCAAAGGTCTGCTCGTAATCGAGCTGGCCTTCGATCAACTGGGCCTTGACCAGCGCCATCCGAAAATCCGAGGAAATCAGCGGCCCATAGATCTGCGGGTTGGCGGCCACGTCGGCGCGCATCTGCTCCAGTTGCTCGGCGCTGTAGGGCGCGCGCTCGGCTTCAAAGTAGGGCTCGGAGTTGATCGAGCCGACTTCGGTCAGCCAGATCTTGCGCGAGTTGCGGTGGGTAATGCTGGAAACCAGGTTGTGGTTGACCCCCGGCAGACTGTCGACCGCATGGGTGATCCGGTCGATGGTCGCCAGGTTGGCGTTGCTGAAGATGTCGCCCTCGTCGAAGGCGATGCCGACCACCAGTACGTTGGCCCCGCCGAAGCTGTCCTTGATGCTGTTGTGCAGCTCGATGTAGGGGTGCTGCTGAGGCAGCAGATCGGCGAAGTCGGTATAGATCTTCAGACCCGGGATGCGCAGAGCGAACATCAGGGTCAGCAGGGCGATGGCGGCCAGTACCTTGCGTGGATTGTTGAAGATCCACACTTCGAGGTTATGCATGGCATGGGTGAAACGGTGCAGTCCAGGCATGTCGATACCCTCAGTCAGTGCTGGCCGCCAGGGCCTTTGGGAGTTCAAGGTTCAGTAGCAGGCCGCGTCCGCCAGCGACCAGCAGTTGCTGGTTCGGCAGCAGTTGGCCGGCGCGCAGGTACAGTGGCTGCTCGGGGGTTGGCAGCGACTGCCAGCGGCTACCGTTGAGGCTCAGCACCGTGGCGTTGTCACCGACCGCATACAGGCCGTGCTCACCGCTGATGAAGCCGAAGATCGGGACCTCGGTGCCGGTCGGCTGGCGCCGCCAGTTGTCACCACCATCACGGGTATGCCAGATGAAACCGTTGAGACCGCCTACCCAGCCTTCCTCGAGCGAACGAAAGTGGCTGGTGTGCGGGTAGAACTCATCCGGCAGGCTGCCGGCTGGCTCCCAGCTCTGGCCGCCGTCGCGGCTGGTGAACACCAGCCCGTACTCGCCGGCAACCACGGCCTGATCGGCGTCGATGAATTGCAGGGTGGTGAGAATGGCGTCTTCATCCAGGCTGGTCTCGTCCCAGCTCTGGCCCTGGTCATGGCTGCTTTGCAGGGTGCTGTAGCTGCCGGCGGCCCACCAACTGCCGTCCGGGGCGCAGGTGGCGGTCATCATCTGCTCGCTGCTGGGCAGTGGGTGGGCGTTCCAGTCACTGGCATCGGGGCTGATGTGCCAGAGCTGGTTGTCGAAGGCCAGGGCGATGAAGCTCTGGTCAGGGCAGACATCCAGATCAATCAGGCCCATGTCGGTGGGCAGTTGCTGGCGTTGCCAGTGCTGGCCGAGGTCGCTGCTGATCAGGACCACGCCATGGTTGCCGGCCAGCAGAGTGAGCTGGTCGTTGCTGGCCATTGCCTGGTAGAAGTCGGTGCGCTGAATCGGTTGCAGGCTCTGCTGCTGGACCGCCTCAAGATCGAGCGGAGCTTCGCAGCCACCCAGCCAGAGCAGCATGAGTCCCAGAGGTGCCAACCGCAGGGGCTGGCGGACAGGGCGCGCAAGGCGCAGGGGTACATCGAACATGGTGAGTCACCGTCACGGTCTTGTTGTTGTGTGCAAAGCGGCTGGAGAGGCATAAAGCAACGCCTGTGCCAGAGACCGTTAAGTGTTTTCAGGTGATTGATTGGTAAAGATTTTTTACTGTGCCAGGGTGGCGATGGAAGAGGCTTGGGCCGATTGCGTGGATTTGATATTGATCAAATGGTAAAGCGGCTCGGTGTGCTTGCTGATTTCATCAAAAGGGCGTGCCCGCCAGGAAGGACTCCGAACGGGCAGCTGTGGGTATCAGGCATCGCTGTCTTCAAGGATGCCGGTCTTCTTTAGCCGGTAGGCCAGGGCCGGGCGGGTCAGACCGAGCAGGCGGGCGGCCTGTGAAACATTCTGGTTGGCCAGCTCCATGGCCCGGCGCATCAGTTGCTCCTCGACCTGATCAAGGCTGATCTGCTGTTCGATGATATGGCTGACCCAGTCCCCGCTGACCTGGCTGTGGGCATTGACCAACTGGCCGCTGGCATTCAGGCGCTCCTCCGGACAGTCACCCGAGTGTTCGGGGAACACGGCAAACAGCGCATCCTGACTGATGGTTTCGTTGCTGTCGGTGAGAATGACTCCGCGCTCGATGACGTTTTCCAGCTCGCGGATATTGCCCGGCCAGCGGTAGTGCAGACACAGCTCCAGTGCCTTGTCAGACAGGCCCAGGGTGCGTTTGTTGTACTCCTGGTGGAACTTGCGCAGAAAGTGTTCGGCCAGTAGCGGCAGATCCTCGATGCGCTCGCGCAGCGGCGGAATCTTTACCGGGAAAACGTTGAGCCGGTAGAACAGATCGGCGCGGAATTTGCCGGCTTCCACTGCATCGGCCAGGCTTTCGTTGGTGGCGGCGATCACCCGCACGTCGATCTTGCGCGTGCGTGAATCACCCACCCGCTCGAGCTCTCCTTCCTGCAATACCCGCAGCAGCGTGGCCTGGGCCCGGGGTGTCAGTTCGACCACCTCGTCGAGAAAAATGGTGCCGCCGTTGGCGCGCTCAAAGCGTCCGGCGCGGGCCTGGTTGGCACCGGTATAGGCGCCTTTTTCCACCCCGAACAGCTCGGCCTCAATCAGGTCCGGCGGAATGGCTGCGCAGTTGACGGCGACGAACGGCTGCTCGGCCCGTTCGCTGCGCAAGTGCACGCTGCGGGCGATGACTTCCTTGCCGACCCCGGTTTCGCCCAATATCAGCACCGAGACTTTGCCCTGGGCGGCCTTGTCGATGGTCTTGCAGACTTTCTTATAGGCCGGCGACTGGCCGATGCCATAGTACTGGCCTTCCTGCTTCTCCAGGTTGGTGCGCAGCGAACTCAGCTGTGACTGCAGGTCATAGAGTTCCTCGATGATCGGATCGGCGCGAAAGTACTGCTTGAATTCGGCGGCGTCTTCCCACTCTTCGGCCGGCTTGCCGATGATCAGGCACTTGTCATCGCCGCAGCCCTTGCAGCCCACTTCGCGGAAGATGATTTCCCGGCCCATGAACGAGGAGGTGTAGGCGCAGGCGTAACCAAGCAGCGACCAGCACACCGGTTCGTCCATCATGCCCAGCTCGGTCTGGCAGATCTCCACCTCGAACGAGTCGATCCATTCCAGCTCGCCATAGAAGTGGCCGGACTGCTGATCGAGATCAATCTGGATGGGTTTGACCTTGACCATGCCCTTGAGCGAGTGCAGTTGCGGGCCAGCGAGGAAAATGTCGAGCTCGCTGCAGTCTGGGCGCAGCTTGCGCGCCAGCTCGGCGTCCTTGAGTCCGGACTGGTAGCCCAGGCGCAGAAAGAAGCCCTTGGCCCGTTCGATGCCCAGGCTGTTGACCAGCTCTCGGCGGAAGTTGGCCATGGCCGAGACCTGCATCAACAGCATGCGCTGCTCGCCGAACCAGATCTTGCCATCCGTGCTCTGGAAACGGATCTGTTCGCTCAGATCCTGGAAATCCGAATACTGCAGCTGTGGCTTATAGCTGATCGCCATGGCGTCGGGCCCCGGTTGTTGTTGTGTGGGGTGGTAGTCAGTCTGTCTTGGCTTGAGACAGTGATCGCAAGGGTGCGCTTTTCATCATCGCCTTGATCGTGCTCAAAAATCAATCAAATGATCAATCATGCAAAGGCTCATTAACCATATTAGGCCGCTTCTGAGCATTTGCTCAGATGCTTTGGTGAATTTGATCAAATCATCAAAGATCACCTGCCGGCAATCATCCTCAATGGCTGGAAGAATATCGCCAGTAGCGTGGTCGGAAAGAATTTTTCCCTTTTATATCAGTATGTTGAATTGTGGTCTGGGTGCGTGAAGACAACTCTGGCACAGCCGTTGCTCTATCACCCGTAGACAACAACGAGCACAGGTTAACGACCATGAGCCAACCCCAGCAGAGCTTTGACGAGATGACCCGCTACATCCGGGTTCGCAGTGAACCGGGTGCCCGCTTTGTCGAATTCGACTTTGCCATCGGTCATCCCGATCTGTTTGTCGAGCTGGTGCTGCCTCAGGCGGCTTTCGAGCAGTTCTGCAAGCACAACCATGTGGTGCACATGGACGAGGAAATGGCCCGTCAGGTCGACGACGAGATGGTCAAGTGGCGCTTTGGCGAGAAGGGCCATCGCTGAGCCCGGTACTGCACACCCCCCTCTACAAAAACAAGATGGTACGGTTGCTATGAGCATTGAAATCAAAACCCATACGGTGGAGCCGATCCGCCAGACCTACAGCAATATCCAGCGCCGCTTCGGCGATAAGCCGGCTTCGCGGTATCAGGAAGCCAGCTATGACATCGAGGCGACCACCAACTTCCATTACCGGCCGCTGTGGGATCCCCAGCATGGTCTGAATGATCCGGGTCGCAGCACGGTACGTATGGCCGACTGGCATGCGGTGACCGATCCGCGTCAGTTCTACTACGGCGCCTACGTGCAGAACCGGGCCAAGATGCAGGAAGCCACCGAATACAACTACAGCTTCTGCGACAAGCGTGGACTGCTGACTCGCCTGCCTGATGCGGTGCAGGAAAACCTGCTGCGTCTGCTGGTGCCGCTGCGTCATGTCGAGCTGGGCGCCAACATGAACAACAGCAGCGTGGCCGGCGACTGTGTGGCCGGAACCATGACCCAGCTGCATATCTATCAGGCCATGGACCGTCTGGGTATGGGCCAGTACCTGTCGCGTATCGCCCTGCTGATCGATGGCGGTACCGGCGCGGCACTGGATCGCTCCAAGACCTACTGGCTGGATGATCCGCTGTGGCAGCCGCTGCGCCGGCTGGTCGAAGACAGCCTGGTGGTCAAGGACTGGTTCGAACTGACTCTGCTGCAGAACCTGATCATCGACGGTCATCTGTATCCGCTGATGTACCAGAAGTTCGATACCTGGCTGGCCGAGCAGGGTGCCGAAGATGTGTCGATGCTCACCGAGTTCATGCGCGACTGGTTTACCGAGTCCAGCCGCTGGGTCGACGCCATGGTCAAGACCGTGCGTGCTGAGAGCGAGGCCAACGCCGAGCAGTTGCAGGCCTGGATTGAGTCCTGGCAGCCCCGGGTGATCGAAGCGCTGGCGCCGCTGGCTGAGGCCAGTGTCGGAACTGCGGCGCTGGATGAGGTGGCCGCACAGTTTGCCGCGCGCCTGAAGAAGCTCGGTTTTACCGCTCAGGAGATTGCCGCATGAGCCAGCTCGCTTTCATCGTGTTTCAGGACAATGACAACGCCCGCTACCTGGTCGAGGCGATTGCCGAGGATAACCCCCACGCCGAAGTACAGCACCACCCGGCCATGATCCGTATCCAGGCCGAGCAGCGCCTGGTGATCAACCGTGCCACGGTTGAAGAAAAGATCGGCCGCGAGTGGGACGTGCAGGAAATGCTCCTGGACGTGATCAGCATCGGCGGCAACGTGGATGAGGATGACGATCACTTCATCCTCGAGTGGAAAAAATAGGAGATTCGTCATGGCGACCAAGAACAAGAAACTCAGTCTCAAAGACAAGTACCAGTACCTGACCCGCGACATGGCCTGGGAGCCGAGCTATCAGAAGAAGGAAGACATCTTCCCCTATGAGCGCTTCGAGGGCATCAAGATCACTGACTGGGACAAGTGGGAAGACCCGTTCCGCCTGACCATGGACGCCTACTGGAAGTATCAGGCCGAGAAGGAGAAGAAGCTGTATGCGATCTTCGACGCCTTTGCTCAGAACAACGGCCACCAGAACATTTCCGATGCGCGTTACGTCAACGCCCTGAAACTGTTCCTGACCGGGGTATCACCGCTGGAGTACGGTGCCTTCCAGGGCTACGCCAAGGTTGGCCGGCACTTCAGTGGCGCCGGCGCGCGGGTGGCCTGCCAGATGCAGTCGATCGACGAGTTGCGTCATGTGCAGACCCAGATTCACGCCATGAGCCACTACAACAAGCACTTCAACGGCCTGCATGACTTTGCCCATATGCATGACCGGGTGTGGTTCCTGTCGGTGCCCAAGTCATTCTTCGACGATGCCCGCTCAGCTGGTCCGTTCGAGTTCCTCACCGCGATCTCGTTCTCCTTCGAGTACGTCCTGACCAACCTGCTGTTCGTACCCTTCATGTCCGGCGCGGCCTATAACGGTGACATGGCCACTGTTACTTTCGGTTTCTCGGCCCAGTCCGACGAGGCCCGGCACATGACCCTGGGTCTGGAAGTGATCAAGTTCATGCTGGAACAGCATGAAGACAACGTGCCGATCGTCCAGCACTGGATCGACAAGTGGTTCTGGCGTGGTTACCGGCTGCTGAGCCTGGTCAGCATGATGATGGACTACATGCTGCCGAACAAGGTTATGTCCTGGAAGGACGCCTGGGAAGTCTATTACGAGCAGAACGGTGGTGCGCTGTTCAAGGATCTGGAGCGCTACGGCATTCGTCCGCCCAAGTATCAGGACGAGGCCAACAAGGGCAAGCACCATATCAGCCACCAGCTGTGGTCGACCTTCTATCAGTACAGTCAGGCCACCAACTTCCACACCTGGATTCCCAGCGAGGCGGAAATGAGCTGGCTGTCCGAGCAGTATCCGGACACCTTCGACAAGTACTACCGGCCGCGTTTCGAGCATTGGCAGAAACAGCAGGAAAAGGGCGAGCGGTTCTACAACAACACCTTGCCGCAACTGTGCCAGGTCTGTCAGGTGCCGGCCCTGTTCACCGAGCCGGATGACCCGACCCAGCTCAGCCATCGCAGCCTGGTGCACGACGGTGAGCGCTATCACTTCTGCTCAGATGGTTGCTGCGACATCTTCAAGCACGAGCCGGAGAAGTACATCCAGGCCTGGCTGCCGGTGCACCAGATCTACCAGGGCAACTGCGAAGGTGCGGATGTCGAGACCGTGGTCGCCAAGTACTACCACATCAATATCGGCCAGGACAATTTCGAGTACCTCGGCTCACCCGATCACCGGCGCTGGCAGGCGATCAAGGGTAACAAGCCGCTGGGTGCCGGTGACTCCAAGGATGCTGCCTGAAACCAGAACCTGAACCGCCGCCCCGGTCACCGGCCGGGGCCACTACAAGAACAAGGTGACACCCCATGAGCGTAAAAGCCCTTTATCCCTACAGTGCCGAACCCAAGGACCTGCAGGCCAACTTCAACGGCATGCAACTGGTCTACGTCTACTGGCGCAAACACCTGATGTTCTGCTCGCCGTTCGCCTTTCTGGCGGCGCCGGACATGCCCTTGGGTGACTTCTTCGAGCAGGTCCTGCGTCCGGCCATTGCCGCGCATCCGGACAGCGCCGGTCTGGATTTCAGCCATGTCGAGTGGCAACTGGATGACCAGCCGTTTACCCCGGACCTGGCGGCCAGCCTCAAGGACAGCGGCATCGGTCACAAGAGCATGCTGACTTTGACTACCCCGGGCCTGGATGGCATCGGCGGCAGCGCAACCTGAGGGTATTGCCATGAGCTACACAGTCACCATCGAGCCCACCGGCGAGCAGATCGAGGTCGATGACGGCCAGACCATTCTTCAGGCTGCCCTGCGCCAGGGCGTTTGGTTGCCGTTTGCCTGCGGCCACGGCACCTGCGCCACTTGCAAGGTCCAGGTGCTGGAAGGCGATGTGGATATCGGCGAAGCCTCTCCGTTTGCGCTGATGGATGTCGAGCGTGACGAAGGCAAGGTGCTGGCCTGCTGCGCTACGGTGCAGAGCGATGTGACCATCGAGGCCGACATCGACGTTGATGAGGACTTTGAGGGCTACCCGGTCGAGGACTATCAGGCCACCGTCAGCGAACTGGTCGAACTGTCGCCGACCATCCTCGGCGTACATCTGAAGCTGGACCGCCCCATGACCTTTCAGGCCGGGCAGTACATCAACCTGGAACTGCCGGGCATCGAGGGCAGCCGGGCCTTCTCGCTGGCCAATCCGCCGAGCCGGCCGGATGAGGTCGAACTGCATGTGCGGCTGGTCGAAGGCGGTGCCGCTACCACGCATATCCATCAGCAGCTCAAGGTTGGCGACAGCCTCAAGCTGTCCGGCCCTTACGGCATGTTCTTCGTGCGTAGCTCACAGCCGGGCGACCTGATCTTTATCGCCGGCGGCTCCGGGCTGTCCAGCCCGCAGTCGATGATCCTCGATCTGCTGGCGCAGGGTGACAGCCGCCAGATCACTCTGTTCCAGGGCGCGCGCAACCGGGCCGAGCTGTACAACCGCGAGCTGTTTGAGCGCCTGGCCGCTGAGCATGCCAACTTCACCTATGTTCCGGCACTCAGTCAGGCCGCCGAAGACAACGACTGGCATGGTTTCCGCGGCTATGTACATGACGCCGCCAAGGCCCATTTCGACGGCCGTTTTGCCGGCCACAAGGCGTATCTGTGCGGGCCGCCGCCGATGATCGATGCCGCCATCACCGCCCTGATGCAGGGCCGGTTGTTTGAGCGCGACATTTTCATGGAGCGTTTCTACACCGCCGCCGATGGCGCCGGGGAGACCCAGCGCTCGGCCCTGTTCAAGCGCATCTGAAAACAAAGCTGCGCGGGTGCACAAGCGCCTGCGCAGCCGCGATAACCGCCGGCACGTCAGCTTTCGCAGACTGGTGTGCCAACCATACGAACGGCAGTCGAGAACAACAACCATGACTGACACATTCGAAATGATCGAGCTGGTCAAGGGCCTGCACTTCAGTTGCTCACCTGACCAGTCCCTGCTCAAGGCCATGGAGCTGGCCGGCAAGCGCTGCATCCCGGTCGGCTGTCGCGGCGGTGGCTGCGGCCTGTGCAAGGTGCAGGTGGTCAGCGGTGAGTTCAGTTGCGGCCCGATGAGCAAAAAGCATGTCGATGAGCAGTCCCGCCGCTGTGGTCAGGTGCTGGCCTGCCGGGTCTACCCGTTGACCGATTTGACCTTTGAATACCGGCCGGCCGCCGAGCTGGCCAGCACCCAACAACAAGTCCAATGAGGTGATGTCATGAAAAAAGGTGTGATGCGTCCCGGCCACGTACAGCTCCGGGTGTTGGATATCGATGCAGCGGTCCGCCATTACGCGGATCTGATGGGGCTGATCGAGATGGACCGCGACGACCAGGGCCGGGTTTACCTCAAGGCCTGGACCGAAGTCGACAAATTCTCCGTGGTACTCAGGCCCGATGACGAGCCGGGCATGGATTTCATGGGCTTCAAGGTTGTCGACGATGCCACCCTGACCCAGTTGGGTAAAGACTTGCAGGCCTGGGGCTGCGCGGTCGAAGACATTCCGGCCGAAGAGCTCAGGGGCTGCGGCCGCCGTCTGCGTTTCCAGGCACCGAGTGGGCATTTCTTTGAGCTGTATGCAGACAAGGAATACACCGGCAAGTGGGGCGTTTCCAACGTCAACCCGGAAGCCTGGCCGCGCGACCTGGGCGGCATGCGCGCGGTACGTTTCGACCATTGCCTGCTGTACGGCGATGAGCTGGCGGCCACCTATGACCTGTTCGTCAATGTGCTGGGCTTTCATTTGGCCGAGCAGGTACTGGACGACAACGGTGACCGCATTGCCCAGTTCCTGACCGTGTCGATGAAAGAGCACGACATCGCTTTCATCATGCATCCGGAGAAGGGCAAGTTCCACCATGCCTCCTTCTATCTGGATAGCTGGGAGCAGGTCCTGCGTGCCGCTGACCTGATTTCGATGACCGATACCTCGATTGATATCGGCCCGACTCGCCATGGCCTGACCCACGGGCAGACCATCTATTTCTTTGACCCCTCCGGCAACCGTAATGAGGTCTTCTGCGGTGGTGACTACTACTACCCAGACCACAAGCCGGTGACCTGGATGGCCAAGGATCTGGGTAAGGCGATTTTCTACCACGACCGTCAGCTCAACGAGCGTTTCCTTAGCGTGCTGACCTGATACACCCCTGTTTGACGAGACTTGCGCAGCCATGAAAGAAATCAAGCATTACATCAACGGTGAATACGTCGGCTCGGCCAATGGCCGGCTGTTCGACAACGTCAACCCGGCCAATGGCAAGGTCATCAGCCGGGTGCACGAAGCCGGCCGCGAGGAAGTCGACGCCGCCGTCAAGGCTGCGCGCGCCGCACTCAAGGGCCCGTGGGGGCGGATGACAGTGGAGCAGCGCACGGCGATCCTGCACAAGGTTGCCGATGGCATCACCGCCCGCTTCGACGAATTCCTCGAGGCCGAGTGCCAGGACACCGGCAAGCCCAAGTCGCTGGCCAGCCACATCGATATTCCGCGTGGTGCGGCCAACTTCAAGGTATTTGCCGACCTGATCAAGAACGTCGCCGCCGAGGCTTTTGAAATGGCTACCCCCGATGGCACCGGGGCCCTCAACTATGCGGTACGCCGACCCAAGGGCGTGATCGGGGTGATCAGCCCGTGGAACCTGCCGTTGCTGCTGATGACCTGGAAGGTCGGCCCGGCGCTGGCCTGTGGCAACACCGTAGTGGTCAAGCCGTCGGAGGAAACCCCGACCACTACCGCACTGCTCGGCGAAGTAATGAAAGAAGCCGGTGTACCGGACGGCGTCTACAACGTGGTGCATGGCTTTGGCGGCAACTCGGCTGGCGCTTTCCTGACTGAACACCCGGACGTGGATGCCTATACCTTTACCGGCGAGACCGGCACTGGCGAAACCATCATGAAGGCCGCCGCCAACGGCGTGCGTCAGGTATCGCTGGAGCTGGGTGGCAAGAACGCTGGCATCGTGTTTGCCGATTGCGACATGGACAAGGCCATCGAGGGCACCCTGCGTTCGGCTTTTGCCAACTGCGGCCAGGTGTGCCTGGGTACCGAGCGGGTCTATGTCCAGCGGCCGATCTTCGACGAGTTCGTCGCCCGCCTCAAGGCCGGCGCTGAAGAGTTGGTGATCGGCCCGCCGGACGATGAGCGCAGCAACTTCGGCCCGCTGATCAGTCTCAAGCACCGCGAGAAAGTGTTGTCCTACTACCAGAAGGCGGTCGACGACGGCGCTAATGTGATCACCGGTGGCGGCGTGCCGGACATGCCGGCCGAACTGGCGCATGGCGCCTGGGTACAGCCGACCATCTGGACCGGTCTGCAGGACGACTCGGCGGTGGTCACCGAAGAGATCTTCGGCCCCTGCTGCCATATCCGCCCGTTCGATACCGAGGAAGAGGCCATCGAGCTGGCCAACAGTCTGCCCTACGGCCTGGCTTCGGCGCTCTGGACCGAGAACGTGACCCGCGCCCATCGCGTTGCAGGGCAACTTGAAGCCGGCATCGTTTGGGTCAACAGCTGGTTCCTGCGTGACCTGCGTACCGCCTTCGGTGGCAGCAAGCAGTCAGGTATCGGTCGTGAAGGCGGTGTGCACTCGCTGGAGTTCTACACCGAACTGAAAAACATCTGCGTGAAGCTGTGAGGCGCCCATGACCGCACCTGTCAACAGTCCGGAAGTTGGTCGCAGCATCACTGCTGCCGGCTTCCAGACCAACCTGCACGATAGCGGCACAGGTTTTCCGCTGATGCTGATTCACGGCTCTGGCCCCGGTGTCACGGCCTGGGCCAACTGGCGTCTGGTCATCCCCGAGCTGGCCGCCCGGCGGCGGGTCATCGCCCCGGACATGCTCGGCTTTGGCTATAGCGAGCGCCCGGAAAACCCTGACTACCGCCGCGATGTCTGGGTCGAGCATGCCATTGGCGTACTCGATGCCCTGGGCATCGAGCAGGCTGATCTGGTCGGCAACTCGTTCGGCGGCGGTATCGCCCTGGCGTTGGCGATCAAGTATCCCGAGCGTGTGCGCCGGCTGGTACTGATGGGCAGCGTTGGGGTCAGCTTCCCGATTACTCCCGGTCTGGATGAGGTCTGGGGCTATGAGCCGTCGTTCGAGACCATGCGCCGGCTGATGGACACCTTCGCCTACGACCGCAGTCTGGTCACCGATGAACTGGCCGAGTTGCGCTACCAGGCCAGCATCCGTCCGGGTTTCCAGGAGTCCTTCGCGCAGATGTTTCCGGCCCCGCGCCAGCGCTGGGTCGATGGTCTGGCCAGTGCCGAGGCTGACATTCGCAACCTGCCACACGAAACCCTGGTGATTCATGGCCGCGAGGATCAGGTGATCCCGCTACAGGCGTCACTGCAACTGGCCGAGCTGATTCCCAACGCCCAGTTGCATGTATTCGGCCATTGCGGCCACTGGACCCAGATCGAACATGCCGGTCGCTTCGCGCGGCTGGTGGAAGATTTTCTCAGCGAAGCCGACAGCGCTTCAGGAGCACACTGACCATGGATCAGACCCAGATCAACCAACTCGGCGACGAGCTTTACCAGGCCATGCTCAAGCGTGAAGCAGTCAGCCCACTGACCAGCCGTGGCTTCGATATCAGCATCGAAGACGCCTACCACATTTCCCTGCGCATGCTGCAAAACCGGCTGGATGCTGGTGAGCGGGTGATTGGCAAGAAGATCGGCGTCACCAGCAAGGCAGTGCAAAACATGCTCAATGTGCATCAGCCGGACTTCGGCTACCTGACCGACGCCATGGTTTACAACAGCGGCGAAGCCATGCCGATCAGCGAGAAGCTGATGCAGCCGCGCGCCGAAGGCGAAATCGCCTTCATCCTGAAAAAGGACCTGACCGGCCCGGGCGTGACCAACGCCGATGTTCTGGCCGCCACCGAATGTGTGATGCCGTGCTTCGAGATCGTCGATTCGCGCATCCAGGACTGGAAGATAGCTATTCAGGACACAGTCGCAGATAACGCCTCCTGCGGCCTGTTTGTGCTCGGTGACCAGGCGGTCTCACCGCGCCAGGTCGATCTGGTGACCTGCGGCATGGTGGTGGAAAAGAACGGCCAGATCATCAGCACAGGTGCCGGCGCTGCGGCGCTGGGTTCGCCGGTCAACTGTGTGGCCTGGCTGGCCAACACCCTGGGCCAGTTCGGCATTTCGCTGAAGGCTGGCGAGGTGATCTTGTCCGGCTCACTGGTGCCGCTGGAGCCGGTCAAGGCCGGTGATTTTATGCAGGTCAGCATTGGTGGCATGGGCACGGCGAGCGTGCGCTTTACCTGAGTGGATTGCCATGGGCCTGCGGCCCTCGCAATGACGCAGCGGTTTATTCGCACCCACGCCGTCATTGCGAGCGCAGCGAAGCAATCCATGGTTGGACGGCCTGAGCCCAGCCGGGCTCCTGACTGGATTGCCACGGGCTTATGGCCCTCGCAATGACGAGCTAGTGCTACCGGCATCTCCGCCGTCATTGCGAGCGCAGCGAAGCAATCCAGGGCGCAGGCAATGCCAGCCACCACAACAGAACAAGTATTACCCCAACGAGGGCATAAACATGAGCAAGAAACTGAAAGCCGCGATCATCGGCTCGGGCAACATCGGCACCGACCTGATGATCAAGATCCTGCGCAACAGCGAGCATATCGCCATGGGCGCGATGGTCGGCATCGACCCCGAATCCGATGGCCTGGCGCGTGCTGCGCGCATGGGCGTAGCCACCACCCATGAAGGGGTGGATGGCCT
>NSKG01000010.1 GCA_002287035.1 Pseudomonas sp. WN033 | reverse complement strand
CAGCCTGGGCGCCCCATGCAAAACGGGTTCATTGAGCGTTTTAATGGCAGCTACCGTCGAGGCGTCCTTGATATGTACATCTTCCGTAATCTGAACGAGGTGAGAGAACACACCGAACAGTGGCTGCAAGACTACAACGAGGAGATACCTCACGACTCGCTCGGGGATCTGACCCCGGTCGAATACCGGATCACTCACTGTCCGGAAACCTCTAGTTATGCGTGGACCTAATCAGGGGGAGTCGACAGCACCTCCCAATCATTGCCGCCAATATCCAGCACTCTTGCTTCAAGGTTGCTGGAGATCGCCGGTATGGCCAGGCACAGGACTGAGCGTAACACCCAGGGATTGTGCGTCTTTTTAGATATTGTTATTGCTTTCATAGCTCCATGACTCCGTCTGTTGTTCTTATTGATTCCAGCAAACTACCTTTCTTGCGGTTGCTTCAGTTGCGATCTATTTTCTGGAAAAAACCACCATTGATGACTTCCCGATACTTGCTCAGATAGTCATGCGGATAATGCTTGGCCGGGGCGGTCAGTTCGTCGAGCTGTTGCAGATGCTGCGCCTCTAGCTGGAAGTCCAGGCATCCCAGATTGTCTTCAAGCTGGGTAAGCGTGCGGGCTCCGATCAGCGGTATGACGCCAGGTTTTGAACGCAGCCAGTTCAGAGCCACCTGTGAAGAGCTCCTGCCAATCTCACCAGCCACTTCCGACACCGCTGCGGCAACTCTCAGAGACGCCTCATCCAGCGTCTTCAACCCTGACGAATCCAGCCTTTTGCTTTCGTTGCCACCTTCGCTGTACTTGCCACTGAGGATGCCGCTGGCAAGTGGAGACCAGGCCGCCAGGGCCAGGCCAGAATGACGACACATGGGCAGCAGATCGTGCTCCACCGCACGTTCGATCAGGTTGTATTCCGCCTGCAAAGCCACGAACGGCGTCCAGCCCTTGAAACGGGCCAGCATGTTGCACTTGGCGACCACCCACGCCGGTGCATTGGAAATGCCCAGATAAAGCACCTGCCCGCGACGCACCAGGTCATCCAGTGCGCGCATGGTCTCTTCCAACGGAGTGAACTCGTCCCAGCCATGAATCCAGAGAACGTCGATGTAATCGGTACCGAGCCGGCGCAGACTGGATTCGACGGAGCGTTTCAGACTCTTGCGGTGGTTGCCGGCCATATTGGGATCGGAACCGCCCGGTATGGAAAATGAGTACTTGGTAGCCAGCACCACCTCGTCCCGGTGATCCTTTATCAGTTCACCAAGGACTTCTTCCGAGTGCCCTCCGGCATAGATTTCGTTGGCGGTATCGACAAAGTTGCCGCCATTCTCTCTGAAAAATCGATAGATCCTGGCTGCCTCGTCCGCCTCACTACCCCAATGGCGGGTGCCGAATGTCATGGTGCCGAGGCAAAGCTCGGATACCCTCAGCCCCGATTCGCCCAATAACCTGTAACGCATAGTGCCCCTCCTTATAACTAACTATATGTCATTTATATATTCGTGCCCGGGCCTTCATTCAAAGAGTTAGCCAGGATCAGTAGTGTGAAAGCAGCCCGCCATCCACCACTAGCACATGCCCGCTGACAAAAGAGGCTGATGGAGAGGCAAGAAACATCGCCGCGCCGGCAATTTCGCCGGGCTCACCCCAACGCCCAAGGGAGCTGCGCCCCGCCAGCCAGTCGCGGCCTTGCGGGCTGGCGGCAATCGATCGGTTGGTTTCCGTTGCAAAGGGGCCTGGGGCGATGGCATTGACCGTAATGCCATGCTGACCAAGCTCAGCGGCCATGGCCCTGGTCAGCGCAACCACTGCACCCTTGGCCGCGATATAGGCAGCATCATGCCCCGAGGCCAGATAAGCGGAGATCGACGCCAGGTTTATAATGCGTCCACCGCTCTGCCTTATCATCGCTGTGGAAGCCAGTTTGCATAGATCGAAGGCCGCCACCACATGGTTGTCCAGCATGTTGCTCATGGCCGCGCTGTCCAGCTCCACCATCGGCCGGCGGTCACGGATACCGACGTTGTTCACCAGGATGTCCAGCCTTCCATGCCTGGCCAAGAGCTCTTCGACAGCCACGGTCATGGCGATACGATCCTGTACGTCGAAAGGCAGAGGAAAAACCTCCAGACCATTTGCGCTCAAATGTTTGCAGGCTTGAGCAACCGCTTCAGGGTCCCGACCGTTGATACCGACGCATGCTCCCGCTATCGCCAGCCCTTTGGCTATTTCCAGCCCCAGGCCCCGGCTCGCGCCGGTGACCACTGCAACCTGACCGGCGAGGGAAAAGAATGGCTGCATTCCACTGTCAATATGCTGGTTATTCATGGTTTCAACCCTCGTCATTGACCCAGCGTACGAGCCGCGACAGTGGCAGGAAACCATCATGTGCAAGACCCGCTTCCATGCCTCCGGACTCTCCAAGCTTGCAGACCCGTTGAGCTCCAGCCGAGATCAGGGCATCACGCAACGCCAATTTGCTACTCTGTGGATAAATGCTCACGGTCTGCGTAGCCACGTTCACGTATTGCACGGCATCCCCGAGCGACGAGACCGGAATCACATTGACGACTCTGAACTCCGGGTAAAAATCCACTGGCTCTTCTGAACGAATGACCATGCCCCGACCACTATAATCACCCCAGATTCGGTAGTAGTTCGACATGGCTTTCAAGCCATCGATTTCGTCACGCAGGTGGGACGGAACCGCTGCGCCCTCCACCGAGGCCAGCAGTCGATCCACCGGCATGCTCTGATGCAGCCGCTCAGCGAAGCGGTCAACCTGCTGCTGATCACCTTCAACAAAGATGTAGCGAGTTGAAGCACAAGCCATCTGGTCGAGCAGAGTGACATCCGCTGCGGCTCTGTCAGCGGCTTCCATGAGGAAGTCGTCGCTGGAAAAGGCGTGGTTGCCAACCAGGGAGATAGATGTTTTCGGGTCGAAGGCGACCAGTTCAAAGCCCGGCGAGATGTAATTCTTCGCGCTGCGCAGGGTAGCGTCCCCTCCCCAGGCGGCCAGCTTGTCAAAAAATTGCGGACGCATCAGCAGACTTTCCACTTTGGCGTCACCACCACGCCAATATGCCGCCGAGAACGACTGCGCCAACGGGTGATTGGGTGCCACCGCGGAGATGGCGCGCAGGATAGCCGGTGCCGTAAACAGGTCATTGGATGGTAACTTGATCAGATTGACCGACTTGGTAATGGCGCCGCGAGCGATGGATACAGCTGCAACCCCGGGGGCGTTGCCAGCAATGATATGCAGTATCCGTGACGGAAAGGCGCGCATCCTCGCCGAGCGCCCACTGATCAGGTTGGTAACCGGATACCAGCCTTCCACCCGGTCTGCTCCGCCCAGCTCGTTTTCCAGTTGGCACATCAACCGTTCACGATCAAACACCTTGGGCATCAGCGCATAGGAGCTGCGCATGACCTTTGGGTTGAGGGGGTTGTTGCTGATGGCATGTTCAAGCGCTTGGGCGACAAGCCCCTCTGGGTCTCTCTCCAGCCAGCGTCCCGTTTCCGAGAGGATATCGAGAATATCCTCCAGCGGTGTATCAAAGGCAGGGCCAGGTTCCTGACGCGACCAGACCAATTCACCCAGATTCAGTGCCGGCGTGGCGAAACGGGCGTGAGGCGGACCATATTTCAGGTCGCTGCCCTCAACAAGCCGACCCTTGGCGATGTGACAGACTTGCATAACGGCTGCATCAATCATGCTACGGCCCCCCGTATATAGGCATCGATGGTACCGGCACAACTTATGGTGTCTTCCTGTCCCAGCTGCGTGAAGCGCATGATGGTGTCATGAATGACCGGACCCGGACGACCACAGTTGCATGTAGCGGAAAAATCAACCGTCACCTTGTCACCGGTGATCAGACCTCCCCAGCGGCCTTCATAGGCAAGATCCACAAAGGCGAAGCGGCCTTCTATAGTTCCTTTGTAGCCAGGAGCGGGGTTCAGCAGCGTCTCACCTGTCTGGTCGAGCAACAGCATGATCAGGCCGGGAGGAATGTGATAGTGGCCCGACTCGCACCGTGGCATGGGTTGGGACAGCTCGGTCATGGCATACAGGCCAGGGCGTAGCACGTTGCCATAGAAAGTATTGACCTGCTCCTTGTAATCCGCCGGCAATGGTATGCCCTTCACCCCGCCACCGGCCCCAATGATGCTTTGCGGATGGAAGTCGCCATCAGCGATACCCCGCTCGCGGGCGCGCTCGATGATTGCCAGGTGCTGGGCCCAGAAGCCAATCAGGTAGATGGGTTCATGACGGTGTTCGAGCACCTTGTCGGCAAATTCACGCATCTCCTGAATGCCGCGCAGGCCTTTGCGTGCCGACTCGGCTTCAAATTCCGATATCTCTTCCGGCGATGCACTGCCATCAGCCATTCTCTTGCGCATCGAGGCCATCTTGCTGACTTCGGATATACGCAAGGGCTCTTGGGTCAGAGTGAAAACAGCCCCCTCCCTGCCCCAGTTCTCCATGGCGAACAGCCCTGCCTCAACTGCACTGTTCGGGCCTTTTATCTGCCCCATCCAGAACACTGGACGGTCTTTGCTGGCCACCTGAAGCGGCCATGCGGCGCAATACTTGAAATGGCGCTTTTTCATTTCCTGGTCGCCCGCAGTGTGATTCAGAAACGAACATTTTCCGCTCGAACCACTGGTAGCCAGGACCCGGTGATCCGCCGCCCAGAGACGATCCAGCCATTCGTCAATGTTGGTGACACCGTCCATGTCGACATCGCTCAGATCAGGAACGGAAAGACTGTCCAGCCATTGCAGCAAGCGCTGCCATTGACCCTTTTCCACAAAGGATGCCGGATACGATTTATATACGGTGTGGGCAAACAACAGCGGGACCAGATCCTCGAGTTTTTCAATACGCTCGATCCCGGCTTCCTGTGCCCGGTTTTTCAACAAAGGTATTTGTGTGATGCGTTCAGCAAACAACTCTTGAGCTGCATCCAGGCGCATAGGTAGCAATTCGCTTTCAGACAAACTAAATGCTTCATTCGGTGTGACGATCAGATCAAGCAAGGCTTTTCTTTTTGGAGACATATTCTTGAATCTCAATGAAATGGTTAACCCGGTTAAGTATCTAGAGCGTGAAAGGACTATATGAACGGGCACCACCCAAAAACAAGCAGTATCGAATAAGCGCAAACTTATCTAATTGAAGTTCAGACTATTCAGAAAAAGGGCTAGCATCGTTAAACCCTATCATTTACCTGATTACCTGAGGTAAAGCGGCATGCGACAACAACAAGATAATTCAGGCCCGGACGCGAAGGTTTCGCGCGACAACTGGATAGCCTATGGTGCCTTGCTATTCAGCACTTTCGTCATGATTGAGGCCATGACCTTTCAGGCCCCGGCCCTGCCCACCATCGTCCGCCACTTTGGCGTACCGATGAATGCGGCAGGCTTGATCATCCTGATTTTCTTTATCGGCTCCACTACTTTCGCGCCCATCATGGGCAGAATTGCCGACAGCCATGGTCGGAAGAAAATCCTGATGGCCGGACTGGTCATCTTCTCCATTTCAGAATTCGTCGCGGCATTCAGCCCGACTTTTACGGTTCTCCTGATTGCCCGCTTTGCCCAAGGTTTTGGCGTTGCCTGCATCATCCCGGTGGTAATGGCCTACATCGGTTACCTGTTTTCCGAATCCAAACGCGGTCTGGCGCTGGGAATCTTCACTGGTGCTATGTCCTTTGGCGCAGCAACCGGCGCGTTGGCAGGCGGGTTGCTGGTAGACAGTTTTGGCTGGCCGATCATCTACTGGCTGAGCGGTGTACTGGGCGTTATGGGGCTGGGGATGGTGACTTTCCTGGTCCCTGACATCCCTTCAGAGCGCAAACAGAAAGGTTATGACCTGGCCGGAACCGCCCTTTTGCTGCTCACCGTCGCAGGCCTACTTTCAGTGCCTACTTCGGCCAGCCGGCTCGGCTTGCTATCACCCTGGACCATTACTGCGCTGATTGTTGGCATCTGTGCGGCCGCCCTCCTCTGGCAGATAGAGAGGCGTGCGAAAGATCCGATCATCGACATGAATATCCTGTGCAACAGGCATTTCATTCTGCCCGGCGGCATATACCTGCTGAATGTGATGTGTCTGGCTGGCCTGACTTACTCCCTGGCCTTTTTCATCAACGGCCGGCCCGGCGGCAACGCCTCCCAGGTAGGTTTCATCAACATGTGCCTTTACGGCTGCTCCATGCTTGCAGCGCCGCTGGCGGGCCGCCTCGCCGACCGCATCGAGCCGAGGACCATCATTGCCGGCTCCATCATCATTGTCCTGCTGGGTATGCTGGCCATGAGTAACATCGGCTTGAGCACACCGCTATGGGCCATCTCTGGCATCGTCATCGTCATAGGGCTGGCCAACGGTACGAACACACCACCCCTGCTCAAACTCATAGTCGGCGCTGTGCCCCGTGAGCGGCTGGCTCAGGGTACCGGTCTGTTCAGTATGCTGAAGGATTTCGGTGCCCCTGCGGGCGCCACCTTCGGCCTGGCAGTCTTTGGCGGTGCGGTCATGATGCTGACTCAGAAAGCGGTCACCAGCACGGTGCAAAAGGCCGGAGCAGGCCCGGAATTGCTCTCCGTGGTTGCCGGCATGGCCAGGTCCTCGGCCATCCCTGAAAACGCCACAGCCATAGCGCAACTGGAGGCCCTCGGCATTGATATCGCGGACACACTAGCTACATCTCAACTGATTGGCATGGGTACGGCCCTGCCCTGGGTCACCTATATTCTGGCTTTCATTCTCTGCCTCATTTTCCTAATGACCCTGCGACTCCCTCGTTGCCATGCCGGTAAAGCCACCAGCAACCTGGATAGTAGAACAGCTGTCGTCAAGACAACATGATCCCAGTTCAAACACATCATATTTGACAAGAAATGGAGGTGAAGTTATGGACTTCGAGATAAAGAAGATTGCCGGAGGTATTGGCATCGAGGTATTGAACCTTGATCTGGACGAAGATATTTCCCCCGCCACACAGAAACATCTTTATGACGCGTGGATTGATAGTGGAATTGTTGTATTCAAAAACATGGGAAAAAGTATTGAGCATCAAATAAAATTAAGTCGGTGCTTTGGAGAGCTTGATATACATCCGGTAAAGAACTTGGTCACCAACAACCGCCACCCAGAACTCATGGTATTGGAAAGTACGGCGCAAGCACAGTTAAGCATCTATTACCGGGATTCCAAACCTGATCATGCTTTCGTGGGTTTTATCCCATGGCATTCTGATCTTGTATTTACCAGCAACCCCAATCATGGTGCGATGCTGCGTGCCGTGGAAACGCCATCTACCGGTGGCGAAACAGCCTGGATTGATACCATTGCCGCCTACGATGCACTGACAGCCGACATGAAAGAGCGAATTGAACACCTTGAGGTGGAATACCGTTTCTGTACCTCGTTGCTCGATGCCAAGTTCGGGCGCGACCCTGGATTGAAGATGCGGCACAAAGGTGAACGCCATTTCCCCTCGTTTCCCCCTGTCATACATCCTCTGGTCTGGCGCCATCCGGTAAATGGCCGGAAAATCCTCAACCTGAGCCCACTGCACCTTGAGCGGATAACAGACATGGATGAAAGCGAGAGCACATGTCTTCTCGACACTCTGGTGGCCCATGTCACCAACCGCCAGTTCAGCTACATACACGCCTGGCAGCCTGATGACATGGTGCTATGGGACAATTGGCGCACGCTGCATTCGGCTCTTGGCTATCCCCTTGGTGATCGCCGTCTGGTTCATCGAACCACTATTGGCGGCGATGTACAGAGGGGACGCATTATTGCCGAGTCGCCAGCTTTGCCGGCATGAACCTTTTCTGGAGCCGGCCCCTCCGGCTCCTAATATTTCTCAGTCAGCGAGGCACGCAGGTCATGCAGGATGGGGCGAAGCAGTTTCGCCATCTTCATCCGATCTTCCAGCGACATCCTGTAGATCGCCGAATGCTCCTGCTCCCGCTGGGACTGCATTATCTTGTGCAGGGCGTTGCGTCCCTGCGTAGTGATCTTGATAAGGGTTGAACGGCCATCGTTGACATCCGGATAGCGTTCGATCAGCCCCAGTTGCTCGGTTTTATCAAGGTGCTTTGCCGTCGCGGGCAGTGACATGAAACTGACTTTGGAAAGCTCTGTCAGGGTACTTTCCTGAGGGCTGACCCTGTCCAGGGTTGCCAGCAGAAGCAATTGAACACTATTCAACCCGAAACGCTCGGCGGCACGTTCCGACAGCGCTTCCAGATGACGCGCTATCAATCGCAGGCGGACGATGATACCCACCGACAGGGGATCATGTTCCGGCCAGACCTGAGCCCATTGCTCCATGGCCATGTCAATCGAATCGTAATTGCTGCCAGCTGCGGAGACCGGGGGCAACAACGCCTCATGGGTATCCAGAACATCGTCACGCAGGCTGCCAAAGATCCAGGATAGCCAGTCCAGCGCGAGAGGATTGATCGAATAAAGATGCACACGGCCTTTACGCTGCTCGGCGACCAGGTTGGCCTCTTTCAGCACTTTCAAATGCTGGGAAACCGCAGGCTGAGAAACCAGCATATCGGCCGCAATGACTTTCACCGACATGCTTTGCCGTACCAGCCTGTCAAAAATAGCCCGCCGAGTAGGATCAGCCAGAGCCTTGAAGACAGGTTCGCCGGTTATCACAAGACTCTGCTGGGGCATCTATACCTCCTATCTGGTCCTGAAGGCTGAAATAGCCAATTGCAGGTCCTCCACCAACTTTTGCAGCTCATTGCTCGCCTGTTCGGCTTGCCGTGCGCCCTTGGCCGAGTGCTCTCCCGCCTCGCTGACTTCCAGCAGGTTCCTGTCCACGTCCCCGGACACGGATGTCTGCTGTTCGGCAGCCGTAGCGATTTGCTGGCTCTGATCATCAATTACCGTTACTGCTTCCAGAATAGCGTCCAGGGCAAGCTGAACTTCGCCAGCCTGTCCAGCCGTTTCACGGGCTATCCGATGACTCTCATTCATTGTGCTGACCGCTGCGTCCACCCCGGCCTGATGGTTATGAATCATTTTCTCGATTTCGACCGTTGACTGCTGGGTTCTTCTGGCCAGCGTCCGCACTTCATCCGCTACCACGGCAAACCCCCGGCCCTGCTCACCTGCGCGCGCTGCCTCTATCGCAGCATTCAAGGCAAGCAGATTGGTTTGTTCGGCGATGGTCTTGATGACATCCAGAACATGCCCGATCGCCTGACTATCCACAGAGAGCTGGTGAACCACCTGCTTGGAACGATCCAGTTCGCCCGAAAGGGCCTCGATCCTGCTTACCTGGTTGACCACCAACTCTCTTCCTCTGGCCGTCTGGCGGCTGGCGCTCACTGCACTCTCCGCGGTAGCCGCTGCGCTGCGGGCTACTTCCTGGGCGGTTGCAGAAAGCTGGGTCATGGCTGCTGCGATCTGTTCCAACCTGTCCCGTTGCATGATCACGGAGACGGCGCTATCACTGGATACAGTCTTGACCATACCGGTTTTCTGGTGCACCCCTTCAACCGCGTTACCAACTTGAACGATCAATGCCTGAATCTGACCCAGAGCACTGTTGAACGTCTTACCCAGACGGCCGAGTTCGTCCTGGCTATCAATGGCGACGGTTACCGTCATGTCGCCATCAGCAACCCGACCGAGGGAATCCCCAAGTTTGTCGATACCAGTGCGAGTGGAAACATAGAAACAGGCGTAAAGATAAAGAACCAGCAGCAGAATGAAGAGTTGCGTAGCTAGAAGCAGGATCATTCGTTGGCGGGCATCGATCATCCGCTCATTCAACTGTCGGCTCAGCAGTTCTACCGCACTGGCATTGAGTGTGTATGTGGCATCCGCGTAACGGGTCATGTCGTCAAAGAAATCGGTCCAGGGCATTTCCAGAGCCGCCACGTTCAGCAGTTGGCTGTCTACCAGTTGTCTGACATGCTTGATACTTTGACGACTGTCATTTACCGCATTGATGACCTGGGTCTCCCCGGCGGCACTGCGCACGAACGTGTCGAGACGAATACCATACTCTTCCGAGTATTGCTCAAGGGCCACTACGCGAGCATCCAGCAGCGCCGTGTCATTGGAACTGACGTAGCCCTGCCCCAGTGCAGACCCGGCAATGGTCCTCAGTTCCGTAACCAGAGACAAAACCCTTCCCGTCACAGTCTCGATCAATTCGCCTGCCTGACGGACATCGGCATGTCTGTCACGACTGAGTCCAAGCGTGGACGAAATGGTCAGCATCAGCATCTCCCCTTGTGCCGATAGCTGGGCGGCAAGCTCGGCCTGCGGCGAGGCTCCCTCGATGCCTGGCAGCCGCCTGATACCCTCTGTCAGCTCATCCAGCTGCGCGGCGAACGCTGTGTACTGAGCCTTGTCTTCAGGCTCCCATCGAATGTCAGTCAGACGCTCATGGGCCTTGCCACTCGCCTGCCTTATCCGTTCATGGATATCGGCCTGGTTGCCGGAATCACTGATACGCACCCTGATAGCCGTCAGGTCCCTGACTTGATGCAACTCACGCTGTAGCCGCAGCACGGCGGCGACCGTCCAGGTGCCTTCGTGCAGACTGCGGGCATCGCTCCATTCGGAAAAGGCCTGCTGGGCCTGCTGATAACTGCCCCAAAGCAGCGGCAAGAGAAACAGCAGGCTGATCAAACCGAACTTCATGGCGAAGTCCAGCCGATCCATGATCGCGATCCCTGGGCGCAACAGACTCTTCATTTTTCGATCCCTGGCCACATTGTTGTTTTATAAAAATTCCCGGCATGTGCATGCCATGCACTTTCAGTGTGCAGTTCATCCAATAAATAATAAATGACATACCGTCATTTATATATAGCAAAGATCCTTTGCCAAAGCGACAATACGAAGCTGTTTTCCAAAAAAAAGGGGTAACCGGAATGCTATCGCGTGACGTAGTCATCATCAGCGGCGTGAGAACCGCCATAGGCGATTTTGGGGGAAGCCTCAAAGACTTCTCCCCTGTAGAGTTGGGCACACTCGTGGCTCGTGAGGCTCTGAAACGATCGGGTCTTGATACCGGAAGCGTCGGCCATGTGGTTTTCGGCAATGTCATCCAGACCGAACCCAGAGATATGTATCTTGCCCGGGCCGTCGGGCTTCTCGCCGGTATCGACAAGGCCACTCCTGCGCTGACACTGAACCGCCTTTGCGGATCGGGCTTGCAGGCTATTATCACAGCAGCTCAAGGCATCATGCTGGGCGATTATGATTCGGCCCTGGCGGGCGGTGCTGAAAGCATGAGCAAAGCCCCCTATTCATCGCAAACGCCGAGATTTGGCGCTCGGATGGGTGACGTACGGCTGACTGACATGCTGGTAGGTGCCCTGACTGACCCGTTGCATGACATTCATATGGGTATCACTGCCGAGAAGGTAGGTGCGAAGTATGATGTTTCCCGCGAAGCGCAGGACGAACTGGCCTGCGAATCGCACCGGCGTGCGGCACAGGCCATACAGGAGGGGCGTTTCCAGAAACAGATACTGCCGGTAACCGTCAGGAAGGGTAAGACTGAGCGCCTGTTTGATACGGACGAACATGTGCGCCACAACAGCACCCGGGACGACTTCAGGAAACTGAAACCAGTATTTGACCGTGACAATGGCCGCGTCACAGCCGGTAACGCATCCGGCCTGAACGATGGTGCAGCAGCGCTCGTTCTGATGGAACACCAGGCAGCCTGCAAACAAGGCCTGAGGCCAATGGCCCGTCTGGTGTCATACGCCCATGCAGGAGTCGACCCCGAGCTGATGGGCATGGGCCCAGTCCCGGCTTCCAGGATGGCGCTGGAAAAGGCTGGGCTCAGCATCGCGGATATGGACGTCATAGAGGCCAATGAAGCCTTTGCCGCCCAGGCCTGTGCGGTTGCCCGCGAGCTTGAACTACCAGCCGATCGGGTTAACCCCAATGGCTCGGGGCTATCTCTGGGGCATCCGATTGGCGCCACCGGCGCCATCATCACCATCAAGGCGCTGTACGAGCTGGAGCGGACTGGCGGACGCTATGCACTGGTCACCATGTGCATTGGCGGTGGCCAGGGTATCGCGGCCATCCTCGAACGGTTTGGTTGATAAGCCCTCTAGCAAGTCTGGCGTAGACTGCCATTCCACATAAATAACACACAGTCAGTTTATTGATTCAGATCAAGGAATGAAAAAGTCATACGGCGTGTAATGCACTGGCACCTCACCTTGCGGTGAAAACAATCATGAAGGAGCCAGAACATGCACGCCGTTGACTATCCCATCTACGATGCCGATCAGCATTATTATGAGCCGCCGGAAGCCTTCCTGCGGTACCTGCCCAAGGAGTTTCAAAAGGATTTCCAGTATGTCCAGATCGAAGGCCGAACCAAGCTGGCGGTGGGTGGTATCATTTCCGACTACATTCCCAACCCGACCTTCAACTATGTCGCCGACATCGGTTCTCACGAAGACTGGTATCGCGGCAACAATCCCGAGGGCCTGTCCCTAAGAGATTTTGGCGGCAAGCCCATCCCCTCGCAGCCGGCGTTTCATAATGGCGCCGAGCATCTGAAGATCCTCGATCAGGAAGGCATCCACGCCGCCGTCGTGCTGCCGACCCTGGCCTCGGTGATCGAGGAGCGTCTGGAGCACAAGCCGGAAACCATCCAGGCCCTGTTTCATTCATTGAACCAGTGGGTCGCCGACGAGTACGGTTTTGGCAATGGCCGCCAGTTTCCTGCCGGTGCGATCAACCTGTCCGATTGTGAAACCGCCTGCCGGGAACTGGACTACCTCCTGGCTGCCGGTGCCCGTTGCGTACTGGTGCGCCCCGGCCCGGTAGCCGGTATTCGCGGCAGCCGCTCCCATGGTTTCAAGGAGTTCGATCCCTTCTGGGCACGGGTCAGTGAGTCAGGAATCTTCGTCATTCATCATGTTTCCGACTCCGGCTACAACCGCATCTATCGCTGGTGGACCCAGGGTGGCCAAGGCGAGTTCCGGCCGTTTGAAAAAGACCCCTTCAATGAAATGCTCGACTGGATGGGCCGCCCGATTGCCGACACGCTCTCGGCGCTGGTATGCCATGGTGTCTTCGACCGCTTCCCCAATGTGCGCATCGCCGTGCTGGAAAACGGCTCGGCCTGGCTCGAGCCGCTGCTCAAACGCTTCGAACACGTCTATTCGATGATGCCCCAGTCTTTCAAGCACGATCCGGTCGAGAGCTTCCGCGAACACGTTTACATCGCGCCCTTCTACGAAGACCCGGTCGACAAGGTAGTGGAACTGATGGGAGCTGACCGGGTGCTGTTTGGCAGCGACTGGCCACATCCGGAAGGCTTGAAGAAGCCACTGAATTTCTTTGACGACATCAGCAACCTGTCTGCTGAAGACACCCGGAAAATCATGCACAGCAACCTCAAGGGGCTGCTTGCCGGGCAACGCTGAGGCGAAACAAAATCAACAAGAGGATACGCCAATGGATATTAATGATCTTGTACTGATCAGCGTGGACGATCATGTGATCGAACCACCGAACATGTTCGACAACCATATTCCGGAGCGTTACAGAGACCGGGCGCCACGCCTGGTCACTACCGAATCCGGTGCAGACGCCTGGAGCTTCGATGGCCAGATGATTCCGAACTTCGGCCTCAACGCCGTAGTCGGGCGCCCGCCTGAAGAATACGGCATGGAACCCACGGCCTATAGCCAGATTCGCAGCGGAACCTACGACGTCAAGGACCGTATCGATGACATGAATGCGGATGGAGTGCTCGCGTCGATCTGTTTCCCGACGTTCCCGCATTTCGCTGGTAATCGACTGTTTGCCAGCAGTGACAAGCAGCTGGCAAGAGCCGTCATCAGCGCCTACAACGACTGGCACCTCGACGAATGGTGCGCCTCAGCTCCGGGCCGCTTCATCCCGCTGGCGATTCTGCCGCTGTGGGATGTGCAGGCATCTGTCGAGGAACTAAAAAGGGTCGCCGCCAAAGGATGTCGCACCGTTACCTTTCCCGACAACCCTGCTGCTGTAGGCCTACCCAGTATTCACCTGGGCTACTGGGACCCGCTGTGGGCCACCGCGGTAGAGCATCAGATCGTCATCAACTGCCACATCGGTTCCGGTGCCCAGGCATCCCATTCATCCATGGATTCGCCGATTGATTCCTGGATAGTGACAATGCCGATGGCCATCGCCGGAGCCGCCGCGGACTGGCTGTTCTCGCCGGTGTTCAAGAAATTTCCCGACCTGCGCCTGTCACTGGCCGAGGGTGGCATCGGCTGGATTCCCTATCTATTGGAACGCGCTGACTTCGTCTACAAGCACCACAAAGCCTGGACCAACGCCAACTTCGGCGACCTGTTGCCCAGTGAGCTGTTCAAGCGCAACGTGCTGACCTGCTTCATCGATGATCAGTTCGGCTTGCACAACACCAACTTCCTGAACATGGACATGGTCTGCTGGGAGTGCGACTACCCGCACTCCGACTGCGTCTGGCCGAACTCGCCGGAAACCGTCTGGAATGCGGTCAAGCACCTGCCCAAGGAACTGATCGACAAGGCCACTCATCTCAACGCGATGCGCGAGTTCCGCTTCGACCCCTTCGCCACGCTCGGTCGTGACAACTGTACTGTCGGCGCCCTGCGCGCCCAAGCCGGACACGTCAACGTCACGCCAGTAGCCGGTATGGGCGGACACAACCCATCGAACCGTCACGGCCAGCCGGTCACCTCTGGCGAGGTGGTCAAGCTGTTCGCCTGACCCCGTCGACCACCGGGGCCGCCCAGCGCGCCCCGGCTTTTCCCATTGCGATCCGCGAGGAGGCAACATGCGCGTCCGTACCCCCGTCATCGACTTTTCCGAGGTTCGCCCCGATTGGGCACCGAACCGTGAATTCGCCCATTACTATAACGCGGCATCCACCGTACCGGCCCACGTCGAACCCTTCCTGGTCAAGGTAATGATGCGTGCCCGCACCGAGTTGGCGTCCAGACCCAACCAGCAGCGCCTGCTGGCGGATGTGGACATATTCATCAAGCAGGAAGTACAACATTGCAAGCGCCATGTGGCCTTCAATCAGCGCCTGTACGACAGCGGCTACGCCGGCATGCGCGAACTGGAGGCGCCCTACGAGGCCGACTACCGGCGCTGGCTGGAAGACAAGCCGCTGCGTTTCCTGCTGGCCTATTCCGAAGGCTTCGAGGCCATGGGCTCATCCAGCGCCGAGGTATTCTTCACCGAGCTGGACGACTATCTGGAAGGTGCCGATGAAAGCGCTGTAACCCTGTGGAAATGGCACCTGGCCGAGGAGTTCGAGCACCGCAGTGTCTGCTACGACGTGTACAAGGCGCTCTACGGCCATGGCTTGCGCAGCTACCTGTATCGCCTGTATGGCTTTGTCTACGCGGTCGCCCACATCGGTAGCCACATCAAGCGGGTCAACGCCTACCTGCTTGGGCAGGATCGCCGCAACCTGTCGGAGACGGAACAGGCCTCCTCGGTCGAACGCCAACAGCAGGTCAAGCGGCGCATCGCCAGGGCCAGCCTGCCGCGCCTGCTCAAGGTCTTCTCGCCGTTCTACGACCCGGCCTGCAAGATGGCTCCCCCACCAGGTATGGCGCAGTACCTGGACCTCTGAGACCACCCAGGTCAAGGCCGTCGAGGGGCGCCGGCTCCTTGGCCTCGGCATCGCGACAGATCGCTCGTGCGGCCACCTCTTCGCTAGCTGTTTGTACGTCTCAGCGGATGGTTTTCTCTCCAATGAAATGCACAACCCTGGGTGGCTGCTCCCCCACATGCAGCACGCGCACTCGCCTCTCCAGATTGAGATCCGCTACTGTCAGACGCGACTGTTGGCGGACATAGTCGGACCAGGAATCAACCATGAAACGCTCCTGGTAGTGCAACGGTTGCTCCATCTCCCGATAGAGACGCCAGAAGCTAGCGCCATTGCGCCGCCGCTTGATGCCCAGCTCACTCACTAGAGCAAGAAACTCATCCTTACTGGCCGAGTCGATCTGATAGCTGACCTGCACAGCCACCGGACCGTCTTGCTGAGCATCCGGCTCCGCTATATAGCCAGGCAACTCCACATCCGATGGCATGACATCCGCCTCCTCGCCCAGACGGATCGGGTAGCGCCACATGACCAGCACCGACGCCAATACCACCAGTGAGGCTAGCCCCAGGGTTTCGGACAGACTGATGTAACTGGCCAGCACACCCCAGGCTGCCCCACCAATGGCCAGCGCCCCCTGAAACACCAGCATGTAAATGGCAACGGCACGCGCCCTGATCCATGACGGAACCACCGTCTGTATGGCCACCAGGTTGGTGGTACCCACGCACATCCAGCCTATCCCGGCGAAGAACAATGCCGTACACAGCACAAGGATATTGTCGAACGCCGCCACCACACCGCCACCGACCGCAAAGAGCGCGCACGCGACAGTAATCAGCCGGTTTACCTCGAGCCTCGTCCGCATCGCTGGCAGCACCAATGCGCCGAACATGGTGCCAGCACCAATACTGCCCAGCAGCAGACCATACTGACCAGCGTCGCCGCCTGACTCACTCGTCACCAGCGGCAGCAGAGCCCACATGCCACTGCCTGCTGCGACAAATACCGTCGTTCTCAGTATCTGCCAGCGCATGACCTGCGAATAGCGCGTATAGCGAACCGCGCCCCGGAGGCCGGCAAGCAACGTCTCGGGGGGCAGCGAACTGTC
Source organism: Pseudomonas sp. WN033 (assembly GCA_002287035.1). GTDB lineage: Bacteria > Pseudomonadota > Gammaproteobacteria > Pseudomonadales > Pseudomonadaceae > Halopseudomonas. The sequence goes on along the minus strand of NSKG01000010.1, from coordinate 147,209 downwards.
CCTGACTGGCGAACGCATGAAGCAGATCACCAACAGCGATACGAACAGCAGCAGCGCACAGATGGCGAACACACTGACGATTCCGGAAACGGCCACCACACCGCCAGCCAGTGCCGGCCCGACTGCTCGGGCCGAGCTGTAGGAGACGGATGATAATGCCAGCGCCGAAGGCATCAGCAACCGGGGAACCGATTCAGCCTGGGCGGAGTACCAGGCTGGCCCCATCAGCGCAAACCCGATACCAAACGCAAAGGTCAGCGCCAGCAGCAAGACTGGCGTTATCAGCCCAAACCAGGCGCAGGCGACCAGTACCAGCGCCGCCAGCAGCATCCCGGCCTGAGTGACCATAAGGTAACTGCGACGATTGAATATGTCGGCAAACACACCACCAGGCAGGCCAAAGAAAAAGGACGGGAGACTGACCGCTGTCTGTACCAGGGCAACCATAAACGGTGAGGTGGTTAGCGTCAGCATCATCCAGGCCGCCCCCACGTTCTGCATCCAGAGCGCCAGATTGACCGCCAGCGCCCCAAGCCATAGCCAGCAGAACGCTTTCACACGAAACGGTGCCCAGGGACCATCCTTGATATTTTCCGCCATTCGGCCTCCACACCTGTCGTTTGATCCGCCAGATTTTCCTGGCTGGCGCCACTATCCAGATGCCTTGAGCTTGACTAAAGGGAGGAATAGCCGCATATTTAAAACTAACTATATGACAGTTTTTTAATTTAAGCAGCCAATGAATCAACACAGAAATAACATAAGCAGCTAAATAAAAAGGTTAATTCCTGAATCCGCGCTGAAAGCGGCCCACGCAAGATGAAAAATACCGACGATCAGCCAGCTAAAATACAGGACAAACAGCATGCCAATACGTCCCGACTCGGAATATCAGGAGCACCTCAAGCAAGGCCGCTTCAAACTGCAACGCAGCCGCGCCAGCGGTGGCCATTTGTTTTACCCACGCGTGCTTGAGCCCGCCACCGGCAATACCGATCTCGAATGGGTCGATGCCAGCGGTCTCGGAACCATCTACTCCGTGACCATAATTCGCCCCAAGCCCCCCGCCGAGCCTTATAACGTAGCCCTGGTGGAGCTTGACGAGGGTCCGCGCATGATGACCCGCATCGACGGCATACCAGTTGACCAGATTCGCATAGGCACAAGAGTGAAGGTCCAGATTACCAGCGACGAAGACCAGCACTTCGTCGTATTTGAACCCATCGGCAACCAAGGTCCAGATAACCCATGAACAACCCCATGACCCTTGAAGGGCGCACCCTCATCGTCACTGGTGCAGGCCAGGGCATTGGCCTGGCTATCGCCCGCCTGGCGATCAGTCAGGGTGCCAATGTGGCCGCCGTCGACCTGAACGAGGCAGCACTCGATTCAGCCGCTACAGAATTTGACGGCAAATATCTGCCACTGGCGGGTAGCGTCGCTAACCCCGAGTTCGCCCAAGTCGCGGTCGAAAAGACTGTCGCGTATTTTGGCGCCGTCCACGGCCTGGTTAACAATGCCGGTATTGGCCGCCCGGCCATGATCGAAAAAATGACCATGGAGCAGTGGCAGCAGGTTCTGGACATTCATCTGACAGGCTCCTTTCTCTTCACCCAGGCAGTTGGCAAGCACATGCTGGCCCGTGCCAAGGCCGGGGAGACAGCCCCCGGCTCGATTGTTTTCATCTCTTCCGACGCCGGCCGCCGTGGCAGCCTGGGGCAAATCAACTACTCGGCGGCCAAGTCCGGTATGTTCGGCATGGCCATGACCACCGCTCGTGAATGGGCGAAATACAACATTCGTTCAAACGCCGTGTGCTTCGGGATGGTCGAAACGGCGATGACGGAAAAGGTCCGCAGCGACCAGAAATTCCTCGACACGTACATGGCACAGATTCCCCTGGGACGCTTTGCCTCGCCCGAAGAGGTGGCCGTGCCCATCTGCTTTCTGTTGTCAGAGGGCGCCTCCTACATGACCGGGCAGGTCATTTCCGTCAACGGCGGCTACACCATAGCGGTATGATCATGAACGATATTCCGAAAGATGCTCTTGCTGGCGTGCGTGTTCTGGACATGACCCGGGTCATTGCCGGCCCCTACGCCGGGCAGATACTCGCCGACCTCGGTGCAGAGGTGGTCAAGATCGAACGTCAGGGTGAAGGTGATGATATTCGTCGCATCGGTCCGCCCTGGCTGAAAGGCACCGAAGGTACCCCCCACCAGGAATCGACCTATAGTCAGTCGGTCAACCGTAACAAGCGCTCGGTAACCATTGATTATGCACAGACCGAAGGCGCCGAACTGATCCGGCGGATGGCTGCGCAGTCCGATGTTCTACTGGAAAACTATCGTACCGGCACCCTGGCGAAGTATGGCCTGGGCTACGAGGATCTGCGCAAGATCAACCCACGGTTGATCTACTGCTCGGTTACCGGCTTCGGCCAGACCGGTCCCTATGCCAACCGCTCGGGTTACGACTACCTGATCCAGGCCATGGCCGGAGTCATGTCCGTGACCGGCCATCGCGACGGCGAGCCAGGTGCCGGTCCGATGCGGGTTGGTGTGCCTGTCGCCGATATATGTGCCGGGCTCTACGCGGCGATTGGGGTACTGGCTGCGCTTAACCACCGCAACATCAGCGGTGAAGGTCAGCATATCGATGTCTCACTGTTCGATTCACAGGTTGCCGCGCTACTAAATACCTTTTCGTCCTGGTTCAACGGCGGCAAGGAACTTGGCCGTACCGGCAACGATCACCCCAGTGCCTCGCCCTATGGTGTGTATGCAGTGGATGACGGCTACATTCTGATAGCCACCTTCAATGACCGCGAGTTCACCCGTCTGGCCGCCGCAGTAGGCCATCCGGAATGGGTGGAGGACCCACGCTTCGCCAAGAATGGCGCCCGGGTCGCCAATCGCAAAACTCTTTCCGAAGCGCTAACCGCTGCGCTCAAGGGGCGCACCAAGGCCCAGTGGATCGAGCATCTAAACGCCGCCACGGTGTCCTGTGGTCCACTGAATGAGATGGCCGACCTGGAGAACGATCCTCACGTAATCGAACGCGAAATGATCGTCCCCATCAAGCACAGGGTAAACGGCGTCGTACGTACTGCGGCCAGCCCGATGCGCTTTTCCGGTACGCCGGTTCGTTATCGTTCGCCGCCGCCGATGGTAGGCGAACATACGAGCGATGTGCTCAGCGAATGGCTCGGGCTCACCGCCGAGGACATCGACGCACTGCAGACCAGGCAGATCATCTGAGGGAGAACCCGCTTGAACTCACCATTCAGCTTCAATCCGCTGCAATTGCCGGTCACGCTGGAACCGCTGCGTCAGGAAGTCAGAGCATTTCTCGCGGACGCCTCCAGCCATTGGTCCGGCTGGAAAGTCGGCCACTCATGGACAGGCTTCGACCGAGAATTCAGTCTGGAAGTAGGCCGCCGCGGCTGGATCGGCATGACCTGGCCAACCGCCTATGGCGGACATGAAAGGACCGGGCTGGAACGTTATGTGATGGTCGAGGAGATGCTGGCGGTAGGCGCTCCGCTTGGCGCGCACTGGTTCGGTGACCGCCAGAGCGGCCCTCTGCTACTGCGTCTGGGCACTGAAAAGCAGCGTCAGCGTTTTCTGCCGCTGATCGCCAGGGGCGAGGCCGCTTTCTGTATCGGCCTGAGCGAACCGGACTCAGGTTCCGACCTCGCCTCACTGAGATCCCGAGCCACCCGGGTGGACGGTGGCTGGCGACTGAGCGGTCGCAAGGTCTGGACCACCAATGCTCATCTGTGTGATTTCATGATCGGCCTGTTCCGTACCGGCGGACCTGCGGAAACCGAGAAGCACAAGGGCCTTTCGCAGTTTCTGATCGATATGCGTTCATCAGGTCTGGAAGTACGTCCGATTCTCGACCTGACCGGCGAAGGCCATTTCAACGAGGTGACCTTCGATGACGTGTTCGTGCCCGATGACATGCTTGTCGGCAACGAGGGTGAAGGATGGTCCCAGGCCAGCGCCGAGCTGGCTTTCGAACGCAGCCAGCCAGACCGCTACATGAGCAGCTTTCCCATGCTTCCCCTGGCCATAGACGCCATACGTGAAAGCGACCAGATCGACAGGCTCGCCGCCCGCAGGATGGGCAGCGCAGTGTCCGAGTTGGTGATACTGCGTGAAATGTCCCTGTCCATTCTGGGGCAACTGGAAGGCGGCCACTCACCAGCGAAAGAAGCAGCCCTGGTCAAGGATCTGGGCAATACCTACGAACAGAATATCCCGGAGATGGTGCGCGAGCTTCTCGACAGCACCCCGCGGATAACCGCTGGCGACAAGCTCAGCGAACTGGAAGGCTTTCTGGTACAGAGCGTACCCACCTTCTCTCTTCGCGGAGGCACTCGGGAGATTCTCCGTGGAATCATTGCCAAGGGGCTAGGACTACGATGAGCAGTGAAATGAACATTAGCGACATGCTGGCTGAACAGGTCGACCGCCTGTTTGGCGACCGGGTCAATCGGGATCTGTGGGTCAGTGCCGAAAGCGGACAGCTAGACGTATCACTCTGGAGTGAGGTGGAGAACCTTGGCATCACCCGGGCAATGTGCAGCGAGAGCGATGGCGGCGCAGACCTAACGTGGGTTGACTGCGAACCGGTGATGCGCTTGAGTGGTGCTCATGCGGCGCCGCTTCCCGTCGGAGAAACACTGATAGCGTCCTGGGTATTGTCCAGCTCAGGCATCGAGGTTCCAGAAGGCCCAATCAGCCTCGCGGCTACACCATTCGCACTCGATGCGAAAGGCAGGATCAGCGGCAGCGACCCTGCTGTCAGTTGGTTGTCCCAGTCCCGTCATGTGGTGCTGATAGCCGCGGATGACCAAGGGCAGCACCATGTCTGTCTACTACAGACATCGGCAGTCGAGATACCCAGCAACCTGACAACTATTGACCGGCAACCCAGTGCACCGCTTGAATGCCAGGCGGCCAACGCCTTGCGGCATGCGCTCGCTCCGGAGACGATGGGCTCCTTGGGGCTTCTGCCCTATCTGGCATCGCTACGTAGCGTACAGATGGCCGGCGCTCTGGCCCAGACACTGAGTCTGTGTATCGAGTACGCCAACACCCGCGTGCAGTTTGGCCGGCCCATTGGCAAGTTTCAGGCGATTCAGCACATGATTGCCAGCCTGGCCGGCAAGGCCGCTGCTGCGCAGGTGGCGGGAGCCTATGCCGCCCGTCAGATCGATGCTGGAAACGCCGAAGAAGGCGCTGCGATTGCGAAGTCACTGATCAGCCGCTATGCCGGCGAGGCCTGTGCGATTGCCCACCAGGTATTCGGCGCCATTGGCGTGACCGATGAGCATAGCCTTCACTTCTATACTCGCCGCTTGTGGCAATGGCGTGCCGAGGCTGGTAGTGATCATTGGTGGTCCGAGCGGCTGGGCCAGCGGATTCTCGAGCAGCCTGGCAGCCATACCTGGGAATTCGTAACGCGCTCCCAACCAACCCCCTTGCATTGAACGAACGACAAATGCCAGCCTGGCTTGCACCAGGCTGGCATCAACAGCAGTAGTGGTAGTTCTCAAGGCCAAGATAAGGGTCAGCGGCCGCGAACCCATTCAGTGCGGCCCTTCAGTGCCCCCGAGCTATCAGTTGTAGAAACTCTTGGCGGGTACTGATCGATTCCCTGAACACACCCAGCATGACCGATGTATTCATCACCGAATTCTGCTTTTCCACGCCGCGCATCATCATGCACATATGTTGCGCCTCGATCACCACAGCAACTCCATCGGCCCCGGTGACGGCATGAATGGCCTCGGCTATCTGGCGAGTGAGGTTTTCCTGAATCTGCAAACGCCTTGCGTACATGTCCACTATCCGGGCAATCTTGGATAGCCCCAGCACCTTGCCCTTGGGCAGATAGGCGACGTGTGCCTTGCCAATGAATGGCAGCAGATGATGCTCGCACAAGGAATACAGCTCGATATCCTTGACGATGACCATCTCGTCGCCGGCAGACGCGAAGAGCGCTCCGTTGACAATCTCATCCAGACTTTTTTCGTAGCCGTTACACAGGTACTGCATGGCCTTTGCCGCCCGCTTGGGGGTGTCTACGAGCCCTTCCCGCTCGGGGTCTTCCCCGAGGCGGTGGATGATGTCACGGTAGGATGCTTGAAGTTCGCCGCTCATGGCTACCCCCTCTAAGCAATGTCATTGTGAATGGCAAGATGCGGGCCCCCGCCCCTTTTCTCATTTCGGGAAGCCCGCATCAGCCAACTCGTACCCTCTCAGGCGGCCCGTTACAGCCGCTTGAGCACAGTGACCACACTGGCCCCGCCAAGGCCTACGTTGTGCTGGATACCGACCCGGGCATTCTGGACCTGACGGTCACCCGCCAGCCCGCGCAGATGCCAGGAAATCTCCGCTATCTGCGCCAGACCAGTAGCACCCAATGGATGCCCCTTTGATAGCAGGCCACCGGATGGGTTGGTGACTATCGAGCCACCATAGGTATTGCCACCTTCCAGCACGAACTTCTCACTGCCGCCTTCAGGACAAAGCCCAAGCGCTTCGTAAGTGATTACCTCATTGGGCGAAAAACAATCGTGCAACTCGACCACATCCGCATCCTCCGGACCAATACCGGCTTGCTCATAAGCCTGGACCGAAGCCCTGCGAGTCATACCGGCACCCACTACATCAAGCATGCTGCCACCCTTGAAGCTCGCCGGTGTATCCGTTGCCAGCCCCATACCGGCAATCTCGACACCGTTCTGCAAACCATGCTTGCGCGCATAACTTTCAGAGACCACAACGGCAGCCGCGGCGCCGCAGGTAGGAGGACAGCACATCAACTTGGTCAGCGGCCCGAATATCGGCGTCGACGACATCACCTGCTCCAGGCTCAACGGATCTCTGAAGATGGCATAGGGGTTACGCCCTGCATGGCTGCGCGCCTTGACCGAAACCCGGCCAAACAGCTCGGCGCTGACGTTGTACTTTTCCAGGTACTCCGCCCCTGCGCCGCCAAAGTACTGCGGCCCGGTGGGTGCCAGGTCATCCCAGCCGCGAATGGCCCGAGTAGCCTCATCGATACGCACCGTGATCGGCGTTCTCAACGCCGCATCAGTGCCCGCCAGGGCGCCTGGATTCATCTGTTCGAAGCCAACCGCAAGCGCAACATCGACAACGCCACTCAACACCGCCTGCCGTGCGAGAAACAACGCCGTTGAACCACTGGCGCAGGCATTGTTGACGTTGATAACCGGAATGCCACTCAGCCCGACGTGGTACAACGCAGTCTGCCCGGAACAGGTGTCGCCTGATACGAAACCGGCATAGGCCTGCTGGACTTCGGCGTAGTCGATACCGGCATCTTCCAGAGCGCTACGGGCAGCCTGAGCGCCCATGACGTCATACATGTCACTTTTGCCAGGCTTGGTGAACTTGACCATGCCTACGCCAGCTACGATTACCTTGTTGCTCATGTCTTCTCTCCCCGGGACCATCAAGGCGGCCCCTGACAATTCACCTGGAATTACTTGGCAAAATCCATGATGGTCAGCGCCGCTTCCGGGCGATAGACCTGCGACTCCTCAGCGGCAATGCGCTGGGCGCTGAACCGGCTGTCGTAACCGCCGCCCTGGATACCTTCGGCACTTACCAGCTTGAGTTCACGCACGCTGTGTCCGGATGCGAACAGACAATGCCCGGTGCGGCTGCCAGACAGCTCGCTGACCATGTAAAGCACCACCTCGGCCACATGTTCAGGAGCCATCTGCAGCTTGGTCTCCTCATCCATCAGCGGCGCGGTCAGAGCAGAAACGGCGGCAGGCGCCAGAGTCCATACGCGAATAGCACTCTTCAGGCCTTCAATCGCCAGGACATTGCTGAACCCCCAGGCGCCACACTTGGCGGCGGCATAATTGGCCTGGCCGAAATTGCCCACCAGCCCCGATGTGGAGGCGGTGTTGACGATCACGCCGCCACCATTTTCCTTCATCCAGGCGAACACTGGCTGGGTCACCGCATACATGCTCTTGAGGTTTACCTGGAGCACCGCATCCCAGTCGGACTCACTCAGTTTGATGAACGACTTGTCCCGGAGGATGCCGGCATTGTTGATCAGAATATCGGCGCGGCCGAAGGCTTCCAGCGCCGTGGCGAGCAACGACTGGCCACCACCCACGGTCGAAATGTCTTCGCCATGCGCGGCGGCCTTGCCACCGGCTGAGACAATTTCCGCTACCACCGACTCTGCGGTGAGGGCACCCGTCTCATCACGTCCAAGATCATTAACCACCACCGCAGCGCCTTCGGCAGCCAGCAAGCGCGCATAGGCGGCGCCCAGACCACGGCCAGCGCCGGTGATAATCGCAACCTTCCCTTCCAGTAGAGCCATAGTCAGCCTCCGAGAGCACATTGTTCAGACAAAAGCGGCCAGCCGGCACAGGTGCTGAATTCACCCGGATTACCCGGCCGCGATGTTGCTCGATATTACACCATAACTGACCATTTGACAGTTTTTAATTCAAGGGTGATGCTATGGGCTACAGAACAACAAGACTGGGAGACCACCGTGGCCCTCGATTACGAACTGATAAAGAACTGGCCCCTGCCAGAGGCAAGGCAGCATTACACTGAACGGGACACTATTCTCTATGCCTTGGGAGTCGGCGCTGCAACCGCCAACCCTTTGAGTCCGGAGGATCTGCAACTGGTTTACGAGAAGGGTCTCAAGGCTCTGCCGACCTTAGCCACCATTCTCGCCAGTGGTGAGTTCTGGATGGGCCGGCCGGAAACCGGCATCGATCTGCGCAAGGTATTGCATGGAGAGCAGTTCCTGAGAATCCATCAGCCTTTGCCGGCCAGCGGCACAGTGATCGGCCGCGACAGCATCGACGAGATATATGACAAAGGTGAGGCCAAAGGCGCCGTACTTTATATGTCCAGGCGAATTTACGATGCGGATAGCGGAGCACACCTGGCCACCTCGTCCTGGTCAACCTTCATGCGTGGCAATGGCGGATTCGGAGGAACCGCGGAGGGCCAACCCAAACCCCACCCGGTACCGGATAAGCGCCCATGCGATTTGGCAACCGACCTGCCCAGCCGGCCTGAACAGGCCGTCATCTACCGGCTTTCAGGCGACCTCAACCCACTGCACATTGACCCTGAATTCGCCGCAAAAGCCGGCTTCGACAAACCGATCCTTCATGGCATGAGCAGCTACGGCATGGCTGGAAGAGCCCTGATCAAACTGCTTTGCAACAACGACCCGCATCGCCTGCGCGCCCTTAACCTCAGATTCGCCGCACCGATGTACCCCGGCGAAACGCTGCGGACCGAAGTATGGCTTGAAGCCGAAGGGCAGGCAGCCTTCCGCGTTCGTGCAGTGGAACGCGACATCATCGTTCTCAACAACGGCTACGTCGAATTCGACAGCTGATAACCATTACCCTGGAGTAAACACACATGTCCTACACAGAAATCACCTACGAAGTTATCGGACCGATCGCCCGGATCTGCCACAACCGTCCGCAGAATGCCAACGCGGAAACCGAAAACCTGCTTGCGGAGCTCGATCACGCCCTTGAACAGGCGCGCAAGGATGATGATATCCGCGTGCTCATTATCGGCGGCAAAGGCAAACACTTCTCTGCTGGCCACGACCTGATGGACGGCATGGAAAAACGTGGCGACTATTCTCCAGAGGAGCACTGGCTGTGGGAAACCGAGCACTACCTGGGCAACGCCCTGCGTATCTGGGACTTTCCCAAACCCACCATCGCCCAGGTTCAGGGCGCCTGCATCGCAGGCGGATTCATGGTCGCCAACATGTGCGACATGGTCGTCGCGTCCGACGACGCCTTTTTCAGCGACCCGGTGTGCCACAGCCTGGCCGCCGCATCAGTCGAGGCTCTGATGCATCCATGGGTAATGGGCATTCGCAAAGCCAAGGAGTTCTTGTTTACCGGCCAGAAACTCAGCGCCCAGGACGCCAAGGAGTGGGGCATGGTCAATCATGTGGTGCCCCGCGAGGAACTGGAGCAATTCACCCTCAATATGGCAAACCACATCGCCAAGGCGCCGCCCATTGGCATCCGCATGCTCAAGCGATCGATCAACCGCTCGGCGGACATTATGGGTTTCCGCAACTCACTAATGGCGCACTTCGATACCCATATCCTGAGCACCTCCACAAAGGAACATTACGCGCTGGCCGCCGCAGGTATGCAGGCCTCGCTCGAGACAGCAAAGAAAACCCAATCCTGAGCCAACGAAACGAGGCAGCCGGCGCTGCCTCGTTTGACGCCAGCACGGAGCTAACGTGACGATCAACTACAAGACACTGATGGCTCGCCAGTTCGCGCCATTCACCCGCCACTATTCCCGGGCAGAGAGCATTCACTACGCCAGAGGCTTTGGTGCAGGCATGGATACGGAGCAGGCCGGCGACGACGAGCCATGGCTCGACCCAGACAACCCCAAGGCGCTGCCCATGATGGCCGTGGCCCTTGCCGATGGCGACTTCTGGCAGCAGGATCCCGCTACCGGTATCGTCTGGCAGAAGATTGTGCACTCTGCAGAAAGCATCCGGGTACACAACCCTCTTCCACCGGAAGGCAGCGTAGTCATCACCCAGGGCATCAAGGATATTTTCGACCGCGGAGCGGAAAGGGGCGCGGTGATGATCCAGGAGCAGGAACTGAGCGACCTGCAAGGCAACCCGCTGGTGAGCATTGAAGTCACCACAGTACTAAAGGGTAACGGCGGATTCGGCGGTCAGCCACCCACCGGCTCTCGGCCGGATCCCTTGCCGGACCGCACGCCTGACGGTGTCATGGACCTCTCCACACCCACGGCGAACGACACTGCTTTTCGGCTGACAGTCGACCTGGATGTGGCCAGTACCGATAGCGAAGGCGCCAAAAAGAGCATGATAAGAGGTGTGGGCTGTTTCGGGTTGGCTGGACGTGCAGCACTGAAAATGGCTTGCGCAAACCAGCCAGAACGATTGAAGGCGTTCGGCGTACGCTACGCCGGACCGATGTTCACCGGCGAAACCATGCGTCTAGCGTTATGGCGAGTAAGTCCCGGGATGGCGGTATTCAGAATGGATGCAGTCGAGCGCAACCAGCCTGTTCTGAGTCATGGCTTCATCGAATACTCGGATCACCCTTGAGCGCTGAGCCGGAGACAACTCCGGCTCACAGCACGGTATCAGAGTACGACTTCGCTCTGCTCAGAGGCGCCAGCTGTCTCCTGGCTGGCCTTTGATTTCGCAGAAGCGGGCTTCTTCACTGCCGCATCGAGATGAACGGTATCACCTTGCAAGGCCTTGAAAATGACCCTTGCTGTAGCAGCGTTCATCCGCTTGGACCCCAAGCCTCTTTCCATGACTACCGGATCGGTCGCAGCAAGACGTTCCATGGCAGCATGCAGTACTGTCGCTTCAGCATAGGCATCCCCTTTGCGCCGCCCTCCCCCAACCGGGTTGATCGACATGATACGTTGGGCAAACTTCTCGATGAAGGGTACATAGGTGTTCATTCGCAGCTCTTCAAAGCGGGAATCACCGCGGTCCGCTTCCAGATTCCGATACCGAAGCACCTCCCGGTGCTTGCTCCAAACGCTATTGAAGGCCTCAACCAGACGCAGAGCTTCCGCTTCAATGGCCTCATGATCCCAGGCTCGGTCAAAGAAGCTGATAACCTCGGACATGTCCTCTGCTGCCAGCAGGCTCAGGGCGTACAGTACATCCTGAACATCATCGAAATACATATAGAAACTTGCTGACGAGGTGCCCGCTGCCTTGGCTATTGCCACAGCGGTCAGGTCCACCGGTGAGCTGGTGCAAAGCAGCCGACGCGTCGCAGTCATTAGCCGCCGCCGGGTTTCCTGCCCCTTGCGGCCAAGCACCTGCCCCTGTTTGTTCATAGTTACTTCATAACCCATGCTCAATCCTCGCTCACAGTTCAGTCTCTGATGCGGCAGAAAAAACTCATCAGCGCACAGACCGCATTTTATATTAACTGACTCAATAGTAGTTGTTTCTTTGAATAGTTACCTGCCAGTACAGCCCTCACCAGCCGACCTACCCGACATCGCTTCCGACAATTTCTCGGAGCGTCTGATGAGATACTGCATATTAGTCAGCCTTTCAGCAACGATTGTTGCAGAGTTCGCTGCAATTGCGCGACCTGCCTTACATTCCCATGGGGATCGATGCGCAGCATGTCGCAAATGCTTGCGAAATTTCCACCAATAACTGACACTATGACAGCTATAAAGACAATGCTCTGGCAATCCCCCAGACATACCCGATAAAAAAGGAGTCTCATCATGCCCATGGTCGAAGACAAAGTGGTCGTCATAACAGGAGCCGGCAGCGGCATCGGACGCGAGTTTGCCCTGGCATTCGCCGCCGAAGGCGCACGGGTTGTCATCAACGACTTGGCCAAACGGGAAGATGGATCAAGCAGCGCAGAGCATGTGGCCGAAGAAATACGCCGCGCCGGTGGTCAGGCCGCCGCCAATACCGACAGCATCGCGGAATGGGCATCGGCCGGACGTATCATCCAGACGGCCATGGATCATTTCGGGCGGGTAGACTGCGTTGTCAACAACGCCGGTATCGTCCGTGACCGTTTCTTCTTCAAAATGAGCCTGGAAGAATGGCAGCAGGTGGTCGATGTACATCTCAACGGCTCGTTCTACATATCCAGAGCGGCAGCGCCGTATTTCAAGGAACAGCAAGGCGGCTCCTATATCCATATGACCTCGACCAGCGGCCTGATCGGCAACCCCGGCCAGTCCAATTACGCTGCGGCCAAACTGGGTCTCGTCGCCCTCTCCAAGAGCATCGCCCTGGACATGGCTCGCTACAATGTCAGGTCGAACTGCATCGCTCCCTGGGCGTGGACCGCCATGACTGCATCGGTACCAACGGATACAGCCGACGCCGCCGAGCGTATGGAGAAGCTGAAGACCATGGAGCCCCGCAAGATCGCGCCTCTGGCGGTATATCTTGCCAGTGATGCTGGTGCCGAGGTCTCCGGCCAGATCTTCGGCGTCCGCGCCAACGAGATCTATCTCTTTTCCCAACCGCGGGTAATCCGCTCCGTGCACCGCAGCGAGGGCTGGACGGCCGAAAGCATTGCCGAACATGCGGTCCCGGCGATGAAGAACTCTTTCTATGAAAATGTGCCCTCCCCGTCGCTGACTACCTGGGACCCCATCTGAGCCCGAACTGGCTGATAACATTTCCAATAACGATAATGGAGACAGGATAATGAGCACACTAGAAACCATCGGTATCGGCTTTCCCTGGGAAGAACTGCCCGTCGGCAGGGCCTTCAAGACCCAGGGCCGAACCATTACTGAAGCGGACATTGTCAATTTCATCTCAAGCACCGGCATGCTCGAGGTGCTCTTTACCAATGTGGAGTTCTTGAAGGACGCCGGTTTTAGCGGTCGGCTGGTGCCTGGCGGCCAGGTCTTCTGCTTTGCCGAAGGGCTGCTGTTCCAGACCGCACTGCAGGGCGTGGGCGTAGCCTTCCTGAGTATGGACCTGGACATCAAGGGCCCGACTTTCGCCGGCGACACCATTCACGTCGAGGTCGAGGTGATCGAGTCCCGCGCCAGCAAGGGCAAACCGGGCATGGGACTGGTTCGCACCCGCAACCGAGTGGTCAAACAGGACGGTTCCCTGGTCATTGAGTACACGCCTTTGCGACTGGTAAAAGGCAAGGCCAATCTCGAAGGCAGCATCTGACAATCACCCGGACGCCAGGCCCAATCTGACGGCCGGAAAGGAGTTCCTATCGTGAAGCAGCTACGCATGCATGGCGTCAATGAACTTCGTCTTGACGAGGTTCCAGTGCCTACCCCTGGCCCGGATGACATCGTCGTCAGAATCATTGCCGCCGGAATCTGCGGTAGCGATCTTGGGTTTCTGCGTGATGGCTATATCGGCCGACCCAGTGGCGAGCCCGTGCCGCTGGGTCACGAACTGGTAGGTATCATTCATACGATGGGGGAAAACGTCTCCAGCCTCGAGACCGGCCAACGAGTGGTCATTCACCCAATGAAGGGTCGCAACCGAATTGGCACCGGGGATCCCGTACATGGCGGGTTCGCCGAGTATCTGCTGGTACGCGACGCCCGCTCAGGCGAGTCGGTTTTTCCGGTTCAGGACAGCCTCAGCCTGGAGCGTGCGGTACTCACCGAACCGATTGCGGTCAGCATGCACGGGCTGAACAAGGCGGCCACCCATGCTGGTGATCGGGTTGTGATCCTCGGCGCAGGCCCCATTGGGTTGGGAGCCGTTGCGGCGCTGAAGCACCGCGGGGTGCAAGACATTGTAGTGGTAGACGTGATTGAAGAAAGACTGGAGCGGGCTCGTCAGCTAGGCGCCTCGGCCACGGTGAACACCAGCCATCAAGCATTGCGCGAGAGTCTGGAGTCCTCCCTCGGCACGGTCAAATCGAAAGTCATGCGCCAGCCGAGCATCAACGCCAGTCTCTACATAGACTGTGCCGGCCACGCCCCCCTGCTCGACGAGGTCTTCGGGATGGCCTGCGATGGCGCGCGTCTATTGATTCTCGCTACACACAAAAAACCTGTGGCAATGGACCTTGCGCAACTTATCATCAAGGAAATTTCCGTCATCGGCTCGCTGTCATATCCTACCGAATTCGCTGAAGTGCTGGAGATGCTCGGCAACCAGCAACTGGCCATCGAACCCATGATCAGCCACAGCTACCCGCTGGATGACTATGAGGTAGCCTTTCTGACAGCTCAGGACCCCCATCTCTCCGCGAAGGTGATCCTTCGTCTTGATTAGACCCTAGAAGGACAATAACAACATGAAAAAATGGCAGTGTTTCTTTTGCGCATTCATCTATGACGAAAGCCTTGGTCTTCCTGAAGAAGGCATAGCGCCCGGCACGCCCTGGGAGGAGATTCCTGAAGACTGGATCTGCCCGGAGTGTGGTGCCGCCAAGGAAGATTTCGCCATGATAGAAATGGACTGAGCGCATGAATCTGAAAACAACGATCATCATCGGCGGCGGTCATGCTGGCGGAGAGGCGGCCCTGTCCTTGAGACAGGGTGGTTATACCGGCCGAATAGTGCTGGTGTGCGAGGAACACGGTTTACCTTATCAGCGCCCACCGCTGTCAAAGGCCTTTCTGCTGGCGGCCACGGAACCGGAGTCCTTGCTGATTCGGCCCGCCGCGAACTTCACCAAAGCGGACATTGAAATTGCCTCAGGCATCCGTGTCCAGGCCATTGACCGGCAGACACGTAGCGTCACCCTGAGCGACGGTAGCACACTCGCCTGGGATAACCTGATCATCGCGACCGGGAGCCGGCCACGACAGCTTGCACTGCCGGACCCCACCAGCCTGCCGCCAGCCAATCTGCATTACCTGCGTAACCTTGCCGACGCCCAGCGCCTCAAAGGCGACCTCCAACCTGGTAAGAAACTGCTGATAATCGGCGGCGGCTATATTGGCCTGGAAGTCGCTTCAGCAGCCCTGACCCTGGGCCTTCAGGTTACAGTCCTCGAAGCAGAGGAAAGAGTCCTGTCCCGGGTTACAGCGCCCGAGGTGTCGGCTTTTTACCAGCAGGTTCACCAGAGTGCCGGCATACGATTGCTGACTGGTGCCCGGATCAGATCCATTGCCCTGTCGTCAAACGGCACCGCAGTGCACAGTATTACCCTGGAAGACGGGCAGGAACTCGTCACGGACGTGGTCCTGGCAGGCATAGGGGCCATTCCGGAAACCGGGCTTGCCGAGGCCGCGGGCCTTGATGTCGATAACGGCATTGTGGTCAACGAATACTGCCAGACCTCCGACCCCGCCATTTATGCCATTGGCGATTGCAGCAACCACCCCAGCATGGCATACCAACGTCGTATCCGCCTTGAGTCGGTGCCCAACGCCGTTGAACAGGCAAGAGTCGCGGCGCAGAGCATCAATGGCAACCCCAAACCCTACGAATCCGTTCCGTGGTTCTGGTCCGATCAGTATGACCTCAAGCTGCAAATGGTTGGTTTGTCGCAAGGCTACGACCAGGTCGTCATCAGGGGCAACCCCGAGGAACGTAGCTTCGCAGCCTTCTACTTTGCCAAGGACAAACTGATTGCAGCGGATTGCGTCAGCCGTCCAAGCGAATTTGGCATGATCCGCAAACTGGTTCAGGCCAGGACCAGTGCTTCCAGCGCCCCCGCGCTGGCCGATACCGGTGTAGCCCTCAAGGACCTGCTTTGAGGTACGGCCCACCGGATATCCAATAGGATATCGGTGGGCCGCACCTACTCCATGGCCGGCAGGTAATAGCCAACAGCTACCACATAGTTACCCAGCCGTTTGAAGATGGTCTCTTTTGGCTCTACCTTGCGTGTCACCGGGTTGATCCACAAATAGGCATGGCGTGCCACGGCATCGTCATTGGCCGCAGCCATCATGGGCCTTCCAACGGGCTGCCCCTTGGCGTCCACCAGGCTGGAAAAATCAGCGCCAATCATGCGCTTGTTGTATCCGTGGGCAACAAACCTGCTGGTATCCCTGTCCACCACATAGACATACAGGTCATCCTGAAGGTAAGCCAGGTCATGCCGGTTGATAGCGGCAAGTGCACCCTCGGGATCCCTCTCCAGTGCTTCCACTGCGCGCTCCAGCAAGGCAATCGCTTCGTCAGCGCTGCCGCGCCGGATGAAGAACCCCACCGCCAGCACCCGATCTCCTACCCGCTGAAAGAAAACCCTTTTTCGCTCGTCCCGGGCCTCGCTCCAGTTGCGCCAACGATACTCGGCCTGCTGCACGCCATCAGCCTCTTCCAAGCCAAGCACTTTGGACTCGAATGCTTCGCGCAGATCAGGGGGCAGTTGCTCGGTAACATTCCGTCCAACCAGTTGGTGAGAAGGACCGCCGCTTGCAAGCATCCGCCCGTCGAGGCCGAGTACGAATACGTACAGCTTGTCCGTGACAAAGGCCCCCTGGCGACTGAACGCCGGCAATGCTTCTTCGCCCCGTTCCCGATAATGAGCAACGGCCTGCTCAAGCAACGTCAGAGCCTCTATCTCTTCACTTTCATAGCCGTCCTGAGCGGCCAGTTTGCCAGCACCAAGCAGGGTGACAACCACCCCGACAACGGAAATCATGCCCCACACAATGTTATGCCTCACTGACCACCCCCTCCTCGACTTTTGCCAATCGGTTATGCGCCATCATCAGCACAGTAATTGACATTGTATCAGAAAGGTATATATACGAAATTCCATTTCCGTACCTCATATCCCGGCAGTATCCTGCCATCAACCCCAAACAAGCTTATTCACTGCAATATTTTGTGATAAACGAGCTGGCCGACCAAATCATATAACTGACATATAGTCTGTTTTTGGCTTGCCGAAATCGATGCTCCGGCGTAATGTATGGGGGTAATATAACAACAAGCGGTTACCGCAGTGCGGTACATTCACACGATGGCCGGCCGCCATCAGAGACTGACGGAGATATCCCCATGAAAGTCGATGACCTGATTCTTGTTAGCGTTGATGACCATATCGTCGAACCACCGACCATGTTCGATCAACACCTGACAACTGCCCAGAAAGCCTTTGCTCCAAGGGTCCTGAAAGATAAAAACGGTGCCGACTACTGGCTTTTCGAAGGCCGCCGGGCAGGCAACATCGGCTTGAACGCGGTAGTGGGCCGTATCAGGGAAGAGTACGGCTGTGAGCCGATTTCATTCGACCAGATGCGCAAAGGCGCCTGGGACATCCATGCTCGCATCGATGACATGAATGCCAATGGTCTGCTCGCCTCGCTGAACTTCCCAAGCGTGGTGACCTTTGACGGTAGTCTGTTTCACCAGTTCGAGAACAAGAAGAATGCCCTGACGCTGCTGAAAGCCTATAACGACTGGCACATCGACGAGTGGTGTGGCAGCTATCCTGGCCGCAACATACCCAACGCCATCGTTCCCTACTGGGACATCAATGCCACAGTCGAAGAAATCAAGCGTGTCGTCAAAAAAGGCTGCCATGCCATATCCTTCACCGACAACCCGGCATTGAAAGGCCAGCCCAGCCTGCACAGCGACCACTGGGATCCGCTCTGGAAGGTCTGTGCCGAAAACAAGGTAATGATCAATATTCACATTGGCTCTGGCGCCCAGGCTCCCCACGCCTCGATGGACTCGCCAATCGACGCCTGGATCATCACCATGCCGATCTCGATCGTGAACTCGGCAGCCGACTGGCTGCACCTGAAAGCCCTGCAAAAATACCCGGACCTGAAAATTTCCCTGTCCGAAGGCGGCATCGGCTGGATTCCCTACTTCCTCGAGCGCGCCGATTTTGTTCACGAGCACCACAAGGCCTGGACATTCGCCGACTTCGGCAAGAAAAAGCCCAGCGACGTTTTCCGTGAGCACTTCCTGACCTGCTTCATCGATGACAAGTTCGGGCTCGACAATCTGGCAGCCATCGGAGAAGACAACGTCGCCTACGAGTGCGACTACCCCCACTCCGATACGGTCTGGCCAGAGTCGGCCGATCGCCTGTTCGACACCCTCAGCCACCTGCCTGAGCGCACGATCAACAAGATCAGCCATGAAAACGCGCTGCGCCTGTTCAGTTTCGATGCGTTCGGCATGATGGGAGGCCGCGACAAGTGCACCGTTGGCGCTCTACGGGCACTGGCTGTAGATGTAGATACCGAGCCGAAGTCCTACGGCTCTGGCTCACAGCAAATTGGCAACCAGCAGGAGCGCGTGACCTCGGGCGATATCATTCGCATGTTCACCGCGGTGGGCAAGGCGGACGGTGAAATCACCGCTGACGCCTGAGCCGTAACCGTTCTTTCAAAGCCCTCCCAGCGACACCGGGGAGGGCTTTTTGTCGTTAGCCATTCCATTATCACCGGCGCATAAAAAATTTCCGGGAGAAACTTTTAACGTCGCGTCAGCAACGGCCCGAAGGGTGGCGGCCATGGATGGCAAGTCATAAAAAAGGGCGCCAGGAGACGCCCAAAGGAGAAAATTGAAAAACCGCTCAGGAGCGGCCAACCACCGGTATTACAGCCCCATGCACTGCGCTGGCCTGCTCAGAGGCAAGAAACAGAATGACGTTCGCCAGTTGCTCCGGACTTACCCAGAGAGCCGGATCGGCGTCAGGCATGCCGGCACGATTGGAAGGGGTATCGATGATACTTGGCGCAACGGCATTTACGTTGATGCCCTTGTCGCGTAGCTCCAGCGCCATGGACTCGGTGATGCGCGCTACCGCACTTTTCGATACACAGTAGGGCGCCATTGCCGGCTTGCCGCTGACAGCACCAGCCGCTGCTACGTTGATGACCTTGCCTCCTCCCGACGCAAGCATGCCGGGCACCACTGCGTAAGAGGTGTTCAGGACGGTATTCACGTTCATCTCGAGCATTTGCTGCCAGACTTCTTCGCCAGCTTCGTGGACAGCATCCCCCATGGCAAAACCCCCAGCGATATTGCACAGCACAGCAGGCACCCCATGCTGTGCAAAACAGTCACCCAAGGCCTTCTGTGTGGCCTCTCTGCTGGTGAGATCCACCGCAACCAGATACTGCCCCGCCTTCTCGCCTGAGTAGACAGCACGCAGTGCCGCCGCATCACGATCCACCAGCACTACCCGATGCCCTGCATTAATGAATGCTTGCGCCACACCCCTGCCCAGGGCACCTGCTGCTCCCGTGATAACCACCAGAGAGTCCGCCATACGCTATCCTCCACCTGTGAGTAGGTGCTGCATGCACCAATAAATAACTATTAGTCAGCTTATTGAAAAAAAACGACATGTGCAAGCCTGCCCAGAGCGGGCTGTTGCATCCAGCACTTCCCGTTGATCGAAGGTGTTGCTGGAAAAGCTGTTTTTGATCTAGACTTAAAAATAACATTATGTTAGTTTTCTAGGCAAATAAAGCTCCCGATAGCTGCGTCCTGCTAGGCTAGGATCCATATCAAACGGGGAGCCCGCGGAGAACAACAGCAATGACCGATCAAAGATTCCGGGTGCTACCCGAACTGAACGACCTGAACAGGTTTTTCTGGACCAGTGGCGCAGACAAGACCTTGCGCATCCTGCGCTGCGCAGACTGCCGTCACTGGCTGCATCCTCCAGGGATCATCTGCCCCCAGTGCCTGAGCCAAGACCTGTCAGCGGAGCCTGTCTCCGGCTTCGGCAGCATAGAGGCCATCACGGTCAATCATCAGCCCTGGAGCCCAGATCAGCCGGTCCCCTATGCGATCGCCATTGTCAGCCTCGATGAGCAACCCGGCCTGCAACTGACGACCAATATCGTTGGCTGTGAGCCTGAAGCTGCGTTTATCGGTCAGCGGGTCCGCGTGGTATTCGAAGAACAGGAAGACGTTTTCCTGCCCCTTTTTACACCGGTATGAGATATCTCCATGCTTGAGCAAAATATTGAAGAACTCGCGGCTGTACGGGAACAGGCCAGACGTGTGCTGGAAGATTGCGCCAATCCCGAGCACCTCAAGCAGTTGCTGGAAAAACCTGCCAGCTTTGATCACTCACTCTGGAGCAAGGCGGCTGAGCTAGGCTGGCCAGCCCTGGCAGCCCCCGAAGAGGCCGGCGGCCTAGGGCTTGGCTGGCGCGGACTATGCGTCCTGAGTGAGGAAATTGGACGCCTGACTGCGTCCATTCCTCTGATAGCCAACGCCCTTGCGGTACAGGCGCTGATCAGCACAGACGACAACCGCCATCAGAGCCTCGTTGAGCAACTGGTTGGCGGGGAGAAGATCGCCTGCCTCGCCCCTGCGGCCCAGGCCGACGGCAGCACCACTATTACCATGCCGGCCGACGGCGGGCCGGTCCGGCTGACCGGCCACAAAGCCATGACCGCCTTCGCCGCGGTCGCAGATATTGCGCTGATCCCGGCAGGTACAGGGCCAGAGGCCAGACTGTATCTGGTCGAGTTGAGCGACCCGGGCGTTCGCCGTGAAACCTTTGCCAGCATCGACAATGCCCGGGCCGCAGCCGAACTGCATCTGAACCAGGTCACGGCCGTAACCCTCGGCGGCACCGCTCTGGTCGGCGATATAACCCGGCTGGCCGCGCTTAACCATGCCTTCGAGCAGGTAGCCGGTGCCCAGGCATGCCTGGAAATGGCCTGCGCTTATGCACTCGAGCGCAAGGCCTTCGGCCAGCCGATTGGCCATTTCCAGGGTATCAAGCACAAGCTGGCGGAATGCTATTGCTTGATCGAGATCGCCCGTGGCTGCGCATTCTCCGCCCTGTCCGCCGTCGAGTCCCAGGCAGCGGATCAGGACGCCCAGGTATGCGCTGCCCGACTGGCCGCCATAAAGGCCTATGAATATGCCGCACAGGAAAACCTGCATGTGCATGGCGGTATGGGCGTTACCTGGGAAGCCATGCCCCATCACCATTATCGTCGGTCACGCTGCCTGGCCCTGGAACTGGGTGCCAGCAACCACTGGAGTAATCGGCTGCTGTCCGCCATTGCCGGCCAGTCAGCTCAGCCCCATGCGGAGCATTCAAAATGAACCAGGAACTTGAGCAATACCGCCTGCGGGCAATCGACTGGTTGGCCACGCATGCGCCAGCCTATTCGGGTGAGGCGCGCAAAGGGCTGAGTTTCGAGCAGGACCTTGCACTGGCAAAGGCCTGGCAGGCATTCAAGGCGGACCACGGTTACGCCTGTATCACACTGCCGCGCGAATACGGTGGCGCTGGCGGCAGCGAATTGCAGAAGGTCATATTCTGCGAAGAGGAAATGCGTTACGACCTGCCACTCGTTTACTTCAGCATCAGTGTCAATAATCCTTTGCCCATCTTTCTGCGCTATGCCTCGGAAGCGTGGCGCAAGCGCCTTGGGCCGCAAACCGTCCGCGGCGATCTGATCTGGTGCCAGCTGTTTTCCGAACCCTCCGCAGGATCCGACCTCGCGTCCCTGCGGCTCAAGGCCGAACGAACCGAAGGCGGCTGGAAACTCAACGGCCAGAAAGTCTGGACCAGTTGGGCGCAGATATCCGATTGGGGGGTGGTCATTGCCCGTAGCGACCCCTCTTTGCCCAAACATGCCGGCCTGACCTATTTCTTCTTGGACATGAAGACGCCAGGAGTCAGCGTGCAACCGATCCGCCGACTTGGCGATGAGTGCGATCTGAACGAGGTGTTCTTCGATGACGTATTCATACCCGACGAGCAGCGACTGGGTGAAGTCAACGGCGGGTTCAGGGTTGCCGTTGAAACACTGATGATCGAACGCTATGCGGTAACCGATGAATCGGGCTATGCCCCTGCGTTGGAAACCTTCATCGAAATGGCTTGCAACAGCTCGGTGGATGGACAGCCAGCCCTGGATGACCCGCAGGTAAGAACCAAGATCGTCGATGTATTCATCGAGCGTCAGGGCCTGCGAGCCATCCACCGCCGTGCTCTGGAAGCTTTTGCCAACGGCAATGAGCCAGGACCCGAGGGAGCCATGCGCAAGCTGCTACTCGGCCGCCTGCGCCAGTCGCTGGGGTCGGTGGCAATGAACCTGATGGGAGCCAGCGGCGTACGGCTGCTCCCGGATCGGCATCCGGTGAATGATTATACCCGCGCCTGGCTGGACCCCTCCCTGCGCATTGCCGGTGGTACCGATGAACTCCTGCTCAATACGCTGGCCGAGCGGGTTTTGGGGCTACCCCAGGATCATCGGCCTGACAAGGGACAACCCTTCAATGCCAGCAAGTAAATAACCGCTGACAAGAAGTGAATCACTAGCAGCATGACGACCAGCGCCTAGGCGCTTCCAGAGAACAGGGTACGCAGATGCAATTTGAAATCGACAGTGAAGATGAGCTGTTTCGCTCGGAAGTGCGCGCCTTTCTGCAGAAACATCTATCGCAGGAACTGGCCATACGCAACTCCCGCGGCTATCACTTTATGCGGGAAGACATGCGGCGCTGGACCAAGGTCCTCAATCAGCATGGCTACTCGGGAGCCAACTGGCCGGCAAGTTGGGGCGGCACAGGCTGGTCCCCTCTGCGTCAGTTCATATTTGACGAAGAGTGCTTCCTTGCCGGTGCGCCGCCAGTAGACACCGGCGGTTTCAAGATGATCGGGCCGGTCATCATGACCTTCGGTAGCGACGCCATGAAAGCGAAGTACGGGCCTTTGATCCTCAATGGCGACATCTTCTGGGGCCAGGGGTTTTCCGAGCCCAACGCCGGCTCTGATCTGGCCTCCCTGACCACCAGAGCGATGCGTGATGGCGATGAGTATGTCATCAATGGCCAGAAGATCTGGACATCCTTCGTGGAAAGCGCCGAGATGATCTTCCTGCTCGCCAAGACCGATCCGGAAGCACGTCAGCGCGGGATCTCGATGATTCTGGTCGAACGCGACACGCCTGGTGTGACCGTTCGCCCGATTCATGATATAGGCGAAAGCCACAGTCTCAACGAAGTGTTCTTCGACAACGTGCGCGTACCCGTGGAAAACCTCGTGGGCGAAGAAGGCAAAGGCTGGACCTATGCCAAGTTCCTGCTGGAAAACGAGCGCGCCTTCAGCGCCGAGTGGCCGCGCAACAACGCCAATCTCACGCGCCTGAAGCACATTCTCAACACCGTGCAGCAGGATGGCAGTCGTCTGATCGATCTCCCCGGCTTCGCCAGTCGCGTTGCCCTTCTTGAAACCGACCTCCAGGCCCTGCGCTGGCTGAGCTTACGCGCCCTGCATGAAAAAGCCGATGGCCGGTCGAACCTGCCCATCGGCTCCCTGTTGAAGATACGCGGTTCCGAACTGTTGCAGAAAATCGGTGACCTGCAGATCGAGGCACTCGGCAGCTACGCCAACTATGTGTATCTGGATCCTCAGGGAAGCCCCGAAATAGAGAACTCCTGGGTGTCGGGACCGGACTATGCGCCCGGCATCATGGCTGACTACCTGTACCGTCGCGCCACCACCGTATATGGCGGCGCCAACGAGGTACAGCGCACCATCATCGCGCGTTCATTTCTGGAGATGTGAGCATGGACTTTCAACTGAATGAAGAACAGGGCATGTTCAAGGACACTGTCCGCCGGCTGATGGACGACAACTGCAGTTTCGACATTCGCGCGGCGGTTATCGCTACGGGGTCCTTCAACGCAGCCCATTGGCAACTGTTCGCCGAGCAGGGCCTGCTCGGCCTGGCCCTACCCGACAGTTGCGATGGCCTCGGTTACTCGACCATCGAAACGGCTCTGGTAATGGAGGAAATGGGCAGGGTACTGTTCATCGAACCTTACTGGCCCATCGCAGTGCTTGCCGCACAAACCTTGCTGGCAAGCAGGGACGAGCGCCACCTCGGCCTGCTGCAGAGGTTGAGTGCGGGTGAGCTGAAGCCGGTGCTGGCACATGAAGAGTTCTGCGCCCGGGGCCGCCTCAGCCATGTCTCGACCCGGGCGAAAAGCGCCGCCCCAGGAACCTGGATACTGAACGGCAAAAAAACTGCGGTGATCGCCGGCAATATCGCCGACAAGCTGATTATCTCGGCCCGCACTGCCGGCAACGATGACGACAACCATGGCATAAGCCTGTTCCTGGTCGACCCATCCAGTCCTGGCCTGACGCTTGATCCTCACCGCCTGGTGGACAACCGCTGGGCAGCGGAGATCGACATCAGCGGCCTGTGCGTCACGGAAGAGAATCTGGTTGGTGAGCTCAACCTGGGCTTCCAGGCTCTTGAGCATGCCCATGCTCACGCCCTGGTGGCCCTGTGTGCGGAAGCTGTCGGCGTCATGGAACAAGCCATGTGGATCACCCGGGACTACCTGAAGATACGCAAGCAGTTTGGCCAGCCGCTCAGCAACTTCCAGAGCCTGCAGCACCGGATGAGTGACATGCTCATCGAAGTCGAACTGTCCCGCGGAATGGTGCATATGGGGCTCGCCAGCCTTGACCTGCCAACAGCAGAGCGTAGCCGGGCCTTGTCTGCCATGAAAGCGCATATCGGCAAAAGCGGGCAGTTCGTCTGTGGGCAGGCCATTCAACTGCACGGCGGCATAGGAGTGACAGAGGAATACAGCATTGGTCATTACTTCAAACGCATGACATTGATCAACACCGCGCTGGGCAGCTCGATGTTTCACTACGAACAGCTGGCTGCGATGGCACAGCACAAATCCGCGAAAATGCTTGAAGCCGTATCTGCATAACTGACATATAGTCAAAAAAAGCCGGCGATCGCCGGCTTGTTTTTGACTATACAATAGTGCTTAGTGGTACACCTCGAATAAACCGGCGGCGCCCATTCCTCCGCCAACACACATGGTAACGACCACGTAGCGGACACCACGACGGCGGCCTTCCAGCAGGGCACTTCCAACCAACCGCGAACCGGTCATACCGAATGGGTGACCAAGGGATATGCCACCGCCGTTGACGTTGAAGCAGGCAGGATCGATATCAAGCCTGTCCCGGCAGTAAAGCGCCTGCACGGCGAAGGCTTCATTCAACTCCCACAAACCGATATCAGCAATGCTCAGCCCATGTTTTGCCAGCAGTTTTGGCACAGCGGTCACCGGCCCGATGCCCATTTCCTCTGGAGCACAGCCGGTTACCATGAAGCCTCTGTAGGCTCCAAGCGGTTGAAGGCCTCGCTGTTCAGCCGTTCTGCTTTCCATTATCAAACAGGCAGAGGCACCGTCGGACAACTGACTGGCATTACCGGCGGTGACGGTCCCTCCCTCCACTACCGCATTCAGACAGGCCAGTCCTTCCACTGTCGTTCCGTTACGAGGACATTCATCCTCGGCAAACAGGAAATTCCTGTAGGTCACTTCCCCATTATCCCGGTTGACCTGTTTTTGAGTTACTTGAATGGGCGCGATTTCATCCTTGAATCGTCCGCTCTGCTGAGCGCTCAATGCCCGTAGATGAGCCATCAGGGCAAACTCGTCCTGCTGTTCCCGGGTGATACCGTATTTGCGCGCAACAAACTCGGCGGTATCAATCATCGGCATGTAGGCACTCGGCGAGACGGCGACCAGGGACTCGTCCTTGTCCCTTACCGCCCATTCCAGATAGCTTGGGGTCAGGGCGCTGACATTTTCCGAGCCGCCGCCGACGACAATGTCCATGTGATCGGTAATCACCTGCTTGGCCGCTATGGCAATGGCCATCAGGCCTGACGCACACTGCCGGTCAACCGTCGAGCCTGCCGCCGTGTCAGCCAGTCCCGCACGCAACGCGGCAGCACGCGCCAGGTTGCGGCCAGCTGTGCCGGCGCCCATAGCCGCGCCAATAATCACATCTTCCACTTCACCAGGCTCAACACCGGCACGCTGTACGGCGTGCTCGATCGCATGAGCGGTCATGGTGGGTGACTTGATGTTATTCAATGCACCCCGATGGGCCTTGCCGATCGGTGTTCGCGCCGTGGAAACGATAACCGCTTCTCTCATGTCTCATACCCTCAGTTGTGTAGATGCCCACCAGCCGTTCAAGCCTTGGGTACACCCGGCATTTTCAGCAGGTTTTTTGCAAGAATGTCGCGCTGGACTTCGTTGGTACCGGCATAGATCGATACCGGCCGGGCCATCATCAGCGCCCAGTGCAGATCGACCGTCAGCCCTTCAAGATCAAAGCTGCCCACTACCCCGCCATACTCTCCGGCGATGTCCGCATTGAACTCGGTAATGCGCTGCAGCAGTTCGGAGATATAAACCTTAAGAATGGAAGACTCTGGGCCCGGTTCACCATCACCACTGGCAATGTGGTCACACATCTGGCCATACAGCTGCCGGTAGTCCTGAAGATCCGCCTGCAGCTGCGCAAAACGATCCATCACGCCACGGTCATCCGTCAGCCCAAGCGCCTGCAATAGCCGCTCAGCCAGCGCCAGCGCGCTCCAAGCCATCGCTGAACTGCCCAGCCAGATACGTTCATGGCCAAGAAGGGACTTGGCGACCGACCAGCCTTCGTGCAGCTTGCCCACCAGGTTGCCGACTGGCACCCGCACGTCATCGAAGAACACCTCACAGAACTCTTCTTCGGCGGCGATATTGCGAATCGGTCGGATGCTGATACCGGGTGACTTGAGATCAATCAGCAGAAAACTAATGCCCTGCTGTTTCTTCTCGAAGCGGCCAGTACGCACCAGGGCGAAGACATGTGTCGCATCGGTGGCATGGGTGGTCCAGATCTTCTGGCCATTGACGACGAACTCGTCGCCCTGCAGGTCGGCGCGGGTTTTCAGGCTGGCCAGATCCGAGCCTGAGCCCGGCTCCGAATAGCCCTGACTCCAGACGTCGGTACAATCGAGGATCCGTGGCATGTAGTAGGCTTTCTGCTCATCCGTGCCCCAGGTCATCAGCGTTGGGCCCAGCTGGGTTTCACCGGTATCGATGATCCGACCAACCCCTGCCCGCTCCATCTCCTGCTGGTAGATGAGCTGCCTGGCGAAAGACAACCCCATACCCCCGTATGCTTTCGGCCAGGCCGGCGCACGCAGGCCGTTATCGTTCAATAGTTTCAGCCAGTTGGTCATGTCATCGCCACGCAGGCGCAGGAAGGGCCGTTGGTCATCCTGACGCAGGTGCGCGGGGTAGTTGTCAGCGATCCACTGGCGCAGATACAGCCTGAAGCCGTCGTCCGACAGGGCATCCAGATCCGTTGTATCAGCGGCAATTCCGGCGAGCAGCGGACGCTTGTCCACAGCGGCGACCGCCCCGCTTGCATTCTGGAAACGCCGCCGATGCTCTCTGGCTCCGCCCAGCCACCCCGCGGCAAAAAGAGCCGCGCGCAGATAAAGACCTACGCCGGTTTCCTCGGAAAACCCCATCGCGCCGTGCATATGAACAGACTGCAAGGCAACCTTGACCGCCGCGTCAGCACATCGCGCCTTGGCACTACTCGCCGCAGCCAGCGTACGCGTGTCAGTAGTGGACTCGCTGAAACATGCAACGGCATGCTGCCAGGCTGCTCTACCGAGGCGGCATTCGATGTCCAGATCCACGCAACGGTGCTGTATGCTCTGGAATGAAGCGATGGGCCGGCCAAACTGATGGCGCTGCCCGACAAAATCAAGCGTCTTGGCCAGGCAGCCGCTGGCGTACCCACACAGCTCCGCACTCAGAACAATACGACCCGCCAGCAGAGCCTTGTCCAGCGTTTGCCGAGCCGCCTCGCCAATCAGCAGAGGAGTACCTGCGACCGGTTCAACGCTGTCAAAATGAACATGGGCCTGTGAACCCACTCCGGCACCAAAGCGCTCGATACATACACCAACGCTCCCGGCATCGACCGCGACCAGGGCAACCTCACCCCCTGTCTGCACCAATACCAGTAAAACACTGTCATCCTCACAGCCGGATACAAAGCGTTTGACGCCGCTGATACGGCCGTCTCTCAAGACAGTCTCCGGCAGGCCGGGAGCGCTCTGATTTTCCTGCTCCTGCCACGCCAGCGTAACCAGACGCTCGCCCCTGGCGAGCTGCCCGGCGATATGCGTCGCGGTATCAGTCCGGCTGCAGTCATTCAGCACGACCGCGGGCATGACGCAACAGGCCACAAATGGCTCGCCCAGCAGCTTCTCGCCCATGATCTCTGCCAGCACCGCAGCCTCTTCCAGCCCGAGACCGCTACCGCCCAGCCCTTCATCCAGCAGTACCGCCGTCCAGCCCAGTTCCGCCATGCTCGACCAGACAGCGCGGTCGACCAGCCGTATCGGATCATCACCCAGTGCAAGCCGCGATACCGGTGACAATCCAGAAAGAAAGCTGTCCGCCGACTCTTTCAGCATCATGGCGATAGAGTCATCAGTCATGGCACTCATAGCAAAAGTCCTGTCGTTCGATACATGGAAAACTAACTATATATCAGCTATTATTCAAAAACGAGCCCGATGACAAGAAAAGACTGCTCCATCACACTCTTTGCATTTGCCAACAGAAAGGAAGCAACAATGAAAAAACCCCGCGGCCTGGAAAACGGCCAACGCGCCGCGCTGCTGATCAGTGAATGCCAGCGCGCTGTTATCGATCCGGCACTGGCGATGTTTCCCGGCATTGCCGAACAGGTTCAGCAACGAGGCATCATTTCCCGGATTGCGCGGCTTGCCGACGCCATGCGCGAGCAAGGCCTGCCGGTAATTCATCTGCATGTAGCGCACCGCCCGGGCTATGTGGATTTGCCATTGACTTCGGTAGTGGTCGCCCAGACCTCTAAGGCGGGAAGAATGATTCAAGGGTCGGCTGACGTTGAGCCGGTTCCGGAGCTTGCCCCCGCTCCCGGCGACATACTGCACTCACGCAGCTTCAGCCTGGTGTCCTTTCACGGTACGGACCTGGATACGATCTTGCGAAACATGAACGTGCAAACCGTTATCCTGGCGGGTGTTTCCACCAACGTTGCCATTTCAGGAACGGCACTGTGCGCTTCCGATCTCGGTTATCAAGTGCTGGTGGCGGAAGATTGCATTGCTGGTGCAACGGAGGAGACTCACCGCTTCATTTGCAAGAACCTGCTTCCGCTGTACAGCACCCTGAGTGATTCGGATAGCCTGATTCAGGCGTTGCAGCCGGCCTGACCTGGCAGCCAGGCCCTGCCCTGCCCAGAGGCAGGGTCAGTGCCCAGCGGCAAACAGCTCCCGCAACTTGTGCTTGAGGATCTTGTTTAGCGTCTGGTTGCGCGGCAACTGCTCCATGATCTCCAGCTGTTCGGGGATTTTCTGCCGCATCACGCCGGCGGCATTGAAGAAGGCGACCATTTCATCAAAGCTCAGCGGCGCCTCGCCAGGCGCCGCTTCGATCACTGCACAAACACGTTCGCCGCGCTGCGCATCAGGCAGACCAATGACCGCCACGTTGGCGACCCGGGGGTGGGAATACAGCAGCTCCTCGATTTCACGGGCCGAGATATTCTCCCCCTTGCGGATAATCACATCCTTGAGCCGCCCGGTCAGTACCAATCGGCCGTCCGCGCGCAGCATGCCAAGATCCCCGGTACGAAAATAGCCGTTCTGATCAAAGGCCTCCGCATTCAGCGCCGTATCGGTATAGCCTTTGAACACACCCTTTCCACGCAGGCGTATCTCCCCTTCCTGGCCGGGTTCAGCGATATCGCCATCCAGGGTAACGATGATCACTTCAACGTCCTGCACCGGCATACCATCGGTGTGTGCCAGTTGTTCGTCGCTGTCCTGCGGGGTGCCGGCTGAAACCAGGGGGACTTCGGTCATACCGTAATTGTGCGTCAGTCCGCAGTGCAGCTCACGCCGAATGGCAAAATACAGCTCAGGCGGCTTGGGTGCGCCACCGCCGCACAGCAGTTTGAGATCGGGTAGCAATTGTGTATCCGGCTGGCGGCGCTGTTCCATCAGCAGGGCTTCATAATGAGCGGTACTGCCACCTGTGGTGGTAACGCGGTAACGCTGGAAAGCGGCACAGGCTTCGGTAGGCACAAAGCGCCCCAGCAACACTGCACTCATGCCGCTGGCAAGCAGCATGCAGGTATACATGGCTCCGCCGATATGCGCATAGGGGAATGCGATGGTGCCTATGTCGTGCGAGGTTACCGCCATCGCGGTCGCTAGATTACGCCCTCCGATCATCAGGGTTTCATCAGTGTGTCTGGCGCCCTTGGGTTCGGAAGTGGTGCCGGAGGTATAGTAGACCCAGCGCACACTGGCCCCATCTTGTGGAGGGGGCGGCAGCGTCGACGGTTTGCCCTGGGGCAGCTCACCGTCCATGACCAGCACCACCGGCGGCTGTTCCAGTTGGGCACATACCCTGCCGGCAGCGGCCGCGTAATCACGTTCGGAAACCGCGCCGGGCACCAGTAGGAAAGCCGACTGGCTGCGAGCCAGCACCGACTTCAGTTCATGTTCGCCATACAGATGAATAACCGGATTCTGCACGCAACCCAGGCGTGACAACGCCAGGGCCGTCATCACCGCCGTGAGGCCAGTGGGTAGCTGCCAGGTGACCACACTTCCAGGAGCGATACCGCTGGCCAGAAAACCCGCAGCCAGACGCTCGGCAATGTTGTGAGCCTGGGCAAAGGTCAGCTTCAGTCCGCGATCAGCGTCTATCAGCATGATCGCTGTGGAGCTGAGCCGTACCCGAGCCTCCAGTAATTGCCAGAGTGTCGAAGTCTTGAGCAGTCGCTCGCCAGGGTTTTGCTTGTCTGCTGTCATCATTTTTCCAGATTACCAGGCCGACTTGTGGGATCCGCCATCGACGGGAATCAGGCAACCGGTTACATAGCCCGCCAGGTCCGAGCACAGGTAAACCGCCAATGACGCTATCTCCTGCGGCGACCCTATTCGCCCGACCGGCACGCCTCTGGACAGGCGTGCAAGCAGTTCATCCGCCGCCAGGCCACGCGCCTGCGCCATGTGACCGACCTGGTCCAGCATATGCTGGGTGCCAATCCACCCCGTCGCCAGGGTGTTCACGGTAATACCGTCCCGCGCAAACTCATCCGCCAGGGATTTGTTCAGCGTCACCACTCCAGCCCTGGCTGTATTGGCGGCCATGAGCTTCAGTCCGGCGGCCGGTTCCTTGGCGGCTGCGGTTCCAATGGTAAGAAGCCTTCCCCAGCCCCGCTCGCGCATCGCCGGCAGCGTGGCACGCGCCAAATGCACGATGCTCATGACCAGATTGTTGAAGGAGGTCACGAACTCCTGCGGATCACTGTCCAGAAAGTCACAGGGCTCGCCGCCATGCACATTGGTAATGACAATGTCTGGCGGGGCAAAGCAGCGCCTGGTCGTCTCGATAGCCAGAGACACACCCGCAGCACTGGTCAGGTCGGCGGTGACGCCTTCGGCAATGCCGCCCTGGCGGCGTATGGTTTCCACTGTTTCTTCAACAGCATCGGCACCACGTGCAGCCACCATGACCCGGCAGCCTTCCGCCGCCAGTACCTCACTGCACGCCCGGCCAATTCCCTTGCTGCCGCCCGAGACAAAGGCGACCCGGTTCTCAATTCCCAGCTTCATCGTCAGCGGTTTCCTCTGTTGCGATGCCTATCAGGCAGAAACCCTGTCTCGCTGCCGGGTATTGTCAGTAGCCGACAGGCCATCAGCCGCTGCGGACTCGGGCGCAGTTCCATCGGTATCCACGGTGACCACTACCCCTTCGCCACGCAAACGATCCGCATCGGTTTTCAGCAGGAAGTGCGAGAGTGCGGGAATCAGCACCAAGGCACCGATCATGTTCCACAGGAACATGAAGCTAAGCAGAATGCCCATATCCGCCTGGAATTTGATCGGCGACCAGATCCAGGGCAACACGCCAGCCGCCATGGTAAGCCCCACCAGCGCGACGATCCGGCCAACGAAATCCAGCGAGCCGGCATAGGACTCCGCCAGCGTCATGCCCTGGCGCTGCAGCCCCAACTGCACGCTGAGCAGGTACAGGGCATAATCGACGCCCACGCCTACTCCGACCGCTATCACTGGCAATGTGGCCACCTTGATGCCGATGCCGAGCATGTACATAAGCGCCTCACAGAGCACCGAGGTGATGATGAGGGGAATCAGCGCCACGATCACCGCACGCCAGCTACGGAACGTCACCAGGCAAAGGAGAGCCACCACGCCGTAGAGCACGAAATGAAGAATCCAGAAACTCTGGCGAACGACAATATTGGTGCTGGCTTCAATACCTGCGCTACCGGCGGCAAGCAGGAACTGGCGATCATCGCTACCGTATTCATCGGCGTAGAGCTCGACCGCGGCAACGATACCGTCCAGCGTGGCAGCCTTGTGGTCGGTCAGATAGGCGATGATGGGCGTAATTTCACATGACCGGTCTGCCAACTCAGGCCGATCAGTGGAAAACATATTGAAAGCCTGCGTGCGATTACTGGTATTGCGGGGGATCGTCAGCCACTTGGGGTTGCCTTCGAAGGCACCAGAGGACGCTAGACGTATACCATCGGCAGAAGAGTACGTGGTTTGCACACCCGGCAGCGAACGCAGATGGGCACTAAGCCGGTCGGCCTCCATCACCGCCGCATACTGGGTGCACTCGCCTGGCGGGGTTTTCAGCATCACTACGAACTGGTCGATAGACAGCCCGTAATTGGCGGTGACAAAGGCAACATCCTGGTTGTAGCGTGACTCTGGCCGCAGTTCTGGTGCGCCGGGATTAAGGTCACCGAACTCGACGTTACGGCCTACCACCAGGCCGATAGCCAGCAATGCAAACCCGCCAATGACCGCCCATGAGGCCCGACGGCGCCCGGCCAGGCTGACCAGCCACAGACGAGCCATCAACAAGGGTGTGCGAGCCGCGGCACGTTCGGCGGCAGTTTGCATGCTTCGACTGGCGGCCCGCTCGCTGACACCGATATAGGACAATGCCACGGGAATAAGAAAAAGCTTGGTAAAGATAAGCACGGCCACACCGATACTGGTGGTCAGCGCCATGTCGCGGATCGCCGGAATGTCGATGATCATCAGCACGGCAAAACCAACGATATTGACCAGTAGCGCGGTAAGACCAGCGGCAAAAAGTCGCCGAAAGGTATAGCGCGCAGCCACATATTTGTGGGTACCCCGACCGACATCCTGCATGATGCCGTTCATTTTCTGGGCGCCATGGGACAGGCCAATGGCAAAGATAAGGAAGGGCACCAGCATCGAGTATGGGTCAAGCGCATAACCCAGCACTTGCAGCAGCCCCAGCAGCCATACCACACCCAGCAGCGCGATGAACAACAGTAGCAGAGTACTGCGCAGACAGCGTGTGTAGGCGTATACCAGCAGGCCGGCAATCACCACCGAAAAGACGAAATAGAGCATTACCACATACATGCCATCGATCAGATCGCCAACCAGCTTGGCAAAACCGATGATATGCACCTGAATGCTTTCCGACTCCAGTGAGCGGACCTTTTCTTCGAGCTCTGCCGAAAACGCCTGATAATCCAGTGGCTCACCAGTACGTGGAGAAGTATCCAGCAACGGCACAAAAATCATCGACGACTTCATGTCGTTGGCGACGTAGCTGCCGACAATCCCTGCGCGGTTGATATTCTCCCTGAGCCGATCCATGGATTCGGGGCTGCCGTCCCAGCGGTCAGGCACCACCGGGCCGCCGCGGTAGCCTTCCTCGGTGACCTCGGTCCAGCGCAGGCTGGATGTCCACAGACTTCTCATCCAGGCCTGGTCGACGCCCGGCATCAGATAGACAATGTCATTGATCTTTTGCAGCGCCAGCAAATACTCGCTATCGAAAATATCGCCTTCCGTGTGCTCCACCGCGATACGCAGCGAATTGCCCATGCCACGGAGTGCGTCACGATGCTCGAAGTAGTTCTGGATAAACGGATGGGACTGCGGAATCATCTTCTCAAAACTGGCATTGACTGGCAGCTTGGTGGCATTCCAGCCGAGAAAGGCGGTGGCGACAACACATATGAGGATTACCAGCAGGCGATGATTGAACACCATGCGCTCCAGCCTGTTCCCACTGTTCTTGTCGAACTGTGAAGGATCCGATACCACCGGCATGTCTAGAGCAGTCTTGAAAGCCATAATCGCCTCTTTACTAAATACCAACTGGTTTTTCTAATTCAGACTTACCGGGCGGATTCCTGAAAATCCCACGGTTACAGCACGACGGTCCTGTAGTGCGACAACACTGGAGAAACGCCCAGGCCGTGCCGGCCGAATAACATTGGTCGTGTCATTCTCCAGGTCCACTACCAGCACCCGGCCATCGATACTGGCCAGCGCCACCTCGTGGCCGTCCAGTACAACCGAGTCTGTCAACGCTGCCTGGATGCCTGTAGATACCGCACGCCAGGAATGCCCATCATCTCGCGTGGCATACAGGGTCCCGCGCAAACCCGCGGCAATCGCCCCCCCCTGCGTGGCGGTCACGGTAAAGAAGCTGCCGGTGTAACCGGTATGCACCGCGACAAAGCGCTGCTGCTCGTGGTCGAGCCGGAACACGATGCCCCGCTCAGAGGCGACAAAGATATTCTCACCCTCGCCGCTCACCGACATGAAGTGCAGCACTTCAGGGTTATCCACCCGCTCCATCCAGGACTCCCAAGTCTTGCCGCCATCACGCGTAGCGAGAATGGTACCGAAGGTACCCACGACGAAACCCTCGTTCTCGTTGGCAAACCAGACATCCATCAGCGCCTGTTCAGGGCCGTCCGTGTAATTCAGCCGGACGATTTCCAGATAGGCCTCGGCATTCTCCTCACCCTTCTTCGCAAGGTTCAGGAAATGCTCTTCAAGAAGGTCAGCAGTCATGCGGCCATCCAGCTGTTTTACCCAGCGCTCTCCACCGTCACTGCTATGCATGACCACACCGTCATGGCCGACGATCCAACCGTTGCGGTCATCGACAAAGAACAGATCAAGCAAGTCGGAAGACACTGGAGACTCGATTTGCTGCCAGCTCTCTCCATCATCAGTGGAACTGACAATCAGCCCTCGGGCTCCTACTGCCACCAGTCGCTCGCCGGCGGCAGCAACGCTGGTCAGATGAGCGTTGTGAACATTTCCTACCAGGCTCGCGGGGGTAACCAGAGGATCGCGGAAATCGCTGGCGATCACCGGGAGACTCAGCAACAACACAAGGACAGTGCACAGCGCAGCCCCTGTATGCTTTTTCTTTGTTTTCATAACATCAAGCTCCTGTATTGAATCAAGGGCTCTCAAAAAAAGGGGGGCGTACACCCCCCTGAAAGTCCTACACCCTAACGGAACTTAACGAAGACCACCGCCAGCCAATGCACCCGGCGTGAAGTGATTCGGCGGATAGGCGTCCACCCGTGCAAAGCCGGTCATACCAGGGGCGCCCATCATCGAGGCACTGGAATAGATACCCTTGCTCATGTCGTAGAGCACATACTGACCATTGCGATATGAAGGCACTTCATAGCGCTGGATAGATGGCTGATACATGACGTGGTGCACCTGATCACCATGGTCAATGGCGTGGTAGGCCAGAATCATCCAGCTGTCCTCATCGAGATAGAAACGCTTGATCTTCTGTACATGGCGTTCACCAGCTTTCAGCGTGGCCTCCACTTCCCATACCCTGCGCAGCTCGAAGCGCATCAGGTCTGGATTGTGGTGCCGCGGCGTATTGAGTTGGCGAGGCTCGGCAGCCCAAGCCTTGTAGGCATTGTAGGGCATGTACATCTCCCTGCGCCCGAGCAGATTGAAATCAAACTTGTCCATCTTTCCGTCGAAACCGTTGATCTCGTCGAACAGCAGAACCCCACCGCTCTGGGTACTCACGGTATCGTATTTGAACTCGGGAGCCATCCTTACCCGGCGCTGACCCGGAACATATGACCAGGCCATGCCGTCACGCTCATGGGTGTTCAGGAAGGCATGGCGCATCTGCTTGACGCCATTCACCGATGATGGCGCGATTGTTGTCGCGATCAGAGCCCAATACGGCTGATTCCTGGGCACCTGGTCGATACTGTTGTCCCAGTAGAGGTTCTGGTCCTCGATATCCTGGATAGACGTCAGTTGCATTCCACCCGAAGCATCGATCAGATAGGCGCCCTGGGTTCCCCTGGAACGAGGCATGTCAAACTTCACGTTGGAGTTCCACATGGCTTGAAAGCCATCCTGCGGGATGGGGAACGGCACCTGTGCATGCGCGTTCACCAGACCGGGCGCATCGCCTTCCAGACGGGGATTGCGAACTCGCTCGATGGTATTGTCATATACCCACTGCGGGAAACAGGCAGTCCGCTCGGTCGGGTACACATCCACGCGGTAGGAATCAGGATAGCGGCGAAACAGCTCCTTGGTACCCTCGTCAAGTTTGTCCTGGTATTCAGCCAGGTTGGTACTGGTGATGCTGAACAGCGGCTTTTGATCCGGGAACAGATCCGCATACGGGGAACCGCCCCGTTCGCCTTCAATTGGTGAGTAGTCAGCGGGCGGGGTGCAAATCCCACCTTCCCAACTGGGGATTGTGCCCTCCGCGTTGCCTGCCTGAATGGCGCCCAACGGAGTAAGCGTATTTCCCAGTTGACTGATCTGTTCTTCGGTCGGTTGCGCTACAGCCGCCTGGCCGGCGAACAGCATCGCCCCTGCGGTCATTACCAATATATTCTTGTTATTCACGAAAAAATCCTCATTCGGATGAACATTCCGCCTCAGAAGCTGAAGCGATAGCTCAAGGAAACCCAGCCATGGTCATTCTGCACCGGAGCGCCGGAGGTGTGATCAGTCGTTACATAACCACTGGCAGGATTGACCTTGTACTTACCGTGGGAGTCGACCCAGCGCAAGGTAAAGTTGTGCACACCCTTGTACTTCCCAGCCACACCAATCGAGTAGTTGTAAACCCCTTCGTTGGTGCCGCCCAGTGTCGGGCTGTTACCGTGGATACCATACGCCAGACTGGTCGGCATCGACACATCCCAACCCGGGAACAGCTGCGGCCACTCAGGGGTAAAACCAACCTGCATACCCCAGGCATCACGCGTTACGCAATGTGCGGTGTAGGCCGTGACACATCCATATCCACGAGCATTGTAGCGGCCTGCGTTTTCGGTGATCTTGTCCAGGCGATTGTAGGTGAGTTCGCCCTGCAAGGTGCCGCCCGTCCATAGCGCCGTTCTTGGCAGGAGATAAATACCGTTGACCAGAGCATGTATAGAGTTACCACGCGCGCCCTCCATTTCTGAGTAGGTTGGAGCAACATTGTCACCTGGAATGACGGTGTATCCGCTGACTGAATTCAGCGCGGTATTCTTGCGATAGGACAGTTCAGCCGCAACACTCACGGTAGCGATGGTCTGCGACAGGCTGAACCCGTACAGCTCGGTATCTCTTGCGTAGCCAAGGCGAATGGCATTAGGCAGTCCCGCGATCACGCCCGGCGCCACCTCCTGCAGTGCAACCTGCGTGAAACTCCAGGGCAGTTTCTCATCGAATTTGCGATAGTAGAGGCCGGCTGTGCCGTCCAGCCACCACGGGCTCCAGCGCAGGTTTACCCCCCAATCGCCACGCTTGCGATCAGGCTCGAAGTCACGGTCATTCGGAATACCACCGCCCATGGGGAAAATGACGGGCGGCGCACCGAGATCCGAACGGGCACCGTCCGATCCGGCAAAATAGGTACCACCAGAAACCAGCCGGAACGGTTTCCAGTCAAACAGATACTGGGCGCCCAGCGACAATTCATTGGTCAGCTGTATTTGCGTGGATATCTGTTTCAGAGGCAGAAACAGCTCCTTGGCCTCGGCGCCTGGGCTGGATGCAGCCTTGATCGTATCCACAGGGCCCTGGGAGTAAGCGATGCTGTTACCGATGGAATAGAGCGACTCCCCCCAGTAAACGTTGTGCTGGCCGGCACGAATGGCCACATTGGCATCACCCAGCGAGAAACTGGTGAACACGAACGCATCGAGGATTTCCCCCGACAATCCACCCATATACCGCTTGGTGTAGGAGTTGTAGCGATTATCAATATAGTTTCCGCTGCCCACCAGGTCGGCATTTGGCTTCGCCCTACCCTGGTACGCGTCGTCATACCATGCGGCAGCACTGATACGGATGGCATGGGCACGCTTCCAGACCAGGTCCAGTTCGGACAACAGGTCCAGACGGTTCATCACCATGTCACCACGGTCAAACTTGTTCTCGGTATCGTCAAAAAATGGCGAGCTCAGGAAGTCGGAGTTCTGGCTCTCCGCCCTCCAACCAGCGTTGTAGCGAATGGTATTGTCCCATTCGACCCTCAGATCGGGATTGCCTGTAGGTATCTGAATCGCCACCGCATTGGTACTCAAGGCCGTTGCACATATCGCTACGGCGCTGGCAAGGTAGCTGCGCTTGAACACCATGCCAACCCTCTGCCCTGAAACTTTTGTTTTTGTTTTCACTTGACCGCCTCTTCTTCTAATTAGACCGGTTTCTGGAAAAGAGTCCGCGCCCGAAGGTAATCAGGCGTGGGCTTCCTGCCCCCTCATCGAACATCTCACACCGCGACACCATGACCAGGCATCCACCAATCCGCTCCGCTCACCCGTCAGCACATTCTGCCTCTTGATGAGTCAAAGTAGATCACGATTATTAAACTAACATATAGTCATCTATTGACAAGTTTTTTTTGTTCCGCGCAGGAGTCGCCACAAAAAACATCAAGATATCAAAACGTTGCCATGAAAAAGACTCGTAACTGAGTATTGAGCACAAGCTGAAACCCCATGAATACCCGCCAAAACAACTGATAATACGTCATAAAAACCCGCCAACCAGCCGTCCTTTCGGGAATATCAAACGCCCGTATAAAAACAGGAAAACCCCTAAATCATCTGACAGGCCACGACTAATGCGAATTCTGTCCTTTCCGATGCATAGCCTCTGGATTTTCACAAATAACTGATATATGGTCAGCTATATCACAAAAAAATGGCCATCTCTTCTGTTTAGCTGACAACACCATCAGTGGAGAACCGTGAAGGACGAGGCAAGATGACTGAACACCTGTATCCAAAACTTTTCAGCCCCCTCACCCTGCGCAACCTGGAAATACCCAATCGCGTAGTGATGGCCCCCATGTCTACCAACCTGGGCAGCCTCGATGGTTACGTAACGCCTGAGCAGGTGGCTTTTTACCGAGCCAGAGCTGAGGGCGGCACCGGGATGATCATCGTCGAGTTCTGTTGCGTGGACGGCGCCACCGGGCGTTCCGAACATCGTCAACTGACTCTGGAAAACCCTACCCAGGTGGCGGGGCACCAGCGCCTGGTTAAAGCCATTACCGACGCAGGGTCAGTGGCCTGCCTGCAACTTCAGCATGGCGGCCAAGCCTCTAAGCGTGATTTGGTCAGGGATGGATTACCGATTGCACCCAGTGACGTTCCGACACGCTCGGACCCGACCGTCCTCAAGGCCCGGGGCATGAGCGAGAATGAAATAGAGGAATTGATCGAAAGTTTCGGCCGCGCCGCGGAACTGGGCGTCCAGGCGGGTTATCAGGCCGTGGAACTACACGGTGCGCACGGCTACCTGCTCACCTGCTTTCTTACGCCGTTCTGCAATCACCGCAACGACAAGTGGGGCGGTGATGAAGAGCGTCGTCTCAACTTCCCGCGTAGAGTCATCCAGCGCGTCCGCCAGGCAATCGGCGACCGACCGCTGATCTACCGGCTATCCGCTGACGAATTCACCAGCGGCGGCCTGGATATAGAGGACATGGTCCGTATCGCCCCCAAACTGGTCGAAGCCGGACTCGATGCGTTGCACGTCTCGATGGGGCTGGGCTTTACCAGTTTTGACAAGGTCATTGAGCCCATGTCCACGCCGGAAGGCTGGCGCCTGCCCTACTCCCGCAGAATCCGCGAAGCGGTGAGTGTTCCGGTGATCAGCGTCGGCCAGATCCGCTGGCCGGAAACCGCCGAGCGCGCCCTTGTCGAAGGCGATGCGGACATGATCGCGCTGGGCAGGCCGTTGCTTGCAGATCCAGCTTGGGCTGGTTGGGCTCGAGCCGGCCAACCGGAACGAATTCGCCCTTGTACCTCGTGCAACTATTGCGTTGCGGTCAGTTCAGGTCCCCATGGAGTCATTGGCTGTGCCGAGAATCCGCGCACCGGCCATGAACTCGACGTGTTCCCTGATGCCGGCTCGCTGCGGGGAAAACGAGCGGTGGTCCTCGGCGGCGGGCCTGGCGGCATGTCCGCCGCCCTGTTGTTGCAACAGGCCGGCTTTCGCACCGAACTGCACGAGAGCCGCGCGATGCTTGGCGGCGGCCTGATCGCCTCGGCAGCGCCACCGTTCAAGGACAAGCTCACTTGGTACCAGAACTACCTCATTCGCCAGCTCGAACAGAGTCAGCTACAGGTTCACCTGAACAGCACTATCAATATCGCCAGCTTGCGCGATGACCCACCGGCAATCGTGTTACTGGGAACCGGTGCGCAGCCGGTCGTCCTGCCCATACAGGGTATCGACAGTCCGTACGTCATCGACGCCTATGAGTTGTTGATGGGCGATATCGATTGCCTGCCAGTACCGGACGCCAGCCGGCCGGTACTGGTCTATGGCGGTGGTGAGACCGGCTGTGAAACCGCGGAATTGCTGGCCGAAAAAGGCTATTCAGTGGTTCTGGTCAGCCGTTCCCCGGCGCTCATGCTGGCCCGCTCTGCGGAGATGATCTACCGCGGCGTACTGAAACAACGGCTGATGCAGAATCCGGCGATTCGCATTGTCGAGAATACCAGCCTGGTGGAGATCAGCGCCGAAGGCATGGTGACGCTCAAGGACCACCACGGTATCCGCAGCGAACTGCTAATCAGCCGGGTACTGATAGCCCAGGGCCGACGGCCCGACCATGGTCTGGCCAACCAGCTGATCGAAGCCGGTATCCCCTTCAGTGTGATTGGTGACTCACGCCGAGGCGGCAGGATTGGTGACGCAGTACGGGATGCCTACCAGGCGGTGCTGGCCGTCTGTGCCAGTGCCAGCAAACAACCCCTAATGGCCTGCTGATAACAGGTCTGAACACAACGCTACCTGTGCGCAGGCATAGCTTGAGGAAACAATCATGGAACTTTACATGACCGCGGATGATGAAGCTTTCCGTGAGGAAGTCAGGGCATTCCTGCGGGAGAAACTCAGTGAGGATGTCATACGCCGATCCCATACCGGCATGCATCCGCCGAATGAAGATGACCGTCGCTGGTGGAACCGTGTGCTGGCGGAAAAGGGCTGGGCGGCGCCACACTGGCCACTGGAATATGGCGGTACCGGCTGGAGCCATATCCAGAACCATATCTTCGAGCTGGAATGCCGGCTCGCCGGCGCCCCTGAATTACGCTGGCAGGGCCTGCGACTGATCGGGCCGGTGCTGTATACCTTTGGCAGCGAGGCACAGAAAGCCCGTTATCTGCCGGCGATCATCAAGGGTGAGGAAATGTGGGCCCAAGGGTTTTCCGAGCCAGGCGCCGGCTCCGACCTTGCCTCGCTGAAAACCTCGGCCGTGATCGATGGTGATGACTACATCATCAACGGCCAGAAGCTGTGGACCACCGAGGGTCAGTACTGCGAGCAGGGCTTCTTCTTGGTCCGCACGGAGAACAGCGACCGCCCGCAAAAGGGCATATCCATGATCATCATCGACATGAAGAGCCCCGGCGTCACCGTTCGGCAGATTCCTATGATCAATGGAGAAGGCTCGACCTGCGAAGTGTTCCTGGACAATGTCCGGGTACCGCGCGAGAACCTGATCGGCGAGCCCGGAAGTGCCTGGGTCTATGCGAAATTTCTGCTTTCCAATGAACGCACATCGAGCGCGGACATCCACAAGGCACGTGCCGACCTAGAGCGTATCCGCAATATCGCCGCCCATGAGCTCAAGGGTGGCAAGCCGCTGCTGGAGGATGCCGACTTCCGGCGCAAACTGGCAGCCCTGCGTATTGAAGTGGATGCCCTGGAGTGGTCGGTGCTGCGCGTCATGCATGAGGCCCCCAGCCGCCATCCGATCAGCGCCTGTGCCTCGGTACTGAAGATTCGCGGTTCGTCCCTGCAGCAGAAACTGACCGAATTGATGGTGGAAGCCCTCGGCCAGCGCAGCCTGCGTGTGTATCGCCGCGAGGAAGCCTATGCCGAACCTGACGGCAATCCGCTCTGGCCGGCCTATACCCCAGGCGTGACGGCTGACCTCATGTATCTGCGGTCCTGCACCATTTACGGCGGTGCCATGGAAGTTCAAAAAAACATCATTGCCAAACTGGCATTCGGATTCTGACCATGAATTTTTCCCTGACAGACGAACAGAGAATGCTTGTCGACAGCGCCGAGCGCTATGGCCGCGACAAGTACAGCTTCGAAGAGCGCCGCCACATCGGCGGCAATCCTGAGGGCTTCAGCCGCCAGCACTGGAACCAGTTTGCCGAGATGGGCTGGCTGGCCCTGGCGATACCAGAGTCCTGTGGCGGACTGGGTGGCAGCGCCACCGATGTCGTCATGCTCATGGAGCCGCTGGGTTCCGCCCTGGTAGTCGAACCGCTGGTGGATACGGCAATCCTCGCAGCCAGCCTGATCGGCGCCAGCACCGCCCCCACACAACGCGAACAACTGCTTGGCCAGATCGCCTCAGGCGAGTTGATTGTCGCCCTGGCCCATCAGGAACAGAACTCGCGTAACGAATATGACTTCCAGGTCCGGACCAGCGCTACCAGAACCACTGATGGCTGGAGCCTGAGCGGCCAGAAACATCGGGTGTTTCACGGCGCTGCCGCCAACATGCTGTTGGTCAGCGCGCAACTGGAAGGATCAACAGACCTGGGGCTGTTCATCGTTGACAGCCACAGCGCCGGGCTCTCAAGCGAGCACTACGAGCTGATCGATGGCAGCCGCGGCGCGGATATCCGTTTGAATGACGTACAACTGCCCGCAACCGCTCTGCTACTGAATGACGGGCTGACCGAGGAGGCACTGGAACAAGCGCTGGATCTGGCCATCCTGGCAGGTTGCTCCGCAGCCATAGGCTCCATGGAGGCGGTCATGGCGATGACTGCCGACTATCTGAAAACCCGGGTCCAGTACGGTAAGCCGCTGGCCCAGTTTCAGGCACTGCAGCACCGCATGGCGGAAATGTTCGTGGAAACCGACCAGTCCAGAGCCATCCTGCACAGCGCCCTGGCGGCCCTGGAATCCACCGATGCCGAGCGCCGGCGGGTAGCCATCTCCGCGGCCAAATACCAGATAGCCAAGGCAGTCTATTTTGTCGCCAGCCAGGGCATCCAGCTGCATGGCGGCATCGGCACGACCGAGGAATACGCGGTTGGTCACCATTACAAGAGCGCGGTCATGTTCGAGCAGCGCTTCGGCGACTCGGGTTTCCACCTCGATCGTTCCAGCCTCGGTCTTGACCAGCTCGACCAGCCGTTGAAAGGAGCCCTGTATGCATGACCATCTTCCCCTATCCTTTGCCGATGACCTTGAGCAGCGAGCGCAGTTCTACAGGAATGAACCGGCCTATATACAAGGCGAACGTCGCATAACCCATGGCCAGTTGCTGGCCCGAGGCCTCAAGGCCGGCTCGGCGATGTACGACGCCGGTGTACGTCACCAGGATCGGGTCGGCGTGCTGTCGATGAACTCCATCGAGTTTGGTGAAATCATGGCGGCAACCCAGTGGGCCGGCTTCATCCTCGCACCGGTCAACTTTCGTCTGGCCCCGGCAGAGATCGCCAGCATCATCCGGGACGGCTCACCGCGGCTGTTCATCTTCGAAGCCCAGTATCTGCCGGTAATGGAAGAGCTGCGCCACGAACTGTCATCGGTTGAAACTTTTGTCTGTATCGATGGAGAAGCCGACTGGGCCCTGAACTATGAGGCATTTGTCGCCAGCGGCGCCGACAGCGGTCCGCCGACCCGCTCGCGAGAGCAGGACATTTGCTGCCTGATCTACACCAGCGGCACCACCGGCAAACCCAAAGGCGTCATATGGGGACACCGTGAATACCGCCAACTGATACAGATGGATACCTGGCTCTGCGACATGCAGCAGCCGGAC
Source organism: Pseudomonas sp. WN033 (assembly GCA_002287035.1). Lineage (GTDB taxonomy): Bacteria > Pseudomonadota > Gammaproteobacteria > Pseudomonadales > Pseudomonadaceae > Halopseudomonas. The sequence goes on along the minus strand of NSKG01000010.1, from coordinate 102,701 downwards.
ATCACCCTGATCGTCATGCCCATGTTCCACCTGGGCGGCATGGTCATAAGCCTGTCGCAGCATGTGCGCGGCGGTGCGGCCTTTCTGCAGCGCCAGTTCGAACCACTGGACGTGCTCAAGGCCATCGAGAAGGAAAAGCTCAGTATCCTGTTACTGGCGCCGACCATGGTGCAGATGGTCCTGGACCACCCCTACGTCGCCGAAGCGGACCTGTCGAGCGTACGCACCATCATCTATTCCGCTGCGCCCATGTCCGTTCCGGTACTCAAGCGGGCGATTGCGACCTTCGACGGCTGCGGTTTCGTCAACCTGTTCGGTCAGAGCGAAATCTGCATGTTCTGCCTGTCCACTACCCAGCATCGGCCGGACGGAAGCGAGGTGGATCGCAAACGACTGGGTTCGGTCGGCAAGCCCTACCCCAACCTGCAAGCAAAAATCCTCGATGACGACGGCAATGAATGCCCGCCCAATGTACCTGGGGAGATTGTCGCTCGCAGTGCCGCCATGTTCCGTGGTTACTGGAACAACCACCCTACCAGCATGGAAACCCTGCGTGATGGCTGGGTGCATACCGGTGACATGGGTAAGTTCGATGAAGACGGGTTTCTGTATCTGGTCGACCGCAAGAAAGACATGATCATCACCGGTGGTGAAAATGTTTATTCCCGCGAAGTCGAGGAGGCGCTGCTGCAGCACCCCGCAGTGTCAGAGTGCGCCGTGATAGGTATTCCCGACCCCAAATGGGGAGAAAACGTCTGTGCCGTCGTTACCTTCGCCCAGGGCAAGTCAGTCACGGAAAAGGAACTGATTGCGCATACCCGCTCACTGATCGCCAGCTATAAAAAGCCGAAAACGATCATCGTCGTTGAAGCATTGCCCAAGCTCGTCACCGGCAAGGTCAACAAGATCGAACTTCGCCAACGGTACGCCGTAGCGCGCTAGCAACGTTCGGCCACGTCAGACCGCCAATGGCATCAAAACAATAGTGCTCGGCACCTGACTCAGCCGCCTTGCCCCTTACAAGGAACCCTCCATGCCATCGATCATTTTCGTAGAACATCAGGGCAATGAACACCGGATTGACATATCCGCCGGCATCTCGCTGATGCAAGCCGCGGTAGACAACGCTTTGCCGGGCATCCTCGGCGATTGCGGTGGCAACTGTGCCTGCGCTACCTGCCACGGCTATATCGCTCCGGACTGGGCTCCCCTGCTCGACCCGGCCGATGCCGACGAGACGGTAATGCTCAGTTGCGCTATCGAGCCGCGGGACAACAGTCGACTGCTATGCAGGATCGTTGCCAGCGAGCAGCTCGACGGGCTGGTCGTTCATCTTCCCGTAAGCCAGCTTTAGGAGGGGGAGTCATCGTGAACCTTTTCCTGAGTGATGAGCAGAAGCTGCTGGGTGATAGCGTCGCGCGACTGTTTGCCAATGAATCCTCCATGCTCCGTGTCAGAGTGGCCGAATCAACCGGTTTCGATCCTAGCCTGTGGGACAGCCTGGTAGAGATGGGCATCCCTCTGCTGCGCTTGCCAGAGGGCGCCGGAGGCAGTGGCGCCGGACTGCTTGAAGCGGTGCTGATAGCCGAACAGGCTGGACGCTACCTGGCCTCGGTACCCCTGGCCGAAGCCCTGCCCGTTGCCGCTCTGCTGGCCCAACTGGATAGCCCTGCTGCGACAGTCCTGCTGGAGCGCATTCGCGGTGGCGCACTAGTCACCCTCTCTCCCTTGGCTCTGAGTGGGGATCAGCAGGCATGCTTGCCGGCACTGAGCGTTGCCGAAGCCGTCCTAGTACTGGAAGGCAAACAGCTGTTTGCCGTCAACGCCCGAGGCACCATCGGTCAGGCGGACAATCTCGGGTCGGACTGCCTCACCATCGTTCAGCCCGAACAGCTGGAGCTGATCGCCAGCCGTGAGCTTGTCGCATCCGGTGACAGCTGCTACCAGCTTTTCCAGGCAGCCATCGAAGAATGGAAGCTGCTCAAGGCCGCCATGCTCTATGGTCTTGCGGCGCAGGCGATACATATGGCGGCGGAGTATTCACGCGAACGGATACAGTTCGGTCGCCCTATCGGCGGCTATCAGGGCATCGCCCATCCATTGGCGGACGCAATCACCGACATCGACGGCAGCAGATTGCTGACCTGGCATGCGATATCAGCCATCGCGACGGGCGACACTGATGCCCCAGCGCTGGTTTCGATGGCCTGGTGGTGGGCCACCCAAGCCGCCCCCAGAGCCACAGCAACGGCGCTGCGTACCTTTGGCGGCTATGGCGTATCAATGGAGTACGACATTCAGTTGTATTACCGGCGCGCCAGGGGCTGGTCGCTGCTGCGTGGCGATCCACAAGCCGAGCTTGAGCTGATCGCCACCCGCCTGTGGTCTACCGGCTCGCCCTTCCCATTACCCGATGCGGGCGAAACGGACCTGGAGTTTGGCTATGGTGCTGATGCCGAGGCTTTCGCCGACGAGGCACGAGCCTTCTTCAACAGCCACCTTACCGATGAGCTCAGGGCCCACGCCCACCATTCCGTAGACGGTTATCACGCCGGCTTCAATCGCCAGCTGGCAGAGGCCGGTCTGCTGTACCCGCACTGGCCGGAGGCCTTTGGTGGACGCGGCAAGTCACCCTTCGATATGGCCGCGCTGCAGGAGGTCTTCGAGGAGTTCAACTGGCAACGCATTACCGCGCCCATTACCAACCAGGTCGGGCAGATTACCATGCGTTTTGCCAGCGAGGCACTCAAAGAGGAGGTACTGCCACGTTTCGGCAGCGGCGAAGCCCTTGCCTGCCTGGGCTTCAGCGAACCCACCTGTGGCTCCGACGTGTTTGCCGCCAGAACCCGTGCCGAGCTCACTGATACTGGTGACTGGCTGATCAATGGCCAGAAGATATTCACCACAGCGGGCAACCTGGCCGACTACATATTCCTGTTGGCGCGCACTGATCCCGATGCGCCCAAGCACGCAGGCCTGACGTTGTTCCTGGCGCCCATGAACCTGCCCGGCATCGAAGTACACCCGGTACACACATTGCATGATGAGCGGACCAACATCACCTATCTCAGCGACGTGCGGCTCAGTGATCACTACCGCATCGGCGAGGTCAATCAGGGTGTTGCAGTCATGGCCGCCACCCTGGAGCTGGAGCATGGTGGTGACCAGTACCGCATCAGCTACAGCAACATGCTGCGCCACGCCCTGCAATGGGCCCGTACGACCAGGCAGGGTGAACGTAGCATGCTGGACGACAAGGACGTGCGCCGGCGCCTGGCCCGGGTGGCGACCCACACCACTATTGCCCGCAGTCTCTGCTATCGTGCCATCTGGGGAGTAATGCATCAGGTTCCCGGTCGCGCCGCTTTCGGGCCGATGTCCAAGGTATTCTCTACCGAGTATTACCGGCGCGATGCCAGCGATCTGATGGAACTGTGCGCCCCACAATCCTTGCTGCAGAACCAGGGCAATGACCTGGACCTGGTCGAACTGGGCTATCGCCAGTCAATCGGCATGACCATCTACGGCGGTACCAGTGAAATCCAGCGCAGCCTGATAGCCGAGCAGGCGCTCGGCATGCCGAAATCGCGGAGCTGAAAAAAGGCGGACCAGCCTGTGACTGGTCCGCCTCGTCATCCAGCTTGAGCTTCATGCTCAGCGACCGCGAAACTCCGGAGTACGCTTGTTCATGAAGGCATTGACCGCTTCCTTGTGATCATCGGTCAGGTAAAGCGCCGCCTGATTGTCCATCTCATAAGCCAGAGCCTGGTCCAGCGTATCCATGCCGCGGGCCAATGCCGAGCGTACCAGTGTCACCGAGAGAGGTGCATGAGCCGTGAATTGGGCTGCCAGCTCCAGCGCCCGCTCCAGTAACCGGTCGCTACCGGCTACCTGCTCGTCGACGATGCCTAGGCGCAACGCCTCTTCAATCTCGGTAATCGCCGCCGAATAGAATATGCGCCGCGCCTGGGCCAGGCCAATACGTCGAGGCAGGCTCCAAAGTAACCCCAGATCCGGTACCAACCCAACCTTGACAAAGGATGAAACGAACTTCGCACTCGGCGCTGCAATCATGTAATCCGCAGCACAGGCCAGGGAAAAACCCGCCCCGGCAGCATAGCCCTCCACCGCGGCGATGACCGGTTTGTTACCCTTGACCATGGCACTGACAACACGATGGCCCAAAGTCATACGGCCTCGGCCAACCGGCAGCGGGCGCTCGGCCGTCATGCCTGACACATCGCCACCCGAACAGAAGTGGCCGTTGCCGCCACGCAGAACGATGGCGCGACAGCTATCGTCCTCGTTCAGGCGCTCCAGACAGTCGGCCAGCACAAACAGCAGATCCCGAGACAGCGCGTTGCGCGTCTTCGGGTTATTCAGCGTCAATAGCGCAACGGCATCGTGCCGCTGCTCAAGAACCAGATCACTCATGTCATATCTCCATCAGCCAGCAGTTTTTTGAGCAACGCTGTCAGCTCCCGGGGTTGATCGATCATCATGTGATGGTAGGCGGCGGGCAGTTCGACAGGCCCTTGTCCGAAAGGCAGCAAGGCTACGGTTTCCCCGGCATGCGCCGCACTCACCACAGCGCTGCCACCGGCGTAAACCACATGCACCGGACGCCGCACCAGCGGTAACAACTCACGAGCGGGAATTTCATGGCTGATGCCTGCCGGCAACAGGGGGTCGAATTTCCAGCACCATCCCTCGCTTTCTTCACGCAGCGAGTGTCGGGCAATATGCGCCAGCACAGCGGGTTCGAAACAGGGCTGCTCCGGAACTAGCCGGTAGCGGCCCATGGCCGTTTCCAGATCGGGATAGTAGCGTCGTACCGGTTTGCTGGGATCGTGCGGCGGTGCTTCCTCGGGAAAGTACATGTAGCTGTCGAGGATGATCAGCCGCTTGAACAGCTGCGGATGATCGGCACAGGCCTTGAGCAGCCTTACGCCACCATAGCTGTGGCCTATAGCCGTTACCGGCCCAAGCCCAAGCACCTCGACCAGGCCGGCAATATCACCGGCGGCATACTGGAAGGAGTAGCTTTGACGATGATCACTGTCACCCATGCCGGAAAGGTCCAGGGCTATGACCCGGTAGCCCTCCGCCAAGTACGGCGCAATCCCGTCCCACCAGTGGGCATGTCCACGCAAACCATGGACCAGCAACAGCAAAGGCTTGTCACTGGCCTCAAGGTTCCAGCCCAGGTAATGCAGCCACACGCCATCCACCATTACGCGGTGCGACACCCCAGGGTGCTGGAGAGCCCAGCCAAAGGCATCGGCGGCCTGGCTATCCAACCCGCTGTCCGCCACTGCCACCGGCTGCCTGATAGCCATCTTACTGGTTGAAAACCGGCTTGCGCTTTTCACGGAAAGCGGCAATGGCTTCAAGGTGGTCACCACTGGCAGAGGACACGTTTTCATATGCCATGCCAACATCCATCATGCTGGCGGCCATCTGGCGCAGCGGCACGTTGATGGTAGCCTTGCTCCAGCGCAGCGACTGCACAGGCATGGCGGCTAGCTTGTCCACGTAGGCATCGACATAGGCGTTCAGTTCTTCGGCCGGCAGAGCCTTGTTGATCATGCCCATGTTTTCGGCTTCTTTTGCCGAGAACTTCTCACCGGTCAGCAGATAATGCTTGGCCCGTGCGTAGCCCATCAGGAAAGGCCAGATCAGTTGCCCGCCGTCACCGGTGGTCAGGCCAACGTTGTTGTGGGGATCGCCAAAGCGGGCGGTCTCGGCGGCGAAAATCATGTCGCAGAACACGGCGACGGTAGCACCCAGACCAATGGCGTCACCATTGACCTTGGCGACAATGATCTTGTCGCATTCGAGCATGCCGTTGACGATCCGCTTGGCTTCGCGCACACAACGGTAGAACTCCTTGGGGTTGTCATGCAGCCACTGCATGTACTCGATATCGCCGCCGGCACTGAATGCCCGGCCTTCACCACTGATCACGATGATGTCGCTTTCCTTGTCCTCAACCAGGTCGTAGAACAGCCAGGACAGCTCCGTATGTGATTCACCAGCAAAACTGTTCAGCTTTTCCGGCTGATTGAACGTCACGTAAAGGATGCGATCACGACGCTCGAATTTCAAAGTCTTGTATTCAGAAAGCTTCATTTGTTGTTCTCCAGGGTTAACCGACCAGATCATTTTCCGAAAAAAGCTGACATCTCATCAGTTTTTTGTAAAATGTATAGCAGGCGAACCGTCATGGCAAGTACTTAAACAAACATGCCCGCCTTTCTGACCAGGACAGCCGGTACTTTTCCCGCAGCGTTCCATTGCTGCCGATGTGGAGATTTTTATGCGGATATTTGCAGCAACCTCTCGCTATGTGCAGGGTCCCGGCGTGCTTGATGCGCTTGGAGAACATTCGGCAGTACTTGGCAGCACAGCGTTTGTCATTACCGATGCCGATATGGCACGTCTGCTGGGCGAGCGGGTGCTCGCCAGTTATCAGGCTGCCGGCGTGACGGCCATCCTGGAGATATTTCCGGGAGAAGTGACTCATACGGCGATGGCTAGGCTGGCCAACAAGGCCAAGACTGCGGGCAGCGACCTGATCGTCGGCCTGGGTGGTGGCAAGGCGCTGGATACCGCCAAGGGCGTAGCCTTGCAGCTGGGAACACCCTGCGTCAGCGTGCCGACCATCGCTTCCAATGACGGCCCGGCCAGCGGCGCCATCGCGGTTTACGACGAGCACCACATCATGCAGGACATCCTGCATCTGCCGCGCAACCCGGAACTGGTACTGGTGGACAGTCAGGTAATAGCCAATGCACCGGTGCGCTTTCTGCGCGCGGGCATAGGTGACGCCATATCGAAAAAATTCGAGGCAGACGCCTGTCATGCGGCAGGAGCGATGACGCTGTTAGGTACCCCTGCATCACAGACCGGGCTCATGGCCGCTGACGCCTGCTACAGGATCATCCGCCAACACGCCGTTGAAGCCGTCAGGGCAGTTGAAGGCAAACAGGTCAATAACGCCCTGGAAAATCTGCTGGAGGCAGTGGTGCTGCTCAGCACAGTCAGCTTCGAGAATGGTGGCCTGTCGCTCTCTCATGCCTTGGCAAGGGGCTTTTCCTACCTTGAACGGGCCAGGGGCACATTGCATGGCGACCATGTGGCCTATGGCTTGCTGGTTCAGTTGATCATGGAAAAGCGTCCTACGGCATTCATCCAGGAGCTTGTCGGTTTTTATCAGCAGATCGGTCTGCCCACCCAGTTGGATGACTTTGGTCTCAGTAGCCCAACAGTTGCGGAAATACGAAGCCTGGCGGAGAACTCGATGATCAGCCCCAGCGCGGCGCGCTTTGCTCCTGCGGTTGATGCGGACCAGCTGGAACAGGCGATTTACCAGGTCGAAGCACTGACAGCATAGAAAAGGGGAGCTTGAGCTCCCCTCCTTTTCACCTGACAGAGATCAGACTACTGATACTGCTTTATGAATACTTCTCCAGCAAGGGCACCATCCCGGGGGACGGCTTCATATTGCCGGGGTTGTAAAAAGGCGAAAGCACCTTGAGCAGACGCTTGCGGCTGCCCTTGCGGATCTTGTTCAATGCGGCCTTCTGGCGTTCGAGCGAGGCGGTACGTTCTTCCTCACTCATGCCTTCCCGGTCGACACCAATCAGATAGCTGGCGACACGCATGGTATGGGTACCAATGTGCTTGGCGGCATAGGCGAAAGCCCAGACACGGTACAGATAAGCGAAGGGCCCCTTCCCATAGAGGGTGGCATAAGCCTGAAAACAGACCTCGCGATGCTCGAACTCTTCGGCAAGATGCCACTTCCACAAATCGACTGCGGATTCATCCGCACCTTCCAGATACTCATCGAGCTCTTCGAAAAACACCTGACTCGCGGCTGAGCCCATGGCCTCGAAGCCCTCGCAGTAGGCGACGTTGAAGCGCAGTGATTTCGTTGCCAGAAACCGCTCGTAGTCAGCCTTGTAGGGCGCTTCTATGTCTTGCATGCCGGCATAACCTGACTCGTACAGGCGTTTATTGAAAGCCAGATGCTGTTTGCAGTGCTGGACTTCCTGCTTGTTGAAGATCTCTATGTCTTCACGCAGGCGGGGATTCCTGTCACCCAGAGCGTCCTTGACGCGCATCATTACCTTGACGAGAAAAGGTTCAATGTGGGCAGGCACAGTGGAGAACGCGTTATAGAACTGGGCAAACTCTGTGACAGGAGCCCAGTGTGGCCTGATTGTCGAGAAATCAAACCCTGGACGACGAACTTTCATCACGGTACTCCTCTTGTTATATGGCCTGACACCGCAAGAAAATGGGGTGCGGGGGGACTACTGCCAGGCAAAAATGACTGTCTGTCATTTATAGTCTTATGAAAAAGCGCCGTCAACGGGCCGGAAAGATCTTGATATATTCTTTTCCTGCCCGATGCCAACACGTTATTACTTTCTGGCTGGTCCGCTGTCGCGGCGCCTGCCCGCTATCAGGCAGGACGCCACTCGCGCACCGCATCGGCAAACAGCTGCGGAACCTCCAGCGCCGGGAAATGCCCGCCTTCAGCCAGATTCTGCCAGCCGGCCAGGTTGTAAACCAGCTCTACCCGGCTACGCGGTGGCACCGGCGACAGAGCGTCCCCAGTGGCAGCGGCAAAGGTGGTCGGCGTCTCACAACGGGTGCCGGATGGCAGAATGCCGAAACCATCCCTGACCACACCTGGGTAGAAACGCACGGCGCTGGCGAAGCTGTCGTTCATCAGATAGATCACCAGGTTGGTAATCAGCTCATCCATGCTGAAGACCTGCTCGAAGGGCCGACTGCGCAGATCGGCCCAGTCGTGAAAGCGCTCAATGATCCAGGCCGCCTGCCCCAACGGATTGTCCGCCGTGGCCAGAATGATCGAGTGTGGCTTGAACATATGCACCGATGCATATCCGCTGTAGACCCGTTGCGCGCCATCGCACTTGGCCTGCCAGGCAGTTTCTGCCTCGTTCTGTGGCGGGGTCATGGAACGGAAACCCAGCATGTTCAGGTGGATGGCTTCAACATTCTGCGCATGGTCGAGGCCCAGCCAGGAAGTAACGATGCCCCCCCAGTCCCCCCCTTGTGCTGCGTAGCGCTCATAGCCCAGTACATCGGTCATCAGCTTGTTCCACAGGCCAGCGGTCTGGCGCTGAGTCATGACGCCCTGGGGCTTGCCGCTGAAGCCGAATCCCGGCAGGCTGGGGATAACCAGATCGAAGGCCTGGTCCCTGCTGCCGCCATGGCGCGAAGGGAAGGCGAGCAGATCGATCACTTTCCAGAACTCGAAATGTGATCCCGGCCAGCCGTGGGTCAGCAGCAGCGGCCGCTTGCCTTCGGACTCACCACGCACATGAACGAAATGAACGGGGAAACCGTCGACCTCGGCAACGAATTGCGGATAGCGATTCAAAGTGTCTATGCAGGCTTGCCAGTCGAATTGATGAGTCCAGTACCGCTGCAACTCGGCCATGAAGGCGGGGTCACAACCCATGGTCCAGCCTGTTCCCTCAGGTGCAGAAGGCAGCTGGCAACCAGCGATCTTGTCCATAAGCCGCTTGATCTCGGCGGTACTCCACTCGATTTTGAATTCTTTCATTGTTATGTCCTCATCATCGTGGTCGTTTTCACATAGCGTACATAAGAGCTGAAAACCTGTCAGGACCAGCTCCAATCCGGAGCACGTTTTTCGAGATAGGCACTGCGTGCTTCGGCAGAATCCCGATAGCGGGTTACACGACCCGTATAGTCCTGCTCAATGCGGTAGCCCTCCCGCACGGACAGATCCTCGACCCGCACCAGCGATTCCTTGCCCAGACGCAGTCCGATAGGACTGTTTCGAGCGATACTGGCGGCCAGTTCCTGTGCCGTCTCCAGCAGCTTGTCAGGCGCGACAACAGCCTCCACGGCACCCAGGCGATAGAACTCCTGGGCTGTTTCGGGCTCACCGGTAAAGAACATCTTGCGGGTCTTGAAAGGGCCTACCAAGCGTTGCAGATGGCGGGCGCCACCCAGTACACCGGCCTTGATTTCCGGGACGGAGAAAGTGACGTGATCCGCAGCGATGATCACGTCACAGCAGGCGGCTAACACCAGGCCAGCACCTATGGCCCGGCCATTGACGGCAGCAATCACTGGCAGCGGACAATCCATGATGGCCCAGAAGCAGTCGCGTATTACCGCGCCGGGGTCCAGCAGGTCGATGGTTGTGTCGTCCTCCACCAGTTCACGAGCGTGGCGGCGTGCGGAGTCCTTCAAGTCGATGCCGCCGCAGAAGATTCGCTCGCCAGCTGCGGTAAACACGATGACGCTGGCTTCAGTTGAGCGCGCCAAATTATTGAAGGTGGCAGTCAGCTCGCGAATGGCGACCGAATCCAGTGCATTGACCGGGGCACGATCAAGGGTAACCGTGGCAATACGATTGCTGATCGAGACCCGGACATGGCGCATCGCGGCATCCGACTTATTGGTGCTCATACTGGTATCTCCAACAGGCCATACCGGCCTTGTTTGTTATTGAACGGGGCTGGCCCGGTTGCACATTGCGTTAAAGTGTTTCCGCTGTACCCAGAATCATGCTGGCCTGGCTCGACAACGTGCCGCCATTGGCATGCGCTAGCGCCAACCGCGCACCAGCGACCTGGCGGTCACCACCCTGGTTTCTCAGCTGTACACAGGATTCGGCGATGGTGAACAGGCCATACATGCCAGGATGGCAGCAGGACAGCCCACCGCCATTGGTATTCACCGGCAAGCCGCCACCGGGTCCGATGTTGCCGCCGGAAACAAAGGAGCCACCTTCACCTTTTTCGCAAAAGCCCAGATCTTCGAGGAACAGAATGGTATTGATGGTGAAGGCATCGTAAAGCTGCACCACATCGATATCCTTCGGGCCCACTCCGGCCAGATCGTAGGCTCGCTGGCCGGATTCACGCGCGGCCGTCACCGTCAAATCTCCAGCCTGATCGACGCCCGAATACCAAGTTGCCGCCGCTGCGCCGAGCACATAAACCGGGTCGCTGACCAGATCATCAGCCCGCTCGGCACGGGTCAGCACTATCGCCGCGGCACCGTCGGTGACCAGACAGCAGTCGCTCACGCTGAGCGGATCGGACACCATCCGCGATGTGAGGCAGTCTTCGATGGTCAGGTCGTCACGCTTGAATGCATCCGGATTGAGTTTGGCCCAGTTGCGTGCCGCAACTGCCACCTCCGCCAGATGTTCACGCGTGGTGCCGTACTGATACATGTGTCGTGCCGCAGCAAGGGCATAGGATGACAGCGGTGTCAGCGGCCTGTAGGGCCGCTCATAGGGTGAAGGCAAGCGCATCGACACCAGACCACCGGAAGCGGTTCGCTGGTTGCTGCCATACATGATCAGGGCCGTATCGCAATAACCGGCCTCGAGCATCAGAGTTGCGGTGATGACATGGGAGTGAAAGGCCGAGCCTCCAGTGCGGTTGTTCTCGGTAAAACGCGGCTGGATGCCAAGATACTCCGCAGCGCTGAGCCCCGACAGGGCATCGTCGGGTGTACAGACAAACAGCGCATCCACGTCTGCCAGCTTCAGATTGGCGTCAGCCAGCGCCAGCACCGCCGCCTGTCCGGCCAGATCCAGCGATCGCATGCCGGGCGAAGCCCCCATTCCGTAGGTCGCCGCCCCGACCACCGCCACTTTGCCTCGTGGAAAACGTTCCATAACCCTGCTCCAGCGTTGAGGTACTTGTCAGTTCGCCAGATGCTCTGGTGAGCGACTGGACTTCAAGCGAAAAACTAACATACTATCAGCTTCATGGTAACCCACAGCGTGATTATTGTCAGCGGCAACCACTATGCGAGGGCGGCCGCTTCATCGTTTTAAGGAAAACCCATGTCGACTGCTTCAGAAACCCTTCAAGAGAACGCAGCACCCGGATTGCCGGACTGGTTCTGCCGGGCCATGGCCGAGCCAGGACAGTCGCACTTCCTCGAGACCAACGAAAATCGCCTGCATTACCTCGGCTGGAATCTGGAGGAAGACCACAAGCCAGTGCTGTTGTTTATTCATGGTTTTCGGGGGCATGCGCACTGGTGGGACTTCATCGCCCCGTCTTTTGCCAGTCAATACCGGGTAGTGGCTCTGGACCTTTCAGGGATGGGCGACAGCGAGCACCGTGAGGCCTATGATGCCGCCGCGCCCGCCCGGGATATTCTGGCGCTGATAGAACATCTGGGTAGCACTCCGGTTATCGCTGTCGGCCACAGCTACGGCGGATCACGGCTGCTGCGGGCCTGTGCCGAACGGCCGGAGCTGTTTCGACGTTTGATCATCATCGACAGCTTCGTCCTGTTCGAAGGTGAACCCTTCCCCTCTGAACCAGCGACAATCCGTGGCAATCGCGTGTATCCCGACCTGCCCACGGGCATGCAGCGGTTCCGCCTGATGCCAGATCAGCCCATGACGCATGACTACCTGCTCGAGCATATCGCCAGACATTCACTACGGCCCTGCCAAGGCGGCTACCGTTGGAAGTTCGATCCGGCTCTTCCGGTTGGCGGTGCACGGGAGGCCGATGGCGAACACCTGTTGCGCAGCATTCGCTGCCGTGTCGATTACATAAGTGCCGAGAAAAGTGTGGTGGTCAGCCAGGAACGGGCGAGACGGATCGTCACCCACCTGCCCGATGGACACGGACCAGTCATCGTTCCGGAAGGCCACCACCATCTGATGTTTGACCAACCATTGACGCTGATCAGCGTGCTCAGAGCCCTGCTGGCCTGAGTCTCCGACAACCCTTTGACGAGATCCCGGAATGATTGACTACCAAGCGCTTTTGAACCTGCAGATTCCAGACATCCTGCACAGCTACACCAACAAGGACTGCCTCCTCTACGCTCTGAGTCTCGGCTATGGCGAATCGTCTCTGACAGACAACCAGTTGCGGTTTGTATTCGAGAAAGATCTGCGCGCCGTCCCCAGCATGGGCGTAATCCTCGCACATCCTGGCTACTGGCCACGCACCATGGACACCGGCCTGGACTGGGTAAGAATCGTGCACGCCGAACAGGGCCTGACGCTGCACAGACCGTTGCCTGCCGAAGCCAGCGTGATTGGCAAATCACGCATTGTCGACATCATCGACAAGGGCGCGGACAAAGGCGCACTGATCACCTATGAGCGTCGCATCCTCGAACTCGACAGCTGCGAGCCACTGTGCACCATCACCCAGACCATGATTGCCCGTGGAGATGGCGGTTTTGGTGGCCCACAGAAAACCAGTGCCAAGCCCCCTTCGCCACCGAACCGCGCCCCCGATCATGTGGTCGACCTGACAACACCTGGGGACATGGCGCTGCTCTACCGGCTCAATGGCGACTGGAACCCACTGCATGCCGATCCTGACGTCGCTCGCCAGGCTGGATTCGAAAAACCCATTCTGCACGGCCTGGCGACCTGGGGTGTGGCCGTGCGCGCGATAATGCAGGCGGTCTGTGACTACGACAATACCCGGATCGCTTCCATTTTCGGACGCTTCACTGCGCCGGCCTACCCCGGCGAAACCTTTCGCGTGGGCATATGGAACCAGGGCAACGAGGTGTTTTTCAGGGTCACTGCGCTGGAACGCGAGGTGATCGTCATCAATAACGGCAGGGTTGAACTCAAAGGCTGAGCGACCCGCACAACAATAATTCCGGAGTCGTGATGAAATCCACGGATATTTGCCTGAACGACCAGGTAGCCTTCATTACCGGTGCCGCAAACGGCATCGGTGAAGGTATCGCCACCAGTCTGGCCCGCTTCGGCGCCCATATAGCCATTGCCGATATCGATCGCGAAAACGGCGAGAGGGTTGCGACAGCCATCCGCGAACTGGGGCGCGAAGCGCTGTTCATCGAGACCGATGTCAACGACACCGATCAGATAAGCCTGGCCATTGACGCCGTCGCCACCCGCTTCGGCCGGCTCGACATTCTGGTCAACAATGCCGGCGGGGTACGCAAGCAACCCTTCCTGGATCAGAGCGAACGCAGCTGGCGCAAGCATATCGACTTCAACTTCATCAGCACGCTTTGCGCCACCCAAGCCGGCGCAAAGCTGATGATCGACGGCAAGCGCGGCGGAACCATCATCAATATCGCCAGCAGCGAAGGTTTGCGCGCCGCGCCGGAGTTTGCCGTATATGCCGCCTGCAAGGCGGCGATAATCAACTTCACGCGCACAATGGCACTCGAGCTGTCCGGACATGGCATCAGGGTCCACGCGCTGGCGCCGGACATGATTGCAACCAAGGGCCTGCAGGCCTTCTTCGATGCACAGGGCGAAGCCGGGCGCATTGCCCGCGATCATTACATTCCCATGCAACGCCTGGGCAGCGTTGAGGAAATTGGCAGTGTAGCCGTATTCCTGGCGTCGAAAATGTCTTCCTACCTGACCGGTCTGACCATCCCGGTGGATGCTGGCGTCCACGCCTCAAGCGGCTGGAGCCGCTCGGTGCGCACCGGAGAATGGAACTTGCATCACTGGTAGAGGCAGAAACTGCCGACTCATCAGGCATGTACTTGCCTGATGAGCAGTGGTCATTGGCCGCTGGATAGCAGAACCGCCCCTGCCAGAGGCCCACCACCGTTGGACGCTACCGCCAGCTTTGGCTGGCCAGGCACTTGGCGGGCGCCACCTTCTCCCCGCAACTGGACAACCGCTTCATGAACATGTCCGAGGCCGTGCAAACGCCCCGCTGACAACTGACCACCATGGGTGGACAGCGGCAGTTCACCGTCCAACGCAATCCGCTGGCCGCCTTCAACGAAGCTGGCCGCCTCGCCACGACCGCAAAAGCCCAGTCCTTCCAGCCACAACAGGCTCAGAAAACTGAAACCATCATACAGCTCGGCCAGATCGACATCCGTTGGCTTGTAATCGGTTCTACTCCATAGCCGCTTGCCCGCCGACTCGGCAATATAGCGGGTCATGTCCGACATCTGGTCCCAGCTGTCACGCCCAGTCAATGGGCCGCAGATGGATTCGACGTGCACCGGCCTGGACTTCAGATCGGTGGCGGTATCCTTGTGCGACACGATGACCACCGTCGAACCGTCCACCGGAACATCGCAGTCATACAGGCAGAGCGGCGTGGAGATCATCCGGGAATCGAGGTATTGCTCCATCGTCAGCGGCTCACGATAGATGGCTTTCGGATTGAGAGCCGCATTGCGCCGAGCATTGATGGCGATCGCCCCAAGCTGCTCGCGTGTTGCGCCAAACTCATGAAAGTAGCGGCTCGCAACCATGCCTATCCAGTTGGCCGGCGCTGCGGCCTGGAAAGGCACCTGGAATTCGCCAAAGCCCGATATGCGTCCCTGATTACCGATATTGCTGGAGCGCACCCCCTGTGCCAGGGCGCTGGACTCGACCATGGTGCGGTAGCAGATCACATGCCGCGCCTGGCCCGAGGCCACCGCCATGCAGGCATTGATCAGCGCACCCATCTGCGTCGCTTCGTTACCGGCGCAGTACCAGTTGAGTTCGAGCGCCAGTGATTCCTTGACCTGACTGATGGACACCGGTGAAAAGGCCGGCATGTCAGCACGGTAGCCGGGCCAGCTGGCCACGCCGTCGATCTCGCTGCGATCCAGCCCGGCGTCTTCAAGCGCCGTTAGTATCGCCTCCAGGGTCAGGTCCAGCCCGCTCCTGCCAAGGCGGCGCCCAACCTGGGACTGCCCCACTCCGGAAATGATTGCGTCCCGCTCACCAACTACCATGCATACACCTCGTGATGTCCTGTTAACCCTCACAAAAAGATCGCCGATACTTGCCTGCGCATTGTCGTGCCCCTGAGTCGAGACGGCAGCGCTTCGGTATTGACCTGTATGTCACAGTGCGGCAGACTCTAAAAAATGTCAATCAGTCAGTTTTTGGCTTTTAAAAAGCAAACCGTACATTCATAATGCATGCCGGATCGCTGAGTGATGAAATGGTTTTCAGCCTGACAAAAACAACACCGAGGATACAACACATGAGCAATAGTGACATCCAGTGGACCACAGGCGAGGAGGACACGATCAATGCTGTCCTGCGCCGGGCTGTCAGCCAGTATGGCGACAAGCAGTATCTGGACTTCCTGGGAGCGAAGTACAGCTACAGAGACATGGACACCACTGCCTGCCGTTTGGCCAACGGCTTGAGCCAACTCGGTGTCAGCAAGGGTCAGACCGTTGTCACCCTCCTCGATAACTCGGCAGACGCCGTATTTCTCTGGCTGGCCATCAACAAGCTCGGTGCCATCAGCGTTCCGGTCAATACTGCTCTGAAAGGCGACTTCCTCCGCCACCAGGTGTCCGATGCCGATGCCGCCATCGTGATTGCGGAAAGCGACTATGCCGAGCGGGTTACCGCCATTGCCGACAAGCTGCCCACACTTCAGACCCTGGTGTATCGCAATGACCGCCCCGCCGTGGAACTGCCTGGAGAGCAGCGTATGCTGCCCTGGAGTGAGATTCTCAGCAGCGATACTTCAGACCAGAGCGTGGACGTAGCGCCATCGGATCTGGCAATGCTGATCTACACCGGCGGCACCACCGGCCCTTCGAAGGGTTGCATGATCAGTCACAACTACGCCTGCAGTCTTGCCCGGCAGATGCTGATCATTACCAACCGCAACGAAGAAACCATCACCTGGACAGCCCTGCCGCTGTTCCATTTCAACGCCGTGGCTACCACTTGCCTGGCCAATATGATGGTCGGTGCCCAGGTAGCGATCTACCCACGCTTCTCGGTCTCCAATTTCTGGCCGGAAATCGAACGCACCGGCGCCAACGATACCCAATTGCTGGCGTCCATGATGCCGATGCTGGCCGGCGCCCCGGACAACGACGCCATGAAGCGCTGCTACGGGCAGCTCAAGGCCGTCTGGGGCGCACCTTTCCCCGAGTCGGTGCAAGCGGTGTGGAAACAGCGCTTTGGCGCTGAGCACACGGTTTGTGGCGGTTTTGGCCTGAGCGAGTGTTCCCTGCCCAGTATTCTGCCCTTCGGCACCTTGCAGAAGCCGGGCAGCTCGGGCCTGCGCAATACGGAATTCTTTGATGTGCGCATTGTCGACGACAACGATCAGGAATTGCCCGCCAATACGCCCGGCGAGATCATCATTCGACCGCGCAAGCCGCATGTGATGTTCGAGGGCTACTGGCGCCGCCCGGAAGATACGCTCAAGGTCATGCGTAATATGTGGTTTCACACCGGGGATATTGGCAAGTTCGACGAGGACGACTATTTCTACTTCGTTGACCGCAAGAAGGACTATCTGCGCCGCCGTGGCGAGAACATTTCCAGCTTCGAGGTCGAACACGCCTTCCTGCAGCACGAAGCCGTTGACGAGGTTGCCGCCCACGCCGTGCTGTCCGACCTCGGAGAGGACGAACTGAAGGTAACCATCACGCTGAAGGAAGGCATGCAGATCAGTGAAGAGGCGCTATGTCGCTGGTCGGCAGACCATATGCCCTACTACGCCGTTCCTCGCTATATCGAATTTCGCAAGGCCCTGCCGAAAAGTCCGCTGGGCCGGGTGTATAAATTCGAACTGCGTGACGATGGCGTCACCCAAAATACCTGGGATCGCGAAAAGGCTGGCTTCAAGCTAGCCAAACGCTGAGGAGCCGGCCATGTCTGCCCGTCGCTCAGTGCTGCGTTACTTCGAGGGCTGCTCCGGTAACCGCCTGGCGGCGGACCAGGAAGGTCCGATTGATGGCAGACCGGTTCTGCTGCTCCACGGCGGCGGCCAGACCCGGCACTCATGGGCCAGGGCGCGACAGGCGCTGGCCAGCGCCGGCTATCTGGCCATTGCCGTGGATGCGCGTGGACATGGTGATTCCGACTGGATCGATAACGGTGACTATCGTCTTGAGTCCCAGGTAGGTGACCTGACATCGATCATCGCGACGCTGGACAGCAAGCCCGCCCTGGTCGGCGCATCAATGGGCGGCGTCAACTCCCTGATCGCCTGCGGCGCACAGCCTGACCTCGCCACCTTGCTGGTCATGGTGGATGTAACGCCCCGCCTTGAAGCCCGTGGCGTAGAGCGTATCAAGGACTTCATGCTGAGCAATCCGGAGGGATTCGCGTCCCTTGATGAGGCTGCGGGAGCCGTCGCGGTCTACAACTCCACCCACTCCCGCGCAGGCAGCAAGGACGGGCTGCGCAAGAACCTGCGTTTGGGTGAAGACGGACGCTGGCGCTGGCACTGGGACCCGCAGTTCATGCTCGGCGACTTTCGCACGACAGTCGAGGAAATCAGTCGGAGAATGTTTGAGGCGGCGGTAAAAATCACCATCCCTACCCTGCTGATTCGCGGCCAGCAAAGCGACGTCGTCAGCCCCGAGGGTGTGGCTGAAATGCGCGAACTGTTGCCCAGGATGGAGTTTGTCGATGTTCAGGGGGCCGGCCACATGGTCGCCGGTGACCGCAACGATGTGTTCAATGACGCCATGCTGGATTTCATGAGGCGTTACCTGCCCGTCGCCGGATGACACATCCCGCTGACGAGCCGGCTGATTAAAAACAATAATCCACCATGCAAGGGAAGAAGCATGAAAAAGCCATTATTGCTATGCCTGTTGTTCAGCCTTACCGCCTGTTCCGAATCTGTGCTTGAAACCAGTGATGCCAGTGCGCTGCGCCAATCCACGGAGCGCATGGCTGACGCCCTGGACAAGGACAGCGCCGCCCGATTTCGCGAAGACATAGCAATCCTCAATGGTGCCGGCTCGGATATTCGCAACCACCAGGGCAAGAACGTTGAACAAATAAGAGCAGCCGCCATTGCCGAGCTTGAGCGCCATGCGTCACTGGAGCGATTTACGCTGCTGTCGGCCAAGGTGAACCAGCGCCAGAACGCCTACTCGCACTTCCGTAGTACCCGGCTTGAGCTTGTTGTCAGGAATGATACTGCCTATGAAATAGGCGAGGCTTTCTTTGAGGCCAGGCTGATCAGCCCAGACCGCGCCCTGCCCTGGCTGACCGAATCGTTCAGCTACAGAAGCCGGCCCGCCATCCAGCCGGGCGAAGAGGCCATATGGCGGATAACCCCTATGGTTGAACGACGCTGGGATATCGACTTCCCCGCCGAGGCAGAATTGACGGTGATCGCCTATCGCCTGGACGATCCACAAGGCCGGACGCTCTACAGCATCGAAGACAGCCTTGATGACGGTCCGGAATAGAACCTAACTTCGCTCCAGGACCAGGCAGTCCTGAGCTATGCTTGCGACCAGCCTGCCATCACGCTGGTATACCCGTGCCATGCTCAACCCACGACCACGCTGCATGGCGGGGCAGTCCGAAACAAACAACAGCCAATCATCAGCCTGACATTCGCCGTGAAACCACAGACTATGATTCAGGCTGGCGGCGAATATGCGTTCCCGCGCCTCGGCCAAGGCAACATGGCGAGTAATGCCACCACTGTTTACCCAATAATCACTTAGATAAGCCAACGCAGCATAATGTAGTGCTGGATCAGCGGGTAGCGGATTCCGCAGCTTTAGCCAGAACACGCTTTTCGGGTCGTCGGCCGGTACGTCAAGCCCCCGCAGTTGATCGACCAGACGCAACTCAAGACAGCTCTTCTGGTGCTTAGCCCAATCATGCCCTTGCTCATCCGGCAGCATGTCCATGGAAAGCAGTGATTCTGGCGGATCAATACCCAGGGGCATGGACACGGCATGCTCGAAGCCCGCCAGGTCGGCCTGAAAGGATCCATGAGCATCCAGCACTATCCGGCCGCCCTGCCGGGCCCTTACCTGATACCGGGCAAACCGCCGCCCACGCTGAAGCTCCGTCACTTCAAACTCTATTGGCACGTCAACCGTGGCACCCTCGACAAAGAGCACATTCAGGCTTGAAGGCACTAGATCAGCACAGTTTCGTTGCGCAACCATCAACGCCTGGCCCAGCAATTGCCCGCCAAACGCCAAGCCGTTGAGGTTGGCATCGTGTACCGAACAGTAATAGTGTTGCGCCGCGAGCGGCAACGGCTCAAGCAGCGATTCAAGATGGTCACCAGCCCATGCAACTACACTGTCCTGAAACGAGGTACGGGTCGATAGAGTAGGGTTTGATGTCATGGCCGGAAAGCTTCTCAGCAGAGTTTTCAGAAAGGAAATGAAGCTGGTTGATGAGCATGACACTACCCTGTAAACTGACACATAGTCAATTATGTGCAAATACAGCGACACCATCTCACTCCAGGCACGGCTAAAACGAGATCGATTGCTCATGAATATTCAGTACGATGAACGTGTCGATGGCCGGATTGCCGCAGTCGACAAAACGGTGCTACTGAACGAAATCGCCACAACGATTCCAGAGATGCAGGTTCTTCATCTGCATGAAGACCTGAAACCCTACGAGTGTGACGGTCTATCCGCCTACCGCACCGTCCCATTGCTGGTAGCCCTGCCGGACAGAACCGAACAGGTCCAGGCGCTGATGCGGATAGCCCTTGAACACAAGGTCCCGGTTGTTGCCCGTGGCGCGGGAACGGGCCTCTCAGGTGGAGCCATGCCGCTGGAAAAGGGCATTCTGCTGGTAATGGCCAAGTTCAACAGGATTCTCGAGGTCAATCCGGAGGGTGGTTTTGCCAGAGTCCAGCCCGGTGTTCGCAACCTGGCCATTTCCCAGGCTGCAGCGCCTCACGGTCTTTACTATGCCCCGGACCCCTCGTCGCAGATCGCCTGCTCCATCGGCGGCAATGTGGCAGAAAATGCGGGCGGCGTGCACTGTCTCAAATATGGTCTGACGGTACACAATCTGCTCAAGGTTGACATCATCACAGTCGATGGCGAGTTCCTGACGCTGGGCTCCGACGCCCTGGACTCTCCGGGGCTGGATTTGCTGGCACTGTTCACCGGCTCTGAAGGCATGCTCGGTATCGTCGTCGAGGTCACCGTCAAACTGTTACCAAAGCCATCCTGCACCAAGGTGCTGTTAGCCAGCTTTGACGACGTCGGCAAGGCCGGAGCTGCGGTGGCCGACATTATCGCCGCCGGCGTTATTCCCGCCGGATTGGAAATGATGGACAACCTCGCCATCCGCGCCGCTGAAGACTTCATCCATGCTGGCTACCCGCGCGAGGCAGCGGCCATTCTGCTGTGCGAACTGGATGGCGCCGAAGGTGACGTCGACGACGATTGCGCACGCGTTGGCGCCGTACTCGAGCAGGCCGGCGCTACCGCGATCCGCCTGGCACAGGATGACGCAGAACGCCAGCGCTTCTGGGCAGGCCGCAAAAATGCCTTCCCGGCGGTCGGCCGCCTGTCGCCGGACTACTACTGTATGGATGGCACCATCCCCAAGCGAGAGCTGGCCTATGTGCTGGAAGGCATAGCCCATCTGGCGGAAGAGCATGGTCTGCGGGTAGCCAACGTATTCCATGCCGGCGATGGCAACATGCACCCGCTGATCCTGTTCGACGCCAACATTCCCGACGAAATGGAGCGTGCTGAAGCCTTGGGCGGCAAGATCCTCGAACTCTGCGTCGCCGTCGGCGGCAGCATCACCGGTGAGCATGGTGTCGGGCGGGAAAAGATCAACCAGATGTGCGCCCAGTTCAACAATGATGAAATCCTGTTTTTCCATGCGTTGAAGCGGGCCTTTGACCCAGAGCAACTACTCAACCCTGGCAAGAACATCCCGACCCTGCAGCGTTGCGCCGAGTTTGGCGCCATGCATGTGCATCACGGACACCTGCCCTTCCCCGAACTGGAGCGGTTCTGATGAGCAAGGAAATAGCCGCCAACGACCACAGCGCCGTCCTGCTGGAACAGGTAGAGACCGCCCTGACGCAGCGCCGAGCACTACGCATCAAGGGTGGCGGCAGCAAAACCTTTCTGCCGCGGGACGAGCAAAGCGCCAGCCTGAACATCGGCAGCCATACCGGCATTGTCAACTATGACCCCAGCGAACTGGTTGTCTCCGTTCGCGCCGGCACCCGGATGACCGATCTGATTGCAGTGCTGGAAGCCTCGAACCAGATGCTGCCTTTTGAACCGCCCCTCTTTGGGCCTGCCGCCACTGTGGGCGGCATGATTGCCACCGGTCTGTCAGGCCCGCGCCGCCCCTGGGCAGGCTCGGCGCGGGATTACGTTCTTGGCACACGGGTGATTACCGGTCTGGGCAAGCACCTGCGTTTCGGTGGCGAAGTCATGAAGAACGTTGCTGGCTATGACGCGTCGCGGCTGATGACCGGCAGTTACGGCTGCCTGGGTGTACTGACCGAGGTATCACTCAAAGTTCTGCCCATTCCCCGCGGCCAGGTCACGTTGAAGCTCGAAATGGACGCCCACCGGGCATTGCAGTCCATACGTGACTGGCAACACCAGGGCTTGCCCTTGTCGGCCGCCTGCCATGATGGCACTACGTTGTGGATACGCCTTGAAGGTGGAACTGCCTCGGTCGGACAGGCCAGCCAACAGCTTGGCGGCGAACAGGCAGATTCAGCGTTCTGGACGGCACTGCGCGAACACCAACTGCCGTTCTTCAATGACCTGCGACCGCTATGGCGCCTCTCGGTACCGCCGAACACACCCTGGGGCGATCTGCCCGGTGACGTCCTGCTGGATTGGGGCGGCGCCCAGCGCTGGCTGAAAAGCGACACACCGGCAGCGGAAATTCGAACCCAGGCAAAACGCCTCGGCGGCTCGGCGACATGCTACACACCACGGCCAGGCATCGAGACCTTTCATCCGCTGCCAGAGGGCCTGATGCGCCTGCATCAGCGGGTAAAAACACAACTCGATCCGCAACGCATTTTCAACCCGGGCCTGCTCTAATGCAGCGCCCTGAGGATCAGCAATGCAAACCAACCTGAGTCCAGCCGCACGCCTCAACCCTCGTAGTGACGAAGCGGAAAAGGTGCTTCGCTCCTGCGTGCATTGCGGCTTCTGCAATGCTACCTGCCCCACCTATCAGTTGACCGGCGACGAGCTTGACGGTCCACGCGGCCGGATCTATCTGATCAAGCAGCTGCTGGAAGGCGAAGCGGTCAGCGCCAGCACCCAGGAACACCTCGATCGTTGCCTGAGCTGTCGCAACTGCGAAACCACCTGCCCGTCCGGCGTCGAATACCACAAGCTGCTCGACATCGGCCGGGCCGAAGCCGAGCGCCAGATCCCGCGACCAGCATCGCAACGCTTGCTGCGCTGGAGTCTGAAAACCATCATGCCGCGACCGGCGCTGTTCGGCACGCTCCTGCGCACAGGGCAGATGCTGCGCCCGCTACTTCCAGGAACGCTGCAAAACAAGGTACCCGCCAGCATAACGGCGCCAGGCACTCGTCCACCGGCCCGCCACACGCGTACCGTCATGCTACTGGAAGGCTGCGTACAGCAGAGTCTTTCACCGAACACCAACTCCGCCACCGCCAGGGTGCTGGACCGGCTGGGCATAAGCGTAACGCCATGCCGCGAAGCAGGCTGCTGCGGCGCAGTCGATTACCACCTGAATGAACAGGAGCAGGGCCTCGAACGAGCGAGACGCAACATCGACGCCTGGATGCCAGTGCTTGAACAGGGCGCCGAAGCCATCATCCAGACGGCTAGCGGCTGCGGCGCATTCATCAAGGAATACGGCCACCTGCTACGCAACGACCCTGCCTATGCGGACAAGGCGAGGCTGGTCAGCGAGCGGGCCATGGATCTCGTCGAGCTTCTGGGTTCAGAAGACCTTTCGCAACTCAAACCCACCACCAGCCAGCGTCTAGCGTTCCACTGCCCCTGCACCCTGCAACACGCGCAAAAGCTCGGCGGGACAGTAGAAAGCCTGCTGCAGAATCTTGGCTACCAGCTCACAGCTGTCCCGGACGCCCATCTTTGTTGCGGCTCTGCAGGCACCTACTCGATTACCCAACCGCAGCTGTCAACACAACTGCGTGACAACAAACTGGACGCTCTGCAAAGCGGCAACCCCGACATCATCGCTACAGCCAATATCGGTTGCCAGATGCATCTGGAGAGCGCCAGTCGCACACCAGTCAAGCACTGGATAGAACTGCTGGATAGCAGCCTTCAGACCCAAGGAGCCACGTCATGAAAACCAAAGCCGTACTGTCTCACCAACTGGTATCACGCATTATCGAGGCCGCACGTCAGGAAGCCGTCACCAATGCCTGGTCGGTTTGTATCGCGGTGGTTGACGATGGCGGGCACCCCCTGGGCCTGGAACGTCTTGATGGCTGTGCGCCAATCGGCAGCTATATCGCAACGGAAAAAGCCCGCACATCTGCTCTTGGCAGACGTGAATCGAAAATTTACGAAGACATGATCAATGGTGGCCGCAATGCCTTTCTGTCCGCTCCGTTGAGCGGAACCCTGGAAGGCGGCATTCCACTGATCCATGAGGGTGAAGTCATTGGCGCGATCGGCGTCTCGGGGGTAAAACCCGACCAGGACGCACAGGTAGCCCGGATCGGCGCACAGATGCTCGGCTAGAGCACGGCACAAGACCTTAAAAGTGAAAAAAAGGCTGTAGAGTCCCCGGGCTCTACAGCAATTCCGCATGGCGAAAAACGCCGAACGCGAACCTGGCTTTACTCCCTCCCCTCCACGGCCTTTCCTGCGCGAGTTACCTGCACACGCTACTTCGGCTCTCGACAGGCCGCCTCAATTACGTTACCTTATAGTAACAAATAAAAACAGGCTTCAATCATGTCCCCCGTCTACGATTACATCATCATCGGTGCCGGCTCGGCTGGCTGTGTCATGGCGAACCGGCTGAGCGCCGACCCGGCCACCAGAGTCCTGCTAGTTGAGGCCGGCCCAGATGACCGCAGCCCGCTAATCCGCATGCCACGCGGAATAGGCAAGCTGTTGATTCCCGGAAACCCTCATGTCTGGAGTTATGAAGTAGAGCGGGGACCGGAGCTCGAAAGCGAGACCTGGATCAAGGGCCGCGCTATCGGTGGATCCAGCTCGGTCAATGGCATGGTGTATTCACGAGGTGTTCCGGCTGATTACGATGCCTGGAAGGACATGGGCTGTGATGGCTGGGGCTGGTCGGAGATTGGGCGGCTATTCGTTGATCTGGAAAACCACACGCTGGGCGCCTCGCGTTGGCGAGGTGACAAGGGTCCGCTGAACATATCTGTCCATCCATCCGGAGACCCCTTCTGTGAAGCCATGATCAAGGCCGCCCGGGAGGCAGGCGTTGCCACGCCGGCAGACATCAACGACCCGGATCAGGCTACCCAAGGCGCATTTGGCTATTACCCCCGCACCATTAGTGGCGGAGAGCGTTGCAGCGCGGCAAGAGCGTTTCTCTCTCCGGTTAGGAACCGGCCCAACCTCCATGTATGGACGCAGACGCAAGCCACACGAATTCACTTCACTGACGGCAAGGCCTGCGCGGTGACATTGCAGCAGAATGTCGGCGAGCAACGGGTCAGCGCCCGCCAGGAGATCATTATCTGTGGCGGCGCCATCCAGACTCCCAAGCTACTTCAGCTTTCTGGGGTAGGCCCGGCAGCGCTGCTCAACCAGCATGCTATAGCCGTCATTCAGGATGCACCCGAGGTAGGACGCAACCTGCGTGAACATTGTTATCTGGCTACTCAGCATCGTGTTGTTCAGGGCAGCCTCAACCACCGCTTCGGCGGACTGCCGCTGCTGCGCGCAGTACTGGAATACTGGTTCCAGCGCAAGGGTCCGATGACCCATGCTGCCAACGAACTGGGCGGCTATATCAAAACCAGCTCCGGTTTGGACAGGGCCGATGCGCAGATATCGGTGAGCCTGTTTTCCCTCCAGAAAAAAGCCGGCGCGGCCATACTCGAGCCCTGGCCCGGCATCACCATCGGCGGCTACCTGATGCGACCCGAGAGCCGCGGTCATATGCAGATCACCTCTGCCGACCCGGCGGCGGCGCCAGCAATTCAGGCAAACTTTCTGACGGATAAAAAGGACCGCGCAGGCGCTGTCGCCCTCCTTCGCTGGATTCGGACCTTTGCCAGCCAGCCAGCCCTGAAGGACTTCATTATCGAGGAAACCCGGCCTGGCATGGCGGTCGAAACCGATGAACAGATAATTACGGCCTACCAGCAGCTTGGGCAAACCGCCTATCACGTATCCGGCACCTGCCGGATGGGCAGTGACAGCCAGTCGGTGGTCGATACCAGGCTGCGAGTACGTGGCGTTCGAGGGCTGCGCGTGGTGGACAGCTCGATCATGCCGACCCTGATTTCCGGTAATACCAACGCCGCCACCATGGTGCTCGCCATGCGGGCCGCTGAACTCATCCAGGCTGACAAACAGGAGCCAATCCCATGAGCGTACCTTTTACCGATATCGATCAGCTATACATCGGTGGCCAGTGGGTCACTCCCGATGATGGACTTGAACCCATTATCAATCCGGCGACGGAAGACTCCATCGGCGAGGCGCCAGTGGGCGGAAAAAACAATATCGAGGATGCGCTGGCCGCAGCGAGAGAGGCCTTTGATAAAGGTCCATGGCCGGGCCTGAGCATGAAGGAAAGGGTTAGCCATATCAGCCGTCTGCGCGACGCCATTCAGCACCATGCCGAGCAGATCAGCGCCCTGCTCGTCGCCGAAGCCGGTGCGACCCAGGCGGTCCTCCATATCGCCCAGTTCCAGGGCGCCCTGGAGGCCACCGACTATGCTTTGGAACTGGCCGAAAACCTGGCTCCCGATGCACTGCCGGTGTCCTTCAAGAAGAACATATTCGACCCCTCCGCACCGGACCATATCGCATCGGGCGTCACGGTACAGGATGCCTTTGGTGTGGTGCTGGGCATTACCCCCTACAATTATCCGTTCCTCCTGAACGTGGTCAAAGCCGTTCCCGCCCTGCTGGCAGGCAACACGCTGATTCTCAAACCATCGCCTTTCACGCCGTTCTCTGCGCTGCTGCTCGGCAAACTCGCCGAAGAGGCAGGCCTGCCCCCAGGGGTGATCAATATCGTCACCGGCGATGCGGAAGTCGGCGCCCTGCTGACCTCCGATCCCAGAGTGGACATGATCAGCTTCACCGGTTCCGACGCAGTCGGCTCGGCGATCATGGCGCAGGCGGCACCTACGTTGAAAAAACTGCATCTGGAGCTGGGCGGCAAATCAGCCATGATCGTCTGCGAGGATGCAGACCTGATGAAAGCCGCGGCTATCGCAGCGTTCAACTTCTCGCTGCATGCCGGTCAGGGCTGCGCCATGCTGACACGCTATATCGTCCACAACAGCCTGCGACCCGCCTTCGTCGAGGCAGCAAAGGCCGTTGTGTCCCGGTTCAGGATAGGAAACCCGGCGGATCCCAATGTGTTTGTCGGCCCGCTTATTCGGGAAAGCGCCCGGGCAAGGACCGAGCGCTATGTCCAGGCGGGCCTGGATGAAGGCGCCACGCTGGTCTGTGGGGGCCGCAGACCAGCGGGCATAGACAAGGGCTTTTTCTATGAGCCGACATTGTTCGATGGCGTCGACAACCGATCCACGCTGGCTCAGGACGAGATCTTTGGCCCGGTTGGCGTGGTGATCGGCTTTGACACCCCTGACGAGGCCATCAGCATGGCGAACGACTCCCGTTACGGACTGAATGGCGCCGTGTTTTCCGAAAACCGGGCGGAGGCCTATCGCCTGGCCTGCCGCATGCGTACCGGCGGAGTGGGAATCAATGGCGGCATCGGCGGGTTTTATGTGCGGGCGCCTTTTGGCGGATACCGCCACTCGGGCATCGGCCGCGAACTCGGCCCCAACTGGCTGAAGGAATACCTGCAGGAAAAGGTCATTACCTATCCTGTTGGCTGATCAGCCGTTGGCCCATATCCGGCCAGGAAGAATCGGACCACTTCGCGCAGATAGGGCTCAACCTGTTCGGCGCGAAGCTCGACACCCATCAGACGCTCATGGACGCGACCCGACAAGGTGAGGAAATTGATCGCCGCGACCAGCGTATCGGTTATGGTGACCACACCTTGCTCGTCAATGCAGCCCAGGTACTCGGTCACCTTGCCGATGAAACCCGCCATCACACCCTGCCGAAAGCGCAGGATGAGTTCCGGGAAGTGGTTGCTTTCGGCAACCCCTAGCCGGGACATTGCCATGACCCGGGGCGACCCTAGGCGATGATAGAAGATACCGGCGAGTTCATAGAGCGTGTCGGCGGGCGCACGTTGAGTGTCGCCGAGAAAGTCCAGATCCAGCTGAAACTCAAGAGCCAGGTGCTCCAGCACCGCCTCGAACAGGGCGAGCTTGCCTGAATAACGACGGTAAAAAGCAGGCTTGGTGGTACCGGCTGCGGCCACGATATGATCCAGATTGGCCGCCATATAGCCTTTCTCGAGGAACTCGGTGGCCGCGGCTTCCAGCAACAACTTTTCAATTTTCTTGCGCGGCCGGCCTTTGACGGTCACGTGTTACCTCATTATGGCTAGCATTCCGGGAATGCCCGATGCTATCACAGCCTGACGCAGGCTGCCCTGCGGAGGGTCTGTCTGGCCTGATCATTTGCCAGGTGATGGGCGACAGGCCCAGCACTGTTGGTATATCCGTTGACGCTTGTCTGTCAGGCATGATCCTCCTGAGTCAGCGGAATCACACCCTGCTCTTCCGGAGCCTCATAGAACTGTGCACACCAGGTACGCAGGGTACTGTAGGCCGCCACATCCTGACGCGCGAATATCGGCCGCTGAACAAATTTCTGATGACGCCAGATGCGTGCATCCTCTTCAAAGAGCTCCTCAACGTCGAAGGCACGTATATCCTGGGGCATCTCGGCCGGGGCGCCAGGAGCCTTTGGAAACCAGTAGCTGACACGAAGGTAGGACAAAGTGTCGTCGATCGGTGTAGCCGAGAGTACCAACCGATAAGGCGCACGCCCATCAAAGACAGCAAAGGCCAGACCAACGCCGAAGTTCTTTTGCAGGGTTCGCAACGCTACCTGCTTGGTACGTTTGGACTTGAATCCAATGGATGAATGCCAGTATGGTCCGTTGGTCCGAAACCAGAGCATTTCCGGATCTTCCGGCGCGCCATGGGTATAGCGGAAATGCATGCAATCGGCAGCGTTTTCCTGAATAAGCTGCGGGTGAATGGCTTCGTCCGGCTTGTCGACTACTGCATGAGGATAGCAAGGATAGAAATCGTCCGAGCTGGCAGCCATGCCCTCAAAACCTTCACCTTCAAAGGCAAATATATCCGGAATCTCCCACCCTTCACGCGGAGGGCCTCCGGCCGGGTCATGCCAGAGAAAGATCAGTTCGTGCTTTTCCACTACATGCCATTTACGCAGCTTCTTGCGTACCGGGTGGTCCTGATAGGGAATCAAGATGTTCTCGCCATCGGTATTCCATTGCCAGCCATGATAGGGGCAGGCAATACATCGGCCTTCGACCTTTCCACCATAGCCCAGGTGGGCTCCCATATGATGGCAGTGTGCATCGAGCACAGCCAGTTCACCGTCTTCACTGCGAAAGGCCACCAGATCCTGGCCGAAATACTTCATCGGCTTGACACCTTTAGGCGGAATCTCGGCGCTCCAGCCAATATGGAACCAACCGGTGGGTTTTGATGAGAGCGACAGATGCATGGGGGTGACCTCTTTTGTTATGCAATACACTTTGCATGCATTAAATGACTAATAGTTAGTTATTAAATGCCGGTACGAGATAGCTGTCAATGACTCTCCATAGCCCTTTGTATTATTATTTTATCAAGTAAAATCAATATATTGCGTATTCAGCACGCGATATTGCATTAGTGGCGGCTAATGTTTCCGGTGTTATTGCTCAGGAGTTGCTGCCGATAGCCAGATGCAGAGCCGGCAGCAACTGGCGCAGGATTCTGGCCAGCTGCAGCCGGTCACTGGCGGGCAGGGTATAAACCGGAGTGTGATCCTGCAGGCGCTGCTGGCGCAGAACCTGGTGTATCAAGTCACGCCCCTGGGTGGTAAGACGTATGAGCTGGATGCGTCCGTCGTATTCATCCTGACGGCACAGGATCAGCCCGTCCTGCTTGCACTGCTCGATATGACGTGCTGTCGCCGGCAAGGAGATATGACAGATTCTGGCCAGTTCGGTCAGGCTGCACTCTGACGGCGCCTCCGGGCGGTCCAGAGTTGCCAGCAGGAGCACCTGGGCGGAGTTCAGCCCAAAACGTGCCGCCGAGCGTCGTGACAGCCTTTCCAGATCACGAGCGACCAGGCGCATACGCACGATGATGCCGATCGTCAGCGGATCCACCTCCACCCATCTCTCAGCCCACTGCTCCAGAGAATAATCGATCTGATCGAACTCCGTGGTGTCATTGCTGCTTGCCAGAGCCTCAGCAGCCAGCGCCCGATCACGCACTGCAAGCAGGCGCAGCGCCAAGGCGTCAAACGCCTGTGGGCAAAGGCTGTAGATGCGCTGACGACCTGCCTTGCAGTCGGTGATCAGTCCGTGCTCCTTCAGCAGCCGAAGATGCTGGGATACCGCCGATGCTGAAACCGGTGTGGCGGCAGCCAGCATGGATACTGATCGAGCACCTTCAGCGAGCAGGCTGATGATGTGCTGACGCAGTGGGTCGGCCAGCACTCCGAGTAGAGGGCTGATCTTATGGTACTTAGTTGACATGGCCATTAAGCCTTTTCGCCAAGTGGGATGAACTCCTGAAGCAGAATCTTTTCCAGCTCCGGCCAGGGCCCATCATTGAGCGATACTTTTCGGGGCTACGAACCTTAATGCAGCGAAGGCGAAATACCTCCATCAACATGCATGTTGGCCCCATTTATGAAATCAGCACGGGGGCTGGCCAGTATGGTGACCATATAGGCAATGTCTTCCACTTCTCCCACCTTGGCGACGGTCTGGCCGGCACCCTTGAGAACGTATGCCTCAGCTCTGGTGAGATCGTTGCCCCAGCCACGCTTGGCGGCGAAATTGGCCAGAAAGGTATTCAGCCCTGCGGTCCGGATCATGCCGGGGGAAATGGCATTACTGGTGACTCCCGTTCCGCTGAGCGCCTTGGACAGGCTCAGTGACATGCTCAGCATGGCCGCTTTGGCTGCCGCATAGTCAGGCTGGGCCGAGGTAGGGGTAATGGCCGCAGCGGTGCTTATGTTGATCACCCTACCCCAGCCGCGCTCGCGCATACCCGGAACCAGAGTCTGGATCAGGCGCATGGCGGCCAGCACATTCGCCTGATAGGTATCCAGCCAAGTGTCGGTGCAGGTGGAGAACCAGCTCGGATCAACGCTCTCGGGACTGCCGCCGGCATTGTTGACCAGGATATCGATACCGCCAGATACCTTCAGCGCAACTTCCGCCACCTGATCCACCCCAGCCTGATCGGCCAGATCACCACAGGCCACTGCGCAACGGCCTCCCTGTTGGCGTATTTCCGCAGCCACGCCCTGGGCACGTTCGAGGTTACGCCCATGTATCACTACCAGAGCGCCTTCAGCTGCCAGCATACGAGCGATGCCAACACCGATTCCGGCACTGCTTCCGGTGACCAGTGCGGTCTTGCCTTCCAGTCGCAAGTCCATATCACGGCCCCGTTTCGTCATGCCTTGATTGGTTGCTGATCCAGCGGGAGCGAAGGCCTGACGTACTTGAACGTCCCGGACGCCGTTGCCAGCAGTTCGCCCGCCTCATTGCGAACCTCGCCGTCGCAAAAGGCCAGGCTTCTGGTGGTGGCCCGCACGATGCCTTTGGCGCACAAGAGGTCTCCCACCCTGCCACCCGGCTTCATGAAGTTGCACTTCAGTTCAACCGTCACACAATGGCGCCCGTCCCTCGACGTACTGCATGCCATGACGACATCCAGCAACATCATGATCAGACCACCATGAGCGCTCTGCCCGCCGTTCATATGGCAGGCTTCGAGCCGCAGTTCAATACCAGCGCCCTGCTCGTCGAAGCTGGGCGCCCCATAGATCTTCAGGTGGTCCATCAGCGGATCCAGACCCTCATCCGCTTTCAGGCTGGCAAGAAAAGCTGGTTGCTCCGAACTGTTCGATGTGTTCATCAGCGCTCCCCCGCTACCGCGGCATTATCGATACTGTTCGCCGCCTGGCCGGCCATGTCCAATGGAGAGGGCACGGGCGAGAAGTTGGGGTAACGCCCCATGGTCAGCAGCAAACAGGCACTGACCGCGAAGCTGATGGTGCAGAAGGTCAGCATGGCGGCATAGGATCCGGTGCTGTCATACATCACGGCGAAGAGGATCGGCGCCAGCGTACTGCCAAGACTGATGAACCCCATATGCAACGCGAACACGCGACTGTAGTCACGCATACCGAAATAACGCGCCATCATGAACGCGGCGATGTCCATTTCCGCGCCAGCACCGACACCGATCAGCATGGCGGCCAGCATCAGCAGAGGAATATAGGTTTCGACCGAGAAAAAGATGATGCAGCCGATCGCAGGCAGGAACATCACTACGAACGCCACACCCGGAGCCCACAGACGATCAATCAGGTAGCCAACCAGAACGCGCCCAATAACCAGCGAGATACCGTACACACTGAAGGTGGCAGCAGCCTCCCCGGCACTAAGACCATTGTCGCGCATCATCGGCACCGCATTGGTCAGCATGCCGATCATGGCGATGACGAAGAACACCAGGGCGAAATTGCACAGCCAGAACTTTCTCGAACGAAAAACCTCAGGCAAAAGCATGCCTGGCAGCGCCACAGCCTTCGCAGCATTCGCATCTGACGTACGGGAATGGCCGACCGGGCCAGATGAGGTCAGCCAGAACAGGGACATAGGAAATGTCAGCGCCACCGGCAAGATCGCCAGCACCCAGAAGCCCGCCCGCCAGCCCCATAGTTCCATGGCCCAGGTCAGCAATGGCGGCATCACCAAGCCCGATAATCCGGTGCCGCAGAGAATGATGGCCAGCGCCAGGCCACGGTTCTTGTCGAACCAGAGGTTGACGAAGTGAGTCCAGGTTACCTGAAGCGTTCCCAGGCCGGCAAAGGCCAGCATGGCGTAACCCGCATACAGCTGGATTATGGAGCCGGTGTTCAACGTCATCGCCAGATAACCTATCGGCAAGGTCACCAGCGAAACCAATGCGACCGGCCGCAACCCATAGCGTTTGTTCAGCCAGCCAGTGAACTGGATGGCGATGACCGAGCTGGCAAACAGGAAGGCGATGGAGGACTGAACCTCCCCTCGGGACCAGCCAAAGGCCTCCTGCATGGGGACCACCATGGTGCCAAAGGCATACAGTGGAGCCACGCTGACCGAAGTGCCTATGCCGATCAGGGCCAACACCAGTACCCGCCAGCCCTGCCGGAACTCTGCCAGATCGATAGCCATGGAGGTTCTGGTTTTGACAGCTACTTTGGACATAACATTACCCCGTCATTTTTATTTCTATTTGGATGTATTTTTAACCTTTCAATGAGCAAATAACAAACACTTTGTCAGCTTTTAAGAATATCCTACGGATAAATCCCCTATGGGGAGGACAGACATAGCATGGTACGACAGGCGGCATGGTGCTGAGACGCCTCCCAATAAATGTCATAATGTTATTTATATTCACCCCCCTTTACTATGCGCGGCGCTCGCGCACGATACCGGCAACCTGACGTTCACACGGATACCGATGATGACCAATGAAGTGCTGTACGAGGAAATCGATGGCTGCATCGCCCTGATTACCCTGAACCGTCCAGAAAAACGCAATGCGATCAACGTCAGCGTTTCGCGCGCCCTGGCGGCGCATGTCGAAAATACCGAGAACAATCGGGCAATACGGGTTGTCATCCTCAATGGCGCCGGGGCCACGGCCTTTTCGGCAGGCGCAGACCTTGACGACATAGCGGCTGGTATCGGTGAGCAGATTGCCGAGCATGCAGCGGGTATGGGCGGCCTTATTCATGCCCAGCGCCGCAAGCCGTGGATCGCTGCCGTTCGCGGTATGGCCATGGGCGGTGGTGCCGAGTTGGCACTGGCCTGCGACATGATCATCGCCGGCCAGAACGCCAGCTTCTGCCTGCCAGAGGTCAAGCGCGGCATGATCGCCGGCGCAGCCGGAGCTTATCGTCTGGCCCGGCGCATTGCCCCGGCCATAGCCATGGAGCTGTTGCTGACCGGCAACCGGCTTGAGGCGAACCGGGCCGCTACGCTGGGCCTGGTGAACAGCGTAGTGGCGGATGATGAGGTGCTGGCGCAGGCCCTTGCACTGGCGCGTCAGATTGCCGACAACGCGCCACTGGCCGTCAGCGAAACCCTGCTCATTGCCCGCCAGGCTCTCGACTTCACCGAACTGGAGCTGCGAGCCAGAAGCGCTGCCGCCAGCCGCCGGCTGGCACAGTCCGAGGACATGCTGATCGGCGTCCGCGCGTTTCAGGAAAAGCGCAAACCCGAGTGGAGTGGACGCTAACGCTTTTTCCTCCACATATCAGCGCTTGTCGAACGTGATGCCAGCCTTGATCCTGTCCCAAGTGCTGTCCGTCACCCCCTCATCACGCAAGTTGTACTTGAGAATGCGCCCCACCGGGCTACGCGGCAGTTCATGACGGAACTCGATAAAACGTGGCACCGCATAGTAGGGCACACGCTCTATCGCCCAGCGGCAGAGTTCTTCTTCATCAAGCCGGGCATCCGGCCGCAGCACCAAGGTGACCTTGACTTCATCCTCCGACAGTTCCGAAAACACCGCATGCACGGCAACCTCTGCAATTTCCGGATGTGCGGTGAAAGTTTTCTCCATCTCGTAACTGGAGATATTTTCACCACCACGGCGCAGGTAGTCCTTCTTGCGATCGAGGAAAAAGAAAAAACCGTCTTCATCGATCTTGCCAATGTCACCCGTATGGAACCACATGTTGCGCATGACCTTCAGCGTATCCGCCGGGCGGTTCCAGTAGCCCTCGAACATCACATGCGGTTTGAGCGGGCGGACTATGAGTTCGCCGGGGGTACCATAAGGCAGCTCGACGTCGTTGTCGTCCACCACGCGGATATCGAAGGAATCACAGCGCCGACCGGCACAGTTAGGCTTGTCCGGTTCACCGAAGGGCAGCATGGTAACGATGGCACATTCGGTCAGACCGAAGCCGGCACCGCCAACGGTGTGTCTAACACCAAAACGATCACGCCAGCGCTGCTGCAACTCCGGCGGGAAGGGCGCGCTGTATACCTTGTTCAACTGGCCGTAGCAGCGTTTCATCGCCTCGTTGTCCGGCGCATCGGCCAACAGCGGTGCTATGGAGGCAAGCAGATTGGCCTCATTGGCACCACTGCGCTCGATATCCGGCCAGAAGCCGGATACGGAAAAGCGCGGATAGATAACCACCCGCGCCCCTATCATCAGATTACACAGTACAGTGGTTACCGTGGCATTGAGGTGGAACAGCGGCAGCGGCGTCCAGGTAATCGAATCACGTGTACGGCCGTGACAGACGAGAATCTGCCGTGCCTCGTTGCAAGCGTAATTGTGGCTGATCATGCAGCCCTTGGACGGTCCCGTGGTGCCGCCGGTATAGATGAGCATGGCTAGGTCACCCGGCCCTACATGAATCTGCGGATCGCTGGCGTCTTCGCTGCGAACATCCTCCAGTGGGACCAATATCTTGTCGCCCAGACTGCCTTCGGGCGCCGCGCCGCGATGCACGACATGACGTAAATCTGGCAATTGCTCGGCGATAAGACCGATACGCTCGACATAGGCCGTCTCCGCTATCACCACCACCGCGTTGGCATCAGCGAGTTGGTGACGCAGGAATTCGCCCTTGAACGCGGTATTGACCGGCACGCTGATCGCGCCCAGCTTGTTCAGGGCGAACCAGAGCAGCACCGCATCGGAGTTGTTGTCGAGAATGGTGACGACTGTCTGCCCCTTGACCACGCCCAACCGGGCCAGGCCATTGGCCAAGCGACATGCTTCACGCTGGATATCAGCGAAGCTGTGAATCTCGCCCAGCACGTCGAGGAATGGCTGATCGCCGAAATCGCGGGCCGCGCGACGCACCACGTCGTTGATGGTGTCGGATTCGCCGACTGTCCAGCCTGGCAGTGCCTGGTCACTCAGTGGGAGAGTCATGCTACAGCTCCTGTGAAGAGTGAAATTGTCCTGAAGGCGCTGCCAACGCTTCTGCGCTGTGGCGAGCGTACCTTCGTGACTGAGAATGAAAAACTGCCCGTTGCGCATACCTTCGATCACTTTCCGGGCGACACTGTCTGCGGAAACGGTCGCCTGACGTGCCGCTTTTTGCGTACCGTGATAGAACACTTGGGCAGGAGCCGAGGGTCGCGCGGCGGTACAGTCAGGATGATCCCGGCCAGGGCGGGTTAGCCCCGTTTGCACCATCCCCGGACACAGCACCGATACACCGATATTCGCCCCCAGGGCCTGCAGCTCCAACTCCAATGACTCGGAAAGGGCTATCAATGCCGCTTTCGCCGCTGCGTAGGGGGCGAGATACGGTAGAGCCACAAGTCCACCCATCGAAGCGGTATTGATCACATGACCGCCACCGGCCTGCCCGAGCATCAACGGGATGAAACTGTGAATGCCATGGATTACTCCCATCAGGTTCACATCGAGCACACGCTGCCAGTTGGCCAGATCGTGCTCCCAGCTTTCCCGGGGCAGGTCGCCAGCAATTCCGGCGTTATTGCACAGCACATCCACACGGCCAAAATGCGCGATGCTGTGCCGGGCAAGCGCGTCGACCGAGGCTGCATCGGCCACATCCACCGCCACCGCCAGTACCGCAAAACCTTGGTCGCTCAGGCTACGCGTCGCTTCCCCCAGCGCAGGGCCCGGCAGATCAGCCAACACCACGCGCATGCCTTCCTGGCAGAAGGCTCTGGCCATGGCCAGACCAAGACCACTGGCGGCGCCCGTCACCACTGCTGTTTTGTTCACCTGATACTGCATAGTGAGTGCTCCTGACTATCGCCGTTGTGGCATGTCGGGGTTAACGGGCCGGTACGGTACCACCGTCGACACAGAGGGTCTGGCCGGTAATGAAACCCGATCCGTCGCTGGCGAGAAAAGTCATGAACGGCGCCAGATCCCGTTCGGCGTCACCCAGTTTTCCACCCAGTGGAATCACCCGGTTCAGTAGTTGGTCATGGGCCGCCAGCTCATCAGCGTTCATCTTTGCCCGGTGGGCGTCATACATGGGCGTCCACATCATCGGTGCTACGGCATTGACGGTAATCCGGTATTTGGCCCATTCCTGGGCAAGCGTACGAGTCCAGGCCAGGACTGCACCCTTGGAAGCGGCATAATGAGCCGCGTTCGGCATGCCATTGATGCCGGCGGCCGAGCCGAAATTGATGATTCTGCCACCGTGTTCGCGCAGATATGGGAAGGCGGCCTGGTTGGTATGCAGGGTGCCACGGACATTGACGTCGAAAATCAGGTCCCAGTCGGCCTGGCCGATGGCCTCCGCCGGAGCGGTGCGTTCAACACCGGCGATATTAGCCAGCACATCCAACCCACCCAGCCAGTCACACGCCTGGGCAAAAGCCGCGCGGACCTGAGCCTCATCGGCAATATTGCAAGACAGATACCGGGCACTGTCAGGGTGCCGAGCATTGATGGCGGCGACAACTGTCGTGCCTTCATCATCCAGCACATCCAGCACAACCACCCGGGCGCCCTCCGCAGCGTAGGCCCAGGCAACGACGGCGCCAATACCGCGTGCACCGCCGGTAACGATGATATTCTTGCCAGCAAGCTGCATAGCGATGGCCTCTTGATTATTGTTGTCGGGTTGTCAAAAACCGGTTTCGCACCCTTCAGGGCATACCGCCGTCCACCTTGATCAGCGACCCGCTGGTATAGCTGGAGTAAGGACTGGCCAGGTACAGGGCAGTGGTGATGATTTCTTCCGGCCGGCCAGGCCGGCCCAGTGCACTGGCGGACTTCTCGCGCATCTCCTCGGTCCAGGCCTTGGCGATGTCGGTGAGGAAGGGGCCGGCCGATATGGTATTGATCCGAACCCTGGGTCCGTACTCCTGGGCCAAGCCAACGCTCATGGCATTCAGCGCGGCCTTCGCCCCGGCGTATGGCACTATCATCGGCGACGGACGGATACCGCCAGTGCTGCTGATATTGATGATGGAGCCACCCTCGCCCTGCGCCATGCGCTGGGCAATGATCGCCGCCAGACGGAACGGGCCCTTGAAGTTGAGCCCGATGACCTTGTCGAACAGTTCCTCGGTTACTTCATGGCTCGCTACCGCCGGTGACATCCCGGCGTTGTTCACCAGCACGTCGACCCGGCCAAATTCGGCGTAGGCCACTTCCGCCAGACGCTCGACCTCCTCCCACTTGCCGGCATGACAGGCAACGGCGAGAGACCGTCGTCCCAGGGCACGCACTTCCTCAGCCACTGCTTCGCAGGCCTCCAGCTTGCGACTGGCGATGATCACATCGGCACCATGGGCGGCGAAGGCTCGGACCATCTGGTAACCCAGACCGCGACTACCACCGGTCACCAGCACTACTTTACCGCTCAGATCGAACAGCGCTTGCTTATCGAATGCATCGCTCATGGCCGTTCTCCAGCAGTCTGGTCATCGAGAATAAGGGCGTAACGTGCCCGTGCGGCAGCGATCTTCGGCGGCAGATGCTCACTAGGGAACAGTCCCTCAGCCGGTTTGTAATTACGCAACAGTTCCTTGGCCACGGTCACCCGGTGTACTTCAGTAGGGCCGTCCGCAAGACCGAAGGTCGGTACGTTGATCCACATATAGGCCAGCGGCGTCTCGAAGGTCGCTCCCAGCGAGCCATGCATGTGCAGCGCCCGCTGAACAATATCGTGGTAAATCTTGGCCATTCCTACCTTGACCATTGCGATGTGTGCACGCGCCTTGCGTGGGTCTCCATGGCTCTGGTCGATGAGCCAGGCGGTCTTCATGACCAGCAGACGAAACTGCTCGAGCTCTATCTGGCTGTCGGCGATCATGGTTTTCACCGTACCCAGATCCGCCAGCCGAGTACCCTGCGTGTACCGGCTCAATGCTCTCTCACACATCATGTCCAGGGCTCGCTGACACTGGCCGACGATGCGCATGGCATGGTGCACCCGCCCGCCGCCGAGACGTGCCTGGGCGACAGCGAATCCGCCACCGGCCTCGCCGAGCATGTGATCGAGTGGTACGCGCACATCGTTGTAACGAAGATAGCCCTCGGTGGCCTCGTCCATCTCCAGCCGCTCACCCATGTGCGGTACATTGCGGATGATTTCCAGCCCGGGCGACTCCTTCGGCACGATGAACATGGACATGCGTTTCTGGATCGGCGCATCCGGGTCGGTTACCGCCAGCACCAGCAGGAATTCGGCGTAACGCGCGTTGGACGAATACCACTTCTCACCGCTGATAACCCAATGGTCACCCTCGCGCCGTGCATTGGTGGTAAATACTCGTGGGTCAGCCCCGCCCTGCGGTTCGGTCATGGAAAAGCAGGAAACGATGTCGCCATCAAGTAGTGGCTGAAGGTATTTGTCCTTCTGTTCCTGGGTGCCGAACATGGCGAGAATCTCGGCATTGCCGGTATCCGGTGCCGCGGTTCCGAATACAGTCGGCGCCCAGAGCGAACGGCCCAGCCGCTCGTTCATAAGCGCCAGGGCTACCTGCCCATAACCTTCTCCGCCCAGTTCGGGCCCCAGATGACAGGCCCACAACCCTTGGCGCTTGACCTCGTCCTGCAGCGGTTTGAGGATGGCGCGCGAGATGCTGTGGCGAGTGTCATAGACCACACTGACGGATGGATAAAGCACATCCAGCGGCTCCACTTCCTCGACCAGAAAGCGATCGATCCACTCCAGCTTGGCCTGAAACTCGGGGTCAGTCGAAAAATCCCACATCGTGTCGTTCTCCATGCATGTGTCAGGTGTCAGAATTGCCGGCTCATGCGCTGGCGATCAGCTGTCTGGCCTTGGCCATCAGCCAGAGCGCATAGTTGTGAAGGTAGAGGCCCATTTCCTTCGGCGCCTTGCCGGCGAGGGATCGTGCATAGGTCCCCTCCAGCAGGCAGGCCAGCTTGTAGCAGGCCAGCACGAAGAACCACGGCATCGAGCTCATGTCGCGTCCGCTCAGCTCGCCATATAGGGAAATCAGCTCGGCACGCGTCATGAAACCATCCCAGGGCTGGACTATCGGCCCACCGCTGGCTCCTCCCTCGCTCGGGTCGTCCTCTTCACGCCAGGAGGTCAGTACCCAGGCCAGATCCAGCAAGGGATCACCGAGTGTGGACAGTTCCCAGTCGATCAACCCGGAAATTCGCGGAGACTCGAGAGAGAACATGACATTCGGCCATTGAAAGTCGCCATGAATGATGCCGATGCGGCCGCCCGCCGGTATGTTGTCGGTCAGCCAGCGACCGGTTTCATCCACGTATGGCAGAGGGGGTTCGGCGGCGTAACCGGGAACGTCGCGATACCCATCCAGTTGCGAGCGCCAGCGCTCTACCTGCCGGGCGTGCCAGTTGGCGGGCCTACCGAAATCGTCGAGGCCGACGGCCTGGTAATCGACCGCTGCCAGCGCCGCGGCAGCCTTTACGAATTCCTCGCCCATACGATGGCGCCAGCTTGAATCCGTGGCGTAGCGGCCCTGGAGTAGCCCGGCAGGGGAAAAACCCTCAAGCGGTTCCATCAGGAAAAAGTTCACGCCGATCACCGATAGGTCATCGCAGAGACCGAGCAAGGCAGGATGCGGCACATCACTTCCAGCCAGGGCACCCAGTACGCGGGCCTCGCGCAACATGGTCTGGTTGCTGGTTGGTCGCAGGTGACGGGGCGGGCGGCGCAGCACGAAGTGCTGGTCACCCCGCTGCAATAGAAACAGATTATTCTGCGAACCACCGGTCAACTGCTCTACGCCAGTGACCGGGCCGCTGCCAGGTAGCGAGCCAGCCATCAGCCAGTCATTCAGCGCTGGCCAGTCGAGCAGCCCGTCAAAAGTAGGAAGATCCTGAGTCATTTCTGTCTCTCTTGTTTTGTGCATAAAGTTCAGATCACATCGTGACTGATCAACCACATGCCAGAGAGACACTCAGGAACTCATGTCATGAATGATCTCCCTTCGGCGAAGCCCCGGCATTATCCGAGTAGCCTTCCAGGTTCCGCCGTACTTGGCGCAGCACCTCCAGGGTCTGAAGCAGTACCGGCGCATCAAGACCCTGGGCGACATGCTCGGTCCATTCGGCACTCTCCCGATTGACCTGCTCGTAGACGCGCCGGCCCTTTTCGGTCGCAAGCAGCTGCCGAGAGCGCTTGTGGTGCGGGTTGTCCGCATACACCACATAGCCTTCGCCGACCATCAGATCTGCGGTCTTCTGAATGGCCTGCCGGGTGTAGCCAAGACTTCGGGCAATACGTGCCACGGTAGGAGGCTCCAACGCCAGCACCACCGAAGCCAGAACAATGGCCTGCGTGGAGTTACCCAGTATCGAAGGTTTGCGGGAACTCATTACCCGGCCATGCAGACGCAGTATCTCGTCCACCAGCTCGGCGATACGTGCCCCCGACTCGCTGTGCACCGAGCGATCAAAGGTCGGCAACAAACCAGCATCTTCAGATTGCATGCTCACAATATGACACCCATTTTCCATTATGACAACTAATTGTCATTTATTTTCAATAAGACTCCCATTGCCCTGGCCGGCAATCCGATCAGTCTAACGTGGCCACCCATCAAGCACACCCGAACTATCACAGGGAAAACACTATACAAAGTATAACTGACTGATCATTATTTATAATCTGAAGGGCTTCCTACCCTGCTACGAACTCGTTGTCACGGCAACAGCTACTGGAGACCAGATAATGAATGAAACGGACGGCCGAGCCCATGAAGCGATCCGCAATACGCTGGCCACCTACAACTGGTGCGGAGATAACGCTGACTACGAAGGATACCTTGCCACCTTTGCTCTCAATGGCGTGCTCGATCTCAAGGGCATCGGCACCTACGAAGGTCGGGAAGCCATACGCGCAGGCATACTCCAGGCCTTCGGTGCCAGCCCCGCGCAGTTGGAGCGCCGCCGCCAGGCTGGTGGCCGCTTCTCGCATCATGTTTCCAGTATTCGGATAGAGCTGACCAGCCCTACCGAGGCGCGCTGCTGGTCCTATTTCGCCGTGGCAGGCCCCAGCGGGTGGGATCACTGGGGACGGTATACCGACCGCTTGGCGCTGCTTGAAGGACGCTGGTTATTCACTTACCGCCGGGTCAGCGTAGATGGTCATTCGCCCAACGCAGTCATGTACGCCCCTGATTCACAATAGAAGAGGAATAGACCCATGCCTTTGCGCATAGTCGTTTGTTATACGGGCAGTGTCGGTAGTGAAGTAGCTCGCCTGGTAGTGAAGAACCCAGCCTTTGAACTGGTTGGTGTGCTAGTGCATAACAGCGACAAGGAAGGTAAGGATGTCGGGGACATCGTTGGTATCGAGCCGGTCGGAGTGAAGGCGACCCGCGATGTGGAGGCATTGGTGGCCTTGCAGGCCGACGTCGCCGCCTGGCATGGCCTGACCTGGCAGCCGGAAGTAATCGCCAGATTTCTGCGCGCCGGTACGGGTGTCTATTCGAATATCGGCGGATGGCACCTACCGAGCGCACCGGAATACCAGATGCTGCAGAGCGCCGCCGAAGAAGGGGGAGCCGCGCTGATGGCCG
The DNA here is from genome assembly GCA_002287035.1 of Pseudomonas sp. WN033. GTDB lineage: Bacteria > Pseudomonadota > Gammaproteobacteria > Pseudomonadales > Pseudomonadaceae > Halopseudomonas. The sequence continues at coordinate 60,085 of NSKG01000010.1, read as the reverse complement.
GAGGCAATATTCCTGGCCTGATAAGCGATGTATTACCCCTCTTCTGTACGGGTTACTCCACCAACATTCGCATGATCAGAGCCTTCCAAAGAAACTTCGTGCCCCACTACCCCTCGGCGATTCAGTTGGGCCAGTTCGTTGGCATTGGTCAGCCAGTACCGGACTCGGCATTCGATCCCAAGGCGGAACCTGCTGAAGTCGACAAACTCTGGATGTGGGGCATTGCCCAGTCTGCCCGCATCGTCGCGCTGGGGCTAGGCATACCGATGGATGACCTGCGCCTGACCAACAAGGAGTATGGCCGCTCAGTGCAAGACATGGTTCTGGAACCTAGCGGACTGAAGGTCGCAAAAGGCACCGCCGCTGGCGTGCGCTGGACCTTTACCGCTTTCTCCCGCGGTGAACCTTTCTACCAACTGATCAATGAACAGACCACCCGGCTCGATATCGGCGGTGACTGGCGGGCAGCGGCAGATACGCCGAACTGGCGTGTGGTCATCGAAGGGTCGCCGAGCATCCAGTGCGAATTCAGTTTGCAGGCCGATCACAGTGGTCCGGACGATGTCGCTTCACTAAACGCCGCCCGTGCCGTGAACTTCCTGCCCAGAATCGTGGCGGCCTCTCCCGGCTGGCATACCGTACTGGATGTGCCTGCCCCCGTAGGAAGTCTGGCGACGAACGTCCCGGGCTGAGGAACAACGCTCGGGTCCATATGAATACCAATAACAACAAGAGGAAAGGACAGTGAAAACTCTACGTAACAAGGCTGATCTGGATACTGAGCTGGCCGCACTGAGGGCCCTGAACAAGTCCATTGGCTGGGTCGGTACCAGTGGGGCTTTGCATGAAGGACATCTGTCGCTGCTGCGCCATGCCAGCTCCGAGAACGACGCAGTGATCATGTTCTGGACCGGTGAGATGTCATTTCCTTGGGCAGGCGCCTCCAACCCATCCTATCCGCGCGATTACGAAAAAGATGCCGCCATGGCCGCAAGCGCTGGTGCTCATCTGCTCTACATTCCACGGGGTGAAGAAATCTACCCACAGCCCCCTGTCGTCAAGGTCACAGCGCCGGGCTTGCACCACCCAGGCCTGACCGACCCGCAACACCTGGACATGGTGGCGCTGTTCATGAGCAAGTTCCTCGGCATGGTTGGCGGTTGCACCTGCTATATGGGCGAAAAGGACTGGCAGCAGTTGGTCATGATGCGTCAAGTAGCCAGCGACCTGTCTCTACCGATAAAGCGCTTTGTCGTTAGCCCAACCGTGCGCGATACAGACGGTGTGCCGTTGTCGAGCCGCAATATGAAACTGACACCGGAAAACCGTATAGCCGCGGCGATAGTGCCTCAGGCTCTGGAAACCGCAGCCAGAGCCATCGCCGAAGGTGAAAGGGATGCTGACAAGGTCCGCGCGATCATAGTCGAGCACATAGAAAGCCAGGCGCCGCTAGTCTACGCTCATGTGATCAGCGAAACATTGCAGGACATCAATCCGCTGCGCGGACCAATCCGACTGATGGCCTGCGCACGGTTTGGCGAAGTGGAGATTCTCGATAATCTGGGCGTCATGGTCTGACCCGCCAGCCGTCGCAGAGTGACAAAGAATCTCCCTATGCCGCTCAGATCCCAGCAGCCATGTAACCACCATCGACCGGCAGCACTATGCCCGTTACGAAAGAGGCTGCTGGGCTACACAGGAACATGACGCCTGCGGCGATTTCCTCCGGGCGCCCCCAGCGCCCCATTGGCGACCTGGCCAAGACGCGAGCATTGCGCTCCTTGTCCTGTTGCATCGCCTTGGTCATCGGGGTATCAATCCAACCAGGCGCCACGGCGTTTACTCGAATACCCTCCGACGCCCAGGCCAGCGCCAGGCTCTTGGTCAACTGCACTACTCCGCCTTTACTGGCGGAATAAGCTGGCGCGGTCGGACTGCCGAAGAAGCTCATGACAGAGGCCAGATTCACGATACAGCCTTGGCTGCTCGCCAGCAGCGTGTGAGCCGCGTAGCACATGCGCATGGTGCCAACGAGGTTTATTTCCAGGGTTCTCACGAACCCTTCCTCACTGAACTCGCTTGCTCCTCTGCCAACACCCGCCGCGTTGACCAGCACATCCAGTCTCTCGAAGCGTCCCAGGCAGTTGCTCACCGCATCGGCATCCGCTACATCCAGTACGGCGAAGCAGGCACCGTCAAGCGCTTCGTCAGCCCCACAAGCCTCAACTTCCTGTTGAGATATGCCGGTGGCCAGCACGCCGCAACCAGATTGCAGCAGCCCGATGACAACAGCCCGCCCGATACCACTGGTACCGCCTACCACTAGTGCGTATTTACCTGTCATATCCTGATTCACAGCGATTTTCCTCTCATGTCTCGTACTCATATCCATGCACCAATAAATAACATAAATTCATTTATACTCCATTCCTTTCAACTCTTTTGGCCTAAGCGTTCGAGTCGGGTTATCTCAGGCGCTGACACTCCCTTCATATTTGATCGAAGCAATGCTTGACTCCAACAAAAAACTAACATATCGTCAGCTATACAACCCTAACATATCGAATTGAGGCCCCTATGAAAACCGTCGATTACCCCATCTATGATGTCGACCGTCATTTCTACGAGCCGCCGGAAGCTTTCCTGCGCCACTTGCCCAAGGAATTTCGTAAAGACTTTCAGTACGTGCAGGTTAACGGTCGTACCAAGCTGGCAGTCGGCGGCGTTCTGAGTGACTACATCCCCAACCCGACATTTGACGTGGTGGCCGCGCCCGGCGCCCATGAAGACTGGTATCGTGGCAAAAACCCCGAAGGCCTGTCTCTGCGCGAGATCGGCGGTGAACCCATTCCCGGTGACCCGGCCTTTTTCAGCGGCGAAGCCCACCTGAAAGTCATGGATGAACAAGGCATCCATGCCGGGCTCTTTCTGCCGACCCTGGCTTCGGTTATTGAAGAAAGGCTTGAGCACAAACCAGAGGCCATCGCCGCCCTGTTCGGTGCCGTCAACCGCTGGCTGGTGGAAGACTGTGGCCTGGCCCGCGACAATCGTCTCTTCCCGGTTCCCATGGTCAACCTGTTTGACGTGGACAAGGCCGTTAAAGAACTGGATTTCCTGATCGAGAACGGTGCCAGGGTAGTAGGCATCCGCCCCGCGCCGGTAGTCGGCCTGAAAGGTGGGCGCTCCTTTGGCTTCCCGGAGTTTGACCCCTTCTGGGCGCGCGTAGAGGAAGCGAAAATCTTCGTCGTGCTACATGTTTCCGATTCGGGATACGACAAGATCAACCGCTGGTGGACCGCAGGCGGCCAGGGTGAATTCCGTCCCTTCGAGAAGAACCCCTTCGCCGAAGTGCTCGACTGGATGGGGCGAGCGATTGCCGACTCCCTCACGGCTCTGATCTGCCATGGCGTGTTCGACCGCTTCCCCAATGTTCGGGTCGCATCATTGGAGAACGGTTCTGACTGGCTTGAGCCTTTGTTGCTGCGGCTGGCGCTCAACTACAAGAAAATGCCGAACTCATTCAAGCAGGATCCGGTTGAATCGTTCAAGAAGCATGTGTTCGTCTCTCCGTTCTATGAAGACCCGGTAGCCCGGCTCATCGAGCTGATCGGCGTGGAACGCATTCTGTTCGGCAGCGACTGGCCGCATCCCGAAGGCCTGGGAACGCCACTGGACTTCTTCAAGGACATCGACCACCTGAACGATGAGCAGATCAAGCGGATCATGCACACCAACATGAAAGGCCTCATTGAGGGCGCTCGCGACTGATTGCGTCAACTAGGTCAATCCTTTGCAGGTACGGGAAAAGCTGCCCCTACCTGCTTTTTTTTGTTCCGAATTCATGCTTCGGCAAGGCAATGGAGAAACTTATATGGCTGACCATCCCCTTCTTATTATGGAAATTCGCGAGTCTGTCGCCTGGCTCACGTTCAATAGACCACAGGCCTTAAATGCTCTTGATGTAGAACTTGCTCATTTATTTCTCGCTGCCTGCAGAGCCATATCTCGCAACGCCGACACCCGCGCAGTAGTACTTCAAGGTAACGGTCGGTCGTTTATGGCAGGTGGTGACATCGCCATGATGTCGGCGCAGCCAGAGCGTGTAATTGCCGATCTCATAGAGCCTATCCATGAAGGCCTGGCTCTTTTGTCAGAGATTGACGCTCCAGTTGTCGCTTCGGTCAAAGGTGCTATCGCAGGAGCAGGGGTCAGCATGCTCCTTGGCGCAGATATGGTCATCGCCAGTGAGACCGCCAGAATCAACACGGCCTATTCCAGAATTGGCGCGAGCGGAGATCTGGGTATAACCTGGACTCTGCCGCGAATAGTCGGGCTGACCAGGGCAATGGACCTGATGCTCAGACCCAGAACCATTGATGCGACCGAAGCGCTGGCGCTAGGCATGGTAAGTGTGGTCGTTACGGAAGATGACCTGCCGCAACGTACCGAAGAGCTGGCTAGACAACTGGCAACCGGCCCGACAAAAGCCTACGGTCACATTCGCCGCCTGCTCAGGCAAGGCGCCACACGAAGCTTCACCGAACAGCTGGTTTCAGAGGCTGCGGCGTTCGACGAATGCTTGGCAAGTGACGAAATGAGAACAGCATTGAAGGCGTTTCTGGAGAAAAAACCTCCTAATCATCAGTGATAATGACCGCACAGGGCGTGCATGTTTTATCAGCGCGCGCTATCTCGTGAAAAGCCAAGTCTGCGCCAGAATCCTTTTCACCAGGAAGCCAAGGGAGGTGATGTGGTTGACGATCTCGGCTGTCGCCATGTCCCCGATATCCGGGGTGTGAATCTCGATCATGATAGCGCGCAAGCATTCCGGTAGCGCGGTCGGAAACAAACCTACCTCACCCCCTTCGATATCGAGTATTAGTACAGTGGGGTAATGGTTTTCCAGCAGAACAGCCAGGCCGATCGCTTTTTTCTGCAAGACATGATCGCCTCGCTCAGGGGCCAGAGCACTCGACCACCAGTACTCGTCATGAATCCCGAAAGTGAGTTCATCCCTACCGAAATCATCAGGGACAACTGCCGCCTCGATAATCTCGACTTCCTGGCCGTTAGCCTCGAAGGTTCGACGGATTTGCTCGTAAAGCCGATCGTTCGGCTCAACCACAGTCACCGGATTACCGGACTGGATGCCGGCGAACGAGCCCGTAATGCCCGCCCCGCCACCACATTCCATTACCCTGTCACCAGCCACAACGTACTCCGAGATCAGTTGCAGATCAGCCTGCTCATAATCTCCAAGAGCGAAATAATAAGCCATCCTAGGGTTAAAGTCCGCTCGCACGGACAGGCGCAGATCATAGACGGGATGAGTCATGACCAGCGTATCGGATAAAGCCTGTAGCGCCACGTGGATGGCGCGGATGTGTGTAAGATCATCCTCGCCATCCTCAGGCCAAGCATTCAAACCTCTAGACCTGATGGTCTCCTGGCGTGCGGCAATCACGTCGGATTCAAGCCTGATGATGCCAACCTCCTCAACTCATCTGATTATAAAACGGGATAAGACCACAGCCATTCAGCTAACGAGGGCACGGCTGTGTTTCATAAAGACTTAGGGAAACATACATTCTGCCTCCGCTTCTGCATAAGCTTCCTTGCCTATCGCATATAACTGTCTATCATTCAGTTATGGTAGCTTAAACGAAAACGTACCGTGGTCAATACCAGAAAATTGGGGTGAGTTATGAAGCTGATCGTTGCTGTCCTGCTGGTTCCCTTCGTAATCGCGCTCGCGGGTAGTTCCAATTCCGTCAAGCCGGTCCCGGAAACCATGGCAGGATCCTCGGCGAAGCCATACTGCTATCGCGCTGAGGAGTGTGCTTATAGTAGCGTCTCGATTAGTGATATCTTCCGATGATGGAGTCACTTCGGGTAAGGAATGCTGACCAAGGCATTCGCCGTGTCTACACAGACTCCCGTTTTCGCTCGACGTCTCAGCCCCCATCAATCTGCCCCTGGCCGCCTCCGCCATTCCTCGTAAAATGTCTATACGGAATGTGACAATAATGCAGCAAACCTCTCCCATTTCCCCGTTCAAACTGCAAGCCGCATTGTCTACGGGGATATTCATCACCACCCTGGGGCCCAACATGCCGACATTCGGCATGCTCATGATGCTCACTGTCATGCAAATGCAATCGGGAGGCTCCGCTACGCGTGAAAGCATGCCCAAAACCATGCAGAACATATCGGTACGGTTCTGTTTGCGCTTTCGCTAGCCCGTTTTCGCAGAACCATCGACCAGATGGCCTGACTGATCCTCCGCTCATGGAAGCATTCAACCTCCGCTGGAAAAATCCTTTGCATCCTTCATGTTGTAGCAGCGGAAACAACGCCGTTTTCCCGGCGGCCTAATGATAAGGAAGAAACAACACGTCACTCCTATGCAGCTCTAATCGACGCCAATGCCATCTTAAGAAGGAGAGCCACAGACCATGAAACTACATCACCTGCGCTTCTTCGTAGCTGTCGCCGAGGAACTGAACTTCACCCGCGCGGCTGCCCGAGTTCATATTGAGCCCTCTCCACTGTCACGCGCGATCAAAGAGTTGGAGGTGACGCTTGGAGTACAACTGTTCGAACGCGACAAATCTCACATACGGTTAACCTGGTGTGGAGAGGTGCTGCTGGAAGAGGCTAAGAACGTTCTGGCCACCGTCGAACATGCGCGTGACCGGGTTACATCGGCGGCAAACGGCTACCGGGGTTATCTGCGCATAGGCCTGTCCGATGGGCTCGCTCAGCCAAGAATGAGCGAGATGCTCGCCCACTGCCGTGAGGAAGCGCCAAGTACTGCAGTGCGTATCTTCGAGCGAACGGTCAAGCAACTGCTCGAAGACCTTAGAAACTGTCACTTGGATGCCGGTTTTACCCTGTACCCAGTAAACGAACCTGGCTTTGTCACAGAGGCGGTGTGGATCGATCAGCCGGCTACTGTCATTCCTGCGCGCCACCCATTGCTTTCACATAGTCAGGTGACCCTACAGGAGGTCGCGCGCTACCCTGTTATTGTTTGCCACCCGGAGCAATGCCTCGGTGGGCACTTGATCTTGGAAAAAGTGTTCGCTGAGGCAAATATCACGCCCAACGTCGCGGAATACATATCAGGACATGAGCCTATGATGATGTTGGTGTCCGCTGGATACGGCATCGGCTTGGCGCTTGAATCGCAAATCAAACTGTACAACCATCCTGGCATCATCGTACGTCCACTTGCAGGAGAAGACTCTCACGTCCAGACGTATATCGTTCGCCGAGATACAGCCATCTCACCGGAGCTGGAGGGTTTCATTGCCAGAGCGAAAAGAATTGGGGCCGCAGCATGATCCCATCAGTACCCGAACCAGATCAGAGGTTCTATTTGTAATAAAAAAATTGCATCATAAGAAGTGATGGCAATATGCCACTACCACATAGCCATCGCCACGAGAAGGACTTCTTCGGTCAACGAATCATCCAATAAGATACCTACTCAGAAGCCCTCGCGGCCTGCCCATCTTGAAAAGCGCTATGCCTCCAAGGGTCATAGGCATGATCTTTTTAGTCCAAATCTGAATTACGACGATGTATGTCAGCCAACAGACCCAGTATGTCTTTACACCTCATACCCAACAAAAAACACTGTCAAAGCACCTTTATTGGGCAACGACCTTTAAAGAACGCCTTATGCCAGAGCATCGCAGCAAGCTTTTACTGCATAAATGGAACTAGAAGGAATTTACCAATGCTGTAGCGACAAAGCGCAGGATGCAAGGGGACACAGATGTGCCAGCTCAACAGTTTCCATCAACACAGCAAGGTTTTCTACAAACCAATCGAAGCCGCCATTCGATGGAGTGACCTGACGCGTTTTGAGCATGAGATCATCGAGGCGCTCGGCACCAAGAACCGTCCTTCCTCACACGACTTTCCCCGCTGGCCAATCCTGTATTTGAATACAGAGCTCATTTTCGACGCTCTATTCAATGGTGACCTTCCTTACGGACGTAGAGGCATCACATGCGCCGACTCTCAGCTGCTGTCCGATCCTGCACTGACCATTCGCCATGTTGATCTGCGCAGCTGGATGAGTCAGTACTACCCTGACCAGAGACCTGCCTTTCTTTTCGATGATTTCGAACGCCAGCTTCACCCAGCCATCAACATCGATGTGGTTCAGGTGTTGCTGGCCGAACGCGAAGCATGGCGTGCCCGATGTGCTACCTGCAGCCTTGATTTCGAGGAACTGGAGTCCAAGCATCTGGCATTACGCAAGGAACATGACAGCCTGACTGCCCGGCTACAGCCAGATGCCATAGGTCGCCGTGCCGAAACCACCTATCTCCATATCATTGGAGCGCTGCTGCATCTGATGCTTGGCGAGTCGCCCTCGGGCAGGCGGTACTCCACCTTCATGAGCCAGGACGCCATCATCAGCGCACTGATCGCGCACCATAGTGGCCTGATGGGTATCACTGAACGCACACTGCATGCAAAGTTCGCTGAAGCCAAGCGGCGTATGCCGCCTCCCCCCGCATGACAATTTCAAGACTGTATCTACAGCGTGCGGGACTGCATTTGCAGTGTTTCCCTTCGCCGCAGTCTATTTAATACAGGTCACGTCCCAAACAGTGCCAACAAGCACCAAGGAGTGACCATCATGACTCAGCAGACGATTCCTCTCGCGGAGCCAACCGAGCGCCGCATTCTGCGCCGCCCCGAGGTGGAAGCGAAAACCGGGTTCAAGCGCGCGCACATCTACAACCTGATGCAACAAGGCAAGTTTCCCAAGGCCATGCGCCTGGGTGTCCGTGCCGTGGGATGGGACTCGATCGAAATCGAACAATGGATCGCCGAGCGACGTAACGAACGTATCTGACGGTCGTTTTTGGCAATCGGTTTTCCATTGGCGAGGAGTCGTCCATGCATGTCATTTCCGTCATCTCGACTAAAGGCGGCGTCGGTAAAACGACCATCGCCGCTAATCTGGGAGGCTTTCTGGCCGATGCAGGCCTGCGTGTGCTGTTGCTCGACCTCGATGTGCAACCCACGCTGTCTTCCTACTACGAGCTGTCAAGCCGCGCTCCGGGTGGTATTTACGAGTTGCTGGCTTTCAACGAGCGCGAGATGGCTCGCCTCGTATCACGCACCGCCATCGAGCGCCTGGACATTGTTTTGTCCAACGATGGACACCAGCAACTGAATACCCTGCTGCTGCACGCACCAGATGGGCGTCTGCGGCTTCGCCACCTGCTTTCGATCTTCAAGCCTCACTACGATCTACTGTTGATCGACACTCAAGGTGCTCGCAGTGTGCTGCTGGAAATGGCGGTGCTCGCATCCGAGCTGTCGGTTTCCCCGGTAACACCGGAGACGCTAGCCGCTCGGGAACTGAAGCGCGGAACCCTGCAGCTCATAGAAGACATCACCCCGTACCGCCACCTTGGCATTCAGCCTCCCCCTCTGCATCTGCTAATGAACCGGGTGCCAGCCGTTTCGGCCAATGCCCGGCTGATCCAGCAGACCCTGCGCCTGATGTTTCAAGAGCAAGCCGGAGTCCACATCCTGGACAGCGAAGTGCCGGCGATAGAGGCCTTCCCTCGTGCGGCCACACGAGGCCTACCCGCGCACCGTGTCGAGTACCGTCGCCCGTCGGGCCGGCTGACGCCGGCGGCACTTGAGATCATGCGTGGGCTGGCCACCGAGCTGTGCCCACAGTGGCATGAGCGGCTTGCCGCGGTTACCGGCACGCCAGGAGGACTGCATCATGGCAAACGCCCGTAAGCTCTGCCGAGGTCACAAGCGGCTACTGCCACTGGTCGAGTTCGCTTTGCGCGAAGGCTGGGAGATCTGTCGTACGCCTGGAGGGCACCTGACATTCATCAAAGCCGGCCTGCCGCCTATCTACACCAGTTCGACGACCAGCGATCATCGCGCTGGTCTCAACGCTCGGGCGCAACTGCGCCGAACCTTGCAGCAACCGGGAAGTGCGGGGCATCGCGATGGCTGATATCACTGTCCAGGACATGGCCAGCAAGCTGATGGCCGAAGGGTTTTCGCACACCGGCCCAGCGGCGGAATCGCCAAGCGATCCCATCGCCGACACCCCACTGATCGTCACGCTCGATGAATTGCTCCCCTATGAGCTTGATCCGCGTATCACTCGCAACCCCTTGTACGAGGAAATCAAAGCCTCCATCCGTGAGCGCGGTTTGGATGCGCCACCGCCTATTACCCGCCGCCCCGGTGCAGACCACTACATCATTCGCAATGGCGGCAATACACGCCTGGCCATCCTGCGCGAGCTCTGGGCGGAAACGAAAGAGGAGCGCTTCTTCCGCCTGGCATGCCTGTTCAGGCCTTGGCCCAAGCGGGGCGAGATCATCGCGTTGACCGGGCATTTGGCCGAAAACGAGCTGCATGGGGGGTTGTCCTTCATTGAGCGCGCCCTGGGCGTGCAGAAAGCCCGCGAGCTTTACGAACAAGAGACAAGCAAGCAGCTCTCGCAGTCGGAACTGGCACGACGCCTCAAGGCCGATGGCTACCCTGTTCCACAGCCACACATCAGCCGCATGCAAGAGGCCATCCAGTATCTGCTGCCAGCCATCCCGACCGTCCTTTACGCGGGCCTGGGGCGGCATCAGGTGGAGCAACTGACCAGCCTGCGGCGCGCTGCCGAAAGAATCTGGTCCGCCCACTGCTCCGAGGCCAACCAGCGTATCGACTTCCCCACGCTGTTCCAGGATGTACTGACACTCTTCGATGGTGCGGCAGGCGGTTTCAGCGTCCAGCGTGTGCAGGACGAGTTGATTGGACAGATGGCCGATCTGCTCCAGGTGGAATACGACACGCTGGTCTTTGAGATCATGGACTCCGACAGGCGCTGGCAAGTACTCAGTGGAGAACCTGCACCAGCCCCGGAGCACACCGCATCAACGCTGGCGCCAAAACCATTGCCCCCATCCTCTAGGCCAGGAGCGACACCGCCTTCCACTCCGCTGACCCCTGATGCCTCGCCCCAGCCCTCCGGTTCAGCGACTCCGCCGTCGCCACTCGAGGCGCCTACGCCTGCTGGCCAGATCATGCAGGAAGAACCGAAAGAAGGCGATGGCCATCGTGCTGCGATGCTGCAAGAGCATATCGTCTCGCCCGCCGGCAAGACCGAACGGCTGCAATCGATCCAGCGCCTGGTCGCAGACCACACCGGCGAGGCGCTCCCGGACTTTGAGCACAATGTTCTGCAGTCCATTCCGATCCAGGCAGGCGGGCTCTATCCGATCACCGACGTCTGGTACATCGAGCCGGCCCTTGACGACCCCGAACGGCTGCGTGCACACATCGCCCAGTTCGCTCGGGAAATCGCCAGCGAAGCCGGCGTTCAGGAGCTCATTGAGTCATGCGAGAGCGGCATCGGGTTCCTCTGCCAGCCAGGCGATGCCTCGGCTGCTGCAGACGGTGCAACAGACCAGCATGCGCGAGCGATTCTGGCTCTGCTGAATGTTCTGAGCGCGCCGTACTTGCCGGTTGGCCTCGTGGCCACGGGCATTGACGTCTCGATACTGACCGAACAGTTGGGGCCCCTACTCCAGGGTGTTCCGGCTGCAACAGGCTCCGCAGACGGCATGCCATACCGGTTGAGTGACACCGCATTGGTGAAGCTCTTCCGCCTGCTGCGGCTCGCACGCCGCCTGCGGGACATCGAAACCGGCAGCGCCATAACAAGTTCATGAGGAGCACTGCCATGTCCAGTCCGCATCCTCTCAACCAGGCTGTGATCGCCCAGGCGCTCCATGACCTGCGCAACGGCCAACTGCGCCGGGCCAAGTCCATGGGGTTTGATGACGAAGACCTGAACGCGCTGAAACACCCAGCCATGGCGAGTGTGCTGGCGAACGCCCATGTCTCCTGGTGCTCAGTGGCCATCAATCGCGAGGTGCTGCGTCGCCTTCTACATCAGGCCGACGACGTCACCCAGGAGGTCGTCAGGATCGATCGGCTTCTGCGCCTGGGGGCAAGTACCGAGCTCATCAGCAAGTTCTTCGGCCTCACCCACCAGGAAATCGCCTTGCGCCGCAGCGTCATCGGGCTGCCCAAGCGCAAAGGCCGCCATCCTGTGCTGACAGAGGAGGAGGATGTCGACCTGTGGAGACGTTGGTCCGCTGCCGCCAAGAAACAGGAAGTCCCCTTCGACGACGATATGGAGACGCTGGGTATTGCCGCGGATCTTGCTGAAGCCACCGGCCTGCCTCTTTCCGTGATCTGGAACGCCATACAGGGATGGATTGATGAAGGGCTAACCTGATGGACAGCTTTCTGTTCAGCGGCAACCGCCATGACAGCGTGCCGCGGGCCTTGCTGCTGGACAGGCGATTGACACCCCTCGAACGCAACGCCTGGCAGGTGTTCCGCCTGATGCTCATGGATGACGGCATCACTGCCATGCCCACCTATGACCAACTCGCGCCCTGGCTGGCTTCCTTGCCCGGTGCCAGCCGCGCCTCGCACGAAACAGTCGCCCGCACGCTGACCATGCTGCGCCTGACTCGCTGGATCAGCCTGGTTCGGCGTCGGCGTGACCCGAAAACAGGGCGCATCCTGGGCAACCTCTACGTCCTGCACGACGAACCGCTCACCCCTTTTGAGGCGATCCAGCTCGACGCCGACTACCTGGAGTTGATCAGCCTGTCGCTGACGCATGCCAGCAAGTCCGTTCAGCACGTCGGTGTGCATACGCTACAAGAACTGACGCAAGACCCGATGCTCAGCGGGCAAGTACTGCCAAGCCGGCTGGATATCCTGTCGCAGCGACTGGAAGCGCAAGGCTGGAACGCCACGTCAAGTTATCCACACCCTGGGGACAAACCCGATTCCGAAGAAGGCACCAAAGCCCCTCTTCGGAATCGGAGTGCCCCGGCTTCGGAATCCGAAGTGGGCGGCAAACCCAGCCACGACGGCTCACTTCGGATTCCGAAGACTGTCAGTACAGTACGTAAAGAAGAAAGTATTAAAGAAGTACGTACAGTACCGCGCGCGCAGGCAGAACTGCATCTGCCCAAGCGCTTTCTGACCCTCAAGGCCGAGCAGCAGACCGGCGCGCTGGCGGCCTTGCAATCGATCAACAGCGAACTGCGGCAGGCCCTGCTTGACGAATGGGATGCACGCTGCGCGTCCACGACGATTCGCAACCCTACCGGCTACCTGTTTGGGATCGTCCAGAAAGCGCTCCGTGGTGAGTTCCACGCCTGGGCCGCAAAGCAGGCGCCTACGGCGCCGGTCAACAGTGAATCGGCGTCGCCATCACCACCGGAGCCTCCGGCCGACGCCGAGGTCGCAATGGCGCACCTCGCACGGCTACGCCAACTGTTGCGCACCTGATGATCCGATGGAGTATCCAAGGAGTTCCATAGCTGCCTATACCCCGGGTATAGCGCAACACGCAGCCTTCCCGTGGCCCCACACCCAGCACGGCACCGCTTCGCATCGGTTGGATCCATTGAGGTCCATGGCCGCCTATACCCCGGGTATAGCGCAACACACAGCCTTCCGGTGTGCGGTCCCACGACAGGGCTTTCAGCCATTGATCGAGCCGAAAAACAGGCCGTCCGCCAGTTCGGTTTGATGACTGACGGCCTTCCGGCGACGGTCGATGCTGGCGACTGGTTTCATTACAGAGAGTCGTCCCATGGTCAACGACAACAATGCCACCGAATCCCTCCAGTTGAATCTCGGGTCACTGCGTAGCGCGATGTCGCTGACCCTGCATACCCATCACGCATCGCGCATCTGGCATGGCCGTGCGCCCGCCGAAGGCAAACCGGGCATCATCGGCTTGAACGGCTTCGTCTCCATCATGAACAAGCTCAAACGCGGTGCGGAGCAAGACGATCCGTACAGCGATTGGTGGATGCTTCGCATCGAAGACAAACTGGCCACCACCAAGGACCAACTCCAGACACTTCGCCACCAGGTTGACCAGGCGCTGGCCGACGTGCCCCCTGCCCTGAGCCTGGGTGAAAACCTCAATGTGCAGCCAGTCAAACTGCCGCTATTCGTGTCCTCCCAACTGGGCTTCATGGCGGTGTATCTGTTGGCCGACTACGACGACCTGGCCCGGCGTCTGATCCTGGCTCACCACACGGCACTGATCGATCGCAGCACGCTGGAGCGCTGGCTCAACGACGGTGCGCACTCGTTGCGCAGTCTGTTCTCGCTGGCCCAGCAATACCGCTATTCGGGCACCATCCGTGACGACTTCGCCGCGAAGAATGCCGCAGCCCGCGCCGCAGTCGAAAAACATGGAGAACTGCCGCAGGACGTTCTTGAAGGCACCCGCCGCTCGCGCTTCGCACCGCCGCTGCTCAGGCGTTCCCACCCCTCCTCAGTGAGTACCAGCGCGCAGCAGGACGTGCATGACGGCCCCCTGGACATCACCAGGGAGGCAGCGAGCGATGGCACCGCCAAAGCCGATGATGACGGTGACCATTCATGAACGCACCTAACCGCTTCGCCGTGCTGGAGCAGACAGCCTTCCAGCGGCTGGAACACGCAGGCTACCTAAAAGGCCTTTTAAGACCTTTTAAAAGTAAAGGGGCTCTCGAGTCCTGGGCCAGTCAGTGCGAGGGGCTACGCGACGACCTGATCGCCCTGGCGCTGCGGCAGGTGTTGGCGCAGGCACGCAGCCATCCCTTCAACCTGCTTCCCGTCCAACTGGCCCAGCAAACAACTGGCGCAGGCACAACCTTTCTGCGCTGGCGCAACCTCGATCGCAGCAGCATGGGCGTGGCCCTGTGGCAGGAGATGGTGGCCCACCCGGCCACGCCGCTCAGCCTCGTCGGCGACCTGCACGCGATGGAGATCCAGCGAGCGGTGCTGAACATGCAGATCAGCCTGCTGCACACCCTTGCCCGCCAGGCACAGGATTGCGCCAGCAAGCTGGCCCAGGCTGACGACACCCATCTGCGCCGGCTGCGATCGGCTTCCGCAGCAACTCACGAACGGGTGATGCCGAGATGACAAGCACCGCTTCTCACCCCCGTGCCGAGTCAGGTGGCGCGGACCTTTCAAGCAACACGGAGATTTCACCATGAGCACTCATTTCTACGGCGAAGGCAACATCGGTTCCGTCCCAGAGTTCCACGAGTACCCGAACGGCAACGAAGAGCCCCGCAGGGTCCTGCGCCTCAACGTCTATTTCGACAATCCCGTGCCGGGCAAGGATGGCAACTACGAGGATCGCGGAGGATTCTGGCGACCGGTGGACTGGTGGCATCGCGATGCCGAACACTTCGCCACGCTGTTCCAGAAGGGCATGCGCATCGTGGTGCGTGGACGTGAGGAGCGCGATGACTGGACCGACGATGACAATAAACCGCGCACGACTTACCGGATCAACGCACGCAGCGTCGGTATTCTGCCGTATCGGATCGAGTCGATCGCGCTGAGCCCGAAGCCGGCATCAGCGGAGCAGCCGCCACCATCGGAGTAGGCGCACCTCCAGGGGCGAGCCTACCGAGGCTCGCTCCGTCTTCCCGTCTTCGGGAAGCGAGGTTCCACCAACGTCCACCGCGTTTTCGCGCGCCCAGCGCAAGAAGCTCCAGTAGGCATCGACACTCCGCACGCCCAACGCATCCGCTCGCGAATGCCGCCATGTCTGCGATCAAAGTGGGTGCCCGCGCATTCCCCTTGTTTGCGGCCAACCTCGCGACGCCCGGACATGCTATCGCCCAGATACATCAACAGCGTAATTCGGGCGGACAGGCATGCGGCTATTTCTCTGCGAGAAGCCTTCTCAAGGCAAGGACATCGGACGCATTCTGGGCGCGACGCAGCGCGGTAACGGCTGCCTCAACGGCCCGGGTGTCATCGTGACATGGTGCATTGGCCACCTAGTCGAAGCCGCGCCACCGGAAGCCTACGACGAACAGCTCAAACGCTGGACGATCGAGCAGCTTCCCATTATTCCCCAGCACTGGCGGGTTGAGGTCAAACCCAAGACCGCAGCGCAATTCAAGGTCGTCAAAGACCTTCTGAGCAAGGCGACTGAACTGGTCATCGCCACCGACGCCGATCGCGAAGGCGAACTGATTGCCCGTGAGATCATCGACCTCTGCGGCTATCGCGGCTCCATTCAGCGGCTGTGGTTGTCAGCACTGAACGATGCCTCGATCCGTGCCGCGCTCGATAAGCTGAAGCCTTCGGGCGACACGCTGCCCATGTATCACTCGGCGCTGGCGCGTTCCAGGGCTGACTGGCTGGTGGGTATGAACCTGAGCCGCCTGTTCACCCTCCTGGGGCGCCGGGCAGGCTATGACGGCGTGCTGTCGGTCGGACGCGTGCAGACCCCCACGCTCAAGCTGGTGGTCGATCGCGACCGCGAGATCGCGGCCTTCGTCTGCGTACCGTTCTGGGCCATCGAGGTAGCCCTGTCCTGCACGGGCAAGACATTCACCGCGCAGTGGCTGGCCCCCGCAGCCAGTACCGACGATGCCGGCCGCTGCCTGCAGGAGCCCGTCGCCCAGCAGGCGGCACAGCACATTCGTGCGGCCGGTATCGCCCAGGTGATGTCGGTCGAGACCGAACGCATGCGCGAAGGCGCGCCACTGCCGTTTGATCTCGGCACCTTGCAGGAAGTGTGTTCCAAGCAGTTCGGCCTCGACGTCCAGGAGACCCTGGAGATCGCGCAGGCCCTGTACGAAACACATAAAGCCACCACCTACCCACGCAGCGACTCCGGCTATCTTCCCGAAAGCATGCATGCCGAAGCGTCCACGGTGCTCGACAGTCTGCTCAAGACCGATCCGAGCCTGCGCCCGATCATCGACCAGCTCGACCGCACCCAGCACTCGCGCTCCTGGAACGACGCCAAGGTATCGGCCCACCACGGCATCATCCCCACGCTCGAACCCGCCAACCTGTCGGCGATGAGCGAGAAGGAACTGGCCGTCTACCGCCTGATCCGCGCCCACTACCTGGCGCAATTTCTTCCGCCGCACGAGTTCGACCGCACGACGGCAAGGTTCTCTTGCGGCGACCAGACATTGCAGGCCGTGGGCAAGCAGGTAGTCGTGCCGGGTTGGCGCCTGGTACTGGCCGAGCCGCAACCCGACGATGCCGGCGATGACGC
Source organism: Pseudomonas sp. WN033 (assembly GCA_002287035.1). Taxonomy (GTDB): domain Bacteria; phylum Pseudomonadota; class Gammaproteobacteria; order Pseudomonadales; family Pseudomonadaceae; genus Halopseudomonas. The sequence goes on along the minus strand of NSKG01000010.1, from coordinate 42,963 downwards.
CGCACCCCGCAGCCAGGTGCTGCCAGCGCTACACCAAGGGCTGGCGTGCCAGGTGGCTGGGGTCGATCTGAAGGCGCTCAAGACGCTGCCGCCGCGCCCGTACACCCAGGGTGAGTTGGTCAAGGCGATGAAAAACGTCGCCAAGCTGGTGTCAGACCCACGCCTGAAACAGAAGTTGAAAGACACCGTGGGCATCGGCACCGAAGCAACCCGCGCCAATATCATCGGCGGCCTGCTGAGCCGTGGCTACTTGCTCAAGAAAGGACGGGCCATCCGCGCCTCGGATGCCGCCTTCACGCTGATCGACACCGTGCCCGCTGCGATTGCCGATCCCGGCACAACCGCGGTGTGGGAACAGGTGCTCGACATGATCGAAACCGGACAGCTCGCGCTCGATACCTTCATCGACAAGCAGGCGGCCTGGGTCACGCAGTTGATTGCGCAGTACCGTGGCACCTCGCAGTCCATCAAGATTCCCCAGGGACCACCGTGCCCGCAGTGCGGCGCCGCCACGCGCCAGCGCAGCGGCAAGAGCGGCCCATTCTGGTCCTGCGCGAGATACCCCGACTGCAAGGGCACCCTGCCCATCGAACCGGGCAAGCGTACCGCGCCGCGCAAGCGCCGCAGTGCTCCATAAGCCTCCTGAGAGACCGAACCCCGTCGTCGCGTTAACCGCTCCCCGGCAACGTGACCACCGCCCCGCGGCCCTGCGGGGCTCCCAGCACGCGAAATCTTCTGTTGCGGTGTGCGCGCCCCTTGCCCTGGGGCGAGAAGGTCTTTTTTCCTCGAATCACGCGCCGCGTATTCCCTCGATCAGTGACAGTTCCGCCCGCTGCGAAGGGTCTCCTGATGCCTTGCTAGTACAGACAGGCCGAGGTATCAGGAGACCCTTCGGGGTCGGCGGTATTCGACACCGGCGCCCACCGGTGAAAAGAACGGGCTCCTTTTGTGCGCGGATGTGCGCCAGACGATGCCGACCCCAGCCACGACAAGGGTCGGGTGAATGGACAGCGAACGGTTCCACCGACGACCGCAACCTGCACCAGTACACGGGTGGTCTCCTCCTCCGAGCCGAAGGTGATCAGCCTTCGGCGTATTTTCTCCTGCGCATCCGCAACGACCACCCATACACGAGCAGGAAACACCCGAATGAACCCGCAACCACACGGCAGGCTCTGGACAACACGGTTCACACTGCTGCGCATTGATGTGCGACATCGCGCAATGCCAGGCGCATCGTCGCACCTGCATCGCTGATCCGTCAGCTCTTGCCAGCAGCCAGGGTCGTACAGGCTGCGTCGCGGCCACGCCGCGCAGACCCTCCTTGTCCGTATCGCATCGTGCCACGGACACACACCCACTCCGGGCGTCAATGCCGCTTCTCCATCGGGCCGACCGGCCCCTTCACATATCTCCGGCATCCGCCCGCTCAGTGCCTCACCGCACCGGGCATTGCTGCGCCTCGCCGGCCCCCACTTATCCAAGGAGTCATGCCATGAGCACCATCCGTCTCAAGACCAACCAGAACCGCCTGATAGCCAACCTGCGTCATGCGTTCAATCCATCCTCGATGCTGGGCGAACTGTTGCAGAACGCCCGACGCGCCCAGGCCGACCACATCCACGTGACCGCCGAAGGCGACACGCTCATCTTCAGTGACGACGGTATAGGGATTGAACACTTGCAAAGCCTCATCTTCATTGCGGAATCCGGCTGGGATGACGAGCTGCAAATTCGCGAGAACGCTTTCGGCCTGGGTGTGCTGTCCACGTTATATTTTGCCCAACGCCTGAGCGTGCATTCCCGCGACCAGGCCTTCACTGCCACGACTGCGGATATCATCCGTGGCGATACTGTCGTGGTCTATCTCAAGAGCCCTCGTGTCGGCACCGAGATCCGCCTCGAAGGTGTCAAACCGATGCATGCCGGGCAAGACCTGCCCACCTGGATCGAGCAAGAACTTCAGCGCCTGTGCCAAGCCTTCCCGGTGCCGGTCTGGTTCAACGGGGTGGAAGTACCTCGCCCCCTCGCCGAACCCGATCTGCTTTGGCGGGAGACACCCATGGGCAAGGTGCGGGTCAATCTCGATGGCAGCCATACGCAATGGCGCTGCTTCTTGCAGGGCCTACCGATTGGCAGAGTGCCCAGCTACAGCGAGCATCAGGTCGTTCTGCTGCCCGACAATACGCTGGCAAAGCTTCCGGATCGGCAGTATCTGCTGAACGAGTCGGAAGAGCATCCACGTATCCAGGCCGCAGTGAGCCAGGCCTATCGCGAAGCGTTGATCGAAAAAAAGCAGGTGCTGGCCGCCAGCGACTTTATCGAGGGCTACGCCCAGACCTGCCTCAACTCGTCCAACGCCGATCTGCTCAACGATATCCCGTTTGTGCCCCGCGCCTGGTTCCGGGACTGGGATTTTGAACCGGCCGGCTACGGTCAATACTGGCAGCGCTACATGGCCAGCGGCATCGTGGCCCGGGAGGTGCTGGAAGAACTGGGCGTGTGGCAGATCGAAACCGACGAATACGACGCCCCGACGGCCGAGGTCTATCTGCAAGCGGCGAGCACCTTCCTGTTCGACGAACCAGGATTGGATGACGGCCACTGGCTCAAGCGCCTGATCAGAACCGTCACCTCAGCACAAGTTGAGGTCAGGACGGGCCCAACCCTTCATCGGGATAACGCCCTCTGTCTGGCCGACTACGAGGTCGAGCTGGCGCTGGTCGAGACGCTGCACGTTCGCCTGGACGGTGAGCCGGAGTACGCCGTGAAGGCGTTCCGCAAGGGCTGCACGCTGTACCTCACGGCCGATGCAGGCGGCGTGACCAGGTTGGTCAGTGACTACATCTTCGACGACCGTTATGACGAGGGGCGTGAGGATGAAGACGCAAGCAGTATCGCGACCTTCATCGCGGTAGGTTGCTCTTCATCGCCAGACCGCGTCGTGGATGCCTTGCTGCCGCATGGACTGCGCCACACCGCGCAGGCGAAGCTGGCTGGCGCCACCGTGCGCCTGATCTTCGATGACACCGGCAAACTGCAAGCGGTGACCGTCTGAAACAGCGCTGCTCCCTTCTTCCATGCCTCCGATCTCCGGAGGCTTTTTTGAGTTGGCGCGTTAAACGGGGCACCCAACATTCCCATTTCTGCATGACGTAGCCCTTGTCAGTTCGGATGCTTGCCTGTGTGTCGCTGACGTTGTCAGCACCATGCCAGCAGCCAGGGTCCAGGGCTGCGCTGGGGATACCCCCATGACCCACCCAGTCCGCTACTGCATCACCCCGCGGACGCATGCCTTAACGGCGTTGATGCTTCTTTCTTCAACCCTTGCGGGAGTAGCCATCCCGATAAGGGATCAGGCCGTCTCCCCGCCTCAGCTACGGAGATGCCCATGCCTCGTTCAGCCTCGTTCGGCCACCTGGCCCTCAACTACGCCGGCAAGTACCTGCCGCTCGAAGTCCTGCACAGCGCTGCAGGTCACTACATCGGCACGCGCGACCTTAAAGGTCCGGTCTCTCGCGAGTCCGCCGAGTACTTCCGCAGTGCAGTCGCTGCCCAGCAAGCCCTCTCAAAGGGCGACTGGACTCAACTGCGTAACCCCTGATCACTGTTTAAAGGAGAACGCCATGAATCAGCTTATGCCTGTGGAAAGCGTTGATCTGCTCGCACGAGAACAACGTCATTTCGCCTGTGCCCCCACTGCCTTTTTCCAAGCCTGGAAACGTGGTGTGAACGTGGTCGGAATGCAATGGTTCGGCGACGGAACACACGAAGGCCTGCACCGCGCCGTCAGCATTGAGGACCTACGCCCCGACATGCTGGCACTCAACGACGCCCTTGGCGTCCTGAGCAGCAGCCAAGGCCTGTTCCTCTCAGCAATGGTCAGCTTCTTCAACGCGCGTGAAGGTGCTGCGATGCTGCGCCGTTGCGGTTTTGAAGGCCTTGCCGACTTGGGAGACCTTGATCTGGAACGACGCCAGGTCATTGCCGACCTGCTGCTGAACTACAGCCATTGGCGCACCTGACTGGCACGCCCCGCATTTTCTTCACCCCACGAGAGACATCCGTGCCTTCGGGGCGGTGTTCCTCCCCATCTTCCAAAGGATCACCGAAGCCACGGTTTCGGGTTCATCCCCGCGGATGCCATGTCCGCAGGGACTGGCTCCGCTCACCATAAGGAGCCATCCCATGGCAAACAACTACTACGACGCCACCGGCGTCCTCGTTCTCGACCAAGTCACCCCGGTGATTACCGCGCTGTTCGGCGGTTTGAAGCTGGATGCCTCATACCCAGGCGACGGCGAGGTCTACATCGCCCTGATCGCCGAAGAGGGCGGCGCACATTGGGACGACATCTGCGAAGACCTCGTCTCACTGGCCCAATCGCTGGGGCTGTCCGTGCCCAACGAGGACACTCCCACAATGGACGACGTTCTGGCCGTGCTTGCCGGGCATTTCGGCGCAGACCAGGACGAAGAGCTGCAAAACCTGATCGAACACCACTGTTTCGAGGACGGGGCTGATCTCGATGCGTCGTTCCTGATCGCCACACGATTCGACGATGGTCACAACCTCCAGGAGATCCGCTTCGAGAGCTGCTGGTATTGCAGCAAACCGCGCCTCTTCAACTTTGGCGGTGAGGGTTCTTTCATCAGCCGGGAATTCACGGTCTTCGGAAACTCTGGCCAGGTACTCAAGCTCGGCAGCGATATCCGGCAGGCCCTCCTGATTCACGACCTGGAAGCCGCGGCCAAATTGTTCGCCCAGGAAACACAGCGCATGCTCGCCGGCATCGCTGACGAAACGCAACGTCAGCAGTTGCAACGCCGCCTGTCCGAACTGTTGCGCTGACAGATCGCAAAATCCCCTTGATCCATACCGGTGCCGCCTGCCGGCACCACGTCCTTTCCCACTGGGGTCGATCCCCGGTGGGGGTTGGCCCTGCGTCTACACTCACTGGAGAATTGAACCATGGACTATCCAACCAACCCCTTCGCCCGCGGCTATTACGGTTTCGAGATTCGGCGTCTTGCCGTCATAAGCTACGACGAACGCCATCCGCAAACCTTCCTGCCGCTGCATCCATCGCAGGCTCATCTGTCTGATGACCAAGTGGCGTACCAGGCATGTATCTTTAACGACGACTTCGCGCTGATCACCGAAGGGCAAACGGTTCCCGCCGAACTCGATGCACTGTGCGGCGGCAGCGGCGCCGTGCAGGCTGTGTACCACAGCATCTATGGCCTAACCCTCGATAGAGGCTTCATCCATGTGGGCGACAGCTACACACTGGAATATGCTCAAGCAGTGGTGCGCAATCTGCAATTCCAGACGGGCTTCTACAGCCGCGCCTGGGAGATCAGCACGGCCCATATCACCGAGGCCTCGGGCCGCTATCTGTGCGATCTGGCTGATATCACCATGCCGGCCGGCTTCCTGTTCGTCGCCTTCCGCATCCCGTACAGCCCAGCCGTGGGCGTCAAGCTGATCGCCACGCCCTGGACGGATGAAAACCTAAGATGTGCCGAAGGCATCACCAGCGAGCAGTTGCGTCGGGAACACCTGTCCAAGGGCATGCCCGAGAACTTGGCCGACGTGCTGACGCTGGCTGGACAGGCCGACGTCAGGATGCTGGTGTTCGATGCCGATGCCCCGGTTTTGGAAGGGCTGCCACTGTACGAGGAATACGGATAGGCCTGATTCGATTTTCTTCATGTCCGAGCCTCATCACCGCGCCATGCTGATCGCATGTTCGCTGGCGTTGCCGGCAGCATGCCCAGGCAGTCGAGACTTTCGAGACTGCGGTGCCTTGGCACTGGTCATCCTCATCAGCGGACGCATGCTGCGTCCATCCACCTCACCGCAAGGGACAACCTTCCCTTGCGGGGCGGGAGTCTCTTGTTTTTCTTCAAGGAGAGTCCCATGGACCGTTCCATCATTCGCGCCCAGATGCCCGCGCTCGTCGCAGGCCACGTACCGTCCAATGTGCGCTCGTTCAAATACCGCGTCTTTGACGAGCAGCCACCGGAATCAACGCTGGGCTTCATCATCGATCCCCACCCTTTCGACGGCAAGGTAATTGCCACCACCGATGACGCCATCGTCGTCAAGACCGGCCGTGCCGAGTTTGCCGTGCTGGATCGCAGACTGGTGACCACCGTCCCCGACGAGGGCGTAAAGGTACATGTCAGCCCCTACGCCCGGCGTCGTTTCGACGGGCTACGCGCAGATACGCCGGAGGAGCGTACCGAGTACCGGGAAGATGGCACAACCGTTACCATCCAAACGCAAATACTCGGTTCCGCGCCGGCCAAGCTGCCGATTCTCGAGCCGCAATGCCCGGAGCTGCGCGACTTGATCCAGCAACTGGAGGAGCTGCCGGCTCCTGATCGCTATCGGCGTATCGCCCACCTGCTGGTCGATGCTGGCGCCAAGGACTTCACCTGGGTCGATCCGGCACCGGACAACATCATCAAGACGCCCCCCGCGATCAGCTTCTCCGTCTCCACGGCATCGTTCGAGGGGCGGGTCACCGTGCTCTACGACCGAGCCAGCGACCTGTATGTGATCGAGTTGCACCACGGTAAGGAACTCATCGAGCGTATCGACGAGGTGTATTTCGACAGCCTCGGGGAAGTGCTGGCACAGCGAATCGACGACGGACAATGGCGTCAGATCCAGGTGAACGTCATCACGTCCAGGACGTCTCGTCAACGCCGGCAGGCGGCGGTATGAAGCGCCCCGCCGGGGAGTCCCGGATGATCCATTTGCCCAACGAGTCCGCCCTTCAGGACGGTGCCAGTTGACCTGCCCCTTTTCGCCTCACTCTCACGTACCGCCACCGCGGTGCATTTCTCCAACACGGCACATACCCGGGGAGTCGGTCTCGTACCGGCGTCCGAGACGGTGCCATCCCTAGGAAGACCTTCTCATGACAATACGTTTCAAAGGCGCCGAGTTGCGCCCCGTTCTTACCGAAGCGGTCGCCAATGTCGGGTGATCCTGGTCAAGGATCACGGTGTGTACTTCCTGGCCGAACACGGTAAGCGCCAGCCCGATGGTCGCCAAGCGCTGATCGCCTATGCTGTCGGCTGCAACCCGGATGTCGATCCGTTCGATGCCTGGTGGGAACGAACACTCGCCGAGTTCGGCGGCGACGATTTTGGCGAATACCTGGATGTTAGGGATGGCGTGTTCGCGCGGATTCTGAACAGCCAGGACGACCTCGAAGTATCCGCCACGGCCACTCACCTGTGCCTGCAGGTCGTGCCCCCCAAATCGGACGGACAATGACCGTTGTTCAACAGCCCTCGCTTGCGGGGGCTTTCTTGTTTCTGGCGCCTCTGTCTTCGCCGGCCGGCGGGCGATTGAATGTGGGAATCCGGCAGTACCCATTATCTGTGGTCCATGCATCAGGGCGATGCGAGGCTTCCCACATGTTTGCCGACGTTGTCGACGACATCCCACGCAGCCACGGTCCTCAGGTTGCGGCGCGGCACCCGCCGCGTGACCGAACCAGTTCGCACAGCATCCTCACGCGAACGATCACCGGTTTGCCGGTGGTGGATGCATCCGCCCTTCTCAACCCACCGCGGGGTTACGCACCCCCCGCAATCGGGCTCGGTGTGTCTCCGCTTCTTTTCCCATTGGAGATTCACCATGACCACTATTACGTCCAACACCTCATCCAACGCGAAGAGCTACTTCGACCTTCATACCAAGGGCTTCGGCCATCTGCAGCGTATCCGGGAAGTTCCCGTTCGTGGCGGTCGGCGCGCCCAGCCGTTCCTGGCTTGCACCGTCGCCGCGCTGGTCGGACCCGCCAGGGATCCGATCATTCGCTATTTCGATGTCAAGGTCGCCGGTGCCAAGGCCAAGGAACTGGTCGAGAGCTACATCGGTGTCGATGACCCGAAGAAGCGCCCGCTGGTCAAATTCCGGCTCGGCGATCTATGGGGCGATGCCTACATTCGTACCAGCGGCGACCACAAAGGTGAGGCGGCGGCCAGCCTCAAGGGACGGCTGCTCAAGGCCGAGCTGGTCGAGCCTGCCGAACTGGCACAGATCGAGCAGTTCGAGCTGATCACCCGTGGCATCGGCTACCTGAACCTGCCGAGGGAGGTCACTCCGAAGGACGGCGAACCGTTCCTGGCGTGCTCCATCGGAGCGCTGGCCGGGCCGGTCGATGAGCCGGATTACCGGTACATCAACACCATCGTCACTACGGCGGACGCACAGCAACTGGTGCGCCGTTGCGTACAGGCCATCGAGGCCGAGCGCAAAGTGCTGATTGCTTTCCGTCTCAACGACATGAAGGCCGATCCGTACATCCGTACAAAGGGCGAACACGCTGGCGAGCCGGCGGCAAGCCTTGAATCCAAGCTGACCCACATTAGCTTGGTCAAGGTCGATGGCCAGCAGGTCTATCCAAATGCAGAGCAAGCGCCCTCATCCGAGGACGCTGCGGCGGCCGAGGAGACGGCCACTGCCGACGAAGCGCCGACTGCCGAGCCCGTCCAGGACGAGCCGGCGATGGCTCCCCGGACAGAGGAACCCGCGCTCGCGGCGTCGTTCTGATCCGTCCCGCAAGGCCTCGCTTCGGGGCCTTGCTCTTCCTCCCAATCTGCCTCCAGGCCACCCGATGTGGTCCATTGGCGTTCGTCCTTTCATCCCCACAGCCCGTTCCGCCCCAAGCGGGTTCGGCTGCACAACGCATCCCAGGAGAAACATTATGTCTCTCGCATCCCGTTTCGCACCGCACTCACCGGTACTGCGCTCGGACCGTCCGTTGTCGGACGACCAGATCCGGGCAGTGGTACCCTCGATCTACGCGGAAACGCCACACGAAAGCCGTTCCGAACGGTACAGCTACATCCCGACGGCCAGTGTGCTGTCGGAGCTTCGTCAAGAGGGGTTCTTGCCCTTCATGGTGTGCCAGACACGCGTTCGAAACGAAGATCGTCGCGAACACACAAAGCACATGATCCGCCTTCGCCACGCCAGCCAGATCAACGGCGACGAGGCGAACGAGATAATCTTGCTCAACTCGCATGACGGCACGAGCAGCTACCAGATGCTCGCGGGTCTATTCCGATTCGTCTGCCATAACGGCCTAGTCTGCGGCGATACCTTCGCGGACATCCGCGTACCCCACAAGGGCAATGTCGCGGGTCAGGTCATCGAAGGCGCCTACGAAGTTCTGAAAGGCTTCGAGCAGGTGCAGGAAGCGCGCGACAGCATGCGCGCAATCACGCTGGAGGCCGGAGAGGACGACGTCTTTGCCCGCTCCGCTCTGGCGCTCAAGTACGACGATCCAAGCAAGCCGGCACCGGTCACGGAGAGTCAGTTGCTTGTTCCCAGACGCTGGGACGATCGCAAGAGCGACCTCTGGTCCACCTTCAATCGTATCCAGGAAAACCTCGTCAAAGGGGGGCTGGCTGGCCGTTCCGCCAACGGCCGCCGCCAGCAAACGCGCCCCGTGCAGGGAATCGACCAGAACCTGCGCCTGAACCGGGCGCTCTGGATGCTCGCCGAGGGCATGCGCCAGTTGAAAGCCTGAGTCGCATACAGACCTCGTCCATCTCGGGCGGGTCTGTCCTTCTCTTCATCCACCGGGGTCATGTCACCCCGGTGGGGTGCTGCGGCCCCTTCATTACAGAAGGAGAACACCATGGCACGCAACATTCAGGACAAAGGCCGTCGCAAGCAGCTATTCCCTATCGGCGCACTGATCCTCAGCGCGGGTATAGACCGCCTGATGCGTGAAGGCCAACTGGACCCTCTGCCTTATATCCAACGCCATACCCGTGGCGACTGGGGAGATGTCACGGATGAGAAATGGCAGGCAAATAACGCCGCCTTGCAATCGGGTGATCGTCTCGATTCGTCTTATGCCGTCACATCTGAACTGAGCATTTATGTCTTCACCGAAGCGGATCGCAGCTCCACACACATCGTACTGTCGACTGAACACTGATTTCGAATATTGAACGGCGACTCGGTGGCGGTAACATTGGCACGGCAGCTCATCGCAGTCTGAGCCGTGTATCCATGCCGGCGCCTCATCAGGTTGCCGGTTTTTTCTTTTTACCTTTCACCGTCGTCCGCCAACCGCACAAGATATCTTCGAGTTATCCACAAAAACTGTGCATAACCCTTTCGATAAGATCTAAACCGCTCGACGTTGTGGGCACCTGACTGATGTGATGCTTTTTTGATCACTATCTGATTTTGTTCACGAGCGTGTGGCTTCCGTAGAAATCGGCAACACAGCGATTCCCTTTGTTTGCGGATAGGCGCTCGCAAGATGGCGATGGTATCGACTTGACCATGCCGAGAGTCGACATCATGCACTTTGCTCTTTCATATCGTAGCTGCTGCCTGCTTCTGATCGTCCTGACGGCAGGCTGTGCGATACCCCCCTCGCCCACCCCCGCTTCACTTCCTGTTCAGGATGAAGTGGCGGCCCCAGCAGTGGAGTACGTACCGGTTGTCCGCTATGGCCGCTACACCCTGGTAGAACTCACACCAACAGCTGCCCAACAGGATCTGTTATTGCAGGTGGTCGATGTGTCCGTTCCCGACACACTGCATGCCAGCGTCGGCGATGCACTACGCCATGTATTGAGACGCTCCGGCTACCAGCTCTGCAACGGACGTGAAACCGACGCGCTGCAAGCCCTGCCCCTTCCGGCGGCGCACTACCATCTCGGTCCCCTGCTTCTGCGCGATGCCCTGCTGACCCTGGTCGGGCCATCCTGGGTTCTGCACGTCGATCACGCCGCGCGGCGCGTCTGTTTCGCCCAGCCCCTCAACATACCTGACGCACCGATTCGGCCTGCTGCTGAAGCCGGCATCCAGAAAGACGTACTTCCTGCCATTGAGGAGGTCCAACCATGATGATGACTCTGGATAATGGGCAACACCGCCGCGGCACTCTGCTGCGCGTCGCGGTAATCACCTGGCTGTTGCTGATCAGCGCTGCTGTCGTGATCAATCACGTCGCCCTGTTGAATCTTGCCGACACTACCGCGAGCAGCATCCCCAGTCCGCAGGTGGCTGCACTGGAAGAACAGCTTGCCGAGATTGCCCAACAGATCGAGTTGAGCCAGATGCAGCCGGCCGCCCTGTCCCAGACACGTTACGAGTCTGAAAGCCAGGCAATGGATCAGCGGATTGTCACAATTGAGCGGTCACTTGGCGAACGCCTCAAAGCGGAAGACCTGCTGCCATTACAGGCTCATATCGAACAGCTGGAGGCACGATTTGCCTCCGTCCGCCCAGCAACACCAGCAGTTGTACGCCCCCAGGCTCCCGCCCCATCCAAACCGCCGGTCATCAAACCGCCATTTCAAGTGATCGGCACCGAGCTACGGGCCGGAGAGCAGTTTCTGTCGATTCTGCCGACCGGCTCGGCAGTACTTTCCCAGGTTCGGCTGTTGCGTCCTGGTGAAGCGGAAGCCAACTGGCGCCTCGACACCATCGAAGGGAGCACCGCCGTGTTCCGACACGGCGACAAGACCCAGCGAATGGCCATTCCCACGCGGTAGGAGGGTCAGATGACACATCGCAGCATTGCCCCAGTACTGGTCACCATCCTGCTGAGTAGTAGTCTTGCTCACGGCGTTGATACCGTTACGTCACCCAGCATTCCCACCCTAGAGCGCCCGCTGGCCACCGAACGCAGCGACGAGCGGCAGGCCGGCGATTGGGGGCTGCGCGCCGAAGAATGGGTGCGCTACCGCGAATTAATGGAAGGGCCGCTCGGCACCTACTCACCCAACCTTGATCCCCTTTCTGCCTTGGGGATTGAGGCACGCACGGAAGAAGATCGGCGCCGCTACGCCGAATTGCAAGTACAGGCCGAAGCACGCCGCGTCGAGAAGCTGCTGGCCTACCAGCGCGCTTACGACGATGCCTGGCAACGGCTGCATCCCGGCGCCCAGCGCGTGAACCTGCTCGACGCCACGCCAGGCAACGCCCTGAACAGCAGCGGGCGTACCGCGGTCTTCGTCAAGGATGGCTGCGCAGCCTGCGGACAGCTTGTCCAGCGTCTTCATACTTCGGGTGCCGAGTTCGATCTGTACATGGTCGGCACCCACCAGGATGATGCCCGCATTCGCGACTGGGCCCAGCGTACGCAAATCGACCCTGCCAGGGTGCGCAACGGTTCCATCACGCTCAACCATGACAGCGGCCGCTGGCTATCACTGGGCCTACCTGGCGGCTTGCCCGCTGTCGTACGCCAGGTGAACGGCCAATGGCAACGCCAGCCGTAACCCTCGCACACGCACTGTTGGCGGTGTTGGCCACCGGTATGCTGATAGACCAGCCCCAAGCGCAGGAAACCCCGCCTCCCGCCTACCAGTTGGCCGCGCAGCGGGCTGGCATTCCATCAACCGTACTCTATGCAGTGGCGCTGCAAGAAAGCGGCATCCGGCGCAACAACCGCATCGTTCCATGGCCCTGGTCGCTGAACGTGGCCGGCGAGTCGCGCCGCTATGCCACGCGTGCCGGGGCCTGTGCCGGTCTGCACCAGGCACTGCGCCAGGTACCGCCCACGCGCGTCGATGCCGGCCTGGGGCAGATCAACCTGGGCTACCAGAAACATCGCTATAACCAGCCATGCGACGTGCTCGACCCGTACCGGAATCTCACGATCGCCGCCGACATTCTGAAAGAACAACACAACGCCGACGAGGATTGGTTGCTGGCCGTCGGACGCTACCACCGCCCCGCTGGAGGTGCGCCGGCAGCGCGCTACCGACGCAGCGTGTCTCAACACCTGGCTCGCGTGGTCGGGGAGTCACAGCAGGACATTGCCAGCGAGACGAAGTGGCCATGAGCGTATTGGCAGCACCTGTCCCGGCTCGCATCTGCATTGGCTTGAGCCAAGCTGGCTGAAAGGTGGGCACGGCGCAATGCCCATTCTTTGCTGAACCAACCCTCCCCTGGCGTGAAGGTAGCGGCTCCCTTGTCCCAGGAGCTGCTTCATGTCCTCTACTGCCTGTGCTTCATACTTCCAGTCCGTGGGCCGCCCGTTGCTCGCCGGACGGTTCGTACCCCTCGTGGCACTTCTCGCGGCATTGTTGGCATCACCTATTACCAGCGCGCAATCAATGCCGCTGGTGGTTGTAGAAGATCGCGGCGGTACGTCCGCGCTGCCGTACTACGAAGCGCTCAACCTCCAGCCACGCTCATCCGGCGCAACGCGCCTTCCCGTCACTATTTCCCCGGTGCCGGTGAAACCCGCCACCGAAGCGGACATGCTGCCGGTGCGCAGCTCGAAGCTCACCCCGGGAACGGTCGTCCGTCGCGTCATCGAAGCGCCTGGGCTACAGCCGTTTTTCCTGGTCGGCGACGATGATGCCTCCCACGCCTGGCTGCACCACCATGCCGCGTCATTACAAGAGCGTGGCGCCGTTGGCCTGGTGGTCAACGTCGAGACCATGGCAGGACTGACTGGCCTGCGCGAACGTGCCCCAGGTTTGCTGCTTGCGCCGGTTGCCGCTGATGACCTGGCAGGTCGCCTTGGTATTCAGCATTACCCCGTGCTGATCACCCGTACAGGCATCGAGCAGTGACATGACGCAGGACCAGCCGGTCGAGGTACTGCTGCGGCCAGCGGTTGAGCTGTATACCGTGGCAGTGTGCGCCGGCGCCGCGTTGCTGTGTGTGGTGGCTCCGTGGTCGCTCGCGCTGAGCCCGGCGATCGGTATCGGTAGTGCACTGGCGTTCCTCACCGTCGGCATCATCCGACTCCATCAGGCGCAGGTCATTCTGCGCTATCGCCGCAATATCCGTCGCCTCCCCCGCTATGTGATGACAAGCCGCGATGTGCCCGTCAGCCAGCAGCGGCTTTTCGTGGGACGCGGTTTTCGCTGGGAACAGAAACACACCCATCGGCTGACGCAAACCTACCGGCCGGAGTTCCGGCGCTACGTCGAGCCGACGCCGGCCTACCAACTGGCACGCCATCTGGAGGAGCGGCTGGAATTCGCACCATTCCCGCTCACCATGTTGTCACGCCTCACGGCCTGGGACGTGCCATGCAATCCAGTGCGGCCGGCGCCACCAGTCGGTGGGCTACCACGCCTGCATGGCATCGAACCGGATGAAATCGACGTCAGCCTGCCGCTGGGTGAGCGCGTTGGGCACTCGCTGGTGCTCGGCACCACTCGCGTGGGCAAGACTCGCCTGGCCGAACTGTTCATTACGCAGGATATCCGCCGCAGGAACGCGGCCGGCGAGCACGAGGTCGTCATCGTATTCGATCCCAAAGGCGACGCCGACCTTCTCAAGAGAATGTACGTCGAGGCCAAGCGTGCGGGCCGCGAGAGCGAATTCTACATGTTTCACCTCGGCTGGCCGGACATCAGTGCCCGCTACAACGCCGTCGGTCGATTCGGGCGTATCTCGGAAGTCGCTACCCGCATTGCCGGCCAACTCTCTGGGGAGGGAAATTCGGCGGCATTTCGCGAGTTTGCATGGAGGTTCATCAACATCATTGCCCGGGCCCTGATCGAGCTGGGGCAACGCCCGGACTATCTGTTGATCCAGCGTCACGTCATCAACATCGATGCGCTGTTCATCGAATATGCACATCATTACTTCGCAAAGACCGAACCGAAAGCCTGGGAAGTCATCGTTCAGATCGAGGCCAAGCTCAACGAGAAAAACATTCCCAGGAACATGGTCGGGCGCGAAAAACGCGTCATCGCCCTGGAGCAGTACCTCAGCCAGGCGCGCAACTACGACCCGGTGCTCGACGGCCTGCGCAGCGCCGTGCGCTATGACAAGACCTATTTCGACAAGATCGTCGCTTCATTACTACCGTTGCTTGAGAAGCTGACCAGCGGCAAGGTTGCGCAGCTCCTGGCCCCTAACTATTCCGACCTCAGCGATCCGCGGCCGATCTTCGACTGGATGCAGATCATCCGCAAACGGGCGGTGGTCTATGTCGGCCTGGATGCATTGTCGGATGCCGAGGTCGCCGCGGCAGTCGGCAACTCGATGTTCAGCGATATGGTCTCCGTGGCCGGGCACATCTACAAGCACGGCATCGATGACGGCCTGCCAGATGCATCTGCCAATACCAAAGTGCCGATCAATGTCCATGCCGATGAATTCAATGAATTGATGGGTGCCGAGTTCATTCCGATGATCAACAAGGGAGGCGGCGCCGGGCTCCAGATCAGCGCCTACACGCAGACCCTCAGCGACATCGAAGCCCGCATCGGCAACCGCGCGAAAGCCAGCCAGGTCATTGGGAACTTCAACAACCTCTTCATGTTGCGCGTGAGGGAAACCTCCACCGCCGAACTGCTGACCAAGCAACTGCCCAAGGTCGAGGTTTACACCACCACCGTGGTAAGCGGCGCCACCGATAGCTCGGACATCCGCGGCTCAACCGATTTCACCTCGAATACGCAAGACCGTATCAGCATGTCGAGCGTGCCGATGATTGAACCATCGCATGTCGTCGCCTTGCCCAAAGGTCAGTGCTTCGCGCTGATGCAGGGCGGGCAGTTGTGGAAGGTCCGCATGCCGCTGCCGGCGCCCGATCCGGACGAGGCCATGCCCGAAGACCTGCAGCAACTTGCCGAGTACATGCGCCAGCGCTACACGGAGACCGGCCAGTGGTGGGAAAACCTGGGATCCCCGACGCTGCAGGAGCAACCCCTACCGGATGAGTTGCTCGATGACGAAGTCGATGCTGACACCAGGCACGACGAGGCACGGCCATGAGCGATGCGGCGTCCACCGTCCAACGGCAACAGGGGCGCCGGCATGGCCTGATCGTCGGCCTCGTCACGCTGCCGTTCCAGCTGTTCGGCGTACTCATCGGCTCTCTGCTGCTCTCGATCCTGATCGAATGTATCGGCATGCATCTATTCTGGAAGGACCAGGGCTGGCGTCACGCCCAAGGCATGTTGCAGTACGAACTGAGGCACCTGTCCCATCACTTCACGCGCAGCGTGATCGTGCAGGAACCAGGACGCACAGCGCACCAGTTGGTGGACACCGGCTACGAATGGGTATTCGTCAGGACCGGCCTGATCGACCGGATGGCCCGCACGGCGGAACGCGCCCGTACCCCGTCCCAGGGCGGCACGCGGGACTTCCGTTACGTCATCAGCCAGGCATACACCTGGGCGGAAAACTACCTGGTCGCCGCCGCCTTCAGCACGCTGACGTTTCTGGTGCGGCTGCTGGTCCTGGTGCTGAGCCTGCCACTGATCCTCACCGCGGCATTTGTCGGCCTCATAGACGGCCTGGTGCGCCGGGATATCAGGAAATTCGGCGCCGGCCGGGAATCAGGCTTCATATACCACCGCGCGAAGGCGTCGTTACTGCCGCTGGCGGTGCTGCCCTGGGTGGTCTATCTGGCACTGCCGATTTCGGTCCACCCGCTGCTGATCCTGTTGCCCAGCGCGGCGTTGCTGGGGTTGGCGGTGAACCTCACCGCCAGCAGTTTCAAGAAATATCTGTAGCCGCCAGAGCTGAATCCGACAGTGCCCCCCAGCACGCTGCCTAGCGCTCAAGCTCAATGAGCTGATGACCAGCGCGGCCTGAGTCAGACGGAAGCTGCCCACATCGCTGGCATGACCCAGCCCGAGGTGTCTCAGGTCCGCTGCTACAAGCTCCAGAACATTTCGCTGGAGCGGTTGATGCAGGCGCTGGCAAGAATGTCGTATCACTGATACGAGAATGATGACTAGGACGTGTCTGGTCAGGTACGCCGTAAGCGCGGCAGTCGATCGGCAGCCTTGACTGATGTTCCAGGGCCGGAAATGAAAAACCCGGCTCCAGATCCACAAGATCAATTCGATGAACAAGCTGCGTGGGCTAGTGGATCGCTGCGGCACGGACGACACTATCCTGATGGCGAAGCTCTATCTCGGACGGCAGCGAACTTTCTTGGTCAGTCCGCTTTGACGCATTCGAGAAATCCCAGACAGTGTCTCGGAAGTTCACGCTCTCCAGCCCCTGAGAGCCTGCTTACTCGAACGGATGGCAGCCGATCCCCGCCGCACGTTGTTGGGAGGTATGCCGTTTAGCGGCCGTTGTTAACGGCGTCTGCTGCGCCCTGGCCACGACAGTTGCCCCGTAAGTTCAGCCAAGCCACCATCGTCCTTCACGCGCGTACCGAAGCGGTTCACTTCGACCTCAGGCAAATCGCCGCTGTCGAACCATAATAGCGAGGTGGTAGTGTCGGTACGTGCGTAGTGCCTGGAGAGTTCCCAGAGGTCGAGTCCCTTTTCCCAGTTGTCGAACCAGGTGTCCTGTGAAACCTCATCAGTGTCGGCAGCACTGTTGCCTGAAGAACGGAGGCGGTGAGCCACGGAGCCGGCTGGGATGATGGATTTGGGGGATATCCAAGCTCCAGCCTGTCGCAAACTGGTGGAGCGTGCTGCGTAACGCACTGCACCACGCTCCATGGTGACGAAGGCGCACGGCATGTCGCTAAGGGAAGCGAACCGGGATGCCGCGGCAGGGAATGATGTGCCGAACAAGTCAGCCATGCGCTGGATAAGTTCCATCGATGGTTCTTCCTTGGGCACAAGCGACCGCCATTGTTGATACGGCATCAGCAATTCAGCGGCGAACGTGTCACAGGCGATTTCGTTCGGATGCCGCTTGGCATAGGACCAGGACGGCACTTCTTCGTGACTCGACTCCAGATCGAGCACGATATGAGCTATTTCGTGGCAGATGGTAAAGCGCTGGCGCTCATCAGTCTCCAAGGAATTAACCGTGATGATGTGCTTCCCGTTTGGCTTCGTAATGGTGTAGCCAGACTCCCCCTCGCCAAGCTCATCTTTCTTGATCTTGGCGTTAACTGCGGTCACGTAGGGGGAAAGGTCTTCTCGAATGTTAGAAACATCGATTTTTGCGATAAATGCGCATGCTTTCTGCCTGACATCCGTCTCGTCCATACTCAATCGTCCTCGTCGTCATCCTCGAAGGCCCTTTTAATTCTGGTAATCAATGTTGCGGGATCAGGCCTTGCATTACCCCGGTGCCTGACTCCAGCCGCAGCCGTAAATACGTCGATACCAATAGAAGAATCTTGTAGCACAAATTCGACGAGGCTTGGGTCGGCGTCTGCATGGTCAACCAGCCAAGTTACGAGTGCAGCATCTCTCTCCGTCGGCTTAAGAACCTTCAATAGCTTTTCAATCAGGTCTTGGGATGGATTTGTTTTTTCGCCAGTTTCGAGGCGGTAGACATACGCATGGTCGACTGACGATAGCTGCCCAATTTCACGCAGGGAAAGGGTTCTGCGTTCGCGTAGCGTCTTGATAGCGACGCCCAAGGCTGTTTGCGGCATAAGTTCTGATCCTTGCGGTTGCGGGGAGAAGGCCATAGCCCTGTATTGCACCAATCCCACATCCAGTCGAGTTCAAAGGTGCATGTTGCGCGGGTGTTGCATCGGCGCATATGCTCTGATACATTGTTGTCTAGCCAGACAACGGATGCAGGTTTTACAGCTTCTTCAAGTTGAATTGGCTTGGCTTTCCTGTTGTCTGTCTGAGCAACGCATTGTGCTACAACAGGTGGCCATTGACAACCCAGCCAGCCGGCTGGGACTTCCATAGTGCCACTGTAGGAGAGCCATCATGGCCGGAAAAAATCAGCATGTTGTTCCTCATCAAGACGGTTGGGCAGTCAAAGGTGCTGGCAACCAACGGGCGACCTCTATGCATGACACGCAGCAGCAGGCAATAGATGCTGCGCGGGATATTGCACGCAATCAGAAGTCCGAACTCGTTATCCATCGTCCAGATGGACGTATTCGCGACAAGGACAGCCATGGCAATGACCCCTTTCCCCCGAGAGGTTGAGACACTATGACTGACATCCCTACCTACCATGTGCTCGCCCTGTCGGGTGGAGGTTATCGCGGCCTCTATACGGCCACGGTTCTTGCCGAACTTGAAGCCGTACTGGGTCGTCCTATCGCTTCGCATTTTGATCTGGTTTGCGGCACATCGGCAGGAGGGATGTTGGCTTTGGGGCTGGCAGCGGAGATTCCGGCCAGCGAACTCAAAGCATTGTTCGAAGACGAAGGCAGCCGCATCTTTGGTTGCCGCAGCCTGCCGCGATGGCTTCTAGGATTCTGGCTGACCGCAAAGCATGACTCGGCGGGATTGCGAGAAGTGCTGACCGAGCGCTTCCAAGACACCACGATCGGCAACCTGAAGCATCGTGTTCTAGTGCCGGCAGTCAACTACTCGACGGGTCGCGGGCAGTTCTTCAAGACGCCTCACCATCCGTCCTTTGAATTGGATCACCGTATGAAGATCGTCGATGTTGCGTTGGCGACCGCTGCCGCGCCTGTCTATTTTCCGCTGGCGCGCAACGACCGCGGTGTCTTCGCGGATGGAGGGCTGGTAGGCAATGCCCCCGGCCTGTTCGGGTTGCACGAAGTCAAGACGTTCCTCGCGCCGAAACAGGATGCGCTGATTCGGGTTCTCTCAATCGGCACGATGACGATCGGTGCAACCGTCCGCGGCGGCGCTAGCCTTGACCGCGGATTCGGCAAGTGGCGCGGGGGGCTTTTCGACCTGGTGATCTCCGCCCAGGAATCGTCCGTGGACTACATGCTGCGGCAGACGTTGGGGAGCAACTACTTCCAGATCGACGACAAGGCAACGCCCGACCAGAGCAAGGACGTGAAGGCCCTGGATCGGGTTTCCATTGGCGCCACGAATACGCTCAAGGATCGTGGCAACCACGCGGCGCAACGTGCGCTCGGCGATCCACTTTTCAAACCGTTTCGAGCGCATCAGGCCGGCGCACCCATCTTCTATCACGGCCCCAACAAGAATGTTCCGGAGGCCGCATGCTGAACCTGAGCCCGCTTTTCTTCACCACCCTTGATGACGAACCCTGCATGCATGACGAGCTGGATCTGACTCCTGGGCAACGCGCCTCGATTGCAAGCGCACGCACTGATGTCAGGGATTGCCTGCGCACAGGCATCCCTCGCGTGCTGAGGGCAAACGGATACACGGAGGGCGTGCCGCAGCCGCGCTTCTTCACGCAAGGGTCGTGGGCATACAAGACGCTGAATTCTCCGGCCCAACGCCCACAACAGGCGGATGTCGATGATGGGTGTTATCTGCCATTGAGTTTCGTCTCGCAGACGAAACGCCCCAGCACGGCAACGACGGTGTTCTTTGCTGCAGCGGAAGAAGCCTTGAGGCCGCTGGTCGAGGAAAAGCGGTGGAAGCTTGTCACCGACAAGCCGACGTGCATCCGCATCGTCATTTCAGCGTATGCCCACATTGATATTCCTTTGTACGCCATTCCCGACGAAGAATTTATCACGCTCGCAAAGGCTTCGATGGAGCGATATGGCTACGACTCGCTGACGGAAGCGGTGAACATGGCAGAGCGGGATGCTTGGACAGCGCTGCCCGCTGACAAGGTGCTCCTGGCCCATCGTGAATGCAACTGGATGCCCTCTGACCCCAGGCCTGTGAAGGAGTGGTTCCTAGGCGAAGTGGAAGCCAAGGGGGAGCAGTTCCGCCGCGTAGTTCGTTACTTGAAGGCGTTCCGCGATTGGAGATGGTCCAGTGGCGGGCCTGCTTCGATTCTGTTGATGGCCACCGCGGCCCCGCTCTTTGAGAAGCGTGATAGGCGCGACGACCTCGCGTTGCTGGATGTCGTCGCGGCACTGCCGGCCCGGTTGCGTGCGGGGGTGAACAACCCCGTGGATGAGTCCGAGTCGCTCACGGAGCGGCTTGGCAAAGCGGGTGTCGAAGAAGCGGCAAAGGCGTTCGAAGAATTCGAGAAGGTGCTTCGCGGAGCTACCGACGCCAGTAGTCCTTCACAGGCCTGTATTTGGATGCAGGGCGAATTCGGCCCGCGCTTTCCGAATGAGCCGGATCGGGTCAAGGTGGTATCCGTCGCAGCTACCATTGCCGCAGCCCCCGCGACAGCCGGCCCGAGCGAACTTGTCGGGCGAACGAAGGCTGGATGAGCAGCGCAGCAGCGGTCGCAGACGTGATCGAAGCCTTCAAGCAGCGAGGCTTCGAGTTTGTTGGCAAGACGGATGACGGCTGGTTCAAGCTGCACGGGCGGTTGACCCCGCCCCAAGCGGACAAGGGCTACCCGTGCGAAATCCAGCTCGACCCCACGTTCTTCGACTTGCCTCGTATCCGATTGCTGGAAATCCCTTCTGAGCTTCCCGCAGCGGTTCCTCACCTCGGCTCAGATGGAGGGCTTTGCTATCTCGCCAAAGGTACGGTCGTTCTGGATATCTACGATCCTGTCGGACAGTCGCTGGCATGCCTTCAACGCGCGGCCGCCGTGTTCGGGCAGATTCTGAAAGGCGAGATGGTCGAGGATCTCGCGGAAGAGTTCTTCGCTTACTGGCACGGCTGGCTTTGCTTTGTGGACATGCAAAGCGAGGATTTAGGGCGACAGAACTGCATAGTCGCACAGGCCAGTGGGCGTCCGTTGTGGTTCATCACCGACAACGAAGATAGAACAACAAAAAAGCTGACTTCGCTTGGCTACCAAGTCACCGATCGAACGGTGCTGACTTACCGGGTTAAGACTGGCGCTCAACCCCGGCCTCTGACCAGCCATTGGCCGCCTGAAACAGTTGGCGATATCTTGGCGTGGCAAGGCACCCTTGATCCTCGGTGCCGGCGCAAGATTCACGAACGTATAAAGGAAGGGAAAAGGAAAAAAGCCAACGGCGTTCTGATCGTCATCGAATCTCCTTTGATGACGTATGGCTTTGCGGTTCTCTATGACCGTCAACGCCCGGTCCAAAAAAGCAAACTCGCAGATCGCAGGGATTCGAGCTATGGGTTGGAGGTGATGCCCGTCTCGGTAGTCAGAATCGACGATCGGTACCTTGCCCAGAGGAACATGCCTAAGTCAAAGACGCTTGCAGGTAAGAACCTAGCTGTTGTGGGATGCGGCACGATCGGCGGATATCTGTCGGATATGCTGGTCAAGGCTGGAGCAGGGACATGCGGCGGAAAGCTCACGCTGGTGGATTTCGACTGCCTTCTCCCGCAAAACATCGGGCGTCATCGTCTGGGATTTCCGGACTTGCTGTCGAACAAGGCCGAGGCCATGGCGAAGGAACTCAAGCGCTTGGCGCCAGGCGCCGAGATTCATGCGCTCCCCGTGGATGTTAGGCAGGCTCAACTGGGAGAACTGGACTTGCTCATAGATGCTACCGGGGAAGAATCCCTCGGGCATTGGCTATGCGGGCACTATCCGCCTCCGACGCCCATGCTTTCGGTTTGGATCGAGGGGCCAGGAACGGCTGTCCGTGTACTCCTGCGGACGAATGCATCTGGCGCGTGCTATCGATGCCTTTGGCATGGAAACAGAAGAGGCGAACTCCATTCTACCCTTGATCCTCTCCCTGCCATATTGGCGGGGTATGGGTGCGAGGGCTTGTATGTACCATTCCCCGCTTCGGTGTCGGTACACGCTGCCAGTCTGGGTGCGGAGACGGCACTCGACTGGCTTAATGGCGTTTATTCCCCTGCGTTACGAACCCGACTGATTGACCGCGCCCATCAGCTTGCCACGCCCGATTACGATCCGCCCCCGGATCGGGAGTGTCCTCTATGCAATTCCTGAGTTCCTGGGCGACCAACGACAAGAGAACGCTTCTGCATTTCTCGAAGCCCACACTGGAGACTTTCTGTCAGCATGTTCAGGCTGGCGACGCCGATAGTGAAGCTGGCGGGCTTTTGCTCGGTTCGGTTCATGGAGCCCATATGTTTATCGAGCAAGCGACGGTTCCCACGGCATGGGACAAACGGTTTCGCTACCTGTTCGAGCGGATGCCGTTTGGCCACGAAACCATTGCCTTGTCTCGATGGATGGCGAGTCAGGGAACCATCCGCTATCTGGGCGAATGGCACACCCACCCGGAAGACACCCCCACCCCATCAGGCCTCGATAGGTTGGAATGGAACATCTTGTCGGCCAAGCGTCGGGACAAGCGACCTACACTCGCTGTAATTGTTGGCCGGAAAGCTCTACACGTCGAGTTGGTGCCGAGTTCAGGCCGAGGTTCGGTTCTGATCCCTGTGGAATAGCGGCCAATCAAACCGTGCCGTCTCGGCGTACCGCCGTCGGGCTTGCGGGCTTTGCCCCGCGCTTCGTGCCGAATCGCGGCCATCCGGCTTTTATCCCTGACGCCGCCAGCCCTTGAGGGCCTGCGCGCTCCGCTTGCCCACCCATGCCTTCGATGGAGGTGGGATGGGCGGTCTTGCTGTTCCCTTCCACCGTACCACGGCGTTCTCGCCGTCAAGAGCTGCGCGTGCTCGCACGCTTGCGGCCGTGGCCGTCTATGACCCTGTGATGGCTTGCGCTGCGCCGTGCTGGCGCCGGTTCCGGGCAATTCCGCCCGAGTAACCGGAGATCGTCATCATGAACGGCAAATCGCATGTTTCACTGGAACGTCACCTCAGCCTAGTCTGCGGCGTCGCTTACGACACGGGCAACCTTCTTCTCGACAAGCGCCTGCGCCAGAGTATGGGGCGCTACACGACGACAGGCTGGGGCCTATGCGCCAGACACCAGAAGCTGTCCGACGATTTTTATGGGTGACCTGTGGTAGCGGCGCCTGATGGGGCAGAATATTTCATTCGTCAGTCTCGATCAGATTGATTCGTTCAGAGAATCGTTCGATACGTAGCTAGCGCCTTCGTGGTCTGGACCAGGCCTTGCCGGAACAAGATATCCAAATAAGTGTCAATATCAATGGGCGGGTTGGTGAGCTGGGCTCGCTGGCGCTGTGCAGCGGACACCACAGCGGCCGCATCTAGGTCGAACAGGTTATCGACGAACTCGTCTGGATGCTGCGACTCGACCCCAAACGGCGCCAGAGCCTGATCCGGAAAATCGCGCTCGTTAAAAGTCACAATTACGCTCGCTCCACAGCGGATGGCAGCCGCCAACACATGTCGATCATTCATATCCGGTAAGTTCAAGCCCGCTATCAAACCCTCATACCCCTCTACCAACCCGTCAGGTATAGCGCGGTCCATCAGATCGGATGTGCGATCCAACTGTGCACGTGTCAGATCCTGCCTGTTGAGCAGCAAGTTGCGCTTCCATTCCTCATGGATGTCTCGACTCCAGCGGGCACGGAAACGCCCCGACAGTCCAAGCCACATCAAAAAGTCACGCAACGGCGCGGGATACAGAACACAAGCGTCGTAGATAGCTGTGAAGGGGGAATGCCTCATTCGTACCCCATACCCAGCTCTCGGGACTGACGAGTGAGTTCTGCCATAGCTTGTTCACTGGCGTGATCGCGCGCATCCTTGAACTGCATAAGGTCCGCAAACCGCACCCGACGGTGCTTACCTGTCCGGTGGAAGGGCAGAACGCCATCCTCCAGCAGTTTGACCAAATGCGGACGTGAGACATTGAGTAGATCTGCAGCCTCCTGGGTAGTCAGCTCAGCATGGACAGGAACGACCTTCACAGCATTGCCGCCTGCCAATTCGGCCAAGATGTCTACAAGCAGACGCAGCGCCGATGTGGGCAACTCCACTTGATGAGCCTGATTCTTGTCGTCGAATATCTGGATATGCTGCGTTTCAAAACGCGTCGCCAAGTAAGCAGCCAAGGCACGTTGACCTTGCACGGCCGCCTGAACTTCCCGCTCAGCGGGCAGAGTCATCTTGATTTGGGCAGTAGCGGTCATGGGAAACTCCTAGACTAAAAAATATTGCGAGCCCCATAATAATCGAAATAATCAAAAATCGCAATAAACAAAACGACTCATGCCGTTCCAACGCCATGGAAAAGAGCGATAGCTGAGTCCTGTGCTAGGCGGCTCTCTAGGGGCAGGTTGGGTACGAGCCGCCTCCCCTATACAGACAACATCGCACAAATCGGGTGCCCTCCTAATTCCCATTGTTTACGGCCTGGATGGTCCTCCGCCGTCACGATCAGTCAACTGCTGATCTGACGAAGGAATGGCGCGATGGTGCTTCCAACTCGGCTCCGCGCCGCGCACTGCGGCGCCTTTCTCCTGTTCATGGCCACCCTGATGGAAGGCGTACCGCTGGCTGTCTACGCCGACACACCGGCACAGCGCCAGGAGCTGGTCGCAGCCTTGCGACAGCTCGATGCACTAGAGCGCTTCGTCGCTCAGAGCACGGCCAATGCGCCAATCACGCCGGGCGAGCGCTACCACTTCGACTATCCACGCCTGCTTGCCGACCTGGCGCAGGTGCGTGTCGGTATCCAAACCCACCTCACTCCATCACGTGCCCAGCCACGCGATCCCGTCGATCTGGCTGGTGACTACCGCATCGACTCCGTGACCACGGATACCCCGTCACCGGAGGCCCAGCCATGACCTCCGCTCAGATCAGCGCCTTCCAGGCCAACAGCGGTATCACGCCCGCGCTCATGGCGACCGTGCTGGTCGGCTTCGTGTTCGCGGTGCTGCTGCTGTGGGGCGCCTGGGCGATCCGCACCGCCTACGTCGGCTGGGCGGAGAACCAGCTCAACCAACGTCAGTTCCTGAGCGTCATCGTGCGGTTTTTCGCGATGTACCTGGTGCTGACTTTTTTCCTCATCTCCTAACCAGAAAGGATCAGACCATGGACACTCGCCTCCCCCCCATTCGCCTCGCCCAGCGCATCACGTTGGCCCTGGGCCTCACCGCGTTGCCTGTGCTGTCCTTCGCCCAAGGCCTGCCGCAACTGGAGAACCCGTCTCGGGGCACCGGCGGCGGCATCATGGAGACGATCAGGAACTATGGCTACGACATTGTGTTGCTGGTCGCGCTGCTGGTGGTGGCGTCAATGTTTGTCGGCGTGTGCTATCACGCCTACGGCACCTACGCGGAGATCCATACCGGCAAGAAGACCTGGGGCCAGTTTGGGCTGACGGTCGCGGTCGGCGCCGTGCTGCTGGTCATCGGCATCTGGCTGCTCACCGAAGCGACTGGAATCCTCTGAGGGCCAGCCCATGTCCGAGCATCAGCATGTCCGCGCGGACGGTACCGTCACCTTCTTGCCGCACCGGCTCAACCGTCATCCGGTGGTGGTACGCGGCCTGACGGCCGACGAGCTGTGGATCTGCTGCGGCCTGTCGGGCACTGCTGGGCTGCTCATCGGCGTACCGTTGTCGTGGCTGTTCTCCTCCATCGCCGTGGCGCCGACCTGCATCGTCCTGGCCATTGCCTTCGGTGTGTTTGTCGGAGGCAGCTTCCTGCGGCGGCAGAAACGCAGCCGGCCCGACACCTGGTTGTACCGCCAGTTACAGTGGCGCATCACCACCCGGTATCCTCTGCTCGCCAGTTGGGTCGGCGGACACCTGCTGATCACGCGCTCCGGCTACTGGTCGAACCGGAGACAGACGCGATGAGCCGGTTCAAGAACGAAGTCGCGCACCTGCAGGCACACATCAAGACCCTGCGGCTCGGCACCGGCGCGCTGCTGCTGATCGCCCTGATCATGGGCGGCGGCTGGTGGAGCGCACCGCGCGACCTGACCATTCATGTCCCACCAGACCTACGCTCGGGCAGCACCCGCCCATGGTGGCAGGTGCCGCCGGAGAGCGTCTACGCGTTCACTTTCTATGCCTGGCAGCAATTGCATCGCTGGCCCAGTAATGGTGAAGAGGACTACGCGCGCAACCTGCACGCGCTGTCGCCGTACTTCACCCCCGCCTGCCGCGCCTTCCTGAAAACCGACTACGACTACCGCCGCAGCACCGGCGAACTGCGTCAGCGCGTGCGCGGCGTCTATGAGATTCCCGGCCGGGGCTACGGCGACAACCCCACCGCGCGGGTGCGGGTCGTGTCGGATCGGGACTGGGTGGTGACGCTCGACCTCAGCGCTGACGAGTACCACGGCCCGGAGCGGGTCAAGCGCGCGCTGGTGCGCTACCCCATCAAGGTCGCGCGGACGGACGTCGATCCAGCACGCAACCCGTTCGGGCTGGTACTCGACTGCTACGACGGTGCCCCACAGCGCATCGCCACCCCCGAACCGGAGACGCCCGCCCGCAGTGGCCTGAGCCAACAAGGAGAAACGCCATGAAGCATCACTTTCTTGTCTGGCTGGGACTACTGGCCGTGACGCTGGCTCCGGTCGTCCAGGCAGTGGAGATTTTGCGCTGGGAACGCCTCCCATTGGCAGTGCCGCTCGTGGTTGGCCAGGAGCGCATTGTGTTCATCGATCGCAACGTTCGTGTCGGCGTGCCAGCGAGCGTGGCTGATCGGTTGCGGGTGCAGAGCGCGGGCGGTGCGGTCTACCTGCGCGCCAGCGAGCCCATTGAGCCGACGCGGCTGCAGTTGCAAGACACGGACAGCGGCGCGCTGATCCTGCTCGACATCGCCGCTCAGCCGGCCACGGACGGCGAGCCGGCGCTGGAGCCGGTACGCATCGTCGAAGGCGACACCTCGCTCCAGCGTTACGGACGACAGCAAACCGACGACAACGCGTCTGCCGACCCGAGCACGCAGGACACCACACGGCCATCGCGCCGCGAAACGCCGGTGCCGGTGGTGCTGACCCGCTACGCGGCCCAGAACCTGTACGCGCCATTGCGCACAGTGGAGTCCATGCCGGGTGTTATGCGGGTCAACCTTCGCCGCGACCTGCCGCTCGACACCCTGCTGCCAACACTGCCCGTTCGCGCTGCCTCGATGGCCTCATGGCGACTGGAAGACCAGTGGGTCACCGCCGTGCGCCTGACCAACACCAGCGGCGCCTGGCTCACTCTCGACCCACGGGCGCTGCAAGGCGACTTCCTCACCGCCACCTTCCAGCACGACACCCTGGGCCCGCGCGGCACGCCCGAGGACACTACCGTGCTCTACCTGGTAACGCTCGGACGCGGCCTGGCGCAGTCACTGCTGCCAGCGATCCAGCGCTTCGACCCTGCCGCGCACCTGCCGGATGCAGCCACCGCCAACAACCCTGTGGAGGCGGATCATGGGCAGTAACGGTCTCCTGAAATGGCTGATGATCCCCGTGGCGTTGCTGGTGGTGTTCGTCGGTATCCGCCTGTTCTCCGCAGAGCGCACGCCATCGCCGACCGGCGCCGATGCGGCCAGCCCGCTCACGCCCGAGGAAATGCAGGCGCTGGGCATCGAGGGCGATACTCCACGCGACACGGTTGCCACACTGGTGGCGCAGGTCAAGCAGCTGCGCACCGAACTGCAAACCGCATTGACTGACAACAAGACCCAGCGCGAGGAGAACCAGCGCCTACGCCAGCGCGAAAGCGCGATCGACCAGCGCATCAGCAGCGCACTCGAGTCGGAACGCGCCAACCTGCGCCGCGACCAGGAGCGTGTCTCCAGCGAACGCCAGCAGACCGAAGGCCTGTTGGCGGATCTGCAGCGTCGGCTGGACAGCGTTGGTGGCAACGGTCATGTCGATCTGCCCGTAGGCCTGGGCCTGCACGATGGTGACGGCGAAGGATTCGGCGGCGAGGCCGGCATCCGCTGGGTCGATCCGGACGACGCCAGGCAAACCGACGGTCGCAGTGGCGGCTTGAGCTTTCCGACCCGTTTCGGGCCGGCGCAGAAGACCCTGGAAACGACTATCAGCAACGTGGCCGATGTCGGCGCCAAGGCAGCTGGCGTCAGCTCGGCCAGGGCGGTCTATACGGTGCCGACCAACGCTACCCTGATGGGCTCGGTCGCCATGACCGCGCTGATCGGCCGCGTGCCCATCGACGGCACGGTGAACGATCCGTATCCGTTCAAAGTCCTGGTCGGCCCCGACAACCTGACCGCCAACGGCATCGATATTCCCGACGTCGCCGGCGCGGTGTTCAGTGGTACGGCCTCCGGCGACTGGACGCTGTCATGCGTGCGCGGTCAGGTGCGCTCAATCACGTTTGTCTTCCACGACGGCACGATCCGCACCCTCCCCGAAGACAGCGAGCGCGGCCAGCAAAACAATCAGCAGGACGGCCTGGGCTGGATCAGCGATCCGTATGGCATTCCCTGCGTCAGTGGTGAGCGTCGCAGCAACGCGCAGCAGTACCTGGGCACCCAGGCACTGATCACCGCCGCCGGTGCCGGCGCGGCCTCGCTGATCGACTCCGACAGCGGCCAGATGTCCTACGTCGGCGCTGACGGCTCGATCGGCAGCGTGGGCATCAGCGGCAACGAGGCAATGGGCCGCATCCTCGCTGGTGGCGTGCGGGACATGTCCGATTGGGTCAACAAGCTGTACGGCCAGGCCTTCGCGGCGGTCTACGTCCAGCCCGGCGCTAGGTTCTCCGTCCATCTCGAAAAAACCCTTGCGATCGACTACGACCCCGATGGTCGCATGGTCGATCACCGCATAGGAGAACGCCATGCACTCGAACTGGACTAAGCCGCTGGCGGTGGCGCTTGCCGTGGCCGTGCTGGCCGGCTGCGCCACCCGCAAGGAGGACCTGCTGCCGCACGGCGGCCGTACCATGCAGGACATCTGGCACCAGGAGGCCGGCGATGGTGGCAGTGGCCAGGTGGCCCGCCGCCAGTTGCTCGATGCCCATCAGCAATTGCGCCGCCCGCTGAGCGATACGGAGGTACAAACCGCTCCGGCGGAACAGCTGCGTTACACGCGCACAGCCGCCAACGAGGTTCGCAGCCAGTTCCACCGCCTGCCCAACCCCGATTTGCTGATGTACGTGTTCCCCCATCTGGCGGGCACCGACCCGGTGCCGGTGCCCGGCTATTCGACAGTGTTCCCGCTGTACCAGCGTGTGCAGTACGCCATGCCGGGCGAGCGCGTGGAGGATTACTGATGGCCTGGTCGCGCCCTTGGCGCAAGCCTACTGCGGCGCGCATCGACACCACGGGGAACGAACAGCCTGACAGCTGGCAGCGGCATGTCGACGCCCTGCGCAAGGCCGGCATCCCTGAACCCGGCGCAGCCGTCCAGGGCCGCAGGCCCGCCACGCTGGCGGACGAGCAGGCCCTGTACCAGGTCGTCCCTTCCCTGGTCGAACTGCTGCCCTGGACGGAATACCTGCCCGCGTCACGGTGCATGCTGCTTGAGGATAGTCAGTCGGTCGCCGCGTTCTTCGAGCTGACGCCGGTGGGCACCGAAGGTCGCGAATCCACTTGGCTGGCCCAGGCCCGGGATTCGCTGGAAAACGCGCTGCAAGACAGCTTCGACGAGTTGGACCATACCCCCTGGGTGTTACAACTGTATGCCCAGGACGAGACCAGCTTCGACCAGTACCTGGAGACCTTGCGCGGCTATATCCAGCCCCGCGCGCAGGGTACGCGCTTTACCGACTTCTACTTGCGTTTCTTCGCCCACCACCTGCACGCTGTGGCGAAGCCGGGCGGCCTGTTCGAGGACACCGTGGTCACGCGACTACCCTGGCGCGGTCAGAGTCGGCGCGTGCGGATGGTGGTGTACCGCCGCGCGGCGGGAGGCCCACCGCGCCGTGGCCAGACGCCCGAACAGACCTTGAACACTGTATGCGACCGTCTGCTGGGTGGTTTGGCGAACGCCGGCATCCGGGCACGTCGCCTGGATGCGCCGCAAATCCACGACTGGCTGCTGCGCTGGTTCAATCCCCGGCCCACGCTGCTGGGACAGTCCGCCGAGGATCAGAAACGCTTCTATCGGCTGACCACCTACCCGGATACAGCGGAGGCCAACGAGATCGAACTGGCCTCCGGGCGTGATTTCAGCCAGCGCCTGTTCTTTGGCCAACCACGCTCCGATGCGGCGCAAGGCCTGTGGTTCTTCGATGGCATGCCGCATCGGGTCATGGTCACCGACCGTCTACGCACGCCGCCGGCAACCGGCCACCTGACGGGCGAGACACGCAAAGGCGATGCGATCAACGCCCTGTTCGACCAGATGCCGGAAGACACCACGCTGTGCCTGACCTTGGTCGCCACGCCGCAGGACGTACTCGAAGCCCATCTGAATCATCTTGCGAAGAAGGCGGTTGGCGACACTCTGGCGTCCGAGCAGACCCTCGCGGACGTGCATGAGGCACGGTCGCTAATCGGCAGTGCCCACAAGCTGTACCGCGGCAACCTGGCGTTCTATCTGCGCGGCCGCGACGAGGCCGAACTCGACCAGCGCGGACTGCAACTGGCGAACGTGATGCTCAATGCCGGCTTACAGCCGGTACGCGAGGAAGATGAAGTCTCGCCGCTCAACAGCTATCTGCGCTGGCTGCCGTGCGTCTACAACCCCGCGCAGGATCGCAAGCAGTGGTACACCCAACTCATGTTCGCGCAGCACGCGGCGAACCTCTCGCCAGTATGGGGTCGCAGCCAGGGTACCGGGCACCCCGGCTTCACCCTGTTCAACCGCGGCGGCGGCACCATCACCTTCGACCCGCTGAGCCGGCTCGACCGGCAGATGAACGCGCACCTGTTTCTGTTTGGCCCGACCGGCTCAGGCAAATCAGCCACCCTCAACAACCTGCTCAACCAGGTCACTGCGATCTACCGCCCCCGGTTGTTCATCGTTGAATCGGGCAATTCGTTCGGACTGTTCGCAGAATTTGCCCGCAAGCTGGGGCTGTCGGTCAATCGCGTCAAGCTCGCGCCCGGCTCCGGCGTCAGCCTGGCGCCGTTCGCTGATGCGCGCCGCCTGATCGAAACACCCAGCGACGTGCAAACACTCGATGCCGACGCCCTGGACGACGAACAGCCGGATAGCGCCGCTGGAGACGAGGCGGACGAGCAGCGCGACCTGCTGGGCGAACTCGAAATCACCGCCAGGCTGATGATCACCGGCGGCGAAGAACGCGAAGAAGCCCGTATGACCCGCGCCGACCGCTCGCTGATCCGCCAGTGCATCCTCGACGCTGCCCGGCGCTGCGTGGACGAGCAACGCACTGTGCTCACACGCGACGTGCGGGATGCGCTACGCGAGCGCGGCCATGACAGTACGCTGCCGGAGACACGGCGCACACGCCTGCTGGAGATGGCAGACGCGATGGATATGTTCTGCCAAGGCGCCGACGGCGAGATGTTCGACCGGCCTGGTTCCGCCTGGCCCGAAGCGGACATCACTATCGTCGATCTGGCGACCTACGCCCGCGAGGGGTACAACGCCCAACTTTCCGTCGCGTATATCTCGCTGATCAACACGGTCAACAACATCGCCGAGCGCGACCAGTATCTCGGCAGGCCAATCATCAACGTGACCGATGAGGGGCACGTGATCACGAAAAATCCGCTGTTGGCGCCGTACGTCGTCAAGATCACCAAGATGTGGCGAAAACTGGGGGCCTGGTTCTGGCTCGCTACCCAGAACATCGATGATCTGCCGAAAGCCGCGGAACCCATGTTGAACATGATCGAGTGGTGGATCTGCTTGTCGATGCCCCCGGACGAGGTGGAGAAGATAGCCCGCTTCCGCGAGCTCTCGCCGGCGCAGAAGGCGCTGATGCTGTCGGCTCGCAAGGAAGCCGGCAAGTTCACCGAGGGTGTCATCCTCTCCAAGAGCATGGAAGTGCTGTTTCGCGCGGTGCCGCCGAGCCTCTATTTAGCCTTGGCGCAGACGGAACCCGAGGAGAAGGCCGAGCGTTACCAACTCATGCAGCAATTCGGCATCAGCGAACTGGAAGCAGCCTTCAAGGTAGCCGAGAAGATCGACCGTGCCCGCGGCATCACGCCGCTGGCCTATGACGACGTATTTTCCTGAGAAATGGCGCCGCCCATGCTCACTTCACTACCACCGTTGACCAGCAAGCTCAGGCGTCGGCGCCTCCTGTGGGCAAGAGGAGTTACCCGGTGCTCGATAAGCAACCGGATGCACCCTCCCCAACCTGTGTTTTGACCGCCGAACTGATCGGCGTCATCCCAGGTAGCCGGCAATCTTGAAGGCTACGACGCGGCTTGCGCCCTGTTGATTGCACACCCAGTCCGCATCGCATCCTCTGCGCGGACGGCCGCTCCTTTCCAGGCGGTGGATGCACTACTCATCTGTCAACGACCCCGGAGGGCTTGCCCTCCAAGGGGCGCCTCCGACTCAACCGAGGAGGCAACTCATGACGACATACCTTTCTGTCCAAGACAGCGCCAAGCTGTTCAAGGTACCGGATACTCAGCATGAAGACTGGATCATAGCCCGTGCCATGGAGATCATGGAACGAAGGATTTTCCGTCGGGGCCAGGCACTGTGTGCCCCGGACACGGTGAAGAACTTTCTGCGGGGCAAATTGGTTGGCCAGCGCAACGAAGTCTTTGCTGCATTGTTTCTCGATAGCCAGCACCAATTGCTCGCTTACGAAGAACTCTTCAAAGGCACGATTGATGAGGCCCGTGTCTATCCCAGGGTGGTGCTCACCAAGGCGCTGGAGTACAACGCCGCGGCGGTCATTTTTGCGCACAACCATCCTTCGGGCACAACCGAACCGAGTCATGCAGACCGGGCACTGACGGCCAGGTTGAAGGCCGCTCTGGCGCCCGTCGATATTCGTATGCTCGATCACCTCATCATCGGTCAAGGACAACCTTTTTCTTTTGCCGAGACCGGACTGATATAGGTCCATGTGCATATTCCTACCGGCAACCACTCAAGACAGGGGTGGTTGCCTTCCGCCTCACAGCAAATAGGGTTACACCTCCGTTCGCATTGTTCGTAGTGCCCGCACGCGCCCTGGGTTCGACTACCGGGGTCATCAATCCAACGCGGCGAAGCACATGCATACTCCCGACCTCCCCTTCCGCTGGACGCCAGCCCTCCTGGTGCTGTTGCTGACCGCCGGCACTGCCGCAGCCGACATCTGGGTCATCACCGATTCCCGGCATCCGGTGACAGGAATCCGCATGCCGGATCGTGTCATCGAGCTGGACGCGGCTCAGCGGATCAAGGCCAAACTGTCCGAGCAGTTACCTGGCGACCCGCAGCGAGCCACGACGATCATCCAGCAGCGCTTGCAGCAAGAGGGTCCGGCACTGCAGCAGATGCACGATGCCTACCAGGGACTGACTGATGCGTGGAGCCTGGGTATCACCACCATCCCTGCCGTTGTCGTTGATCAGCGTTACGTGCTCTACGGCGAAAGCGACCTCGACAAGGCGCTGGCTCGCGTGGAGCAGCATCGCAGCGAGGAGAAACAGCCATGATGTCCCGCCGCCTAAGGCTCGGTGCCGCCGTGGCGCTGCTGTGTGGCGCCACATCGAGTTTCGCCCTCAACACAACCACCATCGTCTCCTCGACCTTGTCCCCCGACTGCCTCCAATACCGGGTTGTCGGCATCTGCTACTGGCTGTACTGCTCCTGGACAGGCTGCAGGGTGCGCACTTCGGTCAAGGTGCACCACTACGTGCCCGACGCGGTGGTATCCAGTTACAGCAATATCGGACAGAACCCATGGATCGACGTGCAGCCCCTGAGCGCGCCCAATGCCACGGCCCAGGGTGGTGGTGACGGCACAACAAACCACGACAATGAAAACAACCTGGCGAAGTTCAAGAACGCTGACGTGGTGGGACACCCCGGCGGCTATGTCTTCGGCCACTTTGCCAGCGCGTCCGGCTACAGTTGCCAGGGTGCCGGTACCGCGCTCATGCCCTACCTGTTGAGTACGCTCGATACCCTCGCGTGGCGCTACAACATTCCTGAAGCGGTGTATCCCGAGGCGCTGATTCCCGGCATGCGCGAGATCGGCGCGCACAGCTCCCTGAACCTATGGGGCGCCGTGTACCCGCGCGGTGGTTTCCTGCACCAGGCCGACGACCACAAGGCCGCTGCCGTGGTCGCTCAACGTGCTGGCGACATCGTGACCCGCCGCGGACAACTTCATGTGTACCAGCCGCTACTGGCCCATTCCCGCGATGGTTACTGGCCGGCCGGTGCGCTGGTGGAGAGCGATGCCTCGACCGGCAAGTGGCAAGAGTTGACGCCGCGCCTCTCCAACACCTGCGCGGTGTTTCCCCACAGCAGACCGCTGACCCAGGCCCAGCAAGGTGACTATGCCTGGGCCTTGTGGCGCCCGTATAGCTGCTGCGAGCGGCGTGGGCAGACCTTCCTGGGCAGTGTGGAATTCTAGCGAGGGCACGACCATGCACCATCCTGGCCTGACAAGACTCTCGACCCTGTCTCCACAGCACTGGCGCTCTACTCTGCTGGCCTGTGCTCTCACCCTGGCCAGCAGCCTGGCTCTGGCGCAAAGCGGCGGCTTCCAGAACCGCGGCAGTGTGATCGGCGATGAGGTCATGTACTCGATTGGCGGTGGTAACGCCGTCTCGATGAGCGGCGCGGCCGGGATGCGCTCCATCGGTGTGGGCGTTGGCTGGAACAGCAACCTGATCTGCGGCGACATGAACATCAGCACGACGATTCAGAATCAACTCAATGGGGTCACCAACGGCTTCCAGAACATCATGAGCAGCGTGATCCAGAGCGCGACCAGCGCGGTCGCCTCGCTGCCGGCACTGATTATTCAGCGGGCTGACCCGGCCCTCTACAACCTTTTGACGAACGGCGTTCTACAGGCAAGGCTGGATTTCGACCGCTCCAAGCTGACCTGCCGCGCCATGTCCGAGAAAATGGCCGACATGGCGGGCGGCCAGCTCGGTTGGAGCCAGATCGCCGAGGGCATGGCGCTGCGCCAGGCCGTAGCGAGTACCGATGCCGTATCGGCCGTCGAGCAGGCCGAAACCACCCGCGGCAACGATGGCGTGCCCTGGATTGGAGGCAGCAACGCAGGTGGCGCTGGCCAGCCGTCGATCAGGGTGGTCGGCGACGTCACCCGCGCTGGCTATAACCTCGTCAATGGCCGCGGTGTGACCGACACCTCGGCCATTGATGCGGCAAGCTGCAACAGCTTGGCCTGCCAGACTTGGACCTCGCCGCAAGAAGCTATCGACTGGGCCACCCGCGTGCTTGGCGAACAGGAGCAGCGCACCTGCGACGCCTGCACCAAAACCCAAACCGTTCCAGGCGTGGGCCTGACACCCCTCATCCAGGAAGAGTACGAGACCAAGCTGCAGACGCTGCAGGAGCTGATCGATGGCACACGCAACACCACCTTCGAGAACCTGCACGACGCCGGCAGCGTGTCACTGCCGATCACACGTGGCGTGATCGAAGCACTGCGCGACGAGCCGGATCAGCACATCCTGGCACAGCGCCTGGCCTCGGAAGTGGCACTGGCATCGGTGCTGGAGAAAGCCCTGCTGCTGCAACGCACCCTGCTGACTGGCAGGAAAGAGCCCAACGTCGCCGCCAACCAGTTGGCGGTGACTGCCGTCGATCAGGAGAGCGGCGCGCTCGACCGGGAAATCTCGAACCTCAAAACCGAACTGGAACTGCGTCGCACGCTCGCCAACAATTCGCCCATGGCGATCATCCAGCGATACGGCGCGCGCGCGGCCGGTTCGCGCGGCATCTACGAAGGCGACCCCGTGCCCAACCGCCTCGACCAATTGCAGCGGCCCAACCCTGGAGGCACACCATGAGCATCCCCTGGCTGCGCCCGCGCTGGCTGTTCAGCCGTCGTATCGCCAGAACCTTGCTGTGGGCCGTGATGCTGCTGACCGTCGCCGTGGCGACCAACGTCCTGGGCATCTACTTCGTCGGCAGCATCGCCGGCTGGGAGCGCTGGCTGGCCGATGCGGCCGGTTACTTTCTGTTGTGGCGCCTGTGCCTGTACGGCGCAACCGCCTATGGCTGGCTGTGGATGCGCCGCCGACTGCTCGCACGCGATTCAAACAGCGATGCCCAGCGCCGGCTTATACGCGCCGAAATTGCCGGCGTGGCGGCATTGCTCGCACTGGAGCTCAGCCTGTTGGTGCGGGACACATAGGGGGGATGTGACCATGACGCTTTTTACCACCGACTACCTGGAGTTTTACCTGACCTTGCTGAGCTGGATTGTCCATAACGGCATCTGGGCGGTACTTGTTTCCAGCGGTGTGTTCGTCATTCCCTTCGTGGCCATCATCATCGATGAGTGGCTGAGGGCCCGCGCCGAGGGCGCCGACGAAGGCAACAAGGGCGTGCTGTCCTCGATGCGCATTGAGAACCGGGTGTGGGTAGCGATCGTGGTGGTGATGTTCGCCGGCATTCCGTTCATCGACGTCGATCTCAACACCATCAGGTACGATCAGGCACGTTCGGCGCAATGTCAGGTCAATGTCCCGCTACCCGGCGATACAGGTTGGTCGCAGTCATTCAGCACCCTCAACAACCAAAGCGCGAAGCTTCCGGTGTGGTGGGCTTTCATGCATGCGCTGTCGCGCGCGATCACCGGCGCCTCGGTCGCCGCCATTCCGTGCGGAACCGACCTGCGGCAGATCCGCATGGAGGTCAATGCCACCCGCATCGACGACCCCGTATTGGCACAGGAAGTCTCGGACTTCACCCACGACTGTTATGGCCCTGCACGCGCCAAGCTGTTCATGAGCCGCCCTGATCTCGATGAGGCGCAAATGCACGACGTGACCTGGATCGGCTCGAACTATTTCGTCGGCACCAACGGCTTCTACGATACCTACCGAGCCAGGACGCCGCGCGACGGCTGGGCTTACGACAGCGACCGGGATGCCGGCCTGGCGCAGGTGCCGAGCGGCGCGGGTTACCCGACCTGCCGGCAATGGTGGAATGATGGCAGCAATGGCCTGCGTGCACGCCTGCTTGAACAGGTCGACCCCAGCCTACTCAATCGCATCGCCGGCTGGGCCGGCTTCCTGAGCCGCGCCGAGGTCGATGATTCAGTGATCCGCGCCATCGCATCGCCACGTCAGCAAAAGCTTAACCAGGGCAGCATCTATACCGACTACGGCGGGCAGATCGACAAGACCCTGCCTAACGTCATCAACCGCGCCGCCAGCGATGTCGGTATGAGCTTGGGCGCAATCGCCGCCTTTCCAGCCCTCGATGTGATGCGGCAGGCACTGCCCATGGTGCTCTCTTTACTGAAAATGTCTTTGGTGATCAGCATTCCGATTGTGCTCGTGGTGGGCACCTATGATCTGAAGACCGTCATCACCATCAGCACTGTCCAGTTCGCGTTGTTCTTCGTGGATTTCTGGTTTCAACTGGCCCGCTGGATCGACAGCACGATCCTTGACGCACTCTACGGGTGGGGTTGGGGCTGGAACCGGCCACACAACAATTTCGATCCGCTGATCGGACTGAACAACACCTTCGGCGACATGCTGCTGATGCTCGTCATGGGCACCATGTTTCTGGTGCTGCCGACGTTCTGGGTTACTGCTTTAGGCTGGGCCGGCATGAAAGCCGGTGCAATTGCGCAGAATCTTGCAGCCGGCAGCAAGGACGCGAAAGAAAGCACCTCGTCCGGCGTAAACAAGGTGATGCGCTGATCCGACGTCAGGCTTGCTGAACAGCGGTCAGTCGTCGTACGGATCGTTGGGGTCGTGCGGATCGAGACGGTGCCCGTCCTGGGAGTACCAACCAAACCCCGCTTCGCCGTGGCGCAACTCATCGCGCGGTTCAGCAAAATCGTCGTACTGCCCGCCACGGCTCCGGGCAACGAGCAACAGACCCACCAGCAACAGCGCAAGCCAGAACGCCACGTAGAGCAACACCGCCAGGACAGCGAGCTTGGCGCTCCACAACAGTACAGTCACAACGCCAGCCGGCACGTTCCTGGAGACCAACCACCCGGCCACGTCCCGCTCGCGGCGCACGTACCCCCGCCAGCCACGACCAACCCAGCGGCCAAGGCGCTCTGCGGTACTGCTACGGGTTGTCGTGTTCATGGTCGTCACCTGCTGCATGTGAGATGGCTATTCCAGTTTGCTCCAATCCGGCTTGCTTGCCTTTACCAATGCGTTCCATTCGTCTGGCGGGTTTCCGCGTCCGAGCATCTTCTCGAACACCGCATAAGGGTCTGACTTGCTCCCCGATGACCGCAGGGTCTGCTCGTCGTTGACCCAGGCGTACACGATGACCTTCGCCTTCGAGTCGTAGCGGAAGAACAGTCGGTACCGCCTTCCGAGCTTGGCCCGTCGCCAGTGGCGATAAGTCGGCCCCATGGTGTTGCCCTGACGGTACTCGTCTCGCGCTGGATCGCCTGGCACCACGTCTAGCATCAAATGGACCAAAGCCCGGAAGAACTTGACATTGGTATTGGACCCAAAACCCTCCGGGTCGTTCTCTTGCGCGCGCAGCACGGCCGCACGCAGCTTCATCAACTGCTCGATCAGGTTGTCGTGGAACAGCAGCGTCCAGCCATGCTGTCGCATCAGATTTCCACGTCCTCATCAAAATTGTCGCCCAGGACCACGTTGTGGCCCGAATGCTCCAGCATCGTGCGCGCCAGATCCTCCGGGAGCCCACGAACATTCCGGCCAGCTTCAATATCGCGGGCCAGCAGGTTCAGGAACGCAGCAATGGCGGGGTCTTCATGCTCGGCGTTGGCACGGGTCACGACAACTTTGCCGTCACGCAGGTCGAACGCGACCTTGCCGCCGGTGTCCACCCCCAGGGCTTGGCGGATGGACTTGGGCAGCGTGATCTGGCCTTTGGAGGTCAGTGTGGCGACTTCATGAATGGCAGGCATGGCAACTCTCCCGATAGCGATACCTGCATAGTAAGGAATTATCCTTACCTTGTCAATATGTGGGGTTATGGTGTCCTTCCGAATCCGATAAACGCCCCATCATAGGGCGGGAACAGCGAGCCTTCCCATATCAAACCGGCTTTGCCGCACCCCGTATTGGTGGTGGACAATCGATGCCCATCGCCCTATATCCAAAGGCTGTTAAGGGCCAAGGGGCTAAAAGGGGAAGGGAATGGGCCACAAGGGGAACAGGCCTACCGGGAAAAGGAAAAGGCCTAACTCTCCTCGTACTTCAGGTCATCACGATGCTCGCTCTGTTCCAACGAAAACGGCCGACGCTGCTCGAATCTGCTCTGGCGAAGCCCTCGAAAGGGCTGACGCGACCGGAGTCAGCAACGTTATTGCTGGCAACCCCACGCCGGCAAAAGCTGCTGGAACATATTTGGCAACGCACATCGCTTTCGCGCAAGCAGTTCGCTGCGCTGTACCGGGCACCGTTGGAGCGCTATGCCGAGCTGGTCCAGCAGTTTCCCGCCTCGGAGAGCCATCATCACGCTTACCAGGGCGGTATGCTCGACCATGGCCTCGAGATTGTCGCCTTCGCACTGAAACTGCGACAGTCCCATCTACTGCCTGCCGGTACAACCCCCGAAGACCAGGCCGCTCAGTCCGAAGCCTGGACAGCCGCTGTCGCCTACGCTTCCTTGCTCCATGATATAGGCAAGATTGCCGTCGATCTCCACGTCGAGTATGAGGATGGCGGCGTTTGGCACCCCTGGCACGGGCCATTGACCCAACCATACCGCTTCCGCTACCGAGACGACCGCGAATACCGACTGCATGGTGCGGCCACCGGCTTGCTCTACCACCAGTTGCTCGACCGGAACATCCTCGACTGGCTCAGTGGTTATCCCGCTCTATGGGCATCACTGCTCTATGTGCTGGCCGGTCAATATGAACATGCCGGCGTATTGGGTGAACTCGTCGTCCAGGCCGACCGCGCCTCGGTGGCCCATGAGTTGGGAGGAGATCCCAGCCGTGCGATGGCGGCGCCCAAGCATGCCCTGCAACGCAAATTGCTCGACGGGCTGCGGTACTTGCTGAAAGAAGAACTGAAACTCAACCAGCCCCAGGCCTCGGATGGCTGGCTGACCCAGGATGCACTCTGGCTAGTGAGCAAAACAGTCTCCGACAAACTACGTGCCCACCTCTTGGCTCAAGGTATCGAGGGCATACCCGCGAACAACACCGCCGTGTTCAACGTGCTGCAGGACCACGGCATGCTGCAGCCAACCCCCGAGGGCAAGGCCATCTGGAAAGCCACCGTCACCAGTGCGACAGGCTGGTCACACAGCTTCACTCTGCTACGGCTGGCCCCAGCACTTATCTGGGAGGCTACCGAACGCCCAGAGCCGTTCACTGGCACAGTACTCGAAGACACCTCAAGCACAATCTCAGAGGCAGAAGCCGGCTCTACAGATCCCGACCAATCGTCGCCTTCAAGCGATACAGGTTCGCCCTTGGAACAGCCAACACCCTTTTCCGCAGCCCCAGCCGCCACATCAGGTCAGGAGCACCTTCCAGACGCACTGGAAGACCTGATGTCGCTCATTGGCATACCTGAATCGGCAGAACCATCGCAGACGACAGAAAAGGTCTCAGCACACGCTCAGGTTGGCGAAGCAGCAGGCACCGCCAGCTCGGCGACTGACTCCGTACCTGAGCACACCACAACGGAGGGACAAGCGCAGCATGCCATGCCGTCCGGCGAACATTTCATGATCTGGCTGAAAGACGGTATCCAATCACGCAAGCTCATCATTAACGACACCAAAGCCTTGATACATACCGTGAGCGACATGGCATATCTCGTCAGCCCAGGTATATTTCAGCGCTATGCGCAAGAGCATCCACAGATAACAGCACTGGCCAAGCAAGAAAAACTGCAGGAATGGCAGTGGATACAGAAGTGTTTCGAGAGGCTGGGCCTGCACCACAAACAAAGGAGTGGCCTCAATATCTGGAGCTGTACAGTGACCGGCCCACGCAAGTCCCGTCGGCTCCATGGCTACCTACTGCAGCATCCCGAACTCGTTTTCAACGACATACCACCGAACAACCCTTATCTCACCGTAGCAGCAACGGATATTCAGGAGTAGAACGTCAACAAGCACTGATTTGGAAAGTTGATAGGCCAATGGTTA
Organism: Pseudomonas sp. WN033; assembly: GCA_002287035.1. Taxonomy (GTDB): domain Bacteria; phylum Pseudomonadota; class Gammaproteobacteria; order Pseudomonadales; family Pseudomonadaceae; genus Halopseudomonas. The sequence goes on along the minus strand of NSKG01000010.1, from coordinate 1,279 downwards.
TAATTCCGATCTTCAGTTATCCATAGGAATACGTTATGAACAAGTCCGAGTTGATCGAAGCCGTCTCACTCTCTGCAGACCTGCCGAAAGTCACAGCAACCCGGGCATTGGACGCTGTTATTAGCAGCATTAGTGCTGCCCTCCAAAAAGGTGACGACGTCACCCTCGTAGGCTTCGGCACCTTTACTGTGAAGGCTCGTGCCGCCCGTGATGGACGTAATCCTCAGACAGGTGCGGCGATCAAGATTCCAGCGGCCAAGCTGCCCAGCTTCCGCGCAGGCAAGGGTTTGAAGGACGCGGTTAATTGAGCCATCCGATACTCAAGGCCCACCTCAACTCATTGGAATTTCAGACTCGGGCAGGAACTGGATCAGATCAGCGCACCGCTCGATGGACATTCTGACGTAGGTGTCAAAGGTCAGCGGGAGAGCCGAGCTGACCTCGTACCCCTGACGGTATTTAGTAGCCAGCATTTCCGTCGAGGCATGGACCCGCATTCAGTCGGTGCTGCTCAAATAGGAAGATATGTGGACCTATCCCCAAGACGTAAACATGATCCAGCTCTTCGGTCGCGAAAACCATCGATTCCATATTTCTACCGACTCATGAAGATAGCTGTGTAGCCAAAAAAAGCCGGCCCTTTCCAAACAGACCGAGAGCAATCAACACGATTCCTCGAATAAGCCTATGCCTTCGAATATCGTAGGTCAGCTCTGCAGTCTTTTCCCTATGCCGACGAAAAGTTGCGCGCTCATCGTGTTGATGGATGATTGCATTATCGCCAACGAATGGCCCACCGCTACACGATGAACCATAATCGCGCCAATCAGCTTTTTAGCATAGTTTGTAATATTTGGAGCCGACCCAAATAACTCTCAGCATGCTTACGAGCATGCCATGGGCACGAGCCGTCGTCATAGAGGTAACCATGGACACAATTTTTGGCCGTTAGCTCTGTGATTTGCTCCAAACTCAGATTCAGATGCAAATTTGTGTGCTTTCCGTAGTCAGCCCGGTCATCAGTGATCTGGCTGTCGACTCCCCCTGATTAGGTCCACGCATAACTAGAGGTTTCCGGACAGTGAGTGATCCGGTATTCGACCGGGGTCAGATCCCCGAGCGAGTCGTGAGGTATCTCCTCGTTGTAGTCTTGCAGCCACTGTTCGGTGTGTTCTCTCACCTCGTTCAGATTACGGAAGATGTACATATCAAGGACGCCTCGACGGTAGCTGCCATTAAAACGCTCAATGAACCCGTTTTGCATGGGGCGCCCAGGCTG
>NSKG01000001.1 GCA_002287035.1 Pseudomonas sp. WN033 | reverse complement strand
CACCGCAAGCACTGTGGTTTTCCGAGGCAGCCTCGCAGCAAAGGAACAACGGATGTTCGCCCCAGCCAATCAAGCCCATTTCAGCCTGACCCTCGACGGCCTCGACCACGACTTCAAGGTCCTGGCCTTTACCGCCCGCGAGGCCATCAGCCAGTGCTACCGCATCGAGCTGCAACTGGTCAGCGAACAGCCCGACATCGACCTCGAAGCCCTGCTGCAGCACAGCGCCTGGCTCGATTTAGGCAACGGCAGCGGCCTGCACGGACTGATCCACCACGCCGCCGTCAGCGAATCCGGCCAACGCCTGACCCGCTACCAGCTGGAACTGGTACCGCACCTGCACTACCTCGGCCTGCGCCACAACCAGCGCATCTTCCAGCACCTGAGCGTGCCCGAGATCATCGCCCGGATCCTGCCCGAACACGGCATCCAGTCCGACGCCTGGCAGTTCCAGCTCGGCAGCGACTATCCGGCCCGCGAGTACTGCACCCAATACGACGAAAGCGACCTGCACTTCATCCAGCGCCTGTGTGAAGAAGAAGGCATCCACTACCACTTCCGCCACACTCCGGACGGCCATCTGCTGGTGTTCGGCGACGACCAGACCGGTTTTCCGCGCCTTGAACCGACCGGGTTCGACCAGGGCAATGGCCTGGTCGCCGACGACCCGGTAGTCAAACGCTTCGGCGTACGCCTGGAAACCCGCAGCAGCCGGGTCAGCCGCCGCGACTACGACCACCAGAAAGCCCGCCTGCTGCTCGAAAGCGAAGCCCGCAGCGAGCACCTGCCGGACCTCGAAGACTACGACTACCCCGGCCGCTTCACAGACCGCGAGCGCGGCAAACAGCTGGCCCGCCGCGCCCTCGAGCGCCACCGCAGTGACTACCGCCAGGCCACTGGCGACAGCGACCAGCCGAGCCTGCGCAGCGGCCACTTCCTCGAACTCGAAGGCCACCCCACCCAGAGCTGGAACGACCTCTGGCTGATCACTGATATTCACCACCAGGGCAAACAGCCCCAGGTGCTGGAAGAATCGATTACCAGTGATGACACAAACAACACAAACGACAACGATGACGGCTTCACCCAAGGCTACCGCAACCACTTCACCGCCACCCCCTGGGACATCGCCTGGCGCCCGGCCCTGAATCACCCCAAACCCAAGGTCCTCGGCCAACAGACCGCCGTGGTTACCGGCCCCGAAGGCGAAGACATCCACTGCGACAGCGAAGGCCGGATCAAGGTCCAGTTCCACTGGGACAGAGAAGGCCAGGCCGACGCCAACACCAGTTGTTGGCTACGGGTAGCCAGCAGCTGGGCCGGCAACGGCTGGGGCGCCGTGACCATTCCCAGAGTCGGCATGGAAGTCTTGGTCAGCTTCCTCGAAGGCGACCCCGACCAACCCTTGGTCTCCGGCTGCCTGTACAACAGCGCCCACCCGGTGCCGTATGAACTGCCCGAACACAAAACCCGCAGCCTGTTCAAAAGCCTCTCCAGCCCTGGCGGCAACGGCTTCAACGAACTGAGGATCGAAGACAAAGCCGGCCAGGAACAGATCTTTATCCACGCCCAGCGCGACTGGGACCAGGACATTGAACACGACCAGAAGATCCGCGTCGGCCATGAACGCCATGAACGCATCGAAGCCAACCGCTACAGCGAAAACCTGGCCGAAGAACACCACACCACCCACGCCGACCGAATGACCGAGATCAAGGCCGACGATCATCTGACCGTGGCCAGCAGTCAGCATGTCAAGCTGGGTCAGGGGCAGTTCATCGAAGCCGGGCAGGAAATCCACCTCTCCAGCGGCATGAAAGTAGTACTGGAAGCCGGCAGCGAGATCACCTTCAAGGTCGGCGGCAGCTTCGTCAAACTCGACCCCAGCGGCGTCAGCCTGGTCGGTCCCAGCGTCAAGATCAACTCCGGCGGTAGCGCAGGCTCGGGGAGTGGGGCAGCGCCGAAGTTGCCGGGAGAGGTGTTAATGGCGGATAGCGATGTGGCAGGCAATGTGTTGGCCCCGGCGCAACGTCAAGCGCTTGAGAAAGCCGCGCCGTTGTGCGCCATCTGTAATGAGGCGGGCGATGGTAAAGGCTAACCCATGACTACGCAGTATCTGTTACTGGACGGCGTCCGCTACAAACAAGCGCTCACACGCCTTTATGGTCGTGACGATCAGTTGGAAATTGAGCCCTTGTACTGTGGTACCCCTTGGCAGGAAGTGGCCGATATAGGCCCCATTCTGATAAAGCCGGGTCCGCGTTCATCACTGTTTGCTGAGTCGGAGAGCTCACAGGAATGGCAGCATTCTTCTGCATTGCTTGTCAGTGCATCGGCAATGGCTGATGTGGCTAACCATCTGCGCCAGCTAAACAAAGTTAGCGATGTGACGGGTAGCGAGAGTCTGCTGCGTTACGCTGACCCTCTGGTAGCCAGGTTTTTGCTGGGAAGCTATAGCCCCGCAGGGCTCAGGCAAATCCTTGGGCCGGTGAACGAATGGCGTATAGCGGAGCCAAAGTACCCGTGGCTTCCTCGCACAGATCTTGACTGGCACGTTTTTACTAGTCAGGAAGCAGCAAGTCAGGAGCCCGTGGAGCGTCTGGGCCAAGCCCAGATGAAGGCGCTTGAGAAAGCATATTGTTGGCAATTAAAGGAAAGGCTTTATACCTGGCTGCAAACGAACCAGCCCGTTGATCTGACGCGCCTGACCAACACGGATATTGACGGCTGGTTTGACGAGCGGCTGGGCAGCGCGGACGCTTTTGGTCTGACTAGTGAGCGCAGCATCGCCATATGGTGCGCGTTGAGCTTGCGCTACGGTAATGACTTTGCCGCAGTGGATGACGGCACTTATCAACGCTGGCTGACCGGTCAAAAGGGTGGGCGTTTACATACAGCCGACCAGCGGTTGCAGCAGTACTACCAGGAATCAGTGTGAGAATTGAGAAGGGAATTTCAAGATCATGACGATGTTGCAACAGGATGACGCGACCAAAGACAGCCTCATGGCCAGCTTCGAGGACAAACCCGTCAGCTGTACGGGGCAGTGCCCCCTTCAGCAGCAGGAAGTTGCCATCTTTCCTGTCCGTTATGCCCTTGATGAGGCACCGGAAAACCCTGACGAACCTGGCCCGAATCCCATTCCTGCCGGTTGGCAGGGACATCAATCCTTACCGAGATTAAACAAACGGACTTATACCCTGCGCCAACTGCGCGACGGTTGGCTGTATGTTGTCAACCGTACCACCAACACCCTTGATGAGTATCAGGTATTGGGGGCCAGTTTCAGCAAAGTGTCTGGAGGCGATGGTGATGATGGTGGCTTGCCGTCATGTGGAGCGTCCACCACCCACCTCCTGTACCCTCGGGATAATGATCTGCTGCTGGCCTACTCCAGCGTCCAATGGACGTCCTATACTCGGGAACGCATGAGCGACCCAGATTTGCAATCTCGCTGGATGCGTCCACTTGATCTTGCCAATTACGTTCGCACGTTGGAGGCACCTCATTGTGCACCGCTCAAGCAGCTGGCAGAGACTGTCGCAGATATTGATCCTGGGCGGGCGGAAGCAGGGCAGCGTTTCGATAGTACGACAACGCCAAGTGAGCAGGTGGACAGTGACGATCAATATAAGCCCGTCGTAGGTAGCGATACTATCTTGGGTAGCGTCCCGGATCAGGACTCTGCTCTGTTCATCGCCTTGGACGACACCTTGGGGATGCTTGATGACTTAAGCATGCAGGCAGCAGGACCGGCTATCGAGCTTGCACAGTTTGAGGCTGAGCACATGCATCGTCTGACGGTCGCCCAGTATGTGGAAATGTTGGCGGGCACTGATTTCTCCGAACTGCAGACTCAAATGAACTTGAGTCAAGAGGAGTTCCATGAGTTCAAGCAGAAGGCTCAGGAGTATCTGACTGCCAGAGCCAGGCATCGAAGAGATACCCAGAATGCCAGCCAGTTTGGCGGTATCAGCTCATCCATTAATGCGACTCGTTTGGAGCACGAACTGGCTGGTGAGTATGGGAGAGATGTGCTGGAACAGGTCAATGTGTTGACTGAGCTGTGGGATGAACGAAGGGATTTACGGAGTCAGGTGCGCTTTGAGGAGGCACAGCAGTTCGCTCTGGAAAAACAGAGAGAACTTGAAGTTCTTCAGGCAGCGCTCAGTCCTAGCCTGGAAGATCTGATTGTCTGGTTGGAGCGCTTGGGTAGTGACCCCTTATGCGTGTTTCACGACCAGACCGATGAAGGCCAATGCCACAATTTGATAAGCCATGCTGACACCTGGCTGGGGCTTTTGAGTCAAGATCAATCTGGGCATAACTGGTTCATCCAGGACTACGCTGCTCCGAAAACCCTGATAGGTCTGGCGCACTACAACTTTGATGCGGAGCTGGCCTCGGGGATTGAGCAACTGGCCAATGAATTCATTGAACAGGATAGCATCAGCCTGGCTACGGCTACTTCGGTGGCCAAGCGAACGCAGGAAGTTGCCGACGTCCTAAGCAATGAAACCATCCGCAATAGCCGACCCTTCCAACGCCTGAGTGCGCCAGCCAAGCGCGCATTTGATACCTTGGTCAAGGTGGCCAGCACCCATTTCGAGTCTTTGTGGGAAGGCTTTGAATACAAGCTGCTTCCCGCTATCAGCAAGAGCCTTGGGCCACGTTGGCAAACGGTTGGCTACATGGTGATAACGATAGTTGTGCAAACAGAGATCGAGGAAATTCGACCGTATGTAATCAAAGACCCAGAGTACCGGCAAAAACATACCCGCTGGAGCCGGCGCGTGTTGCAAGTAACACGTCAGCTCAATGCTCAAATGCGTGTAGCGCAGATGGGCAATCGTCATGACCGCATGCCAGCCAATCGTCATGTTCAGCAACTCAAACGCCAGCTGGATAACCTGATGCTGGAAATGCCCAACGAAATTCTGGCTCGTGGGGAGGTGCATATTCAGCACCAGTCGACAGAGATTCAGCAACGTATCCATGCGATTCAAACTCAGGGACGAGCTGAACTTGCCCAGCAAATGGAAGCCAAAGCCCGCGATTACGGTGCATACGTCAAAAAGGTCAACGACTGGGTTAAAAACAACGTTAACAAGGGATTGGCAGGGCTAATCACGGCGCTCAACATCTGGAACGTACATGCCGCCATGGTCAAGGCCAGATCTGATGGTGAATGGAGCCAGGATGATACGCTGTCAGTGGGTAATGCTGCTGCCACAATGTTGAGTGGTTTGACGGCTCTGTCGCTGATGCCATTGTGGAATCGTATGGCGCAGTTGGTGGGGAGTGTTCGTATTGGTGAGTCGGGGTCAAGAACTATGTTGTTGACCAAGGCTGCGGCGAACAAGTGGGTTACTGGGCATGAGTACAAAGCACTGTTCAAAGCTTTCGCTCTTCGGGCTGTTGCAATGTCTGGGCTGGCGGTGGTCGCATCGTCGTTTGAGGCGTCCCTAGTGTGGGATGACATTGGACGGTCGAAGACCTCGGATGAAAGGATTGCTCAAACTACAAAGTTCGTATCTGTTGCAGGTATGCTTGGACTTGGGGGGATTCAGCTAGGTCTATCTTTAGGCGCGATGGCCGGTTTTGTTTCCGCTGGGGCGGTCTTTGCACCGTGGATATTGATTGCCTACGCAGTAGTTGGTGTCGTGTACTTGATTGCCTCTATTCTATCTGAGACGTTGAAGAAAGAAGGTTTCAAACTTTGGCTCTATCGTAGTGTTTGGGGGCAGCGCGGCTCAAACTACTGGCCAGATACCGAAGAAGGCAATAAAGACGAGTTGCGAGCTCTGCACGAGGTACTACTTCGCCCGGTGGTATTGGCCAAAACCCTGAAGGGGAGCCGAAGTGACCGCAATAACCCCAGTAGCCGAGGGCTCTGGTTAAAGCTGATCTTGCCGTCGGATCTGGCGGGGCAGGATATAAGCCTGTATCCGATCATGGTTACAGAAGGGGGCTGGTTCACGTCGGACCGCCAGGCCAGTTACCGCTCCAATCTCTACGCCAACTTTTTTGCCCAAGGTAACTGGGTTTCCATTGATCAGGTCGCCCAGTGGGATGGGCTTGATGTAACAGCCTACCGAGATCAACCTTCTGCTCAGTATGGGCCTGGTGACTGGCGGGTATGGCTGGTTCATTTGCCGCATAGCCGTGGCATGGACCGTATGGAGCTGGAGATTCACTACCCCCCTGTCATGCTGAGACGGCCGGACGGCTTAGGCTATCGCTTTAGTATTGACCTGAGCGGTATGCAGGCTGGAACCCTGCATGAAAACCCCTATGTACATGGCCAGGTAACTGAGCCCGATGACAGCGGTGAGACGTTGGTTATTGATAGTATCCCAGCACGATCACGAAATATTCTTACTTTGGGAGTGTTGTAATGCGACGCACAGGATGGCGCAAGACGCCGGACTTTTCTGACCGGATGGAGTGGCAGCATGCTGATGAACAGGCTGTGCTGACATGGACCGTTAAGGCGATTGATAGAAATATAATGATTTGGTGGTATGTGTTTGCACTGCCGGTAGGCGTGCCTTTCTTTTTGTCTGGATATTTTTATTTTTCCGGAAATGATTTGTTGGCGTTTTGTCTTATTTTTCCATTTCTGATGTCCGTTTTTTTGTTTTACAAGATAGGTATGGAGAAAACCGTATTCGTCTATCGGGCTACCGAACAGCACTTAGAAGTCTGTCGGTGGCAGGATATTCCTGATCTGGTCTTTACCTTTTTACGGGTATTTCCCTTTATCGTAGTTGGTATCATCCTGATGACCTTTATCAGTAGTCCTGGTTTGTCGATAGCGGCCTTGGTTGGGCCGGCGCTGGTGGGTATCCTGATTGCATCTGTTGGGGCTGACTCTGGGTATAAGAAAATCTATAAAAATTTGGAACACTCGGAATATCGTTGGAACGAGGTGATTGATGCCATGTTGGATGAATATCATGGTTTGGTTTTGCTGCGGTGGCCATACGAGTTGCCACCAGATGTGGCGGCACAGGTAGAAAATCCAGAGCAGTACAATACTCAAGGAGCGCTCCTTTATTTTCGCAGGGACCAGCAAGACAAGGTAGTGGAGTTTGTAAAAAGAAAACTTCCTGTAGGTGTCTCGCTTGAGCAGGGTCGTTATAAATATGAATTTGTTGGGTAGTTTCGCAACTTGAAAAGGCGAAGATGTGAATTTTCATCTGTGCGTTTTCTTGATTTTGGAGTGTTGTAATGCGACGCACAGGATGGCGCAAGACGCCGGATTTGTCTGACCGGATGGAGTGGCAGCATGCTGATGAACAGGCTGTGCTGACATGGACCGTTAAGGCGATTGATAGAAATATCCTGTGTTCAGGTTTGCCGTCACTTATATCAGGGGGTATAGCCCTGTTGCTTGGTATTTGCTTTCTTTGGGTTGATATTGTGTTGGCCTCGGCGATGTTTTTCGGAGCGGCTGTGGCGGCATTTTTATTTTACAAAATAGGTATGGAAAAAACCGTATTTGTCTATCGGGCTACTGAGCAGCGTTTGGAGCTCTGCCAGTGGCAGGATATCCCAGATCTGGTCTTTACCTTTTTGCGGGTATTTCCCTTTCTCGTAGTTGGTATCATCCTGATGACTTTTATCAGTAGCCCAGGGCTGTCGATAGCGGCCTTGGTTGGGCCGGCGCTGGTGGGTATCCTGATTGCATCTGTTGGGGCTGACTCTGGGTATAAGAAAATCTATAAAAATTTGGAGCACTCGGAATATCGTTGGAACGAGGTGATTGATGCCATGTTGGATGAATATCATGGTTTGGTTTTGCTGCGGTGGCCATACGAGTTGCCACCAGATGTGGCGGCACAGGTAGAAAATCCAGAGCAGTACAATACTCAAGGAGCGCTCCTTTATTTTCGCAGGGACCAGCAAGACAAGGTGGTGGAGTTTGTAAAAAGAAAACTTCCTGCAGGGGTCTCGCTTGAGCAGGGTCGTTATAAATATGAATTTGTTGGGTAGTTTCGCAACTTGAAAAGGCGAAGATGTGCATTTTCATCTGTGCGTTTTCTTGATTTTGGAGTGTTGTAATGCGACGCACAGGATGGCGCAAGACGCCGGATTTGTCTGACCGGATGGAGTGGCAGCATGCTGATGAGCAGGCTGTGCTGACATGGACCGTTAAGGCGATTGATAGAAATATAATGGTTTGGTGGTATGTGTTTGCACTGCCGGTAGGCGTGCCTTTCTTTTTGTCTGGATATTTTTATTTTTCCGGTAATGATTTATTGGCGTTTTGTTTGGTTTTTCCATTCCTGATGTCCGTTTTTTTGTTTTACAAGATAGGTATGGAAAAAACCGTATTTGTCTATCGGGCTACTGAGCAGCGTTTGGAAGTCTGCCAGTGGCAGGATATCCCAGATCTGGTCTTTACCTTTTTGCGGATATTTCCCTTTATCGTGGTTGGCATCATCCTGATGACCTTTATCAGTAGTCCTGGTTTGTCGATAGCGGCTTTGGTTGGACCTGCGTTGGTTGGGATTTTGCTTGCTTCGGTGGGGGCGGACTCGAACTACAAGACGATTTATAAGAAGTTCGGGCGACATGAGTTTAGGTGGTCCGACATCTGTCAGGCGATGCTGGATGAAAAGAAAGGGTTGCTGGCATTAAGTGTCGATGGCCCCACCAAAGTGGTGAAGGATGAGGAGATTGACCTGAGTAACCCGGAACATCATATGTACCTCTATCCGATCTATTTTCGTTTGGATCAGCAAGAAGCTGTTTTGGGGCTATTCAAGGATAGGATGTCCGTCAAAGTGCAGATGGTGCCCGGGAATTATAAGTACGTTTTTGCTGGATGAGTGTGTATAACTCCCATGAGGTGGAGGAAGTCACCTTAGTCTGATGGCGCAGTATGTGGAATATCCAGCGTAAGTTAGATCAGAGACAGGGATGATGTGGTTAGTATGATAAGCGCGGACGCACGCACTACCTACGGCCCACAGGCCTATGACTCGACCCGCATTCCCGATCAGCCACCACAGGTCAGGAGGCATACGGGCGCATTGTCCCAACGGCTGCCGTGGGGATATACGCAGGATATTTTGCCGATTGGCTTCGTAGGGGGGTAGCACCCGAAACTCTAAAGCGAGATGAAGAACTTGAACAAAGTCAGCCCGAGTATACAGCACTCTTGGACAGGCAATTGGATTCTCGGTTTAATCACGAGAGTTTCAGGTATGCCCCGCTTCAGGGGGGGACACAGTTCTGGCTGTATATGTTTGGGCTTGGGCGTGGAGCATTTTATGTTGTAACTGCGGCTCTGCTTGCGGAGTTCATAATTTTTGCCCCTTTCGATCAAGAGCCATGGTCTCAAAGACTAGGCGTTACTTTATCCTTATGGGTCTGGTGTGCTGGAGTGTCTGCTTTCTGTTGGCTACTGGGGCACTTGGTCATCAAGTTTGTACCTGAACGCCACCTTTTGAAGACGTCACGCAAAGGCCCGGTTTGGGAGCTGAATCGTCAGACCGGGTTGGTCACTATCTTTGCCCGTAAGCCGGGGCAGTTTCGCAAGCTGGGTATTGAGGGGAACTTCGTTGCACCGTTCTACGAGTTCGATGCGGCAATTCATACCATCCCTGACCGTCAGGGCTTTCCTCAGCACATGCTCAATCTGGTGCACCGTTATCAAGTGGCGGCCATTGATTTCAGTGTTCTGATGGGGCGAGTTTACCGGCAAGAGCCTTGTGTGGCGCTGTGGGACTTTTTGCAGCAATACATGGACGTGAGCAAGCCGCTGCCGGATATTCCGACCCTCGAACCGTTTCGTCACCTTGATCCGACCACCGCCGAGCATGATCAGCGCGCTGGTCGACCTGCGCGCTACTGGCGGGATATGGATGAGCAAACGTTCAAGGCGCGTATCAATGAAATCACCGATACCCGTAAGGTCAATATGGACCGCCAGAACATCATGGTGCGGCACGTGCGGTATATGCACTGACCGCAACACGGTAGCGGTCCCGCCTGAGTAGCTTCAGCTCAATTCAGAGAATGAGGCGCCGATCACCGGGTTGCTTGGATAAAAAAATCAGAAATCATAAGTACTGTGTTGGTCAAAAAGGAGAATGTAAATGGGTGTTCGTATGTATATTGCGATGGCTATTCATGTAGGTGCACTGGTTTTTCTGAGCACAGATCCGCATTACAGGCCTGTCGTTCCGTGGATGGGCGCGTTCGTGGCCATCAGTGCTGTCGGGATGTTGCTTGTGTGTGCCGGCAAAGCCAAGGCCGGGGCAATAATGTTTATCGTTGGTTGCGTACCCTTTGTCCCCGTTGGATTGATTGGTGTTTTTGGGGCAAAGAAGGTATTGGCTGATCTTTCAAGTGCTGGTAACCCTGGCTCCGAGCCTTCAGTCTGAAGGGGGCGATCGCCTGAATACCATGATTCGCCACGAACGGTATTGGTATTGATTCCACTGAGGCCTCTGGCTCATTGAGGCCATGACTCCTGCTGCTGGCTTTCTGCTCGCTAGCCTAGCCGCTTAATTCTGGATAAGGACATCCTGTTATGTGTATATCGTATCCATTTATTCAGACTGTCAGCTCTTTTGAGAGTCAGGCACTTTGTCACCTCTCAGGGCGAATGCTCTTGGTCGTGTTTTATGCAAGCCCAGGAGATTTCTCATAATGTCTTTGCCTGTTTTGGTTGCTCTTGCTGAGCGAAGTGCAGAGTTTAAAAGCTTCCGTCATCAACAGGCGCGTGCGGCCAAGGCGGCTGACAGCTTCATTCGGAGTTCGCCATTTATTCGCTCGATCACTGTCGAAGAAGAAGAGGCCCTGCGGCCCTATCTTTTCGAAGCTTTAGTGCCCCATGATCCGGTCACGCTAAGGAGTAAAGGCGTATATCGGTTGAGAGGGGTGCATTTTCGTCTTGGTGAGGACAGTGGCGATCCGAATAAACCACCCGCTGTTGACATGATCAATAATCTTGAAGTGAAGGTGCCTTACGACGCACGAGACTACCTGGTCGACAGCGTCGTGTCTGCGGATGTAGTGTTTGCAGGGCATTACGCAATTTTGCTGCGGTTCAATGACACATTCGATATTGTCGAGGGGCAAAGGCGTTTCAAGCTCACAGAAGCCCAGTTGGAGAGGTGGACGGCGGGGGAGTCTGGTGCTGTCGAGCATGCTATTGGTTTTGATGTGGTCGGCAAGCGGCTTAGGCGCACACTAACGCATTCAGCCGACGCTAAAGCAGAGCAAACAATATCTGAGGCTGCTGGTGCAGTCCGAATCCTTGCTCAGCGACCTGAAACACCTGCAGAGCTTAAACGGCGTAAAGGTCCAGGGCTGGGATTGCTTTCAGGGTTGACTTGGCTTCTGGCGTTTTATCTGTTCGCTATTGGTCAGGAGTCCGGCCAGTGGGCGAGCGGTGTAGTCGCACTGTGTCTATCAGTGTTGGCAATCTGGCTGTTCTGGTTTCGGCGCAAGCGCCATGAGCCGGTAGGTGTCAATCTTGTCGAAGGTCCTTTGCGGCTGCTGCCACATGCCAATCCCGACTGGGCCGCTGAGCATGCGGTGGCGTTATCGGACAAGTTGGCATTTACCGTGCCGTATTACTGGGAGCACGAGCTGGCAGACGGGGCTGTTATGCGCGCAGAAGTCCGTGTGACGGATTTTAGCTGTGTCAGTTTCAACGGCAAGCTGTCGCTGGACCAGGAACGACCATATCGTGGCCCTCTGCGCTGGGGGCGGCACCTAGTGTTGGCGATTGTAGCCTACCTTGGGCTGCTGTGGGTTCAGTCAGAATCACAGAATCCCTTTGCTGACGTACTATGGGGTTTTCACCATATTCAGGGCTTGTCTCCTGTACTCTATGCGTCAGCTGAAGACGTAATCGCAGCTAAACCTCAGATCGGCAGTCTGATTGCAGTTGAGGGTGACGGGCGTTGTCAGATAGGGGCGCCAAGTTCTGTGTATGGATCGTACCGACTAAACTGCGATGTGGTGAGGTGGGGAGGTATTGCTCAACCAATCGAGTTTTCTCGCAGAATAGAGCACTTGTGGGAAATGTACGATGCTACCCTTATCAAGGCCCATCGACTTCAGCTTGAAGACCTCCCCAGAAGTGTGCCACTTGAGGCTTTTCTTTCCTCTGATCTCTTCGTGGTGGTCAATCACGCTCAAGCAGTGGATGCCATTCGGAATTTGTGTTTTGACGGCCAACCCGGCCAAAAGTTATCTCCATCGTTGCCAAATTCTGCGTTGATGGCTTGCGTTTTGGCCGATGAATTTCTGCGCAAGGGATTTCATCCAGTCCGGCCTGCGGAGGAGGGGGAAACCCCGCGGTCACCACTGATCAGTCGTGCTGACATCGACGGGTTTAACCTTCAAGTGAGGTTTCTTGGCCAACAGGTGATTGCAGACAATATTCGCGCACTATTCGAGCAGCTAGCGCCATTGCAAGCAGGGGGCGTGCTGTTGGCTGTGGAGATGCCAAAGTCCAAGAGTCGGACTTATGTTGAAGGCTATACTGATCCGAAGAAGTTGACGGATAGACTGCTCGCTTATGCAAGCGGCGAGCAGTCTGACAATTTCAATCTGGAAGGGGTGGTTACCAGTCGTGGTCAAACTGCAGATGGTGCGATCAAGCTGACGCTCGGCATCCGTGAACCCGGTGAGTCCGATGTTTCCCGGGTTATCAGAGCCTGCTGGACGCTACTGGTTCTGTTGCTTTTACTGCTCCATGTGCCCGCTGCTTTGTGGAAAATAACCCGTACTCTGGTCCGGTCACTGGTGAGAAGACCTGTCAACTAATGGCCCCTCACCGCTTGGGCAATCTAACCAACTGCGTACCCGAGGCGATGTCCTGCCAGCTGCGGGACTGCTTGTCCCAGAGCATCCACAGGTGGCCGAGGCCGCCGCATAGCCAGGAGGCCAGGCCGACGAAGAAGCGGATCAGGCCCTGGCGCAGGGTGATCGAGCGGCCGTCGGGCTGTTGCAGTCTGACGCGCCAGGCCTGCATGCCCAGGGTCTGGCCTTTCCAGCTCCAGAAGCCGATGAAGAACGTGAGCAGGCTGAGCAGCAGCAGTACGCCGAGCAGCGGGTCGCGGTCGAGTTGGCCGGCTTCGGACATCGCTAGCAGGGTGTCGGCGCCATACAGGGCGCGCAGCAGCCCTTGCTGGTAGCCCAGGGTCAGGACCATGACCAGCGCCACGCACAACAGAAAGTCGTAGAACATTCCGGCCAGCCTGCGCAGCAGGCCGGCAGCGGGAAAGTCGCCTTGGGGGTTGAGGAGTTTGACTGCCATCAGTCGTTCATCAACCTTGTGCCGGTTGGCGGCGAGCGAGAGGGCGCTGCTCGAAGCTGACCCCGGCCAGGCCATGGCGCATCAGCGCGCGGATGTTGCCGTGGGCATCACCTTCAGGATCGTCGAGTACAGCCTGATAGTGTTCGGCAAAGCACAACAGAGCCTGCTGATCGCTCAGGCCCAGAACCAGGGCCATGGCCAGGACCTTGCACGACCCCTGGTTCTGTTCGGCGCTGTTGGCGACATCGCCGTTGCGAAAGGCGCTGGGCTGATAGTCGTAGTGGGCGTCAATGAATGCCAGGGTGTCGGCAAACCGGTGGCTGGGCGTACCCAGGCTGGCGATGAACTGCGTGCTTTGCATTATTTCTGGGCCTTGTCGAATGCGGCTTGTTGCTCGGGCGTGGCTTCTTTCTGGTATTTGCTCTTCCAGTCGGCATAGGGCATGCCGTAGATGGCTTCGCGGGCCTCGTCGATACTGATGGCGATATCCATGTCGTCGGCGGCGGCCTTGTACCACTTGGCCAGGCAGTTGCGGCAGAAGCCGGCCAGGGTCATGAGGTCGATGTTCTGCACGTCCTTGCGGCTGCGCAGGTGGCTCACCAGGTTGCGAAAGGCGGCGGCTTCCAGTTCGATGCGCTCTTGATTGGTCATGATCTACTCCGCGTGGGTCAGGACTGGCATGGATGATACTGGCAGGCTTTGGGCCGGGCAATCGTTGCCCGGCCTTTGAAAAGCATAATTGATCCTGGCCGAGGCTGCCTCCCTGGCTGACCAGGCGGTGTCAGTCGCGGCTGGCGCTCAGGGTGATCGAGACCGAATCGGCGAAACGCAGGGCGTGGGGCTTGTCGACTTCGACCTCGGCATAGCGCACCTGGGCATGGGCCATGACGATATCCAGCAGTTCCTGGGTCAGGCGTTCGAGCAGGGCGAAGCGGTTGGTTTCGACATGCTGGATAAAGGCCTTGGTGATGGTCCGGTAATTGAGTGCCTGGTCAATCTGGTTGACCTCTACCGCCTGGTTTGCAGGATAAAGAATGGTCGCGTTGATCACTACATCCTGGCGGTTGAGGATTTCCTCTTCATTGATACCGATATAGGTACGCAGGCGCAGGTTCTTGATCCGGATTCTGGCCAGGCCGGGAGTAATCTGCTGCATGACTTACTGGCCTCGAGTGATCAGTTGCAGGAACTCCTGGCGGGTGTTGACCGATTCGCGGAAGGCGCCAAGCATGACCGAGCTGTACATCGATGAGTTCTGCTTCTCGACGCCGCGCATCATCATGCACATGTGCTTGGCTTCGATCACGACCGCAACACCGCGTGCTTCGGTAACCGACTGCAGGGCTTCGGCGATCTGCCGGGTCAGGTTCTCCTGGATTTGCAGGCGTCGGGCGAACATGTCGACGATGCGGGCAACCTTGGACAGGCCGATAACCTTGCCGGTCGGAATGTAGGCGACGTGGGCCTTGCCGATAAAGGGCAGCATGTGATGCTCGCACAGTGAGTACAACTCGATGTCCTTGACGATCACCATTTCATCGTTGTCCGACTCGAACAGCGCGCCGTTGACGATTTCCTCCAGCGACTGGTCATAGCCGCGACACAGGAACTGCATGGCCTTGGCTGCCCGTTTGGGGGTGTCCTTGAGGCCACCACGGTCTGGGTCCTCGCCAAGGTTGGAGAGGATGTCGTGATAATTCTGGGTCAGTTTTTCAAGGCTCATGGCGGAAATTCCGTACTGATTATTTGAGGTGCCTGCCGCCGTTCAGCTCAAGGCAGGTACCTGTGACGTAAGGGTTGTCCATCAGGTAGCGCATGGACTGGTAGACCACTTCCGGGCCGGGCTCGATACCCAGGGCCGATTTGACCAGTGCCCGTTCCCGATAGGCGGGGCTGTCGCCGTCGTTGAACATGA
This sequence comes from Pseudomonas sp. WN033, assembly GCA_002287035.1. Classification (GTDB taxonomy): domain Bacteria; phylum Pseudomonadota; class Gammaproteobacteria; order Pseudomonadales; family Pseudomonadaceae; genus Halopseudomonas. Next base: position 639,006 of record NSKG01000001.1, on the reverse strand, counting down.
TCAGGGCCGGGGCGATGGCATTGACCTTGATCCGTGGTGCAAAACGGGCCGCGAAGGAGCGGGTCATTCCTTCCAGGCCAGATTTGCTGGCGGCGTAGGCGATATGCTTGGCACTGCCGCGACGGGTCACGTCATCGCTCAGGTGGATGATGTCGGCTGGTTGGTCGCAGGGGAACAGATCGGCGCAGGCCAGGTTCAGCAGATAGGGGGCCTGCATGTGGACCATGAACATCTGCTGGAAGCTTTCGCTGGCATGGCTGTCATCGAGCCAGAGCGAGGCATTGTGAATCAGTGCCCGCAACCGGGTGCCGCGCTCGTGGAGCTGAGCGGCCAACTGTTCGATTCCGGCCTGGGTGGAAAAGTCGGCGAGGATCGGCTCAATGCCCTGTAACGGATTTGCCTGCCACTCCTGCCGCAGCCGCCGGCAGGTGATGATCACCGGGTAGCCATCCTCGGCGAATCGACGCGCACAGTGCAGGCCAACGCGTTGGGCGCCGCCGGTAATCAGCACTGCTGGGGTGTCGTTCATCTTCAGCCTTCTGGGTGTCCATGTTCTGGACGGGCGATGAATATTATCATGCAAACCTGCCCGGGACTGTAGCGCGTTGTGGTCCGGATACCTTTAACCGCTCTGGTTGTTCTGCAAAGTGTTACAGTGTTTGCGCTGTTGTACAATACTGGTACAACTTAATTAACGCCGTGTTCCGTTTGAGCCAACACCGCCTGCCGGCGGACAACAGACAGCATGCCAACATGACCGATGATAGCGCTAATACAGAAGGCTGCCCGCTCGAGCGACTGGAGCAGGAGGAGCTTTATCCGATCCGTGAAGTGTCGCGCCTGACCGGCGTCAACTCGGTAACCCTGCGAGCCTGGGAACGCCGCTATGGATTATTGATCCCGCACCGGACCGATAGCGGTCATCGGCTGTACTCGATGGCCGATATCGAGCGGGTACGGGCCATTACCGCCTGGATCAAGCGTGGCGTTACGGTCAGCAAGGTAGCGTCGGTCATCGACCGGCAGCCACTGCCTGAACCGGCGGCCACTGCCGATGCAGAGCCCCTGCCGGCTGCACTGCGGATATGGCGCGAACGGCTGCATGCCGCGTTGGCGGGGTTTGACGTGCGCCAACTGGAGTCGGTCTATGGTCAGATCATGGCCAGCTTTCCGTTGGCGGTCGCCTTTGCCGATGTTCTGCTGCCGGTCTGGCGAATCTGGCGTGAGCGCTCGCAAAGTACCGGGCCGGCCTGCTGGGCTTTGCTGGATGGTTTCTTGCGCAGCCGGCTGTTCCAGCGGATTGCCTATCACAGCCCGGAAGCACCCAGTGTGCTGTTGATCAATCTGCCGGGACCTCAGCAAGAGCTGGAGGTGTTGCTGGCGGCGGCGCTGATTGCCGATGCGGATGCAGCGCCTGTCAGTCTGTTCGAGCCGGTGGGGTTGGCGAGTTTGGCTGGCCAGATCCCGGCGGATGGCCATGCCGCCGTACTGTTGTACGCTGATCAGCCTCTGGAGGGCGGGGTGCTGACCACCCTGCGTCGTCTGGAGCAGAGTTTGGAATGCCCGTTAGCCCTGGTTGGGGATGCTTGCCAGCAGCAGAGCGCGGCCCTGAGCAAGCAGGGCGTGGTACTGCTGGGTGAGTTGGATCAGGGTCTGACCTGGCGTCTGCGGGCGTTACTGGGCGGTCGTCTGGATCAGCCCTGATCGTTCCGGGCTGCCAGTTGCTGCTGGAGCTGGGCTACCTGGGCTTCCAGCTCCTGCAGCCGCTGCTGGGCTTCGACCTGAGCGGTGACATCCTTCTGAATGCCAATGAAGTAGGTGAGCTGGTCGGCTTCGTTGAAGACCGGCGTGATCGACAGTTCATTCCAGAACAGTGAGCCGTCCTTGCGGTAGTTGCGTATCACCTCACGGCAAGGGCGACCGGCGCTGATCGCCTCGCGAATGTTGCGCAGCCCGGGCTGGTTGCGATCGTCTTTCTGCAGGAAACGGCAGTCCTGGTAAAGAATGTCCTCGGCCTGGAAGCCGGTCAGCCGCTCGAAGGCTTCGTTCACGTAAATCAGAATGTTGTCGTCGCCTTCCTGTTCGGCCACCACGATGCCGTCATTGGATGCATTGACCACCATTTGCAGTAGTTTGGCATTGATCATTGCCGCAGCGCTCTCATAGGGTTTGCTGACATTCTATCGGATCGGGTCTGGCTGTCCATGGCCGGGCAGTCCGGTCCCTAATCCGGCATAATAGCCCCCGTTCAACAGTCATGGGGGCGTTTATGCAGGTCACGGTAGTCAGTGGTTCGGTTTATGGCACGGCAGATCTGGTGGCTGATGAGGCCGCCGCGCGTCTGGCCGCAGCCGGTTTGCAAGTAAGCCGGGTCAAGCCGGCAACGGTGGATGCGCTGCTGGCCAGCCAGCCTGAAGCCATTGTGCTGTGTACGTCGACTACCGGCATGGGCGAGTTGCCCGACAGCCTGCTGCCGTTCTATCACGAACTGCAGGATCGCTTCCCGCTGTTTACTGGCGTACCGTTCGGTGTGATCGCCCTGGGCGATTCCTCCTATGGCGATACCTTCTGCCAGGGTGGCCAATTGCTGCGCGAGCTGATGCTGGAGTTGCAGGCTCGTGAGGCGCTGCCCATGTTGCAACTGGATGCCAGTGAAACCGTGACCCCCGAACTCGACGCCGAGCCCTGGATCGACGAACTGGCCGCACTGCTCAAGGGCTGACGTTTTCCGGCTGCTCGCCGTTGGCCAACTGGGCCAGGGCCTGTTCATCAGCGATGATGATCAGGCCGTAGCGGATCTGTAGCCAGCCGGCTGCCTCCAGGCGCTTGAGCAGCTTGTTGATGCTTTGCCGCGAGCTGTTGAGCATCAGCCCCAGAGATTCCTGAGACAGTTGCACTGCCAGCCGGCCACCGGAGTCTTCGGTCTGGCCGTAGTTGTGGGCATGCATCAGCAGACGTTTGGCCAGGCGCGATGGCAGTGGCAGCAGGGCGCTGTCTTCCTGCATGGTGAATGACAGCCGCAGGCGGCGGCAGAGCAGGCGCATGAACAGCGGGTAAAGCTCGGCATGACGTTCCAGCAACTGCTGAAAATTCTGGCGTGGAATGAACAGCAGTTCGGTCGGGCCACTGGCGTGGGTATCATGTGAGCGCGGCAGGCCATCGAACAGCGACACCTCACCGAACCAGCTACCCGGGCTGAGAATTGCCAGTACCGCCTCGCGTCCGTCCTGGCCGATGTTGCTGATCCGGGCCGCACCACTGAGTACCCCGTACAGGCCATCAGGCATGTCATCCTTGGCGTAGACGCACTCGCCATCTTCCAGCTTGCGATAACGGGCCTGGGCCTGAATATCGTCGAGCACCGGCTGTGGCAATTCGCTGAACCAGCGGTTGTCCTGTAGCAGCTTGGCCAATTTATGCTCTTCGGCTTTGCCCGACACTGTAAATTGCGAGACAGTCCGCTTCGCGGTCACGGTCTAGACTCCCCCTATGACTGATCGCGACAGTATGCCGCATCTTGGCCGGCTGTGGATCAGTGATCCCAACAATCACAAGAGGATAGCCCGATGAATGCAATGCAGAACCTGCCGGTACTCGACGTCAAGGATCAGGTCAGCGCCGAGGAATGGCAGACCCGTGTCGATCTGGCCGCCTGCTATCGCCTGGTCGCCATGTACGGTTGGGATGATGTGGTATTCACTCATATCTCAGCCAAGATCCCGGGCACCGAGCATTTCCTGATCAACCCCTATGGGTTGATGTTTGAAGAAATTACCGCCTCCAACCTGGTCAAGATCGACCTGGAAGGCAACAAGCTGATGGACTCGCCCTACGATATCAATCCGGCCGGGTTTACCATCCACAGCGCCGTGCATGAGGCGCGTCACGATGTCGGTTGCGTGCTGCACACTCACACCAATGCCGGTGTTGGTGTGTCGGCGCAGAAGGACGGCATTCTGCCGATTTCCCAGCAGGCACTGTTTGTACTCAGCAGTCTGTCCTACCACGACTATGAGGGTGTGGCCCTGCGCGAGGACGAGAAAGTTCGCCTGCAGAAGGACCTGGGCATGACCAAGAACATGGTGCTGCGCAACCACGGTCTGATGACCTGTGGCCGCAACGTCGCTGAAGCCTTCCTTGGCATGTATACCCTGCAGCGTTGCTGCGAGATTCAGGTCCAGGCTCAGGCCGGTGGCAGTGAGCTGATTCCGATTCCGCAGGTGATTCTTGATAGCGCGATCCAGAGCATGCGCGACGTCACCAAGGGCGCTGGCGCCAACCTGGCCTGGCCGGCTCTGCTGCGCAAGGTACAGCGGCTTTACCCAGGTTTTGATAGCTGATCCACCCGGGTCTGGATTGCCACGCCGCTACGCGGCTCGCAATGACGGGGAGGCGGTGGTGCCCTGCGTGTGGGTTGCGCCCGTTCCCCTGGCGGGAGAGTTTGCTGCGCTCTTTTTTCTCGGCAGAAGCGGAGGGTTGTACGCTTCTGGTGGGGTGAGGGCTGTACGCTTTTGGCGGGGGCGAGGGCTGCACCCTTGTCCTGGGCGGGAGTCCGTGTAGGTAGGGTCCGCCCCTCTTCCCCGTCATCGCGAGGGCCGCAGGCCCGTGGCGATCCAGTGGGCTCAGCTCTGCTCGTCGCGTAGAAACACCTGCTTGTCGTTGCTGGAACTGGCCGGATCGTAGTAATAGCCGTCCAGGTTGAAGTCCTTCAGCGCCTCGGGATTGGTCAGGCGCTCCTTGATCACGTAGCGGGCCATCAGGCCACGGGCCTTTTTGGCGTAGAAGCTGATGATCTTGTACTGACCGTTCTTCTGGTCGCGGAACTCGGTATTGATTACCCGGGCGTTCAGCGCCTTGGGTTTGACTGCGCCGAAGTATTCCTGCGAGGCCAGGTTGAGCAGCACCTGATCGCCCTGTTCGGCCAGGTCCTGGTTCAGCCACTCACTGATCTGATCCCCCCAGAACGCATACAGGTCCTTGCCCTGCGGGTTGGCCAGCCTGGTGCCCATTTCCAGCCGATACGGCTGCATCAGGTCAAGTGGGCGCAGCAGCCCGTAGAGGCCTGACAGCATGCGCAGGTGACGTTGGGCGAAGGCGAAGTCCTCAGCCTCGAAGTCCTCGGCGTTCAGCCCGGTATAGACATCCCCCTTGAAGGCCAGCAGCGCCTGCTTGGCATTGCTGGGCGTGCTCTGCGGGTGCCAGCTGCCATAGCGGGCGACGTTAAGCGCGGCCAGCTTGTCCGACAGCGACATCAGCTCGGCAATGTCCTGTACCGACTTCTCGCGCAGGATCTTGATCAGTGCCTGGCTGTGTTCGACAAAGCGTGGCTCGGTGTAATCGCTGATCACCGGCGCGGTGTCGTAATCCAGGGTCTTGGCCGGGGAAATGACCATCAGCATAAAAGCACCTCCGTTAATAGCTGGGGCCTATTATGCCGCAAGCCGCATAAGAGCGTGTGTATTGGTTTGATAGAGACGGCTAATCACCCTCAAGGGCTTTCGCTGCAACGGCGAGTCAAGTAACTTAGCCGGCTGCGCGCATTGCCCTGATGCTGCAAGGGATGCCTGATGCTTATCACAAAAGGAGATTGTTCATGAAAGAGCTGCGACAGCGGCAGGCCGGTTCGGTAGCCGGCATCTTTGTTTTCTTCATGCTGGTTGCGGTCCTGGTCGGCATGGGCGTGTGGATGCTCGCCCAGGATGGGGATGGCCATCAGGAGAGTGCGACTGACATAACCCAGGACTCTGCCCCCGCCTCCGGTGCGCCGGTGCCTCCTGAGGCGCCACTGCAAGGTTTGCCGACGCTAGCCCCGGCTGCGCCCTATGTGCCGCAGGGCGGTGTGGTTGATGTGGACATCAGCGAATACGCCGGTTACGCCGGCCTGGTCGTCGCCAACGGCGGGCTGGAGCCTAATCCGGACTCGATTTTTGCCCGTGAGTACGGTTTCCAGGTGCGGCTGACCTTGAGTGAGGAAGAGGGCTGGTCGAAGCTCAACAGCGGTCAGGTCGGGGCTTCGGTCACCACCGCCGATGTGCTGGCTGTGTTGGGACGTCAGTTCGAGGTCAAGGTGCCGGCCCAGATTGCCTTTTCACGGGGCGCCAATCAGGTCGTGGTAGATCAGGGCATTACCAGCATCAACCAGCTCAAGGGCAAGGTGCTGGCAGCAAGCCAATTCAATGAGAGCGATTTCTTCATCCGTTATCTGGCTTCCGAGGCCGGAGTGCCGATCCGGGTGTTGGATGATCTGGATGCACGTCCGGGTGCGGCAGAGCTTGGATTGGTGTTTTATGAGGATGCAGTGGTTGCCTGCGACGCCTATGCACAGGTGCTGGAGGCTGGCACCGGGCGTCTGAACGGTTGTGTGGGCTGGTCGCCGCGTACCGATCAGGTTGTGGCAGAGTCGCGCGGCCTGGCCAAAATGCTGGTCTCAAACCGTAACCTGCTGGTCATCGCCGACCTGCTGCTGGTCAACAAGGGTTTTGCCGACAGCCAGCCGCGCATGGTCGAAGGCCTGGTGCATGGTCTGATGGAAGGTAACCAGCAACTGCGTGAAACCCCAGAGGCCTATCTGGCTCTGGTTGGCCGGGCTTTTGGCTGGAGCGAGGACGAGACGCGGGATGAACTCGGCAAGGTGCACTTCAGCAACGTGCCGGAGAACAAGGCCTTTTTCGAAGGCACCATTGATTCAGCCGGCTCCTACCAGGGGATTTTCCAGTCTTCCGTGCTGGCTTACGGCAACCTGATCCGTAACCCGTCCGATCCGGCCCGCTTCGTCGATCTGACCGCCCTGCAAGCGCTGGACGCCAGTGGCATCTATGCCGGTCAGAGCATTGCCATTGCGCCGATCAAGACTCATGGCCGTGTAGCGATTGAGGGTGATGCCCTGCTCAGCAAGGACATCCGCTTCTTTTTCAACCCCAACTCTGCGGTGCTGGATGCGCGGGCCAGCGAGAACCAGGCGTTTCTGGATGACATCAAGCGCTTCCTGCAGGTCAGCCCGGGTTCGATGGTGCTGCTGAGAGGGCACGTCGACGACCAGAGCGTGCCCGAGTTCGAGCGTCAGGGCGGGCCGGCACTGGTGCGGGCCATGGCGATGAAGGCCATGGAGCTTTCACGCCAACGTACCCAGGCGGTGGCCGATGCGCTGCTGGAGCGTCACCCGGACATTGAACGTGACCGGATCGAGCTGGTTGGGCGTGGCTGGGAAGAGCCGGTCGGCAGCAACAGCGATCTCAATCGCCGCGTCGAAGTACAGTGGTTTACCCTGGAATAGCCCGGCAATAACCTGGAAGGCCGGAGGCTGGGGTTGCCAGCCTCCGGTGAAGGGTTTTACAGATGACTCTCCGCATACTCGGCCAACAGCGAACGCGGAACGCCCTGCAGGTGAATGTGCACACCGTGGGGGAAGTCCTTGAAGCATTCGGTCAGGTAGGTCAGGCCTGAGCTGGTGGCGTTGAGGTAGGGCGTGTCGATCTGCGCCAGGTTGCCGAGGCAGACCACCTTCGAGCCACTACCGGCACGGGTGATGATGGTCTTGATCTGGTGCGGGGTGAGGTTCTGGCTTTCGTCGATCAGGATGAAGCTCTGCTGAAAGCTGCGACCGCGAATGTAGTTCAGGGATTTGAACTGTAGCGGCACCCGGTCGAGGATGTAATCGACACTGCTGTGGGTGCACTCGTCATCCAGGTGCAGGGCTTCCAGGTTGTCGGTGATCGCGCCAAGCCAGGGTTCCATTTTCTCCGCTTCGGTGCCGGGCAGAAAACCAATGTCTTCGTCCAGGCCCTGGGTGCTGCGGGTGGCGATGATCCGCCGGTAGGTCTTGCTGACCATGGTCTGCTCGATGGCTGCGGCCAGCGCCAGGATGGTCTTGCCCGAGCCGGCAGCACCGGTCAGGTTGACCAGATGGATGTCTGGATCGAGCAGGGCGTACATGGCCAGTGCCTGGAACACATCGCGTGGGCGCAGGCCCCAGGCTTCCTGATGCAGCAGTGGCTCCTGATGCAGATCACGGATACACAACTGCCCACCCTGGATTGATTTGACCCAGCCGATGAACCCCTGATCGTCGATGATGAAATCGTTGATGTGCAGGGCGGGCAGGTTGTCGGTCAGTTGCACATCGTGCAGGGTCTGGCCACTCAGCTGCCGGGTTTCGACCTTGGTAACCCGGTCCCAGAATGAACCTTCGACCTGATGGTAACCGCGCGCCAGCAGATCAATGTCATCGAGCAGTTGGTCGGTGTGGTAGTCCTCGGCATCGATCCCGCAGCCGCGGGCCTTCAGGCGCATGTTGATGTCCTTGGAGACCAGGACGATGCGATCTTCGGGGTGAAGCTGTTTGAGCAGGCAAAGCTGGTTGATGATCTTGTTGTCGTTGAGGTCGTTGGGTAGGCAGAGCGAGGGTGTCGGCGCTTTTTCCATCAGGATCGCCAGCGTGCCGTTGGGGCCGAGTTTGCCGCGCTGGATCGGTACGCCCTGTTCAACCTGGTCGGGTGGTGCATCATTCAGGGTCTTGTCGATCACGCGAATTGCCTGGCGGCAGTCGGCGGCGGTGCTGGATTTTCCGGATTTGAGCTTGTCGAGTTCTTCCAGGACGGTCATCGGGATGATGACGTGGTGTTCCTCGAAGTTGAGCAGGGCGTTGGGGTCGTGAATCAGGACATTGGTGTCAAGGACGTAGAAAGTGTGTCGGGTATGTCCGCACGCATCCATAGGCGTACACCTCGCAAGGGGCCGATCATTCCGGACTGTATCAGTGCCCTGGCTGGACCTGGCAGTCCGCGGGGCCGGTTCTCGTCGCCCATGGGTATCAAGGGATCACCCTTGGGTTGGAACCGGTTGAACGAGGTATAGCGCAGCTTTCGTGACGCTGACAAGCGCAAAAAAATTTAATTCATCAATCGACGAACAGCGCTGGGCAGCGGTGAAAAAATCACGTTATAGTCATTGGCCCGGCAGTTGAAAAATTGCTGCGGCCCGGTTGGAAATACTCCCTCAAAGCTGATGTGCCACAGATGCCATTTGGGCTGAATACGTTCGCGCCCGCAGGGCGCTCCTACCGGTACAGAGTGTCAGGGTAGGAGCGCCCTGCGGGCGCGAATGATTCAACGACGGCGGGTATCGCGGCGATTGCTGCTGCGCCGGCGGGCGCGGGCGGCGGCTTCGGCCTGGGCGGTCTCGTTGGCGCGGATTTCGGCATGCTCTTCGGCGCTGTGCTGGCGCTTGGGCACCGGCTTGAGGAAACGCTCCTCCGGCGGAATGCAGTCCAGCTTGCCACCCAGCAGTTCCTCGATCGGCGGCACCTGAAAGGCATCATCCTCACCGGCAAAACTGATCGAGGTCCCCTTGGCGCCAGCGCGCCCAGTACGACCGATGCGGTGTACGTAGTCTTCAGGGTCTTCCGGCAGGGTGTAGTTGATCACGTGGCTGATGCCGTCGATATGAATGCCGCGGCCGGCCACGTCGGTGGCCACCAGTACACGCAGCTTGCCGTTCTTGAAGTTGTCCAGGGTGCGCACGCGCTTTTGCTGCGGTACGTCGCCGGACAGTTGCGCGGCATCGATACCGTCGCGTACCAGGCGCTCCTGAATGCGCCGCACTTCGTCCTTGCGGTTGGCGAACACCATCACCCGTTCCAGCTCCAGCTGGGTTACCAGATTGAACAGCAGCTTGTATTTGTCGCTGCCACTGACCGCATAGACCTGCTGGGTGACGTTTTCCGAGGCCGGGCGTTCGGGCTCGATTTCGACCACGGCGGGATTCTCGGTCCATTGCCGGGCCAGGTTCATCACGTCATCGCTGAAGGTGGCCGAGAACAGCAGGGTTTGGCGCTCACCCTTGCGCGGAGTCTGGCGGATGATCTGGCGCACCTGGGGGATAAAGCCCATGTCGAGCATGCGGTCGGCTTCATCAAGTACCAGTATTTCCACCAGATCCAGGTGCACTTCACCCCGGTTGCAGAAGTCCAGCAACCGGCCTGGGGTGGCGACCAGAATGTCGCAGTAACGCTGCTCGAGCTGGCGCAGCTGCTTGTCGATATCCATGCCGCCGACGAAGGTCATGACGTTGAGTTTGCAGTGCTTGGTCAGGCCTTCGGCGTCGCTGGCAATCTGCATGACCAGCTCACGGGTCGGGGCAATGATCAGCGCGCGCGGCTCGCCCATGAAGCGTTCGTCCGGTGGCGGGGTGTCCAGCAACTGGGCGATGGTCGAGGTGAGGAACGCAGCAGTCTTGCCGGTGCCGGTCTGGGCCCGGCCGATAGCGTCCTGGCCACGCAAGGTTTTGCCCAGCACGGCAGCCTGAATCGGGGTGCAATAGCTGAAACCCTGCTCCTGAATGGCGCGCATCAGGCTGTCGGGCAGCGGGAAGTCGTGGAAACGGGTTTTACCTTCGGCCGGAGCGACCTGGAAATCGTGCAGTGACCATGGCTTGGCTGGTTCAGCCGGTGCCTGGGATTTGCGCTTGGGTTTGTCCTGCTGTCGGGGCTTGCGTGCGTCTTTCCCGGCCTGGGGCTTGTCCTGACGGGGCTTGCTGTCCCTGGGAGCGCGGCTTTTTTCCTTGGCAGCCGCTTGCTGTTTTTCAATATCGGGCAGGCTGTCTTCCTGCAGCGGCTCTCCGGGTTTGTTGAATAATTTTTTCAGTGCTTTAAGCACAGGCATCTCTCTGGCTTGAGGGTGAGTGTCAACGGGCCAGTGTAATGCAAGCCGGGCGGAGTGCGAAGACTCCGGTCGGTGATTTTTTGAACAGTTCCGATTGTTGCCGCGCGCATGCGCCAGGCATCTGGATCGCCACGGGCCGGTGGCGATCCAGATGACAGGAGGGAGGGAGCCAGTTCAACCCCGCACCTGTCTGCACTGTGGCCCTTGCGCGATGACGGGGTTGGCTGGCGAATCGCAAGCTGGATTCAGAGACCGAGCCGGCCGCCCAGCCAGTGACGGATGTCGGCAATTTCCTGCGGGCAGACTTCGTGGGTCATCGGGTAGTCATGCCACTCTACACGGTGACCGGCGGCCTGCATGCGCTCACAGGCATCACGCCCCATGGCCGGCAGAACGATGTCGTCGTGGCGGCCGTGGCCGAAGAAGATGTCCAGGGCTGGTGCGCCGGGGGTGGCCAGCAGACTGTCCAGGGTCGGGCCGTAGGTCGACAGCGCCATGACCCCGCCCAGTGCCCGGCGTTGCTGAGCAGCGTTGTGCAGCACAACCGCGCCGCCCTGAGAGAAACCGGCCAGGATGATGCGCTCGGCAGCAATGCCCTCTGCCAGCTGTTGCTGAATCAGAGCTTCGACACTGTCAGCCGACTGCTGCATCTGCTCATGATTGATGGCGCGGGCTGGCGCCATGCCGAGAATGTCGTACCAGCTTGGCATCGGGAAGCCGCCATTGATGGTGACCGGCCGAGTCGGCGCCTGGGGAAAGATGAAGCGAATGCCATGTCCGGCCGGCAGGCCGAGCATCTGGACGACCGGGACGAAATCGAAGCGGTCGGCGCCGAGGCCATGCAGCCAGATCACGCAGGCGTCGGCAGGGCTGGTAGGCTCAATGATGTGGGGGCTGGTCATGGGACTCTCTTCTGTCAGTTATGGCTGGCTGCGGTTCATGCGCGGGACATGAACTTGCCGGATTCGGTGTTGATGCGCACCACTTCACCGGTTTCCAGGTACTCGGGGATCTGGATTTCCAGGCCAGTGGCAAAGCGTGCGGTTTTGGTCCGGGCGCTGGCCGAAGAGCCCTTGATTGCCGGCGGGGTCTCTTCAATCGGCATTTCCACCACGGCTGGTAGCTCCACACCAACCAGGTTGCCTTCGACCAGCAGGCCATACAGACCCTCGATACCTTCGTGCAGGTAGGGCAGTTGCTCTTCGAGTTGTTCTGCATTCAGGGTGAACTGGGCGAAGTCCTCGTTATCCATGAAGGTGTAGCCGTCGGCATCCTGATAGAGGAAAGCGACCGGGCGCTTCTGAAAGTCCACCGGGGTCAGAAAGTCATCGCCGGTCAGGCTCTGGTCGACTTTTTGCTTGGTCTGCACATGATTGAAACGCACCTTGTACAGGGTGGTGCCGCTGCGCGAGGACGGGCTTTTGACGTCGATCTGCGAGACGATGTGCGGCTGGCCGTTGACCTGCACGATCTGGCCTTTTTTCAATTCGGAAGCTTTGGGCATCGGAGAAATCTCGAAGTCATGGAATGCGGCGTATTTTCGGGCTTCGAGCACTAAGCTTCAAGCGTTAGGGAGGCATTGATTAAATCAGTTTCGGTGCTGGCCCAATCGTCGCTGATCCTTGCCTCGCTCAGGCGTGCGACGTTACCCAGGCCACACGCGAAACTCCGGGTAACCGCCTGGGAGTGTTGCGCGCCTGCGCGGCACAGAGCCAACCGGCAACACCGTGCCATCCGCCGGTTCCAGCATCGCGCAGGCGCTGGGCGGCATCCCGACGACGCTACCCAGGTCAGGCACCAATCTCCGTGCAACTGACTTAATCTGTTTTTCTTTACCCTTGGCGGCTTTCGATCAGCTTCTCCAGACCTTCGCTGGTGCGCAGATTGATATCGACCTGGCGGAAGGCGATTTCGATGTTGTGTTCGCGGAACAGCCGGTCGATTTCACGGTTGATTTCATCGATGGCCGGGTTGCGGTCACCCAGTTCCTTCACATGAATGCGCAGCTCATGATCCAGGGTGCTGTCGCCAAAGTTGAGGAACAGCACGATCGGTGCCGGGTCCTTGAGTACCCGGCTGTTGTTGTCAGCGATCTGCAGCAGCAATTGCTTGATCAGCGCCAGATCCGAACCATAGGCCGCCCCAAGCTTGACCGTCACCCGGGTCACGGTGTCGTTCAGCGACCAGTTGATCAACTGGCTGGTGACGAAGGTCTTGTTCGGGACGATGATTTCCTTGCGGTCGAAATCGGTGATGGTGGTGGCACGGATACGAATACGGTTGACCGTGCCCGACAGCGTGCCAATGGTCACCACGTCACCGATGCGTACCGGTCGCTCGAACAGGATGATCAGGCCGGAAATGAAGTTGGCGAAGATTTCCTGCAAGCCAAAGCCCAGGCCAACACCCAGTGCGGCCACCAGCCATTGCAGCTTGTCCCAGCTCACGCCAAGCGCCGACAGGCCGCTGATGATACCGATACTGATGATGGTGTAGCTGAGCAGGGTGGTAATCGCGTAGCTGCTGCCCTGGCGCAGCTCCATGCGTGACAACACCAGAATTTCCAGCAGGCCCGGCAGGTTGCGGGCCAGTGTGACGGTCAGCACCACGATGACCAGTGCGCCGAGCACATCGGCGGCGCTCATGGGTACTATCACCGGGTTGTCTGCGGTCCCGCTGTTGTATTCCCAAAGGGCAATCGACTCCAGATAAGAGGCCGCACTGACCAGATCCGACCAGGTCAGATAGACCAGTACGCCGAACAACAGCAGCAGACCGAGTTTGGCCAGCCGCAGAGATTGCTGGTTAATCTGCTGGAGGTTCATTTCCGGGATTTCGACCGCGACGATCTCCGAGTCCTCGCTGCTTTCCTTGGCCTGCTGTTGCGCAGCCTGGCGTTTGCTCAGGGCGCGTTGATAGGCCAGCCGCCGGCCGGCAACGTTGAGGTTGCGCACCACGGTGCCCTCAACCAGCATCCAGGCCACGATCAGATACAGGGTGTCGATGAACCGGTCGGCCAGTCTGATCGAGGTGTAGTGATAACCCCAGGCGGTCATGCCGGCCAGAATCAGGGGCGTCAGGCCGAGTATCAGGGTGGCGCTGTGATGCACCAGCCGGGAGCTGTAGAGCGGCTCGGTACGCCACATCAGCCGCACTAACAGGACCCCCAGCCCCAGCAGGCCGAAGAACATGATCAGCCGGCCGAGTACGTCGTCATTTAAGTGCTCGGGCAGTACTTCGGCCAGGGCGATGACTACCACCAGGGGCAAGGCGACCCAGGCCACGTCGCGGGTCAGGCGGTGCAGGCGTTGTACCAGCGTGGTATCCCAGCGGAAATGCCGCTCGGCAATGCCCTGGGCATCGAATACCCGGTACAGCAGATGCAGGACGAACCAGGCCAGTGCAGCTTGCAGCAGGGCCGCACTCAGCGCCATCAGGTCGTCGGTTTCACTCAGCTGCAGAATCAGGCCCAGCCCGGCCAGCACGAAGGGTACGGGCGTAACCAGTAACGCCGTCAGCAGTATTGCCTTGGGTGTATGTCGGCTGCTGTCACGGCGGAAATGGCCAATGTCGTCATGTGCTTCCTGCAAGATTTGGCGCAGTCGTGGCCGTCGCCAGAAGTACAGTCCCAGGCCGATGATCAATAGCCCTACACCCAGCAGGTTGTCTCTCAACGCCTTGATTAGCAGACTGGATTGTTGCAGCAGAGCCAGCTCGGTCCACTGCTGGCCGATACGGCCCGGCAGGGCGGTCAGCCAGGATTTGTCGATCGGTCGGTTGCTGGGCACCCAGAACAACTGGTCATCGATGGTGCGACGCAGATCGCCGCTCAGTTGCTGAAGCTGGCGCTGATTCAGTTGCAGGGTAATGGCCAGGCTCAGCAGGTTGTTGCTGTTGGTGATCAGTTGCTCGACCAGTGAGGGCCGGCTGTTGACCACCTGCTCAAGATCCGGGCGCAATTCATCGCGCAGGCTTTCCGGCAGGCGTTGCAGTACTCGTTCCAGATAGGCACTGGGCGTGGCCAGTTCATCACGTAGCTGAGTCAGCTCGAACTGGCGCAGGCGCAACTCAGCAATCAGTTCGGTGACGCTGGAGTCGACCCGAACCTGGGGCAGATTGCGTTTTTGCTGCTGGAGGATGCGTGACAGCACCAGACTGCCTTCCAGTACGCTGATCTGCTGTTCCAGCGCCTGATCAATCTGGGTCAGGCTGTCGATCTGCTGCTGGGTCAGGATGTTCTTGCGGGTCAGATCGCTCATCTGGTTGGTGACTCGCAGCAGCTCTTCGCTGAGCTGGCGGTTGAGCCCGGCCTGTTCGCGCAACACCCGATGTTCGCTACCCTCCAGTACCTGGCTGGCCACGTCGCTGACAGCCTGTTCCGACTGGGTGCGGCGCTTTTCGTCGATCACATCCTGAAGGATCTCGATATCGGTTTCGATCTCGCTGATTTGACGGCTCAGCAGGTCGCGTTTCTGGGTGGCGATATCCTGAAGCACGCTGTTGCCCAGCAGCCGCTGGCGCAGCAGGTCATTGGCGCGTTGCAGGCTTTGCAGTTCGGCTCGCAGCATGCTCTGTCTGGCGCTTTTGATTGTGCTGTCGGGCTGGCGTTGCAGTAGCCGAAGCTGCTCGTTGATGGCCTGTTCCCGGGCCTGGTTGCCGGAAATACTGGTCTGGGTGCGTTCCGGGCGGGTCTGAGCGGCAATCAGGTCGCTGTTGACGCTGGTCAGTTCGTTCTGCCAGGCGAACATCTGGCCGACCTTGTTGCCCAGCAGCTCTTCCAGGCTGCTCAGGTTCTGATTGGTATAGCGCTGGCGCAACTGGTCGCTGTCGGTGACCTTGAGTTGTTCGGACTGGCGGCGCAGATCGCTGATGACCGTAGGCGCCTGATCCAGCTCCTGGCGCAGGGCGGCCAGGTTATCGTCGGATGTCTTGCTGCGCTGCAAAAAGCCCAAAGTGCTTTGGTACAGCTCCTGCAACTCCTTCTTCTCGGCCTCGGGCAAGGCGCTTTCGGCCAGGTGCTCAATGCTGGTGCGCACCGACTCAATTGCGGTATCGAGATCGGACTGGGCCAGACTTGACAGCGGCCAGATCAGGGACAGGAATAGAACAAAAACGAGCGGATAACGCATGAAGCAGCTTCCAGACAGTGACTGACAGAAGGGTAGTCGGACTGGCTGGTATTGGGAAGCTGTTAAGGAAACATGGATTAAACCCGTTTCGGACCGCTCAGGGGGATTGCATGGCGATTGCTGCCTGGTCCGGGTAGCGTCGTCGGGATGCCGCCCTGCGCCTGCGCGATGCTGGAACTGGCGGATAGCACGGTGTTGCCGGATGACTTTGTGTCGCGCAGGCGCGCGACACTCCCAGGGCTTATGCTGAAACTGGTGTGTGGGTTGGGTCGCGTCGCGGCCTTAGCGACGCGAATCAAATGCTCGGCTGGGTGAGGGCTTAGAACCAGGCGTCCTGCATCTCCAGACAAGTCGGGTCCAGGCTTTCCAGCAGATTCAGCGCATGGTGGCAGCTCGGCACTTCCCAGGTCAGGAAGTAACGGGCGGCTTGCAGCTTGCCGCGATAGAAGTCGGCATCAGCCGGGTTGCCGGCATTCAGGCCCTGCTGGGCGCGAACGGCCTGTTCCAGCCAGCGCCAGCCGATCACCATATGGCCGAAGCTGTTGAGGTACAGGATCGAGTTGGCCAGCGCCTCGTTGACCTTGCCCTGGCCGAGGTTGCCGAGCAGGCTCAGGGTGACCTTGCCCAGATGTGCATGGAGCTTTTCCAGCGGCTCGCGCAGGCCGTTCAGCTCGGCATGCTCGCCAGCGCGCTGGCAGGTGTCCTGAATCAGAGCCGACAGCTGCTTGAGCGCGGCGCCGTTGTTCATCACCACCTTGCGGCCCAGCAGATCCAGCGACTGGATGCCGTTGGTGCCTTCATGGATCGGGTTCAGGCGATTGTCACGGTAGTACTGCTCGACCGGGTATTCACGGGTGTAGCCGTGGCCACCAAGAATCTGGATCGCCAGTTCGTTGGCCTTGAGGCAGTAGTCTGACGGCCAGGCCTTGACGATCGGAGTCAGCAGATCGAGCAGCTGGTGGGCGTCTTTGCGCTCCTGCTCGGTCGGCAGGGTTTCGCTGTCGTCGACCAGGCGCGAGGCATAGAGCCCCAGGTCATAGCCACCTTCGACGTAGGCCTTCTGGGTCAGCAGCATGCGCTTGACGTCGGTGTGCTCAACGATCGCCACCTGCGGGCTGGTCGGGTCCTTGCCGTCCGGCAGGCGACCCTGCGGGCGGTTGCGGGCGTAGTCCAGCGAGTACTGGTAGCCGGCGTAGCCGAGCATGACCGCACCCATGCCAACGCCAATGCGGGCCTCGTTCATCATCTGGAACATGTAGTTCAGGCCGTGATGCGGTTTGCCCACCAGATAGCCGACGCACTCACCGTTGTCGCCGAAGTTCAGCGCGGTGGAAGTAGTGCCGCGCCAGCCCATCTTGTGGAACAGGCCGGCCAGGGTCACGTCGTTGCGCTGGCCCAGGCTGCCGTCATCGTTGACCAGGAACTTGGGCACGATGAACAGGCTGATACCTTTGACCCCGGGCGGGGCGTCGGGCAGCTTGGCCAGAACCATGTGCACGATGTTGTCCGACAGCGGGTGATCGCCGGCGGAAATGAAAATCTTGTTGCCCTTGAGTCGATAGCTGCCATCGGCGGCCGGTTCGGCCTTGGTGCGAATGTCCGACAGTGAGGAACCGGCATGCGGCTCGGTCAGGGCCATGGTGCCGAAGAACCGGCCCTCGATCATCGGTTGCAGGAAGCGCTGTTTCTGCTCCTCATTACCGAAGGTCTCGATCAGGTTGGCTGCGCCCATAGTCAGCATGGCGTAGGACGAGGTGGCGATGTTGGCAGCCTGGAACTGGGTAAAACAGGCCTGGGACAACAGCGTAGGCAGTTGCATGCCGCCCTGCTCAAAGCTGCGGGTGGCATTCAGGAAACCGGCTTCGAGGAACGCGTCGACTGCTGGCTTGACCTCGGGAATCAGTTCGGCGGCGCCATCGACATACTGCGGCTCGTTTTCATCGCTTTTGCGATTGTGCGGCAGGAAATATTTCTCGGCGATGGCGCGGGCGGTGTTGATCGAGGCGTCGAAGGTCTCGCGGTTGTGCTCGGCGAAACGCTCGCGCTGGGTCAGAGCCTCGGCATCCAGCACTTCGTAGAGCTCAAAGGCCAGGTTGCGGGCATCGGGCAGGATATCGGTCATGACAGTAACCTCTGTTGAGAACGCTGGCGAGTGTAGGTGCTCGACATATGACTGAAAACTTTCATTGATAACTGTGATGCCCGCGAATCAGACCGGGCTGGCTCTGCCAGACTACCAAACCCTGGATCGCCACGGGCCTTCGGCCCTCGCGATGACGGAGAGTGTGCCGTATGGGGGCGAGGGGTGTGTATTACCCCGTCATTGCGAGCCGCGCAGCGGCGTGGCAATCCACCAAAGACCTTGCGCCAGCGCGCCGATCTGCCGCTATCACGGGGCGCGCACTGGATCGCCACGGGCCTTCGGCCCTCGCGATGACGGAGAGTGTGCCGTGGGGAGCGAGGGTTGTGTACTACCCCGTCATTGCGAGCCGCATAGCGGCGTGGCAATCCAGTCAGAACAGCCGCAGCGGCAGTTCATCCAGTGCCGCGCGTTGCTCGCGCAGGGTCAAAACCTGTTCGGCCCAGTAGCGCTCACTGGCGAACCAGGGAAAGTGTTTCGGAAATGCCGGGTCATCCCAGCGCCGGGCCAGCCAGGCGCTGTAGTGAATCAGCCGCAGGCTGCGCAGCGACTCGATCAGGTTGAGCTGGCGCGGGTCGAAGTCGTGGAATTCATTGTAGCCATCGACCAGCTCGGCCAGTTGCGCCTGGCGCTGGTCACGTTCGCCCGAGAGCATCATCCACAGATCCTGAACCGCCGGACCCATGCGGCAATCATCCATATCAACCATATACAGCAGGTCATCGCGCCACAGCAGATTGCCAACGTGCAGATCGCCATGCAGGCGGATCGACTGGTACGGATGCTCGGCCATCTGCGCCTCAATCCGCTTTAGCAGGTCGTCGGCCACCGAAAAATAGGCCGGGCGCAGGCTGTCTGGTACACAGTCGTGTTCGCGCAGAAAGCTCAGGCTCTCATGCCCGAAGTTGTCGACGGTCAGCGCCGGCCGGTGCTCGAACGGGCGCATCGCGCCAACCGCATGCAAGCGTCCGAGCAGGCGCCCCAGCATCAATAGCTGGTCAGGGTCATCGAACTCCGGTGCCCGGCCACCGAAGCGGCGGAACAGAGTAAAACGAAAGCCCGCATGCTCGAACAGCGTGCGGCCAGCGTAGGCGTTGGGCGCAATCACCGGAATATCGCGTTCGGCCAGTTCCTGGGAGAAGGCGTGTTCTTCAAGGATGGCCTCGTCGGACCAGCGGTCCGGGCGGTAGAACTTGGCGATCAATGGCTGCTGACCCTCAATGCCAACCTGAAATACCCGGTTTTCGTAACTGTTCAACGTCAGAATACGGGCGTCACTGACCAGCCCCAGGCTTTCCACCGCATCGAGCACGGTATCCGGGGTGAGGGTGGCGAACGGGTGGGAGGACATCGGAAAGCTCCGTATCTGAGGGGCAGGGGTGAAGGCTGATGGTTGCCGCAGACAAGGTCAAGTCTAACCGTCATTGCGAAGGCCGTCAGACCTGTGGCAATCCATGTCGGGCTGGCTAAGGCGTGCGCGCCACACACCAGACACTGACACTGGCCGCTCCGGCGGCCAGCAAGGTGCGGCTGGCTTCCTGGGCGCTGCTGCCGGTAGTCAGCACATCATCGATCAGCGCCAGATGCAGGCCCGCCAGCCGTTTGGGGTGTCGGCAGTGAAAGGCCCCGGCCAGATTGCGGCGGCGCTCAGCGGCATTCAGCCCTTGCTGGGCCGGTGTTGGTCGCTGGCGGATCAGATTATTGCTGTCGAGCTTCAGCGCCAGGCTGCGGGCTATTGGCCTGGCCAGCTCGAAGGCCTGATTGAAGCCTCGCCTGGCCTGACGCTTGGGGTGCAGGGGCATGGGTAGCAGCAGATCCGGCCAGGCCAGTTGCCGTTCCTGATAATGATGCTGAACAGCGTCACTCAACAGTCGGGCCAGCAAACGACCGTATGCCAGCTGGCCGTGGTGCTTGAACGCCGGGATCAGGCTGTCGAGCGGGAACTGATAAAGCAGCGGCGCAACGACCTGAGCAAAGGCCGGGGGTGACTGCTGGCATTTGCCGCACAACTGCTCGGCGCTGTTCAGCGGCAGAGCACATTGACGGCACTGTGGGCCTTGCCAGGGCAGCTCAGCCAGACAGCTCTCGCATAGCCCGGCAGCATTGGGTTGGCTGCCCAGGCATAACAGGCAATGCGATTGATTAAATAATAACCACTGGTAAACCTTGTGCTTGATCATGGGTTGACAGCCTCCTTGCCGTCGCTATGATGCGAGTCATAAGAGTTACCCCTTCGGGGGCACCGTGCAATCGCCAAGGATGTATTCCATGACCCAATCCGCACTTCGTCACGACTGGACCCAGGCCGAGGTTCTCGCGCTGTTCCGTCAGCCTTTCAATGACCTGCTGTTCCAGGCGCAGACTGTGCACCGCCAGCATTTCGATGCCAACCGGGTTCAGGTGTCCACGTTGCTGTCGATCAAGACCGGCGCCTGCCCGGAAGACTGCAAGTATTGTCCGCAATCCGGCCACTACAACACCGGCCTGGACAAGGAAAAGCTGATGGAAGTGCAGAAGGTGCTGGACGAGGCCGCCAAGGCCAAGGCCATTGGCGCCACCCGGTTCTGCATGGGCGCGGCCTGGAAACATCCGTCCGACAAGGACATGCCCTACGTTCTGCAGATGGTCCGTGGCGTGCGTGCGCTGGGGCTGGAAACCTGCATGACCCTGGGCAAGCTGACCAAGGAGCAGACCGCGGCTCTGGCCGAGGCAGGGCTGGACTATTACAACCACAACCTGGATACCTCGCCGGAGTTCTACGGCAACATCATTACCACCCGGACTTTCAGTGAGCGTTTGCAAACCCTGTCGTACGTCCGCGATGCCGGCATGAAAATCTGCTCCGGCGGTATTCTCGGCATGGGTGAAAGCCTGGAAGACCGCGCTGGCCTGCTGACCCAACTGGCCAACCTGCCGGAGCACCCGGAAAGCGTGCCGATCAACATGCTGGTCAAGGTCAAGGGCACTCCGCTGGAGAACGAGGAAGATGTCGACCCGTTCGACTTCATTCGCACCCTGGCCGTGGCCCGGATTCTGATGCCGAAATCGCACGTGCGGCTGTCTGCCGGGCGCGAGCAGATGAACGAGCAGACCCAATCGCTGGCGTTCTTCGCCGGTGCCAACTCGATCTTCTACGGCGATCGTCTGCTGACCACCTCCAACCCGCAGGCCGAGAAGGACATGCGTCTGTTCGAGCGCCTGGGCATCAAGCCGGAAGAGCGCGAAGAGCATGACGATGAAGTCCATCAGGCCGCCATCGAGCAGGCTCTGGTGGAGCAGCGTGACAGTGCGCTGTTCGTCAATGCGGCGGTGTGAGGCTGTTTAGCCTCGGCCACTGATCAGGTTGGGAAACGCTGATCAACTGCAATGCATCCAGTGTCGTGTTGTCCTACCCCTGGGACAGGCCGTCGATGCCCTGGACGGGCATCGTCGAGCGCCCAGGGATGGGTTCACAGCGTGCCTGGCCCAGGGGTAGGACAATGCGACAAGCGCAAGGTCCAACTTGATCAGTGTTTTCCTTGCACGGCTGCTGAAACGGCCTGCACTTTCTGAAGAGCCACTATGCCCTTTGATCTGTCTTCGCGCCTGGCAGAACGCCACGCCGCCCACCTCTACCGTCAGCGCCCGTTGCTGGAATCACCGCAGGGGGTGCGTGTAGTGGTTGACGGCCAGCCGCTGCTGGCGTTCTGCAACAACGACTACCTGGGCCTGGCCAATCATCCGGCGGTGATCGAAGCCTTCGCCGAAGGTGCCCGGCAGTGGGGTGTCGGTGGCGGTGCATCGCATCTGGTGGTAGGCCACAGCAGCCCGCATCATGCCCTGGAAGAGGCCTTGGCCGAATTCACCGGGCGCCCACGGGCGCTGCTGCTGTCCAGCGGCTACATGGCCAATCTGGGCACGGTCACGGCGCTGGTTGGCCAGGGCGATACAGTGCTGGAAGACCGCCTCAATCATGCCTCGTTGCTGGATGCCGGGCTGCTCAGCGGCGCGCGCTTCTCGCGCTATCTGCACAACGATATCGAAAGCCTCGGCAGCCGTCTGGCCAAGGCCGAAGGCAACACGCTGGTGGTAACCGACGGCGTGTTCAGCATGGACGGTGACCTGGCCGAGCTGCCGGCGCTGTGCGCCAAGGCCCGCGAGCACGGCGCCTGGGTGATGGTTGACGATGCCCACGGCTTTGGCTGCCTGGGCCGCAATGGTGGTGGGATCGTCGAGCATTTTGGCCTGAGCGTTGATCAGGTGCCGGTGCTGATCGGCACCCTGGGCAAGGCGTTCGGCACCGCCGGTGCCTTTGTTGCCGGCAGTGAGGAACTGATCGAAAGCCTGATCCAGTTTGCCCGCCCGTACATCTATACCACCAGCCAGCCGCCGGCAGTGGCCTGCGCCACGTTGCGCAGCCTGCAGTTGCTGCAGGGCGAACACTGGCGGCGCGAGCGCCTGGCCCAGTTGATCGCCCAGTTCCGCCTGGGCGTCAGCGCACTGGGGCTTAATCTGATGGATAGCCCGACCCCGATCCAGCCGATTCTGGTTGGCAGTAGCGAACGCGCGCTGGGACTGTCGGCGGCCCTGCGGCGGCGCGGCATTCTGGTTACCGCGATTCGTCCGCCCACCGTACCGCGCGGCACCGCCCGGCTGCGGGTAACTCTGTCGGCGCTGCACAGCGAAGATGATGTCAACCAATTGCTTGAAGCACTGCAACAGGCATTACGTGAACTGCCGGAGGCCGAATGAACAATCTCAGTCTGTTACCGGGCTGGGCCCAGGCCGCTGCCAGCATGCAACCGCTGGCGGCAGCGCTGAGCGAAGAACTGCCGGGCTGGCAGGTCGCTACGCATGAGTTGCCGGCTGTGCAGATGTCCAGCCTGGAGACCGACCTGAGTGAACTGGCCGAGCGCCTGCCACCCGGTGTGCTGGTTGGCTGGTCGCTGGGCGGGATGCTGGCAATGCAGTTGCAGCGGCGATTCCCTGAGCGTTTTCCGCAGGTGGTGACCATTGCCAGCAATGCCTGCTTCGTTGCCCGCGAAGACTGGCCCGAGGCCATGGCCGCCGCGACCTTCAAGGCCTTTCTCAATGATTTTCGTCAACAGCCGGACAAAACCCTCAAGCGCTTTGCCTTGCTGGTGACCCAGGGCAGTGATCAGGCCCGTAGCCTGAGTCGCATGCTGAGCTGGGATCAGGCCGACGAAGAGCAGCGTCTGCATGCCCTGGCTCTGCTTGGTGTGCTTGACCACCGCAATGCCCTGAAAAACAACCCGGCAGCCAGCCTGCATTGCCTGGCTGCGCGTGATGCCCTGGTGCCGGGGGCTCTGGCTGATCATCTGCGGACCCTGGCGCCGGGTGTGCGGCTGGTTGTGCATGGTCAGGCCAGTCATGCCCTGCCACTGGAACAGCCGGCCTGGCTGGCGGCCCGGATCGGCGAGTTTCTCGAGGCCCGCGATGCCTGAGGCCGTGATTGATAAGCAACAGGTTGCCAGTTCGTTCGGGCGGGCGGCTGCCACCTATGATCAGGCAGCGGCCTTTCAGCGTCAGGTCGGGCACAACCTGCTTGAACGCCTGCCAGCGGCCTGGCAGCCAGAGCACGTCGTCGACCTGGGTTGTGGCACCGGCTACTTCACCCGGGCGCTGGCCCAGCGTTATTCAGTGCCGGTGGCCGGGCTTGATCTGGCCGAAGGCATGTTGCGCTTTGCCCGCGAGCAGGGCGAGACCGGACATGGCTGGATCGCCGCCGATGCCGAGGCGCTGCCGCTGCGGGATGAATCCCAAGATCTGATCTTTTCCAGCCTGGCGCTGCAGTGGTGCCCGGATCTGGGCAAGGCCCTGGCCGAGGCACGCCGGGCCCTGCGGCCGGGTGGGCGGCTGGCGTTGACTACACTGGTAGAAGGATCACTGAGTGAATTGCGCGCCGCCTGGCAGGCAGTGGATGGCTTCGTGCACGTTAATCGCTTCATGCCTGAAGCCCATCTGCGGGATTGCCTGGCCAGTGCCGGTTTTGCCGGCCTGAGCTGCGACATCGAAACCCATGTGCTGCATTACCCCCAACTCAGTGGCCTGACCCATGAACTCAAGGCGTTGGGTGCCCACAACATCAACCCCGGGCGGCCCGGTGGCCTGACTGGCAGGGCGCGCTTGCGGGCCCTGACCGAGGCTTACGAAAGCTATCGCCAGCCTCAAGGCCTGCCCGCTACTTACCACGTCGCCCAGGTTCAGCTGTATAAGGAGGGTTGAAATGTCCAAGCGCTATTTCGTAACCGGAACCGATACCGAGATCGGCAAAACTACCATCGCCGCCGGCCTGCTGCATGCTGCCCGTCAGGCAGGACTGACCACCGCAGCGGTCAAGCCGGTCGCGGCTGGCTGTGAACGCACCGCCGAAGGCCTGCGCAATGATGATGCGCTGACGCTGCAGGCTGAGTGTTATCCGCCGCTGGCCTATGAGCTGATCAACCCGATTACCCTGGAGTCGGCCATTGCCCCGCATATCGCCGCCCGTGAGGAAAATGTCGGGCTCAGCGTCGAGCTGCTGGCTGGCGCCTGTTTGCAGGTATTCGACCGCAATGCCGATCTGACCCTGGTTGAAGGCGCCGGCGGCTGGAAGGTGCCGCTCAATGAGGAACAGACTCTGGCCGAACTGGCCGTTGATCTGAAACTGCCGGTGATCATGGTGGTGGGGCTGCGTCTGGGTTGTATCAACCACGCCCTGCTGACCGCTGAATCAATCGCCGCCAGCGGGTTGCGACTGGTTGGCTGGGTGGCCAATCAGGTTGACCCGAACATGAGCCGCCCGCAGGAAAACCTGGAAACCCTGCGCAAGCTGCTGCCGGCGCCGTGCCTGGGCGAGGTGCCCTGGCTGGAACAGGTTGATAGCCGCTGGGTCGCCGAATGTCTGGATCTGACCCCGTTGCTGTGAGGCAAAACTACCCATGGCTGGCCGATTGTGCTTGAATGGTTACATGAATTTACCTGAGGACCAGCCATGGCCATGCTTGATGTGATGTCCTCTGGCCTGAACAGTGTGCGTCAGGGCCAGCAACGGATGACCGGAGCAGCGAACGATATCGCCCGCCTGACCCTGCCTGACGATCCGGCCGCAGCCCAGGCGGTACCGGCCCAGCCGGCCAACCCTCAACCTGTGGCCACCACTGCAGTGGAAACCAGCCGACCGGTCAATCTGGTCGACAGTATGGTTGAGCTGCAACTGGCTCAGCGTGAAGTGGAAGCTGGCGCCTCGGTGATCGATACCGCCGATGAGGTGCTGGGCACCTTGCTGGATGTCACCGCCTGATTTTTTACCCTTCTGAGTTCCCAGCTGCTGCGCTGATACCTCCGCGCAGCAGTTCTCGTTTTCCTTCTGCTTTTCTCTGATCTGCTCCACTGGCCTGACGCTGGGCGCTGAGTCCTGGGACAGGCGCGCACCATTTACAAATTATTTATGGTCGGACATTCACGAGGGGTTGACAGTGTGCTGGCGTAAACGTATGTTTCAAACACGCGTTTGAAAGCTGCCTGTGCAGATGGCTTTCAAAGGCCCCGTAACATAATTGCAGCCACAGGCTGTCGCATCCCGTAACAACCGTCGAGGTCAAGTGCCATGCCAGATTACAAGGCTCCCCTGCGTGACATCCGTTTCGTGCGTGATGAACTTCTGGGTTACGAAGAACATTATCAGAGTCTGCCGGGTTGCGAAGACGCCACTCCGGATATGGTCAATGCGATTCTGGAAGAGGGCGCCAAGTTCTGTGAGCAGGTGATTGCTCCGTTGAACCGCGTTGGCGACACCGAGGGTTGCACCTGGAGTCCGGAAGGCGTCAAGACCCCGACTGGCTTCAAGGAAGCCTATCAGCAGTTCGTTGAAGGCGGCTGGCCGAGCCTGGCGCATGACGTTGAGCACGGTGGTCAGGGCCTGCCCGAGTCGCTGGGTCTGGCGATCAGCGAAATGGTTGGCCAGGCCAACTGGTCCTGGGGTATGTACCCGGGCCTGTCGCACGGCGCCATGAACACCATCGACACCCACGGCAGCGACGAGCAGAAGCACGTCTACCTGACCAAACTGGTTTCCGGTCAGTGGACCGGCACCATGTGTCTGACCGAGCCGCATTGCGGTACCGACCTGGGCATGCTGCGCACCAAGGCTGAGCCGCAGGCCGATGGCAGCTACAAGGTTTCCGGCACCAAGATCTTTATTTCTTCCGGTGAGCACGACATGGCCGAGAACATCGTCCATATCGTTCTGGCCCGCCTGCCCGACGCACCGGCCGGCACCAAGGGTATCTCCCTGTTCATCGTTCCCAAGTTCCTGCCCGACGCCAATGGCGAGAAGGGCGAGCGCAATGGCGTATCCTGCGGCTCGCTGGAACACAAAATGGGTATCCATGGCAACGCCACTTGCGTCATGAACTTCGACGGCGCCACCGGCTTCCTGATCGGCGAGCCGAACAAGGGCCTGAACGCCATGTTCACCTTCATGAACACCGCCCGTCTGGGTACCGCCCTGCAGGGTCTGGCCCATGCCGAAATCGGCTTCCAGGGCGGCATCAAGTATGCCCGCGAGCGTCTGCAAATGCGCGCTCTGACCGGTGCCAAGGCGCCTGAGAAAGCCGCTGACCCGATCATCGTTCACCCCGATGTACGCCGCATGCTGCTGACCATGAAAGCCTTTGCCGAAGGCAACCGGGCAATGGTCTACTTCACCGCCAAGCAGGTGGATATCGTCAAGAACAGCCAGGATGCTGAGCAGAAGAAAGCCGCTGATGCGTTGCTGGCCTTCCTCACCCCGATCGCCAAGGCGTTCATGACCGAAGTCGGCTTCGAAGCCGCCAACCACGGCGTGCAGATCTACGGCGGTCACGGTTTCATCGCCGAGTGGGGCATGGAACAGAACGTGCGTGATGCCCGTATCTCCATGCTGTATGAAGGCACCACCGGCATCCAGGCTCTCGACCTGCTCGGCCGCAAGGTACTGATGACCCAGGGCGAAGCACTCAAGGGCTTCACCAAGATCGTCCACAAGTTCTGCCAGGCTCAGGAAGCCAACGACTCGGTCAAAGAGTTCGTTGCGCCGCTGGCTCAGTTGAACAAGGAATGGGCAGACCTGACCATGAAGATCGGCATGGCCGCCATGAAAGACCGCGAGATGGTCGGTGCCGCCTCGGTTGACTACCTGATGTACTCCGGTTATGTCTGCCTGGCCTACTTCTGGGCTGACATGGCCCGCGTGGCCGCTGAGAAGCTGGCTGCCGGTACTGACGACGCGGCCTTCTACAAGGCCAAGCTGCAGACTGCGCGCTTCTACTACCAGCGCATCCTGCCGCGTACCCGCGCGCATGTTGAAGCCATCCTGTCCGGTGCTGACAACCTGATGGACATGGCCGAGGACGACTTCGCTCTGGGCTACTAAGCCCCGCGCAGCGCCTCAACAAAACCCCGGCCGGGCTACCTGGCCGGGGTTTTGCTTTTCTGCTGCCCAGGTTTTGGCGCTCAGCCGCAAAAAATGGCCCTTGGCCTTCACGCGATAACGGTTTATCTTCAAACCATTATCGACAAGGAGGTCAGCATGACCCAGCAAGGACACGCAAGCCGCAGCAGAACAGCCCTCGCCCAGCCATGCACCCTTGAATCACATGCAAAACCCTGCGCCCAGTGTGCGCCAGGGCATGATTGCGCGCATGAAACAGAGAAGCCAAGCGATTACGCTGTAGTGTTTGGGGAGTTGGCTAAGGGATTGAATGCATGAGATTTTTTCACTCGTCTGTGTTGGTAAGGACCGCAATCATAGAGAAGCCAATGATATGTGGTCATAAAGCTGTCGATCCATCCCAATGTTAGCAGTCAAAAGTAATAAGGAGAATTAATGGAAATCCGAAAACCAGAAGACAACGAGGAAGCTCGGCTGCTTTCATTAGGCGAAGGTCACTTCGTCGATCTGAAGAGCAAGCGCATCAATCCGGCAAAGCTACAACAGAGCTTCGTAGCATTTGCGAACGCCGATGGCGGCGAGCTGTTTGTTGGCATTGAAGATCAGTCTGAGCCTGGAGAGCGAATCGTCGGCTTTTTTAATCAGGAAGAATGTAACGGTATTTTGCCAACGCTGCTTGAAGAAACAGAGCCATCAGTTGAGAACGTCGATGTCGAACTGATTGACTTTGGTTCTAGGGGGCTTGTCATGCGTCTTTTGATTCCCAAGAGCCCAAAAGTTCACTACACCTCAAGTGGTGACTGCTACATAAGAATCGGCGCCGAAAAAAGAAAGATTAAGGGAGAAAGAATTACTCAGCTCTCGTACAGTAAAGGCGCGTTGGTTTACGAGCGTTTAGCTGTGGATGGAATGGAATTGGATGACTTGGTAGAAAGCGAGTATCTGAGTGAATACATAAGTCGCATAGGCAGCAAACAGACACCCGAAGATTTTTTGCGAAAACAAAAACTACTGACCAAAACTAACGGGGAGCGAGTTCCGAATGTTGGGGCGGTTCTGCTTTTCGACGATGCCCCTTCATCATCACTTCCGACCCGTTGCTCCTTCAAAGTATACCGACTACTCACAACGAGTTCAGAATATAAACGTGAGCAGCTCGCTGAGATGCCCACTACTATATCTGGCCCACTTGAGGTCGCGGTACGTAAGTCTTTGGAAAAGGTAGAGGCACTGTTAGAAGGGGCTACCTTTAAGGATGGCCAGAAGCTTGTAAAGTTGAAATACCCGGTCGAGGCTATTAAGGAAATTTTGGTTAATGCTGCTCTTCATCGAGATTACAGCTTAAACGATGATATTCATATCAAAATTTACGACAATCGTATCGAAGTCTCTAGTCCTGGAAAGTTGCCTGGGTTCATGACAGTCGAAAACTTATATAGCGATAGATTTTCGAGAAACCCCAATATTAATCGCATGATTCACAACTTGCCAGATCCGCTAAATCACGATATCGGAGAAGGATTGGATACTGCGCGAAACGAACTGAAAAAAGCTGGCCTAGTGCCGCCCGAATTCAAAGAGATGGAAAACGCCTTTTTGGTCACCATTCGGCATCAGGAGTTGGCCTCAATAGAAGACGTTATCGTCAGGCATCTCAATGCCAACTCTGCCGATGAAATCACCAACCGCATGGTGCGTGAGCTTAGCGGCGAAGATGACATAAACAAGGTTAAGAAAGCACTCCAAAAATTGCGGCAAGATGGAGTGATTGAGCCAGTAGATCCAAGTGCATCGCCGTTTAAATTTCGATATCGTTTGGTTCGATCCTGAATCTCAATGCTAACAAGCGCCTTCAAAGTGACGCGCAAGCGCGCACTTGAGGCGAGCGTTATGTTCTTGGGTAAGCGCAATGATTGAATTTATTACAAGCATAATAGCCGGAATTATTATTGCCGGTGTAACTGCTTTTATTACTGTGCAGTTATCTGTTAGGCGTTTCCGTGAGGAACGATGGTGGGAACGTAGGGTGGCAGCGTATGAAAAGGTAATAGAAGCCCTGCATCACTCAAAAGCTTTCACTGACGTTCATATGGATGCAGAAACAGAGGGGCGTGAAGTCCCTGAAGAACGCGATAAAGAACTTAGAGCAAAGTCTGCTGAAGCACACCGAGAAATTAATCGGGCGACCGACATGGGCGGTTTTCTCTTAGGAACTGAGGCCAGAGACAGACTGCGAAAATATCGTCAAGACACCAATGAAGCTAGTAGGGCGGATTCATGGTATGAGTATTTAGAACTTGACTGGGATGCGGCTAATAGTTGTCTTGAAGACCTTGTTGAAATTGCCCGAAAGGACTTGAAGACCGGTGCCCGGGAAAAAACATAACCAACGGCTGTTGTCGCCCCTGCAGGGCTGGGGCGGCCTCTCCGCCGCTTCGCGGCTACAAGTCCGCCCCCAAGCCGGGCGTTATGTCCTACGGGAGGTGTAGTGACACCATTGCAGAGAATTGAAATGATGAATTCGATGATTGCGGATATTAATGCTGTCCTTGCTAAGCATGGTATTGAAAAAGAAATCTGCCTTTCGGATGTCACAATTACAGAAAAGACAGTTTCTGATTTTGTAAAACCAGAGGCAGAACTATCGGACGCGATCACGAATCATTTGTGGCCAAGCATTGAAATCGCTAGTGTCTATCATTTTACCTCTAGAGATGCCGCTGAAAGCATTATGAATTCAGGAACTTTTCGGCTCACCAATATCGCTAAGCGCTTCAGCGAAGGTGAGATCGAAACGTTCTGTAAAACGCATAATCTGAATGGGTATCTCAAGGAAGATGAAAATGGAGACCCGAAATACAAGCACTTGATAATGCCAAATACATTCTACGCATCGTTCACTGGCGTGTCGCTTACGAAAGATCAAGAAGAATGGTTTTGGGGAAATTTTGCTGCTTGTGACGGTGTGAGACTAAAATTCAATATAACGGCTTCGAACCCGAATTTCAGGAAGCTTCGCTACGAGCAATCGGAAGGGACTCCAATTCCATTGCTATATGAGTTAAGCGGCTGTATCCGGGAGAAATATGGTCGCGAATTTATTCTAAAGGGAATATCGAGACTTTGCTCGTTCTATCTTTGCGGTAAGGACTATGGCATTGAGAATGAATATAGAGCTTTGTATCGGGTGTGGGAAGGCTTTGGTCCGCAACCTAAAAATTCGGGGGAACTCAGCTATATTGAACTCCCACTAAATGAAATGAGTGAGTGTGGGTACAAGCTAGAAATAACTGAAGTGCATTCCGTGGAACAACCGGAAATGCCCAGTGCATATATATTTTCAAAGCGGCAGGCATAACCAAGCCAAGCACGGCGACGGCTTCTTCGTTGCGGCTTCGCTTTCACTACAAAGCCGCGCGTGTTGGCGGCGTTATGAGTATTAAGTGCATATGAGCAAAGATGCGTACCAGACATTTATCGGTGCAAAAGGTGTCGCCTTCGCATGGATAGGTGCGGTTATTGGTCCCTTGTTTCTTAGCATTGGGCTTGAACCGGGCTATCGGAGCCACTTGCTAATTGGCATAGTCAGTTTGCTTTTGGTCGCAGTGTTGATTTCTGATGGTGTTAAGGCTTTTAAAGCGAACTCTTGGTCTGGTTTTGTCGCTTATGCAATCGTTCCTTCAGCGCTACTGATCGTAGGCATTGCATTTGTCGTATTGGCGAAAGAATAGGCATGTGTACAGATCAAGTATTCACCTGACACCGGCCCTACGGGCCTCCACCGGACGCCCCTTACGGGCGACCGCTTAGCTTTGCGTTACATTTTCTAGAGAGATCGACCATGGACGATAGAAAATCCACATTGAGCTTTCTTGGCATAGGTGTCGGGGCTGTTGCCTTGATGCTCGCGCTGGTTCATTTTTGGGCTGGTCCGTTCTCACCAAAGCCATCGCTAGAGCAAGTGGTTGCAGAGAAGGCTGTTGCAGTGCGCGACGCGACGGTTGCAGCGTTGAAGGGGGAGGTCAGGCCTGCTCCGGTTCAGTCTTCGGTAAACCGCGATCTGGACTGGATTGCGAGTCTAGCCACTACGATCCTGGGTGGGCTCGCTGTGATCTTGGCGATTGTGGGCATTGCATTAAAGGAACCGCTTCGTGTGGCGGGTGGCGCAGCGGCCTTAGGTGTTGGGGCAATAGCATTTCAGTTTGCGGCATTGGCTCTGGGGGTGCTTGTGCTGGTCATTCTTGTATCGGCAGTGCTTGGCAGTCTTGGTGTCGGCTAGTTTGTGCTTGGTGTTAATTCTCAAAGGAATGATCCATGAAGGGCGTGTGCCTCTGCGGTGAGGTGGTGTTTGAGATTGAAGGGGATCTGCCGAATCTCTATCAATGTCATTGTTCTCTGTGTCGTCAGGCCACTGGGTCGACAGCCAATGCCGCTACGTTTGTGCGGCAAGAGTGCTTCCGTTGGGTTGCCGGCGAATCCAGGATCAGTTCATTTCAAAAACCAACCGGCTACCGCAGTGATTTTTGTTCGGTTTGTGGCAGCCCGGTGCCCAACGTGGTGCGCGATACAGGCTGGATCTGGGTGCCTGCCGGTCTGCTAAGCGGAGAGATTGCATCACGGGTTGCTGTTCACCTGCATCTGTCTTCTGCTGCTTCATGGGAGCAGGAGGCAAAGGGTTGCGTGCGGCTGGCGGCTGGGCCCGATAGTTTGGAAGCTCTCAAGGCGTTGTTGTAGCTCATTTCTCGGCGGGGCATGTCGATTTGCTCTTTCTTCGTGCGACTACCAGGTGTGATACCCAGAGCCGAACAGGAGCAAAGACATGAAAACACCAGCCAAGACCACCATCTGCCTTTGGTACGACGGCGATGCCGAAGAGGCCGCGCGCTTCTACGCAGATACCTTCCCTGACTCATCCGTTGGCGCAGTCCTCTACGCGCCGGGAGATTACCCGGCGGGTAAGAAGGGGGATGCGCTGACTGTTGATTTCACTGTGATGGGTATCCCGTGTCTGGGACTTAATGGCGGACCTGAGTTCACGCACAGTGAGGCGTTCTCGTTTCAGGTTGCAACCACGGACCAGGAGGAGACGGACCGTTATTGGAATGCGATTGTTGGAAACGGTGGCCAGGAAAGCGAATGTGGTTGGTGTAAGGACAAGTGGGGGTTGTCTTGGCAGATAACCCCGGTTGTCCTGACCCAGGCGCTCATGCACTCCGATCCTGCTACGGCCAAGCGTGTTTTCGAGGCGATGATGCAAATGCGCAAGATCGACATTGCTGCGATCGAGGCGGCGCTGCGTGGATGAGTGCCGGTAGCGGGCTATCTCGCTCTATAGAAGCTGCCCCTCTGGCAGCATACGCTTATGCAGGATACGGATAATTTCTACAGCATTTTCCTGGGTGAGCCGGTAAAAAATGATATGGCTTCCTTGTGGGTAAAGCCGGTAGCCAGGGCTTATCTCATCGCAGCTTTGCCCCAGGCTCGGATTCTCGGTCAAGAGGTGGAAGCACTGATCGAACTGAAGAATGTAGTGGTTTCGTTGATTCCGGCCCCATTTACGTTCCGTGTAGATCGCAATCGACTTGAGGTCTGCTTTGGCCTTCCTGGAAAGCTTGAAAATCGGCATCAGTGCTCTTCGTTGTCCAGTTCATTAATAAACGAGTCATAGGAGTAGTCTTCGAAACCACTATCTTCGCCTTCCTTGAGTTGCTTGCGGAGCGTATTCAGGCGGGTTTCGGACTCTTCAAGCAGACGCAACCCTGCTCGAACGACTTCGCTGGTTGAACTGTAGCGGCCATTTTTGAGCAGTTCTGCGATAAGTGCATCAAAATGCTTGCCTAGGGTAATGCTGGTGTTCTTTTGCATGACGCCACCTCCGAATACCAATAATTGGTATATTTTGGTATAGGTGGCATCACAATGCAATTTTCGTAGCAGGAGGGGAATGGCAGCCTGATTCGGGACGGTTGTGCTTACTCTTCAACCAGCGTTCTGATCAGTTTGAAGACCTTGCGGGCGGCGGCTGGTGGTTTGTTTTCCTTGGCTTCCTTGGCCGCCTGACGGGTCAGTTGGCGTAGGGTCTGGCGCTCGCTGGCGGCCTGGGGGTAGCTGCTGATGAAGGCTTCCAGTTCGTCCGGGTTGCCGCTGAGGATGCGGTCGCGCCAGCGTTCGAGCTGGTGGAAGTGCTGGGCGTGGGCTTGGCTGCTGCTGTCCAGACGGTCGACAAAGGCCTGGATCGCCTCGATATCCTGGTCACGCATCAGCTTGCCGACAAAGCTCATGTGGCGCTTGAGCGCGCCACGGGCGGTGTGCTTGTGGGCTTCAGCCAGCGCCAGGCGCAGTTTGTCGGTCAGTTCGAGCTTGGCCAGCTGTTCCGGCTTGAGCTCGAGCAGGCGTTGGCCCAGGTCGCGCAGGGCTTGCAGTTCGCGCTTGACCTGGCTCTTGCTGACGCCTTCGTCCTCATCAAACTGCTGTTCATCGTGAAACTCGGTCATGGTGATACCGTTGGAATTGAATCAGCCAATATGATACCCGGTTGCGGAACGGCTGTCCGGCTCTGGATGGGGTAGACTAGGGGCCTGATTATCAGGAGGTGACATGACTGCCAATCCCGCCGTACAACACGACGATCCCCAAGGCTTGCGCCTGCATCTGGAGCAGCGCGTGGCCTTTATTCTCGACGAGGCCCGCCGCCAGGGTGCATCGGCCTGCGAGGTGGCGGTCAGCCAGAACACCGGGCTGTCGGTTGGCGTGCGTCAGGGCGAGGTGGAAACGGTCGAGTTCAACCGTGATCAGGGCTTTGGCATCACCCTTTATGCGGGTCAGCGCAAGGGTTCGGCCAGCACGTCGGATACCTCCGATGAGGCGATTCGCTCGGCAGTGGAGGCGGCGCTGGCGATTGCCCGGCATGCTTCAGAAGACCCCTATGCCGGACTTGGTGACCCAGAGCTGATGGCCAGGGATCTGCCGGATCTGGACCTTTACCACCCCTGGCAACTGAGTGCTGAACAGGCTATCGAGCGGGCGCTGGCTTGCGAGGCTGCCGGGCTGGCGCTGGATACCCGGCTGGTGAGCGACGGGGCTCACGTCAGCAGTCAGCAGGGTTGCCGGGTGTATGGCAATAGCCATGGCTTTATTGGCAGTTCGCTTGGTACCCGCCACAGTGTTTCGGCGGTAATGATCAGCAATAGCGACGAAGGCATGCAGCGCGACTACTGGTATGGCGTTGATCGCCAGGCCGAGCTGTTGCCGGCGGCTGATGCGCTGGGGCGCAAGGCGGCTGAGCGGGCGCTGGCGCGGATCGGCGCGCGCTCAATCAAGACTGCCAAGGTGCCGGTGCTGTTTGTGGCCGATCAGGCCGCCGGTCTGCTGGGCAGCCTGATGGGGGCGATTGCCGGTGGTGCGGTGTATCGCCAGTCGACCTTTCTGCTTGATGCCCTCGGCAAGCCGCTGTTCCCCGCCTGGGTGACGGTCGATGAGCGCCCGCATCTGCTGCGCGCATTGGGTAGTGCAGCTTTCGATGGCGAGGGGCTGGCTACCCGGGAGCAGGCCTTTGTCGAAGACGGTGTGCTCAAGAGCTGGATGCTCAGCAGCTATTCCGGACGCAAGCTCGGTCTGCCCAGTACGGCCAATGCCGGCGGGGTTCACAATCTGCACATTACCAGCAATGCCGGTGATCTGAATGCGCTGCTGGCGGAAATGGGCACGGGGCTGCTGGTGACGGAATTGATGGGGCAGGGTGTCAACGGGGTGACCGGTGACTACTCACGGGGTGCTGGTGGGTTCTGGGTCGAAAATGGCCAGATTGTGCACCCGGTCAAGGAGGTCACCATTGCTGGTAATCTGCGCGATATGTTCCGTCAGTTGCGCTGTGTTGGCAGCGATGTGGAGCGGCGCGGCAACTATCTGACCGGGAGCTGGTTGGTGGATGGGATGACGGTGGGCGGCGCGTAGGCCCCAGATTCGGCTTCGGGCTCGATATGGTGCCTGAACCTATTCACCCTCGCCAAAATAATCATTGATCAGGGCCA
Source organism: Pseudomonas sp. WN033 (assembly GCA_002287035.1). GTDB lineage: Bacteria > Pseudomonadota > Gammaproteobacteria > Pseudomonadales > Pseudomonadaceae > Halopseudomonas. The sequence goes on along the minus strand of NSKG01000001.1, from coordinate 603,637 downwards.
GCAGTTCTTCCATAGCCTGCTCGGCCTGTTCTCCTTCACAGGTGATGCTGACTTCGCTGCCTTTGCTGGCGGCGAGCATCATCACTTGCATGATGCTTTTGCCATCGACCTGGCTTTGTTCATTCTGACCGATTTTTACCTGGCAGCCGTAGCGGCTGGCGACGCCGACGAATTTGGCGGCTGCGCGGGCGTGCAGGCCGAGTTTGTTGATGATTTGAACGCGGGTAGTCGGCATGGTCAGGGCAGGTCGCGATGACGGAGGATCAGGTTGTTGGTGCTGGTGTCGCCCAGTTCCCGGGCCAGACGTTCGGCCAGGTAGACCGAGCGGTGGTGGCCGCCAGTGCAGCCGATGGCGATGGTCATGTAGCTGCGCTCGCCGGCGGCATAGCGCGGCAGCCATTTCTGCAGGAACTGGAAGATGTCCTGGTACATTTCCTGAACATCCGGTTGGGCCTCAAGGAACTCGCAGACCGGCTGGTCCTTGCCCGAGTAGGGCCGCAGGTCAGGATTCCAGTACGGGTTGGGCAGGCAGCGCACGTCAAAAACCAGGTCGGCATCGACCGGCACGCCGCGTTTGAAACCAAATGACTGAATCAGAATTGAGGGCTGCTTGGCATCGCTGCCGAGCAGCCGCTGCTTGAGCTGTTCGCGCAGCTGATAGAGGGTCAGGTGGCTGGTGTCGATCTTGAGATCGGCCAGATCGATGATCGGCTCAAGCAGGCGCAGTTCTTCGGCGATGGCCTCGGCCAGCGAGTGGCTGCTGTCGGTCAGAGGGTGTTTGCGCCGGGTCTCGGAGAAACGCTTGATCAGCACGTCGTCGGTAGCGGCAAGAAACAGAATATCGCAGCGAATGCCGGCGTCACGGACCTGCTTGAGCAGCTCAGGGAAGCGCCGCAGGTCGCTGGGCAGGTTGCGCGCATCGATGCTGATTGCCACCTTGGGCAGGTTCAGCTCGGTGTTGTTGGCTTCCTTGGCCAGCTCTGGCAGCAGGCCGGCTGGCAAGTTGTCGATGCAGTAGTAGCCGTTGTCTTCCAGCAGGTGTAGGGCGGTACTCTTGCCTGAGCCGGAACGGCCACTGACCACAACCAGACGCATGTTTAGCTCCCGTCGCTGCCGACCATTGTCTGGTACAGGCTGCTGGCGTCCGGAGCCTTGCGCAGTGCTTCGCGCAGCTCGGCCTGGTCAAGCTTTTCGGCCAGCATCTTGAGAATCTGCAGGTGTTGCTCGGTGGCTTCCTGGGGGACCAGCAACACGAAAATCAGGTCTACCGGTTCGCCGTCCAGAGCATCGTAATCGATCTTGCTTTCCAGTTGCAGCAAGGCGCCAACGGCCTGTTCGCAGCCGGTGAGCCGACAGTGGGGAATGGCGATGCCGTGGCCGAAGCCGGTCGAACCCAGCTTTTCCCGGGCAATCAGGTTTTCGTAGATAGTGTCGGCGTCGAGGTCGGTGTGCTGGGCAATCAGCTTGCCGATCAGCTCCAGCACACGTTTCTTCGAGCCCCCTTGCACACCGGAGAAGGTGCGCTCGGGGGTCAGTATGTGGGTTATTTGCATGTCTCTGTTGGGCCGGGATTAACGGTCGTTGGCGCCTTGTTGGCGATCCAGGTGTTTTTCCTTGTGCTTGATCAGCTGCCGGTCGAGCTTGTCGGTAAGCAAATCAATCGCTGCATACATATCCGTGTGCTCGGCGTTGGCGACCACTTCGCCCCCGGCGATGTGCAGGGTGGCTTCGACCTTCTGGCGCAGCTTCTCGACTTCCAGGGTCACCTGAACATTGGTGATCCTGTCGAAGTGCCGCTCAAGGCGGGCCATTTTTTCGTTGATGTAGTCGCGCAGGGATTCGGTGACGTCGAGTTGATGACCGCTAATGTTTAGTTGCATACGGCTTCTCCTGGTTGGCTGTTGTTACCGGGTACCGGTGTTGGTACCCATGTTGCCACTTGTTACTACCGAATTCATTGATCTGTATGGGGTAAGGAGCCTCTGAAAAACTACCTGCGTTGGCAATGCTGCGTTAAAAACAGCCTCAAAATGCTCATTTACACCGCGTAAACTGCGCTTTTTCGGCTGTTTTTGCCTTGTCTTGCCTGCCTCGCCTACGTTTTTCAGAGGCTCCTTAAACCAAACGCTTTCGTTCGCTCGACGGGGCGATGTTCAATGACTCGCGATACTTTGCGATGGTCCGTCGGGCTACGTGGATCCCCTGTTCTTCAAGTAAACCAGCGATCTTGCTGTCGCTCAATGGTTTCTTCGGGTTTTCCGCTGCAACCAGCTTTTTGATCAGTGCCCGGATGGCGGTGGAAGAGAACTCGCCGCCCTCGCTGGTACTGACGTGGCTGGAGAAAAAGTACTTGAGCTCGAAGATTCCGCGCGGGGTATGCATGTATTTCTGGGTGGTGACCCGCGAGATGGTCGATTCATGCATGCCTACCGCTTCGGCGATGTCGTGCAGGACCAGAGGCTTCATGGCTTCTTCACCGTGCTCGAGGAACCCGCGCTGATGCTCGACGATCTGGCTGGCAACCTTCATCAGGGTTTCGTTGCGGCTCTGCAGGCTCTTGATGAACCAGCGGGCTTCCTGCAGATGGTTGCGCAGGTAGGTGTTGTCTTCGCTGCTGTCGGCCCGGCGTACCATCGAGGCGTAGTGGCCGTTGACCCGGACCTTGGGCACTGCATCCTGATTCAGTTCGACGATCCAGCGCTGGTTGTCGCGCCGCACGATCACGTCGGGGATCACGTATTCCGGCTCGCCAGAGGCGATTTCCGCGCCTGGGCGCGGGTTCAGGGTCTGGATCAGGGCGATGACCACCCGCAACTGGTCTTCCTTGAGCCGGGTACGGCGCATCAATTGGGCAAAGTCGCGGTTGCCGAGCAGTTCCAGGTGATCCTTGACCACCTTCATCGCCTGTTCGAGCAGTGGGGTGTCGCCTGGCAACTGCCGCAGTTGCAGCAGCAGGCATTCGCTCAGGTCGCGGGCGGCAATGCCGACCGGTTCGAACTGCTGAATGCGGTGCAGGACCATTTCGACCTCGTCCAGTTCGATCTCCAGTTCCGGATCGAAGGAGGCCAGAATCTCTTCAAGGGTTTCTTCAAGATAGCCGTCGGCGTTGATCGCATCGATCAGGGCGGTGGCGATCATGCGGTCGGTATCGGACATCGGCAGCAGGTTGAGCTGCCATTCCAGATGACTCTGCAGGGTTTCGCCGGTGCCGGTGCGCGAGGTGTAGTCCCAGTCTTCGTCATCGTTGCTGGGCAGTGAGCTGGCCGACGTCTGATAGACATCTTCCCATTGGGTATCGACCGGCAGCTCGTTGGGGATCTGTTCGTTCCAGTTGCCTTCGTCGTCGCTGTGCGGGCTGATGGAGTCAAGCTCGACCGGCTCGGGCAGAGTGACTGCCGGTGCGTCGTCGCTGTCGTGGCCGTTTTCCTGGCTGGTGCTGGGGTAATCGTCATCGCCGTCGTCGGCCATTTCCAGCAGCGGATTGGCCTCCATGGCCTCTTGAACCTCTTGCTGAAGGTCGAGGCTGGATAGCTGGAGTAGTCGAATGGCCTGCTGCAGCTGAGGGGTCATGGTCAGCTGCTGCCCCATCTTGAGGACGAGCGTGGGTTTCATTGTTTGGCGAAATACCTTATGCGCTGAGTCTAACCATTCCGAGGCCAGGCCCACCCTCCCTGTTGGCCTGTGCGGCGGGTGTTAACCAATAAACCGTACAGGCCTCTAGCATGCCTGAAATGCGTGCGCTTTTACAGGCGGAAGGTGTGCCCAAGATAGACATCCTTGACCAACTGGTTGGACAGCACAGCTTCAGCGTCACCTTCGGCGATGATATGGCCGTCATTGACAATATAGGCCTTGTCGCAGATGTCGAGAGTTTCGCGCACATTGTGGTCGGTGATCAGCACGCCGATCCCCTTGTCGCGCAAGTGCTGGATGATCTGTTTGATGTCGTTGACCGAAATCGGATCGACCCCGGCGAAGGGCTCGTCGAGCAGGACGAACTTGGGTTCGCTGGCCAGGGCCCGGGCGATTTCGGCGCGGCGGCGCTCGCCGCCAGACAGGCTCATGCCCTTGGTGTCAGCCAGGTGGTGAATGTGGAACTCGCGCAGCAGGGCGTCGAGTTTGCCCAGCCGGCCCTTGCGGTTCAGGTCTTTGCGGGTTTCCAGAATCGCCATGATGTTGTCGGCTACCGACAGCTTGCGGAAGATCGAGGCTTCCTGGGGCAGATAGCCGATCCCCTGGCGGGCGCGACCGTGCATTGGCAGGGCGGTGATGTCCTTGCCGTCGATCAGGATATGCCCTTCGTCGGCCTTTACCAGTCCGACGATCATGTAGAAGCTGGTGGTCTTGCCGGCGCCATTGGGGCCCAGCAGGCCGACGATCTCGCCGCTGTTGATGGTGACCGAGATATCCCGGACCACCTTGCGGGCCTTGTAGGCCTTGGCCAGGTGGCGCGCCTCTAGGGTTGTCATGGCTGGCTTACTCGCTGCGTCTGCGCGGCTGAATGATGATTTCGATGCGTTCGTCGCCACTGGCGCTGGGGCCGCTGGCACCCGGTGCCCGGCCGGCATCGACGACCTGGCGCTGAATGTCGTAAGTGACGTATTCGCCGCGGAAGGTGTTGCTGTCCTGTTCGAGGAAGGCCTGCTCGATCAGGATGATGCGTTCGACATCGGCGTGATATTCGATGGTCAGGCCGCGGGCGTTGATCGGCGTCTGGCCTTCGCGGGGGGTCTGCCGGTAAGTGGCCGGGCTGCCGACCGAGACGATTTTGCTGACCTCGCCGTTGGCATCGGTATTGAGGGTTACCCGGTTGCCGGTCAGGCGCATGGTGCCTTGGGTGACGATCACGTTGCCGGTGTAGACCGCAGTGTTGTTGCGATCATCCAGGGTGGCGCTGTTGGCCTGGATGCGAATCGGTTGCTCGCTGTCGCTCGGCAGTGCCAGCGCTGGCAGCGAAGGGGTAAGCAGTAGTGCAGTGAGCAGCAGAGGGTTAGCGCACCTCATGTTGGCCTCGTACATTGGACAGCAGCGTTACGCGGCCGTCATTGAAGTATAGCTGCATGCCGGTGGCGGTAGTGACGCCGCGGGCAGCCTCGATTTTAACGTCCTGGTCGGTTTCCGCGTAATCACGGGGCGGAAACACGGTCAATGCTTCTGTGCTCAGCTTGCGCTGCGGCTGGCCGGGCAGGCGCTGCTCGATCTGCACATCGCCGACCAGTTCGACCCGGTCGGCGTTATCGTAGGTATAGGCCTTGCGGGAAATGGTTTCCCACGGTTGCGCCTCGCCTTCACGATAGAACAGCAGGCGCGGGGCGCTCAGTTCAGTACTGTCGTTGCTGGCCAGGTGGCGGGCCTGTTCGCTTTCCAGGCGGTAGCGTGGCCGGCCTTCTTCATTGCGCTGCAGAATGCGCGGATTTTCCATGAAGAAGTCCGGCTGGGCCGGGTCAGTGACCAGCGGTGCCGGAGTGTAACGCGACAGGCCGATGTTCCAATAGCCCACAGCCAATGCCACCACGGTGGCCAGGATGGCCAGTGCGCCGGTTAGCAGGTAGCGGGGCAGTTGCAATTTCACAGGTAGGCGGCCCTTGCACTGTCCAGGGTGCCCTGGGCGTGCATGATCAGTTCACAGAATTCCCGGGCGGCGCCAGCGCCACCAGAGGCTTGGGTGATGCCGTGGGCCTGCTCGCGAACGAAGCTGTCGGCAGTGGCTACCGCCATGCCCAGGCCGACCCGGCGGATCACCGGCAAGTCTGGCAGGTCATCGCCGAGAAAGGCTATCTGAGACAGTTCGACCGGCACCTGCTGGCGCAGTTCCGCCAGTGCGTTGAGCTTGTCTTCGCGGCCTTGAATCAGGTGGCGAATGCCAAGGTTGGCGGCGCGTCGCTCAACCAGTGGCGACTGGCGGCCGCTGATGATGGCGACCTCGACGCCGGAGGCGATCAGCATCTTGATACCGTGGCCGTCGAGGGTGTTGAACGACTTGAACTCGGTGCCATCGGGCATGAAGAACAGCCGGCCATCGGTCAGGACGCCATCGACATCGAAAATCGCCAGGCGGATCTGCTGGGCCCGTTCAAGCAGTTGTGAGTGACTCAGGTTCATACCACCCCCGCGCGTAGCAGATCATGCATGTTCAGCGCGCCAACCGGGCGGCCTTCGGTATCGACCACGAACAGCCCGCTGATCTTGGCGTCTTCCATTACTTTCAGAGCTTCGGCAGCGAGAATGCCCTTGCGCACGGTCTTGCTGCGTGGGGTCATGACCTGGGCAATGCTGGCGCTGCGCAGGTCGACATCGTGGTCCAGGGTGCGGCGCAGGTCGCCGTCAGTAAAGATCCCGGCCAGTTTGCCTGCGTCGTCGACAATCCCGGTCAGGCCCAGGCCTTTGCGGGTCATTTCCAGCAGGGCATCGCGTAGCGGTGTGTCGGGGCTGACCAGCGGCATGCGCTCGCCGGCATGCATGATGTCGTCAACCAGCAGCAGCAGGCGCCGGCCCAGGCTGCCGCCCGGATGCGAGAAGGCGAAGTCTTCGGCGCTGAAGCCGCGCGCTTCAAGCAGGGCGATGGCCAGGGCGTCGCCCATGACCAGCGCAGTAGTGGTGCTGGAGGTCGGGGCCAGGTTCAGCGGGCAGGCTTCCTGTTCGACACCGGTGTTGAGGTTGGCTACGGCGGCTTCGGCCAGGGTTGACTCGGGGTTGCCGGTCAGGCTGATCAGCGGTGCGCCCAGGCGCTTGATCAAGGGCAGCAGGGTGACGACCTCGGCGGTATTGCCGGAGTTGGACAGAGCGATCACCACATCTTCGCTGGTGATCATGCCCATGTCGCCATGGCTGGCTTCGCCGGGGTGGACGAAAAATGCCGGCGATCCGGTGCTGGCCAGGGTGGCGGCGAGTTTGCGGCCGATATGACCGGATTTGCCCATGCCGGTTACCACGATCCGGCCGGTACAGGCCAGAAGGGTCTCGCAGGCACGAATAAAGGTGTCGTCCAGGCGCGCCAGCAGGCTGTCGACCGCATCGCGTTCGAGGCTGATGGTGCGCCGGGCGGAGGCAATGTAATCAAAATCGGACATGAACTCGCCATCGGTATTCAGGTTAGCGCGCCAGTATAGCGGTTTGTGAGCGACAACTCACCAGCTCTGGCGCTATGACCCTGCCCGCCACGGCGGGCATAATCGGTAAGTGGATGTTGCGCGGCTTGGGCCGGGCGGGGGGAGCTGGTATATTACCGCGTTCATTTTAGCCGACATCCGTCCAGACTTAAGGCTGAGTCCCTCTATGACCGAGTTTTCGGATTACATCGTCGAGCTGCAAGACGTCACGTTCAGGCGCGGCGACCGGGTCATCTTCGATCGGGTCAATATCCGTATCCCGCGTGGCAAGGTAACGGCCATCATGGGCCCGTCCGGTTGCGGCAAGACCACTTTTTTACGTTTGATCGGCGCGCAGTTACGCCCGGATGGCGGCAAAATCCTGGTCAATGGTCAGAATATTCCCGAGTTGGGGCGCGATGCCCTGTTCCGGGCCCGTGAGCACATGGGCATGCTGTTTCAGAGTGGCGCGCTGTTCACTGATCTGTCGGTGTTCGAGAACGTCGCCTTCCCGTTGCGGGTACATACCGATCTGCCTGAAGACATGATCCGTGACATCGTGCTGCTGAAGTTGCAGGCGGTGGGGCTGCGCGGTGCCATTGGCCTGATGCCCGATGAGCTGTCTGGGGGCATGAAGCGGCGGGTGGCACTGGCCCGGGCGATTGCCCTGGACCCGCAGTTGATGATGTACGACGAGCCATTCGTCGGCCAGGACCCGATCTCCATGGGCGTGCTGGTGCGTTTGATCCGGTTGCTCAACGACGCGCTGGGACTGACCAGCATTGTGGTTTCCCACGACCTGACCGAAACCGCCAGCATCGCTGACTACATCTATGTGGTTGGCGATACCCAGGTGCTGGGTCACGGGCGCCCGGACGAACTGATGAATTCGGACAATCCACGCATTCGCCAGTTCATGAAGGGTGAGCCGGATGGTCCGGTGCCGTTCCATTTCCCGGCGAGCCGTTATATGGATGACCTGCTCAAAGGAGATCGCAAGGCGTGAAGACTATGATCGATCGGGTGGCCCTGATCGGCCGTTCAGGTCTGGATGTACTGGCTGCGACGGGCCGTTCCGGGGTGTTTCTGTTCAACGCGCTGGCTGGTCGCTCGCGTTTTGGCAACGGCTTCCAGTTGCTGGTCAAGCAGCTTTATGCCGTGGGTGTGCTGTCGCTGGCGATTATCGTGGTGTCTGGCCTGTTCATCGGTATGGTGCTGGCGCTGCAGGGCTACAACATCCTTAAGGACTACGGTTCCGAGCAGGCTGTCGGGCAGATGGTTGCACTGACGCTGCTGCGTGAGCTGGGGCCGGTAGTGACCGCCTTGCTGTTCGCCGGTCGTGCCGGTTCTGCGCTGACCGCTGAGATCGGCCTGATGAAGGCTACCGAGCAGTTGTCGAGCATGGAAATGATCGGCGTTGACCCGCTCAAATACGTGATTGCGCCGCGTCTGTGGGCCGGTTTCATTTCCATGCCATTGCTGGCGCTGATTTTCTGCGTCGTCGGCATCTGGGGTGGCGCCATGGTCGCCGTGGACTGGCTCGGAGTCTATTCCGGCTCCTACTGGGCAAACATGCAGAACTCGGTGCAGTTTACTCATGATGTGCTTAACGGCCTGACCAAGGCCGTGGTGTTCGCCTTTGTAGTGACCTGGATTGCAGTATTCCAGGGTTACGACTGCGAGCCGACCTCTGAAGGCATCAGCCGGGCGACCACCCGTACCGTAGTTTATGCCTCGTTGGCCGTACTCGGCCTTGATTTCATTCTTACAGCTTTGATGTTCTGATCAGCCAAGGAAACCGATCATGCGTACCCGTACTCTGGAATTGACCGTTGGCCTGTTCATCCTGATCGGCGTATTGGCCTTGCTGGTGCTGGCCCTGCGTGTCAGTGGTCTGACCGTGAACGCCACCGGGGACACCTACAAGGTGCATGCCCACTTCGACAACATCTCCGGCCTGACCACTCGGGCCCGAGTCACCATGGCCGGGGTTACCATCGGTCAGGTTACCGCCATCGAGTTCGACAAAGACCGCTACACCGGCCGGGTGGAGATGGCTATTCGTGGTGATATCGACACCCTGCCGGCCGACAGCTCCGCCTCAATCCTTACCGCTGGGCTGCTGGGCGAGAAATATATTGGCATCAGCGTAGGTGGCGAAGACGACTTCCTGGTCGACGGCAGCGAGATCTACGACACCCAGTCCGCCATGGTGCTGGAGGAACTGATTGGCCGTTTCCTGTTCAATACGGTCAGTAACGACGACTAAAAACTGGAGTAACCGATGCGAGCCCTACTCACCACTTTCTTTGCTCTGCTGTGCAGCCTGCCGGTGCTGGCTCAGGCCAATGCCACGCCGCATCAGATCGTCGAGGATTCCTCCACGCGGGTGCTGGAGGTGCTGGATGCCAATCGTGAGCTGTACAAGCAGGATTCCGAGGCCTTTTTGAACGGCCTGAACGAAATTCTTGAGCCGGTCATCGATTACCGGGGCATTGCCCGCAGCGTGATGACCGTGCGTTTCAGCCGCAACGCGACCGACGAGCAGATCGAGCGCTTCGTTGACACCTTCAAGCGCAGCCTGGTGCAGTTCTATGGCAACGCTCTGCTGGAGTTCAACAGTGGCGAAATCAAGGTGTTGCCGCCGACCGCGCGTGATCAGCAGCGTCCTGACCGGACCAACGTGACCATGGAAATCCACACTGCCAACGGCAACGTCTATCAGGTCAACTACACCATGGCCCTGGTTGGCGACAAGTGGATGATGCGCAATGTGATCGTTGAAGGCATCAACATTGGCCTGCTGTTCCGTGACCAGTTCGCCCAGGCCATGCAGGCCAACCGCAACAATCTCGACGCAGTGATCGACGGTTGGGGTGGCGTGATCGCCGAAACCCTTGGAAACAATGGGGCTGCCGAGTGAAAGCCAAGCTGATTGAGAGCCGCGCCCAGCCCGGTCGCTGGGTGGTCGAAGGCAATCTTGACTTCGACAGCGCCAAGGACCTGCGTGAGCAAATCATTGCCGCTATGCGCCATGTCCAGCAGAGCGTGGTGCTGGATCTGTCCCAGGTCGAGCGGGCCAATAGCGTTGGCCTGTCACTGCTGCTGGTAGCGGCGCGGGCTCTGAAAGAGCGCTCAGTCGAACTCAAGGTTGAAGGTATGCCCGCTGGTCTGCGCAGCATGGCTGAGGTCTATGGGTTGGATGAATGGCTGGACGCCTGAGGCGCACCAGTCGACAATCGAAGTTTTGCGGTTATGCCGCAGTGGGAGAGATGTAAATGCAGGCCAGTGAAGTCAAGCAGCTTATCGAGTCCAGCCTGGCCGACGCCCAGGTTGAAGTGGAAGGCGAAGGCTGCAATTTTCAGCTCAACGTGATCAGTGACAGCCTTGCGGCGCTGTCGCCGGTCAAACGCCAGCAACAGATTTACGCATTGCTCAACGACCAGATCCAGAGCGGTGCAATCCATGCGGTGACCATGAAGTTCTTTACCCGCCAAGCCTGGGCCAGCCGCGCCTGAGCGGCGCCTAACCAAGAGATACCGTATGGACAAACTGATCATCACCGGCGGCAACCGACTCGACGGTGAAATTCGCATTTCCGGAGCCAAGAACTCGGCCCTGCCGATCCTGGCCGCAACCCTGCTGGCTGACGGCCCGGTAACCATCTGCAATCTGCCGCATCTGCACGATATCACCACCATGATCGAGCTGTTCGGGCGCATGGGCGTGCAGCCGGTGGTCGATGAACGGTTGAACGTCGAGGTAGATCCACGCAGTATCAGCAGCCTGGTAGCGCCCTATGAACTGGTCAAGACCATGCGCGCCTCGATTCTGGTACTGGGGCCGATGGTTGCCCATTTCGGCTATGCCGAAGTTGCGCTGCCTGGCGGCTGTGCCATCGGCACCCGGCCGGTAGACCTGCACATTCGCGGGCTCGAAGCCATGGGCGCGCAGATCGAGGTCGAGGCTGGCTATATCAAGGCTCGCGCCCCGGAAGGCGGGCTGCGTGGCGGGCATATCTTCTTTGATACCGTGACTGTGACCGGTACCGAGAACATCCTCATGGCCGCGACCCTGGCCAAGGGCCGTACCGTGATCGAAAACGCCGCGCGCGAGCCGGAGGTGGTCGATCTGGCCCACTGCCTGATTGCCATGGGCGCCAACATCAAGGGCCACGGCACCGACACCATCGTGGTGGAAGGCGTTGAGCGCCTGGGTGCTGCCCGCCACAGCGTGATGCCTGACCGGATCGAGACCGGCACTTATCTGGTGGCTGCGGCTGCGACCCGGGGCCGGGTCAAGCTCAAGGATACCGACGAGTCGATTCTTGAGGCGGTACTGCTCAAGCTGGAAGAGGCCGGTGCCCAGATCGATACCGGCAAGAACTGGATCAGCCTGGACATGAAGGGCAACCGGCCCAAGGCGATCAACCTGCGCACTGCGCCCTATCCGGCCTTTCCGACCGACATGCAGGCCCAGTTCGTGGCCATGAACGCAGTGGCCGAGGGCACAGGTACGGTGATTGAAACCGTGTTCGAGAACCGTTTCATGCACTGCCAGGAAATGAACCGCATGGGTGCCCAGATTCTGGTTGAGGGCAACACCTCGATCATTACCGGGGTCGAGCGACTCAAGGGCGCACCGGTCATGGCTACCGACCTGCGCGCTTCGGCCAGTCTGGTCATCGCCGGCCTGGTCGCCGAAGGTGACACTCTGGTCGACCGTATTTACCACATCGACCGTGGTTACGAGTGCATCGAAGAGAAATTGCAGTCACTGGGCGCGATCATCCGCCGGGTGCCGGCCTGAGACTGTTCTGAGAGAGCCCGCATGAGCCAGACACTGACCATCGCCCTGTCCAAGGGGCGCATCCTCGACGACACCCTGCCACTGCTCAAGCAGGCCGGGATCGAGCCGGTCGAGGACCTGGAGAAAAGCCGCAAGCTGATCTTCACCACCAGCGACCCGAACGTGCGCCTGCTGATCGTGCGCGCCACCGACGTGCCGACCTATGTCGAGCACGGCGCCGCCGATCTGGGTGTGGCCGGCAAGGACGTGCTGCTGGAGTACGGCAGCCAGGGCCTGTACGAGCCGCTGGATCTGAGAATCGCCAACTGCAAGCTGATGACCGCAGGGCCGGTCAATACGCCAGAGCCCAAGGGCCGGCTGCGGGTGGCGACCAAGTTCGTCAATGTCGCCAAGCGCTATTACGCCGAGCAGGGCCGTCAGGTTGAAGTGATCAAACTGTACGGTTCGATGGAGCTGGCACCGCTGGTTGGCCTGGCTGACAAGATTATTGACGTAGTCGACACCGGCAACACGCTCAAGGCCAACGGCCTGGAGCCGCAGGAACTGATCGCCACCATCAGTTCGCGCTTGATCGTCAACAAGGCTTCGATGAAGATGAAGCATGCCCGGATCACCGCTCTGATTGAGCAACTGGGGCAGGCTGTCGAACAGCGTGCCGGCTGACCGGTCACCCGAATTATTCCCAACGCAAAGGTAATCACCCATGAGCAGCGCACCGTTGAAAATCGCCCGTCTGAACGCCAATCAGGCCGATTTCAACCATCATCTGGATGCGCTGCTGGCCTGGGAAGGGGTATCGGACAAGGCGGTTAACGAGCGGGTCGAAGAAATCATCGCCGCAGTGCGTCAGCGCGGTGATGCTGCGGTGGTTGAATATACCGCCCGTTTCGATGCTTTGGACGCAAGCAGCATGGCCGATCTGACCCTGGACCGGGCCCGGCTGGAACTGGCGCTGGAGCGCATTTCCCCCGAACAGCGTCAGGCCCTGGAAGTGGCCGCTGAGCGGGTGCGCCTGTACCACGAACACCAGCGTCAGGACTCCTGGCGCTACACTGAAGCCGATGGCACCGTACTGGGCCAGAAAATCACCCCGCTGGACCGGGTTGGTCTGTATGTGCCGGGTGGCAAGGCCTCGTATCCGTCCTCGGTACTGATGAACGCTATTCCGGCCAAGGTTGCCGGGGTGCCGGAAGTGGTCATGGTGGTCCCGACCCCGCGTGGCGAGATCAATGAACTGGTACTGGCTGCCGCCTGTCTGGCCGGGGTTGACCGGGTATTCAGCATCGGTGGCGCCCAGGCCGTGGCGGCACTGGCCTACGGCACCGAGAGCGTGCCGCAGGTGGACAAGATCGTCGGCCCCGGCAATATCTACGTGGCTACCGCCAAGCGTGCGGTGTTCGGCCAGGTCGGTATCGACATGATTGCCGGGCCCTCGGAAATCCTGGTGGTCTGCGATGGCCAGACCGACCCGGACTGGATCGCCATGGATCTGTTCTCCCAGGCCGAACACGACGAGGACGCCCAGTCGATCCTGCTGTCACCGGACGCCGCCTTCCTTGATGCGGTGGAAGCCAGCCTGAACAAACTGCTCGGCAGTCTGGAACGGGCCGACATGGTGCGCATTTCCCTGGAAACCCGTGGTGCCCTGATCAAGGTCGAGAGCCTGGATCAGGCCTGCGACATTGCCAACCGTATTGCCGCTGAGCACCTGGAATTGTCGGTTGCCGATCCCGAAGCGCTGCTGCCGAAAATTCGCCATGCCGGCGCCATTTTCATGGGCCGCCACACCCCGGAAGCGCTGGGCGACTACTGTGCCGGCCCCAACCATGTCCTGCCGACTTCCGGCACGGCGCGGTTTTCCTCGCCGCTGGGGGTTTACGACTTCCAGAAGCGTTCGTCGATCATCTTCTGCTCGCCTGATGGCGCCTCGGTACTGGGCAAGACTGCCTCGGTACTGGCCCGTGGCGAAAGCCTGACCGCGCACGCACGCAGCGCCGAATATCGGATCAAGGGGTAACAGCGCATGAGTCGTTTCTGGAGTCCTTTCGTCAAGGATCTGGTGCCCTATGTGCCGGGTGAGCAGCCCAAGGTCGAGAACCTGGTCAAGCTCAATACCAATGAGAACCCCTACGGGCCTTCGCCCAAGGTGATCGAGGCGATCCGGGCCGAACTTAATGACAGCCTGCGGCTGTATCCGGCACCGAATGCCGATGCCTTGAAGGCGACCATTGCTGATTACTATGGTGTCGACAGTGCCCAGGTGTTTGTCGGCAACGGCTCCGACGAAGTGCTGGCGCATATTTTTCACGGGCTGTTCCAGCATGGCCGGCCACTGCTGTTCCCGGATATTACCTACAGCTTCTACCCGGTCTATTGCGGTTTGTACGGCATCGAGCCCAAGCCGCTGGCGCTGGCCGAGGACTTCAGCCTGCGGGTCGAGGATTACCGTCAGCCCAATGGCGGGATCATCTTCCCCAACCCCAACGCGCCCACCGGGGTGTTGCTGGGGCTGGAGCAGATCGAGCAGATCGTTCAGGCCAATCCGGATTCGGTGGTGGTGGTTGATGAGGCCTATGTCGATTTCGGTGGTGAAACGGCAATCAGCCTGGTCGAGCGCTATGACAACCTGCTGGTAACCCAGACCCTGTCCAAGTCGCGCTCACTGGCTGGGTTGCGGGTTGGGCTGGCGGTTGGTCATCCGGACCTGATCGAGGCGCTGGAGCGGATCAAGAACAGCTTCAACTCCTACCCGCTGGATCGTCTGGCGATTGTCGGCGCGGTCGCCGCGTTCGAGGATCATGACTGGTTCGACCATACCCGCAAGGCGGTGATCGCCAGTCGTGACAAGCTCACGGCCGAATTGCAGGGCATGGGATTTGAGGTGCTGCCGTCGGCGGCCAACTTCGTCTTTACCCGCCACCCGCAACATGATGCAGCGCTGCTGGCTCATGGTCTGCGTGAGCATCGGGTGATCGTGCGGCACTTCAAGCTGCCGCGGATCGAACAGTTCCTGCGCATCACCATCGGCAACGAAGCGCAAAACAAGGCACTGGTAGCCGCACTCAAGCTGTTGCTCTGATGGCCTGAAGCCCGCCCTGGAGTTGTCGCGCTCCCGCGCTCCCCAGGCCAGCCCCCAATCTTCGTGCAACCACCTGGGAGTGTCGCGCGCTTGCGCGGCACAGAGCTGACCAGCGACTCCGGAGTATCAGGCCGTTTCAGCATTGCGCAGGCGCGCAACGCTCCCCAGGCCAGCCCCATTCGTCGTGCAACCACCTGGGAGTGTCGCGCGCCTGCGCGACACAAGGCTGTCCAGCGACTCCGGAGTATCAGGCCGTTTCAGCATTGCGCAGGCGCGCAACGCTCCCCAGGCCAGCCCCACTCTTCGTGCAACCACCTGGGAGTGTCGCGCGCCTGCGCGACACAAGGCTGTCCAGCGACTCCGGGGCTCAGGTTTCGCCTAGCTACGGAAGCTCGGGCGCATGCCTACCTCGGCCTCAAAGTGCATCGGCTCGCCGTTACGTAGTACATCCAGCGCGACCTTGTCGCCGGGACGCGCCCGGGCGACCTGGTTCATGGCCTGACGGCCGCTGCTGGCCGGCTTGCCGTCGATCTTCAGAATCACATCGCCCGGCTGCAGTCCCGACTGCCAGGCCGGGCCGTTGCGATACAGCCCAGAAACCACGATCCCTTCACTGATATCCAGCCCGAACGACTCGGCCAGCTCGCTGGTCAGCGGCTGTACCTCGACCCCCAGCCAGCCACGTACCACCCGGCCCTGGCCGATGATGGCCTGCATGACCTCGACCGCCAGCTTGGCCGGAATCGCAAAACCGATACCCTGCGAGCCGCCGGACTGGGAGAAAATCGCGGTATTGATGCCGATCAGGTGGCCATTGGCATCGACCAGCGCGCCACCGGAATTGCCCTGATTGATCGCTGCGTCGGTCTGGATGAAGTCTTCGTAGGTATTGAGGCCAAGCTGATTACGCCCGGTGGCACTGATAATGCCCATGGTTACCGTCTGGCCCAGGCCGAACGGGTTGCCGATAGCCATGACCACATCGCCGATATGTTGCTGTTCATTGGGGCTGATGGTCACGGTTGGCAGGTTGGGCAGATCGATCTTGAGTACCGCCAGGTCAGTCTCCGGGTCGGTGCCGATCAGGGTGGCCAGGGCCTCGCGGCCATCCTGCAGGGCGACCAGAATTTCGTCGGCACCAGCGATTACATGGTTGTTGGTCAGCAGATAGCCGTCGCGGCTGAGAATTACCGCCGACCCCAGGCTCGACTGGCGCCGTGAGGGCGCCGGCATACTTTCGGAATAGTCGCGCAGGGTCGGGTTGATGAAGGCCTGGCTGTTGCTGCTCTGGTTGACCTGCTTGCTGGTGTAGATATTGGCCACGGCCGGCGCAGCGCGTTGGACGGCACTGCTGTAAGAGGCCGGGCCATTGCTGTTGTTGCGGGCCTCATAGGTCAGTTGCGGGACGCTGTCGCGGCCAGACAGGCCAATCCATTGCGGATACTGTTGGATGATCAGCAAGGCCAGGAGCAGGCCGCAGAGTGCGGGCCAGCCCAGTGTACGCAAAAGATCTTTCATCGATCCGGTCCCGATGGTCATGGCCGACGTGTACGGCTAGTGCCTGTCATTATAAGGATTATGACGCCATTCTGCAGGCGCTGACGGTTGAATCCGTGACATTCTGCCGGGACAATGAACTTTTATCCGCGGAGAGGCGTGATGGTTGACCGTAACACTCTGGTGAACTACTGCAATAGCCTGTTGGACAGTGGTTTGTTTCAAGATTATTGCCCAAACGGTTTGCAGGTCGAAGGGCATGAGCAGATCCAGCGTATTGTTACCGGGGTCACGGCCAGTCAGGCCCTGGTGGATGCCGCGATTGCTGCCGGTGCAGACCTGCTGCTGGTGCATCATGGCTACTTCTGGAAGGGTGAAGCCAGCCCGGTGACCGGCATCAAGCAGCGTCGGCTCAAGGCTCTGCTCAGTCATGACCTGAACCTGATGGCCTACCACCTGCCGCTGGATGTGCACGCCGAGCTGGGTAACAACGTGCAGTTGGCCAGGCTGATGGGCTGGAGTATCACTGGCGGGCTGGAGCCGGGTAATCCGCGCTCGGTCGGGCTGGAAGGCGAGTTGCCGGAGCCGCTGAGCGGCGCACAACTGGCCGCTCGGCTGCATGAACAGCTGGGCCGCGAACCGCTGCATGTCGCCGGCAATGACCGCCCGATCAAGCGCATTGCCTGGTGCACCGGTGCAGCCCAAAGCTACATCGACAAAGCCATCGCCCTGGGTGTGGATGCCTTCGTCACAGGTGAAGTCTCCGAACCGACCGTTCACGCCGCCCGTGAAAACGCTATCCACTTCTTCGCCGCCGGCCACCACGCCACCGAACGCTACGGGGTCAAGGCGCTGGGTGAGCATCTGGCGCAGCATTTTGGTATCGAACACCGGTTTATCGATATAGACAACCCGGTCTAATTCCCTTCAATTCCGCATGCTGGGGGAATACGCCTGGATTGCTTCGCCGCTGCGCGACTCGCAATGACGGAGGAGGGGGGCAGAGTAGGGTGTGGGTTGCTTTGTCGTGGTCGTGTTGTGGTAAGTGCTGAGGCGGGGGGCTGGATTGCTTCGCCGCTGCGCGACTCGCAATGACGGTGAGGTGTGGGCGGTGTGAGGGTGTGGGTTGCTTTGTCGTGTTGTGGTAAGTGCTGAATCGGGGGTGTGGCTGGATTGCTTCGCCGCTGTGCGACTCGCAATGACGGAGGGGTGGGCAGAGTAGGGTGCGGCTCGCAATGACGGAGGGGCGGTGTGGTTTGAGGGTGTGGGTTGCGGTGGTGAGGTGCGCGCAGCGGGGTGCTGGGGAGGTGAGCCTTACCTCGTCATTGCGAGGGCCGCAGGCCCGTGGCAATCCAGGTTTGGGGCAGAAGGTTAGAGCGGGCTGTGTATTTTCGCATATATGCTTATAGCCCAAGGTTCTTGCGCGACTCCTTATTATAAGCAATCCGCTTTGTTACAATGCCTCAATAATTTCCCGGGATGCCCGGCGTCCCCTTTTTGTCCGTGAGTACGCCATGCTGGAAAAACTGACCCATCTCAAGCAATTGGAAGCCGAAAGCATCCACATCATTCGTGAAGTGGCGGCCGAATTCCAGAACCCGGTCATGCTTTATTCGATCGGCAAGGACTCCGCCGTAATGCTGCATTTGGCGCGCAAGGCCTTCTACCCGGGCCGCCTGCCGTTCCCGGTACTGCACGTCGATACTGGCTGGAAATTCCAGGCCATGTACGAATTCCGCGAGAAGATGGTCAAGGAAATGGACCTCGACCTACTGGTGCACCAGAACCCCGAAGGCGTGGCGCAGGGTATCAACCCCTTCACCCACGGCAGCGCGGTGCACACCGACGTGATGAAGACCCAGGGCCTGAAGCAGGCGCTGGATAAGTACGGCTTCGATGCCGCCTTCGGTGGTGCACGCCGCGACGAGGAAAAGTCCCGGGCCAAGGAGCGGGTCTACTCGTTCCGTGACAAACACCACCGCTGGGACCCGAAGAACCAGCGTCCCGAGCTGTGGAACATCTACAACGGCAAGGTGCACAAGGGTGAGAGTATCCGTGTGTTCCCGCTGTCGAACTGGACCGAGCTGGACATCTGGCAATACATCTATCTGGAAAGCATCCCGATCGTGCCGCTGTACTACGCCGCCGAGCGTGAAGTGGTCGAACTCAACGGTGCGCTGGTGATGATCGATGATGAGCGCATCCTGCAGCACCTGAGCCCCGAGCAGAAAGCCGGCATCCAGAAAAAGATGGTGCGTTTCCGCACCCTGGGCTGCTACCCGCTGACCGGTGCGGTTGAGTCGAGCGCCGACACTCTGCCGGAGATCATCCAGGAAATGCTGCTGGCCAAGACCTCCGAGCGCCAGGGGCGCGTCATCGACCACGATTCAGCCGGGTCGATGGAAGAAAAGAAACGTCAAGGCTACTTCTAAGCGCGGCACGCTGTCCGGAGAATTACATGAGTCACCAATCCGATTTGATCGGCCAGGACATTCTGGCCTACCTCGCTCAGCACGAACGCAAGGAGCTGCTGCGCTTTCTTACCTGCGGTAACGTCGATGACGGCAAGAGCACGCTGATCGGGCGTCTGCTGCATGACTCCAAGATGATCTATGAGGATCATCTGGAAGCGATCACCAAGGATTCGAAAAAGTCCGGTACCACCGGCGAAGAAGTGGATCTGGCATTGCTGGTCGACGGCCTCCAGGCCGAGCGCGAGCAGGGCATCACCATCGATGTTGCCTACCGCTATTTCTCTACCGCCAAGCGCAAGTTCATCATCGCCGACACCCCCGGTCATGAGCAGTACACCCGTAACATGGCCACCGGCGCCTCGACCTGCGACCTGGCGATCATCCTGATCGACGCTCGTTATGGCGTGCAGACCCAGACCAAGCGTCACAGCTTCATTGCCTCGCTGCTGGGCATCAAGCACATCGTCGTGGCCGTCAACAAGATGGACCTCAAGGACTTCGATCAGGGCGTGTTCGAGCAGATCCGCGCTGATTATCTGGAGTTCGCCAAGGGTCTGGAACTGCTCGACGGCAACAGCGTGCAGTTCGTGCCGATGTCGGCGCTCAAGGGTGACAACGTGGTCAACCGCAGCGAGCGCAGCCCGTGGTACACCGGGCAGACGCTGATGGAGATTCTCGAAAGCGTCGAAGTCGCCGCCGACCGCAACATGACCGACCTGCGCTTCCCGGTGCAGCTGGTCAGCCGGCCGAACCTGAACTTCCGTGGCTTTGCCGGCACCATCGCCTCGGGCATCGTGCACAAGGGCGATGAGCTGGTAGCACTGCCCTCGGGCAAGAGCAGCCGGGTCAAGTCGATCGTTACCTTCGACGGCGAACTGGAAAGCGCCGGCCCCGGCCAGGCAGTGACCCTGACCCTGGAAGATGAAATCGACATTTCCCGTGGCGACCTGCTGACCCACGTCGACAACCGTGCGCTGATCGGTGATCAGTTTGAGGCCACCCTGGTGTGGATGGCCGAGCAGCCGATGCAGCCTGGGCGCAAGTACGACATCAAGCGAGCCACCAGCTACAGCCCGGGTTCATTCACCCGCATCCTGCACCGGATCGATGTGAATACCCTGGAGCAGCAGTCGGCCGGCGCGCTGGCGCTGAACGAGATTGCCCGGGTCGAGCTGTCGCTGGAGCGGCCGATTGCCTTTGACGATTACCTGAGCAACCGCACGACCGGTGCCTTTATCGTCATCGACCGCATGACCAACGGTACCGTCGGCGCCGGCATGATCGTCGCCAAGGGCCTGGATGGCCAGAACACCAGTGGCAGCAAGCACGGCCGTCTGGCTCACGTGACCGCCGATGAGCGCGCCGAACGCTTTGGTCAGCAGCCGGTAACCCTGCTGTTCACCGGGCTGTCTGGCAGTGGCAAGAGCACTATTGCCTACGCCGTTGAACGCAAGCTGTTCGACAGCGGTCGCGCTTGCTACGTACTGGATGGCAAGGTACTGCGTCAGGATCTGTCCAAGGGCCTGAACCAGGACGCCGCCGGTCGCGCCGAGAACCTGCACAAGGGCGCGCGGATTGCCCGGCAGATGAACGAAGCCGGTCTGATCGCCCTGGGCGCCTTCGTCGCGCCGACTGAGGAAAGCCGCGCCGTGGCACGGCATATCCTTGGTAATCGCTGCCTGATGGTGCATCTGGATGCGCCGCTGGCGGTGTGCCAGGAGCGTGACCCCTCGGGCCTGTATGCTGCCAATCTCGAAGGTACCATTCCCGGTGTGTCCTACCCCTATGAGGCGCCGACCGACGCCGATCTGGTGCTGAACACCGCCGAGCTGGATCTCGAAACCTGCGTCAACCGGGTGATTGCGCTGCTGCGTGAGCGGGCACTGATCTGAGTCTGGACTCATCCCATGGCCTTTGGTGGCTGTGGGATGACCGCTCCTGGGGAATGTCATGAAACCGGCTGATATCGACTTCATGCGTGAGGCCATTGCCGAAGCGCGCAAGGGGGCTGACCTTGGTGAAGTGCCGGTCGGCGCCGTGCTGGTGCGCGACGGTCGGGTGATCGCCCGTGGCTTCAATCAGCCGATCAGCAGCCATGACCCCAGTGCCCATGCCGAAATGGTCGCCCTGCGTGCCGCAGCGGCGGCCGACGGCAACTACCGCCTGCCCGATACCACCCTCTACGTTACTCTCGAACCCTGCACCATGTGCGCCGGGTTGCTGATTCACAGCCGCATCAAACGGCTGGTTTACGGTGCCAGCGAGCCACGCTCGGGCGCAGTGGTCAGCCGCAGCCAGGTTCTGGCCCAGCCCTGGATGAACCATCGGGTTGAAGTCGAAGGTGGGGTACTGGCCGAGGAGTGCGGCGCCATTCTGACTGAGTTCTTCAAACTCAAACGCCAGCCCGCCCAAGGCTAACGGCCGTCCAGACGTATCCTCCAGACTGTCCCGCTCTACTCGCGTCATGGCGAGGCGCGCAGCGCCGCGGCCATCCAGGCGGCCTATGGATCACCACGGCGCTACGCGCCTCGTGATGACATTGAGTGGCGTGATGACATCGAGCGAGTCGGGGAGGGGGTGCCGAGCTGAACTCAGATCCCGCCCATCCCGTCATGGCGAGGCGCAAAGCGTCGCGGCCATCCAGGCAGCCTATGGATCACCACGGCGCTGCGCGCCTCGTGATGACATTGAGTGGCGTGATGAGATCGAGGGAGCTGGGGAGGGGCGCCGAGCTGAACTCAGATCCCCTGCGGCAACTGTTCCAGAATCCCCGGGGTGTGATACTGCCCCTCCGGCACCTGAGCACTTTCCGACAGCGGTTGAGTCACCCACTGCAGAATCTCGTGGTAACGGCGGATGTTCTGCACGTAATGTACCGGCTCGTTGCCGCGCGCATAACCGTAGCGAGTCTGGCTGTACCACTGTTTTTTCGACAGCAGCGGCAGGTGCTCTTTCACGTCAACCCAGCGATTAGGGTCGCGGCCATTGTTGCGGGTCAGAATCCGGGCGTCGTCCAGGTGGCCCAGGCCAACGTTGTAGGCGGCCAGGGCAAACCAGGTGCGATCCGGTTCGGGTATGTCGGTCGACAATTGATCACGCACCCAGACCAGATAGCGGGCGCCGCCAAAGATACTCTGCTTGGGGTCGACCCGGTTGGTTACCCCAACGAACTTGGCAGTCGGCAACGTCAGCATCATCAGCCCGCGTACACCGGTCGGCGAGCGCGCCTCCGGGTCCCACAGTGATTCCTGATAACCCATGGCTGCCAGCAGGCGCCAGTCCAGGCTGTACTGATCGCCGGCCTGACGGAACCAGGTCTCGTAGCGGGGCAGGCGCTGCAGCATGTGTCGGGCGAAGGCCCGGGCGCCAACGTAGTCGAGTACGTCGGCATGGCCGTAGAAGCGCTCGATCAACTGATCCAGTGTGCCGTCATCGCGAATGTTGGTAAAAAACCGTTCAACCGCCTTGAGCAGGCTATCGTCATTTTCACGCGGCAGCGCCCAGGCCAGGCCTCGGGGCTCGCTCAGGTCAAAGCCGACCCGCACCGCCGGGTAGAAGGCCTGGTTTACCACCAGTTCGTTGGAATAGAGCACCGCGTAATCGATCTCGTCGTCATTGACCAGACGCAGCAGATCAACTACTTCAACCGAGTCGGACTCCTCGAACACCAGCTCCGGATGGTCCAGTTGCAGGTTGCGGAGCTGGTCGGCCAGGCTGCTGCCCTTGAGCACCATGATCCGCTTGCCATACAGATCATCCAGCCCCCGGGGCTGGCGATTGCCACGGCGGTAGACCACCTGCGGCGTGGACTCAAGGTAGGTGCTCGAATAGCGGACCTGGTCGAGCCGTTCGGGGTTGATCGCCAGCCCGGCGGCGGCCAGGTGAGCGTTCTTGCCGTCAAGCTGCTGGTAGATCTCATCAAGGGTGCCGATGGCGGTCATTTCCAGCTTCACCCCCAGGCTCTCGGCAAAGCGCCTGCTCAGCTCGTATTCCAGCCCGGTATCGCCATGGCGATCCTGATAGAAGGTGGTAGGCGTATTGCGGGTCAGCACCTTCAAGGTGCCTTCGGAACGGATCTGCTCCAAGCGGTCTGGTTTATCACAGCCACTGAGCAGGGTGCTTCCCAGCCCCAGAATCAGGGCCAGCAGCAGAGAGGAGCGGAATGTACGTCGATGCATGGCGCCAGTATAGGCAAAAGCGCCGACCGGCAATAGCGTTTGAATGTGGGCAAATAATGCGGCTGATGGCTTCCCCCTGGCGCTTGGGGTATCCTATGCGCCTTCCATTTTTCCAAGGATGCGTGAACTCGATTCTCTGCATCCCCCCATTCCGAACCGAGGCCGTTACCGACATGCATAGCCTGCGTGGAGCCCCAGCCCTTTCCGTTTTCCGCCGCAATAAACTGCTCGCCCGTGTGCAGGCCAAAGTGCCAGGGGTTACCGGGCTGTATGCCGAATTCATGCACTTTGCCGACCTTTCGGCTGAGCTCGACAGTGATCAGCAGGCTGTCCTTGAGCGGCTGCTCAGCTATGGCCCGTCGGTGCCGGTGGAAGAACCCAATGGTGCTTTGCTGTTGGTAGTGCCGCGCTTTGGCACCATTTCGCCGTGGTCGAGCAAGGCCAGCGATATTGCCCATAACTGCGGCCTGGGTGTGATCAAGCGGCTGGAGCGCGGTATTGCCTATTACGTCAGCGGTGCGCTGAACAGCGAAGAGCTGGCCCAGGTCAAGGCGCTGTTGCACGACCGCATGACCGAGCTGGTACTGGAGCGGGTCGAAGACGCCGCCAGCCTGTTCGCCCATACCGAGCCCAAGCCGTTCAACCGGGTCGATATTCTCGGCGGTGGTCGCGCTGCGCTGGAGCAGGCCAACGTCGAACTGGGCCTGGCCCTGGCCGAGGATGAAATCGACTATCTGGTGCAGAGCTTCACCGAACTCAAGCGCAACCCCAGCGATGTTGAGCTGATGATGTTCGCTCAGGCCAACTCCGAGCACTGCCGGCACAAGATCTTCAACGCCAGTTGGGATATCGACGGTCAGGCCCAGGACAAGAGCCTGTTCGGCATGATCAAGAACACTCATGAGATGCACCGCGAGGGCGTGCTGTCGGCCTACAAGGACAACGCGGCGGTGATCGAGGGCTTCGTCGCCGGGCGTTTCTTCCCGCAGCCCGACAGCCGTGAATACCGTGCGGTTGAAGAGCCGGTCCACATTCTGATGAAGGTGGAAACCCACAACCACCCAACCGCTATTGCGCCGTTCCCCGGCGCTTCCACCGGCTCCGGTGGCGAGATCCGTGACGAAGGCGCAACCGGCCGGGGCGGTAAGCCCAAGGCTGGTCTGAGCGGCTTTACCGTGTCCAATCTGCGGATTCCCGGCTTTGAACAGCCCTGGGAAGAAGACAACGGCAAGCCTGGGCGTATCGTCACCCCGCTGCAGATCATGATCGACGGCCCGCTCGGCGGCGCCGCCTTCAACAACGAATTCGGCCGGCCGAACCTGACTGGCTACTTCCGTACCTTCGAGCAGACCGTGCAGTCCCCGCGCGGCCCGGAAGTACGTGGCTACCACAAGCCGATCATGATTGCCGGCGGCATGGGCAACATCCGCGCCAATCATGTGGAAAAGGACGAGATCCCGGTCGGGGCCAAGCTGATCGTACTCGGCGGCCCGGCCATGCTGATCGGCCTGGGCGGCGGCGCAGCCTCGTCGATGGCCACCGGTGCCAGTGCCGAAGACCTCGACTTTGCCTCAGTGCAGCGCGACAACCCGGAAATGGAACGCCGCTGCCAGGAAGTGATTGACCGCTGCTGGCAACTGGGCGAAAAGAACCCGATCAAGTTTATCCACGACGTAGGTGCCGGCGGCCTGTCTAACGCCTTCCCGGAGCTGGTCAACGATGGCGAGCGCGGCGGGCGTTTCGAGCTGCGCAATATCCCCAACGACGAGCCGGGCATGAGCCCGCTGGAAATCTGGTCGAACGAATCCCAGGAGCGCTATGTGCTGGCGGTCGACGCCGCCGACTTCGAGCGTTTCCAGGCCATCTGCGAGCGCGAGCGCTGCCCGTTTGCAGTGGTTGGCGAGGCCACCGAAGAGCGTCACCTGCTGCTCAATGACACGCATTTCGACAACCAGCCGGTCGATATGCCGCTGTCAGTCTTGCTTGGCAAGCCGCCGCGCATGCACCGCAGTGTTGAGCGTGAGGCCGAGCCGAGCGACGACTTCCAGCCGGACATGAACCTGGAAGAAGCTGCCCTGCGTGTACTGCGCCTGCCGGCCGTGGCCAGCAAAAACTTCCTGATCACCATCGGCGACCGCTCGATCACCGGCCTGGTGGCCCGCGACCAGATGGTTGGTCCCTGGCAGGTACCGGTCGCCGACTGCGCCGTGACCGCCACCAGCTTCGATGTGAATACCGGTGAAGCCATGGCAATGGGCGAGCGCACTCCGCTGGCCCTGCTCGATTCCCCGGCTTCCGGGCGCATGGCCGTCGCTGAAACCGTGACCAACCTGGCGGCCGCGCGGATCGAAAAACTGTCTGACATCAAGCTGTCGGCCAACTGGATGGCCGCTGCCGGTCACCCCGGTGAAGATGCCCGCCTGTACGACACGGTCAAGGCTGTGGGCATGGAGCTGTGCCCGCAACTGGGGATTACCATCCCGGTGGGCAAGGACTCGATGTCGATGAAGACCCGCTGGAACGATGCCGGCGAAGACAAGAGCGTCACTTCGCCGATGTCACTGATCGTCACCGGCTTTGCCCCGGTGCAGAACGTGCGCGCCACTCTGACCCCGCAACTGCGGCTGGACAAGGGCGAGTCTGACCTGATCCTGATCGACCTTGGCCGTGGCCAGAACCGCCTTGGCGGCTCGGCGCTGGCCCAGGTCTACAACCGTATTGGCCAGACCGGCCCGGACCTGGACGACGCCGAAGACCTCAAGGCCTTCTTCGCCGTGATTCAAGGGCTGAATCAGGACGAACTGCTGCTGGCTTACCACGACCGCTCCGACGGCGGCCTGCTCGCCACCCTGGCGGAAATGGCCTTTGCCGGCCGCTGTGGCCTGGATATCAGCCTTGACGTGCTGGCCGACAACGCCGCCCAACTGGCAGGCGTACTGTTCAACGAAGAGCTGGGCGCGGTGATCCAGGTACGTCAGGCCGACACCGAAGCGGTGCTGGCGCAACTGTCCGCCGCCGGCCTGGGCGACTGCAGCGCCGTGATCGGCCAGCCACAGAGTGAGCAGGCCCTGAGCTTCAGCTTCAACGGCGACGCTGTACTCAGCAGTACCCGCGCCGCCTGGCAACAGGCCTGGAGCGAAACCAGCTGGCAGATCCAGCGCCTGCGCGACAACGCCGAGTGCGCCGATCAGGAGTTCGAAGCCCTGGCCGACGACGCCAACCCGGGCCTGAGCACGCTGCTCAGCTTTGACGTCAATGAGGATATCGCCGCGCCCTACATCAACACCGGCATTCGCCCGCAGGTAGCGATTTTGCGCGAGCAGGGCGTCAACGGTCAGGTGGAAATGGCGGCTGCCTTCACCCGCGCCGGATTCACCGCCATCGACGTACACATGAGCGATATTCTTGCCGGTCGTGTTGATCTGGCCGAATTCCGCGGGCTGGTCGCCTGCGGTGGCTTCTCCTACGGTGACGTACTTGGCGCCGGCGAAGGCTGGGCCAAGTCGATCCTGTTCAACGCCCAGGCCCGCGAAGCCTTCAGCGCCTTCTTCCAGCGCCCGGACACCTTCGCCCTTGGTGTGTGCAACGGTTGCCAGATGCTCTCCAACCTGCGCGAACTGATTCCTGGTAGCGATCACTGGCCGCACTTCGTGCGCAACCGCTCCGAGCAGTTCGAAGCCCGGGTAGCCATGGTCGAAGTCCAGGCTTCACCGTCGATCTTCCTCAGCGGCATGGTCGGCTCGCGCCTGCCGATCGCCATCGCCCACGGCGAAGGGCACGCCGAGTTTGCCGACAGCAGCGCCGTCGACGCCTGCGAAGCCAGCAACAGCGTCGCCCTGCGCTACATCGACAACCGTGGCCGCATGACCGAACGCTACCCCGCCAACCCCAACGGCTCACCGCACGGCATCACCGGCCTGACCACTCGCGATGGCCGCGTCACCATCATGATGCCGCACCCCGAGCGGGTCTTCCGCGCCGTCCAGAACTCCTGGCGTCCTGACGACTGGAACGAAGACGGCGGCTGGATGCGCATGTTCCGCAACGCCCGCGCCTGGGTCGGCTAACCCCGCCCCCTGCCTCCGTCAGGTACTCGCCCCTGGGACGTTCGAGCGCCTGCTCGAACACAGCCCGGCATAGCCGGGCCCCCACGCGGCCTGACAAAAAACACTTGGCTCTGGCCACTGGCCTGCATTATCTTGATCAAAGCAAGGGAATGCCAGCCAACCCCGCCTCCCGGCACGGACAGCCGTCATTCCCCATAAAACTCACCGGCCATGCCCGCCACGCAAGGGTAGGGCGGTAGCGTGTCTGAAGTCGAAGGTTTAACTCGGTGGGTTTGCCAATCGTTGTTCCAGCATCTTCGCATATAGAAATACGAGCGCATTCAACGCCTGATTTTGGGTGGCCGCAGCAACGTTGCGTTTGACTGTAAGCCAGGTCAGAAATTTATTGACTTCAGCAGGCCCCATTTCAAGTGGGTGTCGCATCTTACGATAGTGAAGATAAAAGCGGACCCAGTACCAATAGGTTTTTTCCGTCCTGATGCTGTAACGGTTAACCCGGATGACGTTGCGAAACAGTTCTCTGAGTCAAGGTTTGGGTGGTGACGTATCCATAGTGCGTCCATGCTGTATGTATATACAGTATTATTGGTGACGCATTTTAGAGAAGTCAAGCGATTACATGCTGGAGCAGTGCTCTGTTATGCAGGTAGCTGATTTTATTGGATATTATTTTAAGATGGAAACTGGCAGAAGCGTGATCATAGAGAAGCCAACGATATGTGGTCATAAAGCTGTCGATCCACTTCACTGTTAGCCATCCGAGGAAATCATGAGCACAGCAGTAATTTCTGAACCAATCTCGGGAAACAAGGCATATCAAGTACGGGCTCGTGCAGCATTACCGTTGCTTGTGCGTCAAGCTGAGGCTGGTGCCACAGTTTTTTATTCTGACCTTGCTCAAGAGTTGGGAATGCCGAACCCGCGCAATCTCAACTACGTCCTTGGGAGCATCGGGCAGTCTTTAGAGCTACTTTCAAAAGTATGGAAAGTTAAAGTCCCGCCTATCCAATGCCTTGTGGTTAACAAAAGCACGGGGCTACCTGGCGAGGGTATCGGCTGGTTTCTCGTCAAAAAGGAAGAGTTTGCAACACTTCCGCTTCGGCAGAAGAGAGCAATCGTCGAAGCGGAACTCCAACATGTGTTCTCTTACCCTCGATGGCAGGAAGTCCTTCAGGCTCTTGAACTTGAACCAGCAACCTCCGATTTCACACCGATCGTAAATAAAGCCTCAGGTGACTTTGGGGGCGGCGAGAGCGACGAGCATAAGGCTCTCAAAGAGTATGTTGCACAAAATCCAAAAGTCATCGGGCTAGGCGCGAACACCCCATTTGGCACGACCGAGTATTTGTTGCCATCTGGAGATTGCCTAGATGTTTCATTTAGTGGCAAGAAGGTTTGGGTGGCCGCAGAGGTCAAGTCCTCTGTATCTGCCGAGGGAGATATTGTCCGCGGGCTATTTCAATGCGTTAAGTACAGAGCGGTCATGGAAGCCGTATTGCTTACAGAGTCACGACCACAAAACGCACGGGCTTTACTTGTTTTAGAATCAAAATTCCCTCATTCACTTATTCCTCTGCGAAACATGCTGGGTGTTGAAGTTGTTGAAAGTATTTCGCCAAAAAATGGCTAACAAGGCCAAGCACAGCGACAGCTTTTCCGTTGCGGCTTCGCCTCCACTACAAAGCTGCGCGTGTTGGCGGCGTTAGCTTCTGATGTGTCTAGGTTGCTGGCCAGTGAATTGCGCCGGATTCATCAAAACTATAAAAGGAAAGTGCGTGACGAACAAACAGCTGCTCAAAAGATGTATTGCAACCGTAGGTAATGCAGGTGCTCTGAAAACAGCGCTAGCTGTAGTGCTGCTTGGTGCCCTATGGTTTACATACGATTGGTACCATGAAAAGTCAGAAAAATACGACAGATTCGTGAGCTTGCGGAAGGAATTAGTTCATGACCATGTAATTCAAATTTATTTATCGGCTTGCAAGGCGAATGCTTCTCATGTGCTGAATCAGCACCGCCCAAAAAGTGCTATTCGGACACTACCCGAATACTACGAGTATTGTAGATTTGAATCTGGTGTTTGGGCTTTAACCCAAGGCTCAGTCTCTTCTAGCGAGCTCTCGTTTGTCCAATATGTCATGGGAAATGAACGTGCAATTCCCCAAAATATTGACGAGATAAAGGAAATTGCAAGGCAGAATGCAGCAACCATTTTTAGGTCCGAGTAGCCATATAAAGAAGAGTGAAACCTGCTGGTGGCTAACAATCGCAGGCACTGGGACAAAATTTACGCTGCGCTACAATTTTTCCCGTGCTGCAGGCGTTATGTGTAAATTGAGATGAGCGTACTATTTTGGTCAGCCATAGTTGGTCTTGTTCTGATAGCTTTTTACGCTTTCAGAAAGTGGAATATGCGCCCGGTTGAGTGGGAGCCCGAAGAGGTTGTAGCGCTCCTAGACTCATGGATCAATGATGACATTGATTACAGAGGTTGGGACTACTTTGAGGCATGTGAAATAGCCGACCCAAAGTTAGAAGCTGTCCGACAGCGAGCAATTGAGGCTACATACTTGGACTCGCCCTATATTCAGTCTTGCGGTCAACCTGGCGAAAGGCTCAATGAGCAAGGGAAAGAGTTGTTTAAGGAGCTAAAAACGCAATGCTTATAACTTGCTCAGTGCCAGAAACACATAACCAAGCAATCAAGTACGCTCCCTGCGGTCGCCGGACCTCGTTTCACTCGGCCGCTTATTGCGGTCGTTATGTGCTGTAGTGAAGCGCCGTATTAATCAGTAAATCGAAGAGGGTATCAAGACGATGCGTATCACTTGGGCAGACAGGATCAAAGCTCTCTTCGCTAGAGACGAATACAGCTATTGGTTCGCTCTTATTACTGACGAAGAAAAAGAGCTTCGTCGAATGGACTCTTGGGAGTTGGCTAAGGTTATTCATGAGGAGAGCGTTCATCAGACTAACCCTGAGCGTCGCATCGTCGCCGAGCATATGCTTCAGATACGTGTTGCTAAAATACAAAGTCGGGCAACCTATGTAAGTGTTGTTGTTGGCTTTCTAGGTGTCTTGGCTGGGGTAGTTCTTACTACCGCAATCCAGTGTGGCACATAACAAACGGCTGTTGTCGCCCCTTCGGGGCTGGGACGGCCTTTCCGCCGCTTCGCGGCTCCAAGTCCGCCCCAAAGCCGGGCGTTATGCAAGCTGAGATGAGCATGGATTCTACACCGCAATATTCAGGAAAGCCGACACTATACTTAGATCAAAATATACTCGATCTTTTCGTTAAAAATAGCGTGGGTAGTTTTGGACGAGAGCTTATGGACAAGTTCCAGATTGTTTATTCTGACGAAACTCTCAAAGAGATAAGACGATCTGCTGGCTATGAAAACGACTTTCTTAATGTTCTGAAAAACCTTGATTCATATCATTTAAAAATCGTTGTTGAGCAGCCTGGCTTCATTGTAACTGACAAAGCGACCATCACTAGCAGGGACGTATTTGAAGCATTCGAAGAACACTGTAGCAATGATAATGAATATGGAAGCATTGAAAATTCAATGCAACAGTTGCTGTTTAAGTTCTCTGGCGGAAGATCGGGTGATAGCATTTCTGATATTCATAAAGAACAGTTGGCTGCTTTTACACAGCTTATGGGCGGTATGCTCGAAAACGCTGATGAACTTCCTGTTGAAATGAGGGCGCAGATTAAAGAGTATTCCGAACTAATGATGGAGCAATATAAATCTACGCTTCATGAGCTTGAAAATACGATGTCAAAAGACATTCCTGATACGAAGGAGTGGAATGGAATAAAGTCCTACAGAGAGTCAGTGGGTATAGGCCCAAAGGAATTAAATAATATAGAGCCACCAAATGTGATCGAAAAAATATGGGATGTTTTTAAAGTTAAGCTTCCAAAAAACGATCACATCAACAGCTTAGAAGACTTTTTCCAGATCCGCATAAACCCTATCTACCCTGACAGACCTTACCATCTACACCAGAAGGTAACTGGTATGTATAACATGCTTAACACTCTTGGCTACTTCCCCGACTCCAAAGTACATAAGGAAAGACGATTTATTGCCGCTATGAGTGATAATAGTCACGCATCAATGGCCTCATTCTGTAATTTATTATTATCGAGAGATGAAAACTTTGTAAGAAAGGTACGGGCAGTGTATGAGTACCTTGGAGTGCAAACAGAAGTAAGACTGATTACGGTAAGTAATGCATAACAAAGCGCTGCTGCCGGACAAATTTTCCGCTGCGCTCCAAATTTTCCGCAGAGCGCGGCGTTATGCCGGATCTAAGACGGTAAAGGTATGAATAAAGATCTTATTGAGACGATTTCGCTCGGCGTGCTTCTTGGGGGAGCGATGCTCTTTGGTCTGATTGGAAGGCCTGCCGAGATGGCTGTAGCTGTAGCAGCAGGCTCTCTTGGTCTATTCTTCAGCAACCTTGAGAAGTTCGAATCATTCTCTGCAGGGGGCGTTGCTGCGAAGCTGCGAGCCCAAATAGCGGCGGTGTCTAATCGCGTGGAGACGATTTCCGGCAAGGAAACCGAGCCACCGGACGCGGAGGAAGGGCACCTAGGTGGTCTTCAGGTTGAGGCATACGGTCTCGACACCACTGGTCGTAACGTTGTTAAGGCGCTCGCCCACTCAAACTATGCTTGGCGCTATCCCAGCGGCGTTGCAAAGGACGCTAATGTCTCCAGGCAAACGGCGTTACGCTCGTTGCAGTGGTTGGTCGACAACGAGTTGGCCAACGAGGCGTCGGGAAAAAATGGAACCGTTTATGGCTTGTCCGCGAAGGGCTGGTCACTCGTGCGAGCAAGCTCGGAGCTTTAGGCATAACCATGCCATGCAGCCGACGCTCGTACCTCGCGCGGCTGATGGCAGACGTTATAAGTCACAGGGAGTCTTCGTTTGAAAACTGAGTGGCAATTTCGCTTTGAAGCGATCGACTTTCACTTTTCAAAAAAGCACAAGTACAAAGGTTCGGCAAACGATCCTGTAGATTTTGGGAACGGCCCAATAGACTGTCTTGAGTTCGAGGTACGCATTGAACCAGAAAGCGGGAAAAATTGTCCTCCCGGTGTGGAACAAGTTGGGACTTTGTACATCACCCTTGCTTATGGTCAGGAAGAAGCAAAGCCTATCGCCCTGTGGGTTGCCCAGTACATGGCGCAACAGATTTCCTTTCAGTCAGGCAGGTTTACTGTCCAATACGGAATGATAACCTGTAAACGTATTGCAGAAACGGAAGAGGAAGAACGAGAGTTTGGCGACGAGCTTTACTCTGTACAGCTAAACCTTCAAGAAGTCGTCCCAGCCCCAGCGTTCGACTCAGACAAATTTCAAGAAAACTTGGGTAAGCCGGTTGATATGCGGCTCCTTTCTCAATTCAATGATGCTGCCGAAGATAAAAGCCCAATAAAAAGGTTCCTTGGCTTCTTTCGAATCCTTGAAAGCTTATTTTCAGGAGCTAAGAAGGTACCGTTAAAAGCAGCGTTCAAAGCGTCAGAAAAGCTCCGAAGCAATTTTTACAAGTTAGCCCCGGAAGGCGATTTTGAAGGCTTCGTGAATGAGATCGTTGATATTCGTCATCGCTGCGCACATCTGAAGCTGGGGAAATCTTTTGGGTATTCCCCTATCGATCCAAAAGTTGACGAGGAGGTCCGTCCTTATCTATTCGTATTGGAGGAACTCTGTGCCAGCTGCTTACGCGACTTATAACCAAGCCATCCACCGGATGCCAAAACCTTCGCTCTGCTACGGTTTCGCCACCGGTGATGGCGGGCGTTAGGAGCCCTCGTTCTAAATGAACTATTTAATTACTCCACCATCAACTCACTATGACGGCGGAATTGGTATTACAGGCTGTAATCTCAGACATGCTGCTGACACACTAAAGGAGTATGGGGCATCCGTGGATGGAGTTCTTCCTCTTTGTTATCTACATCGACATGCAATAGAGTTGTTTTTAAAGTCAGTGATTTTTATTCTGCACAAGAGATACTCCATTGAATTCGGTGATGGATTCAGCTTAGAGAAGCCAGCAATTAAAGTCCGTGATAAGTGGCTACCAATGGACAATACCCACAACTTATCTGATCTGTATTCTTACTTTGAGGTGATTTACGAAAACTGCAAAGGAGCACTTCCTGAAACAACTTGTTGGGATATACCCACGGATATTAAATCCAAAATTGACATGGTCAGTGGAACTGACCCTAAAAGCACCTTCTTTAGGTATCCGAAATCTGGCAGCGCTCATCAGGATGTTAAAAAGTCACGGATTCAAAAGACAACACTTGAAGGTGCCTTTGATAATCAGGAAAAGCCTAGAAAATTAGTCTTCATGCTTGATCAGAATGATGAACTGATAGAAACATATGACATGGATGCCGATGCCTTAGGCAAAATCCAAGAAGCATTAGATTATTTGAGTGATTTTTTTAATGGTGTTCATGCAGCATTTAGGTATGAGCTGGCCAATGGCTCCTAACAAACGCATGTTGTCGGACTGGCTTTCCGCTGCGCTTCAAACCAGCCGCAAATGCGGGCGTTAGCACTCAAGGATATCATGAATCAGTGCCCTTACTGTGGAGAGAAAACGATTAGCGCTTGGCAAAAGTTCAAAGCTAGCGATCTATATCCGGCTATATGCTCTTCGTGTGGCAAGCCATCTCGTATGTCCGCTAGTATAAATGCTGTCGAAGGCTTGGTCGGCACATTACTTTTTCCAGTCGTCGGCGTTTTTTCGTTGATCAATAAAACATGGTTGCCACTAGTGGTCTTTGCTTTTCTCATGCTGCTTGGGGCATATTTAAAGTTGGCATACCTACCCATGGTTGCGGTCAATGAAAGGGCCGTTGTTAAAAAGTACTGGTTTGCATTTGGCGCATTGGCTATATTGTTGATCTGGTTAATTTATGATGGTTTTGTCAAGTAAAAGTCCTAACAAAGCCATTAAATTCGCTCTGGACTTCCCCCCCACTCCCCGCGGTCGCCGGACCTCGTTTCACTCGGCCGTTTATGGCGGGCGTTATACTTCTTGAGGTAGGTCTGTGCTAACTTATGAACAAAAAAAGTATCGAGACCGCGCTAACCGGGCGCGGAGAGAGCTTTTCAAAGAAAAGGAGAAGTTCGGCGCGATTTCGGACGGCTCAGGGAAGCGTTACCGAGTGTGCGTCTACTTTGTGCTTAGCGGTGCTCCAGAAAAAGCAGCTAAATTTTTGGAATGGTTTGAACAGGAGTTCGCGGATGACGTCGGTGAGCCGGCGTTTCTTCTATATGCTGCATTAGCGTACTACCGCATGGGTTCTCTGGGAAAAGCGCGGAGGTACCTGTTGGATGCGATGTTAAGCAATATTTACCTGCTCCCCTATTTGTTTTCGCGGCCACTGTCCAAGCAAGACATGTGGCATTCATCTAACTGGGCGCAGCCAGACTACATCGAGGAAATTGAAGCGCTTCTCGAAGAGCCAACGAGTCAGGAGCGTGAATGGCTTAAAGGGCAGTTCGAGGATGAGCTCTTCACGAATGTTCGAAACAAGTACATAGAAACATTTCGGGCATTACAGCATGCGGACGATTTCGATACCCGCAGTAGCATTCTTAGCGAGTGGAGGGAGTATGCCTCCTCTTGTCGTGCAAACAAGATATAACCAGTGGCAGCACGGTGACCGCTTTCCGCCGCGCTTCGGCTCCAAGCCGGCGCGGGCCCAGCGTTTGCAGGTGGGGTTTATGGAGCGCTTACAGTTGTACTGCCTGGTACACAATGTAGAGAAACTGGCGAATTACGGACAATGCGACTGAAAGGAGCCCGGCAATGGCCATCTATGGTCATGTAAGCGCAGGCCTAACCTGAAAGACCAGGTGGCCGCAGTAATTAACAAGAATTGGCCCGGCGATCAGCGGGCCTGAAATTAACAGCTGAAGGCTGGGGATGTGCCCGAAATGGGTTTTTCTACAGCCTCGTTATACGTCATGAAAATACTCGATATAGTCCATAGCTTTCACGATGGAAAAAACCGCGTCAGTCGCGGATTGTGCAGAGTACGGTCATTTTTTGGCCAATCTGGCACTACGGTCTTGCTAACCGATCTTGGTGACAAAAACGACGGTCAGTCAGTGACGAATGCTGTTGAGACAGTCATAGATTCACTTCTTCGCCAAGGTCTTGTTCTGGAGCCCGCGATCTTCATTGAACACTACGAGCGCGAAAATCCGCTGTCCGACACTTTCGACAGGATCACACTGCATCCCAAAACTGATTGGTCGAATCTGTCGCGCGATGAAGCGCTCGCAATGTTGGGGTGCGATCCAACTGAACTGGATGACAGAAGTGTCTTGAACAGAAGAATAGTAGAGCAGGTGGACAGCCTAAGATTTCAGAGAAATCCATTCGTAGATTCAAGATTCACAGACAGCAATGAGGTCATTGCCCGTAAGTTTGAAATTAACGCGGGCATGATATCGAAAGGCAGCATTGAAACATTGATTCATTCGGGCGCTGGAGAGCAAGAAATTCAGCGGTTATTAAAAACGGATCTCTCAGTTTTTGGAGAAGCCTATGCGAAGCCGGACGATGAGTACATTTGCTTCTCAGAATACCCCGTTGCTGACGGATCAGTTGACTTTGTCGTATTTACTGGCCGGTCAAGGATGGATGTTATCTTGATCGAGGTGAAGGGGGCGGAGTTCAATCTTATCAACTCGAATCACTACAAGGAGTTTAATCACAAAGTTCTTGAGGCAGCCGGCCAAATTCGCACTCGCCTTGGCGTTATCTATCGCTCCCTTGATTCCTTTCGAAAGGCAGCGCATCAAATTCGCGCTCGTGCAGAGAAAGGCGAGAAGATTCATAACGCGTTGCTTGGCCCCTATTTCAAACTTTATGTTGATCCAGATAAGGACATAAATATTAGAACTGTCGTGATCGGTGGTCGTACACAGAACGATCTCGAAGAAAGTGCGAAACGACAGGATTACGAGGGTAGGTTTACTCCGCCGATAAGGATTGAGTCTTGGGACACTTGGTTAAGGCGGTTGCAGAGAGCATGACGTATAACCCAGAAGTTAACCGGACCTGCGCGAAAAGCCGCGCAGGGCGGTTACTTCCACGTTATGTGTGCAAACTAGAACGGAGGAGCAGATGAAATCCATTAAGGCCTCGCTCATGTTTGTCGGGGAACAGGCTGGAAAAGCCGAGGAGGCAATCAAGTTTTATACCTCTCTGTTCCCTGGTTCAGAGATCATTGATCTTCAGCGCTACGAAGCTGGCGAGCATGAGCCAGAAGGTTCTACCAAAATGGCTAGGTTTACGATAAATGGCACCGAGTTTATGGCGCTGGACAGCCATCTTGACCACCAGTTTGCCTTTACACCATCCATGTCATTGTACGTTGAGTGTGAATCTATGAGCGAAATAGAGAAGGCGTTTCGGGCCCTCGCCGAAGGTGGCTCAGAGCTAATGCCTTTGGATAACTACGGTTTCAGCGAAAGATTTGGATGGTTGAATGATAGGTATGGCGTATCCTGGCAGCTCAATCTGTCGAGCCAGGGTGGTGGCAGCATCAACACATAACCAGGCGCAGCACTACGCAGCTGCCGGACGCTCGCAAGTTCGCGCCGGTGTGCGCGGCGTTAATACCTAGAGGGAGTTATGTCAGAGATCGCCAAAACTCCTGAGCCTCCATACTTTGCGGTGATTTTCAGCAGTCAGCGTACGGAGGGTGATGACGGGTACTCTGAAATGGCTGAACGGATGGTGGAGTTGGCGTCAGAGCAACCAGGTTTTCTGGGCATTGAGTCTGCTAGAGAGGGCGTGGGTATTACTGTGTCGTACTGGGCGAGCCTTGAGGCAATCACTAACTGGAAGAAGAATGCTGAGCATCGAGAGGCTCAGCGACTTGGCTATCAGCAATGGTACTCAAGTTTTCGGGTTCGAGTGGCCAAGGTTGAGCGTGAGTATGGCATTTAACCAGAGGGTCAACTGGGCCGGTTTTACGCTGACGCTTCAAAGCGGCGGCTGAGCCCAGGCGTTACACATCGCAATAGGTATTGTGATAGTCATTCAGGCTGCCGCATACAAGGAGTTAAATTTATGGCAAACATTGAGCATGTCCAGTACGTGAATGTTCCCCCAGCACTCGTTTACCAAGCGTTGACGACGGCGCGCGGGTTGGCTGAGGTCTGGACCCAGGATTTACAGTTCTCTGCTGAAGTTGATGCGGTTAATGAGTTCCGGTTCGGCGACGAGCGCCCGACGAAGATGAGGATTACTGAGCTGATTCCCGATACCAGAATGACCTGGCATTGTGTCGATTCAGACCCTGAGTGGATTGGGACTAACGTCAGTTTCGACCTGAACGATCTGGGCGGCAAGACCGCTGTCACTCTTAGGCATACCGACTGGCGTGAAGTCACTGAGTTTTACCGGTTCTGTAATTATAACTGGGCGATTTTTCTGTTGAGCCTTAAGCAATACTGTGAAGGTGGAGCGGGCATTTATTACCAGGCTCGTAAATTTTAGCCTGGCAACGGCTTTAGCTCGGATCGTGAACCTCCCCGCTAAAGTGAATACCCGCCTCAAAGCCAGAGCCGCTCAGGGTTGAGGGCGGTTGGGGTATTTAGTAATCTCCAGCGCATCGTGCCGCGGTGCCGGACTGGCCGCATGCTGCCCGCCTGATTCGCGGGTATTTTTTTGACACACGGAGGTGGGGAGTTCAATGCCTTTTTTTATTCTCTCAGTGCTGATGCAGGTGGCGCTTGTTATTCATGTTGTGAAAACGGGTCGCAATACAACATGGATATGGATAATCGTGATGCTGCCACTGGCCGGGGCTATCGCTTATTTGATTCTTGAGGTCCTTCCGGGGGCTTCAAATAGCCGTACTGGGAAAAAGGCGGCGAAAAAGGTTCAGGACATCATAAATCCAGACAGAGATATCAACCGGGCGGCTAGTGACTATTCCGCAGCTGACACCGTGCAGAACTCTATGGCGCTGGCCAGGCAGTGCCTGCATCGGAATATGTTCCAGGAGGCCAAGGGCTTATATCAGAAATGTCTGAAAGGGCCTTATGCCAACGATCCCGATTTGATGTTTGGCTTGGCGAGTGCGGAATTTGGATTGAATGATTTCGCGGCGACCAGGCAAACGCTGGACCGGCTGATTGCGGAGAATCCTGACTACAAGAATCAAGATGCTCACCTGTTGTACGCCAGGGCGCTGGAAGGGCTGGGTGACAGGGCTGCTGCTCAGCACGAGTATGAGACGCTTTATACCTATTTCACCGGGCCACAGGCCATGTTCCATTTTGCGCTGTTTCTCAAAGGCCAGGGTGAAACCGCCAGAGCAAAGGCCTTGTTCTCAGAGGTCATTGAGAAGTCGAAGAGGTCTGGCAGGCACTTCAATGAGCTGTACAAGGATTACATCAATAAAGCGAAGGCTGAGCTGTCCGGTTTCGAGGCTAAGGAGCGGGCATGATTATTCGCGTGTTGCTGGCGGTTGTCGTTTGCGTCAGTTCTTTTGGGGCTTGGGCTGGCTATGAGCCCCGTGATGGGGATGTAATTTTCCATACGTCTCGCTCGGCGCAGAGCTTGGCGGTTCAGGCGGTGACCAGGTCGCCATACAGTCACATGGGGATCGTTTACATCCTTGATGGTAAACCCGTGGTGTACGAGGCAGTTGAACCTGTGAAACTCACACCGCTGGACGTCTGGATTGAACGGGGGGAGGGTGGCCGGTTTGTGGCCAAGCGTCTGGTTGATGCCGAGCGCCTGCTCACCCCCGAGGCGCTTGAGCGCATGCATGAGGTGGGGGCGGAGTTTGCCGGTAAGCACTATGACCTCTACTTCGAGTGGTCCGATGAGCGTATTTATTGCTCTGAGCTTGTGTGGAAGATCTTCAAGCGAGCTCTTGATATTGAAGTTGGTGCACTGCAAACCATCAGTGAGTTCGACCTCTCTCACCCTGCTGTGCAAGTCAAGATCAGTGAGCGCTGGAGTGACCAGCCTCCGGCCGGCGAGTTGGTTATTTCACCCGCAGCCATGTTTGAAAGCAGTCTGCTTGTGACGGTGTATGCAAATGAGTAGCGCTGGGCTCGTCTTTCTTCTCCATGACAGAAGTCGCCATGTCTGAGCATTACGTACAGCTAGTACCCGTTGATGCGCATTTCATCCCCGGCTTGGCGGCGCAGCAGGCGGTTGTGGCGTTGTTGCGTGAGCTTTGGCCGCAGGTTGGCGAGATTGACTGCGAGGTGGCAGAGCAGGTTGTCTATCGCGATTGCGGTGAGAATTTCGAGCGTGTTGGTTGCCCGCACTGTGGCGCCGAGCTGGATGTTGCCGCCTGGCATGCACTGATGGATGCCGATTATTGTGAGCAAAGTGGTGGTTTTGCGCTGGCGTCGCAGACCTTGCCCTGCTGCGCCGCAGTGGCGACAGTCAATGAGCTGGACTATGCCTGGCCTCAGGCGTTCAGCCGGTTTGCCGTGATCGCTCAGGCACCTGGCGGTTTGCTGGAGCCGGCACTGCTGACTCAGTTGGAGGCCTTGCTGGGCTGCCCGTTGCGGGTGGTCTACCGGATGTGTTGAGCCGGTCTGGCCTGTGGGCATGCCCATGGGAATCAAGTTACGAGATCAGGGAAGTCGAGAGTGCCAATCATGTTGAAAAAATCCACTTGTGCGCTGCTGTTTGCTGCGACCACTGCCAGTCTTACAGCCGTCGCAAGTCTGCCGCCAACGCCAATTGAGCTGGCGTCATTGCCGCACAGTGCGGTGGTGGTGTTCGATATCGACGGTACGCTGACGCCGCACAATCTGTTTGTGCTTGAGGCCAGACCGGGGGCGGCCGAGGTGGTCAATGGCTATGCCGCGCGGGGTTATCGGGTGATCTATGTGAGCACCCGTATTCCGCTGTTTCAGTCTGGTCTGGCCGCTTGGCTGGAGAAACATGGTTTCGCGCCGGGGCCCGTGCATGTGGCGCAGAACTCTGCCGAACGTCGTGATCCGGTCGGGTTCAAGGCGGCAATCCTGCAGGGTTACCAACAGGCTGGCTGGACCTTGAGTTACGCCTATGGCGATTCCGCTACCGACTTCAGTGCCTACGAGCGAGCCGGGATCGCTCCGCAGCAGGTTTTTGCATTGAAGCGTCGTTTTTCCCGGCACTGCCAGCCGGGCGTCTATCGTACCTGTCTGGATGGTTGGGGAGCTCATCTGACGTTCGTCGAGCATGAGGTGCCATTGCAGGCGACGCTGCAAAAGGCTGCGGGTGCGGCGCGGACCCCGGCCGGGCCGGTTCACTAGCCTGTTGCCAAATAGAGGTTGAGATGATCGTTCCCCGTTACTGGTCCGAGGCAACCCAGCGCACACGACACGCCGGGCGTTCGTTCACGCTCAAGCGATTTGGCTGGTCGGATGTCAGTGAGCAGGCGGCGCAGGCGCATGCTCGGGAGCGGGTTCAGGCGGCCCTGAGTACGTTGCAGGCTGAAGGAGATGTGCGCCGGGTAGATCACAAGATTGCCTATAACGGTGCCGAGGGTCTGCCGATTCGTGAGGAGGTGGTGGAGCAGCACGGGGATGTGGTGATCTCGCGCAACAGTTACGGGGCGCTGTGTCTGAACACTCCCGATGTGCTGTTTGCCGATGTCGATTTCGACTCGCGGCCTGGGCGAGGCCTGAGTCTGACGGTGTTTGCTGCTGTACTCGGGGTGTCGCTGTTGCTGGCCATGCTCACGGGAATGGGCTGGCTGTTGGCGTTGGGAACTGTCGTGGCGTTGTTGGGTGGTGGGCTTGT
The DNA here is from genome assembly GCA_002287035.1 of Pseudomonas sp. WN033. Lineage (GTDB taxonomy): Bacteria > Pseudomonadota > Gammaproteobacteria > Pseudomonadales > Pseudomonadaceae > Halopseudomonas. The sequence goes on along the minus strand of NSKG01000001.1, from coordinate 562,627 downwards.
TGCACGCCGCTTGCGGGCGCTCTGGGTCCGTTTGCAGGGCGGGGTGGAGGCGCTGGCGTTGGCCCGAATTGCGGCGGTGGTACAACGGCATCCGGAGCTTAATCTGCGCATTTACCGCACACCCCTGGGGTTGCGGGTACTGGCGATGAATGCCACTTATGCGCCTGCCAGTGACAAGGCACAGGCGCTGCTGGCTGAGTTGGGATCTGATCCGGTTTATGCCCGGATGTGCCGTAATCAGCAATGTTTCCGCGCTCGCGTCAGCCCCAAGCCGTGGCGTATCGGGGTCGAGCGGATGACGGTCACAGGCAGTTGGCCGGTTAAGCCTGAACGCCTGGCCGCGCGCCGTGCCTGGGTGGCCACTTATGAACGCCAGGCACTGGCCTATGCGGCCTGTCGCTTCGTCACCGAAATGGGCAGCCGCCAGGTGACGCCACGGGCCGAGCAGGTGCGCCGCCTGCATGACGGTTTGTGCCGGGTGCATGACAGCCGTTTGGAGCTGGCTTGATGACGACCTGCGCCGGGCCGTGTCAGCCGGCCTTGCAGGTGGTTGGGATACAGGCGCCGCATTGCCTGCTGCAGGTGGCGCCGGTCGAAGCTGCTGCCGCCCTGGAAGATTTTTTGCGCACAGTGCCTGTGCCTTCATCTGCTACCATGGCCGACCTCTGATATTCAGCCGGCTGTTGCTGCCGAGACTGCCTGGAGTTGTCGTGCCACTGCCTGATTCCAATACCGCCAGCATTGTTTGTGCAGCCAATCCCCTGCGCGAGATCTATCGCGATCAGTGGTTGCTGGTAGTGCATAAGCCGGCGGGCCTGTTGCTGCACCGCAGCCCTATCGACCGCCATGAAACCGAGTTCGCGTTGCAGTATGCACGGGCCTTGAATGGCGGCGAGCATGTTTATCCGGTACATCGGCTGGATCGGCCAACCTCGGGGCTGCTGGTCTTTGCCCGCAACCCAGAGACCGCCAGCATCCTGGGCAAGGCGCTGATGGCCGGAGAGGTGAGCAAGACCTATCTGGCACTGGTGCGCGGCTGGGCACCGGAGGTGGGGGAGATCGATCACCCGCTGCGTGAACAGGCCACCGACCGGCGCTGCAAGGATGAGCCGCAGCCACTGCGTGAAGCCTTTACCCGTTACCGGCGCCTGGCAACGACTGAAATTCCGGTGATGATCGAGCGCTACCCGGCCAGCCGCTACAGTCTGGTCGCGCTTTATCCGCAGACTGGGCGCAAGCATCAACTGCGCCGCCACATGCAGCACATCAGCCATCCGATCATCGGCGATACCAACTATGGCCGGACCCGCCACAATCACTATTTTGCCGAGCGATTTGGTGGCAGTCGGCTGATGCTGGCTGCTACCGGGATGCGGTTTCGTCACCCGGTCACGACCGAGCCGCTGGAGCTGTATGCTGCCCCTGAGGCCAGCTTTATGCAGGTGCTGTCGATCTTTACCGAGCCGTTGCCGTCGTTTGCTGAGCTGTAGGCTTTAGCTGTTCTCTTTAAGCCGCAAAGGTGTTTTTGGGTTTATTTGTTACGTTATAACAATTACTATGCTGCCCCGGTGCCATGCACCAGGTTCCGTCAGTAACCGGATGACATGTGGGGAGCATGTAGATGAACAAGACACCTTTGGCCTGGGCGGTTGCCCTGGCTACTTTGGCCAGCCCTGTGGCGCTGGCTGCCAATACCTCGGCCCTGAGCCTGCCGGATACGACCGTCAGTGCCAGTGCACTGAACAGTCGGGCGGTAGATATGACCACGCCTGCGGCCGTTTTGCAGGGTGAGGAGTGGTTCCGGCTGCGCGAAACCAATCTGGGTGACAGTCTGGAAAGCGTGCCTGGTGTGCGCGCCAGCGGATTTGGTGCCGGCGTCAGCCGCCCGGTGATCCGTGGCCTGGATGGTGCCCGGGTGCGGGTCCTGAGCGATGGGGTGGATGTGCTGGACGCTTCGACCACCAGCCCGGATCACGCGGTGACCGCCGATACCCTGCTGCTGGAGCGGGTTGAGGTACTCAAGGGGCCGGCCACTTTGCTGTACGGTGGTGGGGCGATTGGCGGGGTGGTCAACCTGATTGATCGCCGGGTGCCGACCTATGTGCCGGAGGCCGGCATTGAAGGTGATCTGGAGCTGCGTGGCAACACGGTGGCGGATGAGCGGGCGGGCGCTGTGGGCCTGACCATGGGCACCGGGCAATTTGCCGGGCGGATCGAGGCTAGCAAGAGCAAGGCTGATCCTTACCGTATCCCTGGCCACCATTCGCGTCAGTATGGCTCGTTCAATGATACCGACTCGGCCTCTTTGGGGCTGAGCTGGGTGACTGATCGCGGCTACGTTGGCCTGGCTTACAGCCGCCAGAACCGTGAATACGGGCTGTTGGCCCATGAGCATGCTGACTGCCATACCCATGGCCCGCGTGACTGGCATTGCGGCGGCCATGATCATGACCATCACGACGACCATGATGATCATGACGACCATGATGATCATGACGACCACGATGATCACGACGACCACGACCACGACCACGACCACGACCACGATCATGGCAAGGCGCGGATCGACATGCAGCAGCGGCGCTGGGATCTGCGCGCTGACTACCGCGACCCCTTTGCCGGGTTTGAGCGCCTGCGGGTGCGCATGGCGCATACCGACTACAAGCACAAGGAGCTGGAAGGGCACGAGGTGGGTACCCGGTTCGACAATCGGGGTAGCGAGGCTCGCGTCGAGTTGACCCATGCACCGCTGGCCGGCTGGCGCGGGGTGGTGGGTGGCCAGTTGTCGCGGCGTGATTTTGCTGCGGTAGGTGAAGAGGCCTATGTGCCGCCGACCCTGACCCACAACCGAGCGCTGTTCCTGCTTGAGGAGTATCAGTGGAACGACTGGCGCTATGAACTTGGCCTGCGCCATGAGTGGCAGGAAGTGGACGTCAAGCGCAGCAGTGAGGATGCACGGCATCGCGGCAATTCATTGTCGGCCGGGGCGACCTGGCAGTTCCAGCCCGATTATGCGCTGTATGGCTCGCTGTCGCGTTCGCAGCGTCTGCCGACCGCCGAGGAGCTGTATGCCAATGGTCCGCATGCGGCCACCCGCACCATCGAGCTGGGCAACCCGGATCTGGACAAGGAGACCGCCTACAACGTCGAGCTGGGTTTGCGTCGTCTGACCGGTCCCTGGACCTTTGATGTCAGTGCGTATCGCAATCAGGTGTCGGACTACATCTACGCTGCCGATACCGGTCATGAGCCGGGTGCCGGCTACCGTGAGGTGGAATATCGTCAGGCCGATGCCGTACTGCGCGGTGTGGAAGGTAGTGTGCGTTGGCAGGCCACCAACAGTCTGGGGCTGACCCTGTTTGGTGACCATGTGCGTGGCAAGTTGAAGTCGGGCGGTGATCTGCCGCGGATTCCGGCTGATCGCTACGGTCTGCGCCTGGATCAGGCCTTTACATCAAGTCTGTCTGGCCAGCTTGAAAGCTACCGGGTCCAGCGCCAGAACCGGACCGCTGAGTATGAAACCGATACCTCCGGCTACACCATGCTCAACGCCGGGCTGAGCTACCGGGGGCAGGTCAACCCGGGCTCCAGCTACCTGCTGTTTGTCCGTGGTAACAACCTGCTGAACGAAAAGGCCCGTCAGCACAGCTCCTTTATCAAGGATGAAGTGCTGCTGCCGGGGCGGAATATGACGCTGGGCGTTCGCTACAGCTTCTAAACCGCATACCTCACGTTGTGCTCCAGGCTCCGGGCTGCAAGACTGGTTATTCCAGTTTGCGGTCCGGAGCCTTTTTTATGTTCAAACTCTGTTTCTATGTACCTGATTCCCATCTGGAGGCGGTCAAGCAGGCGGTGTTCGCTGCCGGTGGTGGACGTATCGGTGACTACGATCAGTGCTGCTGGCAGGTCAGGGGGTTGGGGCAGTTCCGGCCGCTGGCCGGCAGCAATCCGTTTCTGGGTCGCCAGGGTGAGGTCGAACAGGTCGAGGAGTGGCGGGTTGAGCTGGTCTGCGCCGATGAGCTGATCAGGGCAGTGGTGGCTGCGCTGAGGCAGGCGCATCCCTATGAAGAGCCGGCCTATGATGTGTGGCGCTTGAGTGATCTGCAGGCGTTGCCGTAAGGTTCGCGCCCGCAGGGCGCTCCTACCGGTAGCGTGCTTTGGGTAGGAGCGCCCTGCGGGCGCGAAGAGGGTTATTTCTCGAACGGCACCGGTTGTGGGGTGTCGTTGTTTGACGGGGGCAGCAGCGGCATGGTGAAACTGGGCTGCTCGCCGGTCAGGGTCTTGAGAAATGCGGTCATGTTGTCGATGTCTTCCAGTGCCAGTTCGCGGCCGAGTTGCAGTTTGGCCATCAGGTCAACGGCTTCCTCCAGCTTCCAGTAGGCACCGTCGTGGAAGTAGGGGTAGGTCAGTTCGACGTTGCGCAGGGTGGGTACCTTGAACGAGAAGCGGTCGGCATCGTTGCCGGTTACCGCAACCCGGCCCTCGGAAGGGTTGTCGGTAATGTAGGGCTGGACGATCCCCATGCGCTGGAACGAGGTGCCGCCCAGGCCCGGACCATTGTGACAGGCGGTGCAGCCGATTTCCTTGAAGGTGTTGTAGCCGGCCAGTTCCTGCTGGGTCAGGGCGCTGTCGTCACCCTTGAGCCACAGGTCGAAGCGTGAGTTGGGAGTAACCAGGGTTTCCTCGAAGACGGCGATGGCGTCGGTGACCCGCTCCAGGGTGATGTCCTCGTCGCCATAGATGCTGGCGAACTCGGCCCGGTATTGCGGAATCGAGCGCAGTACGTCCAGCGCCAGAACGTGGTTGGAGGCCATTTCCATCGGGTTGGCGATCGGGCCGGCAGCCTGTTCCTGCAAGGTGGCGGCGCGGCCATCCCAGAACTGGGCGACGTTAAGGCTGGAGTTGAGGACGGTTGGCGAGTTGATCGGGCCTTCCTGCCAGTTGTGGCCAATGGAGGTCGGCAGGTTGTCGCTGCCGCCCATGCTCAGGTTGTGGCACGAGTTGCAGGAAATGAAGCCCGAACGCGACAGCCGTGGGTCGAAGAACAGTTTCTTGCCCAGCTCGACCTTTTCAGGTTCGGTGATGACCGCAGGTTCGATCGGCTGCACCGGCTCGGTCGATAGGCGGTCGGCCAGCGCAGGCATGGCCAGGGTAGTGGCCAGCAGTGTGCTCACTAGCTTGATATTCATCAGGTAACTCCTCATCCGGACAGGTTGGCGCATGCTGCACAAGGCATGACTTTTTATGCCTTTAGTGTCACCTGTCGGGTAAATGAGGGTTTTGACTCATATCAATGCGGGTTGGTGGTTCAGGGGCGGATATCGACCAGAGTGCCGTCAGGAACCAGATCCCAGAGCTCTTTCATGTCGCTGTTCTGCAGGGCGATGCAGCCATCGGTCCAGTCCAGACCCTTGTAAAACCACTCGGGGAACTCGTCGTTGATTGGTGTGCCGTGGATCATGATCATGCCGCCGGGGTCGACGCCGCGATCCCAGGCGGCCATGCGGTCCTTGAGGTTGGGATAGTCGACGTGCATGCTCAGGTTGAACTGCGGGCTTTCATGCCGCCAGTCGATGGTATAGATACCCTCGGGTGTGCGCTGATCGCCCTTTTGCTGCTTGTGTCCGACCGGGTAGCGACCGAGTGAGACACGGTACTGGCGAATGGTTTCGCCCTGGCTGATCACCTCCAGTCGGCGCTCGGACTTGAGGATCAGGATCTTGTCGATCGGCGGAACGTCGGCCTGGGTGTTCAGGCAGACCAGTGACAGCAGCAGGGCAAGGAACAGACGGGGCATTGTTACGACCTTTTTCCGGGGTTGTAGCGAATGTCCTGAACGTGGACCGGGTAGTTGTGCTGCTGCCGGTCGATAAAGAACTGGCGCAGGGTTTTGCCTACGGTAGGGAAGGCTAACTGCTCCCAGGGGATCTCTGACTCATCGAACAGTTTGACTTCCAGGCTTTCTTCGCCGGCGGCGAAGTCCAGATCGCTCAGCTCGGCACGAAAGAACATGTAGACCTGATTGATATGTGGCAGGTTGAACAGCATGTAGAGCTGTTCGGCATGGACTCGGGCGCGAGCCTCTTCCCAGGTTTCGCGCAGGGCCGCCTCAATCGTGGTTTCACCATTCTCCATGAAGCCGGCCGGCAAGGTCCAGAAGCCCCGGCGCGGTTCGATGGCGCGCCGGCACAGCAGTACCTGTTGCTGGTATACCGCCAGGCAGCCGGCGACGATCCGCGGGTTCTGGTAATGCACCGTGGCGCAGGTGTCGCAGACGTAGCGCAGCCGGTCATCACCTTCCGGGATGCGCTGGCTGACGGGTTGGCCGCATTGGCTGCAAAATCTCATGATAAGTGAACAGACCCTGACGATATCACGCTCGTTGTTTTGTCCTATCTTGCGGCCCATTTGCCGGTTGGGCAACTGGTTCCCGCCGGGGGATCATGCCATCATTGGGAAAAATGCTTTGAGGTGGTTTGCATGCTGGACCTGATGCGCAGTCGAGTGCTCGACTACCAACCCCGACAGATCGATGTGGTCGGTCTCCCCGAGGCCGGGGTCCTGATACCTGTCACTTGTGTGCACGAACAACCGGAAATCATTCTGACGGTACGCTCCCAGCGTCTGTCTACCCACTCCGGCGAGGTGGCTTTTCCTGGTGGTCGTCGGGACCCGGGGGATGTCGATCTGTGCTACACCGCCCTGCGCGAAGCGCACGAGGAAATCGGCCTGCTGCCGGAGTTGGTCGACGTGGTTGGCCCTATGGGCAGCCTGGTGTCGCGCTACGGAATCAAGGTCACTCCCTATGTCGGGATCGTGCCTGAGGTGTTCGACCTGGCACCCAACAGCGGTGAAATCGAGGAAGTGTTCCGGGTGCCGGTCGAGTTCTTTCTTGAGGACCAGCGCGAAATGACCCATCGCATCGATTATGAGGGGCGGAGCTGGTATGTGCCCAGCTACCGCTTCCAGGGGCACAAGATCTGGGGGCTGACTGCGCTGATGCTGGTCGAGTTGATGAACGTGGCCTTCGATGCACGGATCCCTTTGCATACCCCTTACGATAAAGAACGCTGATTGAGGAGCCGTGATGAAATACAGCCTGGGTAATGATCGGGTCGAAATGGCCGAGGACGCCTGGATCGCCGAGACTGCCGCCGTGATTGGCAAGGTTTCGCTGGCTGCTGGTGCCAACGTCTGGTTTGGTGCGGTGGTGCGTGGCGATGTTGAGCGGATCGTGATCGGTGAGCACAGCAATGTGCAGGATGGTGCGGTGCTGCATGCCGATCACGGCATCCCGTTGGTGTTGGGCAAGGGCATTACCGTTGGCCACAATGCCATGCTGCACGGCTGCGATGTCGGCGACTACAGCCTGATTGGCATCAACGCGGTGGTGCTCAACGGCGCCAAGATCGGCAAGCATTGCATCATCGGCGCCAACAGCCTGATCCCGGAGGGCAAGGAAATTCCTGATGGTTCTCTGGTGATGGGCTCGCCGGGCAAGGTGGTCAAGCAGTTGAGCGAGGCGCAGAAAAAGATGCTGGAAGCCAGTGCGGCGCATTACGTCATGAATGCCCGGCGCTTCCGCGATGAGCTCAAGGTGCAGGTTGACTGAGTCATGACAACGCCCGTCCCTTCGCCCTGTGTCTCTGTCTGTATGCTTGATGAGCAGGATATCTGCACCGGCTGCCAGCGCAGTGGTCAGGAAATCATTCAATGGGGGCGGATGAATGACGCCGAGCGGCGCGCGGTGCTGGCGCGTTGCGAGCAGCGCGCTCGGGATCAGGGGCTGCTGTTCGAGCCTGCTTCACAACAAGGAACATCGGTATGACGCAAATTGGAACGCCACTGGCCGCCGGGGCTACCCGGGTATTGCTGCTGGGCTCGGGTGAGCTGGGCAAGGAAGTGGTGATCGAGCTGCAACGCCTGGGCTGCGAGGTGATCGCGGTGGATCGCTACGCCAATGCACCGGCCATGCAGGTCGCCCACCGCCATCATGTGATCAATATGCTCGATGGCCGCCTGTTGCGTGAGGTGATCGAGTCCGAGCAGCCCGATTATATCGTGCCGGAGATCGAGGCCATTGCCACGCCGGTGCTGCTGGAGCTGGAACAGGAAGGTTATACCGTGATCCCGACCGCCAAGGCGGCCTGGTTGACCATGGACCGGGAAGGTATCCGCCGTCTGGCCGCCGAGGAACTGGGGCTGCCGACCTCGCCGTACCGGTTTGCCGACAGCCTGGAGGACTACCAGCGGGCGATCCGCGAGATTGGCTTGCCGTGTGTGGTCAAGCCGGTGATGAGCTCGTCGGGCAAGGGCCAGAGTCTGGTGCGCACGACCGATCAGGTGGAGCCAGCCTGGGATTATGCCCAGGCGGGTGGCCGGGCTGGCCAGGGGCGGGTGATCGTCGAGGGCTTTGTCGATTTTGATTACGAGATCACGCTGCTGACCGTGCGCCATGCCGGTGGCACCAGTTTCTGCGCGCCTATTGGTCATCGTCAGGAAGCCGGCGACTATCAGGAGTCCTGGCAGCCGCAGGCCATGAGCGAGGCCGCTCTGGCCGAGTCGCAACGGGTGGCCCGGGCGGTGACTGATGCTCTGGGTGGGCGCGGGGTGTTTGGAGTCGAGTTGTTTATCAAGGGTGATCAGGTCTGGTTCAGCGAGGTGTCACCGCGCCCGCACGATACCGGGCTGGTTACGCTGATTTCCCAGGATCTGTCCGAGTTTGCCCTGCATGCCCGGGCGATCCTCGGCTTGCCAGTACCAGCGATTCGTCAGTTCGGTCCGGCCGCATCGGCGGTGATTCTGGTCAATGGCCAGTCGCAGGATGTGCGTTTTGGCAATCTGGAACGGGCGTTGAGTGAGGTGGATACCCAGTTGCGTCTGTTCGGCAAGCCGGAGGTTGATGGGCAGCGGCGCATGGGTGTGGCACTGGCGCTGGATGCAGATATTGAAACGGCACGGGCCAAGGCGCTGCGCGCGGCCAATGCTGTCGAGGTCAAGCTCTGAGCCGCTGGTGGTATCTGGCTGCACCGGCATTACCGCTGCTGCTGCCGCAGGCCTTGTGGGTCAAACGCACGGCCTTGCGCCTGCCGGACGCGGCGCAGCCATGGCAGGGTTGCGAGCAGCCGACAGACGCCTCAAATGCTGCACCGTTGCGCTTGTTGCTGGTCGGTGAGTCGACCGTGGCCGGGGTCGGTGTGGATTCACAGGCTGAAGCGCTGGCCGGTCAACTGGCCCGGCAACTGGCACAGACCACCGGGCGTGCCGTCGAGTGGCGTGCCTGTGGCCGCAACGGTGCGCGAGCTGCTGAGTGTCGCAGTGAGTTGCTGCCGGCGGTAGCTGGTCAGTCGTGGGATCTGGTGGTGCTGGTGCTGGGTGTCAACGACACCACGCATTTGACCCCGCGCTGGCGCTGGCGGGCTGAAGTCTGCGCGCTGATTGCGGCGTTGGGTGCCAGTGGTGCGCAGGTACTGGTCAGCGCGGTGCCACCCCTGGGGCAGTTCCGGGCTTTGCCGCAGCCACTACGGGCCTGGTTCGGCTTGCGGGCCGGTTTGCTGGATGCTGATCTGCGCCGGCTGGCGGCGCATAGCGGGGCAGGTTACTGCACGCTGGATATCCCCTTTCAGGCACACTACCTGGCCCGCGATGGCTATCACCCGTCCGCCGAAGGCTATCGTCTGTGGGCGGGCGGGATAGTGCGTCAATGGCTGGCGCTTGAGTCCTGATTGCTCGTTGCGGCGGCGTTGACCTGGGGATCCAGGGTTCGCTGCCAGACTCGCACGCTTTTGACCATATTGTCTTTGGTTTGCAGGATCTCCATCCGGTAGGCGCCGATACACAGGCACACGCTGGTTTCCGGAATACTTTCCAGTTGCTCGGTAATCACGCCGTTGAGGGTCTTGGGGCCGTCGGCCGGCAGTTTCCATTGCAAGTGGCGGTTGATATCGCGGATCGAGCTGGCGGCGTCGATCACGTAGCTGCCGTCGGACTGCGGATGGATATCCTGGCTGGGCAGCAGCATGTCAGTGGTGAATTCGCCAACGATCTCTTCAAGAATATCTTCCAGGGTGACCAGCCCGATCACGTCTCCGTATTCGTCGACCACGATGGCGATTCGGCGCTTCTGTTTCTGGAAGTTGAACAGCTGGGTGTGCAGTGGCGTGCTTTCAGGAATGAAATAGGGTTCCTTGCAGGCGCTCACCAGGGCGTCCTTGGTCAGCTCGCCGCGGCTGAGCAGGCGGGCGATCGAGCGCATGTGGACTATGCCAGTGACGTGGTTGATGTCGCCCTGGTAGACCGGTAGCCGGGTGTGATGACAGTTGCGCAACTGGTTGATGATTGTGTCGATGTCGTCTTCCATGTCGATGCCCACGGCTTCGTTGCGCGGCACCATGATGTCGTTGACCGTCATCTTTTCCAGATCGAGGATGCCCAGCAGCATGTTCTGGCGGCTGCGGGTGATGCCCAGCCCTGCTTCACGCACTACGGTGCGCAGCTCCTCGGTACTGAGCTGGTCGCCGTCGGCGGCGTTGGGGTTGACCCCGAGCAGGCGCAGTAACTGGTTGCTGATGGCGTTGCAGACCCAGACGATGGGGTAGAGCACTTTCTGCAGCGCAGCCAGGATGATGCTGACTGGAAAGGCGATCAGTTCGGGGCGCAGGGCGGCCAGGGTCTTGGGGGTAATCTCGCCGAAGATCAGAATGACGATGGTCAGGCCAAAGGTGGCAATGGCGATGCCGGCCTCACCCCAGATCTGCACTGCGACCACGGTGGCGATCGAGGCGGCCAGGATGTTGACGATGTTGTTGCCAACCAGAATGGTGCCCAGCAGTCGGTCCGGGCGCTCCAGCAGCCGGGAGGCCCGCCGGGCCGCTTTGTGGCCTTCCTTGCTCAGGTGCTTCAACCGGTAGCGGTTGAGGCTCATCATGCTGGTCTCGGAGCTGGAAAAGAACGCCGAGAGGATGATCAGCAGGCCCAGCAGAATCAGCAGTGTGCCTGTGTGGGTATCGTTCAAGGTCGGACCTCGGACAGTGTGATCACAGTGGTAGCAGGAATTCGCGTACCAGTTTGCTGCCGAAGTAGGCCAGCATCAACAGCAGGAACCCGGCCAGGGTCCAGCGGATCGCATAGCTGCCACGCCAGCCGCGGAAATGCCGACCCCATAGCAGAATACCGAACACCACCCAGGCCAGGCATGACAGCAGGGTCTTGTGCGCTATGCCCTGGGCCAGCATGTTGTCGAGGAACATGAAGCCCGACAACAGCGCCAGGGTCAGCAGGATTTCGCCGCACAGCAGAAACTGGAACAGCAGCCGCTCCATGGTTTGCAGTGGCGGGAAGGTGCGGATAAAGCGGGTGGGGTGCTTGTGCTTGAGTTGATATTCCTGAATGGCCAGCAGAATCGCCTGGAACGCGGCGATGGTCAGAATGCCATAGGCCAGGATCGACAGCAGCACATGCACCAGCAGGCCACTTTGTCCGGCTACCAGGGTGGTGCCGTGATTGGGAAACAGCCAGGCCAGTACCCCGGTGATCAGGGCCAGCGGGTAGAGTCCCAGTAGCAGACTGGTGACCGGTGCGCGCAGGCTCGACAACAACGTCAGGGCAATGATCAGCCAGGCGATCAGCGAGGCGGCGTTGAAAAAGCCCAGCGACAACCCCTGGTCGGTGATCAGCTGCAGGTACAGGCTGACTGCGTGCGCCAATAGCGCAAACACACCGATGCCGCGCAGCAGGTTGGCGTTGACTGCCAGGCGTTTGCCCAGGCAGTGCATTTGATAGAGCGTACCGCCCAGGTAGAGGCTGGCGGCAAGCAGGCTGGAAGTCAGCGCTGTCATACATCCTTGAGAGTGGTTATCAACAAACCCGAAGTGTGGCACAAGCCGCGGCGCGGATAAAGCGCCTTGCTATTAACATAGGCGGTGGCGGGTTATACTTTGCCGCTTGATTGTGGCGCCGCCTGATTTCAGGGCGTGGCCGAGGAGAATTCGCCGATGTTTGAAAATCTTACCGAACGCCTGTCACGCAGCCTGGCGGGTGTGACTGGCCGGGCCAAGCTCACCGAAGAGAATATCAAGGATACCCTGCGCGAAGTGCGCATGGCGCTGCTCGAGGCCGACGTGGCCTTGCCAGTGGTCAAGAGCTTTGTCGATCAGGTGCGTGACCGTGCGGTAGGCCAGGAGGTCAGTCGCAGCCTGTCGCCGGGTCAGGTATTCGTCAAGATCATCAAGGCGGAACTCGAAGCGGTCATGGGGCAGGCCGAGGGCCTGAATCTGGCGGTAACGCCGCCGGCAGTGATCCTGATGGCTGGCTTGCAGGGGGCAGGTAAGACCACCAGCGTGGCCAAGCTGGCCAAGACCCTGAGCGAGCGGCAGAAGAAAAAGGTCATGGTGGTCAGCGCCGACGTTTACCGTCCGGCCGCGATCAAGCAGTTGGAGACCCTGGCTGGCGAAGTGGGGGTGAATTTCTTCCCCTCGGACCTGAGCCAGAAGCCGGTAGCTATTGTTGAGGCGGCTCTGCGCGAGGCGAAGAGTCGGTTCATGGATGTGCTGATCGTCGATACCGCCGGTCGTCTGCATGTCGATGCCGAGATGATGGACGAGATCAAGCTGGTCCATGCTGCCGCCAAGCCAGCCGAAACCCTGTTCGTGGTCGATGCCATGACCGGTCAGGATGCGGCCAATACGGCCCAGGCCTTCAATGAGGCGTTGCCGCTGACCGGGGTAATTCTGACCAAGGTCGATGGTGATGCCCGTGGTGGTGCGGCGCTGTCGGTGCGGCATATCACCGGCAAGCCGATCAAATTCCTTGGGGTGGGCGAGAAGACCGATGCGCTGGAGCCGTTCCATCCGGATCGGGTAGCCTCGCGGATTCTGGGCATGGGTGATGTGCTCAGCCTGATCGAGCAGGCCGAGCAGAAGCTCGACAAGGACAAGGCCGACAAGCTGGCCAAGAAGCTCAAGAAGGGCAAGGGCTTCGATCTCGAGGACTTCCGTGACCAGTTGCAGCAGATGCGCAGCATGGGCGGCCTGGGCTCGATGATGGACAAGCTGCCGATGATGGGCGGCAAGATCAACGCCAGTCAGATGGAAACGGCTCAGACCCAGGCCGAGAAGCAGTTCCGTCAGATGGAGGCGATCATCAATTCGATGACTCCGGCTGAGCGGCGTAACCCTGACATCATCAGCGGCTCGCGCAAGCGCCGGATCGCGGCCGGTTCCGGTACCCAGATTCAGGATATTGGCCGGCTGATCAAGCAGCACAAGCAAATGCAGAAGATGATGAAAAAGGTCGCCGGCAAAGGTGGTATGGCCAAGCTCATGCGCGGCATGGGTGGAATGGGCGGTATGGGAGGCATGGGCGGCGGCGGTATGCTGCCGCCGGGTGGTGGTATGCCGCGCTTCTGAGTGCTGTACAGCCCTTGATCAAAAAAGAGTTTTCTTTGGTCGTGATATTCCGTAGAATACGCGACCTTTCGGGCTATAGGCTCGTGCTGAACTTTTGTTGTAAGAATTATTGCAGCGTTACTCAAACACAGGAAACGATGTCGACATGGTAACCATTCGTCTTGCTCGTGGTGGCTCCAAGAAGCGCCCCTTCTATCATCTGACCGTCGCCAACAGCCGCAACGCCCGTGACGGCCGTTTCGTCGAGCGCGTAGGGTTCTTCAACCCGGTCGCTACCGGTGGTGAAGTGCGTCTGTCGGTCAACCAGGAGCGCGTCAGCTACTGGCTGGGTCAAGGTGCACAGCCGTCTGACCGCGTTGCTGCTCTGCTGAAGGAAGCCCAGGCCTCAGCCTGAGATGACAGCCGTGCCTGAATCGGCCGAATCACCGTTGGTGGTCCTCGGCAAAATCGTATCGGTTCATGGCATTCGCGGGGCGGTTAAGGTGTATTCCCACACCGACCCGCTGGATAACGTGCTGGATTACCGGACCTGGACGCTGCGGCGTGGTTCGGAGTTGCGCGCGGTATCCGTCACCTCGGGCCGTCTTCAGGGGCGGGTTGTGGTTGCGACGCTCAAGGGTGTCAGTGATCGTGACCAGGCACTGGAGATGGTCGACTTCGAGATCTGCGTGCCGCGATCGGCCCTGCCGAACCTTGAAGAAGGTGAGTATTACTGGCACCAGCTCGAGGGCTTGCAGGTGATAACCGTTGATGGCCAGTTGTTGGGGCGTGTCGACCACCTGCTGGAAACCGGCTCCAACGATGTCATGGTGGTTAAACCCTGTGACGGCAGCCTGGACAAGCGCGAGCGCTTGTTGCCCTATTTGCCCGGGCAGTACGTGCTGGATATCGACTTGAATGCTGGTGTCATGCAGGTCGACTGGGATCCGGAGTTCTGACCGGTGTGGGCCGGTGTAGTAACCCTGTTCCCGGAGATGTTTTCGGCCTTGACCGAGCACGGGGTGAGTGGTCGCGCAGTCAAGCGCGGTCAGCTGGAGGTAGCTTTCAGTAACCCGCGTGACCATGCCCATGACCGTCACCGTACGGTCGATGACCGGCCCTTTGGTGGTGGTCCGGGCATGCTGATGAAGGTTGAGCCGCTGCTGGAAGCCATTCAGGCGATCCGCCAGCAGGCACCCTCACCGCCACGGGTGATTTATCTGTCACCCCAGGGTCGGCCGCTGACTCAACAGCGAGTCACCGAGTTGGCGGCGCTGGACAGTCTGGTACTGGTCTGCGGGCGTTACGAGGGGATCGACGAGCGCATTATTGAGATGTGCGTCGATGAAGAGATTTCCATCGGTGACTATGTGTTGTCCGGTGGCGAGCTGGGAGCCATGGTGCTCCTGGATGCGGTAACCCGACTGATTCCTGGCGTGCTTGGGCATGCGGATTCGGCGGTGGAGGATTCCTTTACGGAAGGGTGGCTGGATTGTCCGCACTACACCCGTCCGGAAGAATTCGCCGGGCGGCGCGTACCGGAGGTGCTGCTCAGTGGTAACCATGCTCTGATCCGGCGCTGGAGACTCAAACAGTCTTTGGGCAGAACCTGGCAACGCCGACCGGAGTTGCTCAAGGATCTGGCATTGAGCGATGAACAGCAACAGCTGTTGGCGGAGTTTCTTCGCGAACAGGCAACCGATAACCAGTAATGCAAGTCCGGCGGCTTGCGCAGGAGTTTGAAATGTCCAACATTATTGCTCAGCTTGAAGCAGAACAGATGAACAAGGAAATCCCCGAGTTCGCTCCGGGTGATACCGTCATCGTTCAGGTAAAAGTAAAGGAAGGTGATCGTCAGCGCCTGCAGGCCTTCGAAGGCGTGGTTATCGGTAAGCGTAACCGTGGTCTGAACTCTGCCTTCACCGTGCGCAAGATCTCCAGCGGTGTAGGTGTTGAGCGTACCTTCCAGACCTACTCTCCGCTGATCGATAGCATCAGCGTCAAGCGTCGTGGTGACGTTCGCAAGGCCAAGCTGTACTACCTGCGCGAGCTGTCCGGCAAAGCCGCACGCATCAAGGAAAAGCTGTCCTGATTGGACGGTGGTTCCCAAAAAGCAGCCTTCGGGCTGCTTTTTTTATTTGCGCTTCAAGCTTTTCCCAGGGCTGAGCGCCAGGCCGCTTGCAGCTTGTCGGCTGGCGCTGCAAACTCCTGCGCATGACTGCGCTTTCTGATACCGAACAGCAACTGATTGCCCGCTACATTGACAGCCTGTGGCTTGAGCGTGGCTTGTCGCAGCACAGCCTGGATGCCTATCGGCGTGATCTGGAGCAATTGGCGCGCTGGTTGATGGCTCGGCGTGGCGGGTTGCTGGCCGTCGGCCGGGGCGAACTGATGGATTATCTGGCCTGGCGGATCGGTGAGGGATACCAGGCCCGCTCGACCGCACGGTTGCTGTCCTGTGTGCGTGGGTTTTACCGTTATGCAGTGCGCCAGGGGTTGCTTGGCGAAGACCCGAGTCTGGATGTGGCCATGCCCAAGCTGGGTCGGCCTCTGCCCAAGAGCTTGAGCGAAGCTGATGTTGAAGCCTTGCTGGCGGCGCCGGATGTGTCCGATAGTCTGGGGCTGCGTGATCGCTGCATGCTTGAGGTGCTGTATGCCTGTGGGTTGCGGGTCAGCGAACTGGTTGGTCTGCGTCTGGATCAGGTCAATCTGCGCCAGGGGGTGATTCGGGTGACCGGCAAGGGCGGCAAGGAGCGGCTGGTGCCGATGGGTGAAGAAGCGCTGGTCTGGATTCAGCGCTACATGCAGCAAGCCCGACCGGCGCTGCTTGGCGGGACCCCCAGTGATGTGCTGTTCCCCAGCCGTCAGGCCCGGGAGATGACCCGTCAGACCTTCTGGCATCGAATCAAGCTGCATGCCCAGGTGGCGGGTGTGCGTGGCAGCTTGTCACCGCATACCCTGCGCCACGCCTTTGCCACGCATCTGCTTAATCATGGCGCCGATCTTCGGGTAGTGCAGATGCTGTTGGGGCACAGCGACTTGTCGACTACCCAGATCTACACCCATGTGGCCCGACAGCGCTTGCAGGAACTGCACGCACGCCATCATCCCCGTGGGTGATGGGCGGGTTTCGTGATAAGCTTGTGCGTCTTCAAGAGGAATAATGCATGCGACTGAAATACCTTGCCGGCGTGGCTCTGGCGCTGCTGGCCGGTCAGGCACTGGCTGATGATCAGGCCATCCGCGATACCCTCGGCCGGCTGAACATCAGCATACCGGTCAAAAGCATCAGTGAAACCCCTATCAGCGGCCTGTATCAGGTCCAGCTCGAAAATGGCCGGGTACTGTACGCCAGTGCCGATGGCCGCTACATGCTGCAGGGGGCGCTGTTCCAGGTTGATGGTGAGCAACCGCGCAACCTGACCGCTGCTGCCGAGTCCAAGGTCATCGGCGAGCTGATCAACAGTCTGCCGCGCGATGAGTTGGTGATTTTCTCACCCGAGCAGCCCAAAACCCATATCACGGTGTTCACCGATGTGGATTGTGGCTACTGCCGCAAGCTGCACACCGAGGTTGAGGAGCTCAATGCGCTGGGGATCGAAGTGCGTTACGCCGCGTTCCCGCGCTCGGGCATGAATACGCCGACCGCCACGACCATGCAGTCGATCTGGTGTGCGGCGGACAAACAGGCGGCCATGACCCGGGCCAAGGCCGGCCAGTCGGTGCCGCAGGCCAGCTGCGACAATCCGGTCGAAGCGCAGTTCGCTCTGGGCGCGCAGGTGGGAGTGCAGGGAACGCCGGCGATCTTCCTGGCCAATGGCACCCTGGTGCCGGGCTACAAGCCGGCCGGAATGCTGGCCGAGGAAGCACTGGCCAATCAGTGAGCCAGTCGTCGCCGGGGTCATTGACGCCGGCCGTATGGCTCAATAATGTGCGCCTTCGGAGTAGGGCGTCAGTGAACTTTCATATAATCAGACACAACGAATACGTGGGGACCATAGTTTGAAACCGGTCAAAGTAGGTATCTGTGGGTTGGGCACCGTTGGTGGTGGTACATTCAATGTCTTGCAGCGCAACGCCGCTGAAATTGCCCGCCGGGCAGGTCGGGGCATTGAGGTCGGCCAGATTGCCGCCCGTCAGCTCAACCCCAACTGCGACCTGGGTTCAACCCCGGTGACTGATGACGTGTTTGCCGTGGTCAACAACCCCGAGATCGACATCATCGTCGAGCTGATCGGCGGTTATGGCGTGGCGCGCGAGGTGGTGATGCAGGCGATTGCCAACGGCAAGCATGTGGTCACCGCCAACAAGGCGCTGATCGCGGTACACGGCAACGAAATTTTCCAGGCTGCCCGGGACAAGGGCGTGATGGTTGCCTTCGAAGCTTCAGTGGCTGGCGGGATTCCGATCATCAAGGCTCTGCGTGAAGGTTTGGCGGCCAACCAGATCAATTGGGTGGCCGGCATCATCAACGGTACTGGCAACTTCATTCTGACCGAAATGCGCGACAAGGGCCGGGCCTTCGAGGATGTGCTGGCCGAAGCCCAGGCGCTGGGCTATGCCGAGGCCGATCCGACCTTCGATGTCGAAGGTATCGATGCCGCGCACAAGTTGACCATTCTTGCTTCCATCGCATTCGGTATTCCGCTGCAGTTCGACAAGGCCTATACCGAGGGCATCACCAAGCTGACCACTGCCGACGTCAATTACGCCGAGGCGCTGGGCTACCGGATCAAGCATCTGGGTGTAGCCCGGCGGACCGATGCCGGGGTCGAGCTGCGGGTACACCCGACGCTGATTCCCGAGGATCGCCTGATCGCCAACGTCAACGGTGTGATGAACGCGGTGATGGTGAACGGCGATGCCGTGGGCTCGACGCTGTACTACGGCGCCGGCGCCGGTGCCGAGCCGACTGCTTCGGCAGTGGTGGCCGACATCATCGATGTGGTCCGTACCCTGACCACTGACCCGAACAACCGCGTGCCGCATCTGGCGTTCCAGGCCGACAGCCTGTCCGATCATCCGGTACTGCCGGTCGAAGAGGTCGAGACCGCCTACTACCTGCGCGTGCAGGCTCAGGATCGTCCGGGCGTGCTGGCCAAGGTGGCGACTATTCTGTCCGAGCGCGGGATCAACATCGAGTCGATCATGCAGATGGAAGCCGAAGAGCATGACGGTCTGGTGCCGATGATCCTGCTGACCCACGAAGTGCTCGAGCGGCAGATGAACGACGCCATTGCTGCCATCGAGGCGCTCGACGACATCGCCGGCCCGGTAACCCGGATCCGGGTTGAACAACTCAACTAAAACCTGAAGGGTTTTGTCATGCGTTATATCAGCACCCGCGGCCAGGCGCCGGCCCTGAATTTTGAAGATGTGTTGCTGGCCGGTCTGGCCAGTGACGGCGGTTTGTACGTGCCTGAGAATCTGCCGCGCTTCAGCCAGGAAGAGATTGCCTCCTGGGCTGGCCTGCCTTATCACGAGCTGGCCTTCAATGTGATGCGCCCGTTTGTGACCGGCTCGATCAGCGACGCCGATTTCAAGGCGATTCTCAAGGATACCTACGGCGTATTCGCCCACAGCGCAGTAGCACCACTGCGTCAGCTCGACAGCAACGAATGGGTGCTGGAGCTGTTCCATGGCCCGACCCTGGCGTTCAAGGACTTTGCCCTGCAACTGCTGGGGCGGTTGCTCGATCACTTCCTGATCAAGCGCGGTGAGCGCGTGGTGATCATGGGTGCAACCTCTGGTGACACCGGTTCAGCGGCCATCGAGGGTTGCCGGCGCTGTGAAAATGTCGACATCTTCATCCTCCACCCGCACAACCGGGTATCCGAGGTACAGCGTCGGCAGATGACTACGATTGCCGGCGACAACATTCACAACATCGCCATCGAAGGCAACTTCGATGACTGCCAGGAGATGGTCAAGGCCAGCTTCGCTGATCAGGGCTTCCTCAAGGGTACCCGGCTGGTGGCGGTCAATTCGATCAACTGGGCGCGGATCATGGCTCAGATCGTCTACTACTTCCATGCCGCGCTGCAGCTCGGCGGACCAGCACGCTCGATGGCGTTCTCGGTGCCGACCGGCAACTTTGGCGACATCTTTGCCGGCTATCTGGCGCGCAACATGGGGCTGCCGATCAGCCAGCTGATCGTCGCCACCAATCGCAACGATATTCTGCACCGCTTCATGAGCGGCAACCGCTACGACAAGGACACCCTGCATCCGTCGCTGTCGCCGTCGATGGACATCATGGTGTCGTCCAATTTCGAGCGCCTGTTGTTTGATCTGCACGGGCGCAATGGAGCCTTGGTAGCCGAGCTGCTCGACAGCTTCAAGCAGACCGGCAAGCTGTCGGTTGAGGATGATCGCTGGACTGAGGCGCGCAAGCTGTTCGATTCGTTGGCGGTAGATGACGAAGGTACCTGTGCGACCATCGCTGAGGTGTACCGTGACTGTGGCGAGCTGCTCGACCCGCATACTGCCATTGGTGTGCGAGCGGCGCGTGAGTGCCGTCGCAGCATGAGCACGCCGATGATCACGCTGGGCACGGCGCATCCGGTCAAGTTTCCCGAGGCGGTACGCAAGGCGGCCGTTGGTGAGGAACCGCATCTGCCGGCCCACCTGGCCGATCTGTTCGAGCGTCCCGAGCGCTGCACTGTACTGGCCAACGAGCTGCCAGCGGTGCAGGCGTTCGTGGCAGCCCACGGCAATCGCGGCAAGCCTCTCTGATTGGTGCTCCTCGCCTGCTGCCGGTTTGACCGGCTGCGGGCGAGGAGTGAATCGATAAAGCCCATTCTTCTCCCTGCGTTGTGCTCAAACCACGCTATTCTTGGGTTATCCCATGATGGTAATGAGCCACTTTGAACCCCGTCCATTCCAGCATCACTGCTATTGAGGTCCGGCGCCTGCCAATAGGGCTGGGCGTATTTTTATTGCTGTGTTCGGATCTGGCCCAGGCATTGGACCATGTACCCTGGGTCGGGACTTATCGCTTTCTGGCGACTGAACTATTTTTGCCGTTGTTGCCGTCGCTTGGCTGGACTTTGCTGGCGATTGGCCTGACCAGCCTGTACTGGTGGCAGCGCCAGCGCCGGCTTAAGCGCCGGTTGCACAGCCTGCAGGGGCTGGATGAGTTGACCGGTCTGCCTAATCGCAATGCCCTGACCGGGTTCTTCAATCATGAGCTCAAACGGGCTCAGCGCTTCGGCCGACCGCTGTCGGTGATACTGCTGGATCTGGATGATTTCGACAAAATCAGCCGTGAGCATGGCCCGATGATGGGTAACCGGGTGCTGATCGAACTTGGCGAACTTTTGCGTGACGGGTTGCGCGATGTCGACAAAGTATTTCGCTGGGAGACCGAGCGCTTTTTGGTGGTTTGCACTGAAGCCGGCATTGAGGAGGCCGATCTGGTTGGCGAGCGTATTCTGCTGATGATCCGCAACCATGATTTTCCAGTGGGCTGGCCGCTCAGGGTCAGCACGGGTGTAGCCAGTGTCACGGCCTATGACAGTTTGGACACTTTGATTGAGCGGGCCGACCAAAGCCTGGCCGAAGCCAGGCTGGGGTCGATCTCCTCACTGGGCTGAGGTCTCGGCAGAGTGTTGCCTTAACCTGTGGGCTCAGTCGAGCAGGGTCAGGGTGACATCGATATTGCCACGGGTCGCGTTGGAGTAGGGGCAGACCTGGTGAGCCTTTTCAATCAGCGCCTGGGCCTGACTGCGTTCCATGCCTGGCAGGCTGATCCGCAGTTCGACTTCAATCCCGAAGCCATTGGGAATCGGGCCAATACCGACGACACCTTCAATCGACACATCAGCCGGCAGGGCGATTTTCCCCTGGGCGGCGACGAATTTCATGGCGCCGATAAAGCAGGCCGAATAGCCGGCGGCAAACAATTGTTCCGGGTTGGTTCCGGCGCCACCGGCACCACCGAGCTCTTTCGGCGTGGTCAAGGCGACGTCAAGAATCCCGTCGGATGAAATGGCTCGGCCATCGCGGCCACCGGTGGCTTCAGCATAGGCGCGGTAAGCAACTTGTTGGATCGACATATAAACCTCCTGGGTATGGATGATAGTTTGTGCGCTAACGATATTAAGTTAGCGTCTATTTATTTTGCGCACAAGATAATTTGCGAGGCAAAGTGTATTTGCCGACGAGCGGTAAGACGGGTGGGTCAGCTTTGCCTGATCAGGCTGGCCCGCAATGCAAGCAGTTCGTCGCGCAGGGACATCAGGCGCTCCAGCGGCTGATCGCTGGCTTTGAGAATGCAGCCGGGCAGGGCCTTGGCCTGTTCGCGTAGGGCTTGACCGCGCTCGGTCAGGAACAGCTCGACCACGCGCTCGTCGTTCTTGCTGCGCACCCGGTTGATCAGGCCTTCGGCTTCCAGGCGCTTGAGTACCGGTGTCACTGAGCCGGGGTCGGTCAGCAGCCGCTGACTAAGGTCGCCCACACTGATGCCATCACTCTCCCAGAGCACCAGCATGGCCAAATACTGCGGGTAGGTCAGCCCCAGGGACTTGAGCAGCGGCTTGTAGACCTTGGTCATTTGCAGTGAGGTCGAGTGCAAGGCGAAGCACAGTTGATTGTCTAGCAGCAGTACGGCGCAAGGATCGGGGGTGGACATGGAGTGGCCCTCTGTATGAATACATAATTTAGCGCGCAAACCTGCGGCGTGCAAAAAGAGAGGGGCTTCAGTCGCCTGGGCCGGCATGCTAGATTGATCAGGCCTGCGTTCGCAGGTTTCCCGTGCCCCAGGAGGGGCTTCCTCATGTCATGGTTGCAGTTGCTGTTGTTCGTACTCGGTCTGGGTTTGCTGGTGCTGGGTGCCGAGGTTTTGGTCAAAGGGGCTTCGCGGCTTGCGGTTGGTTTTCGGATTTCGCCGTTGGTTATCGGTCTGACCGTGGTGGCTTTTGGTACCAGCGCTCCGGAAATGGCAGTCAGTGCCGGAGCGGCAGTGGCAGGGCAGGGGGATATCGCTCTGGCCAATGTGCTCGGGAGCAATATCTTCAATGTATTGTTCATTCTCGGGCTGTCGGCGCTGATCGCGCCACTGCTGGTGTCCCGGCAACTGATCCGGCTTGATGTGCCGCTGATGATCGGTGCCAGCCTGTTGGTCTGGTTGCTGGCGTTGAATGGTCATCTGGGGCGCAGTGAAGGTGCTCTGCTGCTCGGTCTGATCATCGCCTATACGCTGTTTCTGGTGGTTAGCAGTCGCCGCGCCGGGCGTCAGGCGGGGGAAGCTTCTGAGCTTGAGGTGCCGGCTGAAAGTGGCTCGCTACCGGTCAACCTGCTGATGATTGTGGGCGGGTTGGTCATGCTGGTTCTGGGTGCACGCTGGCTGGTTGCCGGGGCGGTGACCATGGCCCAGGTGCTGGGTGTATCGGAGCGAGTCATCGGTCTGACCATCATTGCGGCTGGTACTTCATTGCCAGAAGTGGCGACTTCGCTGATCGCCAGTGTGCGTGGCCATCGTGACATTGCGGTAGGCAATGTCGTTGGCAGCAACCTGTTCAATCTGCTGGCGGTACTGGGTCTGGCTTCGTTGCTGGCACCCGGTGGGATCGCGGTGTCGGCGGCGATGCTCAGGTTCGATATGCTGATCATGCTGGCGGTGGCTGTGGCCTGCCTGCCGGTATTTTTCAGCGGCATGCGGATCAACCGTTGGGAGGGGCTGCTGTTTCTGGGCTATTATGCGCTCTACACCCTGCATCTCATCCTGACGGCAAGCGACTCACCCGCACGACAGGACCTGCAAGCCGCAGTGCTTTATTACGCCCTGCCGCTGACCGTACTGACCCTGCTGGTATTGATGGCTCAAGGCTGGCGTAAACATTCGAGTGTGTTCAAGAGGTAATTATGGCTCTGGAAACCTGGTTGGCCTTCTTCGTGGCCTGCTGGATCATCAGTCTGTCCCCCGGAGCGGGGGCTATCGCGTCCATGGCCAGTGGCTTGCAGTACGGCTTTTCACGCGGCTATTGGACGGCGCTTGGGCTGCAGCTGGGGCTGCTGGTTCAGATCGCGATCGTTGCGGCCGGGGTTGGAGCAGTGCTGGCGACTTCGGCGCTGGCCTTTACCCTGATCAAGTGGTTCGGGGTATTGTACCTGCTGTATCTGGCCCTGCGTCAGTGGCAAGCCCCGCCAGCACCGGTGCTTGATGAACAGGCGCCCCGCCCAACGGGGCGACCGTTGAGCCTGGTGCTGCGTGGTCTGCTGATCAACGTCAGCAACCCCAAGGCGGTGGTGTTTATGCTGGCGGTGCTGCCGCAGTTTATCAATCCGGCCCAGCCGCTACTGCCGCAGTACGGGGTCATGGCCTTGACCATGGTTGGCGTTGATCTGGTCGTGATGGCCGGGTACACCGGGCTGGCGGCCAAGGTGTTGCGTCTGCTGCGTTCACCCGGCCAGCAACGCCTGGTCAACCGCGGCTTTGCCGGACTGTTTGCCGGTGCTGCCGGGCTGCTGGCGCTGGTCAAGCGTTCCAGTACCTGAGTTTGCGCGCACCTAGATGGTGCGTCGTCACGGATTTGCCTCTCATCTGCTGCCGGAGCCTGGCTCTGGCAGATCTCCCGCTGCTGCTTCCATGTCGATGGCAGAGCCCTTTCTGCATTTCTCAGCTGGTTTTTAGCTACTGCGTGACTTGTTGGTCATAAAATTGCATTATCTATAAGTGTCTCATTGTGGTCTTGGCGTGGTTCTTCCGGTAGTCGCCAGCCCTTATGGAATGAGGTCTTTTGTTGACTGCCGTCAATATGTGGATATTGGTGTGAGTCAATTATTTGAATTGTTCCGACACCTTTGCCCCTGTCTCCACGAGGACAAGACTAATGAAACAACTGACACCCATGGATTCACATTTTTTCTATTTCGAGGCACCCAATCAGCCGATGATGATCGGCAGTCTGTGGCTGTGTGATCAACAGACTGCCCCCGGTGGGCTGGTTCGCCACAAGGAAATCCTGCAATACATTGCCGACCGCCTGAATGCGACTTCCTACTTTCGCCGCCGTCTGGTTCAGGCCCCGCTGGGGCTGGATGATCCGTACTGGCTGGATGACCCCAATTTCGATCTGGAATACCACGTGCGGCATGTCGGCTTGCCGCAGCCGGGTGACTGGCGGCAACTGTGTATTTTCACCGCGCGGACCATGTCGCGCAGTGTCGATATGCGCCGGGCACCCTGGGAGGTCTATATCATCGAAGGGCTCAACAATGTCGAAGGTGTACCGCCGGGCAGCTTTGCGGTGCTGATCCGTTTTCACCATGCCTATGTCGATGGCAAGGCTGCGGTTGAGTTGAGTGAGGCGTTGATGGAAACCACCGCTCAGCACGAGTACGGCCGGCAGAACCAGGTAGTGGTGGCCGAGCGGGCGCCCAGCCGGTTGGAACTCTGGGCTCGCACCACCCCCCGAATGATGGGACAGTCATTGCGTAGCATGAAGGCCGGTCTGAAGTTTTCACGCAAGAGCTTTGAGCTGATCAAGCGCTTGCGGGGCGATGCGATGCCCGAGCAGCGCCGGGTACCACGTACGTTGTTCAATACCGAAATCACTCCGCATCGCAGCTACGGCGGCTTCGAGTGGAGCATCCCGGAACTCAAGCAGTTGCGTCAGCTCTGCCCGGGCGCCAGCCTCAATGACGTGGTGTTGTCGATCATTGGCGGCGGGCTGCGTCGTTATCTGTTGCAGCGCCATGCACTGCCGAGCGAATCGCTGGTGTCGATGTGCCCGGTGTCGCTGCGCCCGGAAGAAGCGAAAAAGGATTGCGGCAACCTGATCTCCGCCATGTTCATCGGCATCGGGACCAATATCGAGGACCCGGTGGAGCGCCTCGCGGCGGTTCAGCGACGTACCGCCAAGGGCATCCCGCTGGCGCGGGAGGTGCTGTACGAGCTCAACAATTCTGCTGGCGAGATGCTGCCGCCCTCGGTCCGGGCCCTGAGTGCCTGGTTGCAGAACAAGGCCCGTTTGACCGGGCGGGTTCCGCTGATCAATACCCTGATCACCAATGTGCCGGGGATTCCCGGGATGACGCCGCAATACTTTGCTGGAGCCTTGATTCGCCAGGTTTATCCGGTGGTACCAATCGTCGATGGCATGGCCATAAGTCATGGCATCACCGGCATCTACGATCACCTCAATCTGGGTGTGCTGGCTGACCGCGAGGTGATGCCGGACATGGATGTGTATATCGCTTGTCTGGAGGCCTCGACCGTGGAGTTTCGTGAGCGCCTGGCAGCCTTGAGCGTTCAGGAGCCTGCTCCGTCCGTGCAAGAGCCTCAGAACGACAGTGCCGGCAAACGGCGTAACCCACGCACCCGCAAGCCGGCACAGAGCAGGTTGAAGATGGCGGCCGAAGGCCCGGACAAACGCCCGGCTGATAGTCCGGTGGCATCGCTGGTGGCCAACAAGGCTTGATGGTGAGCCGGTAACGGTTTGCTTTGTACGCAGGAGATGGATATGAAATTGTTTCAACGTACCCGCGCCCGGCAGTTGCTGCGTGAGATGGAACAGGCAGAAAGCTACCAGGACTGGGTCGAGCTGGCTCAGGCCTATGATCACGAATGCGGGCTGGATGACTGGAAACAGGACGATGCCTGCGAAAGTTATGACTTTCGGGCGATTCGTCGGCGCCTGGATATCCTGCGTGATTTGCGTTTTCGCCGCGATTATCCGCAACTGCTGTTCACCCTCAACGAGGGAGTGCACGGCAATCTCGGCGGGATGGGCAAGCCGTCTCTGTACAACAAGGCCAAGCTGGGGACCAAGCAACTGATCTGTCGCTATCTGGACGAGTTGTGCGGGGCACTGCGTGACCTGGATCAGGTGGACGACAAGATCATTCCCCTGGCCGAGAAACAGGACTTCTTCCTGCGTGCCAGTCACTGCAACGGCCGCTCGGCACTGATGCTCAGTGGCGGGGCAGTGCTGGGGTTTTTCCATGCCGGAGTGCTGCGGGCGCTGTTCGAACAGGGTCTGCTGCCGGAAATCATTTCCGGCAGCAGCGCCGGTTCGATTTTGGCGGCCACGGCCTGCACCCATACCGACGAAGAGCTGCATGAGCGTCTGAGCCTGGACAACCTGCACCACGAAGTGGAGGAAACCCGGGCGATTCGGCCGGTACTGTCGCTGCTGGGCAGTGGGCGACCGAACATGGATGCCGAGAATCTGATTGCCTATCTGGGCAAGATCATTCCCGATCTGACCTTCCAGGAGGCTTTCGAGCTGACCGGGCGCAAGCTCAATATCACCGTGACTGGTCTGGAACCACGTCAGGCGCCGCGTTTGCTTAACGCCATTACCTCGCCCAATGTGCTGATCCGTTCTGCCGTTCAGGCTTCCTGTGCGATCTACGGCATTTATCCGCCGGTAACCCTGATGTGTCGCAATGCCAAGGGTGAAACCGTGCCCTATCTGCCCGGAGAGAAATGGATCGACGGCTCCTTTGCCGATGATCTGCCAGCCAAGCGGTTGGCGCGTTTGTATGGGGTCAACCACTTCATTTCCAGCATGACCAATCCGGCCGCGTTGGCCATCACGCCTGATCCGGATGTGCCGCGCAACCTATTGCGCAGTCTGGTCAACTATCAGGCCCGCTGGTGGAAGATGGGCAGTGCCGAGATGCTGCGCTTCAGTCGTGAGCACATCCGGATCAAGTCACCGGTACTGAATCTGATGCAGCATCTGACCTACGGTGTGCTGGCCCAGGATTACACCGCTGATATCAACATCTTTCTGCGCAACCGCTGGGATCACCCGTTGCGCCTGCTGGCACCGCCTTCGCGCGAGGCCATGCACCGGCTGATCCATGAGGGCGAACGGTCGACCTGGGAGCGGGTCGAGATGGTGCGCAACTGCACAGCGGTCAGCCGTACTCTGGATGAGATTCTGCACCGGCGTGGCTGGGAGAGTTAAAGAAGCACGGGTTAAGCTGGTTCAGCGCCAACCGAGCCATCGGGCTTTGTGCAATTAACAGGTGTTTCCATTGCGCTGTGTCATGAGTGCTTTTCATTCGTGCGGCAGGCCCGCACAATGTTCCTTTTGCCGAATGTGATAGCCCATGAGTAGCGAAACCCTGCCCCTGACCGGTCGCCGTATAGCCTTGCCGGAAAGCCGCGAACTCGATCTGTTCGCCGATATGTTGATCAAGCGCGGGGCCGATGTGCTGCGTTGTCCGCTAGTGTCGATTCATGATGCTCCGGACCAGACTCCAGTGCTGACTTGGCTGCAGGCCTTCATCGAGGAGCCGGTGGATGACCTGATTCTGTTGACCGGTGAGGGGCTGAGACGCCTGCTCGGCAGTGCCGAACGTGCCGGTGGCGGGCTGCGTGAGGCCTTTGTGGCCAAGCTTGGTGAGGTACGCAAGATCACCCGCGGGCCGAAGCCGGGAGCGGCGTTGCGCAAGATCGGCCTGAAGCCGGATGTGCTGGCGCAGGAGCCGACCACCGAGGGGGTTATTCAGACCCTGCGAGCGGAAAATCTTCAAGGCCGGCGTGTGGCGGTGCAGCTCTATGGCACCGAGCCGAATGTGCCACTGGTGACGTTTCTACAGGAAGCCGGTGCCCAGATCAGTACGGTGGCACCCTATGTCTATGCCGATGATGTCGAGGATGCGCAGGTCGAGGCTCTGGTCCGGGCCTTGATTGAGCCAGCCGTTGATGCCATCGCCTTCACCAGCGCCACCCAGGTGCGCCGGTTGTTGCAGATTGCCCGGCGGATGCAGTGTGAGTCCGAGTTGCTGGTGGCCCTGGCTGGGTTGACGGTGGCGGCTGTTGGGCCGGTGGTAGCCGATGAGCTGCGTGAGCGCGGCATCCGGGTTGACCTGATGCCGCAGGAGAGCTTCTTCATGAAACCGCTGGTGCGCGAGCTGGTCAAGGCACTTGGGGCCTGACCATTCAGGCCTTGCAAGGCACCGCCTTGCGGACTTGCGGCGCGGAGCTGCCAGCGCGTCCCAGATCCTGCTGCACCATCGCTGGCCAGCGCTCGGCCCACGGCTGAGCCTGCTCCAGTTGTCGGGCCAGCTGCAGCAAGCGAGGTTCACTGCCGGGTGGCCCGCCGAACTGTACGCCAAGCGGCAGACCGTCGGCGGTCCAGTACAGTGGTACGCTCATGGCTGGGGTGCCGGTCAGGTTGGCCAACTGGGTGAAGGGCACGTAGGTTAGATTCTTGCGGGCCATATCGTTGACCATGTTTTCCAGTACCCCCCAGCGCGCCAGCATTGGCAGCAGTCCGGTGGCCAGCAGCAGCTCCAGTACTCGCGCCTGCGCTGCCGGTAGCTGGCCCTGTTCGTGGCGAATGGGTGGGTGGGCCAGGGTTGGTGTGAGGTACAGGTCGTGCTGCTGGTGGAATAACCCCAGGGCCTGGCTGAAGCTGTTCCACTGGCGATGGCTGCGTACATACTCGGCACTGCTCATGACCCGGCCAAAGGCCGCCAGCGTGCGGGTCAGCAGTTCAAACTCATCGTCGCGGGCGCCCATCGCCCGAGCCTCGTCCAGGGTCGCGGCGACCTGGCCGAAATACAGATTCAGATAACAGCGAGCCAGCAGCCGGCCGTCATGGTCCGGCGCCGCTTCGACTACCTCGTGACCCAGCGCCTGCAGTAATTTGACCGCATGCTCAACGGCCTTGACTGCCTCGGGATGAACTGGTGTGCCAAGCGGTGAACGGGTGCTGAAGCCGATGCGCAGTTGGCCGGGCTCCTGTTGGGCCAGGCTTCGGTAGCTGTGCTCCGGCAAGGCCGTGCGCAGCGGGTCGCCGGGGTTACTGCCGGCGAGAATATCCAGCGCCAGCGCCGTGTCGCGAACGCTGCGGGTCAGTACCCCGTCACTGGAGGCGCCTTCCCAGATTTCCGCCGCTCCCGGGCCGACCGAGATCAGCCCGCGTGACGGGCGCAGACCGAACAACCCGCAGCAGGCAGCAGGAATACGAATCGAACCGCCGCCATCGTTGGCGCCAGCCATGGGTACCAGGCCGGCTGCCACTGCTGCGGCTGAGCCGCCACTGGAGCCGCCCGGGGTGTGGGCCGGGTTCCAGGGGTTACGGGTGGTGCCGAATAGGGCTGGGTCGGTGACACCCTTTAAGGCCAGCTCGGGGGTATTGGTTTTGCCGATAATCACCGCGCCGGCCTCAAGCAGGCGCTGGACGATATGCGAGTGCTTGCGCTGCGGGATACGGCTGAACACCTTGCTGCCATTGCCGGTCGGCAGGCCAGCGTAGTCCTGCACAGCATCCTTGATCAGGATCGGCACTCCGGCCAGCGGGCCATTAAGGGGTTCGCTCAGGCGCTGGCGGGCAATCTCGAACATTGGCTGACAGATGGCGTTAAGTTGTGGATTGAGCCGTTGGCAGCGCTCCAGGGTCAGGTCGAGTAATTCGCTAGCGCTGATTTCGCGGTGGGCGATGCGCTCTGCCAGGGCGGTGGCGTCGTGGTTGAGATACTCCCGGGTGGTTAATGACATCGCTTACAACCTTGTATTGTTATTTTCCCCGGCACTGACTCTAGTGTAGGAATTGAGGCTTTGCCAGGTTGCTGGTGCTTGTCAGTTCCACCTCGCTGGGGCAACAATGCCGATCAGTGCCTAGATTTCATGCCAAGGATGTTTGATGACCATCGACGTTGACGCGTTACGCCTGCCCCCCGAACAATTGACCGCCCCCATTGACCTGGACAATCTGGGTTTTTCCAGCACTGATGATCTTGACCCGTTTCGTGGCATTCTCGGCCAGGAGCGGGCGGTCGAGGCGTTGCAGTTTGGGGTGGCCATGCACCGCCCTGGATACAACGTTTTTGTCATGGGGGAGCCTGGAACCGGGCGGTTTTCTTATGTGATGCGTTATCTGAAGGCTGAGGCCAAACGTCAGGTGACGCCGCAAGATTATGTCTATGTCAACAACTTCGATGAGCCGCGTGAACCCTGCTCCCTGAGTCTGTCGCCAGGCACCGCCGGGGCACTGATCAGCGATATTGAAAAACTGATCGATAACCTTTTGGCGACCTTTCCGGCGGTGTTTGAGCACCCGGCCTATCAGCAGAAAAAGAACACTATCGACCGGGCCTTCAATCAGCGCTATGACCGGGCGATTGATTCGGTCGAGCGCCAGGCGCTGGAAAAGAGCATCGCCATTTACCGCGATGCACAGAACATTGCCTTTACCCCGATGAAGGATGGCAAGGCGCTCGATGAGGCCGATTTTGCCCAGTTGCCTGAAGCCGAGCGCGAGCGTTTCCATGAGGATATCGCCAGCCTGGAGGAGGTGCTAAACGAAGGCTTGTCTAATCTGCCGCAGTGGAAGCGTGAGTCCAGCAACCAGTTGCGTGAGCTCAACGAGCAGACCATCACCGAGGCCATTCAACCATTGCTTGAACCGCTGCTGGAGAGTTACTGCGGCAATCAGGCGGTCTGTAACTATCTGCAGGCGATGCGTCAGAACCTGCTCAAGACTGTGATCGATCAGTTGGTTGAGGAGCGTGGGCTTGAGCCACGCCCGGAAGCCTTCAAGAAAGTACTGCTGACCGAGCAGTATTGCCCGAGCCTGGTGGTTGGCCATCACAATACCGGCGGCGCGCCGGTTGTGCAGGAGCCGCACCCTTCCTATGACAACCTGTTCGGGCGAATTGAATACAGCTCGGAGCAGGGCGCGCTGGTCACCAGTTACCGGCATATCCGCCCTGGCGCCTTGCACCGGGCCAATGGCGGTTATCTGGTCCTGGAAGCCGAACGCTTGTTGAGCGAGCCCTTTGTCTGGGAAGCGCTCAAGCGGGCGCTGCATTCACGTGAACTCAAGACCGAATCGCCTTGGGCTGAACTGGGTCGTTTGACCACGGTGACTTTGACCCCGGAAGTGATACCACTGAACGTTAAGGTGGTGCTCATCGGTTCGCGCCAGGTGTACTACACCTTGCAGGATCTGGATCCGGATTTTCAGGAGATGTTCCGGGTGCTGGTCGATTTCGACGAGGACCTGCCACGTACTCCGGATAGCATCGAGGGTATGGCGCAGTTGCTCAAGACCCGGACTTCGGAAGAGGGGTTGGCGCCATTGACCGCTGCTGCGGTGGCCCGGGTACTGACCTATAGTGCCCGGCTGGCCGAGCATCAGCACCGCCTGTCGGCGCGGATCAGTGATATTTTCCAACTGGTCGCCGAGGCTGATTTCATTCGTCAGTTGGCCAGCGATCCGATTACCGACATCGCACATATCGAGCGGGCGCTGCGAGCCAAGGAAACCCGAACCGGCCGCGTCAGCGCACGGATTCGCGAAGACATGCTATCCGGGGTGATTCTGATCGACACTGATGGTGCGGCGGTGGGCAAGTGCAATGGGCTGACCGTGCTGGAGGTCGGTGACTCGGTTTTCGGGGTGCCAGCCCGGATCAGTGCTACGGTCTATCCCGGCAGCAGCGGGATTGTCGATATCGAGCGTGAGGTCAGCCTGGGCCAGCCGATTCACTCCAAGGGGGTGATGATCCTGACTGGCTTTCTTGGCAGCCGCTATGCCCAGCAGTTTCCGCTGGAAATCTCGGCCAGTATCGCGCTGGAGCAGTCGTACGGTTATGTCGATGGTGACAGTGCCTCGCTCGGCGAGGTCTGCGCGCTGATTTCGGCCTTGTCGCGTACGCCGCTGAAGCAGGGTTTCGCTATTACCGGCTCGATCAACCAGTTTGGCGAGGTGCAGGCGGTGGGTGGGGTCAACGAGAAGATCGAAGGTTTCTTCCGGCTGTGTCAGGCGCGTGGCCTGACCGGTTCTCAGGGGGCAATCATTCCGCGCTCCAACGTGCCCAACCTGATGCTCGACCAGAGCGTGCTGGATGCGGTCAGGGCAGGCCAGTTTTCGATCTACGCAGTCAGCCATGTCGATCAGGCCATGGCGCTGCTGTCCGGCCAACCGGTTGGTGAACTGGACCCGGAGGGCAACTTCCCGGATGACTCGGTCAATGCCCTGGTGGTCGAACGCTTGCGCGAAATTGCCGAGCGTGATCGGGAGGAGGTTAAGCCCGAGGATGACGAAGCAAAACCCGACAGTCAGACTTGATCAGCCTTTGATCAGCCGGCCTGCTCCCTTGCCGGGACTGGGCCGGCACGGTCTTTCCCAACCTTTCACACAGAGTTATCCACAGATTGTGTGGATGCCTGGCTTGGCTTAACAGCCACCTTGATCGCTGTCAATAACCTGCATGTGCGACCCGTGAGCGCAAGGCCGGTGGCGTTGCTGCGCCAAGCGTCTGACGGTGTGATGGGTCGGACTGGGGGCTTTTTCTGACGGTTCCGCTCAACGCAACCCGGTCCCGCTAGCTTCTTGTTAATAGTATGAAAGTATTAGTCTTTTATGGTTTTGCGGCGTTCTGCACCGAAACAGGGCCAGAACCCGGTGGGCTCTGCACGGTTGTGCAGCGAGAGGCTGCCTTGAGTGACAGGAATGGACCTGGAGTGATTACCCGGGCAGAGATTTCTGGCGGTTGGGTGGTTTTTGATCGATTCGGTTGGTGACCCTGTAATGCAGGCTTGCGAGCAGATGTACCAACCTTTCGCACAGAGTTATCCACAACTTCTGTGGAAAGCGATCAGGGGGTATCTGTGCACTGCTTGTTGTCACCTGGGGTGGCTGTGGTCTGGTGAGTGGCTCAGCGCCAGGCGCGCCAAACCACGAACTTGGCATTGGAGCCGAGCTGTTCGACCCGTTGGAAAAAACGCTTGAGTTTGACGTGATAACCCAGGTGCCGGTTGCCGACCACCAATAAACTACCGCCTGGTGCCAGGACCTGACGGCTTTGTTTGAACAGGCGCAGAGCGATTTCATCGCCGATTACCTGCTGTTGATGGAAAGGTGGGTTGCACAGGATCAGCTCGGCACTGGCCGGGTCGACTTCGGTCAAGCCGTCGCTGACCAGAAACTGCGCTGAACGACCGGCAAAGCCCTGTTGAAAGTTTCGCCGGGCCGAGGCTACGGCGGCGTAGGACTCATCGATGAAGGTTGGCTGAATTTCCGGGTTGTGCCAGGCCGCGAATAACCCCAGTGCGCCGTTGCCACAACCCAGGTCAACGACCCGGGCGTTGCCCAGATCCCGGGGAATGCAGGGCAGCAGCACCCGGGTGCCGATATCAAGCTGGTTGCGGGAAAACACCCCAGGCAGGTTGTGCAACTGTAGCGCCGTGTCGGGCAACGGGTAATGGCTGTTGAGTTCGTTGACTGGCGGGTGGAGATCGGTCTGGGCCCGGACACATAGCAGCCGGGCCTTCTTCCAGGCCAACGAGGCTTGGTAGGGACCGATGTAGCGGGCCAACAAGTCACCGGCGCTGGGCGGCAGGTGCTTGATCATGGCGCCGGCCAGCACCAGAGCCTGGGGCTGGAGTCGACTGTGCAGGTGACGCAGTTGCGACTCCAGCAGACTCAGGCTCTTGGGGATGCGCAGGAACACCTGTTGGTAACGCTCTGGTAGCAGGCTTTGGCTGTCGATGAACTGCACGCAGTCAGCGTCAAGGCCATTGGCATGGAGGTTGTCCTGCATGGCCCGTTGGGCCAGCCAGGAATCGCCCCAGCTGTGAACGCGGTGACCGGCTTTGGCCAGCGCCACAGCCAATGCGCCGAAAGCGTCGTTGATGACAAGTATTGGCTGCTCACCCAGGCCATCTTCGTGCAGACGCTGCAACAGGTACTGGTCGGCAGCATCGAACGCCTGCAGGGTCGGGTTGCGGGTGGGTGGATAGCGCCCCAGTGTCAGGGCGCCGAATGGGGTGTCACAGGTCTGCATGGCCGCTGTCGCTGCTCAATCGGGCCGGCAGTATAACAGGGCGGCAGGCCATTGGCTGGAGGGCACAGGTTTGGTAGGAGCGGCCTGCGGGGGCGAAGCGGGTGACGGATGGTTGCAAGGCCCATTCGCGCCCGCGGGGCGCTCCTACGGCTCAGCCCTGTTTTTGCTGTTTGAGCAGGTCACGGATTTCGCCGAGCAGCACTTCTTCATTGCTCGGGGCCGGTGGTGCGGCAGGCGGAGCCTCTTCTTCCTTGCGTTTGAGGCTGTTCATGACCTTGATTGCGACGAAGATCGCTGCGGCGACAATCAGAAAGTCGACGATGCTCTGAATGAATGCGCCGTAGCCCAGGGTCACTGCGGCCACTTCACCCTCGGCTTCCTTGAGTACAACGGCCAGATCGGCAAAGTCGACACCGCCGATCAGCAGCCCCAGCGGCGGCATGATGATGTTGGACACAAAGCTGGACACTACCTTGCCGAAGGCTGCACCAATAATGATCCCCACGGCCATGTCGACGACATTGCCGCGCATCGCGAAAGCCTTGAATTCTTCCAGTAATTTCATCTGACTCATCCTCTACAGCGCCACCGTGGCGTATTGCAAGCATAGCCGCTAACCACAGGATCTGTTGCCAATTATTTCAAGGCGGCTTCGAGCTGTTCACAGACGATATTCAAGGCCTGGATGCGGGCGTAGCGCTTGTCTTCGGCCGGAATCAGGTGCCAGGGGGCCTGTTGCGTCGAGGTGTGCTCGATCATGTCATTCATGGCCTGGACGTAGGCTGGCCATTGCTTGCGGTTGCGCCAGTCCTCATCGGTCAGCTTGTAGCGTTTGAGCGGAGAACCTTCGCGAGCCTGGAAGCGCTGTAACTGTTCGTCCTGAGTGATGGCCAGCCAGAATTTAATTACCAGGGTGCCTTTGTCGGCCAGTTGCCGCTCAAAGTCGTTGATCTCCCGGTAGGCCCGCTGCCATTGAGATTCGTTGCAAAACCCTTCTACTCGTTCGACCAGTACCCGGCCATAGTAGCTGCGGTCGAATATCACCACGTTACCCGGCGCCGGGATACGCCGCCAGAAACGCCACAGGTAAGGTAGCCTGCGCTCCTCTTCGGTCGGTGCCCGGGTGCCATGGACTCGCAGGTTGCGTGGGTCCAGGCACTGGGTGATGCGTCGGATGGTGCCGCCCTTGCCGGCAGCATCGGTGCCTTCAAACACCAGCAGCAGGCTACGGCGGGCGAATTTGGGGTGCTGGACCAGTTGCTGCAGGCGCTGTTGCAATGCGCTGAGTTGCTGTTGATAGTGCTCTTTGTCCTGCTTCAGTCCGTAGTCCAGTTCGGCCAGGCGGTCATGCTGACTGGCGGTCCAGCCGTAGACCGGGCGTTGGCTGGGTTGGTTGGTCAGTTGCTGGCGGATCGCCTGGAGCAGGATCTGGCCGATGCGCAGATCGCGTTCCTGAGGGTCTTGGCTTGGTACGCGGATCCAGGGCGCTTCGGTGGTGGAGGTCAGTTCCTCCATATACTGCGCGCCACTGCGAACCTTTTCATAGTCGGTGGCACTGAAATCGCCCCATTCGCGCATGGCGACGGTCTGATTGAGGGCTGGGTCGGCTCGCTTACGGGTATCGCTGTCGCTCAACTGCAACCACAGCTTGATCAGGGTGGTGCCTTCGTCAATCAGCAATTGTTCGAAGGCGGTTACCTCCTGCATCTGGCGCTTGAAGGTAGTGGGGCTGATCTGCCCCCGGCTCAGACGTATCAGTGGTTGGTGGTACCAGCTACCCAGGTAGAACGCCAGCTCGCCGGTAGGTGGCAAGGTCCGCCAGTAGCGCCACAGCCAGGGCATACGCCGCTCGATACCTTGTGGCAGGCCGAACGCCCGAGTGTGCAGAAAGCGTGGGTCCAGCCATTCGTAGAAGGTGTAGATGACTTCGGCCTTGCCGGCAAAGTCGTTGCCGGTAATCAGGACCAGAATCGGCCCCTTGCTGGCCTTGCGCAGCTCGAACTGGGCTTCTAGCAATTCTTCGCGCAGGTTTTCCAGCTCGGCCTTGCGCCGCTTTTGCGCCGCTTTATCATTGCTGGTCATACAGGTTGTGGCCATGTAACCGCAGGAAGTTGTTCAAAGCCGGGACGGGCAAACAGATAGCCCTGAAACAGTTGAATACCCTGGTCCTGAAGGAACGCGAGTTCTTCTGCGGTCTCAATACCTTCGGCAATTACTTCGATATCGAGCGTGCGGCAAAAGCCAAGGATGCCGACGAGAATGGCCTGGCGGACCCGATCCTTGTGGATATCGCGAATCAGGGCCATGTCCAGTTTGATGATGTCCGGCTGGAATTCGGCCAGCAGGTTGAGCCCGGAATAGCCGGCCCCAAAGTCGTCAATGGCTGTCTTGAAGCCTTGGCGACGATATTCCTCAATGATGCTCTTGAGGTGTTGCTTGTCGACCAGGTGCTCATTTTCAGTGATTTCAAAGATCAGGCGGTTGGTGGGGAAGTTGAAGCGTTGTGCCGCTTCCAGGGTGGTGCGGATGCAGGTGGCTGCCTGATACACCGCATTGGGCAGAAAATTGATGCTGATATGGCAGGGCGCATTCAACCGGGCTGCCAGTTCCACGGCCTTGACTCGGCAGGACTGGTCGAACTGGTAGCGGTTATCGGCGTTGACCTGTGACAGAATGCTGGCTGCTCCGGCACCGTCAGTCCCTCGCACCAGGGCTTCGTAGGCGAACAGTGTCTGATCATGCAGGTTGATGATTGGCTGAAAGGCCATGGAAAACTCGAACCCCAGTGGTTCGCGATCCTGGCAGGCTTTGCAGGGCTTGGCGGTTTGCAGCTCTGACGTCATAAGGTGTTTTCCAGTGCACATTGCTGGTCAGTATAGAGGAAAATAGCTGGAAGGAATCAGCCGGCACGCCTATCGAGGCTGCGGCGAATAACTAGCGACAAGCGGGAATCCATGGCCAAACAGAAACGTGTTTACGGATGCACCGAGTGCGGTGCAACCTTCTCCAAATGGGCTGGGCAGTGTGGTGAGTGCCAGGCCTGGAATACTCTGGTCGAGACGGTGGTGGACACCACGCCGGTCGGTGGTTCGGGCGGTGCGCGTAGCGGCAACTGGGCGGGTCAGCAGGCCCAGGTCAAGACCCTGGCCGAGGTCTCAACCGAGGAAATGCCGCGCCAACCCAGCGGTTCTTCGGAGCTGGACCGGGTACTCGGCGGTGGCTTGGTGGCTGGCTCGGTTGTCCTGATTGGTGGTGATCCGGGAATCGGCAAGTCGACCATTCTGCTGCAGACGCTGTGCCGGCTGGCTCAGGATATGCCGGCGTTGTACGTCACGGGCGAAGAGTCGCAACAGCAGGTGGCGATGCGCGCGCGGCGTCTGGGTTTGCCGGAAGACCGGCTCAAGGTCATGACCGAGACCTGTATCGAAAGCATCGTTGCTACCGCTCGGCATGAGCAGCCGAAGGTGATGGTGGTCGATTCGATCCAGACCATTTTCACCGAGCAGTTGCAGTCGGCTCCCGGCGGCGTGGCCCAGGTGCGTGAGAGTGCGGCGCTGCTGGTGCGCTATGCCAAGCAGAGTGGCACGGCGATCTTTCTGGTCGGTCATGTGACCAAGGAGGGGGCGCTGGCCGGACCGCGAGTGCTGGAGCACATGGTCGATACGGTACTGTATTTCGAGGGCGAGTCCGATGGTCGGCTGCGGCTGTTGCGAGCAGTGAAGAATCGCTTTGGTGCGGTCAACGAGCTGGGCGTGTTCGCCATGACCGACAAGGGCCTGAAGGAAGTGGCCAACCCCTCGGCGATCTTCCTGTCGCGCTACGAGGCGCCGATTCCGGGCAGTGTGGTGATGTCTACCTGGGAAGGCTCGCGACCGATGCTGGTGGAGGTACAGGCGCTGGTTGATACCAGCCATCTGGGCAATCCACGCCGGGTCACTCTCGGGCTGGATCAGAACCGGCTGGCCATGCTGCTGGCGGTATTGCATCGCCACGGTGGAGTAGCAACTTATGATCAGGACGTGTTCGTCAACGTCGTCGGTGGGGTCAAGGTACTGGAAACTGCCTCGGATCTGGCGCTGCTGGCGGCCGTGATGTCGAGTCTGCGTAGCCGGCCACTGCCGATGGATTTGATGGTATTCGGCGAGTTGGGTCTGTCGGGTGAAATCCGCCCGGTACCCAGTGGCCAGGAGCGTCTGAAGGAAGCCGCCAAACATGGTTTCAAGCGCGCGATCATCCCCGCCGCCAATGCCCCCAAGGAAGCACCCAAGGGCATGACGGTAGTGGCGGTGACGCGGCTGGATCAGGCCCTGTCGGCGATTTTCGAATAAGTCAGCGGCGGCTTGGCCGCTGCTTAGAGAAGTGCTGCCAACTCACGTTCCAGCAGTGCTTCATCGCCCAGGTTGAGGGCGATCAGGCGGCGCAGGTGACTGATCGAGTCGAGATCGATATGCAGACACTCGAAGCCCAGCAGGCCCTCCTCGGCGTGGACCAGATGCACTTCCATGCGGATCTGGCTGCCTTCGGATAGGTCGATGATCGCGATGAACGGAGCCTTGCCACGCTGCACCTGCCAGTCGGCCGGCTGCAGGGTCAGCAGTCCGCGCAGCGAGAGGTCGACCAATTGAACGCTGGCACACCAGTCGTCCTGCTGGAGACTGGTGTGGGCATCGAAGGGAATGCGGGTGAAGCGCCGTCTGTCATCGCTCATCGGTCTGGCTTCCGGGATGAGACTCATGCCCTCACTATAGCCGCTTTTATCCATCAAACCACGCCTTGGGCAAGCATTGCGTCGGCAACCTTGACGAAACCGGCGATGTTGGCGCCTTTGACATAGTTGATGTAGCCATCTTCTTCCTTGCCATAGCGCTCACAGGCAGCATGGATCGACTGCATGATGCTGTGCAGGCGCTCGTCGACTTCGCCTGCGCTCCAGTGCAGACGCATGGCGTTCTGGCTCATTTCCAGACCGCTGACCGCGACTCCGCCAGCGTTGGCGGCCTTGCCAGGGGCGAACAGAATACGCTGTTCAATGAACACGTCGACGGCTTCCAGCGTCGAAGGCATGTTGGCGCCTTCGGCTACGCAGTGGCAGCCGTTGGCGACCAGGGTGCGGGCGTCGTCACCATTGAGCTCGTTCTGGGTGGCGCAGGGCAGGGCGATGTCGCAGGGCAGGTGCCAGGGCCGGCGTCCGGCCAGGTACTCGACGCCTTCCTCGCTGGCGAACTCTTCGAGCCGGCCGCGCCGTTCGTTCTTCAGGTTCATCAGCGCCTGCCACTGCTGTTCGTTCATGCCGTCGGGGAAATGCAGGGTGCCGCCGGAATCGGATACTGACATTACCCGGCCACCCAACTCCATAACCTTGAGCGCGGCAAACTGGGCCACATTGCCGGAACCGGAGATACAGACGCGCTGACCGCTGAAGCCTCGCCCCTGCTGGCGGAGCATCTGTTCGGCGAAGTACACGCAGCCGAAACCGGTGGCCTCGGGACGTACCAGACTGCCGCCATAGCTCAGCCCCTTGCCGGTCAATACCGAGGTGAACTCGTTGCGCAGACGCTTGTACTGACCGTACATGAAACCGATTTCCCGGGCACCCACGCCGATATCGCCAGCCGGAATATCGAGATCCTCACCAATGTGGCGGGCCAGTTCGGTCATGAACGACTGACAGAAACGCATCACTTCGGCGTTGCTCTTGCCCTTGGGATCGAAGTCCGAGCCGCCCTTGCCGCCGCCCATCGGCAGGCTGGTCAGGGCGTTCTTGAAGACCTGTTCGAAGGCCAGGAACTTGAGCACGCCAAGGTTGACCGACGGGTGGAAGCGCAGACCACCCTTGTAGGGGCCGATAGCGCTGCTCATCTGGACCCGGAAACCACGGTTGACGTGGACCTGGCCGTGGTCGTCCACCCACGGCACGCGGAACATGATGACCCGCTCGGGCTCAAGCATCCGCTCGATAATGCCGTTGTTGAGGTACTTGGGATTGTCCTTGAGGAATGGCCACAGGCTACTGAGCACCTCTTCGGCGGCCTGATGGAATTCCGGTTGATCAGGGTCGCGAAGCTTCAGGTGGGCCAGGCAGGCATCCAGGGTGTCGGTCATGCTCAAAGTCTCTTTTATGAACGTTTTAGACGAAAGGATGCAACTTTAGCAGAGCGTTGAGTGCTCAGATATGGTGCAAATCAATAATTTTGCACATCGTTGGTGCGGGCAGAGAGGGGCGGTATGGGCCTTAGGGCCCGGGGCGTGTGCGCCTCGGGCCCTAAGGATATTACTCAGGCCAGCTTCTTGTAGCGTACCCGGTGCGGCTGGGTGGCGGCTTCGCCCAGGCGCTTCTTGCGGTCGGCTTCGAACTCGGTGTAGTTGCCTTCGAAGAAGGTCACCTTGCCATCGTCCTCGTAGGACAGGATATGAGTGGCGATGCGATCCAGGAACCAGCGGTCGTGGGAGATCACGATGGCTGAGCCGGGGAAGTCCAGCAGCGCCTCTTCCAGCGCACGCAGGGTTTCCACGTCAAGATCGTTGGACGGCTCGTCAAGCAGCAGTACGTTGGCGCCCTGTTTCAGGGTCAGGGCCAGGTGCAGGCGGCCACGTTCCCCGCCGGACAGATCCTTGACGAACTTCTGCTGGTCAGCCCCTTTGAAGTTGAAACGGCCTACATAGCCGCGCGAAGGCACTTCATAGTTGCCGACCTTGATCATGTCGAAGCCGTCGGACACCTGCTGCCAGACGGTTTTGTTGCCGTCCAGGTTGTCGCGGCTCTGGTCAACGCTGGCGATCTGCACGGTCTCGCCGAGCTCGATCGTGCCGGAGTCGGGTTGCTGCTTGCCGGTGATCATGCGCAGCAGGGTCGATTTGCCGGCACCGTTGCCGCCGATCACCCCGACGATGGCACCCTTGGGGATGCTGAAGGACAGGTCGTCGATCAGTACCCGGTCGCCGAAGCCTTTGCTGACGTTCTTGAACTCGATGACCTTGTCACCCAGGCGCGGGCCGGCCGGAATGTAAATCTCGTTGGTTTCGCTGCGTTTCTGGAACTCCTGCGACTGCAACTCCTCGAAGCGCGCAAGACGTGCCTTGGACTTGGCCTGGCGGCCCTTGGCACCCTGGCGTACCCACTCCAGTTCGGATTTCATCGCCTTGGTGTGGGCGGCCTCCTGCTTGGCTTCCTGCTCCAGGCGCGCGGCCTTGGATTCCAGCCACTGCGAGTAGTTGCCTTCGAACGGAATGCCGTGGCCGCGGTCGAGTTCGAGAATCCAGCCAGCGACGTTGTCGAGGAAGTAACGGTCGTGGGTAATGGCCACCACGGTGCCGGGGAAGTCATGGAGGAAACGCTCCAGCCAGGCTACCGAGTCGGCGTCCAGGTGGTTGGTCGGTTCGTCCAGCAGCAGCATGTCAGGGGCTGACAGCAGCAGGCGGCACAGTGCCACCCGACGTTTCTCACCACCGGACAGGTGCTCAATCTTGGCATCCCATGGCGGCAGGCGCAGGGCGTCAGCGGCGACCTCCAGCTGGCGCTCAAGGTTGTGGCCGTCGGCGGCCTGGAGGATGGCTTCGAGTTTGGCCTGCTCGGCGGCCAGGGCGTCGAAGTCGGCGTCCGGTTCGGCGTAGGCGGCGTAGACTTCATCGAGCCGGGCTTGGGCGTTCTTGATCTCGCTCACAGCTTCTTCAACGATCTCGCGCACGCTCTTGCTGGCATCGAGCTGTGGCTCCTGGGGCAGGTAGCCGACCTTGATACCGGGCATGGGCCGGGCTTCGCCGTCGATTTCGGTGTCGACCCCAGCCATGATCCGTAGCAGGGTAGACTTGCCCGCGCCGTTGAGGCCGAGTACACCGATCTTGGCGCCAGGGAAGAAGGACAGCGAAATGTCTTTGAGAATTTCACGCTTCGGGGGGACAACCTTGCTAACCCGATGCATGCTATATACGTATTGAGCCATGGTGGCGGAACCTGTTGAATAGGATTGATTCGACAAAACCCTGGCCTGTGTCAGGCGGGGCTGGAAAGTGGTGGCAAGGCTAGCCCAACTGAGGCTCAAGGGCAAACCCCCTCAATCATGTCTCCTGTTATGGTACTGTCGGCTTCTTTAGCTCATCCGTTGGTGCACTACGGTTTTGAATAATATGCAGACACCTCCGGGCTGGCCGACTGACTGGCCGCCGCAAGCCAGCCGGGCCAAAGGCCGGCGAAGCCAGGGACTGGGGCCGATACCGGTGCTGGTTGCTGGACTGTTTCTGGCTGTTCTGATGGCTTGGCAGGCCTGGCAGGGGTTCCAGTTGTTGCGTTTGCAACATCATGCCCAGGTGGAGGAAAGCGTCTGGCTGATCGCTGATCAACTGGCACTCAACCTGGATGTCAAATCACGGGCTCTGGTCCATGTTCTGGATAGTCTGGGGGCCCAGCCTGATGACCCGGTACTGGGTGAGCTGTTGCCGGGGCTGCGGCATATCCAGCCGGTTGATGTGCCGGCCAGCGCCCTGGGGCTGCCACGCGAATCCTGGAGTCAACTGATTTGGCGCCTGCATCTGAGCGGCCAGGCCTTTGCGCTGGATTCCGATCCACGCCAGCGCGCGTTGTACTGGGCGGTGCCGGGTCGTGAACATGGCCGTTACTGGCTGTTGACGCTGGATGACCGGGTGCTGTCGCGGCTGGTCTCGGCCCAGGCGGCGCACAGCTATAGCTGGTTGCTGGAAGATGCCGGGCATGCCCGGGTCATGGCCCGCCAGCAGCGTGACCGGCTGGTGTTTCTTGATAATGCGCCGTTATCGTCGATCGAGCGCGAGCAGGTGCTGGTCAGCGCTCCGGTTGCCGGTACCTTGTGGCAGGTGCGGGGGCTGGTCGAGCCTGAGTACTACCGTGGGCAACTGGGTCGCATGGTGACCTATAAACTGCTGTTGTTCGCAGCTTTTGTGCTGGGTTTGATTCTGGTGCTTTGGGTATTGACCCGAATGCAGCGGCTCAACCGCCGGCTCGATGCTGACAGCAAGGCCTCGTTGCAGCATATGCAAATCAGTGAGCGCCGTTACCGCGATATTTTTCAAGGGGTCGGGATGGCGCTCTGCCTGCTCGATCTGTCGACCTTGCGCGTGTTTTTGCGTGACCGGCGCATTGATAGTCAGCAGGCTCTTGATCAATGGCTGGAGGCCAACCCTGAACGTCATCAGGAGTTGCTGGCGACGATCCGCATACTGGATGCCAATCAGGTCACTCTGGATTTGCTGGCGCTTCAGGCGGTGGAGGAGTTGGATACGCTGTTCCATCAGGACCAGAGCCTGCGTGCCGGAGGCGCTCGCTATCAACTGGTGTTGGCGGTGATTCAGGGCAAGACTCGGATGGAGTTGGAGACGCCGCTGCGCACTCGCCGGGGTACTCTGCGCTGGCTGTGGGTGGTGATGTGTCTGCCGGAACAGGCTGAGGATTACCGGGCAGTAACCCTGAGCATGACCGATGTCACCACCAGGCGCCGGGTAGAGGCTTCGATGGTTGAGCGCGAGCAGTTCTGGGCTCAGGTGGTCAGGTCGGTGCCGGATGTGGTGTTTATCAAGGACGTTCAGCGCAACCGCTTTGTATTCACCAATCGTTCGCTGATGCGTCAACTGGGCTACAGCCGTGAAGAAGAGCAGGCTCTGCCGGCCTATCAGCGTGACCGTCTGTTGCACCCGGATGACCTGGAATATATGCAGGCCTGTCGTAACCAGATGCAGGTGCTCAGCGCCAATCAGATGCTGGAGTGGCGGGTACGCTGGCGTCACCGGCACGGTGACTGGCGCTGGTTCCTGTTGCAGGCCAAGTTGCTGGCGCATGACCCGCAGGGGCGGGTGCGTCAGGTCATCGGCACGGCCAAGGATATCACCCAGCAAACCTTGGCTAATCAGCGTTTGCAGACCAGCGAGCAGCGTTACCGGCTGCTGGCCGAGAATATCAGCGACGTAATCTGGTCTACCGATGCCGAGTTCCACCTGGACTATATCAGTCCGTCGGTGGTCGCGGTTTTGGGTTACAGCCCTGGTGAGCTGTTGAGTCGAGGGTTCGATGATATTGTGGTTGGCCCGCAGTTCCGCCAGTTCATGGACGCATTGCTTGATGAGTTGCGTCCGCTGGTGCATCAGGCTGACGGGGCCCAGCAATTGCGTGAGCAGGGATTCCAGCGCCAGACCAGCTTTGATTGCTTAAGGCTTGACGGCAGCAAATGTCCGGTGGAGCTGCGGGTTTCACTGATGTGGAGTCAGCAGGGGCGTTTTCTTGGGTTACTGGGCATTGCCCGCGATATCAGCGAGCAGCGCCGTACGGAAAACCGCCTGCGCCTGGCGGCCACCGTGTTCGAGAACACCACCGGGGCGATTGTGGTTACTGATCCGGTCGGCTACATCGTCCAGGTCAA
The DNA here is from genome assembly GCA_002287035.1 of Pseudomonas sp. WN033. Taxonomy (GTDB): domain Bacteria; phylum Pseudomonadota; class Gammaproteobacteria; order Pseudomonadales; family Pseudomonadaceae; genus Halopseudomonas. The sequence continues at coordinate 518,106 of NSKG01000001.1, read as the reverse complement.
CGAGAACTTCAGCCAGATCACTGGCTATCTGGCTGACGAAGTAATTGACCAGACCCCGCAACTATTCTCCTCGCCGGTGCATGGTGAAAGCTTCTACCCGGATATTCTAAGAACCCTGCGCCAGCAAGGACGCTGGGAGGGTGAGCTGTGGCAGCGACGCAAGAGCGGCGAGGATTTTCCTTCCTGGGCCGGAATCAACGCGGTCTATGATCATGAAGGTGATCTGGTCAGCTATGTGTGCTTCTTCGTCGATATCAGTGAGCGCAAGGCCAATGAAGCCCGGATTGAAAGCCTGGCCTATTACGACGCGCTGACCGGGCTGCCGAACCGGACCTTGTTCCAGGATCGGTTGGGCAACGCGTTGCAGCAGGCCCAGCGGCGCAACGAATGGTTGGCGGTAATGTTTCTGGATCTGGATCGGTTCAAGCCGATCAATGACACTCTAGGGCATGCGGCTGGTGACGCCCTGCTTAGAGAGGTGGCCAGGCGCCTGTGCGATTGTGTGCGCGACAGCGATACCGTGGCGCGGATGGGCGGGGACGAGTTCACTGTGCTGCTGGTCGGTCTCAAGAGCCGGGATTCAGCGATGGCCGCCAGTGTGCATGTGGCCGAGAAGGTGTTGGCCAGTCTGGCTCCGGCCTTTGTCCTGCAGGAGCGGGAGTTCTTTATCAGCGCCAGTATCGGTATTGCCTTGTGCCCGCAGGATGGTCAGGAGGCTAGCGCCTTGCTCAAATTTGCCGATACCGCCATGTATCATGCCAAATCCACTGGCAAGGCGACGTTCCAGTTCTATCAGAACGAGATGAATTCCCAGGCGCTGGAGCGTTTGAGTCTGGAGGCCGAGCTGCGCCGGGCACTGCAGGAAGATAGCCTGAGCCTGCATTTTCAACCGCAGTTCGACTGCGCCAGCTTGCAGTTGAGCGGAGCCGAGGTGCTGCTGCGCTGGCAGCATCCGCGTTTAGGCGCGGTGCCGCCCAGTGTCTTCGTGCCGATCGCCGAGGAAATCGGCCTAGTTGGCAGTCTGGGCGAGTGGGTACTGGATCGAGCCTGCCAGCAGTGGGCGCAGTGGCGTGATGCCGGTTTGCATTTGCCGCGGCTGGGAGTCAATGTCTCAGCTCAGCAGTTTGCCGGCGGGCAGGTGGTTGGCCAGGTACGGGCGGTGCTGGAACGCTATGCTCTGGATCCGGCTGTGCTCGAGCTGGAGTTGACCGAAAGTGTGTTGCTGCGCGACGTTGAAGATACCATGCAGGCACTGGCCGGCTTGAAGGCGCTGGGAGTGGGTATTGCTGTGGACGATTTTGGAACCGGCTACTCCTCGCTCAGTTATCTTAAGGAGTTCCCCATCGACACTCTGAAGATTGATCGAGGCTTCATCCAGGCGATGGCCGCGGACAGTCGTGATGCGCGCTTGTCCCAGGCCATCATCGCCATGGCCCGCAGCCTGCATCTGCGAGTGGTTGCCGAAGGGGTGGAGAGCGATGAGCAGTTGCAGCTGCTGCGCGGTTTTGGTTGTGACGAGGTGCAGGGTTATCTGCTCGGGCATCCGGTTCCGGCCCAGGTGCTGCACGACGACTTCCTGTGTCAGGCGAAGGAAGAGAACTAGGGTCTGTTTAGGCTGACCAGGCTCTGCGTGAATGGATTTTGTCATACCGCTGAACGCTTTTCATGTGCCAGGGGCCGCAGCTTGGGGTAAAATGCGCGCCTTTCATTCCCGAACGCCTGACAGGGGGCCGTGACATGTTTAGCCGTTCCAACGATATCGCCAGCTTCGATGCCGAACTCTGGGCTGCCATGCAGCAGGAAGAGCGTCGTCAGGAAGAGCACATCGAACTGATCGCTTCCGAGAACTACACCAGTCCGGCAGTCATGCAGGCCCAGGGCTCGGTACTGACCAACAAGTACGCCGAAGGCTACCCGGGCAAGCGCTACTACGGTGGTTGCGAGTATGTTGATGTGGCCGAACAACTGGCCATTGACCGGGCCAAGCAGCTGTTTGGCGCCGACTATGCCAACGTTCAGCCGCACGCCGGTTCGCAGGCCAATGCTGCTGTTTATCTGGCTCTGCTGTCGGCTGGCGACACCATCCTGGGCATGAGCCTGGCCCATGGCGGCCACCTGACCCACGGTGCTTCCGTGTCCTCTTCCGGCAAGCTCTACAACGCCATTCAGTACGGCATCAATGATGATGGCCTGATTGACTACGACGAAGTCGAGCGTCTGGCGCTGGAGCACAAGCCGAAAATGATCGTGGCTGGCTTCTCGGCTTACTCTCAGGTGCTGGACTTCCCGCGCTTCCGCGAGATCGCCGACAAGGTCGGCGCCTATCTGTTCGTCGATATGGCGCACGTGGCTGGTCTGATTGCTGCCGGCGTTTACCCGAACCCGGTACCCTATGCCGATGTGGTCACCACCACCACCCACAAGACCCTGCGTGGTCCGCGTGGCGGCCTGATCCTGGCGCGCAAGAACGAAGAGATCGAGAAGAAGCTCAATTCCGCAGTCTTCCCGGGGGCTCAGGGTGGTCCGCTGGAGCACGTGATCGCGGCCAAGGCGATCTGCTTCAAGGAAGCGCTGCAGCCGGAATTCAAGACCTACCAGCAGCAGGTGGTGAAGAATGCCAAGGCTATGGCTCAGGTGTTCATCGAGCGCGGTTTTGACGTGGTATCCGGTGGTACCGAGAACCACCTGTTCCTGCTGTCGCTGATCAAGCAGGACATCACCGGTAAGGATGCCGACGCTGCGCTGGGTCGCGCTCACATTACCGTGAACAAGAACGCTGTGCCGAACGATCCGCGTTCGCCCTTCGTTACCTCGGGCCTGCGTATCGGCACTCCGGCGGTCACCACTCGCGGGTTTGTTGAGGCTGACTGCCGCGAGCTGGCTGGCTGGATCTGCGACATCCTCGACAACATGGGTGACGAGTCAGTGATCGAGCGTGTGCGTGAGCAGGTCAAGGCGATTTGTGCCCGTCTGCCGGTATATACCGACTGATCGCACAGTTTGCCGATCAACCCCCGTTGGGAATATTCCCGCGGGGGTTTTTTTATGGCCCTCGGCCGAAGCTGATTTAATCAGTATTTCCCTGGATAGTTGTGTGAGAGTGTTTTGACGCTGGTTTTTTGGCTGAGCTACCATGGTCTACCAATGATGTGCGTCGGCGGAGCTGGCGGGTAGTAGGGCAGGAGCTGGGTAGTGATCAAAACAATAAGAGAGTACAGGATGCGCATCGTCCTGCTGATTAGCATGTTCATGCTGGTGGTGCCGGCTGCCTGGGCTGTGGAGCCTGCCAAGCCCGTGGTGCAGGTGGCGTTCATGCGATTTCCTGGGTACGCAGAGCCGGATCAGGATGGCCAGCCGGTCGGGCGCACGGTCAGCCTGGTTCGACGTTTGCTTGAGCAGGCCGGTTATCCCTATGAATTACGGATTCTGCCAGCGGCCAGGGTGTTTGTCGGGTTGCGGGACGGAACCGTGCATCTGTGGCCGGGGTTACTCAACAAGCCTGACCTGGCACCCTACACGCTGGAGACTGAACGCGACCTGACCCTGGTGCGGATCAACCTGTATCACCGGCCTGGCACCCCGGCCCCGGTATGGCCGGACAGTCTGCAAGGTAGCAGTCTGATCCTGATCACCAATTACACCTACACCGACCGGCTGCGCCGGGTCATGGAGGATCCACGGTTGAATCTCACGATACACCGCAGCGCTTCGCATCCGGGAGCGATCAGCATGTTGCTGTTGGGGCGGGCGGATTACCTTCTGGAATATCGCAGCCAGGTAGAGCCGCTGTTGAGTGATTTCGCTCTGGACGAGTTACCGCATATCGCCGTGGACAACCAGCCGATGCGCCTGGTGCTGTCGCGCCAGGCCGAGTTTGCCGAGCAGTTGCGCAAGGATCTGGATCGGGCCTATGACGAGCTGACGGCCCAGGGTGTCGAGCTGGATCCGACCCGCTTGCAGGACTAGGGTGACCCATTCGGGCGATTGCCGCAGCTGTATGGCTGGCCAACAATGCTGGGATGAGCGCTGATACAACAACTACACTGCCGGTGCTGCGCGAGGTGGATTGCCGCTGGTTGCTGGGGTTATATGCCCTGATTCCGCTGGTGCTGCTGATAGTCCTGCTCGATAGCCAGCTGGGTGGCGGATGGTTGCGCCGGTCCTTGCCCAATGACCCCATGCACTGGCCGTTCTGGACTCTGGTGTTTGGTCTGCCGCACATTGTGGCCAGTTTCGTCAGCATGGCTGACCGTGATTACCTGCAGCACTATCGGCGCCGCCTGTTGTGGCCGTTGCTGGGTTTTGCCGCACTGTCCACGCTCGGTTATGTCGGCCCGCAGCCGCTAAGCTATCAGTTGCTGTTTGTATTCCTGGCCTTTTACACCATCTACCATGTGCTGGCACAGCAGTTGGGATTGTCGCTGATGATGCTGGGCATTGCGCCTTCGCCTGTATTCAGGGCCTGGAAATGGCTATCGGTGTTGGCCGGATTTGCCATCTACATGAATGTCTATGGCGCAACCTATATAGGCCGGCTGAGTCTGGGTTCGCTGGATATTTACCTGATGCTGCGCTATGTGGCTGCCGCATTGTGCGCTGCGGTGATGGTGCTGGCATGGCAGTTGACCTGGCAGGCCAGGCATCGGATCGGCGTCTGGTATCTGTGGGGTAATGTCGCCTTGCTGTTGTCGGCTTTTGTCATCAATGAAGCCGGCTACACCCTGTTCGTGATCCTGATTCCGCGCGTTATCCATGATGTAACCGCGTATATCATTTACATAAGCCACGACAGCAACCGTAATCGCCAGCAACCGGTGAACCTGATTTACCGGATGGCCCGTGTTACGCGATTGCCGGTCTGGCTGTTGTTGCCGCTGTTGTCCGGGCTGATTGCCTACGCGCTGACCTATTACCAGCAGCTGCCTCTGATCGGTATCTTTATTCTCACGCTGTCATTTCTGCACTACTACGTCGAGGGTTTTATCTGGCGTACTCCAAATCCGCACCGCAGCTATCTGGCGTTCAAGCGTCAGTAACGCTGGTCGCAGCGTAGCCAGACAAACGCGTGGGCGCGGCATTGAACAGCTCAAGTTGCACAAAATGTTACAGCCTGCTTGAATAGCCTATTACGCAAGGATGCCGATTTGCCGGTATGCCGCGTATGACTTTTCTCTGCATTCATCCAATGGAAGGACCAGTATGGACACCAGGCATTACCGGGTACGCTATAGCGGCCAATTGGTCGAGGGGATCTCGCCGGCGCAATTGAGCGCCAATCTGAAAGAGCTGGGCTTCACTGACAACCAGATTGACAGCTTGCTGAGCGGCCGCACGGCGACGATCAAAAAAGGCCTGCCCAGAACCCAGGCGGAAATCTACCGGGCGCGTTTGAAAGTCGCTGGCCTGCTGGTTGAGCTTGAAGTTGAGGACGAGGCGCCTGCTGCAGACGTAGCGCCAGCAGGGGGCTCGGTACGCTTTGAGGCACGCGAACCCAGTCGTGAACAATCCGCCGAGCCAGGCTTGCCGCGGCGCCTGGAGCCGGTGAAGTTTACCGGGATCGGCAGTGAGTTTTTCGGCATCTGGATCGTCAATATCCTGCTTATTGTTCTGACTTTGGGGTTCTATGCGCCTTGGGCCAAGGTGCGCACCAACCAGTACTTCTATGGCCATACCGAGGTCGCTGGCGCCAGTTTTCAGTATCTGGCCGATCCCTGGGTGATTTTTCGTGGCCGGCTGGTGGCCCTGGCGGCGCTGATTCTCTGGATGGTGGTCTCCAACTTCTGGGCAATGGGGGCGCTGATTCTGCTGTTGCTGTTCATCCCGCTGGTACCCTGGATCGTCATTCGGGCGCTGAAATTTAATGCGGTCAACAGCGCCTGGCGCAATGTCCGGTTTGACTTTCAGGGTGGCTATGGCCAGGCGTTCATGGCTATCTATGTCTGGCCGATTCTTGCTGTGCTGAGCTTGTTGCTGGCGCTGCCCTACAGTCTGTTCAAGTTGCACGGTTTTGTGGTCAACAACATGCGTTTCGGCACTATGCCGTTCCGCTTCAAGGCCAGCGGCACTGACTATTATGTGTTCTTTTTCCGAGTGATCGGCGTGCTGGTCGGTTTTGTACTGCTGTCGCTGCTGGTCAGTTCGCTGCATGGCGCGTTAGCTATCATCACTGCCGCGATTGGCTACCTGGCGCTGTTTGGCTATTTCCTGGCCGGCCTGACCAACCTGATCATGAACTCCACCGTGCTGGGTCTGCATGGCTTCGAGTCGACGCTGGGCAAGCGCCGGATGGTCTGGATCTATCTGACCAACAGTCTTTTCATCGTGCTGACGCTGGGGTTGTTCACGCCTTGGGCCAAGGTGCGGATGGCCACCTATCGGGCCAGTTGTACTCAGGTGCAGGTGTACGGTGATCTGGACAGCTTCGTCGCTGCCGAAACCCAGCGTACCAGCGCCATTGGTCAAGAGCTGGGTGAGGCCTTCGATGTCGGCATCCCAGTCATCTGAGCTGTGGGTCGAAGGGCTGTTCTTCGACGGCAAGCGCAGTCGTAGTCACGATGCACGACTTGGCTGGCGTGCGGAGCAGCTTTGGCTGATCAGCGATGCCGGCGAACGATTGCTGAGCCGTGACGGTCTGCGTCTGGGGACGCAAGTCAGTGGCGCGGCCGGGAGCCTGTATCTGGCCGACGGCGGCGTGTTCGAAAGTCGTGATCAGGCTGCCCTGCGGGCGGTATGGCGGGCTGCCAGCGGGCGTTCATCCGGCTGGTGGCTTAGCCGTCTGGAGACCAATCTTAAGCTGATTCTGCTGGGTACGGTGGTGATGCTGGCGTTTTTGGTCGGCAGTTTCACCCATGGCATACCCTGGGTTTCGCGGCTGGTGGCCGAGGCGTTGCCGGTCGAGGTGGAGCATTACCTGGGCCAGCAATCGCTCAGCAGTCTTGATCGCTGGCTGGAGCCCAGTCGCTTGAGCGAGGAGCGCCAGGCTGAGGTGCTGGCCAGTTTTCAGCCTTACCTGCAGCAATGGGCTGAAGAGTATCCGCAATACAGCCTGGAAGTGTTGTTTCGTCACGGTGACCGGCTGGGTGCCAATGCCATGGCTCTGCCGGCGGGCATCATCGTGTTTACCGATGAGTTGATCGAGCTGGCTCGCGATGATCGTGAGCTGGTCAGTATTCTGGCGCATGAGGTCGGGCATGTGGTCCATCGTCACAGCCTGCGGGGGATTGTCCAGAGTTCATTGGCGGTTTGGATGATGGTGGCGCTGACCGGGGATCTGTCGGCGGCGTCGGACATGGCTGCCAGCCTGCCGGCGGTTCTGGCCAGTCTCAGTTATTCGCGGGGGATGGAGCGTGAGGCTGATGCCTTTGCTTTGCAATTCATGCGTGAGCAGCAGCTGGATCTGCGCCATTTCGCCAATATCATGCGGCGCCTGGAGGGTTCGGGGTCAGCTGCGGAGCAGGCGGGCGGGCTGACAGATTTTCTGTCAACCCATCCGCCGACCCGTGAACGGCTGGTGCTGTTCGAGACCGAGGCTCAGGACTGAGTCAGCCCCAGGGTGCTGAGGGTCCGCTGGCGGACACTCTTGAGCAGCTCGGCATCCTTGACCAGTGACTGACCATAGGACGGTACCAGTTCGCGCATCTTGGCTTGCCATTCGGCCGAGGCCATGCGCTCCTTGAAGCAGCGCTCCAGCACGTCGATCATTGCCTGCACGGCGGTTGAGGCGCCGGGAGAGGCACCCAGCAGTGCCGCCAGGCTACCGTCTTTGGCCGCAACGATCTCGGTGCCGAACTCCAGCTTGCCGTGACCATTGGCGTCTTTCTTGATGATCTGCACGCGCATGCCGGCATTCTGCAGGGCCCAGTCATCGTCCTTTGCATCCGGGAAGAAGTTGCGCAGCGAGGCAACCCGATCCTTGTGCGACTGGAAGGACTCGGCGATCAGGTAACGGGTCAGATCCATATTGTCGATCCCGACTGCCATCATCGGTTTTACGTTGTAGCGTTTGACCGATGAGAACAGGTCCAGCACCGAGCCCTTTTTCAGGAACTTGGTGGTGAAGCCGGCAAAGGGGCCGAACAGCAGCGCGGGCTGACCGTTGATGATGCGGGTATCCAGGTGTGGGACCGACATCGGTGGGGCGCCAACTGGAGCCTTGCCATACACTTTTGAATGGTGGCGCTGGACGATGTCCTGCTTCTTGCAGACCAGCCATTGGCCGCTGACCGGGAAGCCGCCGTAGCCCTGGCTTTCATCGATGTTGGATTTCTGCAGCAGGGGCAGCGAGCCGCCGCCGGCACCGAGGAAGACAAAGTTGGCGTTGATCTGTTTGTCTTCACCTGTCTTCTCGTCGCGCACCTCGACTCGCCAGTAGCCGCGTTTGCTCTTGCGCAGACTGCTGACCGAGTGACTGAGGTTCAACTCGAATTGCTCGTGGCGTTCGAGGTTGGCAATCATGCTGCGGGTCAGTGAGCCGAAGTCGACGTCCGAGCCGAAGTCGACCCGGGTGGCGGCAACTTTCTCGCCGGGTTTGCGCTGTTCCATCACCAGCGGCATCCACTCGGCCAGCTGTTCGGCGGATTCGCTGAACTGCATCTCGGAGAACAGATGGTGGGCGCTGAGCAGTTCATGGCGCTTGCGCAGGAAAGCTACATCCTTGTCGCCCCAGACAAAGCTGAGGTGCGGGGTCGGATTGATGAAGCTTTTCGGCCCGGGCAGTATGTCCTGCTCTACCAGGTAGGACCAGAACTGCAAGGTCACTTCAAAGGACGCGTTGATCGACAGGGCCCGGTCAATACTGATAGTGCCATCGGGGCCTTCAGGAGTGTAATTCAGCTCACAGTAGCCGGCGTGACCTGTGCCGGCATTGTTCCAGCCATCGGTGCTCTCGTGAGCAACGTGATCCAGGCGTTCGACCAGGGTAATGGTCATGGCCGGATCCAGCTGTTTGAGCAACATTCCTAGGGTAGCGCTCATGACGCCACCGCCGACCAGCAATACATCAACGTTTTTTGCTGTCATTTACATGTCGCCTCTGGGGGTAAAACTGCGGCCAATGATACCGGTTTATCCGGTTCGGGGACACTGTTCATGACTAGGCCGATGGTCTAAGTCACGCTTACTACGCCATGCAACGCGGCGTTCAAAATTGTCCTGTGTCATGTTCGGCTGGCGCGCCATGGTTTAAGCTGCCAGCCCGGAAACAGTCAGTGGAGAGCGTGTGACGATGAGTGATGCCGTGGTGATCGGGGGAGGGGTGATGGGGTGCCTGTCGGCGCTCAATCTGCTGGAGGCCGGTGCCCGGGTGACGCTGGTCGAGCGCTCTGAGCTGGGCCGCGAAGCGTCCTGGGCCGGTGGCGGTATCGTCTCGCCGTTGTATCCCTGGCGTTATAGTCAACCGATTAGTGCTCTGGCTGACTGGTCGCAGGGATTCTATCCCGGGCTTGGGCGCGAGCTGGCTGAGCTCACCGGCATTGATCCTGAGGTCAGTAGTTGTGGCTTGATGTGGCTTGATCATGATGAGCAGGCCGATGCTCTGAGTTGGGCTCAGCGCGAAGGCAAGCCGCTGCTTAGCGTCGACGCCGATTTTGTTTATCGCCAGGTTCCCGGTTTGGCCCCGGGTTATCGCAGTGCGCTGTGGCAGGCTGATCTGGCCAATGTGCGTAACCCCCGGCTGATGGCCGCGTTGCGGGCCAGGCTGCTGCAGTTTCCCGGTTTTACTTTATTGGAACACACGCCGGTCCAGTCCTTGCTGGTTGAGCAGGGTCGTGCTTGTGGTGTACGTCACGCCAAGGGTGAGTTGCGGGCCGATGCCGTGGTTCTGGCGGCTGGCGCCTGGAGTGGCGAGTGGGCTGCGGCGTTGGGGCTGAGCTTGCCGGTCGAGCCGGTGAAGGGGCAGATGCTGCTGTACAAGTGCGAGCCAGGCTGGCTGCCGAGTATGGTTCTGTTCGGGGGGCGTTATGCGATTCCCCGGCGTGACGGACATGTGCTGGTCGGCAGTACGCTGGAACATGCCGGATTCGATAAAACCCCGACCGAGCAGGCGCTGGCCTCGTTACGTGAGTCGGCGCAGCGGCTTCTGCCGGCTCTGGAAAATCAGGCTCCTGTCGCTCAGTGGGCCGGTCTGCGTCCGGGGTCGCCTGATGGCGTGCCGTTCATTGGTGAGCTGCCGGGCCTGCCCGGGCTATGGCTGAATGTCGGGCATTACCGTAATGGCCTGGTGTTGGCGCCGGCTTCCTGCCGGTTGCTGGCTGATCTGATGGAAGGGCGTGCGCCGGTGATCGATCCGCAGCCCTATGCGCCAACCGGGCGGCTGGAGTCTGTTCGGGTTCGTTAATCCTCCAGTCCGAGTTTTTTCAGTCGGTAGCGCAGTGAGCGGAAAGTCAGGCCCAGGCGCTTGGCTGCTGCGGTCTTGTTCCAGCGGGTTTCTTCCAGGGCCTGGGTAATAGCTTGGCGCTCGATCTGATCCAGATAGTCTTCCAGTGAGTCTATCTGGGTCAGGTCCGGCTGGTCGTCACCGCTGCTTGGGCCGCCACTCAAATGAATGTCATCGGCCTGCAGGGCGTTGCCCTCGCACAGGGTGAAGGCCCGTTCCAGAACATTTTCCAGCTCCCTGACGTTGCCGGGGAAGCGGTAGATGCATAGCCGCTCGAGGCAGGCTGAACTCAGGCGGGGCTGTGGGCGCTGGTTGCGTTCGGCCAGTCGGCTGAGGATGTGGTCACACAGCAGTGGAATGTCCTCACGCCGCTGGCGCAGCGGCGGCACATGCAGCTCAATGACGTTTAACCGGTAGAACAGATCCTGACGAAAGCGCCCGGCGGCCACTTCGGCGGCCAGGTCCTTGTGCGTGGCGCAGAGCAGACGCACATCGACCGACTCTTCCTGCTGGGTGCCGACCGGGCGCACGGCCTTTTCCTGAATGGCCCGCAACAGCTTGACCTGCATGGCCATGGGCAGGTCGGCAACTTCGTCGAGAAACAGGGTGCCGGCATGAGCGGCCTGGAACAGTCCGGGCTTGTCGGCCACGGCGCCACTGAAGCTGCCTTTTCTATGGCCAAAGAATTCGCTTTCCATCAGTTCCGAAGGAATGGCGCCGCAGTTGACTGGCACGAACGGCTGCTCGGCTCGTGGGCCAAGGGCGTGAATGCGCCGGGCCACCAGTTCCTTGCCGGTGCCGGACTCGCCGCTGATATAGATCGGCGCCTGGCTGCGGGCCAGTTTGCCGATTTGCCGGCGCAGTTGCTGGATGGGCGGAGATATCCCCAGCAGCGGGTCGTCGAGATCGGTTTGCTCGTCCTCGGCCGGTGGGTTACTCAGACGCAGGGCGCTGCCAACCAGTTCGCGCAGGCGTTGCAGGTCCACCGGCTTGGTCAGAAAGTCGAAGGCGCCGGCCTTGAGTGCACTGATGGCGGTATCCAGGCTGCCGTAAGCTGTGATCATGGCGACCGGGGTCTGTGGGCAATGGATCTGGATATGGCGAACGATGCTCAGCCCATCACCGTCGGGCAGGCGCATGTCGGTCAGACAGAGCTGGAACTGCTGCTGGTCGAGCAGTGTGAGTGCTTCGGCCTGAGTGGTCGCGCTGCGGGTTCTGACATTCATGCGCCCCAGCGTCATGTCGAGCAGTTCGAGAATGTCTGGCTCGTCGTCAATAATCAGTACCAGCGGACTACTCATCGGTGACCTGCAAGTTCCTTGTTGGGTGGTTGTTCATACCAGGCGTTTAGGGTGGGCGAAGGTAATGCGCATACAACTTCCCCGGGGCTCCAGGCGCTGGTATTCAAGACGTGCCTGATTGCTTTCACACAGTTCGCGGGAAATATACAGGCCCAGGCCGGTGCCGGTACGTTCGGTAGTATAGAAAGGCTCGAAAATGTGACTCAGGTGTTCTTCTGCGATGCCTGGGCCATGGTCGATCACTTCCAATACCGGCAATTCGGTCTCAGGGTGACAGTATAGTCTTAGCCAGATGGTCCGCGCAGTGCCGGGTGGGCCGCTGTAGCGCAGAGCGTTGTCAAGCAGGTTGCCGAGTACCTGGCTGAGCTGGCTGGGGTCCATGCGAGTTTGGATAACATCCTTCTGAATCTGGCATTCAAGCTGGTCGGTACCTGGGTGGGCATCGCGAAAGTCGTCGGCGCACTGCCTGACCCAGTCTGCCAGGTTGATCAGTTGCGGCTCGCTGGGGCGTCGGCGTGACAGTTCCAGCACGGTTTCGATCACCCGGTTCATGCGCTGCGAATGCTGCTGAATGATTTCGGTCAGGCGCTGGTCCTGTTCGACGATCTGATCTGACTCGTGCAACAGTTGCGCGGCATGGCTGATCGCGCCCAGTGGGTTGCGGATTTCATGGGCGATGCTGGCGGTCAGGCGGCCGAGCGATGCCAGTTTGAGTTGCTGGGCCTGCTGCGCCACCTGGGTGTTGTCGTCAAGAAATACCAGGACGGCGTTGTCTTCTCCGCCGGTCAGGGGTTTGAAGTTGGCCATGATCTCGACGCCGCCGCTGTGGTTGCGAAAGCTCCCGGAGCGGCGTGATGGGTTGGCTTGCCAGTGTTGCAGGCGTTCGGCTAATTGTGGCGCCAGGCTGTCCAGCGCCATGCCGCGAATGATCGGTTTGCCAAGCATTTGCGCGGCGGCTTCGTTGGCCTGCAGAACCTGGCTGCTGGTGCCGACCACCACGATGCCGGTGCGCATGCGCTGAATGATCAGCTGGTTGAGCCGCTCCAGGCTGGCCAGGCTGGCGGCCTGTTGCTTGGCCAGGTTCTCTGAGTGCGACAGGCGCCGGCTCAGGCGCTGAACGAACAGTGCGACGGCGAAGAAAATACAGCCGAGTACGCCGACCTGCAGGTAATTCTGGCCGATACCCGGGTGTGACAGGCTGAGGAAAAAGGTCAGATAGATCAGCAACAAGCTGGCCAGCGCTGCCAGTAACAGACCGATCCGGCCATGCAGCAGGGTGTTGCCGACGGCCACTGGAATGATCAGCAGGTTGCCAAGCCCGCTGCCAGCACCGCCGGCGGCGTAGAACAAAATGCCGAGCAGCAGAATGTCGAGCGCCGCGAGGGCGAACAGATACAGGTTGCGATGGCCCTGGTGCAGGATCAGCGCGATCACCAGGTTGATGATCAGGTACAGCCAACTGACGGTTTCGTAGAGCTCCGGGCTGTTCAGCTCCAGCAGTCCGTCACGTAGCGCGTTACTGGTCAGCAGCGCCAGCCCCAGGCCCAGAATGACCCGGTAGAGGTTGTAAAGCCGAAGAATGCGCGGCCGCTGCGAGTCGATTCGCTCAGTGCTGGTCAGCAGCATCACGGTGCTCGGGGCAGCAGTACCAATGGTCACCGGCGCGAACCGCCTGGGACTGTGGCAGATGGAGCTGGCAATGGGCGCAGCGGACCATCAGTTGCGGGCGTTCAGGCTGGGCGTTGGTAGGGCGGTTGGCCACCTGCCAGGCCTTGAGCCGGCGCCAGAAGGCCATGATGGCCAGAATCAGTACGACCAGAATGATGAGTTTGATCAAGCCCATGGGGTGCCTTGTTTGCTGATGAGTGTCCAGTTTAGCTGACTCGGCCCCGGCTGGGCATGGCTTTCGATGCCTCTGGTGATTGCGGCGGAGCCGAGCTATACCGGACAATAAGCGCCAGTCAGGATTGAGGAGAAGGCAGGTGACAAACAGTCTGCGTGTAGTGATGGCTCAGCTCAATTTGCGGGTAGGTGATATTCGCGGCAACCTGGAGCGGATCATCGAGGCCGCCACTCATGCCCGGGATGAGCTGGGGGCTCGGGTTATCGTGTTCCCCGAGTTGTCGTTGTGCGGTTATCCGCCGGAAGACCTGCTGCTGCGTTCCAGTATGCAGGCCCGTATCGAGCGGGCTCTGCATGCCCTGTGCGAACGGGTCCAGGGCATCTATCTGGTGGTTGGTTACCCGTGGTACGAAGGCGAGCAGTGCTTTAACCAGGCGGCGGTGATTGCCGACGGCAATCTGCTGGCCAGCTACGCCAAACAGCACCTGCCCAATTACCGGGTGTTCGATGAGAAGCGCTACTTCAGCGAAGGTTCGGGCTCCTGTGTGCTCGAACTGGATGGTCTGCCGGTGGCCCTGAGTATCTGTGAAGACATCTGGCATCCGCAGCCGATGGTCCAGGCTCGGGCGGCCGGGGCGCGGCTGATGCTCAATCTCAACGCCTCGCCATTTCACATGGACAAGCAGGGTGAGCGTGAGGCAACCCTGACCGAGCGCTGCGCCGAGGGCGAAATGCCGGTGCTCTACGTCAATCAGGTGGGGGCCCAGGACGAACTGATTTTCGATGGTGGCTCGGTGGCCATGGCTGCCGATGGCCAGATCGCCTTGCGCGCACCGGCCTTCGCCGAAGGGCTGTATCCGGTCGATGTACTGTATGACGATGAGCAGGTCAGCCTGCGTCAGGGCACTCTGGCGCCGATGCCCGAGCTTGAGGCCAGTGTCTATCAGGCGCTGGTCTGTGGCGTGCGTGACTATGTCAACAAGAACGGCTTCAAGGGCGTGGTGCTGGGCTTGTCCGGAGGCATCGACTCGGCGCTGACCCTGGCGGTGGCTGCGGATGCGCTTGGCGCAGAGCGGGTCGAGGCGGTGATGATGCCCTATCACTATACCTCCAGCATGAGCCTGGAGGATGCTGAGGCTCAGGCCAAGGCCATGCATGTCACCTATCGGGTGCTGCCGATTGCGCCGATGGTCGAGGCTTTCATGCAGACCCTGGCACCGGTGTTCGAGGGGTTGCCGCGCGATACCACCGAGGAAAACCTTCAGGCGCGCTGTCGTGGCACCTTGCTGATGGCGCTGTCGAACAAGACCGGCGCGCTGGTGCTGACCACCGGCAACAAGAGTGAAATGGCGGTTGGTTATGCCACGCTCTATGGCGACATGGCCGGCGGTTATGATGTCCTCAAGGATGTACCCAAGACTCTGGTGTTTCGCTTGGCCGAATACCGCAATACCTTGGGGCGGGTGATTCCCCAGCGGGTCATCGATCGTCCGCCGTCGGCCGAACTGGCGCCGGACCAGAAGGACGAGGATTCACTGCCGGCCTACCCAGTGCTGGATGAAATCCTGCGCCTGTATATCGAGCACGACCTGTCGGCCAGCGCCATTATCGCCGCTGGATTCGATGAGGATGTGGTCAAGCGGGTAGTGCGTCTGGTCGACCTGAATGAATACAAGCGTCGCCAGGCTGCGGTCGGGGCCAGGATTACCCAGCGTGGCTTTGGTCGCGACCGGCGCTATCCGATCACCTCGGGTTGGGCGATGGACGATTGAGTGGCCGGTCAGCCAACTGGGCAATAAAAAACCGGCGTCAGCCGGTTTTTTATTGGGCGCTGGTTCAGTCGTCGAACAAACCGAAGGTCAGGCGGCTCCAGATTGAACGTTTGGGCTGCTGTGGGGCACGAATTTCGCGGGGCAGCGAGGTGACCGCGTCCTGATACTGACGCTCCATTTCCCGTTCCATCTGGGTCTGGCCGCTGCGACGACTGGGTGGGGCGACCAGCTTGTTCAGTGAGCCCAGGGTCATGGTTTCGACCCAGCCTGCTTCGCGTTGGGCTGGCTGGACATGGTGGCGGAACTCGCCTGACTTGAGGCTGGGGTGATCCGGATAGTTGCTTTGCAGGGTCTGCAGGGCGGTATCGGCCAACTCGTCCATGGCCAGACGCCGGTAGCCTTCGACCATCAGTGCCAGGCCATCGGGTACTGAAGGCGTCTGTTGGAAGTTCTCGACGATATAGCGACCGCGGTTGGCGGCGGCGACATTGGCCCCGCGCTTGAGGTAGTAATGGCCAACGTGGGCATCGTAGGCGGCCAGCAGGTTGCGCAGATAGATCATGCGCAGGCGGGCATCTGGTGCGTAGCGGCTGTCGGGGTAGCGGCTGACCAGCTGGGCGAATTCGTTGAACGAGTCGCGGGCGGCACCCGGGTCGCGCCGGGTCATGTCCAGCGGCAGGAAGCGTTCGAAGATGCCGCGGTCACGGGTGAATGAAGCCAGGCCACGGATATAGTAGGCGTAGTCGACATCCGGGTGCTGCGGGTGCAGGCGGATGAAGCGGTCGGCCGAGGCGCGAGCGGCTTCCGGCTCCAGGTTCTGGTAGTAGGCGTAGATCAGCTCAAGCTGCGCCTGCTCGGCAAACCGGCCAAACGGATAGCGGGATTCCAGGGCCCGGAGTTTTTCGATTGCCGGACCATAGTTGTTGGCATTCAGGTCCTGCTGGGCCATCACGTAGAGCTCTGATTCGCTCAGCGACTCGTCGAGCACGCCCCGTTTGGAGGAGCAGGCGACCAGCAGAGACAACATAGCGACCAGCAGAAGATGTTTCATCGACATAGCATGATTCCGGAGGGATGGCCCAAGCTGTGAAGCCAGGGGACGTCCTGTTATAGTTGGCGCTTCTTGCATATCCAGGTGGTCGATCTCGACCGGCCTGTGAACCGAGCCCGTATTTAACCACAGCGCGGTGGTGAAACCAAAAGGGAATACAAGCCCGTAAACCCCGTGCAGTAATGAGTCCCGCATGTCCGAACGCATTCGTCTATCCGCCCAGGTGGCACCCGAACAAGGTGGTCAACGCCTTGACCAGATTGCCGCCCAGTTGTTCCCCGATCATTCGCGTTCTCGCCTGCAAGGCTGGATCAAGGATGGCAGCCTGACCGTCGATGGTCGCTCGCTGCGCCCGCGTGACACTCTGTATGGTGGTGAGCAACTGGAACTGGATGCCGAGCGTGAGGTGCAGGGCGACTGGCAGCCCGAGGCTATCGAGTTGGCCGTGGTCTACGAGGATGACAGCCTGTTGGTGATCAACAAGCCTGCTGGACTGGTGGTGCATCCGGCTGCCGGACATCAGGATGGCACGCTGCTCAACGCCCTGCTGCATCACGCGCCACAGCTGGCCACAGTGCCCCGGGCCGGGATCGTCCACCGGCTGGACAAGGACACCACCGGGCTGATGGTGGTGGCCAAGACGCTGGAGGCGCAGACCGATCTGGTGGCCCAGCTCCAGGCCCGGACCGTAACCCGCGAATACGAATGTGTGGTGGTCGGGGTGATGACTGCCGGCGGCAAGGTCGATGCACCTATTGCCCGGCATGGCGTCAACCGGCAGAAAATGGCGGTGGTTGCCGATGGCAAGCCGGCGGTCAGTCATTATCGGGTGATTCGGCGGTTTCGCGCGCATACCCATGTGCGGGTCAAGCTGGAGACCGGCCGTACCCACCAGATTCGTGTGCACATGAGTCATATCCATTTTCCGCTGGTCGGCGATCAGACCTATGCCGGGCGGCTGCGGATTCCGCCGGGCGCCAGTCCCGAGCTGGTCAAACTGCTGCGTGAGTTTCCGCGTCAGGCATTGCATGCCCGGCGTCTGGAACTGGAGCACCCACTCGATGGTCGATTGATGAGCTGGGAGGTTCCATTGCCCCAGGACATGATTGAATTGCTGACGCTGCTGCGTGAAGACGGTGAGCTTGACGAATGATCAAGGATATTTTGACTGCCAAATGGCCAGCGCCAAGGCAGGTGAGAACCTGTATCACCACCCGTCAGGGTGGTGGTAGCCAGGCGCCCTGGGATGGCTTCAACCTGGCCACCCATGTAGGCGATGACCCCGCGCATGTGGCCGCCAACCGTCAGCGCTTGCAGGCTGCATTGGGCTGTCAGCCGGCGTGGCTGGAGCAAACCCACAGTACCCGGGTGGTCAAGGCTGATCCTGCGGTTGTTGCGGATGCCGATGCCAGTTGGACCGAGCAGCCGGGCATCGCCTGCGCGGTGCTGACTGCCGACTGCCTGCCGGTACTGCTGTGTGATCAGTCTGGCAACCGGGTCGCGGCGGCGCATGCCGGTTGGCGTGGGCTGGCCGATGGGGTGCTGGAGGCGACGGTGCAGGCCATGGGCTGTGCGCCAGAATCGCTGATGGCCTGGCTGGGGCCGGCAATCGGACCGCAGGCGTTCGAGGTGGGTGAAGAGGTTTTTGAAGCCTTCATCGCAACTGATGAGTCTGCCGTGCAGGCGTTTGAGCCGGCCGGGCGCGAAGGCCACTATCTGGCGGATATCTATCAGCTTGCCCGCCTGCGGCTCAAGCGTCTCGGGGTTCAGCATCTGTATGGCGGCGGGCTGTGCACAGTCAGCGATGCGCAACGATTTTATTCCTATCGACGTGATGGTCAGACCGGGCGGATGGCTTCGCTGATTTGGCTCGAGCCGACAAACATTTGACTCCAGTCAACGTTGCGTGGCTTGAAAGGGCAATAATCGACCCTATCTAGTGATCATTGACATTGATCGGGCCCGACTCGGGGCCATGCAGATAGGACAAGCCCATGCGTATTGACCGTTTGACCAGCAAACTCCAGGTCGCCCTGTCCGACGCCCAGTCGTTGGCGGTCGGTCGCGACCATAATCAAATTGACCCGTTGCATCTGATGCTGGCGCTGATTGACCAGCAGGGCGGCTCGATTCGTCCGCTGCTGATGCAGACCGGCTTCGACATCAACCATCTCAAGCAGGAACTGGGCAAGGCGCTCGACAAGCTGGCCACGGTGAGCAATCCGACCGGCGATGTGACCCTGTCGCAGGAACTCGCGCGGTTGCTGAACAAGGCCGATAGCCTGGCGCAAAAACGTGGTGATCAGTTCATTTCCAGTGAGCTGGTACTGCTGGCGGCGATGGATGAAAGTACTACGCTGGGCAAGCTGCTACTGGGCCAGGGGGTGTCGAAAAAGGCCCTGGAGAACGCCATCAACAACCTGCGCGGTGGCGAAGCGGTCAACGACCCGAATGCCGAGGAGTCGCGCCAGGCCCTGGACAAGTACTGCATTGACATGACCAAGCGGGCCGAAGACGGCAAGCTCGATCCGGTGATCGGTCGTGACGACGAAATCCGCCGCACCATTCAGGTCCTGCAGCGCCGGACCAAGAACAACCCGGTACTGATCGGTGAGCCTGGCGTGGGCAAGACCGCGATTGTCGAGGGGCTGGCCCAGCGCATCATCAACGGCGAAGTGCCCGATGGCCTCAAGGACAAGCGCCTGCTGGCGCTGGATATGGGCGCGCTGATCGCCGGAGCCAAGTTCCGTGGCGAGTTCGAGGAGCGTCTGAAAGCCGTGCTCAACGAGCTGTCCAAGCAGGAAGGTCGGATCATCCTGTTCATTGACGAGTTGCACACCATGGTTGGGGCCGGCAAGGCCGAGGGTGCCATGGATGCCGGCAACATGCTTAAACCAGCGCTGGCTCGGGGTGAGTTGCACTGCGTGGGTGCCACCACCCTCGATGAGTATCGCCAGTACATCGAGAAGGATGCCGCGCTGGAGCGCCGGTTCCAGAAGGTGCTGGTCGATGAGCCGAGTGAGGAGGACACCATCGCCATCCTGCGTGGCCTCAAAGAGCGCTACGAAGTGCACCACGGTGTGACCATCACCGATGGCGCGATCATTGCCGCGGCCAAGCTCAGTCATCGCTACATCACCGATCGCCAGCTGCCGGACAAGGCCATTGACCTGATTGACGAGGCGGCCAGCCGCATCCGCATGGAAATCGACTCCAAGCCGGAGGAGCTGGATCGTCTGGATCGGCGGCTGATTCAGCTCAAGATCGAGCGCGAAGCGCTGAAGAAGGAAGATGACGAGGCGACCAAAAAGCGTCTGGCCAAGCTGGAAGAAGACATCGCCAAGCTCGAGCGCGAGTACGCCGACCTGGAAGATATCTGGAAATCCGAGAAGGCCGAGGTGCAGGGTTCGGCGCAGATCCAGCAAAAGATTGAGCAGGCCCGGACCGAGCTGGAGCTGGCCCGGCGCAAGGGTGATCTCAACCGCATGGCTGAGTTGCAGTACGGGGTGATCCCGGACCTGGAGCGCAGCCTGCAGATGGTCGATGCCCATGGCAAGAGCGAAAACCAGTTGCTGCGCAGCAAGGTGACCGACGAGGAAATCGCCGAGGTGGTGTCGAAGTGGACCGGTATTCCGGTCAGCAAGATGCTCGAAGGCGAGCGCGACAAGCTGCTGCGTATGGAGGACGCCCTGCACAAGCGGGTGGTCGGTCAGCACGAGGCGGTGGTGGCGGTGGCCAATGCGGTGCGCCGCTCGCGCGCCGGCCTGAGCGACCCTAATCGCCCGAGTGGCTCGTTCCTGTTCCTTGGTCCGACCGGGGTGGGCAAGACTGAGCTGTGCAAGGCGCTGGCCGAGTTTCTGTTCGATACCGAAGAGGCCATGGTGCGTATCGACATGTCCGAGTTCATGGAGAAGCACTCGGTGGCTCGTTTGATCGGTGCGCCGCCGGGCTACGTTGGTTATGAAGAGGGCGGCTATCTGACCGAGGCGGTGCGGCGCAAGCCCTACTCGGTGATTCTCATGGATGAGGTCGAAAAGGCTCATCCGGATGTGTTCAACGTGCTGTTGCAGGTGCTGGAGGATGGTCGTCTGACCGATAGTCAGGGGCGTACTGTCGACTTCAAAAACAGTGTGGTGGTCATGACCTCCAACCTGGGTTCGGCCCAGATTCAGGATCTGGCTGGCGATCCCGAGGCGCAAAAGGCGGCGGTGATGGATGCGGTCAGCAGCCACTTCCGTCCCGAATTCATCAACCGGATTGATGAGGTGGTGGTGTTCGATCCGCTCGGCAAGGAGCAGATCGGCGGGATTGCCGAGATTCAGTTGCAGCGCCTGCGTCAGCGTCTGGCCGAGCGCGAGCTGAATCTGGAGCTTTCAGGCGAGGCGCTGGACAAGCTGATTGCCGTCGGCTACGACCCGGTCTATGGCGCTCGGCCGCTCAAGCGGGCGATTCAGCGCTGGATTGAGAACCCGCTGGCGCAGCGCATTCTGGCCGGTGATTTCGAGCCGGGTGCGCTGATCAAGGTCGGGGTTGAGGGCGAGCAGTTCGTGTTCGGCCAGTAAGTCTTGCCGGGCGCGCTCAGCCTAGGGAGGCACTGATTTAATCAGTGCCTCCCTAGACCACGCCGGCAGCGCGTAGTCGGGCCAGGGCCGCAGCGTCGTAGCCCAGGGTCTTGAGCAGTTCTTCGGTATGCTCGCCCAGCTCCGGTCCGCGCCATTCGCTTGAGCCTGGGGTTGCCGACAGCTTGGGTACGATGCCGGGCATCTTGAACGGCTTGCCATCCGGCAGTTGAGCATCGATGAACATGTCGCGAGCGAGAAACTGCGGGTCCTTGAACATGTCGGCTACCGAATAGATTTGGCTGGCCGGTACTTCGGCTGCGTTCAAGAGATTGAGCGCCTGATCCTGCGGCAGGCTCGCGGCCCAGGCGTCAATCAGTGCATAGAGCTCGTCACGCCGGGCATCACGCCCGGCATTGTCGGCCAGGCTCGGGTCGTCGGCCAGGTCGTTGCGGCCGATGGCGCGCATGAAGCGCTGGAAGATCGCATCGCCGTTGGCGCCAATTTGGATCGCCTTGCCGTCGGCGCAGGTATGAATCGAGGATGGGGTGATGCCGGGCATGATGTTGCCACTGCGCTCGCGGATAAAGCCCAGCACGTCAAACTCCGGGACCAGGCTCTCCATCATGGCGAACACTGCCTCGTACAGGGCCACATCCACCACCTGACCCTGGCCACCGTTGACTTCACGGTGCCGCAGCGCCATCAGTGCGCCAATCACGCCCCACAGTGCGGCAATCGAGTCGCCGATGGAAATGCCGGTGCGCACCGGTGGACGATCCTCGAACCCGGTGATGTAGCGCAGTCCGCCCATCGATTCGCCCACCGCACCAAACCCCGGCTGATCTTTCAGCGGGCCGCTCTGGCCGAAGCCGGATAGCCGGACCATCACCAGTCCCGGATTCAATGCATGCAGGGCGTCCCAGCTCAGTCCGAGTTTTTCCAGGGTGCCGGGGCGAAAGTTTTCGATCAGGATGTCGGCGTCGGCCAGCAGTCGCTTGAGAATCTCGATGCCTTCGGCCTGCTTGAGGTTGAGGGTCAGCGAACGCTTGTTGCGGGCCTGGACGAACCACCACAGCGAGGTGCCCTCGTACAGCTTGCGCCATTTGCGTAGCGGGTCGCCGCCATCGGGTGATTCGACCTTGATCACCTCAGCGCCGAACTCGGCACAGATTCGGGCGGCGAAGGGGCCGGCGATCAGGGTGCCGAGTTCGACGACCTTGAGGCCTGAAAGGGGTTTGCTGGACATGCGCTCTCCTGGGTGACCTGGGCATGATGACGGTCAGACACTACTGAGCCGCGATGTTTCGCGCAACCGTAATGCATGCTGGTCTGGGTGCTGGCACTGGGCCAGAGTGCGACCGGGTTGGCGGATTTGGGGCTTTGCCTCGTGGTTGCGCTGTTGTTTAATAGTCGGGCGGCACTGGATGCGCCCGTCAGCAGGAAATGGAATTCTTCTCCCTCCAGATGATTCTCACCCTGTTCATGTCGATGCTCAGCCCTCTGCTTGTAGGAGCGTTGGCTCGTGCCCGTTTATTTTTTGATTTATTACATGTGATTTGTTGATTTGTCACATGTAATAAACTAGGGTGGCTTCATGGAAAAGAAATCGTCCGCCCATTACCAACGTTTGTACCGCCAGCGCCTGCGTGAGCAGGGGTTGGTCAAAAAGGAAGTCTGGATTCTGCCGGAGCACACGGCACAGCTTTTGGCATTTGAAAGGAAATTGCGCCAGCCTGATTCGAAGCTGGTTCCGCAGGAGAAGGAGGAAGGAATGAGCATGCAGCAGATATGGACTGCCCAGGGGTTGTTCGAAGCCTTGTCCGCCACCGAGCTGTTCTCGGGCGGCCAGGCCAGCATTGAGCTGATCGACGGCAGTGATCCCAGCTTGCACCTGACCATGCATGAATACGGCGATTTGCCGCTGTTCCTGGCAGTGTTCGGTGAGCAGATTGTGGTGGAAGGGCTGCTCTGGCCGGCGTCGGATGTGGAGAATGCAGTGGCCTTCAACGAAGAGGTGCTGCGCACCCACAAACTGTTCCCACTTTCGAGTATCGGCCTGGAAACTCTGGCTGACGGCAGCCTGTGCTACACCATGTTCGGTGCTCTGAGCTCGGCTTCGACGCTCTCGGATGTGGTGTTCGAGATTGAGTTGCTGGCCGACAACGTGATCAAGGCCACGGAAGCCTATGAAGGCTTTCTCAAGGCCGGTGTCTGAGGAGACAAGCGAATGAATGTCTGGAGCAAATTGCTGACAGCGGTACGTGGCGGCGTGCATGAAGCCGGTGAGGCGGTAGTCGATAGTCAGGCACTGCGGATCCTCGATCAGGAAATTCGCGATGCCGATCAGGAGCTGCATCGCTCGCGTGAAGCCCTGGCCGGGATCATGGCCAAGCAGAAGCTGGCTGCCGAGCAGGTGGCCAAGCTGCAGGCCAAGGTGGCCGAATATGAGCAGTATGCGCTCAAGGCTCTGGATGCCGGAAACGAGGCGTTGGCCCGTGAAGTGGCAGAAAAGATCGCCAACCTGGAGGTTTCTCTTAATAGCGAGCGTGAGCAGGCGGACGCCTTTACTGCCAGTGTGGCGCAGTTGCGCAAGGCGGTCAGCCAGGCCGAAAGCAATATCAAGCGACTGAAGCAGCAGGCCGATACCATCAAGGCGACTGAAAGCGTACACAAGGCGCAGTTGGCGGTCTCGCAGCGCTATGGTGGCTCGCAGGCCAAGATGCATACCGCGCTGGAGTCACTCGAGCGGATCAAGCGCAAGCAGGCTGAACATGGTGCTCGCATGGAAGCCGCAGCCGAACTGGCTGCCGAGGCCGATGTTGACCAGGCGCTGGACCAGAAGCTGCGTGAGGCCGGTATTGTTGCCGAGAGCGGCAGTGCCGACAGCGTATTGGCGCGTCTGAAGGGCAAGGCCGGTAACTGACCGGATAGAAACTGGCCAGCCAGGCCGACACTGACAGGGATGTAGTTGCTCATGGAGCTGTTTTTTCAGACCTCGTTGACCTTTCCGGTGGTATTGCTCAGTTTTGTACTGTGCCTGGCCATTCTTTACTGGCTGGTTGTAGCTCTGGGGCTGCTGGATATCGATCTGCTCGACAGCGCCAGTGACGGGGGGCTGCAGGCCGAAGGGCTGGGCGGGCTACTGCTCAAGCTTGGGCTGGGTGGCGTGCCGGTCACGTTGCTGGTTACCCTGTTGGTGTTTTTCGCCTGGCTGTTCTGCTACTTCGCCGAACTGCTGGTTCTGCGTTTCCTGCCTTTGGGCATCCTGCGTTACCCCCTTGGGCTGGTGGTCCTGATTGCCGCCCTGATGCTGGCCGCACCGGTGGTGCGTGTCGTGATTTACCCCCTGCGTCCCTTGTTTCAGCGCCTGCTGGCCAATACCACGTCGTCGCTGTTGGGGCGGACCGTGGTCGTGCGCAGCCCGCGGGTCACTGCGATGCAGGGCGAAGCGCTGCTGGAAGATGGCGGGGCGGGGCTGATTTTGCGGATTCGGGCTGATGAGTCGCTGGGCTACAAGCGCGGCGACCGTCTGGTGCTGCTGGAGTACCTGGAGCCCGAGCACGCCTATCGAGTCATTACCGAGGACGAGTTCAACGGTCACTGAGCACCCGGCGCAAGGGTGCGCCCAGGGCCTTTTATCAAAGGAGATTGATTGCAATGAATCTGGCAATGTTCATGCCCTTTCTGATTGGCGTAGGTATTTTCTTCCTGCTGATCGTGGGCTTTTTCGTACTGTTTCAGGCCTTCTATATCAAGGTGCCGCAGGGAACCGCGCTGATCGTCAACGATATGTCGTCGACGCCTAAGGTGCACTTCACCGGTGCTTTGGTCTATCCGGTGATCTACAAGAAGGAGTTCATGAAGATCTCGCTGCTGACGCTCGAGGTCGATCGGCGCGGCAAGGACGGCCTGATCTGTATGGACAACCTGCGTGCCGACATTACCGTGGCCTTCTATCTGCGGGTTAACGAAACCCAGCAGGATGTGCTCAAGGTGGCCAAGGCTATTGGTGTCGAACGTGCCTCTGATCGTGCCGCAGTGAACGAACTGTTCAATGCCAAGTTTTCCGAAGCGCTGAAAACTGTGGGCAAGAAGTTCGACTTCGTCAGCCTGTTCGAGGAGCGGCAGAACTTCCGTGATCGGATTATCGAGGTGATCGGTAACGACCTTAACGGTTATGTTCTTGAAGATGTGGCGATTGACTATCTGGAGCAGACCCCCAAGGCTTCGCTCGACCCACACAACATTCTCGACGCCGAGGGTATTCGCAAGATTACTGAGCTGACGGCTGCCCAGAATGTGATCACCAATGAACTGGAGCGCAACGAAGAGCTGGCGATCCAGAAAAAGAATGTTGAGACCCGCGAAGCGGCGCTGTCGCTTGAGCGTCAGCAGGCTGATGCCGAGGCGCGCCAGAAGCGTGAGATTGAAACCATTCGCGCCCGTGAAGAGGCAGAGACCTTCAAGGTCCGTGAGGAGGAGCGCCTCAAGGCCGAGCAGGCACGCATCCAGACTCAGCAGGAGCTGGATATTCGCAACGAAAACCACCAGCGCGAAGTCGAGGTTGCCCAGCAGAATCGCCAGCGGGCAGTCGTGATTGAAGTTGAAAAGGTTGAGCGTGCCCGGTCTCTGGAAGTGGTGGCACGTGAGCGTGAGGTCGAACTGCAGCGCATCGAGAAGGAAAAGGCCCTTGAGGAAGAGCGCAAGGCGATTGCCGCAGTGATCCGCGAGCGGGTAGCGGTCGAGAAGACCGTGGCCCAGGAAGAAGAGCGGATCAAGGAAGTGCGCGAAGTCTCCGAGGCCGAGCGCCTCAAGCAGGTGGTAGTGCTCAACGCCCAGGCCGAAGCCGAGCAGGAGTTGGTGCGTCAGGTCAAGCAGGCCGAAGCCGACGAGACCCGTTCGCGGCACAAGGCAGTGGAAATCAACAACATGGCCCAGGCCGAGCTGGAAGCGGCGGCCAAGCAGGCTGAAGCCAAGAAAAAGCTGGCCGAAGGTATTCAGGCCGAGCAGGCCGCTACCGGACTGGCTGCTGCCAAGGTGCGGGAAATCACCGCAGCGGCAATGGAGAAGGAAGGTCTGGCCGAGGCCAAGGTGCTGGCCGAACAGATGGCCGCCGAGGCTCGTGGCGAGGAAGAAAAAGGCCTGGCAGCGGCACGGGTGACCGAAGCTCAGGCGCAGGCCCGCGAGAAGGAAGGGTTGACCGAAGCCAAGGTGCTGGAAGAGAAACTCACTGCGCAGGCCCGTGGCGAAGAACAGCTGGGTGTCGCCAAGGCGCGCGCTACCAAGGATCAGGGTCTGGCCGAAGCCGAAGTGCTGCTGGAGCGCTTCAATGCCGAAGCCGAGGGTCTGGGCAAGAAGTTCGGTGCCCTGGACGCGCTCAGCGACACTGCCCGTCAGCACGAAGAGTTCCGCATGCAGTTGGAGAAGGGCTTCGAGGAATCGATGGCCGCCATTGCCGCGAACAAGGACATTGCCAAGGATCAGGCCGAGGTACTGGCCACCGCATTGGGTCAGGCGAAAATCGAGATCGTTGGCGGCGAAGGCGATTTCTTCAACTCGTTTGCCAAGTCTCTGTCGGTTGGCAAGGCGATCGAAGGTGTGGTTGGCAAGAGTCCGGTGGTACAGGACGTATTGCAGCGATTGCTGGCCGGCAAGGCCACCACTCAGGCCAACGGCACTCCCGTGGCCAACGGCAGCCACGCCGCTGCCAGCAACTCCGGCGATATCTGATCCCGGACGTGTCGCTCCTGGCCCCGGCATACGCCGGGGCCTTGTCACCCATACACTTCTGAGCCAGGAAAAACAGGATGTCGGACGCGCAGGCGATCAGCCAGACACAGGACGTATTGGACAAGGCGGTGGCCGAAGGCGGGGCCTACGAGGTACTGCAGCGACGCCTGCAGGAGCAGGGGCGCCAACTACGGCAGATTGCCGACAGTCTCAACCAGCAGCGCCAGGAGGAGTTCGGCAGCAGTCGCATGGAGGTGATCGGGCGGGTCAGGATCCGTACCGAAAACAACTGCACTGCCCGCGATATCGTACAGGTCGGTGATTGCCTGCTGTTCGGTTACAACGTCTTTCTCGGCCTGAAAAAGGAAACCCGCGTCGAGGACGTTTTCTCGCTCTATCGGCTGAGTGCGCAGGATGAAGGTTATGAGGCCGAGCAGGTTGGCCTGACCGGCAGCTTCCTGGCCGAGCCGGGATTCGTCAACGATTTCAACGAACTTTATACCTATTACAAGAACACGCATCTGCTGCAGTTGCTGGTGCGTGACGGCAAGTTGCTGGCGTGCTTCCAGATCGGTGACCGGGTCAGCGACGTGCGAGTGTTCCGCTGGTCGATATCGGTTGATGGCAAGCAGGTACGCTATATCGACAACCGTGGTGAGCGGGATATTTCCCTGCCCGGACGCTACGATTTCGAGTGGCAGAAGACCGACCGTGAGATGGTGGTCAGTGGCCGCCATCCGCACATCAATATTCTCGATAGCGTGTTCATCGAAACCCTCGGCGGCAACCTGACCATCAAGGTTGAGAATAATACCGAGGATGGTCTGGGCATCTACCGCGAAGCGGTGCTCGACAAAACCCAGTCGCTGGATGACGCGGAGATCGAATACGCCAGGCTCGGCAGCCTGATTCTGCTCAAGGTGTTGCCCTACCGCGAAGAGCAGTGGCGCTATCTGGTCTTCAATACCCTGACCCGACAGGTCGAGCGCATCGACGCCATTGGTCTGGCCTGTGTGCAACTGCCGGAAGACCACGGGATCATCTTCCCCGGCGGCTATTATCTGCAGAACGGTGAACACAAGGCCTTCGACCAGTCGATGCAGGGCATGCGTTTCAAGCGGGCGGTGCGTTCACCCAATGGTGAGGATGTACAGTACATCTTCTACCATCCCGAGCAGGGGCGCTCGGCGCTGTTCACCTACAACATGATCAGCCGTGAGCTGCAGAACCCGATTTTTGGCCATGGCTATGCCCGGCTCGAGGATGGCCGCATGGTCATCTTCGCTGCCGAGGGTGATGAGCCGACCCGTATTCATCCGATGCAGATCTGGCAAACGCCGTTCTGCTCCGACGAGTTCGCCGCTCGCCAGCCGCAACGCAGTGGTTTCTTCGGTCGCATCGGCAACCCCGAGCTGGTTCGCGGGATTTCCGAACTGCTCAATCTGAGCCGCGAGATCGACAGTTCTGAGGTGTCGATTCAGCGCTATACGCAACTGTGCATCAATACCCGGCGGCTGTTCGATGCCTATCACTGGCTGGATGACCCGCACTGTCAGGGTCTGGCATCGGTACTGCACGAGATTGCCGCCACCGGTGAGCTGGTACTCGATGAGTTCGAGAAGGTTGAAAGCATTCGTCAGCAGTCGGGCCGGGCAATGGCTGAGGCCGAGACGCGTTTCCGGACCCTCAATGAGAGTCTGCGCAGCGATGACTGGAAGCAGGTGCAGGATTACGTTAGCGCGCTCAATGGCATCAATGCCTTGCGTGGTCAGTTGCTGACGATTCGTGATTACCGCTATATCGATGTCGCCCGCATCGATGAGATGGAACAGCAACTGCTCGAATCCCAGGAGCGGGTTGCCGCCGCCACCGCTGCGTTTCTTGCCAGTGATGCCGCCCTGCAGCCCTATGTCGAGGCGTTGCAGGAGCACGACCAGCAGGCCCGTGAGGCTGTCAGCGTGGCGCAATTGCGCGAGCATCTCCAGGCCTTCGAGACGATGGCGAGCGATCTCGACATGCTGTCGGGGCTGATGGCCTCGCTGCAGATCGATGATGCCACCCAGCGTACCGCGATCGTCGAGTCGATCTCCGAGGTCTATGCCCGACTCAACCAGGCCCGGGCGCGGGCGGATCAACAGCGCCGCAGTTTGGGTTCAGCCGAGCAGGTGGCGCAGTTCGGGGCCCAGTTCCGGCTGTTCAGTCAGGGGATCACCAGTGCGTTGGGGCAGGCCCGTGACCCGGAGCGCTGTGATGAGCAACTGTCGCGCTTGCTGGTACAGCTAGAGGAGCTGGAAAGCCGGTTTGGCGATCACGAGGAGTTTCTCGGCGATATCCTGGCCAAGCGTGAAGAGTTGCTGGAAACCTTCGAGACCCATCGCCAGGCTTTGGTCGATGAACGCCAGCGTCGGGCCCAGGGTTTGCTGGATGCGGCGCTGCGGATTATCGATAGCCTTGGCCGGCGTACCGCGCGTTTTACCCAGGCCGATGAGCTGAACGCATTTTTTGCCTCCGATCCGCTGATTCTCAAGCTGCGTGAGCTGACCGAGCGCTTGCGCGAGCTGCAGGATAACGTCAAGGCTGATGATGTCGAAGCCCGGCTCAAGCAAGCCAGGGATCAGGCCGTGCGGGGGCTACGCGACAAGAGTGAGCTGTTCGAGGACGGCGGCAATATCATTCGCCTGGGGCCGCGTCATCGCTTCAGCGTCAATACCCAGGAACTCGATCTGACGCTGATGCCGCGCGGCGATCACCTGCATTTGCATCTGACCGGTACTGACTTTCTGGAGCCGTTGGTACACCCCGAACTGGAGCAACTGCGTGAGTTCTGGCAGGTGGCCCTGGAGTCTGAGTCTGCACAACTGTATCGCGCCGAATACCTGGCCGGCGAGTTGCTGGCGGCTGCCGAAGCAGGTGAGCATGGTCTGAGCCTGGAACTGTTGCATGGGCAACTGCTGGACCCTGAGCAACTGGTCCGGACCTTGCGCGATTTCGCCACCCCGCGCTATCGCGAAGGCTATGAAAAAGGTATCCACGATCATGATGCCGCGCTGATTCTGGCGCAGTTGTTGCCGCTGCGAGATAGCGCTGGTTTGCTGCGCTTCTCGCCGCACGCGCGGGGCCAGGCGGTGTTCTTCTGGAGTCAGTGCCGCCAGGATGAGGCCTCTGCCCACTGGCCGCAGCGTGCTCGCAGCGCGCTGCATATCCGTCAGTTGTTCGGCCCTGATGACGGTTTGCGGCAACTGCAGCAGGAAGTGCTCCAGAGCTTGCGTCAGTGGTGCGAGGAGCAGGGGCTGGAGACAGCCGAGCAAGGGCTCGGCGAGGCGGCCGAGTATCTGGTGTTGGTGCTGGCTGGCGAGTCGCACGAATGGCTGTTCAGCAAGTATGCCGAACAGCTGCTCGAAGGCTTGCGCCAGCGACTTGAGCAAGCCGCCATCTGGGATGACTATCAGCAGGCGCTGGCGCGTCTGGATGGCCGGCCGGGGGCGCGCTGGTGGTTGGTGGACAACTGGTTGCGCGGGCTCTGTCAGGCCCCCGAGTATTCGGGGCTGGCAGCCTACATTCCGGAGGCCGTCGCCCTGGCACTGCTCGCTGACGGACTGACTGCACGGATAACCGAGGTTGACCTGCAGTTTCGGGTTGAACAGCTGCTGGGCGAGCACCCGCGTATCAGTCAGGGCTGTATGGACCTGGCGGTGGACGACTTCTTTGCTCGGCTGCGCTATCACCGCGAGCGTTTCCTGCCTGGTTTGCGCCGCTATCAGAGCCTGCGTCAGGCGGTGATCCAGCAGCAGCGCGATGACTTGCGGCTGTCCGAGTTCAAGCCCAGGCCGCTTAGTTCCTTTGTACGCAACAAGCTGATCAACGATGTCTATCTTGGGGTAATCGGTGACAACCTGGCCAAGCAGATGGGCACCGCCGGAGAGAACCGCCGTTCGGATCTGACTGGCTTGTTGATGCTGATTTCACCGCCCGGTTATGGCAAGACCACCTTGATGGAGTACGTGGCCCATCGCCTGGGCCTGGTATTCATGAAAATCAATGGGCCGTCGCTGGGGCATGAAGTGCGTTCGCTGGACCCGGCCCAGGCCCCGGATGCGACCTCGGCGCAGGAACTGGTCAAACTCAACCTGGCGCTGGAAATGGGCAACAACGTCATGCTCTATGTCGACGACATCCAGCATACCCATCCGGAGTTTCTGCAGAAATTCATTTCCCTGTGTGATGGTACTCGGCGTATCGAAGGGGTATGGAAAGGACGCACGCGCACCTATGACATGCGTGGGCGCAAGTTCTGTGTGGTAATGGCCGGTAACCCCTATACCGAATCCGGTGAGGTATTCAAGATTCCCGACATGCTGGCCAACCGCGCCGACATCTACAACCTGGGTGACACCCTGGGCGGCATGCAGGAGGTGTTCGCACTCAGTTACATCGAGAACAGCCTGACCTCCAGCCCGGTGCTGGCACCGTTGGCTACTCGCGACATGCAGGATGTCTATCGGTTTGTTGCCAAGGCTGAAGGCAAGCCGTTCTCCAGCAATGAGCTGAGTCACAGCTACAGCACCGCCGAGATCAACGAGATCGTGGCTACCCTGGAGCGGATGATGCAGGTGCGTGATGTGGTGTTCCGGGTCAATCAGCAGTACATCGCCAGTGCCGCCCAGGATGATCGCTACCGTACCGAGCCGGCATTCCGCCTGCAGGGCAGTTACCGCAACATGAACAAGCTGGCGGAGAAGATTTCGCCGGTGATGAATGAGCAAGAACTGCTGCAACTGATTGCCGATCATTATCAGGGCGAGGCTCAGTTGCTGACCACCGGGGCGGAGGAGAACCTGCTTAAGCTGGCTGAGCTGCGGGGTAACCTGACTTCGGAGCAGGCTGAGCGCTGGACCAGGATCAAGGCCGACTTCATGCGCAACAAGGCTATGGGCGGCAGCGACGAAGATGTCGGCAACCGGGTAGTGGCGCAACTGGTCAGCATTGCCGAACAGTTGCGAGCCCTGGGCCAGCGCTGAAGCTGATTGAATTAGTGTTTCCTTCGTGCGACCACCCCCACTGCGGGGGTGGTTTTGCGCTACACTGGCCGCCCACCCAGCTCCGGATACGCATCTCATGGCCCTGCAAGCCACGCCTTATAAGATCAATCTCAACCTCAGTGATACTGATCGCGGGGTCTACGAAAATCTGCGCATGACTGTGGCGCGTCATCCTTCCGAGACCGAGCAGCGGCTGACGGTGCGGATTCTGGCCTACGCCCTGTGGTACAACGAAGCGCTGAGTTTTGGTCGCGGGTTGTCGGATACCGATGAGCCGGCCCTGTGGGAAAAAAGTCTGGATGGTCGGGTCATGCACTGGATTGAAGTGGGCTTGCCGGATGCAGACCGTCTGACCTGGTGTTCGCGGCGGGCCGAAAGGGTGTCATTGCTAGCCTATGGCAACACCCGGGTGTGGGCCAGCAAAGTGGGTTCGGCGGCGGCCATGCTCAAGAATCTGAACATCGCGGTGGTTGAGCAGGAGCCGCTGGAGGCGCTGGCCACTGACTTGCCACGCAGTATTGACTGGGGCGTGATGATCAGTGACGGCGTTATCTATGTCAGCGATGCCCAGGCCCAGCATGAACTGAGTCTGGAATGGTTGTAGGGCGAGCGCTGAGGTTCTGATGCGTATCGAGTCCCGTCCGTTGCCCGAGCGGCTGCCTGACCTGGGTGAGCTGCCACCGCTGTTGACCCGTCTGTATGCCGCCCGTGGTGTCTGCTCCGCAGCCGAACTCGATCGGCGTTTGCAGGCCTTGTTGCCATATTCCCTGCTCAAGGGCATTGATGCGGCGGTGGCGCTGTTGCAGCAGGCGCTGGAGCAGCGTCAGTCGCTGCTGATTGTCGGCGATTTCGATGCCGATGGCGCCACCGCCAGCAGCGTAGCGGTACTGGCGCTACGGGCGTTGGGTGCGGCGCGGGTCGATTACCTGGTGCCCAACCGGTTCGAGTATGGCTATGGTCTGACCCCGGAAATCGTCGCCGTGGCCCGGCAATATCAGCCCGACGTGCTGGTGACCGTGGACAACGGCATCTCCAGTATCGACGGGGTAGCGGCAGCACGGGCCGCCGGAATGCGGGTGCTGGTCACTGATCATCACTTGCCGGCCGAACAACTGCCGGCAGCCGACGCCATCGTCAATCCCAATCAGCCAGGTTGTGAATTCCCCAGCAAGGGAATTGCCGGGGTCGGGGTGATCTTCTATGTGATGCTGGCATTGCGCGCGGCATTGCGCGAATCGGGCTGGTTCACTGAGCGGCCCGAGCCGAATCTGGGCGAGTTGCTTGATCTGGTGGCACTGGGGACAGTGGCCGATGTGGTGCCGCTGGATGCCAATAACCGGATTCTGGTACATCAGGGGCTGGCGCGGATCCGCGCCGGTCGCTGTCGGCCGGGTATTCGCGCGCTGCTGGAGGTGGCCGGGCGGCCGATGGGGCGGCTGAGCTCCAGCGATCTTGGTTTCATTCTCGGGCCACGGCTCAATGCCGCCGGACGTCTGGACGACATGAGCCTGGGCATTGAGTGCCTGTTGACCGAGTCCGAGGACCAGGCCCGGGAAATGGCCCGTGAACTGGATAGCCTCAACCGCGAGCGCAAAAGCATCGAGCGTGAGATGCAGCAGCAGGCGCTGGCTACTCTGGAGGCGATGAGTCTGGATGCCGAGCAACTGCCATTTGGGCTGTGCCTGTTCGATCCGGACTGGCACCAGGGCGTGATCGGCATTCTTGCCTCACGGCTCAAGGACCGTTATCACCGTCCGGTGATTGCCTTTGCTGATGCCGGTAATGATGAAATCAAGGGCTCGGCCCGTTCGGTGGCCGGGCTGCATATTCGTGATGCGCTGGATGCCGTAGCGGCGCACAACCCCGGTCTGATCAGCAAGTTCGGCGGCCATGCCATGGCGGCCGGGTTGTCCTTGCCCAGGGCCCACTTCGAGACGTTTCGGGCAGCCTTCGATGTCGAGGTCCGGCGCCAGCTCAGCGCCGAGGACCTGAGCGGCCGGCTGCTGTCTGACGGCGAACTGACGGCCAGCGAATTCCGGCTCGAACTGGCCGCGCAACTGCGCGAAGCCGGTCCCTGGGGGCAGCACTTTCCCGAGCCGGGCTTTCATGGCGAATTTCAATTGATCCAGCAGCGGCTGGTTGGCGAGCGCCACCTGAAAATGGTGCTGCAACCGCCAGGCAGCACTGAAGTGCTGGATGCGATTGCCTTCAATATTGATCCTCAAGTCTGGCCCAATCCGCGCATTCAGCGAGTACGTCTGGCCTATAGCCTGGACATAAACGAGTATCGTGGACGTCAGAGTTTGCAACTGATGGTCAGGTATCTTCAGCCGCTGTGATCCATCCCCGCCAAGTCATTTGCGTCCCCTAGGATGTGTGCCACGCTTAAAGTAAAACAACAAGCGTGGTGGATCATGAACCCAGGCGCGAGCAGTTACGATTACATCATTGTGGGGGCCGGTCCGGCGGGTTGCCTGCTGGCCAACCGGTTGTCCGCCCAGGCAGACAAGCGGGTGCTGCTGCTGGAAGCTGGCGGTCGTGATGACTATCCCTGGATTCATATCCCGGTTGGCTACCTGTACTGCATTGGCAACCCTCGTACCGATTGGTGCTATCAGACCGAGCCTGAACCGGGGCTGGGTGGTCGTAGTCTGGGTTATCCGCGCGGTCGGGTGTTGGGTGGCTGCTCGTCGATCAATGGCATGATCTACATGCGTGGTCAGGCGCGTGACTATGATGCTTGGGCAGCGGCCGGGAATCCCGGCTGGAGCTGGCAGGAGGTGCTGCCGCTATTCAAGCGCAGTGAAAGTCATTTTGCCGGAGCCAGTGAAATGCATGGCGGCGATGGCGAATGGCGGGTGGAAAATCAGCGGCTGCACTGGACCCTGCTGGATGACTTTCAACGGGCCGCTGCCCAGTGTGGCATCCCGCCGGTCGACGACTTCAACAGCGGCGACAACGAGGGCTGCGGCTATTTTCAGGTCAATCAGCGCAGTGGCGTGCGCTGGAATGCCGCCAAGGCCTTTCTGCAACCGGTCCGCAAACGCGCCAACCTGACCGTGCTGACCTCAGCCGAGGCACTTTACCTGAACTTCAGCGGGCGGCGGGTCAAGGGTCTGAGTGTGCGTTGGCATGATCAGGTGCTTGATCTGGAGTGCCGGGGAGAAGTCATTCTCTGTGCTGGCGCGATAGGCTCGCCAGCCTTGCTGCAACGCTCCGGGGTTGGCCCTCGGGGATTGCTCGAATCGCTCGGGGTGCCGGTGCATCATGTCCTGTCCGGCGTTGGCGAAAACCTGCAGGACCACCTGCAATTGCGCCTGATCTACCAGGTCAGCAATGCCCTGACCCTCAATCAGTTGGCCGCCAGTTGGCATGGCAAGCTGGGTATGGCGCTGCGTTATGCTTTCAGGCGCAGCGGTCCGTTGGCCATGGCGCCGAGTCAGTTGGGCGCCTTTGCCCGTTCTGATCCGCAACAGCCGGCGGCTAATCTGGAGTTTCATGTGCAGCCGTTATCGCTGGAGCGTTTTGGTGAGCCGTTGCATCGGTTCCCAGCCTTCACTGCCTCGGTGTGTGATCTGCACCCACACAGCCGTGGGCATGTGCGAATCGCCAGCCACGATCCGGCCCAGGCACCGCTAATTCAGCCCAACTACCTGAGTCATCCAGAGGATCTGCGCACTGCGGCGGCGGCAATTCGCCTGGCCCGACGCATTGTCGCGGCTCCGGCGTTGCAGCCCTACCAGCCGCAGGAGTACAAGCCGGGACCAGCCTATCAGACTGATGAGGAGCTGGCGGCGGCTGCCGCGCAGATCGGTACGACGATTTTTCATCCGGTTGGCACCTGCGCCATGGGCAGTGGTCCCGATGCGGTGGTTGATCATCAGCTTCGGGTGCATGGCTTGAGCGGGCTGCGGGTGGCGGATGCGTCGATCATGCCGAGCATTACCTCGGGCAATACCTGCTCACCAACCTTGATGATCGCTGAAAAGCTGGCGCAACTGATGACCGGATAATCGGGCGGAATCTTGACTTGGGCCAATGCGTCGACAAGGCTGTCGAGGTGCAATCGAGGCTAACTTGCACTTATGGAGACAGATGATGGATCAACCGCAAAGCCCCCAGCCCTGGCATGCCCAGCCGGTTGAGCAGGTCTATGACACGCTGAACTGCACATCGTCGGGGCTGAGCCCTCCTGAGGTGACTGAGCGTCTTGCCCGGTACGGAGAGAATCGCCTGCCCGGGGTCAAGCCACGGCCACTGTGGCGGCGCTTGCTGGCTCAGTTTCAGCATGTGCTTATCTACATTCTGCTGGTGGCTGCGACAGTCACTGCGGTGCTTGGGCACTGGCTGGATACCAGCGTGATTCTGGCCGTGGTGGTGTTGCAGGCGGTAGTCGGGTTTATCCAGGAAGGGCGGGCCGAGCAGGCATTGGCTGCCATTCGCCACATGCTGGCGCCCAAGGCAACGGTCTGGCGTGAAGGGGAGCGTCGACGGATTGATGCTGCCGAGCTGGTACCGGGTGACCTGCTGCTGCTTGAAGCAGGAGACCGGGTAGCAGCCGATGTGCGCCTGGATCAGGTACATGGGCTCAAGGTCGATGAGGCGCTGCTGACTGGGGAGTCGGTGGCGGTGGACAAGACGGTTGAAGCCCAGGCTGAAGATGCGCCCTTGGGCGACCGGCTGGGAATGGCCTATTCCGGTACCCTGGTGCGGGCCGGCACGGCCAGAGGGATTGTTGTGGCCACCGGTGAAGCCACCGAAATCGGCCGCATTTCCGGGCTGCTGGATACGCTCACGGTGCTGCAGACACCCCTGCTTGAGCAGATGAACCGGTTTGCCAAGTACCTGTCGCTGGTGATTGTGCTGGCTGGGGCCATGGTGTTTATCGCCGGCTGGCTGTTCGGTAGCCGGCCACCGGTCGAGCTGTTCATGGCGGTGGTGGCGCTGACCGTGGCAGCCATTCCCGAGGGCTTGCCGGCGATCCTGACCATTACCCTGGCGATTGGTGTACGACGCATGGCCACCCGCCAGGCAGTAGTGCGGCGTATGCCGGTGATTGAAACCCTGGGTGCGGTGTCGGTGATCTGCTCGGACAAGACCGGCACTTTGACCCGCAATGAGATGATGGTCGCGGCGGTGGTGCTGGCCGGACGTGAATATCCGGTCAGCGGTGACGGTTACATTGTTGATGGCCGGATTGGCGAGGCTGCCGCGGAACCGCCGATGCCACTGCTGGAGCCGTTGGCCCAAGCGGCGCTGCTGTGCAATGACGCGCAACTGGAGCATAAGGGTGACCTGATTCAAGTGCTCGGAGACCCGATGGAAGGGGCCCTGCTGGTCTTGGCGGCCAAGGCTGGGCTGGATACCAAGGCCTATTCCGGGCAGTGGCCACGGGTCGATGAAATACCTTTCGATGCCGATCTGCGCTATATGGCCACCTTGCATCATGACCATCACGGGCATGGTGTGATTTTGCTCAAGGGCGCTCCGGAACGGTTGCTGGCGTTGTGCGATAGCCAACTGGACGAGCAGGGCAACGCCCAGCCGTTGCAGCCAGAGCAATGGTTGAAGCAAGTCGAGATGCTGGCGGAGCAGGGCCTGCGCGTACTGGCATTGGCGCGCAAGCCGGTAGCGTCCAGCCAGACGGTGCTGTCTGGTGATGACCTGGCCAGTGACGTACAGTTGATCGGGATCGTTGGGTTGATGGATCCGCCGCGCCAGGAAGCCATGGAAGCCATAGCCGAGTGTCATCAGGCCGGGGTTCGGGTCAAGATGATTACTGGCGATCATGCCCTGACTGCCCGGGCGATTGCCGCGCGCCTTGGGTTGCGCAATACCGAGCGGGTTGCCACCGGGCAGGAGCTGGATGCGCTGGATGATCAGCAATTGCTGACTCTGGCTCAGGAGGTCGACGTGTTCGCCCGGACCAGTCCGGAGCACAAGCTGCGGCTGGTTCAGGCTTTGCAGTCCGCCCACGGGGTGGTGGCCATGACCGGGGATGGGGTCAACGATGCACCAGCGCTCAAGCGTGCTGATGTTGGTATTGCCATGGGCGTCAAGGGGTCGGAAGCGGCCCGTGAGGCGTCCGATATCGTACTGCTCGACGACAACTTCGCCAGCATTGCCGCAGCGGTGCGAGAAGGGCGGACAGTCTACACCAACCTGAAAAAAGCCATCAGCTTCCTGCTGCCGATCAATGGCGGCGAGGCCGCCAGTCTGGTAGTGGCGTTGCTGATCGGGCTGACGTTGCCGATCACCGCCTTGCAAATTCTCTGGGTCAACCTGGTCAGTTCGGTGGTTCTGGCCATGGGGCTGGCCTTTGAGCCCGCCGAGCCGGATGTGATGCGCAAACCGCCGCGTTCGGCCAGGGCCGCATTCCTCGACAGTTTTCTGGTCTGGCGTATCGTGCTGGTCTCGCTGCTGTTTCTTGGCGGGATCTTCGCCACCTTCCAGTGGGCTATGCATGCCGGTATGGGGGAAGATGCGGCGCGTACCTTGGCGGTCAACACCCTGGTGGCGATGGAGGTGTTCTATCTGTTTGCCGTGCGTTATCTGGACAGCCCGGCACTGACACTGCGTGGAGTGCTCGGCACGCCGGCGGTATGGATTGTGGTGCTGGCGGTCACGGCGCTGCAACTGGCCTTCACCTACAGCCCACCGATGCAGGCGCTGTTCGCCACCGAAAGCCTGGGCCTGTGGCCATTGATCCTGGCGCCTCTGGCCGGGGTGGTGGTGTTGCTGGTGCTGGAGTTGGAGAAGCGCGTTCGTCGAACAGCCTAAAACGGGGGATTGACGGGGTTGGCGTGAATGGGGTGTGATAGCCCTTTGCCAAAATCGAGACTGCAATACGTCAGTCGACAGCGTTAAGTGGAGCATGGGGGCATGCTCTTGGCGGGGGGAGCCTGGGTAGTGCCTGACCTGAAAAAACGCCTGGAGGAAATGCAGCGCAGCCTCGGGTTGAACGCGGCTGAGCTGCAGCGGCGTATGCGTTTGCTGATGCTGGAGGAGGGGGGGCAGGCCGAACTGAGCCCTCATCTGGCCGAGCTCGATACCATGCATCAGCGTTGTGTAGAGGCCCTGCATGAGCACCTGCAGGGCTTTGACTCACCGGCTGCGCAGTTTGCCCGGCCCGGACTTCTGGTGCGCCTGAAAGAGCATCAACTGCGTTATTACGGACAGTTGTTGCGTGGCCCTTACGATTTGCAATATGCCCGTTTGCGCATTCTGGTGGGGCTGACCCATGAGCGTGAGCAAGTCGAATCCAAGTGGTATCTGGGCGCCTATCACTTTTACCTGAACTTCATGCACCGGGCTTTGCTCGGCCAGTGGCCGGATCAGCCCGAACTGGCGGCGCGGCTGTATCGCTGCCTGATGAAGGCGGTGTTCTTCGACATGACCCTGGCGGTCGACACCTATGCAGCCGCCAGCCGGCTGGCGCTGGAAGACAGTGAGGCGCGTTATGCGCGGGCTGTACGCGGAGCCAACGACGGGCTCTGGGAATGGCATGTAGATGATGACCGCCTGCAATTGTCCGAGCGCTGGCTACAGATGCTGGGGCTGGACGCTGCCACGGCACCTGCCACGCTACACGCCTGGGCTGAGCGCATGCCGGAAGGCCATCGGCAGGCTTTTGCTGCAGCCGTGACCGAGCATCTGGAAGGGCGTCAGCCGTTCCTGCATATTGAATGTCAGGTTCGTGATCGCTGGGACCGCCTGGTCTGGGTCCTGATCCGCGGGTTGCTGTCGGTGGATCAGCATGGCGAACGCCTGTTGGCCGGCTCGCAGTCGGATATAACCCAGCGCAAGAGCACGGAACAGGAACTGGCTCATGCCACGCTGCATGACCCCTTGACCGGTTTGCCCAATCGCCAGCGCATGAATGAGCTGCTGTTGCAGGCCTTGCAGCGCCAGGCCAAGCCCGGTGCCCGTTATGCTGCCGTACTGTTCATTGACCTGGACCGTTTCAAGCTGATCAATGACAGTCTGGGGCATCAGATCGGCGATCAGGTGCTGGTTCAGGTGGCGAACCGGATAGAGCGCTGTATTCGCCCCGGTGATCACCTGTGCCGCTTTGGCGGTGACGAGTTTGTGGTGTTGCTGGATGACATGGCCCGGGCGGCGGATGCCGAGCATGTGGCCAAGCGGATCATGCACAGTTTGCATTATCCGCTGCTTGCCGGTGGCCGGCGGCTGAATATCAGCGCCAGTATTGGGGTGGCTCCGCTCAAGGGCCAGGACCAGCAGCAGGATGCCCTGCGCGAGGCGGACCTGGCATTGTACCGGGCCAAGGCGTTTGGCAAGTCGCAACTGGCGCTGTTCAACGAAACCCTGCAGCAGGAAGTGCACCAGCGCTTGAATCTGGAAACCGCGCTGAGCGAGGCGCTGGGGCGGGGCCAGTTCGAACTGTTCTATCAGCCTATCGTCAAGGTTGCCGCCGGACGTTCGCGGGTGATTGGGGTGGAAGCCTTGTTGCGCTGGTGGCAGGACGAGGCGCTGGTGGCCCCGGATGAGTTTATTCCGGTGCTGGAAGAGACCGGTGACATCGTTAAGGTCGGTGAGTGGGTGCTGCGTCAGGCCTGCACCCAGGTGCGGGCCTGGCAGACCCACGGATACCCTGGGCTGCGCTGCTCGGTCAACCTGTCCAGTCGCCAGTTGCTTGAGCAGGGGTTCGCCGAGCGGGTCGCTCAGATTCTGGCCGAGACCGGCCTGCCGGCCAGCAGTCTGGTGCTGGAAATTACTGAAAGCCTGTTGATGCAGGACGGTCCGCAAACGCTGGCGACGCTGCGCGAGCTGGAGAGCATGGGTGTGCGCATCGCCCTTGATGATTTTGGCACCGGCTTTTCTTCGCTGGGTTATCTGCACCGTTACCCGCTACATATCATCAAGGTCGACAAGAGCTTCGTGTCCATGGAACCCGATAACGAACGGCTCAAGGCTATCAGTCGGGCAATCATCGGGTTGGGTCGGGGGCTGGAGATGGATGTGATTGCCGAAGGGATCGAAACCGCCGAACAGATGGCGTTTCTCGATCAGGAAGGCTGTCACTTCGTTCAGGGCTACTGGTTCAGTCGGCCGCAGTCTGCCCGACAGCTTGAGCCGGTGCTGGCCAGTCTGGCCGGCCCCGTAGCCGGTGCCGACCTGTTGCGTCCGACCCTGATCAACTGATCAGCGACAATTGGGTCAACACCGAAGCTGATTTAATCAGTGTTTCCTTAACGCAGGATATGCGGATTACCCAGTCCCTGAACTGCCAGCAACTCCTCCTCATCCAGCCAGTGCTGTACCGGGACCGCGCAGACTTCAGCGCAGGCGGCGACTACGTGGGCCCAGGTTGAGCGGTTGGCGAACAGCATGCCGGCTTCGTCCAGAGTGCCGCCGCGATTGATATAGCCCAGCACCCGGCTACGTTCAAAGCGCGGTAGCAGATTGGCCAGGTGCCCACGCATCACTTCCGGACGCATATGGCAAAGCATGACCCGGCGGCTGATCTCGACCGGGAACAGCTTTTCGCGCAACTCCGGGCTGGCGCAGGCGCTGGCCTCGTGGGCATCACGCGGGATGCGGAAATGGCCTGGGTCCTGCAGATAGACCAGTTGCCAGGATTGGCCATGTTCGCTCAGGCGTTGCGCGGCGCGTTGCATCTCCGCCAGTTGATAAGCGCCATTGGCGATCAGCAGCAGCGGTTCGCCGTTGGCCTGGTACTCTGCCAGCAGCAAGGCGCCATCGCGGGCCAGTTGGCGGGCCTGTGGCGGTGTCAGCAGACTCGGGCGGTCACGCTTGGCTACCACCAGGCAGCTCAGACGACCACGCTGCAGATATAGCTGCGGCAGTAGCGCCAGGGTGCTGTTGTAGTCGGCCGGGAACACAACCTGCATTACATCGTGCATTTCACCCAGCAGGGCTTCGCAGAAGGTTGTGTCCTGGTGTGACTGCTCGTTCTTGCCGTTTTCCCAGGTGTGCGAAGTGGCGATCAGCGGGAAGCCAAGCCAGCCAGCCGGCCGGCCAACTTCCTTCTGGTGCCGGGCGAAGATCAGCTCCTGGCGGACTGCACCGAGCATCTTGACGCAGAAGGCTTCGTAGCTGGCCACCAGATTCAGGCCACCCTTGTTGGCCAGGCAGGCCGATACAATCGCTTCCTCATTAAGGGCGGTGATCACCTGGCCGTGGATGTCCTCCAGAGCGCTTTCCGGCTCGCTGACCCGGTGCTTGAGCGCTTCGAGCACGCCGCCCAGACGGTTGCTGGCCAACTCGTCCGGGTTGCCGACCCGGGCTCGCAGCTCGGGGTTGGCCTGCACCAGCGCAACGAAGAAGCGATCGACTGCCTGCATCGCCGAGCGCTCATCGCTGCTCCATTCAATTTCCGGGATCAGCGGCTCAGCCGGGTGGCGTTGCGTCAGTGGGTGGTCGCGCTCCAGCGGACGCTGTTGTTCGGCATGCCGGCTCAGTTGCAGGCATGCCTGGGTCAGCTGTTCGGGCTCGACCCAAAGCTTGGCAGCATGCTGATTGAATAGCTCGCGCGAAGCCTCGTCATGCCGTGGGTTGCCCGGCAATGGCAGGTTGTGGGCAGCATTTTCACCCGCGCCATAGAAGCCGAAACCCTTGGTTGTTTCGGCGATGCCATAGGGGATCGGCAGCGGGTAATGCAGCAGGCCATGCTGATATTCATGCACGCGTCGGCCCAGGCGCTGCTCCATCTCGAACAGCACGCAGACAAAGGCCGTCGGGTCGCGTCCGTCAAACCGGATCGGGTCGAAGCCGCAGCGAGTCAGGTGCTCAGCGAAGCCTTCCAGACCGGACAGGGTGCCCAGTTCAGTGCGTTGTTCGATGCGCCGGCCATTGGCGATCATGATTGGCAAGGCCGTGCCACAATCTTCGAAACGCCACCAGCGGGGTATCCAATCACTGCCGCGTTGCTCTTCGGCAGCGCCATCGGAGAGAAATGCCACCAAGGTTTCTCCGGGCAGTGGCATGTGTGCATACTGCAGTTCGGCAAAGCCCAGGTAGCCACCTTCGCTGATGCCTCCGGCGGTGTAAGGATTGACGTGACTGCCGAGAGGTGCGGCCGGGCGACCGTCGGGTAACTGGGTATAGCCGTAGAAGTCGCGCAACAATAGATGAAGGCCCTGATCACCCTGGTAGCGCTCGGCCTGTTCCGGATGCAGGTTGCCGGTCAGCACGTTGAGTGCATCGATGGCCGCCACGCAGTGACCCTGGCCCATCAGCCAGCTGCGGGTCTGGCCGGTGAGGTTGTTCAGCGCCAGATAGGCGGCGTAGCCCGGCACCATGTTCAAGGCGCCGCCAGTATGGCCTTCTGGCCGGGATTTGAAATCTTCGGCCGGCAGCGGGCTGCCGTCGGTATGGCAACGTTTGGCGTAGGTCATGTGGACCACCAGCCAGAGGCCGGCACTGGTCAGCAGGTCGAGAGCCCTGAGTTGCTGGTAGACCGCATCCAGGCTGGGTTGACAGTGCATCTGGACCAGTTGATGGGCAAGCCGGAAGGCGGCAGCTTGGGTCGTCGAGCTGTGCTCAATGACCCCGTAACCGGCGCGCCATTGGGCAAAGCTGGGGTGGTCATTGGCATGCTGGTCAAGGGTGGCTTGATCGGGAAGCAGCTGGCTCACGGTATGACTCCGTTGTTCATGGCAAACAGTGTTTCCTTAGTGTAGGCGCTCTGGCTGGAACTTCTCTGATCTGGGTCAAGGCTGGTAGCGCTGCGGTCAACCGCCTTCGGTCATGGAGAAACTGCACGGGGCGGTCGATTTCCGCTACAATGCCGGCTTTTTCCCGAGCGGGCTGTCTGACCTATGGAAATCAATCCGATTCTGAACAACATCAAAGATCTGCGTGGTCGTTCCGAGACCATCAGGGGGTATCTTTGACTACGATCACAAACGTGATCGTCTGACCGAAGTCGAGCGTGAACTCGAAGATCCAAGCGTCTGGAATGACCCTGAGCGTGCCCAGAACCTGGGCCGTGAACGGGCTCAACTGGCGCAGATCGTCGAAACGCTGGACGATATGCACGCTGGCCTGACGGATGCCTCCGAACTGCTGGAAATGGCTGCTGAAGAAAACGACGAGGCTGCCGTGGCCGACATCGTCAGCGAGCTGCAGCGCTTGCAGGACAGCCTGGAAAAGCTCGAATTCCGGCGCATGTTCAGCGGCGAGATGGACGCCAACAACTGCTACCTGGATATCCAGGCCGGCTCTGGCGGTACCGAGGCCCAGGACTGGGCCAACATGCTGCTGCGCATGTATCTGCGCTGGGCCGACAAGCACGGCTTCGAGGCGGAAATTGTCGAATTGTCCGAAGGTGAAGTCGCCGGGATCAAGAGTGCCACCGTGCATGTACGCGGCGAATATGCCTTTGGCTGGCTGCGTACCGAGATCGGTGTGCACCGGCTGGTGCGCAAGAGCCCGTTTGACTCCGGCAACCGTCGGCATACCTCGTTCTGCGCGGTATTCGCCTCGCCGGAAATCGATGACAACATCGAAATCGACATCAATCCGGCCGATCTGCGGGTAGACACCTACCGCTCCTCCGGTGCCGGTGGTCAGCACGTTAACACCACCGACTCGGCAATCCGGATCACCCACGTGCCGACCAACACCGTGGTCAGTTGCCAGAACCAGCGTTCGCAGCACGCCAACCGTGATACTGCGATGAAGATGCTGCGTGCCAAGCTCTATGAGCTGGAAATGCAAAAGCGCAACGCCGCCGCCCAGGCGCTGGAAGACAGCAAGTCGGATATCGGCTGGGGCCATCAGATCCGCTCCTACGTGCTGGACCAGTCGCGGATCAAGGATCTGCGCACCGGTATCGAGCGCAGCGACTGCGACAAGGTGCTCGATGGCGATCTCGATGAATATATCGAGGCCAGCCTGAAGCAGGGGCTCTAAGCTCCCGCCAGGCCAACTCTATTACGTGTTTTACCCAGGAAGACCCGACATGACCGATCAGCAGCATGACCAGCAAGCCCATCACGAGGAAGAAAACCGCCTGATTGCCCTGCGCAAGGAAAAGCTTGCCGCCGAACGGGCCAAGGGCAACGCTTTCCCCAACCGCTTCCGCCGTGACAGCTACGCCGGTGATCTGCAGAAGACCTATGCCGAGCACAGCAAGGAGCAATTGGAAACTGCGGCGATTCCGGTCAAGGTGGCTGGGCGGATCATGCTCAACCGTGGCGCTTTCATGGTCATTCAGGACATGAGTGGGCGGATTCAGGTGTATGTCGACCGCA
The DNA here is from genome assembly GCA_002287035.1 of Pseudomonas sp. WN033. Taxonomy (GTDB): domain Bacteria; phylum Pseudomonadota; class Gammaproteobacteria; order Pseudomonadales; family Pseudomonadaceae; genus Halopseudomonas. The sequence goes on along the minus strand of NSKG01000001.1, from coordinate 473,196 downwards.
AGGGCCTGCCTGCTGAAACCCTGGAAGCGATCAAGACCTGGGACATGGGCGATATCATCGCTGCCGAAGGCACCCTGGCACGTTCCGGCAAGGGCGACCTGTATGTGCACATGACCGCCGTGCAACTGCTGACCAAGTCGCTGCGGCCACTGCCGGACAAGTTCCACGGTCTGACCGATACCGAGCAGCGCTACCGGCAGCGTTATGTTGACCTGATCGTCAACGAGGACACCCGCCACACCTTTCAGGTACGTTCGCAGGTGATCGGCCACATCCGCAAGTTCCTCGCCGAGCGCAACTTCCTCGAAGTCGAAACGCCAATGCTGCAGACCATCCCCGGCGGTGCCGCAGCCAAACCGTTCGAAACCCATCACAATGCGCTGGATCTGCCGATGTTCCTGCGCATCGCCCCGGAACTGTATCTGAAGCGGCTGGTGGTCGGCGGTTTCGAGCGGGTGTTCGAGATCAATCGCAATTTCCGCAACGAAGGCGTATCGACCCGGCATAACCCCGAGTTCACGATGCTTGAGTTCTACCAGGCCTACGCCGACTATGAAGACAACATGGACCTGACCGAGGAGCTGTTCCGCGAGCTGGCCATGGCGGTGCTGGGTACTACCGAGGTGCCCTATCAGGGCAAGGTGTTCGATTTCGGCAAGCCGTTTGCGCGGATGTCGGTGTTCGACTCGATTTTGCACTTCAATCCCGAGATCAGCGCCGAGGATCTGCGCGATCTGGACAAGTGCCGGGCGATCGCGAAAAAGGCCGGTGCTGACGTCAAGGGCTTCGAGGGCCTGGGTAAGCTGCAGACCATGGTGTTCGAGGAACTGGTCGAGCACAAGCTGGAGCAGCCGACCTTTATTACCCGCTACCCGTTTGAGGTCTCGCCTCTGGCGCGCCGCAGCGATGACGATCCGAGCGTGACCGATCGCTTCGAGCTGTTCATCGGTGGCCGTGAAATCGCCAATGCCTATTCCGAGCTGAACGACGCCGAGGATCAGGCCGAGCGTTTCCATGCCCAGGTGGCCGACAAGGACGCCGGTGACGATGAGGCCATGCACTTTGATGCCGATTTCGTTCGTGCCCTGGAATACGGCATGCCGCCGACCGCCGGCGAGGGTATCGGGATCGACCGCCTGGTGATGCTACTGACTGACTCGCCGTCGATCCGCGACGTGATCCTGTTCCCGCATATGCGTCCGGAGCATCACTGAGCTGGTGGCGTTTGCTCTGGTCCGTGCAAGGAAACCCTGATCCCTGGAGTGATGTGCTGGCGCGCCTGGGGACGGCCTATGGCGGACACGCTACAAGCCATCCCTGGGGCTCGACGATGGCCATCCCTGGCTATCGCCGAGCCTACAGGGATGTACTTGTGGCGTGTCCACAATGAGCGGCCTTCGGCAGGGCATTGCACCCAACAAACAAGCCCCGTAATGTCAACGCTCGTCATTCAGAGATTCCGGTCATGGCAGTCAAACAGAGCGAGCAATATCAACTGGTGATCCGCAGCCTGTCCGATCGGCTTGTGGAGGCGCAGGCGCCGATTCGGGTGCTGGATGCGATCAAGTGGGATGACAGTGTGCGCGAGGAGTTCTTTCGCAAACGCTGCAAGAGCCTGCCGCCAGTGGATGCCGATTACTATGCCCAGCGCCCGCTGAGCTTCGATCCGGCCGAGCGCCTGCAACTGTTTCAGGACATCGAGCGCGACATTACCCGCCAGCTAGGCACCTTCAGCCCGGTCGGCCAGATCATGCGCCGCATGTGCCGCGAATACCGCATGGTCATCCGCATGCTTGAAGGGCGCGGCACGCCGGAGTTCGGGCGAATCTCCCAGGAACTCTATGGCTCGGCTTCGGACGCGTTCCACGCTGGCGATCCGACCATTACCGACCTGGGCATCATGCTTAGTGAGTCCTTGAGCAATATCGGTAACGACCTGGGCCGGGAGCCCAAGACTATTGCAGCACCAGAAGCGGTGGCGATTCTGCAGGACAGGATGAATCAGGCGTTTCCCGATGATCAGGCGGTGCGGGTGTTCGAGTCCGATGGCATCGTTGCCGATGCTGCCGCTGGCGCCGATTACATCAAGATTCGCAGCGATGCCATGTTCAATCAGCGCGATCTGAAAATTCTCGCCGTGCATGAAGGCATGGTGCATGTGGCGACCAGTCTGAATGGTCAGCACCAGCCGATCTGTACCTTTCTGGCCAAAGGGCCGCCGTCCTCGACCGTGACCCAGGAAGGGCTGGCGATTTTGATGGAGGTAATTACCTTTGCCTCCTATCCGGCCCGGCTGCGCAAGCTGACCAACCGTACCCGGGCGATTCAATTGGCCGAGTCCGGGGCCAACTTCCTTGAGGTGTTCGAGTTCTATCGTGGCGAGGGTTACAGCCGCGAGGACAGTTATGCCAACGCCAGCCGGGTGTTTCGTGGCTCCAGCAGCGCTGGCCTGCCATTCACCAAGGATCTGGCCTACCTCAAGGGTTTTATCCTGACGTACAACTATATTCAGCTCGCGGTGCGCAAGGGCAAGCTGCAGCAGATTCCGCTGCTGTTCTGTGGCAAGACCACGCTGGAGGATATGCGCACCCTGGGGCAACTGGTGGACGAAGGTCTGGTGGTGCCGCCGCGCTACTTGCCTGAGCCGTTTGCTGATCTCAATGCGCTGAGCGCCTGGATGTGCTTTTCCGGATTTCTTACCAACCTCAGCCTCGAGCGGATCGAGGCCGATTACGCCAATATTCTGTAACGGAGTTTCGCATGGCCTGGATTCAGGAAGCCAACAAGATACCCATGATTTTGACCGCGTTTGCCACGGTCGTTGCCACTGTGACGGTGTTGCACCTGTATGGCTATCTGAACCTGACCCAGGATGATCAGGGGCGTGAGCTGGCCAGTTTTGATCTGGTTACCGTAGCCGATGCCCAGGGGCAGTTGCGTGGTACCCCGGCCGATTACCTGGCCGAGTGTGTGGATGGGGTGCTGGTGCTGCATTCGCGGCGGCACAATGCTCTGTCCGGGGTGCTGGTCGATGGTCGCCAGCGGGTGGTGCGTTGTGAAGCGCAGTCGGTGCCGGTACTGGGAGGCGCGGATGACTGAGCGTACCGTGCAACTGGATGAGGGCTGGAAACAGGTTCTGGCAGACCAGTTCGAGCAGCCTTACATGCAGCAGTTGCGCGGTTTCCTGCAGGCCGAGAAAAGTGCAGGCAAGGTGATCTTTCCGCCTGGGCCGCTGATGTTCAATGCCCTGAACAGCACGCCGCTGGAGCAGGTCAAGGTGGTGATCATCGGTCAGGATCCCTATCACGGTCCGGGGCAGGCCCACGGTTTGAGCTTTTCGGTGCCGCCGGGTGTGCCGCCGCCGCCGTCGCTGCAGAATATCTTCAAGGAAATCCAGCGTGACCTTGGCTACCCCATTCCCGGCCATGGTTGCCTGCAAAGCTGGGCCGACCAGGGCGTGTTATTGCTCAATACGGTGTTGAGCGTGCAGCAGGCCAATGCCGGGTCGCATGCCAACCGGGGCTGGGAGCGTTTTACCTCGCGGATCATTGAAGTGCTGAACGAGCAGCGTGAACATCTGGTGTTCATGCTCTGGGGCAGCTACGCACAGAAAAAAGGTGCGCATATCGACTCTGACCGCCATTGCGTGCTGGCCTCGCCACACCCTTCGCCGCTGTCGGCTCATCGCGGCTTTCTTGGTAACGGTCATTTCTCGGCCGCCAACCGTTATCTGCAAGAACATGGCCTGACCCTGATCGATTGGCGTCTGCCCTGATCCCGAAGGTTGTGTGGTCCGGTGGGTTATGGCTTATCCTTGAGGCAGTTTGAACCTGCCTGGAGAACCGCCATGGAACATGCTCTGCAACCCTATACCGCGCTGGTACCCAAGACCAAGATGCTGGTGGTCCAGAAGGTGGGCCATACCGCGCTGGTGACCATCGACAACCCGCCGGCCAATACCTGGGATGAAGATACCCTGCACGGCCTGTATGAACTGGTGAAGCATCTGGATAGCGATCCGGAGATTTATGCGTTGGTGATCACCGGTCGTGGCGAGCGGTTTTTCTCAGCCGGTGCCGACCTGAAGCTGTTTGCTGAGGGTAATCGGGCCCAGGCCCGGCAAATGGCGCGCTGGTTCGGTCTGGCCTTTGAGGCGCTGCGGGACTTTTCCGGAGTGTCGATTGCCGCGATCAATGGTTATGCCATGGGTGGTGGGTTGGAGTGCGCTCTGGCCTGCGATATTCGCATTGCCGAGCGTCAGGTGCAACTGGCCTTGCCGGAAGCCAGTGTTGGGCTGCTGCCCTGTGCTGGTGGAACCCAGGCGCTGGCCTGGCTGGTGGGTGAGGGCTGGGCCAAGCGGATGATTCTGTGTGGTGAGCGCATCGATGGGGTCAAGGCCGAACGCATTGGTCTGGTCGAGGAGGTGGTCGAGGAAGGGCAGGCCGTGCCGGCGGCGCTGCATCTGGCCGCCCAGGTTGGGCGTCAGTCGCCGCGAGCGGTCAAGGCTTGCAAGCAATTGATCCAGGGTGCCCGGAGTCAGCCGTTGAACAGTCTGCTGGCGGACGAACGCGAGCGCTTTGTCGATCTGTTCGAGCTGCAGGATACCCTTGAGGGGGTCAACGCGTTTCTGGAGAAGCGGCCGCCGCAATGGCGTAACCGCTGATTACATACTGAGAATCTGCCATTGCGAGGAGCGTGGCGATGCAGCAGTCCTCGCAATGGCGGTAAGGGCCGTTCAACCGAGCAGTTGGGTCGCCGCTTCCATCTCTGCTGACAGGTCTTCCTCTTCCTCGCCGAGCGGGTTGATGCCGAGCTTGGCGAAGGAGGGGATCTGATTCCAGTTCATCTGGGCGAATGGGTGCTCGCTGCCGGCTAGCCCATGGAGCATGGCGACCTGGACGATATCGGCGTAGTCGACCGTGGCCGAGTTGCGGGCGAAGTCCAGGTGCTGGCTGGGTACCTTCGATAGCGGCGCTGGGAAGTCCCAGGCCTCAAGAATCTTGTCGCCCAGGACCGGGTGGATGCGCTCAATGACCAGATTCAGGCTGATCGAGTCGCGCAGCAGTTGGCTGTTTTCCTCGGCATAGCTGAGGATCGGCAATACACCGATCTGGTGAACCAGGCCGGCCAGGGTGGCCTGGTCGGGCTTGAGCCGGGTGTAATGCCGGCACAATACGTGGCTGATGCCGGCGACTTCAGTGCTGCGTGCCCAGACTTCACGCATTTTGCGATCGATCACGTCGGAGGTGGCCTGGAACATCTGCTGCATAGCCAGGCCGGTGGCCAGGTTGGCAGTATAGGTGATGCCCAGGCGGTTGACGGCCATCGACAGGTCGGTAATTTCGCTCCGGCTGCGCAGCAGCGGGCTGTTGACTACCTTGATCAGGCGCGCGCTGAGTGCGGCGTCGTTGCTGATCTCCTTGACCAGAAAGGGAATGCTGACATTCGGGTCTTCGGCGGCTTCGCGAACGCGTAGAGCGATTTCCGGCAGGGTGGGTAGCGTCAACTGATCCTTGTTGATGGCGTCGATCAGTTCGTCTTGAACGCGTTGGGCCAGATCGGTCATGCAGTTTCCCTTATTCGGAGGCGTTGTCGGCTTCGGTGGCCGCCAGTTCGTGGTCATAGGGCAGGTCGGCCAGGGTCAGCAGCGGCCCGTCGGCATCGGCCAGACTCAAAGTGGCATATTGTGCCGCATCCTTTTGTAGCACGGCCAGCATTTCCACGCGCTGGGCGGTACGTGCGGCGATAACCAGTTCACCGATTGGCTTGCCGCTGTCGCGCTCGACGATCAGTGTGCCTGGCGGTGGTATCGCGGTTCCGGCCAGCAGCAAGCGAAACATCCGGCGTTTGAGTTTGCCCAGGTACTGCATGCGAGCGACGATTTCCTGGCCGGTGTAACAGCCTTTTCTGAAACTGACGCCGCCCTGCAGTTGCAGGTTGAGCATCTGCGGAATGAAGCTTTCCTGGGTTGGCCCCATGACCTGGCCGATTCCGGCGCGGATCTGGCGCAGCAGCCACTGGTTGAGGTGAGTAGCAGTGGCCTGTTGGCACAGCTGCTCGAGTACGGTTGGGGCCTTGTCGGCCGGTAGCCATAGCTCATAGGCGCCGTCACTGAGGCGAATCACCAGTCCTTGGGCGGTTTGGCTCGGGATATCAGTAGCTTCGGGTACGGCCAGTCCGGCTTGCTCCAGAGCCCGGTCAGCCTGTTCACCCCAGAGCCCGAGTCGGCACCAGTACTGGCTGGCGTCTTCCAGGCGGGCCTTGCGGAAAAAGACGGCGTATTTGTTCAGGTCGGCCAGCTGTGGCGTTAGCAGTGACTGTTCCAGCGCCAAGAGATAGTGCTCGGGCTCACTGCGCAGCAGCCGAAAGCTCGACTGCATCCGCCCTTTGGGGTTGCAGCGCGCGCCCGGCGTACTGCCGGGAACTGGCAAGTGGCTGATGTCACAGGTGATTTGCCCTTGCAGGAAGCGCTCGGCATCGGGGCCGGAGATCTCCAGGATGGCCTCGTGACTGAGCAGGGTCAGAGCCGTGGCGGGCTCATGATCAGGCTCGCAGGTGGCGAAGCGGGTGTGCAGGGGCTCAATAATGGCGGTCATGTCGGTCATGGCTTGTGGTAGATCCTAACATCATAAGGCAGGGCTGCTGGCTTGTCAGTGCGGCCCAGTTCCAGTGTTGAGGTTATAATGATGTTTAATGCATAGCTTTCAACCCGGTGTGGAGATGTTGATGTCGGCCGATATAGAAATGAAACGTTTGTACTGGCACAGCCGGCGCGGCATGCTGGAGCTGGATGTGCTGCTGGTTCCCTTTCTGCAGGAGGCCTACCCGGGGCTAGATGAGGCGGACAAGGCCCGCTACCACAAATTGCTTGAGTGTGAGGACCAGGACATGTTCGGCTGGTTCATGCAGCGTGGCGAACCGGAAGATCCGGACCTCAAGCGCATCGTGAGGATGATTCTGGATCGTGTACAGCCCAACTGAATATCTATTATTACGACGCCAGCCCTCCCGTGTGCTGGGAGGGCTGGTATTGGTCGTGAGCCTGCTGGCCTGCCTGGCGCTGTATCGCAGCGCCTTGCCGGGGCTGGGGGTGCTACTGGGTATTGTTCTGGTGCTGGGCTACTGCCTATGGCTGTGGCCCCGGCAGGTCAGTCTGCGACATGCTCAGTCGATAACCGGGCTGCGGTTCGATAGTCAGGGCTGGCATGTGTTGCGGCGCGATGGTTCCGAGGCTGATGTAAGCCTGCAGGGCGATACCTATGTCAGTGCCTTCCTGACCGTGGTACGGCTGCGTGAGCCCGGACGCTGGCGTCCGGTCTCGGTGATTTTGCCGGCCGACGCGGCGTCCGAGGATGCCTTGCGGCGTTTGCGTCTGCGCCTGCGTTTCAGTCGTCAGCGCTGGGCGGCTGCAGAATAGTGTCTTCGGCCTGCTCTAGCTGAGCCGGGTAGTCGAGAGTGTAATGCAAGCCGCGACTTTCCTTGCGCAGCATTGCCGAACGAATGATCAAGTCGGCCACCAGTGCCAGATTGCGCAGTTCCAGCAGGTCGCGGCTGACCCGATAGTTGCTGTAGAACTCATGGATTTCAGCGCGCAGCATGTCGACCCGGTGCTTGGCGCGCTGTAACCGCTTGGTGGTACGCACGATTCCCACGTAATCCCACATGAACCGCCGCAACTCATCCCAGTTGTGCGAAATGATCACGTCTTCGTCTGAGTCGGTGACCTGGCTTTCATCCCAGCGCGGCAGGTCGCTGGCTAGCTGGGTCTGGTCCAGACAGCTGAGAATGTCCTGACTGGCGGTGCGGCCGTAGACGATGCATTCGAGCAGCGAATTGCTGGCCATGCGGTTGGCACCGTGCAGACCGGTGAAGCTGGTCTCGCCGATCGCGTACAGACTGTCCAGATCGGTACGCCCGTTCTGGTCGACGACAATCCCGCCGCAGGTGTAATGCGCTGCCGGTACTACCGGGATCGGTTCGCGGGTGATGTCGATACCGAAGGTCAGGCAGCGTTCGTACACGGTCGGGAAGTGGCTGCGGATGAACTCGGCCGGCTTGTGGCTGATGTCCAGATATACGCAATCAAGCCCCAGGCGTTTCATTTCATGGTCGATGGCGCGGGCGACAATGTCGCGCGGGGCCAGCTCGGCACGGGCGTCGAAGCGCGGCATGAAGCGTTGGCCGTTGGGCAGCTTGAGCAGCGCGCCTTCGCCGCGCAGGGCTTCGGTAATCAGAAAGCTCTTGGCCTTGGGGTGGTACAGGCAGGTTGGATGGAACTGATTGAATTCCATGTTGGCAACCCGGCAACCGGCCCGCCAGGCCATGGCGATGCCGTCGCCTGAGGCGCTGTCAGGGTTGCTGGTGTACAGGTACACCTTGCTGGCGCCACCGGTGGCCAGCACCGTGAAGCGCGCGCTAAAGGTTTCCACGTGACCGTTCTGACGGTTGAGAATGTAGGCGCCAAGGCAGCGCTTGCCACCGCGGCCAAGTTTCTGGCTGGTGATCAGGTCGACTGCTACCCGGTCTTCAAGTAGTTCGATGTTGCTGTGAGCCTGGGCCTGTTGCAGTAATGTATTGAAAATTGCTGCGCCAGTAGCGTCGGCAGCATGGATGATGCGCCTGTGGCTGTGGCCGCCCTCGCGGGTCAGGTGGAAATCGTCACTTTCGCTACCATCTTCACGCCGTTCGCGGGTAAAGGGCACGCCCTGTTCGATCAGCCAGCCGATTGCATCACGGCTATGGCCGACGATGTGACGTACTGCGTCTTCATGGCACAGGCCGCCGCCGGCCACCAGGGTATCCTGGACATGGGCGTCGACGGTGTCATGGTCATCGAGTACTGCAGCTACCCCGCCCTGGGCCCAGAAAGTTGAGCCTTCGGACAGCTGGCCCTTGCTCAGGACTGCCACGCGCAAATCCTCGGCCAGGTGCAGGGCCAGGGTCAGGCCGGCAGCGCCGCTGCCGATTACCAGTACATCGTATTCATGCCTGTGGCTCATAGATCGAGGTGCGTCCGTTAAAATCGTGGCTGGGGGCCTGCTGCCGTTAGCAGCTTGGTGCTGGCCGAGTCGGTAGTATATAGAAGGCGTGCGGGCTGCAATACCGTCTGGATGCATGAGTCGGCGCGTCGTTGTTTCTGCTGCCGTGCCCGGCTTGCTATTATGCAGGCAGCGGCATGATGGCCGTATGGAACTTTTGCGGTGCTCCGGGCTCCTATGCCTGAACCTGAGTGAGGGGAGAACTTTTGGTTACATTGCGGGTCTACCACATCAAGGCGGGTCGAACGACTGACAGCCATGGGGCGTCAGCATGACCGAACCTAGCGACCAGCAGTTGGTCGAACGTGTACAGCGCGGTGACAAGCGAGCTTTCGATCTGTTGGTGCTCAAGTACCAGCACAAGATTCTGGCGCTGGTGACGCGCTTTGTACATGACGCCCATGAGGCGCAGGATGTGGCCCAGGAGGCTTTTATCAAGGCCTACCGGGCGCTGGCGAACTTTCGCGGTGATAGTGCCTTCTACACCTGGCTCTATCGCATTGCGATCAATACCGCCAAGAACTACCTGGTCGCCCGTGGTCGGCGTCCGCCAGATTCTGATATCGCCGCCGACGAGGCGGAATATTACGAGGGGGACAGTGCCCTCAAGGATATTCATTCGCCGGAACGCGATCTGCTGCGTGACGAGATTGAGCAGGTGGTCAACAACACCTTGCGCCAGTTGCCGGACGATTTGCGAACCGCTCTGACCTTGCGTGAATTTGAAGGTTTGAGTTATGAAGACATTGCCGCTGTGATGGACTGCCCGGTAGGTACCGTAAGGTCGCGTATTTTCCGGGCGCGCGAGGCAATAGATAAAGCCCTCAAGCCCTTGCTCGAAGCCTGAGCAGCGGATTGAATGGCATGATGCAGCGAGCCCTCCGGGGCCTATAGCAGAGGTACAGCAATGAGAAGCGAATCCTTGCAGGAGTCTCTCTCCGCGCTCATGGATGATCAGGCCGATGAGCTGGAAGTGCGACGGGTGCTGCAAGCCTGTGAGCAGGATCAGGCCTTGCGTGACACGTGGGCGCGCTATCAGTTGGCGCGGGCGGTGATGCACAAGGAACCCTGGCAGGGGCAGGTTGACCTGTCTGCGGGGATTGCCGCTGCCCTGGCCGATGAGCCGACTCCGGTCGCCAGTCAGCCTGAGCCCCGGCGTGCCGCCTGGTGGCCGCGCATGGGGCAGGTGGCTGTGGCTGCCTCGGTAACCCTGGCGGTGCTGGTTGGGGTGCGCATGGTCAATCAGGACGTGACCCCGGGTGAGCCGGTGATCGTCGCTGAGCGCAATGCGCCAAACATGGCCCCAGCACCGCTGTCCGGTCGTCAGTCGGGGGGCGCGGTTCTGGCTGGCTTCTCTCAGTCCTCTGGCGTCAATGCCGATCCGCAGGCCCCGTCGGCCTGGCACGAACAGCGTATTGGCAACTATCTGCGTGAGCATGCCGAGCACAGTGCCCAGTTCACCACTCCGCACCTGTTGCCTTATGCTCGCGCCGCGAGCCTGGAAGGTAATTAGTGGTAATACTGGGTCGCACGCTGCGAGGTGCTTGTCTGGCGGTGCTGCTGGCAGCGCCGGGTGTGCAGGCTGACGAGGCGCGAAACTGGTTGGCGCGCATGGCCGAAGCCGCCAGCCAGCAAAATTATCAGGGTGCGTTTGTCTATGAACGCACTGGCAGTTTTTCCACTCACCAGATCTGGCGACAGGTTGACGGTGATACCACTACCGAACGTTTGCTTCAGACCGATGGTCCGCCCAATGAATGGGTGCGGCGCAACGGTCAGTTGCTGTGCGCCAGTTCGATACCCCCCGGTATCACCTGGAAGGATGCGGGTCCGGTCGCCGAGCAGCCAGCGTTGCTGCACAACTGGTATGTGCTCCAGGTGCTGGGAACTACGCGGGTCGCCTCGCGGCCGGTGACCGTCATCGCTGTTCAGCCCCGGGATGCATTCCGCTACGCCTATGAATTGTATCTGGATAATGACACCGGGCTGCTGCTCAAGTCGCTGTTGATCAGTGATCGCAGTGCTTTGCTTGAGCGTTTTCAGTTCACGTCCATCAGTTTTGGTCGTACCGATGCGGCTGCTGTGCGTGCAGGCTCCACCTGTCTGCCGCTCAAGCCGCAGGAGTCGGTGGCGGCCAGTGCCGGGCCGGATCTTCAGCCTGGTTGGCTGCCGCCGGGCTTTGCCTTGGGGCACCGTGACGTACGGCTGGTCGATGATGGCGAACGCTTCCTGAGCGCCAATGTCTATACCGATGGTTTGGCGCGTTTTACCTTGTTTGTTGAACCTTTGGGCGAGGATGGGTTGGCTGATGATCTGCGCGCCCAGCTCGGGCCAACAGTAGCGGTCAGTCGACGTTTGCTGCTGGCCGACGGTAGCTACCTGGCCACGGTGGTGGGTGAAATACCGCCGGCGGCAGCCGAGCGGATCGCAGCTTCGCTGGGTGACTCGGTGGAGCGGCACCGGCCATGATTGAAGAGCAAGGGCGGGTACTGAGTGTCGAGCCTGGAGCGGTCTGGGTTGAAACTGTGCGGCGCAGTACCTGCGGGAGTTGTCAGGCGCGCGCCGGATGCGGTCAGGCTTTGTTGCAGAAGCTGGGGTCGGGAGCCCGGCGTGGCTTTGTCCGGGCGTTGTCTGATGAGTCTCTCAGGGTTGGCGATCAGGTGCTGATTGGGGTGCCAGAGGATGCACTGGTGAAAAGCTCGCTCTGGGTTTACGCCGTGCCGCTGGCCGGGCTCTTTGTCCTGGCGCTGCTGGCCCAGGCTTTGGGTTGGCAGGAGCCGGCGATTATCGCTGCGGCGGTGACGGGGCTGGCGCTGGGCTTGCTGCTGGTGCGCTGGCATGACCGACGCAGCCGCCATGATCCGGCCTTGCAGCCGCAGGTGCTGAGGGTGCTTGGGTCGCAGTCGTCAGCTGTGGTTCAGGGGCTTGGTGAACAGGGCGCTTGAAACAAGGCTTGATAAACCTTGATGAGCAAAGGAGATGAGGTGTCTATGCTGTCTGTGCAACGCTGGGTAGTGGTTGCCTTTGGGATACTGGTGCTGGGTTGGCAGTCTGCTGCCATGGCTGCCCGAGGCCTGCCGGATTTTACTGAGCTGGTTGAAGATGCCGCGCCAGCGGTGGTCAATATCAGTACGCGTCAGAACATTCCTGACCGGGCTTCGCGCATGGTGCCCGGCATGCCTGACCTGGAAGGCCTGCCCCCGCTGTTTCGCGAGTTTTTCGAGCGGGGTTTTCCGCAGACACCTCAGCAGGCGCCCCGGCAGCGCCAGCCGCAGTCGCTGGGCTCGGGTTTCATCATCTCTCGGGACGGCTATATCCTGACCAATAATCATGTGATCGCCGACGCCGACGAGATCTTCGTGCGTCTGTCTGATCGCCGTGAACTGCAGGCCGAACTGGTCGGGGCCGATCCGCGTTCTGATCTGGCACTGTTGAAAATCGATGCCGGCGGCGACTTGCCAGTGGTCAAGATCGGCAAGTCGGCTGACCTGAAGGCAGGTGAGTGGGTACTGGCAATCGGTTCGCCGTTCGGCTTCGACTATTCGGTAACTGCCGGTATCGTCAGTGCCAAGGGCCGCAGTCTGCCAAATGAAAGCTATGTGCCTTTCATTCAGACCGATGTGGCGATCAATCCGGGTAACTCGGGTGGTCCGCTGTTCAATCTCGATGGTGAGGTGATCGGCATCAATTCGCAGATCTTCACCCGTTCCGGTGGTTTTATGGGGCTATCCTTCGCGATTCCGATGGATGTCGCCATGGACGTGGTCGAGCAGCTCAAGCGTGACGGCAGTGTTCAGCGCGGTTGGCTGGGGGTGGTGATTCAGGAGGTCAACAAGGATCTGGCCGAGTCCTTTGGTCTGCCGCGTCCGGCTGGAGCGCTGATTGCCCAGACCCAGCCCGATGGTCCGGCTGATCGGGGCGGTTTGCAGGCTGGTGATGTGATCCTGCAGTTCAATGGCCAGGATATCGTCATGTCTTCCGACCTGCCGCATGCGGTGGGCCGGGTCCGGCCGGGTACCGAGGCCAATGTGGTGGTGATGCGCGACAAGAAACGGCGGACCATCAAACTGACCGTTGGCGCATTGCCGGACGACGATAGCATTGCCGCGTCGGGTGGTCCGGCTCCCGGTGCTCCGGCCGCAGCCGACAACCGTCTGGGCGTGACCGTGGTCGAGCTGAGCGATGAACAGAAACAGAGCCTGGATGTGCGTGCTGGTGTGGCGGTGCGTGAAGTGCGGCCAGGCCCGGGTGCCATGGTCGGGCTGCGTCCTGGCGATATCATTACCAATCTTGACAACAAGGTGATCGATTCGGTGGGCGCCTTTGAGCAGACAGCCAAGGAGCTGCCGAATAATCGCTCGATTTCCATGCGGGTAATCCGCCAGGGACGGGCCAGTTACATTACTTTCAGACTGGCCGAATAGGCCGTCACCCACAAGCCGACCAATGGTGCTGTATCCGTCGCCGGATGTGGCTCCGTGGTCGGCCTTGCGATAGCGCCTTACGGCGTAATCAGGTACACTCGCGGGCTGTTTTGGGGAGCCTGCCCCGCCCACTGCCATGCCTGGCAATCTAGTCTGGATGAACCGCGCCGTGAGTGACCTGAGTCTTATTCGTAACTTTTCGATCATTGCCCATATCGACCACGGCAAATCGACCCTGGCTGACCGTTTCATCCAGATCTGCGGTGGCCTGACCGAGCGGGAAATGGCCGAGCAGGTGCTCGACTCCATGGATCTTGAGCGTGAGCGCGGGATTACCATCAAGGCTCACAGCGTGACCCTGTATTACACCGCGCGTGACGGCAAGACCTACCAGCTCAACTTCATCGACACGCCCGGCCACGTTGACTTCCACTACGAAGTCAGCCGCTCGCTGGCGGCCTGTGAAGGCGCTCTGCTGGTGGTGGATGCCGCCCAGGGTGTGGAGGCACAGTCGGTCGCCAACTGCTACACCGCAATCGAGCAGGGGCTCGAGGTGATGCCGGTTCTGAACAAGATCGACCTTCCCCAGGCCGAGCCGGAGCGGGTCAAGGCGGAAATCGAAAGCGTGATCGGGATCGATGCAACCGACGCAGTGGCCTGTTCGGCCAAGAGCGGTCTGGGCGTCGAGGATGTGCTGGAGCGCCTGATTCAGGCTATTCCCAGCCCGGAAGGCGAGATTGAGGCACCGCTGCAGGCACTGATCATCGATTCCTGGTTCGACAACTACCTCGGGGTCGTGTCGTTGGTGCGGGTCAAGCATGGCCGGATCAAGAAGGGCGACAAGGTGCTGGTCAAGTCGACCGGCAAGGTGCATCAGGTCGACAGCGTTGGCGTATTCAATCCCAAACACACAGAAACCGCTGATCTAAAAGCCGGTGAGGTGGGTTTCATCATTGCTGGCATCAAGGACATTCACGGCGCTCCGGTGGGCGACACCCTGACCCTGTCGAATACCCCTGACGTCGATCCGCTACCTGGTTTTCAGCGGGTCAAGCCGCAGGTCTACGCCGGCCTGTTCCCGGTCAGCTCGGATGACTTCGAGGATTTCCGCGAAGCACTGCAGAAGCTGACCCTGAACGACGCGGCCTTGCAGTTCGAGCCGGAAAGTTCCGATGCACTGGGCTTTGGCTTTCGCATCGGTTTCCTTGGCATGCTGCACATGGAGATCATTCAGGAGCGCCTGGAGCGCGAGTACGACCTGGATCTGATCACCACGGCACCAACCGTAGTCTTCGAGGTGGTGAAGAAGGGTGGTGAGGTGATCTACGTCGACAACCCGTCGCACTTGCCTGATCCGTCGATGATCGAGGAAATGCGCGAGCCGATCGTGCGGGCCAATATTCTGGTGCCGCAGGACCACCTGGGCAGCGTGATTACCCTGTGCATCGAGAAACGTGGCGTGCAGCATGACATGGTGTTCCTCGGCACTCAGGTGCAGGTTACCTATGACCTGCCGATGAACGAGGTGGTGCTGGACTTCTTCGATCGGCTGAAGTCGGTCAGCCGCGGCTATGCCTCGCTCGATTACAGCTTCGAGCGCTTCCAGGCTGCCAAGCTGGTGCGTCTGGATGTACTGATCAACGGTGAGAAGGTTGACGCTCTGGCGTTGATCGTACACCGGGACAATGCTGCCTACAAAGGCCGGCAACTGGTCGAAAAGATGAAGGAACTGATTCCGCGGCAGATGTTTGATGTCGCCATTCAGGCTGCCATCGGTGGGCAGATCGTCGCTCGCTCGACGGTCAAGGCGCTGCGCAAGAACGTTCTGGCCAAGTGTTACGGTGGTGACGCCAGCCGTAAGAAGAAGCTGCTGGAAAAGCAGAAGGCCGGTAAAAAACGTATGAAGCAGGTGGGCAGCGTGGAAATTCCCCAGGACGCGTTCCTGGCGGTGTTGAAAGTAGACAGCTAAGTCAATAACCAGGGACAGATATGCATTTCAATTTTCCGCTGATACTGGTCATTGCGGTTGCTGGCACGGGATTGCTGGCACTGCTGGACCGGCTCCTGCTGGCTCCCGACCGGCGTCGTGCGCAGGAGCGCTATCAGAACCAGGTGGACATTGCCGATCCGCAGACGCTGGAGCGGCTGGGCAAAGAGCCGCTGCTGATTGAGTACTCCAAGTCGTTCTTTCCGGTCCTGGCGGTGGTGCTGGTGCTGCGCTCCTTTCTGGTCGAGCCGTTCCAGATTCCGTCCGGCTCGATGAAGCCGACCCTGGAGGTTGGTGATTTCATTCTGGTCAACAAATTTTCCTATGGCATTCGCCTGCCGGTCCTCGATACCAAGGTAATTCCGATTGGGGATCCGCAGCGTGGGGATGTGATGGTGTTCCGCTACCCGAATGACCCCAGGATCAACTACATCAAGCGGGTGGTTGGCTTGCCCGGCGATCACGTGGTCTACGCTGACAAGCAGTTGTTCGTCAACGGTGAGCCGGTCAGCCGTGAACTGCTGCGAGTTGAGCCCGATGACGAGGTGCCGGCCGGGCATCCGTTACAGGCCCTGGCCGAAGCCGATGTATTCCAGGAGCAGTTGGGCGAGACAACTCACCTGATTCGCCACAAGCGTCTGTCGCAGGCGCCTCCTGCACGCGAGTGGGTAGTGCCTGAGGGGCATTATTTCATGGTGGGTGACAATCGTGACAACTCCAACGACAGCCGTTACTGGAGTGCTTCGGATATGCCTCGAGAGTTGTGGGGTATGGTTCCCGACAACTATATTGTAGGCAAGGCCTTCGCGGTCTGGATGCACTGGCCCGAGCCGAAGTTGCGCAACCTGCCGAGTTTTTCCAGTGTTGCCCTGATCAACTGAGCTTCGATCCGGTCAGCCTTGCAAGGAATGCCTGCCTGGCTTACATAGCCATGGCAGGTTGATAACAACATCAACATCGGACGTAACGAGGTCATCATGCGCCACTCGCAGAAAGGCATGTCATTCTTTGGTTGGCTGGCAGTCATTGCTCTGATCGTTTTCGGTCTGGTCATTGCGGCCAAACTTATCCCCATCTACATGGACCATTTCGCCCTGCGCAAGATAGTGACTTCGGTGAATGACGACCCTTCGTTGAGCATCAACTCGTTGCGTGACATGCATAGCCATATCAGCCGCGGCATGCAGATCAACAGCATTCGCGATATCCGCATGGACGATGCGGTCAATGTGACGGCCAGCGGGACCGACGCCTATACCGTTGTGATCAAGTACGAGGTGCGCTCGCCGCTGCTCAAGACCGTGGACCTGCTGGTCCATTTTGATGAAACCCATATTGTCAGACCCTTAAAGTGAGCAACAAGCTAGACCGACTTGAACGTAAGATAGGGTACAGTTTCAAGGACCAGGAACTGCTGGTTCTGGCCCTGACCCACCGTAGTCACGGTGGGCGCAACAACGAGCGCCTGGAGTTTCTTGGGGACTCGGTGCTCAATTTTGTCGCCGCCGAGGCGCTGTTCCAACGCTTTCCCCAGGCCCGCGAAGGCCAGTTGTCGAGGCTGCGGGCCCGGCTGGTCAAGGGTGTGACCCTGGCCGAGCTGGCCAAGGGCTTCGAGCTGGGCGAATACCTGCGTCTGGGCTCGGGTGAGCTCAAGAGTGGTGGCTTTCGCCGTGAATCGATCCTGGCCGACGCCACCGAAGCGATCATTGGGGCCATCTATCTGGATAGTGGGATGGAGACCGCCCGCGAGCGTATTCTGCACTGGTTGCAGGAACACATTGCCGAGCTGACCCTGATCGACAACAACAAGGACCCGAAAACCCGCCTGCAGGAGTATCTGCAGTCGCGTCAGTGCGAATTGCCGCGTTACGAGGTGATCGAAAGTAGCGGTGAGGCGCACTGCCGGACCTTCAAGGTCGACTGCCAGATTGCCTTGCTATCAGAACGTACTTTCGGGGTTGGCAGCAGTCGCCGGCTGGCCGAACAGCAAGCCGCCCAGGAAGCTTTGCTAGCCCTGGGGGTGGAGAAAATCGATGACTGACGCGAACCGTTGTGGCTATGTGGCCATTGTTGGCCGGCCAAATGTGGGCAAGTCGACGCTGCTCAATCACATCCTCGGGCAGAAGCTGGCGATCACCTCGCGCAAGCCGCAGACCACCCGACATACGCTGCTGGGGATCAAGACCGAAGGTCCGGTTCAGGCGATCTATGTCGACACCCCCGGTCTGCACAAGGAAAACGAAAAGGCGCTCAACCGCTACATGAACAAGAGTGCCAGCCAGGCGCTGCGTGATGTTGATGTGGTGCTGTTCGTGGTTGACCGGCTGCGCTGGACTGATGAAGACCAGATGGTGCTGGAGCGGATTCAACAGGTGCGCTGCCCGGTGCTGATAGTGGTCAACAAGGTTGATCGGCTGGATGACAAAAACACGCTGTTGCCGCATCTGGAATGGCTGACCGGGCAGTTGCCCGAGGCCGAGGTGGTACCGGTATCGGCGCTGCATGGACGCAATATCGAGCATCTCGAGCAGTTGATTGCCGAACGTTTGCCCGAGAGTGAACACTTCTACCCTGACGATCAGTTGACCGACCGCAGTTCGCGCTTTCTGGCGGCCGAACTGGTGCGCGAGAAAGTCATGCGTCAACTCGGTGCCGAGGTGCCTTACCAGGTCACGGTTGAGGTCGAACAATTCAAGCAGGAAGGCAAGATCCTGCATATTCACGCGCTGATTCTGGTCGAGCGCGATGGTCAGAAGAAAATCATCATCGGTGATGGTGGTGAGCGCCTGAAGAAGATTGGCCAGGAAGCGCGGCTGGACATGCAAAAGCTGTTCGGCAGCAAGGTTATGCTCAATCTCTGGGTCAAGGTGCGCCGCGGCTGGTCTGATGATGAGCGGGCGCTGAATTCGCTGGGTTACCGCTTCGACTGATCGGTGCCCCATGCACCTTGCGCTAACTCCCGCCTATGTCCTGCACAGCAGGCCCTATCGCGACAGCAGCGCGCTGGTCGATTTGCTGACCCTGCATCAAGGGGTGCAGCGAGTTGTCTGGCGCGGCGCGCGTAGTGCCCGCAAAGGCAATGCAGCTCAACCGTTCGTACCGCTGCTGGTCGGCCTGGGTGGGCGCGGTGAACTGAAAACCCTGCAGCAAGCTGAAGTCGCCGGGCATTATCGCCTGCTTCAGGGCGATGCACTGTTCAGTGGTTTGTACCTGAACGAGCTGCTGCTACGGCTACTGACCCCCGGTGATCCCCAGACCCTGTTGTTCGCCGCCTACCAGAACAGCCTGCAGGCGTTGGCCGAGGCCGAGCCGGTTGAGCCGTTGCTGCGCCGCTTCGAATGGCAACTGCTGGAGGTTCTGGGCTATGGTTTCAGTCTTGCCGAGGATGCCGAGGGTACTAGTGTTGACGCGCAGGGTTATTATCACTGGCAGTTCGAGCAAGGCCTGGTACGGCTCTCGGGTCTGGTCCCGCCATTGGCACTGCCTGGGTCGGCGCTGCTGGCCATGGCCGCCGATGACTGGCGTGACGCCGAAACCTTGCGCACTGCCAAGCGTTTGATGCGCCAGGCTCTGGGCGTTCATCTGGGTGAGCGACCGCTGCTCAGCCGACAACTGTTTTCCGTTTCCCACAAGGAGTCTTCCCGTGACTGATCCGCAACGTGTGCTGTTGGGGGTGAACATCGACCATATCGCTACTCTGCGTCAGGCGCGCGGCACCCGTTACCCCGACCCGGTCCAGGCGGCAATCGAGGCCGAGCAGGCTGGCGCCGATGGTATTACCGTGCACCTGCGCGAGGATCGCCGACATATTCAGGAGCGCGATGTGCGTCTGCTCAAGGAAGTAATGCAGACCCGGATGAATCTGGAAATAGCGGTTACCGACGAGATGCTGGTGTTTGCCCGGGAGATTGCTCCTGAACATGTGTGTCTGGTACCCGAGCGGCGCGAAGAACTCACCACCGAGGGTGGGTTGGATGTGCTGGGCAATCAGGCTCGGGTGCAGGAAGCGGTCGAGCAACTGGCTGCCCAGGGCGCCGAAGTGTCGCTGTTCATCGATGCTGACCCGCGCCAGATTGAGGCGGCCAAGCAGGCCGGGGCACCGGTCATTGAGCTGCATACCGGCCACTATGCCGACACCCAGGGGGCTGAGCAGGCCGAGGCGCTGGCGCGGATCCGCGAAGGGGTGATCTATGCCCGCAAGCTGGGCCTGGTGGTCAATGCAGGGCATGGTCTGCATTATCACAATGTCGAGCCGATTGCGGCTATCCCCGGAATCAATGAGCTGAATATCGGGCATGCGATCATTGCACGGGCGCTGTTCAGTGGTCTGGCTGAGGCGGTACGAGAAATGCGGGCGCTGATCCTGAGTGCTGCGGCTGGCCGATGATCATCGGGATTGGCACTGATCTGGTGTTGGTGGCGCGGATCGAGGCGGTGGTGGCGCGTCAGGGTGAGCGTTTTGCCCGGCGTATTCTGACCCCTGCCGAGTTCCAGCGCTACGCCACACATCATCAGCCGCTGCGTTTCCTGGCCAAACGCTTTGCTGCCAAGGAGGCGATTCTCAAAGCTTTGGGAACCGGGTTGGCCAAGGGCATGTCCTGGCAGCATATCCAGATCGACAGTGACGCCAACGGCGCGCCTCTGGTGGTGCTGAGCGGCGCGGCTCAGGCGCGACTGCGGCAGGGCGGCGGCGGGCGCATGCTGCTGTCGCTCAGTGATGAGCGGGAGCAGGCCCTGGCTTTTGCGCTGTGGTCCGCCGGCTAGGGAAACATTGATTAAATCAGTTTCGGTGTTGGCCCAATTGTCGCTGACCTGTTCTGGACACGCCGTGAACCCATCCCTGGGGGCTTGACGATGCCCGTCCAGGGCATCGACAGTCCAGAACAGGTCAGCACCAACCGGGCTGCTGAGCTTGCGTGTAATTAATCAATGTTTCCCTAGGGTCAGCGCTGTTCCAGATCGGCCTGACAGGCCTGCAGTCGCTCGATGGCCTGTAGCAGTTGGTGGATCTCGGCCCGGCAGTTCTGCCCTTGTTTCAGTCGATTCTCAGCCGCCTGGCAACAATTACGCAATTGTGGCACGCCGCAATAGCGGGTAGCGCCATGCAGGCGGTGAACATGTTCGAGCAGGGCGTCTGGCTGTTCCTGCTGCAGTGCCTGTTCGATACGCCGGCGTTCATCCGCCAGGCTGCCGATCAGCATGTGCAGCATGTCTTCGGCCAAATCTAGCTTGCCGGCGGCCAGGCGCAAGCCTTCGGCGTTGTCCAGCACTGGCAGCGCTTCATCTAGAGGGCTGGTCTCCGGTTGCGGCTCATCATTGGGTGCTGGTGCTTCGGGTAGCGGGTCAAGAATGATACCGGTCCAGCGATGCACGCAGTAGCGCAGCTGCTCCGGGCTGATTGGCTTGCTCAGATAGTCATTCATGCCGCATTTGAGCAGTTGCCGCCGCTCCTCGGCCAGGGCATGAGCGGTCAGGGCAATTATCGGCACCGCATCGCAACCGGCAATTTCTTCGCGCAGACGCAGTTCGGCAGTGGTCTGCCGGCCATCCATGCCTGGCATCTGAACGTCCATGAAGATCAGGTCAATGCGTTGCTCACCGGTAATGCTCAGAGCTTCTTCGCCGCTGCTGGCGGTAACGACCTGGGCTCCCATTTCGCTGAGGAAGGTTTCGACCAGACGCAGGTTGGCCGGGTTGTCGTCGACACATAGAACCTTGAGCAGGTTCTCCTGGCGTGGCTGGTTTGTGGCTGGATCGTTCTGGGGCTGCGGGCGCAGGAGCAGCAGGGCGGCGCGGAACAGTTTGCGCTGGCAGACCGGTTTGGAAAGGACCTGGCATTGTGAACCGACCAGTTGATCAAGTTCGGGCAGGTGCTCGCTGGTTTCGGTCAGCAGAATGTACTTGCTGTCATGTTGCTTGGCCCATTCACGGGCCAGATTCAGCGGTTCGCCGGGGCTGCAGTTGGGTTGCTGCGAGCTTAGCAACACCAGAGCCGGTGGCTCGGCTCCGCTCTGAAGTTGCTGCTCCAGGGCTTGCGGGCTGTCATACAGGCGAACGTTCAGGCCCAGATCCTCAAGCCCGTGCAGCAGTGCCTGGCGGCTCAACAGCTGAGGCTCGATCAGTGCAGCGCTGAGGCCTGCCAGCGGTGTTTCGGGTAAGTCGTCAGCGGCCTGGCTGGACTTGTTGAGACGCAGCGTCAGCCAGAATTCCGAGCCTTCGCCGGGCTTGCTGTGCAGGCCGATTTCGCCGTGCATCTGCTCGACCAGACGTTTGGCGATCACCAGCCCCAGGCCGGTACCGCCGGATTGCCGGGTCAGGGTGTTGTCGGCCTGGCTGAAGGCCTGGAACAGTGACTTTTGCTCAGCGCTGGTCAGGCCAACGCCGGTGTCGGTCACGCTGATCCTCAGCAGGGCGTGGGTCTCGTCTTCCTGTTCGAGCATGGTGCGCACGCAAACCGAGCCCTGATGGGTGAACTTGATTGCATTGCTGATAAGGTTGGCGAGGATCTGCTTGAGCCGCAGCGGGTCGCCGCTCAGTCCCAGTGGCGTGTCGCGGTAGATGATGTTGACCAGCTCCAGGCCCTTGATATGGGCGGCCGGGGCGAGCATGGTCAGGGTGTCCTGAATCAGGTCGCGCAGGTTGAATGGCAGGTTGTCGAGGATCAGCTTGCCGGCTTCGATCTTGGAGAAGTCGAGGATCTCGTTGATGATCGCCAACAGGTTGTCGGCCGACTTGCCAATAGTATCCAGGTATTCCTGTTGGCGTGGGCTCAGTTCGGTACGTTGCAGCAGGTTGCTGAAGCCAAGAATGCCGTTGAGTGGGGTGCGCAATTCATGGCTCATATTGGCCAGGAATTCGGATTTGATCCGGCTGGCTTCCTGAGCAGTCTTGCGCGCCATGTCCAGCTCGATGTTCTGGATTTCGATGGTTTCCAGGGTTTGCCGCAGATCTTCGGTGGCCTGGTCGATGTTCTGCTGCAGTTCGCCCTGGGCGCTCTGCAGGGTGCGGGCCATGGTGTTGATGCCATTGGCCAGATCATCCAGTTCGCGGCTGCCGGTGGCGCCCAGGCGCACATCCAGCTGGCCTTCGCTGATCCGGTCAATGGTGTCGTTGATTTGGCCGACTGGGTCGGTGATGCGTCGGCCCATGGTGCTGACTACCCCGCCGGTAATCAATAGACCGATGATGATCAGGGCGCTGGCGCTCAGCAGGCCCTGGTAGCGGCGGATCTGGGTACTGCTGTGGCTCAGTTCGACCTCCAGCCAGCCGAGTAACTGATCGGTTTCCAGTAGGGCGTCGGGAAATTGTGCGATCAATTCGGCGGTGGCCAGCAGCGGCAGGGTGAAACGGCTGCTGGCCCCGCTAGCCTGGACCTGCAGGCCAGTGCCAGCGCCCAGCCCGTCGGTAGCCAGGGTGCGTGCGCCGGGGATCATCCGTGGGCCGGCATGGGTCAGCAATTGCTGGTCGGGGCTGAGCAGGCTGACGGCTCTGACATCACTGTGATTAAGGGCGTTGTTCAGCAGGATGCTCAGTTCTTCGGGCTGTTGGTGGATCAGGGCCACGGTGCTGGGGCGTTGCAGGTACTCGACGGTCATCAGTCCGCGTTCGAGCAGTTGGCGTTCCAGCTGGTTCGACTGTTGCCAGGCAAACCAGCCACCCAGAGTCACTGCCAGAAGCCCGGCCGGGACCAGGGTCATCAACAGGATGCGGGCCTTGATGCCAATCTCGCTCATGGGACCTCTCGTGCAGGTTGTGGGTGGGTCAGAATATTCAGGGAAACACCGTTCGCCGGACCACCGAGAGTTTCTGTGCCGATTTGTGTTTCACCTGGGTTCTGAGACCCGTTTGTCGGTATCATAGGCGTACTGACAAAAAAGCACAGCCTCAAGCCAGCGCCTAACCTCAGAACAGTGTCCAGTCAACGGGCCTGGAGGGCGGCAAACTGACGTAATTGAGTATGTAGGTGAATGATGAATATCGAGTATCCCACCATTGCCGACTGCATTGGCAACACCCCTCTGGTTCGCCTGCAACGTTTGCCCGGCCAAACCAGTAATACCGTACTGGTCAAGCTCGAAGGCAACAATCCGGCGGGGTCGGTCAAGGATCGTCCGGCACTATCAATGATCGAGCGCGCCGAGTTGAGCGGGGCGATCAAGCCGGGTGACACACTGATCGAGGCGACCTCAGGCAATACTGGTATCGCCTTGGCCATGGTGGCGGCGATCAAGGGTTATCGGATGGTCCTGATCATGCCCGACAACATGAGTGCTGAGCGCAAGGCGGCGATGACCGCCTATGGTGCCGAACTGATTCTGGTCAGCCGCGAGGCAAGTATGGAAGGTGCCCGTGATCTGGCCTTGCAGATGCAAAGCGAGGGCAAGGGCAAGGTACTCGACCAGTTTGGCAATCAGGACAATCCCGAAGCGCACTACAGCGGTACCGGTCCGGAGATTTGGCGTGATACCCAGGGCAGTATTACCCATTTTGTCAGCTCGATGGGTACTACCGGCACTATCATGGGCACGTCCCGCTATCTCAAGGAACAGAATCCGGCGATCCAGATTGTCGGCCTGCAGCCGATGGAAGGTGCCTCGATTCCTGGGATCCGGCGCTGGCCGGAGGCCTATCTGCCGAGCATCTTCGATGCCAGCCGGGTCGATCAGGTGATCGATATGGGGCAGGAGGAGGCCGAGCAGACCATGCGTCGGCTGGCTCGTGAAGAGGGCATCTTCTGTGGCGTTTCCTCTGGTGGTGCGGTGGCCGGGGCCTTGCGTATCAGTGCTGAGGTCGAGAATGCGGTGATTGTGGCAATCATATGCGACCGGGGTGATCGCTACTTGTCCACCGGGGTGTACGACAGCTGACCATGAACAGATTTCGAGGACGGGCCCGGCGTACACCGCAGGCGCAGGCGCCAGCGGCCATTGGTCAGCGGCTGGAGCTTGGACTTGAACGCCTGACCCATGATGGCCGGGGCATCGGTCAATGGCAGGGGCGCACGGTGTTCGTCGAGGGTGGTTTGCCCGGAGAAACCGTCAGAGCCCGGGTTGTTCAGGCCCGCAGCAAGCTGATCGAGGCGCGCCTGGAACGGGTGCTCGGTGGTGATTCCGAGCGTCAGGTTCCGGCCTGCGCGCATGCCGATCTGTGCGGTGGCTGCAATCTTCAGCACATGCCACATGCGACTCAGCTCAGGATTAAACAGCAGGCCCTGGCCCAGCAATTGCAACATTTTGCCGGTATACAACCAGAGCACTGGGCAGCGCCGCTGCTAGGGCCGGAATATGGCTACCGGCAGCGTACCCGTATCGCCGTGCGCTGGCAGCCGGAGCAGCAGCGTTTGCAGGTAGGTTATCGCCAGCGTGGTAGCAGCGAGCTGGTCGAGGTGAATCAGTGCCCCATTCTGGTGCCTGCGCTTGAAGCCTTGCTCAAGGCGCTGCCGGCAGTGCTGGGGCGCTTGCAGGCACCTCAGGCGCTGGGGCATGTCGAGCTGATCGGTGGTGAGCGGCCGGCATTGTTGGTGCGGCATATTCGCCAGTTGCCGGCGGCTGATGTCGAGGCGCTTGGCGCGCTGGCCCGGGCGCACCTGGCCCACTGCTGGCTACAGGGCGAAGAGGGGCAGGCGGCGCGCTGCGTGACGGCCGAGGCCGAGCAGGCGATGCCGGCCTACCGTTTGGCCGATCAGCAGCTATGCTTCGAGTTTGCACCGGGCGACTTTACCCAGGTCAATGCCGAGATCAACCAGCGGATGGTCAATCAGGCACTGGACTGGCTGGCGCCACAACCGGGTGAACGGATCCTGGATCTGTTTTGCGGGGTAGGTAATTTTGCCCTGGCCCTGGCGCGCCAGGGTGCGCAGGTCAGCGCCATCGAAGGCAGTGAGGCGATGGTGGCTCGGGCTGCGGCCAATGCCGGCAAAAATGCGCTGCAGGGTCTGCACTTTTCCCAGGCGGACTTGTCGAAGCCGGTGACGGAGATATTGTCCGGACAGGTTTGGGACGCGGCTTTGCTGGATCCGCCGCGTGACGGGGCACAGCAGTTGGTCCGGGGCTTGGCGGCGCTGGGGGTTGGTCGGGTGTTGTATGTTTCCTGCAATCCGGCGACCCTGGCGCGTGATGCGGGACTGCTGGCCGAAGCGGGATATCGACTGGAGCGGGTCGGGATCATGGACATGTTCCCGCATACCGCCCATGTGGAAGCCATGGCTCTGTTTCGACACCACAAGTGAGTGTCGCCAGAGCGGCGAGGAATCGAGGTAATGGTACAAGTCAGAGCGGAACACCCGATCAATCGTGACGGCAGCGTCAATCTGGATGCCTGGCTGGAACGTATCCAGCATCGCGTGCCGTTGCAGTCACCGGCGGTGCTGCGTGAAGCCTGTGAGTGGGCGGAAGATCTCGAGCAGGCGGCGATCGCCGCTGAGAACATCTGGTCCGAAGGGACCAGCAGTTACCGGATTGGCCTGGAAATGGCCGAGATTCTGGCCGACCTCAAGCTGGACCAGGATTCACTGGTGGCCGCCGTGGTCTACCGGGCGGTGCGTGAGCGCAAGACTGACCTGGCCGAGGTCGAGCACCGGTTTGGTGAGGTAGTCGCCCGGCTGGTAGATGGGGTGCAGCGGATGGCGGCCATCAGCGTCTCGCAAAACCCGGCCAAGACCAAGGCGTTCAGCCCTCAGGCGCAGATCGAGAATCTGCGCAAGATGCTGGTGACCATGGTCGATGACGTGCGGGTGGCGCTGATCAAGCTGGCCGAGCGTACCTGTGCGATCCGGGCGGTCAAGGATGCGCCCGAGGAAAAACGTTATCGGGTCGCCCGCGAGGTGTTCGACATCTATGCCCCGCTGGCCCACCGGCTGGGCATCGGTCACATCAAGTGGGAGCTGGAAGATCTGTCGTTCCGCTACCTCGAGCCGGTCCAATACAAGCAGATCGCCAAGCTGCTGGACGAACGCCGCCTGGATCGTCAGGAATACATCGACAGTGTCATGAACCAGCTGCGCAGCGAGCTGGAAGAGGCCGGCATTCACGCCGAGATCACCGGCCGGGCCAAACACATCTATTCGATCTGGCGCAAGATGCAGCGCAAGGGGATCGATTTCAGTCAGATCTATGACGTGCGGGCGGTTCGGGTTCTGGTGCCGCTGGTGCGTGACTGTTATACCGCGCTGGGTATCGTGCATAGCCTGTGGCGGCACATTCCCAACGAGTTCGACGACTATATCGCCAATCCCAAGGAAAATGGCTATCGCTCGCTGCATACCGCGGTGATCGGCCCGGAGGGCAAGGTGCTGGAAGTCCAGATCCGGACCCAGGCCATGCACGAGGAAGCCGAACTGGGGGTTTGCGCTCACTGGCGCTACAAGGGTACCGATGTCAACAGCGCCTCCAACGCCTACGAAGACAAGATCGCCTGGTTGCGCCAGGTGCTCGAATGGCACGAGGAAATGGGCGATATTGGTGGTCTGGCCGAGCAGTTGCGGGTCGACTTCGAGCCTGATCGCATCTATCTGTTCACCCCCGATGGCCATGCGGTGGATGTACCCAAGGGCGCGACCCCGCTGGATTTCGCCTATCGCATTCATACCGAGATCGGTCACCGTTGCCGGGGTGCCAAGGTCAATGGGCGGATCGTCCCGCTCAACTACATTCTGCAGACCGGTGAACAGGTCGAAATCATCACCGGCAAGCACAACGGCCCAAGCCGGGACTGGCTGAACACCAACCTCGGTTACGTCAATACCTCGCGGGCACGGGCCAAGATTCAGCACTGGTTCAAGCTGCAGGCGCGGGAGCAGAACGTTCAGGCCGGCAAGCTGATGCTCGAGCGTGAATTGACCCGGCTGGCGCTGAACGGGGCCGATTATGCGCAACTGATTGACCGGCTCGGGATCAAGAGTCAGGAGGATCTGTTCGCCGCCGTAGGCTCGGGCGATCAGCGCCTGGCCCATGTGGTCAATGTCGCCCAGCAACTGGTCGAGCCGGACCGGCACAGCGAACAGCTGGAGCTTATTCCCCGGCGACCGAGCCGCCCTGGTCGGCGTGGCGATGTCTATATCCAGGGCGTCGGCAACCTGATGACCCAACTGGCCGGCTGCTGCCAGCCGGTGCCGGGTGATCCGATCATCGGCTATATCACCCTGGGCCGCGGTGTAACCGTACACCGTGCTGACTGTGCCAACGCCGTGCAGCTGCAGGACCGCGATTCCGAGCGGCTGATCGAAGTCAGTTGGGGCGGTGAGCCGGTACAGACCTATCCGGTGGAAATCTATATTCGCGCCTATGATCGCTCGGGTCTGTTGCGTGACGTATCGCAGTTGCTGGCCAATGAGAAGGTCAATGTGCTTGAGGTCAACACCCGGACCAACAAGGACGACAACTACGCCGCCATGCTGCTGACCGTCGAAGTGCCGAACCTGAGCCTGCTGGGGCGTCTGCTGGCCCGGATCAGCCAATTGCCGAACGTGCTGGAGGCTCGGCGCAACCGTCAGGAGGCCCGCGGATGAGTTACCGGCTGGACGATCTGCTATACCTGATGGCGCGCTTGCGTGACCCGCAATATGGTTGCCCCTGGGATCTGGAGCAGTCGTTCGAGACCATTGTTCCGCATACTTTGGAAGAAGCCTATGAGGTGGCCGATGCCATCGCCGAAGGCGACTTCCGGCAACTGGCTGGCGAGTTGGGCGATCTGTTGTTTCAGGTGGTCTACTATGCCCAGCTTGGGCGTGAGGCCGGCCACTTTGGCTGGGATGAGGTGGTGGATGGGATTACCCGCAAGCTGGTCCGTCGCCACCCGCATGTCTTCCCTGACGGTAATCTGCGCACACCGCCGGGCACCCTGAACCTGCCCCAGGAGCAGATCAAGCGCCGCTGGGAGGAGATCAAGGCCGAAGAGCGTGCTGAGCGCACTGACGCGCCGGAGCAATTGTCGCTGCTCGATGACATCCCCAAAGCCCTGCCGGCGCTGAGCCGGGCGCAGAAACTGCAGGGCCGCGCCGCCCGGGCCGGGTTCGACTGGCCGGACACTTTGCCGGTAATCGACAAGTTGGCCGAGGAGCTGGACGAAATCCGTCAGGCCATCGCCCTGGGCGACCAGGCCGCGGTGGCCGAGGAAGTCGGCGATCTGCTGTTCTGTACGGTCAATCTGGCGCGCCATCTCAAGGTCGATGCCGAAACGGCGCTGCGGGCCGGCAATGACAAATTCGAGCGGCGGTTCCGCTTTATCGAGCAACAGCTGAGCGAGGGTGGGCGTGGCGTCGAGCAGTGCTCACTGCAGGAACTCGACGCCCTGTGGGATGAAGCCAAGCGCCAGGGGCTTTGACGCTATGTATAAGGGAAGCACTGATTAATTACACAAAAGTCCAGCCGCCTGGTTGGCACAGACCTGTTCTGGACCGTTAGATGCCAAGGATGGCATCTACGAGCCCCCAGGGGTGAGGCAAGCGTTTATGAAGCATGCTTCGTGCGCAGCCCGAACGCCGACCGATCTGTGATCGGTTGGCCGGGCCCAGAGGGGGTTTACGGCGTGTCCAGAACAGGTCTGTGCCAATCGGGCTGACACACCGAAGCCGGTTTAATCAGTGCTGCCTTAATGTTGTGATTCTTTCTCCTGACCGACCAATTGCTGCAGATGCTTGCGGCTCAGGGCCAGGTAACGGGGGGTTGGGCCGACATCGTCATATAACGGATCGCCCAGCTCATCCAGCGCGATGACCTTGGTGCCCGGCTGGTAGGGCAGGCCGGCTTCCAGCTCTTCCAGAGCGGAGCTCAGCAGGTCAGTGATCAGATCCTCAATCCGGCGCTTGGGATACATCTCATGCAATGCGGCAAGCCGCGCGGCATCCTCCAGCGGCAGATTGACCTGGTAAGTGTTGCTGGTGACGCGGCCTTTGGCGATGCGCTCCCAGTGCTGGGTGAGTTCACGGATCTTCATGTTTCCCCCTATCGCCCGGAGTGCCGGGCACAACCAGTGACAAGTCGCTTGTGGCGACACTTTCAGCATAGATCAGTTGTAGGCCGCTTGCCGCCCAAAACAGGGCTTGTCAGCCTGGTTGCAAAACGACATGCTGGCCGGACATGGTGAGGTCAGAGGAGGATGGCATGGCGGAAATCGATGTGCGGCTGCGCGAAGATGTGCATGATCTGGGCGAACTGTTGGGGCAGACCATCAAAACCCATCTGGGGGATGACTTTCTGGCCCGGATCGAGCGTATCCGCCTGGGGGCCAAGCAGGGTCGACAAGCTGATCAGGCCGCTCATGAGGCCTTGCTCAGCGAATTGCATGACCTGCCGGACGATCTGCTGCTGCCGGTGTGCCGGGCCTTCAACCAGTTTCTCAATCTGGCCAATATCGCCGAACAGTATCACCGGATCCGCCGGCGCCGCGAGGATGAGCCCGTTGGCTTCGAGGAGCGCTGCCTTACCGAGCTGTTCGAGCGCCTGCGTACCCAAGGCCTGTCAGGCGAACAGCTCAGTGCCGAAGTCGAACGGCTAGATATTGAGCTGGTACTGACCGCACACCCCACCGAAGTTGCCCGACGTACCCTGATCCAGAAATATGATGCCATTGCGCTGGCGCTGGCCCGCCGTGATCACGATGACCTGAGTGCCGGGGAACGGGCCGCCGTGCGTGAGGACCTGGCCCGGCTGATCAGCGAGGCCTGGCATACCGATGAAATTCGCCGCAACCGACCGACCCCGGTGGATGAAGCCAAATGGGGCTTTGCCGTGATCGAGCATTCGTTGTGGCAGGCACTGCCGCAGTTCTTGCGCCGGCTCGATGACGAACTGGCTGCTGTTGGTGGACCGGGGCTTGGGCTGCGTAGTGCGCCTTTGCGCGTGGCCTCATGGATGGGCGGGGATCGTGACGGCAACCCCAATGTCACCGCACCGGTAACCCGCGAAGTGTTGCTGCTGGGCCGATGGATGGCTGCCGACCTGTATCTGCGCGATATCGAGCTGCTCAGCAACCAGCTCTCGATGCAGGCTGCCAGCGCTGAGCTGCGGCAACGGGTAGGCGATGTCGATGAGCCCTATCGGGCGTTGATGAAACAGCTGCGCAGTCGCCTGCAGTCGACCCGCTCCTGGGCAGAGGCGGCGCTAGGCGCCGAGCTGGCTGAACCGGCCGACTGTCTGCACAGTATTGATGAGCTGCGTGAGCCACTGGAATGCTGTTACCAGTCGCTGCTGGAGCAGGGCATGGAGCTGATCGCCAACGGCCCTTTGCTGGACACCCTGCGTCGGGTCAATGCTTTCGGGCTTGGTCTGGTACGTCTGGATATCCGTCAGGACGCGGCACGGCATGCCGAGGTCCTCACTGCCTTGACCGAATACCTGGAGCTGGGGCGTTATGCCGACTGGGACGAGTCGCAGCGCTGCCAGTTCCTGCTGACTGAGCTGGCCAGCAAGCGGCCGCTGTTACCGCCGCACTGGCAACCGAGTGCGGACGTGGCCGAAGTGTTGGCGACCTGCCGGGTGGTTGCCGCCCAGCCGCGTGAACTGCTGGGTTCCTATGTAATCTCCATGGCCGGCAGTGCTTCCGATGTGCTGGCGGTCAAGTTGCTGCTCAAGGAGGCTGGCCTGAGCTGGCCGATGCGGGTGGTGCCGTTGTTCGAGACGCTGGCCGATCTGGATCAGGGGGCGGCGGTCATCGACCAGTTGCTGGGTTTGCCGGGTTATCGGGCGCTGGTGGGTGACGAGCAGGAAGTCATGATCGGCTATTCCGACTCGGCCAAGGATGCCGGGACTCTGGCCGCTGGCTGGGCCCAGTACCGGGCTCAGGAGGCGCTGGTGCAGGTCGCCCGTCAGCATGGCGTACGTCTGCGCCTGTTCCACGGTCGTGGTGGTACCGTGGGTCGTGGTGGCGCGCCAGCGCACATGGCGATTCTTTCACAGCCGCCAGGTTCGGTGAATGGGCAGTTCCGGGTTACTGAACAGGGGGAAATGATCCGCTTCAAGTTTGGTCTGCCGGGCATTGCGGTGCAGAGTCTGAGGCTGTACACCAGCGCCGTGCTGGAGGCGACCCTGCTACCGCCACCTGCCCCGGAGCCGGCCTGGCGGGAGTTGATGCAGCAGTTGGCCGACCGCTCGGTGACGGTATATCGGGGGGTGGTCCGTGAGGAGCCGCAGTTCGTTGAATACTTCCGCCAGGCTACCCCGGAGCAGGAGCTGGCACGCCTGCCGCTGGGCAGTCGGCCGGCCAAGCGCCGGAGCCAGGGTGGAATTGAAACCCTGCGGGCGATTCCGTGGATTTTCGCCTGGACCCAGACCCGGTTGATGCTGCCGGCCTGGCTTGGCGCCGGTCAGGCATTGGCTGAAGTCCTGGCGGCAGGTCGTCAGCAACAACTGCGCGACATGATGTCGCACTGGCCGTTCTTCCTGGCCCGGGTGGAAATGCTGGAAATGGTCCTGTCCAAGGCCGATGCCGGCATCGCTCGCTTTTACGAAGAGCGTCTGGCCGAGCCGGCACTCTGGCCGCTTGGTGAGCGTTTGCGTGCGGCCCTGGCCCAGGCTGTCGAGGTAGTGCTGCGGTTGCGTGAAGCGGACCGGCTGCTGGCGCATAATCCCGCGCTTGGCGAGTCGGTGGCGGTGCGTAACCCGTATACCGATCCTCTGCACCTGCTTCAGGCTGAGTTGATGGCGCGGACCCGGGCCCAGGGGCAAACCATCGATCCGGCGCTGGAGCGGGCACTGTTGGTAACGGTTGCCGGTATCGCCGCAGGGATGCGCAATACCGGCTGACCGGATGGTCACAAGTGGATAATCATTTCAGGGTTTTATCCGATTGCGACCATGGTCCAGCTTGTGCATGCCCGATTGTGCGTGTATGTTGAACGCCCTTTTGCGATAACCGAACAGTTCCCGCATCAGCCGGGGCCTCTGAACAGGTCACACGCCAGCGCCTGGTAAGCCACGGGCCAGGTGCCGTCGTTCCCAGAGCCCGCCCGTTGGTGCCGCCAGCCTCCGGCCCTGAGCCGCAGGCGGCCCCCAGATTTCAGTTAGACGAGGAGTTCAATATGCGCGTGATCCTTTTGGGCGCCCCTGGCGCGGGCAAGGGCACTCAGGCCCAGTTCATCTGCCAACGCTTCGATATCCCTCAGATCTCGACTGGTGACATGCTGCGTGCAGCGGTCAAGGCCGGTACCGAGCTGGGCAAGCAGGTCAAGGAAGTGATGGACAGCGGCGGGCTGGTGTCTGACGACCTGATCATTGGCTTGATCAAGGAACGTATCGCTCAGGATGATTGCGCCAAGGGTTTCCTGTTTGACGGTTTCCCGCGCACCATTCCCCAGGCCGAAGCCTTGGTTGAGGCCGGAATTGAAATCGACAACGTGCTGGAAATCGCCGTTGACGATGAAGAAATCGTGGCTCGCATGTCTGGCCGTCGGGTGCATCCGGGTTCTGGTCGGGTCTACCATGTCCAGCACAACCCGCCGAAGGTCGCTGGCAAGGACGATGTCACCGGTGAAGACCTGATCCAGCGTGAAGATGATCAGGAAGCCACCGTGCGCAAGCGTCTGGAGGTCTACCACACCCAGACCAAACCGTTGGTCGACTTCTATCAGAAGCTGTCCGCTGCCCAGGGCAAGCCAAACTATTCCATGGTGGAAGGGGTTGGCAGCGTAGAGCAGATCACCGCCAAAGTGATTGCCGCGCTCGGCTGATCGCCTGCACCGGCAGTTCATAAACCCGCGCAACCTCACGGTCGCGCGGGTTTTTCGTTTTGGCTACAATCGCGCCTGACTTGTCACACGGATCACCCATGACTACCTTGCTTGCTATCGATACCGCCACCGAAGCCTGCTCGGCTGCGCTGCTGCACAACGGCCAGCTCTACCACCGCTTCGAGATCATTCCTCGCTTGCATGCCCAGCGCCTGCTGCCGATGATCCAGGAGTTGCTGGCCGAGGCCGGGATCGGCATGTCCGCGGTCGATTGCCTGGTATTCGGACGTGGGCCGGGTGCCTTTACCGGAGTGAGGATTGCCACCGGCATGGTGCAGGGCCTGGCTTTCGCGATCGGCAAACCGGTGATTGGTGTGTCCAACCTTGCCGCTTTGGCGCAGCGGGCATACCGTGAGTACGGAGTTGAACAGGTCGCTGCCGCCATTGATGCGCGAATGGATGAGGTGTACTGGGGCTGCTATCGGCTTGAGCAGGGTGTTATGCGTTTGCAGGGGGAGGAGCGGGTTTGTGCGCCGGAGCAGGTCAGCCAACCCGTCGGATTGGTACTGCAGGGCGGAGCTGGTACTGGCTGGCAGTATGCCGAGCGTCTGGCGGTCCAGGCCGAACGTCAGTGGCCGCATATGTTGCCTGATGCGCAAGATCTGCTTGATCTGGCCATGCCGGACTGGCAGGCAGGTCTCTGGCTGGATGCTGCCGATGCCCAGCCAGTGTATCTGCGTGATCAGGTGGCAACGCCCAAGCAGCAGTAGCACTGCTAATGCCGCCGTCCGGGGCTCTTGCAGCGTGCGGCCAGGGCGGATAACCTAGTTAATCAATCAAGCGGAATTTCATTCCATGCGCCTGGACGGTTTCTCGCCCTTCAATGCGCTCCCGGAGCGCGTCAATCGCCCTGTGGCCCCCCAGGCCAACAGCGAGTCGGCGCGCGCCGGGCAAACGGCTCCGGCGGCACCGGTTGAGCCGGTCAAGGCGCTAGCTAGTCGTCCGGTCAATGCGTCCAGTGCCAATGCCGAATACATTCCGGCGCGTCGTGACAGCGCCGAGCCGGCATTCGGCAAGGCCAATCAGGCCCTGGCCAGCTATCAGTTCACTGCCAATCTGCCGGTCGACGCCGAGGAGTCGGGTATCTTCGGTATCGATACATACGCCTGAGTCGTGAGTCTTTGTCCGCCACCACGCATTGTGCTGGGCTGCCCGCTATGGGCGGAGTCCGGCTGGCTGGGCAGTCTGTACCGCAGCGACGCCGATGCTGATCAGCGGTTGCAGCAATATGCCCAGGTGTTTAGTGCGGTCGAGGGCAATACCACCTTTTACGCCTTGCCGGGTGAGACTACGGTAGCACGCTGGGCTGAACTGCTGCCGGACGACTTCCGGTTTTGCGCCAAGCTGCCGCGCGAGATCAGTCACGGCGCCCGGCTAGACCCGAACGCCAGCGAGCTGCAGCGTTTTTTTCAGCGCCTGGCGCCGTTGCAGCAGCGCCTGGGACCGATCTGGCTGCAACTGCCGGCGCGCTTTGGGCCGACGGCACTGGCTGAGTTGCTGGCGTTTCTCGACGCCTTGCCCAGTGCCTGGCGTTACGCGGTGGAAGTGCGGCATGCCGACTTCTTTCGCAAGGACGAGACCGAACGCCAGCTCAATCGGCAGTTGCACGAGCGTGGCATCGAGCGGCTGATCTTCGACAGCCGGGCGGTCTTTGCCAGTACGGCTGACGATCCGGCCACCCGTGAAGCCAAGGAGCGCAAGCCGCGCCTGCCGGTACATGCTCTGGCCTTGAGTGAACAGCCAGCAGTACGTTTTATCGGTGGTATGGATAATGCCGCGAACCTGGCGTTTCTTGAGCCTTGGCTAGCCAAGTGCGTGCAATGGCTGGAGCAGGGCCGGGTACCGATGCTGTTTATGCACACCCCGGATAACCGGCTGGCGCCGCAACTGGCGCGCCAGTTCCATACCCGTCTGGCCGAGCGGGTCCCTGATCTGCTGCCAATGCCGGCCTGGCCGGGCGAGCTTGAGCTGGCCGAGATGCCTGTGCAGGATGCACTTTTTTAGGAACATCATGACTGAAACAACTGAATACCGTATTGCTGTTGGCTGGCAATCGGCAGCCCAGCGTCCAGCCGCCGAAGCCTTGGCCAAGCGCCTGGGGCTGGAGTGCCGGGCGGCAGCAGATGTTGCCCAGGGGCTGCTGCTGTGCCTGGGTGAGGATGGTCTGAGCCTGCGTGATACCGCACCGGGTGCGCCGGGGGCGGTC
Source organism: Pseudomonas sp. WN033 (assembly GCA_002287035.1). Classification (GTDB taxonomy): domain Bacteria; phylum Pseudomonadota; class Gammaproteobacteria; order Pseudomonadales; family Pseudomonadaceae; genus Halopseudomonas. Next base: position 437,819 of record NSKG01000001.1, on the reverse strand, counting down.
CGGGTGGACTTTGTCGAGGGCGCTCTGGCCCATCGTCGTCAGTTTGGCGGCGGAACCGGGCAGATGGTGGCCAAGGCGGCTGGGCTCAAGGGCTCGATTCGCCCCACGGTTGTCGATGCCACTGCCGGACTTGGGCGCGATGCCTTTGTCCTGGCTGCGCTGGGCTGTAAGGTGATGCTGATCGAGCGGCAGCCGATTATCGCCGCGCTGTTGGCTGATGGCCTGGAGCGCGCCCGGCAGGCCGGCGGCGAGGTGGCGCAGGTTGTGGCCCGGATGACGCTGATCGAAGGCGATGCTATCGCCCTGATGAGTAACTGGACCTATGAGGTGCCGCAGGTGGTGCACCTTGATCCGATGTTCCCGCACCGCGACAAGTCGGCGCTGGTGAAAAAGGAGATGCGTCTGTTCCGACCGTTGGCGGGCGATGATCTGGACGCCCCGGCACTGCTGAACGCGGCCCTGGCGCTGGCCAGTCACCGGGTAGCAGTCAAGCGTCCGCGCAAGGCCCCGGCGATTGAGGGACCGGCTCCCAGCGCGCAACTGAGCGGGCAGTCCAGTCGTTACGATATCTACGGTAAACAGCGCCTGGTCTGAGCTTGCTCACGATTGGCTGCACGCCTCGTCACGATGAGGCTGAGAGGCATGGCCTGGGGGTGTCGTGCGCCTGCGCGACACAAAGCTGGCCGGATGCTCCGTGCTGTCTGGCAGCTTCAGCATCGCGCAGGCGCGCGACGCTTCCCAGGCCACACGCCAATCCTGCAATGGAACGCCCTCCCGAAACGCTCGGCGTTCTTCGCGTTTGGCCGAAAAGAACGTATGAGACGTCAAGCCGCCTTGGAGCTGCGTGCTACCTGCCGAATGGACAGACGAATCTCGGCGCTCAATACCCGTTTGGCGGTGTTCTCGGCAATATCCTCCAGTTCCGGCAGGTAACGCAGCTTGCCGGTTTCATCACTGTACAACACATCCAGCTCAGTCAGGCGCTGGATGAATTGGCGGAACAGGGTCTTGTCGAAGAATTCCGGTGCGTTGAGCCCGTGCAGGATCGACAGGCGCTGTGCCATGACCGAGCAGAGGCTTTCCAGTTGCTCGGCGTCCAGGCTGCCGTTGGGATGGTCGAGCAGCAGGGCGGCGACCATGTAGAAGCGCTCCAGGGTCTGCAGCAGGCTGCGGGCCAGCAGAGTGAGCATCACGAATTCACCTGAGCTGGGGTCGGGGCGCACGATCTGACCTTCTTCCTCGCGCAGCAGGCCTTGGCTGATCAGGCCGTCGATCCAGTGCTGAATCACCTGCGGTAGCTCGGCTTCATTCCAGTGGATGAAAAACTCGGCCTGCAGGTACGGATAGATGGCGCTGACCAGCCGGCTGATCTGTTCGCGTCCGAGCCGGGCGTTGTTGAGGAATAGCCCGGCGATCAGCGCCGGCAGGGCGACCAGATGCAGCACATTGTTGCGGTAGTAGGTCATCAATACCGCCTGGGGCTCGTCCAGATAGAGGATCTCGCCTAGGGCGTCGGACTGCCGGCCGATCAGCTGCATGGTCTCGACATGACGTATCAGCGCCTGGCCGTCGAGTTCCGGCAGGCTCACGCTGGTGCTGTAGGGGACCTGGCGCAGCAGCGCCAGATAGGCATCCAGGGCACGCACCAGCGAGGCTTCGTCCAGGGCCAGCTTGCGGGTGGCGAGCATGACCAGGGCGACGAGATTGACCGGGTTGACGTCGGCGGCGGCATTGATCGCCCGGGTCAGGGTTAGTGCCAGTTGCTGGGTGGTCGGGTTCAGCCATTCGGGGCGGTAGTCCGGGCCGTGGGTCTGCTCGCGCCAACCGGGTTGCTGCTGGTCGAGAAATCCGGCCAGCGGCACGGGCTCGCCGAAATTGACCGCGACCTGGCCGAATGGCAGCTTGAGCGCCGACAGCACCCGGAAGATGTCGAAGAATGACTCTTTCTTCTTGGCCTGGCCACGCAGCTCGCCCAGATAGGTACGGCCTTCGAGTACCCGTTCATAACCAATGTAGACCGGTACGAACATGATCGGCCGGCGTGAGGAGCGCAGGAAGCTGCGCAGCGTGATTGCCAGCATCCCGGTTTTCGGGTTTAGCGTCCGGCCGGTCCGTGAACGCCCGCCTTCTATGAAGTACTCGGTTGGAAAGCCGCGGCTGAACAGGGTGTGCAGGTATTCGTTGAATACCGCCGTGTAGAGCTGGTTGCCGCGGAAGCTGCGGCGCATGAAAAAGGCTCCGCCACGGCGCAGAATACCGCCGATGACCGGCATGTTGAGGTTGATACCGGCGGCGATATGCGGCGGCGTCAGACTGTTGCGAAACAGGATGTAGGACAGCAGCAGGTAATCGATATGGCTGCGGTGGCAGGGCACATAAATGATCTCGTTACCCTGGGCAATCTCCTGGACCCGCTCGATATGGTTGATGCGGATGCCGTCGTAGAGCTTGTTCCAGAACCAGCTCAGCACCACTTCCAGAAAGCGGATGATGGTGTAGGTGAAGTCCGAGGCGATCTCGTTGGCGTAGCGGGCGGCCTGCTGCTGCGCCTTGGCTTCATCGATACCCTTTTCCTCGGCCTCGCGGGCAATCGCTTCGCGGACCAGCGGGGCGTGCAGGAGGCCCTTGAGCAGGGTCCGGCGGTGCGACAGGTCGGGTCCGACCACGGCCCGGCGCTGTTGCTGGAAGTGAACCCGCAGCAGGCGATTGACCTTGCGCACGTTGCGAGCATGGCCGAGGTCTTCGGCCACCAGTTGACGCAGGGACAGCGGCGAGCCGAACCGCACGCGAATCTTGCGCCCATGCAACAGGATGGCCAGAAACTTGCGCAAGCGCCCGCCGACCGCCCAGTTGTAGGCGAACAGTAATTTAATGGCCGAGGATTCGACATCCGGGGACTGGCCCCAGAACACGCTGACCGGCACCAGTTGCACGTCTTCCACGCGCTGCTGTTCGACTGCATCCAGCACCCTGAGCAGGCGGGGGGACTGCCCGCGTGGATCGGGGCGACCGAGCCACACCTGCTCGCGGCTGAGAAACAGGTGAGCTTCCTTTTCGTCCAGGCTGGCATCGGGCGCTCGCACAGGCCGGGGCAGGCCCGCACGGCTGCACTCGCGATCCAGTACCAGCAGGTCGGACAGCGCGCGGTAGGGCAGGACATAGATGATCGGGCGCCCGGAATCCAGTCCGGGACTGGCCGCAGAGTTGCCGATAACCTCGGAGCGGGCCCAGAGATACAGCAAACGACGGAGTAGGCCAAAGCGCAAACGGCCGAACAGGGATGAATAGGCGGCGGACATCATGTTCTCAGTGTGCAGGACAGCGCAGCTGTCGTTCATGGGTGCAGGGCGAATTTTAGCGGTTTTAATCTCTTGTTACAGCTTGGCTGGCGTATTGCTGGCGCGACAGCGCTTGAAATGACCGGCACTGGGCCCATATAGTCACCACCTTGGGCGTCGCCGCGCGTATCTCCGGGTAGTGTGCTGCGTAGCCCGCGTTGACTGGCCGTGTGCACGATACGGGACAGACTTCAGGGACGCCTGCGGCGTCGCTTCTACGATTCGGAGCCACAAGCTGCCTGCGAACTGTGGCCGTGCGACGAACCTGCAGGCCCTGTTGTGGTCTATTCCCTCCAGTATCAGCACCCAGTCGACGCACCAAGCGGCCGCGGGGGTGGCCGCATAAATATTGGGGGAACAGAGGCCATGATAAGCATAAACAGCCTGACCAAACGCTTCGGCGAGCACGTTGCAGTGGACAACCTGTCCTTTGACGTCAAGCCGGGAGAAGTGCTCGGATTTCTCGGCCCGAACGGTGCCGGCAAATCCACCACCATGAAAATGCTCACCGGATTTCTTACCCCGGACGGCGGCAGCGCCACGGTGTGTGGGTATGATATCCAGACTCAGACCCTGCAGGCCCAACGCGAGATGGGCTACCTGCCCGAAGGCGCGCCCTGTTACGGCGACATGCGGGTCAAACGCTTTCTTGAATTCATTGCCGAGGTGCGCGGCTTCAAGGGTGCTGAGAAGCACCAGCGCGTGGCACACGCGGTAGAGCAGGTGGAACTTGCGAGTGTGCTCAACCAGAGTATCGAAACCCTGTCCAAAGGCTTCAAGCGCCGGGTTGGTTTGGCCCAGGCAATCCTCCATGACCCCAAGGTGTTGATTCTTGACGAACCCACCGATGGCCTGGACCCGAACCAGAAACATCAGGTGCGGCGGCTGATTCAGCAACTGGCTGAAGGCAGTAACAAGATCGTGGTGATCTCCACGCATATCCTCGAAGAGGTCAGCGCGGTTTGTTCCCGGGCGGTGATCATAGGTCGCGGCAAGTTGCTGGCCAACGGCACGCCGGATGAGCTCGAAGCTCGTTCACGTTACCACCAGGCGGTGACCCTGGAGCTGCAGCAACCGGTCGATACCCAGGCATTGCTGAGCCTGCCCGGGGTGGTCGAGATCGAGCAGCAGCGCGAAGGGCAACTGCTGACCGTGCTGGCTCAGCCTGGTGCGGTGATCTTCCCGGCGGTTGGTGAGCTGGCGCGCAGCCACAACTGGCCGGTCAAGGAGCTGTCGGTCGAGCGGGGCCGTCTGGATGAAGTGTTCCGCCGTCTGACCGCGGGGGAGGCCGCATGAACAACCTGAACGTGATCTTCAAGCGTGAGCTGGGCAGCTACTTTGCCACCCCGCTGGCGTTCATCTTTATTGTTATCTTCCTGGTACTGTCGGCGGTATTCACCTTTTACCTTGGTGGCTTCTATGAAAGCGGTCAGGCCGATCTGGTGCCGTTCTTCAACTTCCATCCCTGGCTGTATCTGTTTCTGGTACCGGCCGTGGCCATGCGCCTGTGGGCCGAGGAGCGCAAGTCAGGCACCATCGAGCTACTGATGACCCTGCCGGTGTCACGCGCCGACATGGTGCTGGGCAAGTTCCTGGCGGCCTGGGTATTCATCGGCATCGCTCTGCTGCTGACGTTCCCGATCATCATTACCGTCAACTATCTGGGCTCGCCGGATAATGGTGCGATCTTTACCGGTTATCTGGGTAGCTGGTTGTTGGCGGGAGGCTATCTGGCGATTGGTTCGTGCATCTCGGCGCTGACCAAGAACCAGGTGATCGCCTTCATCGTCAGCGTAGTGGTGTGCTTTATCTTTATCGTCAGTGGCTTTCCGCTACTGCTTGATCTGTTCAGCGGCTGGGCTCCCCAGTGGCTGCTGGACGCCATTGCCTCACTCAGCTTCCTGATTCGCTTCGATGCCATCAGCAAGGGCGTTCTGGATCTGCGTGACCTGCTGTATTTCATCTCGTTGATGGCCGTCTGGCTGCTGGCCACGGCAATCGTCATCGACCTGAAAAAGGCCGACTGAGGCAAAGGAGATCGACATGAAACGACTGATGTATTCCGGTACCGGCCTGCTGGTACTGCTGCTGGCCTTCCTTGCCTTCAATATGGCCTCCAGCGTGTTGCTGACCGGTGCCCGGCTCGACTTGACCGAGCAGAAGCTCTACACCATCTCCGATGGAACCCGGCAGATCCTGCGTGATATTGACGAGCCGATCACCCTGTACTTCTTCTTCTCCGACCGTGCCAGTAAGGACATGGTGATGCTGCGCAACTACGCACGGCGGGTTGAGGAGATGCTCAAGGAATATGAGCGGGTAGCCGGCGGCAAGCTGCGCTTGCAGATCATTGATCCGCAACCGTTCTCGGAGGCTGAGGACCGCGCGGCCGAATTTGGTTTGCAGGCGATTCCGCTGAGTCAGACCGGTGACAAGCTGTACTTTGGTCTGGCCGGTACCAACAGCCTGGCCCAGCGTGAAATCATTCCGTTCTTCACCCTGGAACAGGAAGGCCTGCTCGAGTATGAGCTGAGCCGTCTTGTCAACAGCCTGTCGCAGCCGGAGAAACCGCAAATCGGCCTGATCAGTGGTCTGCCGATTGGTGGTGGGATGAACCCAATGAGCGGCCAGCCCATGCCGCCATGGACCGTGTTGGAGCAGATTCGCCAGTTGTTCACCATTCAGAGTCTGGAACCTGATCTGGATGAGATACCTGAGGACATCGAGGTGCTGCTGCTGATTCATCCCAAGTCGCTGACCGAGTCGGCACTGTTTGCGGTGGACCAGTTCGTGCTGCGTGGTGGCCGTTTGCTGAGCTTTATCGATCCCTATGCGGAAATGGACATCAGCACTGATGCCATGATCGAAGGTATGGCCGACGGCCGGGCTTCTGACCTGGGTCCGCTGCTGGCGGCCTGGGGGGTGGACTACGATCTGGAGAAGGTGGTGGTCGACACCCGCCTGGGCATGTCGGTCAGCCGCGGCCAGGGCCAATTGCCGGCTCGGCATATTGGCTGGCTGGAGCTGGAACAGGCCCAGCGTGATAGCGAAGACACTGTGACCGCGCCACTGCAGTTGCTGACCATTGCCACCGGTGGTGCGCTGAAGCCGATCGAGGGTGCCGGTACCCGGTTCATGCCACTACTCTCGAGTACCGCGAGCAGTGCGCTGGTCGACAGCAGCCGCTTTGCCTCCCTGCAGGATCCGGAAGCGCTGCTCAATGGTTTCCAGGCCGATGAGCAGATCTATCACTTTGCCGCTCGCCTGCAGGGGCCGGCCAGCACTGCCTACCCGCAAGGGCTGGAAGGGCGTGAACCGGTGCTGACTGAGGCTGACAACATCAATGTGTTGCTGGTGGCCGATACCGATCTGCTCAGCGATCGGATGTGGGTGCAGGTGCAGGACTTCTTTGGTCAGCGTATTCCACAGCCCTGGGCTGACAATGGTGGCTTCCTGATCAACGCGCTGGACAACCTGTCCGGTTCCGAGGCGCTGATCAGCGTGCGTTCACGCGGCGACTTCAGTCGTCCGTTCACTGTGGTACAGGATCTGCAGCGCAAGGCTGAGCGGCGGTTCCGCGCCAGCGAGCAGCGCTTGCAGCAGCAACTGGCCGAGACCGAGCGGCGTCTGGCCGAGCTGCAGCAGAATCAGGATCCCACTCAGTTGACTGAGCTGAGCAGTGAGCAGCAGGAGGCGATCCAGCGTTTTCTCGACGACAAACTGGAAATCCGTAAGCAACTGCGTGATGTCCGTTTCCAACTCAATGCCGACATCGAGCGTCTGGGCAATTGGCTGAAGGTCATCAACATCGGTCTGGTGCCGCTGTTGCTCAGCCTCGGCATGCTGGGCTGGTGGCTGATCGGTCGCTGGCGGCGCAAGGCCTGAGGGGAGGGCGGATATGCGTAACAAGCTGATAATCGTCACTGCCATCGTTAGTCTGGTGCTGGTGGCGTTGACCCTGCAAATGCGTAGCAGTGACCGGGTGGCCGATCTGCAAAGCCGGCCGATGCTCGATGAGGCGCAATTGGCGTTGTTGGGGCAGGCTGAATGGATCAGCCTGGCACGAGCTGATCAGGTGGTTGAGCTGAGTCGTGATCAGGACGGCTGGGGCGTGCCGGTCCATGATCAGTTTCCGGTGCTGCGCGAGCGCTTGGCGGCGCTGCTGACTGCCTTGCGTGGTGCGCGGATTCTTGAGGCCAAGACTGCCAATCCGGCGCACCATGCCCGGCTCGGGCTGGATGATCAGGCCAGCGGTGATAACAGCCTGAAAGTCGTGCTGGGCGCTGGTGACAACCAGTTAGGGCTGATCTTTGGTGAAGCCGCCGGCAGTGGTCAGTTGATGCGTTTTGCCGGGCAGGATCAGGTCTGGTTGCTCAGCCGGCCGCTGGGCATGTCGCTGAGCAGTCATGACTGGCTTGATCTGAAGGTGGTCGAGTTGCCGATGGAGCTTGCGGCCAGTGCCCGCTGGGCCCATGCCGATGGTGATGTGCTGGCGCTCGAAAAGGCCAGCGAGGGCGATTACAACTTCCGCATCGCTGACCTGGCTCCAGAGCAGCAGCAGGGTAATGAGCGCTGGATCAACAGCATGGTTCTGGCCTTGCTCGATCTGCGCGCTCAGAGTGTGGCTCTGCGTGATAGTCTGGAGCTGGATCAGCCAAAACTGCGCATGACCGTCACCACCTGGGCCGGTACCGAGCTGCAAGCAGCCCTGCATGAGGTCGCCGGCCGCTACTGGGTGGTGATCGAGAGCTTTGCACAGGAGCCGTCCGAGTCCGAACAGATCCGGGTCAATGCCGATTCGCGTTGGGCGTTTCAGATCGGTATCGGGCAGATGGAAAACCTTAACAAGCGCCAGGCCGATATCATTCGCACTGCTGCTGACGAGTAATGGGGTGGGCTCGTGCCGGTCAGTGATCTGGCCGGCAGGGCCTCTGTCTCGGCATAAAAACCACTTGCACCGGCATTGGGTTTGGCTAGAATCGGGGTACGGCCTCTAATAACACCCTTCTATGTGAGGCGCGGCTAGGCTGTATGGCTGCCCCTCGCCCAGTTGAGCACGACCGCATCTGCGCCAGGCACACGGGTTTGAAGTACAGGTTGATATGGAGCGTCGACAGTGCTGCTCCTTCGGACAGCGTGTACCTATCAGGCAGTTGTGGAGATTGTGGTAATGGCAGAACGCGAGCTCGGGACCGTTAAGTGGTTCAACGATGCCAAAGGTTTTGGTTTTATTCAGCGTGAATCCGGCCCGGATGTTTTCGTGCATTTCCGTGCCATCCGTGGTGATGGTCACCGCACCTTGGTTGAAGGTCAAAAGGTGGAGTTCACCGTGACCCAGGGGCAGAAGGGCCTTCAGGCCGAAGACGTCACCAAGCTCTGAGGACAAAGGCTGTTCGAGCAATCGGGCAGCCTTTTCTCTTTCCGGCTCTGTGGTCTGGCGCTAGGGCGTCAGAGGTTGGTTGCGCCCATGGATTCTTCAAGGTTGGCTTAGCGCTGCATCGCCCAGATAAACTCGTTTTCACCCTCGGCATTGACCTTGAGCCAGCGATCGGCGTCGTCTTCGCCATCGTCTTCGGACCAACCTCCCACCGAGCAACGCACTTCCTGACCAATCGCGGCGAACACGGCGCGGGCGCAATCGGTGTCGGTGGCCCAAGGGGTGCGGTCGCTGTCGAACCAGATGCTGGCCCATTTGCCTGCGGCCTTGTGCACGATCAATACCGGGATGCGCACACCGTCCAGTTCCAGGCTGGCTCGTCCGCTGGTGCTGGTCTGTTGCAGCTGACCGAGGCTGGCCAGCCAGTCGAGCAGAGCGGGCAGATGGTCTTCACGCAGGTAGATCTCGATATCCGGTTGGCGCACGGGTGGTCCTCTTAGCGGCGTTGCAGCATGACCAGACGCATGGCCACCTCCAGTCCTTCAATGCCGGCCTCGATCAGCGCCTGCTGGCGCTCGGGCTGGCTGCGAAAGCCGTGAGGGGTCATGCCGATCAGATTGGCCAGGTCGGCCGGGTTCAGGTTCAAAGCATAGCGCAGGGTCTGGTCGCTGACGATCTCCAGCCCGGTGGGACAGTCGCGGATCAGGTCCGGGGTAGGGTGAATCTGGTCGTACAGCGATTCACGCAGGCTCAGCAGATGCTCGGCCTGGGGGCCAACCAGCAATACTCGGCCACCCGGTTTGAGCGTGCGCAGACATTCGTCCCAGGACCAGGGGCTGAACACGCACAACAGCGCGTCCAGGCTGGCATCGGCGGCCGGCAGACGGGCGCTGGAGCCGACCAGCCACTGGATCGACTTGCTGCGGCGGCAGGCCTTGATGATCGCATCCTTGCTGATGTCCAGTCCGGCGATGGCGGTAGCTGGCAGGGCCTGCTGCAGCCGGGCGGTGTAGTAACCTTCGCCACAGCCCATGTCCAGCAGGTTGGCCGGTGTCTGCGCGGCCAGGCTCTGATTGATCTGCTTGCTGACCGGCTGATAGTGGCCGGCATCGAGAAAGGCCTGGCGGCAGCCCAGCATCTGCGGTGTGTCGCCAGGCTGCTTGCTGCGCTTGTGCTGGACCAGCAACAGATTCAGATAACCCTGACGCGCCTGGTCGTAACTGTGCTGGTTGGAGCAGCGCCACTGGCGCTCCTGCTGAGTCAGCGCGCTGTGGCACAGTGGACAGATCAGATTCAGCATCAGCCCAGCAGCCGTTCCAGGGTGGCCTGATAGATGTCGGTCAGGGTCTCCAGGTCGGCGGCACTGATCTGTTCGTCAACCTGATGGATGGTTGCATTGACCGGACCCAGCTCGACCACCTGGGTTCCCATAGTAGCGATGAAGCGCCCATCGGAGGTGCCGCCGGAGGTGGAGGCCTGGGTGGTGCGCCCGGTCACTTGTTCAATGGCGGCGGCGACGCCATCGAGCAGCGCGCCCGGCTCGGTCAGAAACGGCAGACCGGACAGGTTCCAGTCCAGTTCGTACTCCAGGTTGTGTTGGTCGAGGATTGCCCGTACCCGTGCTTGCAGGCCTTCGACCGTGGATTCGGTGGAGAAGCGGAAGTTGATCAGGGCGACCAGCTCGCCGGGCACCACGTTGGTGGCGCCGGTGCCGCTGTTGAGGTTGGAAATCTGGAAACTGGTCGGCGGGAAAAAGTCGTTGCCCTGGTCCCAGGTTTCAGCCGCCAGCGCCGCCAGCGCCGGGGCGGCCAGGTGAATCGGGTTGCGCGCCAGGTGTGGGTAGGCAACATGGCCCTGTTTACCCTTGACCAGCAGTCGGGCATTGAGCGAGCCGCGTCGGCCGTTCTTGACTACATCGCCTACCAGTTCAGTGCTTGATGGTTCACCAACGATGCACCAGTCGACCTGCTCGTTGCGGGCCTTGAGCGTTTCCACCACCTTGACCGTGCCGTCGGTGGCGGGGCCTTCCTCGTCACTGGTGATCAAAAAGGCGATCGAGCCCTGGTGGTTCGGATGGGAGGCCACAAACCGCTCGACTGCCACCACCATCGCTGCCAGGCTGCCCTTCATGTCGGCTGCACCGCGCCCATGCAGCATGCCGTCAATGATCCGCGGCTGGAACGGCGGGTTGCTCCAGCGCTCCAGGGGGCCGGTCGGTACGACGTCGGTATGTCCGGCAAAGCACAATACCGGACCTTGACTGCCGCGCCGGGCCCAGAGATTGTCAACCTCGCCAAAGCGCATGGGCTCAAGCTGGAAGCCCATGGCCGCCAGGCGTTCGCCCATCAACTGCTGGCAGCCAGCATCATCAGGTGTGGTGGAGTCGCGGCTGATCAGTTCGCAGGCCAGGGACAGGGTGGGGGACAGGTCGGTCATCGGTACGGTCACTTGCGGCGTTGGACAGGCCGCAATGATAACAGACCCGGCCGCCGTCGTGACTTATTCACAGGGCTGTGGCCAGCGCTCGCGGCGCCAGCGGCGGCGCTGTTTCTTGTCCAGGAAGGTCCAGGCCAGCAGGCGACTGTGCTTATGGCCCTGCTGCATTGGCACAATCCGGACGTCGCGGGCACCGAGCTGCTGTAGTTGCGCCTGTAATGCCGGCAGGCTGGCAGCTTTAGACACCAGCGCGGTAAACCAGAACACTTGCTGGGTGAAGGCCGCACTTTCCTCGGCCAGGCGCCCGAGAAACCCGGCTTCGCCCCCTGGACAGTGCAGCTCGTTGGCCTGACCTCCAAAGTTGAGCAGCGGCTCGCGTTGGGCCCGGCCGGGTTGGCCGAGGTTGCGCCATTTGCGTCGGCTGCCATCCCGGGCCTGGGCGGCGCTGGGATGAAATGGCGGGTTGCAGAGGCTGAAGTCGAACCGCTCGTCGGCGCCGATGATGCCGTGCAGGATACTCTGCGGGTCTGACTGCTGGCGCAGCTCGACAGCTGTCGGCAAGGCGTTGGCGCTGACAAGTCGCTGAGCATTGGCGAGCGCCGTCGGGTCGATGTCGCTACCGACGAAACGCCAGCCGTATTCATGCGTGCCGATCAGCGGGTAGATCAGGTTGGCGCCGGTGCCAATATCCAGACCGACCAGACCTGGGCCGGTCGGAATCGTGCCGTTGTGGCTTTCGCCCAGCAGGTCGGCCAGGCAGTGGATAAGATCGGCGCGTCCAGGTACCGGTGGGCACAGGTAGCCATTGGGAATATCCCAGTCGCGCAGCGCGTACCAGTGTGTCAGCAGGGCGCGGTTGAGTGCCTTGACCGCCTCGGGTTCGGCGAAGTCAAGGCTCGGTTCGCCATTTGGGTTGGTGCGCAGCCAGCGTCCCAGAGCCGGGCTGGTCTGGGCCAGCCGGGGCAGGTCGTAGTGTCCCTGGTGGCGGTTGCGTGGGTGAAAGCGCGCAGGCGGTGTGGAGGCTTTGGACATGGCTTGGATTATTTACTTGGATAAACCTTAGTGTCCCATGCCGGGCGAGCTGGCGACAGTCCCGTGCTGCGGTTATGCACACGATCTGTGGATGGTGCTGTGGATAAGTTCGGGACAGTCCGGGCCAGTGCCGATGAATCATGGGTTGGCGTTGGTCGTGCGTTTAATGATCAGTGCATGGCGCGCTGGTATACTGCCGGCCCTGGAATTTTGAGGTGCGCATGACTGTTGATGATCCCCGCTTTGGTGGCATAGCCCGACTTTATGGCCGTGAGGCCCTGGTACGCCTGCAGGCAAGCCATGTGGCGGTAGTCGGTATTGGCGGGGTGGGCTCGTGGGTGGCCGAGGCGCTGGGTCGCACCGGTATAGGCCGGATCACGCTGATTGATCTGGACGAGCTGTGCCTGACCAACACCAACCGCCAGTTGCCGGCGCTGACCGGGCAGATTGGTCGGCCCAAGGTCGAGGCTATGGCTGAGCGTCTACGGGCGATCAATCCGGCCTGTGAGGTGCGGCCGGTGATGGATTTCGTGACCCCGGCGACACTGGCCGACTACATCACCGATGATCTCGATGGCGTGGTTGACTGCATCGACAGTGTGGCCTCCAAGGTAGCGTTGATCGCCTGGTGCCGGCGGCGCAAAATTCCGATTATCACCACCGGCGGCGCTGGTGGGCAGATTGATCCGACCAAGGTCAGCGTTGCTGACCTGTCAAAAACCGTCAACGATCCGCTGGCGGCCAAGGCGCGCTCGCTGTTGCGGCGCGATCACAACTTCCCGCGGGCCGACAGCAAGCGCAGCTTTGGTGTGCCCTGCGTATATTCCACCGAGCAGTTGCGCTATCCGAAACCCGACGGCACGGTGTGTCAGCAGAAGTCCTTTGTCGGTGAGGGCGTGCGGCTGGACTGCGCCGGTGGTTTTGGTGCAGTGACCATGGTGACCGCGACCTTTGGGATGGTTGCGGCGGCGCAGATGGTGCAGCGGCTGTTACGTTAACAGCACGCAGCAAAAAAGGCCCGCATCGGAAGGTGCGGGCCTTTTTGTGCCACAGCGGTGGGTGTGCTGCCGGCGCCTCAGTTGTGCGCGTGGAGCATCTCGTTGAGCTGAATGGCGCTCTTGTTGGTCTTGCACTCGATGGCGCCGGTTTGCGAGTTACGGCGGAACAGCAGGTCGTTCTGGTTAGCCAGTTCGCGAGCCTTGATCACTTTGACCAGATTGTCAGCGTCATCCAGCAGGGCGATCTTGATCCCGGCGGTGATGTACAGACCGGCCTCGACGGTGCAGCGGTCGCCCAGCGGGATACCGATACCGGCGTTGGCGCCGATCAGGCAGCCTTCACCGACCGAGATGACGATGTTGCCACCGCCGGACAGGGTGCCCATGGTCGAGCAGCCGCCACCCAGGTCCGAACCCTTGCCGACGAATACACCAGCGGAGATACGGCCTTCGACCATGCTGGTGCCGTCGGTGCCGGCGTTGAAGTTGATAAAGCCTTCATGCATCACGGTGGTGCCTTCGCCGACGTAGGCGCCCAGGCGTACGCGAGCGCTGTCGGCGATACGCACGCCGGTCGGGACCACGTAGTCGGTCATGCACGGGAACTTGTCGACGCTGTGCACGTTCAGGGTTTCACCCTTAAGACGGGCGGCCAGTTGGCGCTGCGGTAGCTCGTTGATGTCGATAGCGCCCTGATTGGTCCAGGCTACGTTCGGCAACAGCGGGAAGATGCCGGCCAGCACTACCCCGTGCGGCTTGACCAGCCGGTGCGAGAGCAGGTGCAGTTTGAGGTAGGCCTCGGGGGTGGAGCTGGGCGCTTCATCGCTGGCCAGGATAGTGACCACCAGCGGGCGGTTGCTGGTTTCCAGTTGGGCGATCAGGGCACCGCTTTCTGCGTAGCCGGCAGCGGCCATGGCCTTGCCCAAGGCGCCACATTGACTGGGTTGCAGGCTGATGGCCTGGTTGCCGCCGGTGTAGCCGACCTGCTCGGAGACGGCCTTGACCAGGGCCGGTTCGGGGTTGAGCAGGGGTTGCGGATAGTAGACTTCAAGCCATTCGCCGGCGCTGTTCTGGGTACCGATGCCAAAGGCCAGGCTGAAACATTCGCTCATGGGTGATTCCTTGGATGCTGGTGCATGGAGTGTCAGTCGAAGGCGGTGGCATACCACTCGGGTTTGAAGCCGACCAGCCGCTGGTCGCCGGTATCCAGTACCGGTCTTTTGATCATCGAAGGGTTGGCCTGCATCAGGGCTACGGCCTTGTCGGTGTCGATGTTCTGTTTGTCCGCATCTTCCAGTTTGCGGAAAGTGGTGCCTTGACGGTTGAGGATTTTCTCCCAGCCGTGCTCATCGCACCAGGCTCGCAGCCGTTCGGCGTCGATACCTTCTTTCTTGTAATCATGGAACTGGTAGTTCACACCCCGCTCGTCGAGCCAGGTGCGGGCTTTCTTCATCGTGTCGCAGGCCTTGATGCCGTACAGGGTGATCATGGGGTCAGGCTCCCGAGAAACTGGCGAATGCGCTGGGCCGCTTCGATGCAATCATCCAGCGGCGCAACCAGGGCCATGCGCACCCGGCCGGCGCCAGGATTATACCCGTCAACATCGCGTGAGAGGTAACGTCCAGGCACAACCGCGACATTTTGTTCGGCCAGCAGGCGCTTGCAGAAGCTTTCGTCATCGATTGGGGTGCGTGGCCACAGGTAGAAACCGGCGTCCGGACGCCGTACGTCCATGGCGTCGCCAAGGATATCCAGTACGGCATCGAACTTGGCCTGGTACTGGCGGCGGTTTTCCTCGACGTGGGCTTCGTCCTTCCAGGCGGCCAGGCTGGCCAGTTGTGTCTGCACCGGCATGGCACAGCCGTGGTAGGTGCGGTATTGCAGATAGGGGCCGAGCAGGCTGGCGTCGCCGGCCACGAACCCGGAGCGCAGGCCGGGCAGGTTGGAGCGTTTGGACAGGCTGTGGAATACCACGCAGCGGGCAAAGTCGTCCCGGCCCATGGCGGCGCAGGCCTGCAACAGGCCGACCGGGCCACTCTGGTTGGGGGCGTGAATCTCGCTGTAGCACTCGTCCGAGGCGATCACGAAGTCGTACTGATCAGCCAGCTGAATCAGTCTTTGTAGAGTCGCTAGCGGAATCACCGCGCCTGTCGGGTTGCCCGGCGTGCAAATGAACAGCAACTGGCAGCGCTGCCAGATCTGCGCCGGCACCTGATCAAAATCCGGAATAAAACTGTTGCTGGCGTCACAGGCCAGGTAGTGCGGCTCGACCCCAGCGAGAAAGGCTGCGCCTTCGTAGATCTGATAGAACGGGTTGGGGCTGACCACCAGGCCTTGCGGGTCGCGCTGAACCAGAGCCTGGGTGAAGGAAAACAGCGCCTCGCGTGTGCCGTTGACCGGGATCACCTGGGTTGCAGGGTTGAGGCTGCCGGACTTGAGTTGGAAACGCTGGGTCAGCCAGTCGGCGATGCCCTGGCGCAGTTGCGGTAGCCCGGCGGTAGTTGGGTACACCGCGGCCTGGTCCAGATTGTTGGCCAGCGCTTCAAGTACAAAAGGTGGTGAGGGGTGCTTGGGTTCGCCAATCGACAGCGAGATCGGCCGTAGTGCCGGATTCGGAGTGATATCGGCAATCAACGCCCGCAGTTTCTCAAACGGGTAGGGTTGCAGGCGTTGCAAGTCGTGATTCATCCGCGGTGTCCTCAAATGGTTATCTGGCGCGGGGCGGCGCTGTCGTTGCTGTCACTCAGGGTGGCGACGATGGTTTGCTGCAGGCGCTGGCACAGTTGCGGGTCGGACAGCGCCTGGTTGTCGGCGCCGGTAAGCACAAAGACGTCATCGACCCGCTCGCCGAGGGTGACGATCTTGGCGTTCTGCACGCTGATGTCGAAATCGAGGAAGATCCGTCCCATGCGTGCCAGCAGGCCGGGGCGGTCCGGAGCGCTGAGCTCGAGAATGGTGTGCTGGCCTGCCGGGTCGTTGAAGATGGTGACTTCCGGCGGGAAGGCAAAATGCTTGAGCTGGCGTGGTACCCGGCGCTGGATGATCGCGGGGTAATCGTCGGGGTTGGACAATGCCTCGATCAGCCCCTGTTTGATCTGGCGAATGCGTTCGGGGTTGTCGCCGATCGAGCCGCCGTCGGCGTCCAGCACGATATAGGTATCGAGGCTGAAGCGGCTGGTCGAGGTGATGATCCGGGCGTCCTGAATACTCAGGTTGAGTTGGTCCATCGCGGCGACTGTGGCGGCGAACAGGTCGTTCTGGTCTGGGGTATAGATGAATACCTGGGTAGCGCCCTCGAATTCGCGCTGGGCGGTCTCCTTGATCAGTACCAGCGGCCCGAGACTGGCAGGGTGCTGGATGATCGCCTCGGCATGCCAGGCCACGTCGCTGGCGGTGTGGCGCAGGAAGTAGTCATCACCAAGCTGGGTCCACAGAGCCTGAACGTCGTCTTCGTCGATGCCATTGCGCACCAGGATGTCGAGCGCCGCCTGTTGGGTCTGATGGATCTGCTCTTCGCGATCCGGTGGGTTGTCCAGGCCACGGCGCAGCGCGCGCTTGGTCTCGGTATAGAGCTGGCGCAGCAGTGAGGCGCGCCAGGAATTCCACAGCGTCGGGTTGGTGGCGTTGATGTCGGCGATGGTCAGTACGTAGAGGTAGTCCAGGCGCACCTGGTTGCCCATCTGCACGGCGAAGTCGTGGATCACCTGCGGGTCGGAAATGTCCTTGCGCTGGGCGGTGGTCGACATCACCAGATGGTTCTCCACCAGCCAACTGACCAGATGGGTATCCCAGGCTGGCAGGTGGTGGCGCTGGCAGAAGGCTTCGGCATCCACCGCGCCGAGTTCGGAGTGGTCGCCGCCCCGACCCTTGGCGATATCGTGATACAGCCCGGCCATGTACAGCAGGTCGGGTTTGGGCAGGCGGCAGAAGATCTTCCAGGCCAGTGGGTATTTTTCCTGATAGTCCGGGCGTCCGAGCTTGCGCAGGTGCTTGATCAGGTTCAGGGTGTGGGCGTCGACGGTATAGATGTGGAACAGGTCGTGCTGCATCTGGCCGACGATCTTGCCGAACTCTGGCAGATAGCGGCCAAGGATGCCGTAACGGTTCATCCGTCGCAGGTTGCGGTGAATGCCTTCCTTGCAGCGGAACAATTCGATGAACAGGCTGGTATTGCGGATGTCGGCGCGAAAGGCGTCGTCGATCAGGTGCCGATGGTCACGCAGCAGGCGGATGGTGTCGGCACGTACCCCGCGAATCTGTGGGTTCTGGGCCATCAGCAGGAAGATTTCCAGCAAGGCCGAGGGGGTGCGGCGAAATACCTGCGGCTGGGTGACTTCGATGTAGTGATCGCGGATCTGGAACCGGCTATTGAGCGGCTGAATGTCGGCATGCTCGGCATCACGCAGGAGAATCTCCTCGAAATGCTGCATCAACAAGTCGTTGAGCTCGGATAATGACATCACTACCCGGAAGTACTTCTGCATGAAGCGTTCGACCGCCAGCTTGCTGTCGCTGTCTTCATAGCCCATCTGCCGGGCCAGGGTGCGCTGGTGGTCGAACAGCAGGCGATCCTCGGCGCGTCCGGCGAGAATGTGCAGGGCGAAGCGGACCTGCCAGAGAAAGGCCCGTCCGGAAGCCAGAATGGTGTACTCAGCTTCGTTGAGAAAGCCACGCTCGACCAGTTCGCGCAGATCGTTGGTGCCAAAATGACGCAGTGCTACCCAGCCGATGGTCTGGATGTCGCGCAGCCCGCCAGGGGAGCTTTTGACGTTGGGTTCGAGGTTGTACTCAGTGTCGTTGAACTTGGCATGGCGGGCCTGTTGTTCGGCGCGCTTGGCGCGGAAGAATTCGGCGTCACTCCACATGTGCTCGGCGCTGATGGTGGCGATCATCGCCTGGCGCAGTTGCTCATCGCCATGCAGGGTGCGCGACTCCATCAGGTTGGTGATCACGGTGATGTCGGCCCGGGACTGTTCGGCGCATTCGGTCACGTTACGCACGCTCTGGCCAACTTCCAGGCCGATGTCCCAGAGCAGCATCAGAAACTGCTCAATGCTGTCGCGGTAGGGCTCGTCGCTATCCTTGAGCAGGATCAGCAGGTCAATGTCCGAATGCGGATGCAGTTCGCCGCGACCATAGCCGCCGACGGCCAGCAGGGCGATGCCCGGGTCGTTGGCGCAGGGCAGGCGTTGCCAGGCCTGCTGGAGAATCTGGTCGGTGACCCAGGCGCGCTCGTGAATCAGTTTGTGGATGTCGCGCCCGCCTTCAAAGCGTGATTGCAGGATGCTGTCAGCCTGACGTATGGCTTTCTTAAAGGCAGCGACGGGGCTGCTTTTCAGGGCCAGTTCCGCCTGAAACTGGCCGGGGTCGAAAAGTTCGTTGTCCACTGGCACGCCCTGAGCAGGTATTACTGGAAAGTCTCTTCCTGGCGACGGGTCAGAACCTCGTAGCCGTCGGCGGTGACCAGAATGGTGTGTTCCCATTGGGCCGACAGCTTGCGGTCTTTGGTGATGGCGGTCCAGCCGTCACCGAGCAGGCGGGTTTCCGGGCGTCCCTGGTTGATCATCGGTTCGATGGTGAAGGTCATGCCTTCCTTGAGTTCAAGGCCGGTGCCGGCGCGGCCGTAATGCAGTACCTGGGGGTCTTCGTGGAAGACCTTGCCGATGCCGTGGCCACAATATTCGCGCACCACACTGTAGTGGTTGGCGTGGGCGTGTTCCTGGATGATCGCGCCGATATCGCCGAGCCGGGCACCTGGGCGGACCACCGAGATGCCTTTATAGAGGCATTCCTGGGTTACCCGCGCCAGGCGCTCGGCCCACTCCGGCACGCCGCCGACGGAGAACATCTTGCTGGTATCGCCGTGGTAGCCGTCCTTGATGACAGTTACGTCGATGTTCAGTACGTCGCCGCTCTTGAGCGGTTTGTCGTTGGGGATGCCGTGGCAGACCACATGGTTGAGCGAGGTGCAGATCGACTTGGGGAAGCCAGGCCGGCCCGGTGCAGCACCATAGTTGAGTGGAGCGGGGATGGCTTTTTGCACATTGACGATATAGTCGTGGCAAATGCGGTCCAGTTCGTTGGTGGTGACCCCGGGCTTGACGTGCTCACCGATCATTTCCAGCACCTCGGCAGCCAGGCGGCCGGCGATACGCATGCCGGCAATGTCTTCCGGGGTCTTGATGGTTACAGTCATGGCTGAGCTCTCGTGTGCAGTAACGCCCGCAGGCGCATCGATCAGGGGATTAAGAGCGAAAGTGTACCAGATTGGGCGGCCCGACCGCGACCCGTCGGTATTCCGACGGACAGCTTCGCCTTTCCTTGTGTGCGGTTCTATGCTATAAAGCGCCCCGCCTGAATAGAGTCAGCATGCTGGCGGCAGGCGAAAACTGAAACCGCACACGTATCGACACGGTGTCCTGGGTGCCCTTCGGGGTTGGACGCTGGGATGCGTGGAGGCCCAACCCGACTATATGGAGTTATCATGACCCAAGTCTCTATGCGTGACATGCTGAAGGCCGGTGCGCACTTCGGCCACCAGACCCGTTACTGGAACCCGAAAATGGGCAAGTACATTTTCGGCGCTCGCAACAAGATTCACATCATCAACCTGGAAAAAACCATGCCGATGTTCCATGAAGCCGTCAGCTTCGTGGAAAAACTGGCCTCCGGCAAGAACAAGCTGCTGTTCGTCGGTACCAAGCGCGCTGCCAGCAAGATCATTGCTGAAGAAGCCACCCGCGCCGGCATGCCCTACGTTGATCACCGTTGGCTGGGCGGCATGCTCACCAACTACAAGACCATTCGTCAGTCGATCAAGCGTCTGCGTGACCTGGAAGCCCAGGCTCAGGACGGTACCTTCGCCAAGCTGACCAAGAAAGAAGCGCTGATGCGTTCGCGCGATCTGGAAAAGCTGAACCGCAGTCTGGGTGGTATCAAGGATATGGGCGGTCTGCCGGACGCCATCTTCGTTATCGATGTTGAGCATGAGCGCATCGCTATCACCGAAGCCAACAAGCTGGGTATTCCGGTTATCGGCATCGTCGATACCAACAGCAGCCCTGAGGGTGTTGATTTCGTAATTCCGGGCAACGACGACGCCATTCGCGCCATCAAGCTGTATGCCGCCGCCATGGCTGACGCCGTGCTGCATGGCAAGAGCAATGCTGGTGCTGGCGACGAGTTCGTCGAAGAAGAAGCTCCGGCTGCCGAGGCCTCTGAAGGCTGAGGAACTGACGGCTTGTAGTCTTGCCGTATCGAAAAGGGGGCTATGCCCCCTTTTTGCAATATCCTGAACGCACCATGAGATGTCTGCCCTGCTTGAATTGGGCAGTACAGAATCAAGCCATCTTAGAGGAACCATTCATGACACAGATCACTGCAGCCCTGGTCAAAGAACTTCGCGAGCGTACCGGCCAAGGCATGATGGAGTGCAAGAAGGCCCTGGTTGCCGCCAACGGCGACATCGAGAAGGCCATCGACGATATGCGCGCTTCCGGCGCCATCAAAGCCGCCAAAAAGGCTGGTAACATCGCTGCCGAAGGCTCCATCGCTGTCAAGGTTGCTTCAGACAACAAGGCCGCTGTTATCGTTGAAGTCAACTCGCAGACCGACTTCCTGGCCCTGCAGGACGATTTCAAGGCGTTCGTTGCCGCCAGTCTGGACAAGGCCTTCGATGCTGGCTACACCGATGCTGCGCCGCTGATTGCCGATCAGGAGTCTGCCCGTGAAGCTCTGGTTGCCAAGACCGGTGAGAACGTCAACATCCGTCGCCTGACCCGTGTTGAAGGTGATGTGGTCGGTGCCTATCTGCACGGTCACCGCATCGGTGTGCTGGTTGTGCTCGAAGGCGGCAATGAGGAGCTGGCACGTGATGTCGCCATGCACGTAGCTGCCAGCAACCCGCAATTCCTCGACCCGACCCAGGTTTCTGAAGAAGCCGTGGCTAAGGAAAAGGAAATCTTCCTGGCGCTGAATGCCGACAAGATCGCCGGCAAGCCGGAAAACATTGTTGAGAACATGGTCAAGGGCCGTATCAACAAGTTCCTGGCCGAAGCCAGCCTGGTTGAGCAGCCGTTCATCAAGGATCCGGAAGTCAAGGTTGGTGAGCTGGCCAAGAAGGCAGGCGCCAAGATCGTTTCCTTCGTTCGCTTTGAAGTGGGTGAGGGTATCGAGAAGGCTGAGTCTGACTTCGCTGCCGAGGTGGCCGCTCAGGTTGCCGCTGCCAAGCAGTAAGTGTGCGAGTTGACCGCCGCAGAGCGCGTCTTCGGGGCGAAGGCGCGTTTCAAGGTTGAACGGAGGCTCCCCGTGTAGACGGGGGGCCTCTTTTTTAAGGAAATATTGAACAAGTGCTCTCCAGTTGTTGTCTGGGTGACTTGTTGAGTGTTTCCTCCAATGTCGCGAGAGAGAGTCGAACATGGCACAAGTTCCCAGTAGTCGTCAGCCCAAGTACAAGCGCATTCTTCTCAAGCTCAGCGGTGAGGCTCTGATGGGTACCGAGGATTTCGGTATTGATCCCAAGGTGCTCGATCGCATGGCCCTGGAAATTGGTCAACTGATTGGTATCGGCGTCCAGGTGGGGTTGGTGATAGGTGGTGGCAACCTGTTCCGTGGGGCTGCGTTGAGCGCTGCCGGCATGGACCGGGTGACCGGTGATCATATGGGCATGCTGGCCACGGTGATGAATGCGCTGGCCATGCGTGATTCGCTGGAACGTTCGAATATCCAGACCCGGGTGATGTCGGCTATTACCATGGAGGGCGTGACCGAGCATTACGACCGGCGCAAGGCAATGCGCTACCTTGGTAGCGGTGACGTGGTAATATTCTCCGCCGGTACCGGCAACCCCTTCTTTACTACGGACACGGCAGCCTGTTTGCGCGCCATTGAGGTCGATGCTGACCTGGTGCTCAAGGCTACCAAGGTAGACGGGGTGTACAATGCCGACCCGATGAAAGACCCAAATGCCGAGCGTTTCGATAGCTTGAGCTATGACCAGGTGCTCGACCTCAAGCTGGGAGTGATGGATCTGACTGCGATCTGCCTGATCCGCGACCATCACATGCCGTTGCGGGTATTCAATATGAACAAGCCAGGTGCGCTGCTCAATGCGGTTGTCGGTAGCGCCGAAGGAACACTGATCGAGGGCTGAGAATGATCAACGAAATCAAGCAGGATGCGCAGGAGCGCATGAAGAAATCGGTCGAATCGCTGGGTCATGCGTTTGCCAAGATCCGTACTGGCCGTGCGCACCCGAGCATCCTCGATAGCGTTATGGTGTCTTACTATGGCTCCGACACTCCGTTGCGTCAGGTCGCCAACGTGATCGTCGAGGACTCGCGTACTCTGGCACTGACGGTTTTCGACAAGGGAATGATTCAGGCGGTTGAAAAGGCCATCATGACCTCTGATCTGGGTCTCAATCCCGCCACTGCCGGAACCACCATCCGGGTACCGATGCCAGCGCTGACCGAGGAAACCCGCAAGGGCTTTACCAAGCAGGCCAAGGCCGAAGCCGAAAATGCCCGGGTAGCGGTACGCAATATCCGCCGTGACGCCCTGAGTCAGCTCAAGGATCTGCAGAAGGAAAAGGAAATCAGCGAAGACGAGGAGCGTCGTGCCGCTGATGATGTGCAAAAGCTGACTGACAAGTTTATCGCTGAAATTGACAAGGCCCTGGAAGTCAAGGAAGCGGACCTGATGGCCGTTTAAGGCTGTCGGCTCAAGTCAGCATGAATATGCCTGTCGAGGGGCGCAAGGCGTCCACGCCGCGCCATGTGGCGATCATCATGGACGGCAACAACCGGTGGGCGCGTCGGCGCCTGATGCCGGGCGTCGCTGGCCACAAGGCTGGAGTTGAGGCGGTCAAAGCCGTCATCGAAGTGTGCGCTGAAGCCGAGGTTGAGGTGCTCACGCTGTTTGCTTTCTCCAGCGAGAACTGGCAGCGCCCGGCCGATGAGGTCGGGGCGTTGATGGAACTGTTTTTGGGGGCTTTGCGCCGTGAAGTGCGCAAGCTGCATGAGAACGGTATTCGTCTGCGGATCATTGGTGATCGTAGCCGCTTTGCCCCCGAGTTGCAGTTGGCCATGCGTGATGCCGAGGTGTTGACCGCTGCTGGGCAACGCATGACGCTGGTAGTGGCGGCCAACTACGGCGGGCAGTGGGATATTGCCCAGGCTGCCAGACAGTTGGCCCGTCGGGTAGCCGCCGGCGAGCTCAATCCCGAAATGATTGATGAGCGAGCGGTGGAGCAGGGGTTGAGCACTGCCGACTGGCCACTGCCTGATCTGTGCATACGCACCGGTGGTGAGCGGCGGATCAGCAACTTCCTACTGTGGCAGTTGGCCTACGCTGAACTGTACTTTTCCGATCTCTACTGGCCCGATTTCAAGCATGAGGCGATGCGTGAGGCGCTGGCCGATTTCGCTTGCCGTCAGCGGCGCTTTGGTAAAACCAGCGAACAGATAGCTGCGGAGGGCTGATGCTCAAGCAACGGGTAATAACCGGGGTAATCCTGGCGCCGATCGCAATTGCCGGCTTCATTTTCCTGCAGGGTGGTCTGTTTGCCCTGTTCATCGGTGCGGTGGTCACCCTTGGAGCCTGGGAGTGGGCACGTCTGGCTGGTGAGACCGCGCAGACCCATCGGGTTGTCTATGCCGCTGTTGTGGCGGTGATTCTCTGGGCCTTGTATCAGTTTGGCTGGACGCCTGGTCCGGTGCTGGTGCCGGCGCTGTTGTGGTGGCTGCTGGCCTGTGTGCTGATCGTACGTTATCCCGAAGCCAAGGGGTTGCGTAGTGGCATGCCGCTGGCCTGGCTGTTCGGGCTGTTGATTTTGGTTCCGGCCTGGTACGGCCTGGTCTGGCTGAGAGGTCAGGCGCATGGCCTGTGGTTGATTCTGGCCTTGGTGGTGCTGGTCTGGGCGGCGGATATCGGTGCCTATTTCGCCGGCAAGACTTGGGGCAAGCGCAAGCTGCTGCCCAATGTCAGTCCCGGCAAGACCCTGGAAGGTCTGCTGGGTGGTGTGCTGCTGACCCAGGCACTGGCGCTGGCAGCGCTGCTTTATCTGAACTGGAGCTTGCCGTCGCTGCTGTTGGGGTTGCTGGGCGCCTTGCTGGTAGTGTTGTTTTCGGTAGTCGGCGACCTGACCGAAAGTCTGTTCAAGCGTGAACAGGGCCTCAAGGACAGTAGCAAGCTGTTGCCCGGACATGGCGGGGTGCTTGATCGGATTGATAGCCTGACGGCGGCCATT
Source organism: Pseudomonas sp. WN033 (assembly GCA_002287035.1). GTDB lineage: Bacteria > Pseudomonadota > Gammaproteobacteria > Pseudomonadales > Pseudomonadaceae > Halopseudomonas. The sequence goes on along the minus strand of NSKG01000001.1, from coordinate 413,390 downwards.
CCGGTGTTTTCGCTGTGCTGGTGGCTGATTGGGAGTCAGCTCGGGTGAGGCGTCAGCAACTTTGTGTGCTGGGCGCCACCGGCTCGATTGGAGTCAGTACTCTGGATGTGGCGAGGCGGCATCCGGAGCGTTATCAGGTTTGGGCGCTGACGGGCTTTAGTCGTGTTGATGTTCTGCTTGAGCAGTGTCTGGCTCACCGCCCGCAGGTGGCGGTTGTTGCCCATGCCGCGCAGGCAGTGGCGCTGCAGCAGCAATTGCGTGAGGCGGGTCTGGCAACTGAGGTGCTGCACGGCCCCAAGGCGTTGTGTCAGGTTGCTTCCAGCAGTCAGGTCGATGTAGTGATGGCGGCGATTGTCGGCGCTGCTGGTCTGGAGCCGACCCTGGCGGCGGTGCGAGCCGGCAAGCGGGTACTGCTGGCCAACAAGGAAGCACTGGTGATGTCCGGGGCGCTGTTCATGCAGGCCGTGGCTGAGTCCGGCGCTCAGTTGCTGCCCATCGATAGTGAGCACAATGCAATTTTTCAGTGTATGCCAGCCGATTACACCCGTGGTCTGGCACCGGTCGGAGTACGTCGGATTCTATTGACGGCCTCCGGTGGTCCGTTCCGGGAGTGGCCGCTGGAGGCGCTGGCAAGCGCGACTCCCGAGCAGGCCTGTGCTCATCCCAACTGGTCAATGGGGCAGAAAATTTCAGTCGACTCGGCCAGCATGATGAACAAGGGGCTGGAGTTGATCGAAGCCTGCTGGCTGTTCGACGCGGAGCCGCAGCAGGTCGAGGTGGTGATTCATCCTCAAAGCGTGGTGCATTCGCTGGTTGATTATGTCGATGGCTCGGTACTGGCTCAGATGGGTAATCCCGATATGCGCACCCCGATTGCCCATGCGCTGGCCTGGCCGGAGCGTATCGATTCGGGCGTCAGTGCGCTGGATTTGCTGTTGACTGCCCGGCTGGACTTCCAGGCTCCTGATCCGCAGCGGTTCCCTTGCCTGGGGCTTGCGCGTCAGGCTGCTGAAGCCGGTGGTACTGCCTGCGCCATGCTCAATGCTGCCAATGAGGTCGCCGTGGCCGCCTTTCTTGAGCGGCGGATTGGTTTTACCGATATCCCTGTTATCATCGAAGACACACTGAACCGTATCACGGTGGAGTCGGTCAAAGATTTGCAGCACATAATGTGGGCCGATCAGGTTGCGCGTGAACAGGCTGCGCACTGGGTTGCCCGCCGCAGTTGAGGCTGCCGGCTTGAGTTGAAGCCTTCACCAACGAGGCGTTGAATGGATCTGCTGTTTACAATTGTGGCGACCATCGTGGCTTTGGGCCTATTGGTCACCATCCACGAATACGGGCACTTCTGGGTCGCGCGTCGCTGCGGGGTCAAGGTTCTGCGTTTTTCGGTCGGTTTCGGCTCGCCGCTGTATCGCTGGTATGACCGCCAAGGCACCGAATTCGTGATTGCCGCCATTCCCCTGGGCGGCTACGTCAAAATGCTGGATGAGCGGGAGGCGCCGGTCGATGAGGCGGAGCTGGAGCGCGCGTTCAATCGCAAGGACGTCAAACAGCGCATCGCTATCGTTGCCGCAGGGCCATTGGCCAACTTTTTGCTGGCCATCGTCGCTTTCTGGATTATCGCCGTAGTTGGTATTACTACGCTGGCACCCGTGCTTGGTCCGGTGCAGCCGGGCAGTGTCGCGGCGCGTGCAGGGTTGAGCGAAGGGCTGGAAATTCTTGAGGTCGATGGCCGGACAACCCGCAGTTGGCATGAGGTTAATCTGCAATTGATCCGCCGGCTTGGCGAAACCGGACAGATGCAGGTCACGGCCCGGAGCCTGGAAGGCGGCGAGCCGCAAATCTACACCCTGGAGTTGCGCGACTGGTTGCGCGGCGCCGATCAGCCTGATCCGATTGCCGCGTTGGGGTTGACCAGTTGGCAGCCGGTGGTGGCGCCACGGATCGGTCAGCTCAATGCCGACGGTGCGGCGGCAGCGGCGGGATTGCAAGAGGGTGATCTGATTGTCGAGGTCAATGGCGAGCCGGTTGAAGACTGGGTGCGTCAGGTGGTGCCGGCGATTCAGAACAGTGCGGGACAGACGCTGAACCTGGGGATTGAACGCAATGGCCGGTTCCTGAGTGTGGAACTGGTGCCGGCGGTGCGCGAGCAGGGCGAGCGTCAGGTCGGTTTCATCGGTGCCGGGGTCGAAGCATTCGACTGGCCCGAGCACATGATCCGCTCAATTGACTACAACCCGTTGGTGGCGATCCCGGTGGCGGTCGGCAAAACCTGGGACATGACCGTACTAACCCTGGAATCGCTGAAGAAAATGCTGACCGGGCTGGTCTCGGCAAAAAACTTGAGTGGCCCGATAACCATTGCTAAAGTGGCGGGCGCTTCGGCCAAGTCGGGGCTGGAGAGTTTTCTCACCTTTATTGCTTATCTGAGCATAAGTCTGGGGGTACTCAACCTGCTGCCGATTCCGGTGCTTGATGGGGGGCATCTGGTCTATTACACCGCTGAATGGATCCGCGGCAAGCCGCTGTCCGAGCGGATTCAGGCCTGGGGGTTGCAAATTGGCCTGACGCTGATTGTCGGGATCATGCTGTTCGCCATCTATAACGATATCAGCCGGTTGGGTGGCTAATTACTAATTACCAATAAGTGGCTGTCATGCAGATAGCCAAAAATCAACCAGTCAGTCAGAACGGATTTCATGAAACGTTACCTATTGCCTGCGCTATTGCTGACACTCCTGGCGCCTGGGATTGCTCTTGCCGACGCCTTCCGGATCACCGACATTCGCGTCAATGGGTTGCAGCGTGTCTCCGCTGGCAGCGTCTTCAGCGCGTTGCCGCTCAACATTGGCGAGCAGGTCGACAACCAGCAGTTGGTTGAAGCCTCGCGGGCACTGTTTCGTACCGGCTTCTTCCAGGATATTCAGCTGGGCCGCGAAGGCGATGTGCTGGTGATCACTGTGGTCGAGCGGCCATCGATTGCCTCAATCGAGCTGGAAGGCAACAAGGCGATCAAGAGCGAAGATCTGCTCAATGGTCTGCGGATGGCCGGCCTGGCTGAAGGTGAAATCTTCCAGCAGGCGACCCTTGAAGGGGTGCGCAATGAGCTGTTGCGCCAGTACGTGTCCCAGGGGCGCTACTCGGCCGATATCGAAACCCAGGTGATTGCCGAGCCGCGTAACCGGGTTTCGCTGAAAATCGTCATCGACGAGGGCTCGGTGGCATCGATCAGTCATGTCAATGTGGTCGGCAATACGGTTTTTTCCAACGAAGACCTGACCGACCTGTTCGAGCTCAAGACCAGCCGCTGGTACCGCTTCTTCAGCAGTGCCGACAAGTACTCGCGGGAGAAACTCTCCGGTGACCTGGAGCGTCTGCGTTCCTACTATCTGGACCGTGGCTATATCAATATGGATATTGTCTCGACCCAGGTATCCATTACGCCGGACAAGAAACACGTCTACATCACGGTCAATATCGACGAAGGCGAGCAGTACAGCGTGCGTGATGTGCGTTTGTCCGGTGACCTGGTCGTGGCTGAGGACGAAGTACGCAAGTTACTGTTGATTGAGCCGGGCCAGGTTTTTTCCCGTCAGGTGCTGACGGCGACCTCTGATCTGATCAGCCGGCGCCTGGGCAACGAAGGGTATACCTTCGCCAACGTCAACGGTATTCCCGAGATCCATGAGGAAGATCGCAGTGTCACCGTGACCTTCGTGGTTGACCCAGGGCAGCGGGCCTATGTCAACCGGATCAATTTCCGCGGCAATACCAAGACCGATGACGAAGTACTACGCCGGGAGATGCGCCAGATGGAAGGCGGCTGGGCCTCGACCCACCTGATCGATCAGTCCAAGGTCCGACTTGAGCGCCTGGGCTTCTTCAAGGAAGTCAACGTCGAAACCGTGCCGGTGCCGGGTGCTGACGACCTGATCGATGTCAACTACACGGTGGAAGAGCAGCCGTCCGGTTCTATCACAGCCAGCCTGGGCTTTGCTCAGGGTACCGGTCTGATTCTTGGTGGTTCGATCAGCCAGAACAACTTCTTTGGTACCGGTAACCGGGTCAGCTTCAGTGCTACCCGTTCCGAGTACCAGACGGCGTTGTCGTTTGGCTTTCTCAACCCGTATTTCACGGTTGACGGCGTGAGCATGGGCTACAACGCCTTCTATCGCACCACCGACTATGACCGTTTGAACGTCGATATTTCCAGCTACGCGGTTGACTCCTACGGTGCCGGCTTCAATTTCGGTTATCCGATCAGCGACAACTCGCGGTTGAATTTCGGTCTGTCGGTGCAGAATGACGAGATCAAGACCGGTCGTTATACCGTGCTGGAAATCCACGAGTTCATGCGCCAGGAAGGTGACAAGTTCACCAACTTCAAGTTCAACGCTGGCTGGTCACAGTCGACCCTCAACCGCGGGGTCTTCCCTGACCGCGGGCACTCGCAGTCGCTTGGCGCTGAGGTGACGGTGCCGGGCAGTGACCTGAGCTTCTATTCGCTCGATTACCGGGCCCAGAAGTTTTTCCCGATGACTGAAGATCTGACTCTGCGTCTGCATACTGACCTGGGCTATGTGGATCGCTTTGGCAGTACCAAGGCGGTGCCGTTCTATGAGCACTACTTTGCCGGTGGTATTGGCTCGGTACGCGGTTTCCGCGACAGTACCCTAGGGCCACGCAGCACTCCCAGTCGTAGCAACGCTGATGATCCGCGCTTCCCTGCGGGGTCATTGACCGACCCGGATCAGGATCCGTTGCCCTTCGGTGGTAATGTCAAGGTCACCGGCGGTGCCGAAGTGCTGTTCCCGCTGCCCTTTATCAAGGACCAGCGCTCGCTGCGCACGGTGCTGTTCGTTGATGTCGGCAACGTGTTCGACACCAACTGTCTGAACGAGAACCGCAACTGTGGGGATGTCGATCTTGGGGATTTGCGTTACAGTGCCGGTGTCGGTCTGAACTGGCTGACGGCGCTGGGGCCGTTGGGCTTCAGCCTGGCTGTACCGCTGAACAAACAGTCGGGCGACAAGACCCAGGTCTTCCAGTTCACCCTGGGTCAGACCTTCTAATTTCGGCTAATAACGAAACGTTATCAGGAGTCCTTTAAGTGGGTAAGTTTATTCGCGTTGCTTTGATGTCGGTGCTGGTCATGGCCAGTTTCCCGGCTGCCGCCCAGATGAAAATTGCTGTGCTGGACTACCAGATGGCGCTGCTTGAGTCGGATGCGGCCAAACGCTACTCCGTAGATGCCGAGAAAAAATTTGGCAGTCAGTTGCAGCGGCTGCGCAACCTCGAGTCAGAAGCCAAGCGACTGCAGGAGCGTATGCAGCGCGATGGCGACAAGCTGGCCCAGGCCGAGCTGGAACGTCTGGAACTGGAATTCCGCCAGAAAGCCCGCGAATTTCAGAGCGAGTCGCGTGAACTGAACGAAGCCAAGGCCGCTTCTGATCGGGAGATGCTGGAGCAGCTCAAGCCCAAGCTGGATCAGGCGGTTGAAGCCGTTCTGCAAGCCGGCTCCTATGATCTGGTGATTGATCGCAGCGCGGTGGTGGACGTCAAGCCGGAGTTCGATATCACCCGTCAGGTGATTGAACGCCTGAACAGCATGCGCTGAGTATCATGAGTACTACTGTCTCTCTGACCCTGTCCGAGCTGGCCCAGCTTCTGGATGCGCGGCTACTTGGTGAGGGGGGCGGGCGCATTACCGGTCTGGCAACCCTGCAGGAAGCCGGACCGGGTCAACTGAGTTTTCTTGCCAATCCGCAGTATCGTAAGTATCTGGCTACCAGCCAAGCCGAGGCGGTGTTGCTGACCGAGGCCGATGCCGAAGGTTTTACCGGTAATGCGCTGATCGTCGCCAACCCCTATCTGGCTTATGCCCGTCTGTCTCATCAGTTCGATCCGAAACCACGTCCAGCGCCTGGGATTCATCCAACGGCGGTAGTGGCTGAGGATGCCGTGGTCGACGCCAGTGCGGCAATCGGTCCGCACGTGGTCATCGAGTCCGGTGCGGTCATCGGTCCGGGTGTTACGCTGGGCGCGGGTTGCTTTATCGGGGCTCGAAGCCGGATCGGCGAAGGTGGTTGGCTGGCTGCCCGGGTAACCCTGTATCACGACGTGATTATCGGGGCCCGGGTCGTGATTCAATCCGGTGCGGTCATTGGCGCTGAAGGGTTCGGCTTTGCCAACAACAAGGGGCGCTGGGAGAAGATTGCCCAGATCGGTGGCGTGCGTATTGGTGATGATGTCGAAATTGGCTCCAATACCTGTATCGATCGTGGCGCCCTGGCCGACACTCTGATCGGCGATGGAGTCAAACTCGATAACCAAATCCAGATTGCCCACAACGTGCAGATTGGCGATCACACTGCCATGGCCGCCTGTGTCGGTATCTCCGGCAGCACCCGTATCGGTCGGCACTGTACCATTGCTGGCGGGGTCGGCATGGTTGGGCATATCGAAGTCTGCGACAACGTCTTTGTCAGCGGTATGACCATGGTCACCCGCTCGATCACCGAACCAGGTGCCTATTCTTCGGGAACGGCCATGCAACCTGCGGCGGAATGGAAAAAGAGCGCGGCGCGGATCAGGCAACTGGACTCGCTGGTCAAGCGGGTGCAACAACTGGAAAAACAGTTGTCGGCGGTGACTCCAGGGACGCAGGATTCATCTGAATCCTGAGCTTGCGCCACGCTGGCGCATCATAATTTTCACTGCAAGGCCTTGCCATACATGGATATCAACGAAATCAAAGAGTATCTGCCACACCGCTATCCTTTCTTGCTGGTAGATCGGGTGTTGGAGCTGGATCTGGAAGGCCGCAAGATTCGCGCCTACAAGAATGTGTCGGTCAACGAACCGTTTTTCAACGGCCACTTTCCTGGTCATCCGATCATGCCGGGTGTGCTGATCATCGAGGCCATGGCTCAAGCCGCTGGCCTGCTGGGTTTCAAGATGATGAACACCAAGGCTGAAGATGGCACGCTGTATTACTTTGTCGGCTCCGACAAGCTGCGTTTCCGCCAGCCGGTAGTGCCGGGTGATCAGCTGCAGTTGGAAGCCGAGTACCTGAGCAACAAGCGGGGCATCTGGAAGTTTGCCTGTCGGGCGCTGGTGGATGGCAAGGAGGCTTGTTCCGGCGAAATCATCTGTGCGGAACACAAGGTATGAGTCGGATTCACCCTCAGGCGATCGTCGATCCATCCGCCCGCCTGGCGGATGATGTCGAGGTAGGCCCCTGGACCCTGATTGGACCAGAGGTCGAAATCGGTGCCGGTAGCGTCATCGGTTCGCATGTGGTGATCAAGGGGCCGACCCGAATCGGTCGCAACAACCGTATCTTTCAGTTTGCCTCGGTCGGTGAGGACTGTCAGGACAAGAAGTACAACGGTGAGCCGACCCGGCTGGAAATCGGTGACAACAATGTCATCCGCGAGGGTTGCACCATTCATCGCGGCACCGTGCAGGATCAGGGCGTGACCCGGATCGGAAGCAACAACCTGCTGATGGCTTATGTGCATGTGGCCCACGACTGCGTGGTTGGCGACAACATTATCATGGCCAACAACGCCACCATCGCTGGTCATGTGCAGATCGGCAATGGCGCGATCCTGGGTGGATACACCACAGTTCACCAGTTCTGCCATATCGGTGCTTTCGCCATGAGCGCGGCCAATAGCGCGGTATTCAAGGACATTCCGGCCTTTGTCATGGTCGGTGGCAATCCGGCTGGTGCACACGGCATGAACTTTGAGGGCATGCGTCGGCGCGGCTACAGTGCAGAGCTGATCAGCGCTCTGCGCCGTGCCTACAAGGTTGTCTATCGTCAGGGCTTGACTCTGCAGGAGGCGCTGGCCCAGCTTGAGAGCAGTGCCGAGCAATATTCCGAAGTTGCGCTCTACCGCGACTCCATTCTGGCCTCGACTCGCGGTATTACCCGGTAGTGGCAACTCAGAAACCTCTGTGTATTGCGCTGGTCGCCGGAGAAGCCTCCGGTGATACCTTGGGCGCCGGCCTGATCCGGGTGCTCAGGCAGCGTTTCCCTGACGCGCGTTTTATCGGTATCGGTGGCCCGAAAATGCTTGCCGAGGGTATGCAGACCCGGGTCCCGATGGAGCGTCTGTCGGTAATGGGGTTGGTCGAAGTGCTCGGGCGGCTGCGTGAGTTGCTGCGAATTCGCCGTGAGTTGGTCGATTATCTCAAGGCCGAGCAGCCCGACGTGTTCATTGGCATTGATGCGCCGGATTTCACCCTGGGGGTCGAGCGGCGGTTGCGTGAGGCCGGTATTGCCACCGTGCATTATGTCAGCCCTTCAGTCTGGGCCTGGCGTGAGAAGCGGGTGCTTGGCATTCGCGAGTCCACTGACTTGATGCTGACCCTGTTCCCGTTCGAGGAAGAGGTTTATCAGCGCCACGGTGTGCGCGTGCGTTGCGTCGGCCACACCCTGGCCGATCGTATTGCTCTGGAGCCTGATCGTCTGGCGGCGCGAGAGACGCTGGATCTGGCCGCTGGAGCCCGGGTGGTGGCGCTAATGCCTGGCAGCCGCAATGGCGAACTGCGCAAACTCGGGCGTCTGTTTCTTGAGACTGCTGGCTGGTGTCTGGAGCGCGATCCGACCTTGCAGTTCATCCTGCCGTGCGCCAATCCGCAACGCCGCGAGCAGATGGAGGCGATCATTGCCGAATCCGGGATGGTTTTGCCGCTGACCTTGCTCGATGGTCAGGCCCACGAAGCACTGGCAGCCTGTGATGCTGTACTGATTGCCTCGGGTACTGCGACCTTGGAAGCGATGCTGTTCAAACGGCCTATGGTCGTGGCCTATCGGATGGCCGGTCTAACCTTTAAGATTCTCAAGCGGCTGGTCAAGGTCGGCCATGTCGCTCTTCCCAATCTGCTCGCCGGGCGTGAAGTGGCGCCTGAGTTCCTTCAGGATGCGGCGACCCCTGAAGCGCTGGGGGGAGCACTGCTCGCCCGTCTGCAGCCCAGTCCCGAACGTGACGACGCCCAGGCCACCTTTCTTGAGCTGCACCAGCTCTTGCGCCGTGACGCGGACAATGCCGCTGCCGAGGCGATTCTGGAGCTGCTGCGCGATAAGGGCCGGCTATGACCCAGCTGAGCATGGACTGGGCCTTGCCGGCAGGTGACGAGTTGATAGCAGGGGTGGATGAGGTTGGTCGTGGTCCGCTCTGTGGTGCGGTAGTGACAGCTGCGGTGATTCTGGACCCGGCCAGGCCTATCGAAGGCTTGAACGACTCGAAGAAACTCACTGAAGCCCGCCGCGAAGCGCTGTTTCCGCTGATTCAGGAACGGGCGCTGGCCTGGTGCATTGCCCGGGCTGAGGTCGAGGAGATCGATCAGTTGAATATTCTCCATGCCACCATGCTGGCGATGCAGCGGGCGGTGGCTGGTTTGGCGGTGATCCCGGACCGGGTGCTGGTTGACGGCAATCGCTGCCCGCCATTGCCAATGCCGGCTGAACCTGTGGTCAAGGGTGACAGCCGGGTGCCGGCGATTGCTGCCGCCTCAATTCTGGCCAAGGTGGCTCGGGATCGGGAAATGTGCGAGCTGGACCGTCAGTACCCTGGCTATGGTCTGGCCGGGCATAAGGGCTATCCGACCCCAGTGCATCTGCAGGCTTTGCGCGAGCTGGGGGCTACGCCCATTCATCGGCGCTCATTCGCCCCGGTGCGGGCGGTATTGGAGCCTTGATTGCTGCTTTAACCGGGCTCCTGATTTGCGTGCAATAGGTTAGCGTTTCCTGAGTGCCAGACTGGCCGCAGTCCACCCCCACCGCTACAATCCATGCTTTGAACATTCCTCCAGCGTCCACAGGATTCGCATGAACCACAGCTTCATCCATTTGCGCGTACACACCGAATTTTCCCTGGTCGACGGCCTGGTCAAAGTCAAGCCGCTGATCAAGGCGGTGGGCGAGGCGGGCATGCCGGCGGTGGCGGTGACCGACCAGAGCAATATGTGCAGCCTGGTGAAGTTCTACAAGACTGCCATGGGGGCGGGGATCAAGCCGATTTCCGGGGTGGATGTCTGGTTGGTCGGGCGCGATGACGATGACCAGCTTACTCGCATGACCCTGTTGGCGATGGATGCCAAGGGCTACCGCAACCTGACCGAACTGGTATCGCGCGGTTTTACCGAAGGTCAGAGCAATGGTCTGTCGACTGTGCGCCGGGAGTGGGTCGCTGAGGCCAGTGAAGGGGTGATCGCGCTATCGGGGGCAAAAGAAGGTGAAATCGGCCAGGCCTTGCTATCGAGTAATCCGCAGATGGCCGATGAGTTGCTGGATTTCTGGATGACGGTGTTCCCTGAGCGCTTTTATCTGGAGCTGCAGCGGACCGACCGGGCCAACGATGAAGAGCATGTACATGCCGCCGTGGCCCTGGCGGTGCGCAGTGGTTGCCCGGTAGTGGCAACCAACGATGTGCGGTTTCTCAAACGCGAGGATTTCGAAGCCCATGAAACCCGCGTCTGCATTGGCGAGGGCCGGGCGCTGGACGATCCGCGCCGGGTGCGTCAGTACAGCGAAGAGCAGTATCTCAAGACTCCAGCGGAAATGGCCGAGCTGTTTGCCGATATCCCCGAGGCACTGGAGAACTCGGTCGAAATTGCCCGCCGCTGCAATATCGAGGTGCAGCTGGGTACCTACTTCCTGCCGGATTTCCCGATTCCCGAAGGCATGACCATCGAGGAATACTTCAAGCAGGTTTCATTTGAAGGGCTGGAAGAGCGACTCAAGGTCATTCTGCCACCCGACACCCCGGATTATGAGGCCAAGCGCCAGGTCTATATCGATCGGCTCAACTTCGAGCTGGATATCATCAACCAGATGGGGTTCCCTGGCTACTTCCTGATCGTGATGGACTTCATCAAGTGGGCCAAGGGCAACGGGGTACCGGTAGGCCCTGGTCGAGGCTCGGGTGCCGGTTCACTGGTGGCCTACTCGCTGCTGATCACTGATCTTGATCCGCTGCAGTATGACCTGCTGTTCGAACGGTTCCTCAACCCCGAGCGGGTCTCGATGCCCGACTTCGACGTTGACTTCTGCATGGAAGGCCGTGACCGGGTGATCGACTATGTGGCCGATATGTACGGCCGCAATGCTGTGTCGCAGATCATCACCTTCGGAACCATGGCGGCCAAGGCGGTGGTGCGCGATGTGGCGCGGGTGCAGGGCAAGTCCTATGGCCTGGCCGACAAGCTGTCGAAGATGATCCCGTTCGAGGTCGGCATGACCCTGGCCAAGGCCTACGAACAGGAAGAAATGCTCCGCGACTTCCTCGCCAATGACGAGGAAGCCCAGGAAATCTGGGACATGGCGCTCAAGCTCGAAGGCATCACCCGTAACGTCGGCAAGCACGCCGGTGGGGTGGTGATCGCGCCGACCAAGCTGACCGATTTTGCTCCACTTTATTGTGATGAGTCCGGTGGTGGCCTGGTAACCCAGTTCGACAAGGATGATGTGGAGTCTGCCGGCCTGGTCAAGTTCGACTTCCTCGGGTTACGGACACTGACCATCATTAAGTGGGCGATGGAGACCATCAACCGCGAGCAGGCCAAGAAGGGTCTTGAGCCGATTAATATCGATTTCATCCCGCTGGATGACAAGCCGACCTATGCCATGTTGCAGAAGGCCGAGACCACGGCGGTGTTCCAGCTTGAATCGCGCGGCATGAAGGAGCTGATCAAGAAGCTCAAGCCGGACTGTCTGGAAGACCTGATCGCACTGGTGGCCCTGTTCCGTCCGGGGCCACTGCAATCGGGCATGGTTGACGACTTCATCAACCGCAAACACGGGCGCGAGGAAATTTCCTACCCGCACCCGAACTACCAGTACCCCGGACTGGAGCCAGTGCTCAAACCGACCTACGGCATCATTCTGTATCAGGAGCAGGTGATGCAGATTGCCCAGGTAATGGCCGGCTACACCCTCGGTGGTGCCGACATGCTGCGCCGGGCAATGGGCAAGAAGAAGCCGGAGGAGATGGCCAAGCAGCGTGCCGTATTCCTGGAGGGCTGCCAGAACAACAACATTGATGCCGATCTGGCGGGCAACATCTTCGACCTGGTGGAAAAGTTCGCCGGTTACGGGTTCAACAAGTCGCACTCGGCGGCCTACGGTCTGGTCTCCTACCAGACTGCCTGGCTCAAGGCGCACTATCCAGCGCCGTTCATGGCTGCGGTACTCTCGGCCGATATGCACAACACCGACAAGGTGGTGACCCTGATCGAGGAATGCCGCAGCATGAAGCTGCGGATCAAGGCGCCTGACGTCAATGTTTCCGAGTTCAAGTTCACCGTCGATGAAGCCGGCGATGTGGTTTATGGTCTGGGCGCCATCAAGGGTGTGGGCGAGGGGCCGGTGGAAACCATCGTCGAGACCCGCCAGGCCGGCGGGCCGTTCAATGATCTGTTCGATTTCTGCGCCCGGGTCGATCTCAAGCGCATCAACAAGCGGGTTATGGAAGCGCTGATTCGTAGTGGTGCGCTGGACCGGCTGGGGCCGTTCTTTGCCGAGGAGCCGCAGGCCTACCAGAAGCAGATCGACCGTAACCGTGCAGCTCTGATGGCGGCCATGGAAGAGGCCATTGCCTCGGCTGAGCAGAGCGCCAAGAGCGCTGATAGCGGCCATGATGATCTGTTTGGCGATCTGCTGGGACCGTCAACCGAGCGTGATGTCTATGAACCCTATCGAAGGGTGCGCGAATGGAGTTTCAAGGAACGGCTGCGTGGCGAGAAGGAAACCCTCGGCCTGTATCTGACTGGTCACCCAATCGATGAGTATGAACAGGAAGTACGACGCTTTGCCCGGCAGCGGATTCTCGATCTGAAACCCTCGCGTGACAGCCAGACCGTAGCCGGGCTGGTTTTCGATCTGCGGGTGATGAAGAACAAGCGTGGCGACAAGGTGGCGTTCGTGACTCTGGATGACCGTTCGGCACGGATCGAGGCTTCGCTGTTCTCCGAAGCTTACGCTGCCGCTCAGGCTCTGTTGCAGAAAGATGCGTTGCTGGTCATTGAGGGCGAGGTGGCGCTGGATGATTTCTCCGGGGGCATGCGCCTGCGGGCCAAGCGGGTGATGAGTCTGGAAGAGGCGCGTACTGCCTTGCTCGACAGCGTGCGCATTCGTCTGGACACGCAGCGCCACGGGCCGGACAGCCTGGACAAGGTTGCCACACTGTTGCAGCAGCATCGTGGTGAGTGCTCAGTCAGCGTTGAACTGCAGCGCCCGGATGCCCAGGCGCTATTGCGCCTGGGCGATGACTGGTGCGTTGAACCGGCTGACGATCTGGTGCAGAGCCTGCGTGACCAGTTGGGCAAAGACAGCGTCTCCTTGCACTACAGATAGGCTCTGTGTGTTGCCCGCAAGACTTGTGGCGCGGGTAACAGCAGTGATTCTCGACGAATCTGCGGCAATCCCGTAAGGTATTGCCAAACAATTTCTGACGCCCGACGGGCCGCCACGCGGATAATGGATGCTTATGAGCAAGAGTCAGCAATACCTGGAATTCGAACAGCCCATCGCTGATTTGCAGGCCAAGATTGAGGAGCTACGTCTGGTCGGCAATGACAACTCTCTCAATATCACCGAAGAAATTACCAAGCTGCAGGACAAGAGCAAGTCGCTCACCGAAAGCATTTTCGGCAATCTCAGCAGTTGGCAGGTTGCGCAGATGGCGCGGCACCCGCAGCGCCCTTATACCCTGGATTACATCAGCCATATTTTTACCGACTTTGAAGAGCTGCATGGTGATCGGCACTTTGCCGACGATGCAGCGATTGTTGGTGGGATGGCGCGCCTGGATGGTCGCCCGGTGATGATTATCGGTCACCAGAAGGGTCGCGATGTCCGCGAGAAGGTCCGGCGCAACTTCGGCATGCCCAAGCCCGAAGGCTACCGCAAGGCCTGCCGGCTGATGCAGATGGCCGAGCGCTTCAATATGCCGATCGTCACCTTTATCGACACCCCTGGCGCCTATCCGGGGATCGACGCTGAAGAACGCGGCCAGAGCGAGGCGATTGCCTGGAACCTGCAGGTGATGGCGCGACTGAAGACCCCGATCATCGCCACTGTGATTGGCGAGGGTGGTTCCGGTGGTGCGTTGGCCATCGGTGTCTGCGACCATTTGATGATGTTGCAATACTCCACCTACTCGGTGATTTCGCCGGAAGGCTGTGCCTCTATTCTGTGGCGTAGCGCCGAGAAGGCTGCTGATGCCGCTCAGGCCATGGGCGTGACCGCTGAGCGGCTCAAGGAGTTGGGACTGGTTGATAGCCTGATCCCCGAACCGCTGGGTGGCGCGCACCGTAACCCGGCTGAAACCGCTGCGCGGATCAAGACCCGCTTGATTGCCGAACTTGACAAGCTCGGTGGCCTGGCTGATGACGCACTGCTGGAGCAGCGTTACCAGCGGCTGATGAGTTACGGCCTGCAGTAACATGTTGTCTTCGCAGGCGCTGCTCGAGCAGTTGGCGCCCTGCGCCCATGCCCCGGCCTGGTGGTTGGGGCTGTCCGGCGGCCTGGATTCTCTGCTGTTGCTGGACTTGTTGGCCGAGTTGGCGACAACCCATCAAATTCCCCCTCTGCGCGTTATCCATATCCACCATGGCCTGCATCCCGATGCCGATGTCTGGGCCGAGCATTGCCGCGAGGCTTGTGAACAACGGGGTTTGCCGCTGCACTGCGAGCGGGTGACGCTGGCGCCTGGCGGCAGCGTTGAAGAGGCTGCCCGTCATGCGCGCTATGCGGCCTTCGAGCGGCAGATTGGGCCGGGCGAGGTGCTGCTGCTGGCCCATCACCGCGATGATCAGTTGGAAACCTTGTTGTTTCGAGTGCTGCGCGGCACTGGCGTGCGCGGGCTGGCCGGCATGCCGCGTGAGCGTGCCCTGGGGCAGGGGCGGTTGTATCGGCCACTACTGGGGTTTTCCCGAAGCGAGCTGGAGCGCGAGGCGCGCCAGCGTGGGCTGAGCTGGATCGATGACCCGGCCAATACCGACCCGCGCTTTGCCCGCACCGCTCTGCGTCACCAATGGCTGCCGAACCTGCGTCAGGCCTGGCCACATCTGGATGACAATCTGCTGCGCCTGGCTGCCCATGCAGAGGAAGCTAACAGTCTGCTTGATGAGCGAGCGGCCGAGGATCTGGAGCGCTGTACTGACGCTTTAGCTGATGTCTGGCTGAGTGCCTGGCCCAGCTTGCCGGTGGAGCGTCTGCTGGAGCTGAGTCCAGCCCGGCAGCGCAATCTGCTGCGGTTCTGGCTGCATGGGCTGGGTCATGTGGCGCCGGAACAGCGTCAGTTGCTGCAATGGCAGCAGCAGTTGACTGCTGCGGCTGATCGCCAGCCGTTGCTGAGTCTGGTTGACTACCGCTTGTGCCGTTCGTCGGATCGTCTGTGGTGCTTGCCGGCAGCGGGGTTGCCAGCCGGTGAGGCTGAGGAGCTGCACAAGCTGGCCGATACCCGGCTGCGTGCGGGTAATGGCTGGTTGTGCTGGCGTCGCCGCCAGGGCGGGCTGCTGCCGGGGGCTGGGCCATGGCAGATTGGTTATCGCCAGGGCGGGGAGCGCATTCGTTTGCCGGGTAGACCCAGTCAGTCACTCAAACAGTTGTTTCAGGAGGCTGGCATTCCTATGTGGCTGCGTCCATCAATCCCGTTGCTATACTGCCAAGGGCATCTGGTATCGGTGGCTGGTCGTTGGAATGCCGAGGCCTTCATAGCCGCGCCGGACCAGGATGGCTGGGAGTTGAGCTGGTTTCCGTATGCGGAAAGGCCAGCTACGGATTGAGCAAGACGGGGCGCTCTGGTATCCTGATATCCCATCTTGACGAGACTTTGGGAAAGACCTTTTTCCCGGCTCCCTTTCGATTCCTTGCGGCCCTGCCGCCTAACAGTTCAATCACGGGTTTTTCATGACGCGCTACATTTTCGTCACGGGTGGTGTTGTATCTTCTTTGGGTAAGGGCATCGCCTCGGCATCCCTGGCGGCAATTCTCGAAGCGCGTGGCCTCAAGGTCACCATGCTCAAGCTGGATCCCTATATCAACGTTGATCCCGGCACCATGAGCCCGTTCCAGCATGGCGAAGTATTCGTCACCCATGACGGCGCCGAGACCGACCTTGACCTGGGGCACTACGAGCGCTTCGTGCGCACCACCATGACCCAGAACAACAACTTCACCACTGGCCGGGTATATGCCGACGTGCTGCGCAAGGAGCGCCGTGGCGATTATCTGGGCGCCACCATTCAGGTGATTCCGCATATCACCGACGAGATCAAGAGCCGGATCATCAAGGGTGCCGCTGGTGCCGATGTGGCGCTGGTCGAAATCGGTGGCACGGTCGGCGACATCGAGTCGCAGCCGTTCCTTGAAGCGATCCGTCAGTTGCGGGTTGAAGTTGGCGCCAAGCGCGCGATGCTGATGCACCTGACTCTGGTGCCCTACATCGCCACCGCCGGCGAGACCAAGACCAAGCCGACCCAGCACTCGGTCAAGGAGCTGCGTTCGATCGGTCTGCAGCCTGATGTGCTGATCTGCCGCTCCGACCATCCGATCGATCTGTCGTCACGGCGCAAGATCGCCCTGTTTACCAACGTTGAAGAGCGCGCAGTCATCGCGCTGGAAGATGTCGACACCATCTACCGGATTCCGACGGTACTGCATGCTCAGGGCCTGGACGATTTCGTGGTTGAGCGCTTCGGTCTGGAGTGTGGTGGCGCGGATCTGTCCGAATGGGAACGGGTGGTTGATGCCAAGCTCAATCCTGAGCACGAAGTCACCATCGCCATGGTCGGCAAGTACATGGAGCTGCTGGATGCCTACAAATCGCTGATCGAGGCGCTCAGCCATGCCGGGATTCAGAGCCGGACCAAGGTCAATGTGCGTTATATCGACTCCGAAGATATCGAAACCAAGGGTACGGCCCTGCTCGAAGGGGTCGATGCCATCCTGGTGCCGGGCGGCTTTGGACTGCGCGGCGTGGAAGGCAAGATCAAGACCGTACAGTATGCCCGCGAGAACAAGATCCCTTACCTGGGGATCTGTCTGGGCATGCAGGTGGCGGTGATCGAATACGCCCGTAACGTACTGGGCTGGCAGGATGCCAACTCTACTGAATTCGACAAGACTTCTGCCCACCCGGTAGTGGGTCTGATCACCGAGTGGCAGACCGCCAGCGGCGAGAAGCAGCAGCGCAGCGAAGAGTCCGATCTGGGTGGCACTATGCGCCTTGGCGGCCAGGAGTGTGCTTTGGTGCCGGGCTCGCTGGCCTATGACTGCTACGGCAAGGACGTGATTGTCGAGCGTCATCGCCATCGTTACGAGGTCAACAACAATCTGTTGCCGGAACTCGAGGCGGGTGGTTTGAAAATTACCGGTCGTTCGGTCGATGGCGCACTGGTTGAAATGGTTGAAGCTCCGAATCATCCGTGGTTCGTTGCCTGCCAGTTCCACCCTGAATTCACCTCGACGCCGCGTTATGGCCATCCGCTGTTCAGTGGTTTCGTCAACGCAGCGCTGAAGCAACATTCGGCCAAGGCCTGAGGAACAAGCATGTCGCAGAAAACCGTGACCGTTGGCGATATTCAGATCGCCAACGACAAGCCCTTCGTGCTGTTTGGTGGCATGAACGTTCTGGAATCCCGCGACCTGGCCATGCAGATCTGCGAAACCTATGTCGAGGTGACCGGCAAGCTGGGGATTCCCTACGTGTTCAAGGCCAGTTTCGACAAGGCCAACCGTTCGTCGATCAACTCTTTCCGTGGTCCGGGCATGGAGGAAGGGCTGAAGATCTTCGAAGAGATCAAGCAGACCTTCAAGGTGCCGGTCATTACCGATGTGCACGAACCCTATCAGGCAGCGCCGGTAGCCAAGGTCTGTGACATCATCCAGTTGCCGGCCTTCCTGTCACGCCAGACCGACCTGGTCGTGGCGATGGCAAAAACCAACGCGGTGATCAACATCAAGAAGGCCCAGTTCCTCGCGCCGCAGGAAATGAAGCATATCCTTAGCAAGTGCGAAGAAGCCGGCAATGAGCGGTTGATCCTGTGCGAACGCGGTTCCAGCTTTGGCTACAACAATCTGGTAGTCGACATGCTTGGCTTCGGCATCATGAAGCAGTTCGAGTACCCGGTGTTTTTCGATGTCACCCATGCCCTGCAGATGCCGGGCGGGCGTAGCGATTCGGCCGGTGGTCGTCGGGCCCAGGTCACCGATCTGGCCAAGGCAGGCATGAGCCAAGGCCTGGCCGGGCTGTTCCTGGAAGCCCATCCGGATCCGGACAATGCCAAGTGTGACGGTCCCTGTGCTTTGCGTCTGAACAAGCTGGAGCCTTTCCTGTCCCAGCTCAAGGCGCTGGATGAACTGGTCAAGAGTTTCCCCGTGCTGGAAACCGCCTGATAATTTCCCGATTGATTTCTGTATACGATGGAGCAAGCAGCAACCATGGCTAAGATCATTGACATCAAGGGTCGTGAAGTTCTCGATTCCCGCGGCAACCCGACCGTTGAAGCCGACGTGATTCTCGAAGGCGGCATTGTGGGCAGCGCCTGTGCGCCGTCTGGAGCCTCTACCGGTTCGCGTGAAGCACTGGAACTGCGTGATGGCGACAAGGGTCGTTATCTGGGCAAGGGTGTGCTCAAGGCTGTGGCCAACGTCAATGGCCCGATCCGTGAGCTGCTGGTGGGCCGCGATGCCAGTGATCAGCGTGGTCTGGATATGGCCATGATCGAGCTGGACGGCACCGAGAACAAGGCTACGCTGGGCGCCAACGCGATCCTGGCTGTTTCCCTGGCTGCGGCCAAGGCGGCCGCTCAGGCCAAGGGCATGCCGCTGTACGCCCACATTGCCGAGCTGAACGGCACACCGGGTGTCTACTCCATGCCGGTACCGATGATGAACATCATCAACGGTGGTGAGCATGCCGACAACAACGTCGACATCCAGGAATTCATGGTCCAGCCGGTAGGCGCCAAGACCTTTGCCGATGCCCTGCGTATGGGCGCCGAAATCTTCCATCACCTCAAGGCTGTACTCAAGGCTCGTGGCCTGAACACTGCAGTAGGAGACGAAGGTGGCTTCGCCCCCAACCTGAGTTCCAACGAGGATGCCCTGGGTGCTATCGCCGAAGCCGTGGCCAACGCCGGTTACAAGCTGGGTGACGACGTGACCCTGGCGCTGGACTGCGCTTCCAGCGAGTTCTACAAAGATGGCAAGTACGATCTGGCTGGCGAAGGCAAGGTGTTTGATGCTGCCGGTTTCGCCGACTATCTGGCGGGTCTGAGTCAGCGTTACCCGATCATCTCCATCGAAGACGGCATGGACGAGTCTGACTGGGCTGGCTGGAAAGTCCTGACCGATAAGATCGGCGAGAAGGTACAGCTGGTCGGTGATGACCTGTTCGTAACCAACACCAAGATCCTCAAGCGCGGCATTGACGAGCAGATTGGCAACTCGATCCTGATCAAGTTCAACCAGATCGGCTCGCTGACCGAAACCCTGGAAGCCATCCAGATGGCCAAGGCTGCCGGCTTTACTGCAGTGATCTCGCACCGCTCGGGCGAGACCGAAGACAGCACCATCGCTGACCTGGCCGTAGGCACCGCCGCAGGTCAGATCAAGACCGGTTCGCTGTGCCGCTCGGATCGCGTGTCCAAGTACAACCAGTTGCTGCGCATCGAAGAGCAACTGGGTGCCAAGGCTCCGTACAAGGGCCGTGCCGAGTTCCGTGGCTGATAGTCTGGTTCTGCCCCCTCTCCGGTCTATCGGAGAGGGGGCAGACTACCTTCAGTCGCCTTCTCAAGGCCTGCCCCTATGAAATGGCTCTGGCTCATCACGCTGACTCTTCTGGCCGGTCTGCAATACCGGTTGTGGGTGGGCGATGGCAGCTTTGCCCATGTCGCCCAGCTCAAGCAGCAGATCGCCGCGCAGCAGCGCGAGAACGAGCAGTTGCAGGAGCGTAATCGGGTTCTGACCGCTGAGGTCATTGAACTCAAGCAGGGCCTGGAAACCATCGAGGAGCGTGCCCGTCACGAACTCGGCATGGTCAAGGAAGGCGAAATTCTGTTTCAACTGAGCAGCGAATGAGCCCGCGCTACTGGGTAGTGATTCCGGCCGCTGGTGTCGGCTCCCGCATGCAGGCCGATCGGCCCAAGCAGTATCTGCCCCTCAGGGGCCGTACCCTGATCGAACACACCCTCGACTGTTTTCTTGGCCAGCCTGAACTTTTGGGACTGGTGGTCTGCCTGTCGGCCGATGATAGCTGGTGGCCGCAACTGGCCTGTGCGCTGGATACCCGCATCAGCCGTGCTGCGGGTGGGCGAGAGCGGGTCGACTCGGTGCTGGCCGGCCTGCAGCGGCTCAGTGAACTGGGTGCTGATGAACAGGACTGGGTGCTGGTCCATGATGCAGCCCGTCCCAACCTGGCCGGAGCTGATCTGCACAAGCTGTTGCATGAGCTGGCTAATGACCCGGTCGGTGGACTACTGGCAGTGCCAGTGCGCGATACTCTGAAGCTGGCCGGCCCGGATGGGCGGGTACAATCAACCCCGGATCGTGCGTTGTACTGGCAAGCCTATACGCCGCAGATGTTTCGTCTTGGTGCCCTGCGCGAAGCACTGGCTTCGGCTCTGGCTGCTGGCGTGACGATTACCGATGAGGCCTCGGCGATGGAATGGGCCGGACATGCGCCCAGGCTGGTGGAAGGGCGGGCCGACAATATCAAGATAACCCGGCCAGAAGATCTGCACTGGCTGGCCTGATGTCTTTCTTGGGCGTGCAGTTATCCAGACTGTGTGCTCCTACCTTGGGTAGTTCTTCCCAGCGAGTGGTATAGCCCGGGCTCTTGTGGTCCCGGCGCATGGCCCATTTTGGGTTGGCCGGCAAGCGGCCGAGCCGGATGCAGCCGCGGCCCTGGCGCTGATTGATCGCATCCAGGGTCTGCATCAGCGCTTCGCTGCCGCGTCGTGGTGGCGGGCTGAACAGGTCCGGGGTGAATTGCTCGCGTTTGACCAGATCCATCAATACCACGCCGGCTTTGGCATAGCCCGGCCCTTCCCGGTAATGCTTACGCAACACTTGCTGGGCAGCGGCCTGCAGATCTCGGGTGTCATCACTGGGGGATAGCAGGGCAAGGGTACCGGCGCAGCGGGCGCTATGCCCGTCGCTGGCGTAGGCGCCCGGTCGGATATAGACATGCACGGCGCCACACAGGCTCCGCTGGGCGCGGAGCTTTTCAGCCGCCTGAGAGACATGCAGGGTGACAGCCTGGGCCAGTGAGTCAAGATCATGAACCCGGTGTCTGAACGAGCGGGTGCTGGCGATCATTTTCTTCGGCTCGGGGCTGTCGTCGAAACCGAAGCAGGGTTCGCCGCAGAGTTCGCGTGCGGTGCGCTCCAGTACCACGCTGAAGTTTTTGCGCAGCAGCTTGTGATCGGCCTGGGCCAGGTCGATGGCCTTGCGAATACCCAGGCTGTTCAAGCGCATGGCCAGGCGCCGGCCAACGCCCCAGACTTCGTGTACATCGGTATAGGCCAAGAGCTTGTCACGGCGCTGTGGGTCGCTCAGTTCGACTACGCCCTGGGTCTTGCCGGGCCAGCGCTTGGCTGCCCAGTTGGCCAGTTTGGCCAGGGTCTTGCTCGGTGCGATGCCGACGCCGACCGGCATGCCGATATCACGCTGGATACGCTGGCGCAGCTGCTGACCGAAGGGTTCGAGTTCGAGCCCCTGGCCAGTCAGATCGAGAAAGGCCTCGTCGATCGAGTAGCGTTCCACGCGCGGTGCCAGGGATTCCAGGGTACGCATGATCCGTTCGGAGATGTCGCCGTTTATGTGTAATAGAAAGTCAATAAGAACCGGGCCATGCTCGCCCTTGGAGCTTCTCATACCCAACCGGTATGGCTGTAGCTTCTGAGGAGATCGCCGTCGCTCACCGGATCATCCGGTCATCCTGTTAGTAACCGGTCAAAGCTGATCTGTTACATCGAAGGCGGACACCTGTCCATCGACAACACCCCTGCCGAGCGGTGAACCGCCCTCCCATGTACATATGACCAAAACGTCGCCGTTATCCTACCGTTCTGTCATGCCTACCCACGACGGAGTATTGACGGTCTCCGTCCTATAACATAGCTTTTCCGAAAGGCGCTCAAGTACATATCGTCATGTGCATACGAGCCTCGTGTCGTTAAAAGAAATGGTTGGTGCCGCATGAAAGTGCTCTTCATGATGCCGTTCGGCGTGTCGAGCTTCTCCGCCCCCATCAAGATCAAGGCTTCGTCTTGGTGTTAGTGCCAGATGCACGTCACCTTGCGGTGCAGGAATGGAGTGTGAACATGAAAGCAGAAACGGAATCGCGGATTTTTTCGGTGGACGAATATGTCCGTCCGTCTAACGGCGAACCGATCCGTTCAGTTGTTCTGGAGACCAACGATTCTGTCGTTGTAGTTTGGCACGCCTACCCTAGGCAGGAAATAGCTGCCCATGTCCATCCTCACGGCCAAGATACTTGGACGGTTATCTCAGGTGAGGCCAAGTATTATCAAGGCAACGGCGTAGAAATTCATCTTAAAGCTGGAGATATTGCCATTGCAAAACCTGGGCAAGTACATGGTGCCGTGAACTCTGGTCCAGGACCTTTCATATTTGTCTCCGTGGTTGCGCCGGGCAGTGCAGGTTTTGCGTTATCTGAGAAATAGGCGAAAGGCCTGAGAGGAACCTGATGAATACACGAGTATTTACGTTCGCTGGTGGAGAAACGGGGGTTTGGCGCGTTGTTGCGATGAATGCCGTGGCAGGAGCCCCTCTCCCTGGAATCCCACGGCTCAACGTAGCCGCTGGCTCTGTTTCGCCGCAGCCTCCGGGCACCAAATGGCTCCTTCGCGGGATAACGAGTAACGAGCGCTATGTCGTGCGTGAAGAGAAGGATCGTCTCGTGGCGAAGCAGCCAAGCTTGGGTCGAGCAGAGGCTACCTGCGCCGCCCTGATCCCTATCCGGAAAAACCCCTCATGGTGGGGACTGTCTCAAGACGAACGCCGGAAGATTTTTGAGGAACAGTCCCGTCACATTCACATCGGGCTCCAATATCTCCCTGCTGTGGCCCGCCGCCTCCACCATTGTCGGGACCTGGGCGAGAACGAACCCTTCGACTTCTTGACTTGGTTCGAATATTCCCCGTCTGATGAGACGGCCTTTAACAGGCTTCTGGCCGAACTCCGAGCCTCGGTGGAGTGGCAGTATGTCGACAGAGAAATCGACATCCGGCTAGTGCATGAGCCGGCCTAGCATCAGGTTTAACTTCGATCTACGTGCGGCACACTCCTGCGACACCCGCAGCCCAGCAAAACCCCGAAAAATCTAGTGTGTCGCATAACTTAGGAGTAACGCGACAGGTATGTCTAGCGAGCCACTAGTCGCTTAAGAACTTTTCTACTTATAGCCTCCTCTTTCTCTCATCGATCTCCTCGGCATCCTGCCGTCTAGAGCCGGCACATTGTCCAGCTTTCGAATGAGGCTCTCCAGCTTTTCCAAGTCGCCCTCGGCAATGGCTCGCTCGTCGGGAGTTAAAGGCACGGCCTCCAAGTACCGTCCGATAGACGATTTGCTTTCCAATGCTTGGGCCCTTGCGCTGGCTTTCGGCAAGTTGAAGTCACACCCCGCACAGGCCATGCGATGTGGGCAGCTGCTCCAGAAGGGATTTGAACAATACGAGTCGCCCAAGTCATAGAAGGTGTAGGGGGCATCTGAATGGCGAACAATTACGTCATGATCGATCAAAACGGAGACCATATGGGCCATTTGATCGGCTTTAACGAAGGATGCTGCCAGCTTGGTAGGCCGAATTCGAATGTAATGCAAAGTCGAATTCGGCGAGCTATGTCCCGACCACTGCATTAGCTCGATCAGCGACATGCCCTGAGGGACGCTGGCGAGCGCCGTCACTGCGGAGGCACGTCCCCGGTGGCTGGTGATTCGCCCGCGACTGTCCTCCAGTGGCACACCCGCCTTGGCGCATAGCATTGGAATGATGGTGCCATTAATGACACTGGAGCCTATGCGCTTGCCTCGAAACTGAAATAGGTAGCTAACTTTTTCCCCGGTTCGCTCATCCAGCAAAGCGGCCTGGTTAGCAGGCCTGTCCTCCAGCCAGGCGTCAATGCGCTCCTTCACGACCACCGCTACAGGTTTGACGAAAGCTTTGAACGTCTTGCTGGCAGGAATATCGAGATAGCATAAAGTTTTTGCTGGAACGATGGTCCCATCCTCGTGTACCACATCATTGGTCTGAGGATGCGCGCATCTTTTATCCAAGCGCATGATTTCATTGCTGCGCAAACCAGCGTGCGTCCACACTACAGCAATGGCTTGAACCATCGACAGCGGATAGTGAATCTCCGAAAGCAGATCACTACGCTCAAGATTTAGACTCGCCCAAATCAGCTTGAGCCAGGTCGAGTCATCAATTACCCGCGGGTTGATACCCGAGTTGAATGTCACGGATCGCGGGGTGGCGAGGTGATGCCGGGGGCTGAACTTCAAACGACCCCATCCCCAGAGTTCAAAGTCTGTAAAAAATCGTCGCAAGGCATGTAGAAAGCCGCGCTTCGAGTTGGCAGCGATAGGCTGACCAAGCCCCTTTAGCTGTGTTCCCTTCGCTGACTCCAAAGCCCACTCACCGACCGTCATCCGGTCGACGGCAGCAATAAATGCAGCGCAAGTGGACATGCTCCAATCGGTAGGCGCCGCCATTCCTGATTGCTCGCGCGCTAGCCAGACACCGGTCCTCAAGATAAAACTGTAATTGCTTTCACGTGTGCGTGGACGCAAGGTGGAAGTGTCTCGCCATCGACGGCACCACATTGCCCAAGTCGGATCGATGCCTTCGATGCTTTTCGCCCGCCAACAGGTATAGCCTCGCATGCGTAAAGGTTTCGCCAAAATCCCCATGGCAGCGAGGCCGTGAGATACCTTTCCGACCGATCTCGCGACACCTTCGCTTCGATGCTGTTGGCCCTTCAGTAGCAGTTCCTCGGTGAATGTCTCCAACCGCGGATCGCCGTTTTCCAGCATCAAGGCACCCAGCACGTTGGAAAGGAACTGCTCAAGATGGCGAGCAGCGTAGCCCAGCGATCTCAACGCTTGGCTCAAGCGAACGTGCTCATGTCTGAACACGGCATGGCCGAAGATAAAAGAAGCATATATCGCCGGCTGCCGGAATTTGGCGATACGCTGCGGGGTTCGAAAATCGCCGAGATGGTAAGCAACGGAAGCGAGATATGGTCGTGATCCTGCTCGATTACTGAGCAAGGTCAACCACTGCGACTCAGACCAACACCAGTAGGGTTTACCGGTTTTGCTGACATTCCAGAGAATGACTGCCACTGATGAAATGGCTAATCGCTGAGAAACGCCGCTGTGCGCCGCTATATCAGCTAGCGGCCTCATGAGCTCAGGTATCTCTGATTGGAGGTAGCCCCAGTCTGAACGGTGAGAGCGATTCGAAAGTATGCTCAGCTCGATTTTCGATAGATCGCTCTGACGTACGTACTTGCTCGCGTCGAACGGAACATAAGGGGTGACTGAGGGGGTGCTCATAGCAATGCCTCAGACCCAAAGAGTTCACAGAACATCCGAGCATCGAGACTGCCGACGGAGTGCGCCATCTTTGCGGTTAAATCCGCGCCAGATAGGTGCAGGTAAATCAAAGTGGTTTTGGGGTCTCGATGTCCAGCATACGTGGTCAGTTCATGGAGCTTCCAGCCCGCACGGGCCAGATGGGTAAGCCGAAGGTGGCGAAAGGTATGAGTGCTCAGGTGCGATAGTTTCGCTTCCTTGGCCCACCCTTCAACCGTTTTACTCCACGCCCAACGGGACAGTGGCGAGCCTCGATTACGATCTGATGCTGATCGAAACAACGAACCTCGCATCCAGCCAGCGCCGCGAAGAGCATGTAGATGCTCTATCAAGACAGGTGCAATGTCTGGGCTGTAGCACACGACGCGGCTGCGTTTGCCTTTGGTCGTTTCCGCTCGCACCGAGATCAGTCGGTGTGCAACGTCTAAATCCTCAATACGCAAGGCCACCAACTCGGCACGGCGAAGAGCCCCGAAATACGCCAACGACAGCATTAGTCGATCACGGATAGACGACCTGGCCGCAATACTGAGAAAGTGTCGCCACTGCTCATCGGTGGGAATGTCTGGCAACTTAATCAGCCGTGGGAGCAAGCCCCTGACAAACCCTCCATGTCCAGGCACTTGGGCCAGCCGACCATGCTGTCCGCGGGGCACGGGGTTGTGCTCGCAAAGACCCTGAAAAACGAGGTGGTCGTACCACAACCGGATAGCAGTAAGCCGCTGGTGCAAGGTTGAATTCGCCACCGCGCTCTTTGCGCCAGGTAGCAGCTCACGGATGTAGAGCGTGACTTGTTCGAATGTCGCGGATTCGGGTTTCAGCCCACTCCCTTCGCAATGCAATAAGTAATGCGCAAGGGCACGGCCATAGGCGTCAAGGGTGGCCGGCGCACGCCCCAGATTACCCAAGAGCTCCAGCCAAGCTTGTACACTGGAATAACGACTTAACACTTGCTTGTGCAATGGGGTGGTGGTCATGGGCGCCCCCTGAGCGTCAACGGATTCAGCCTAGCTCAAAAGCATTCCACCTAACTTAATACAGGGCGTAATTGGAGCTGAAGACGGTGATGTCATGCTGGCTGACCAGGTCCTGAATCTGAAAAAACGGCACCGCCATTTTCACCCCGAGCCGCTTGGCTTCAAGGCTGCGGCTGACCACGCAGCCGTCATTGTTGCTCAATACCAACACGGGCCGCGTATGCAGATCGGGCCGGAACAGCCGCTCACAGCTGACATAGAAATTGTTGCAGTCTACCAGTGCGTACATCAGCGGAACCGATGCCGGTGCAGGCTGTGAGTGACCACGCCCCAGACTTCCAGTTCATCGGTGGACTTCAGGCGAATCGGTCGATAGCTGGCATTGGCGGGCATCAACACCGGCAGGCCGGCTTCCCAGGTCAGCAACTTGACCGTGAACTCGCCGCTGATGCAGGCGATCACCACGTCACCCGGCAACGGTTGCACGGCCCGATCAACCACCAGAATATCGTTTTCGTAGATCCCGGCCTCAATCATGCTGTCGCCCTGGACCCGCAACAGGAAGGTATGTGGGGCATGAATACCGGCCAGCTCGTCGAGTGACAGGCTGGCTTCACGGTATTCGTCAGCCGGACTGGGAAAGCCGGCGGCCACCCGGCTGCCGAACAATGGAAGGCGTTGGCCGCCAGTGGCGGCCGGGCCGATCAGAAGGACAGACATGGCGCGCACCTATATGCTGTATTTATATACAGTATATGAGGCTGTTCATGTCGAGGGAAGCTGTTCTTAGCTCTGGACTCAGTGTAGGTAGCGCCAACTGATCTGTGGTTGAGAGCAAGTGGATTTGGCACAAGAGGCCTGAATACTTTGCGATGTATGGATAGGCTTCAGAGTCGATGAAATGGCGAAGATAGCCAGGAACAGGATGGCGAGTAGTGTTGAAAACTTGAGAGCCATGGTGACTACCCATTATTTGTTATTTTTTTTTGCGTCTTCGGATGAGACGGGTGTTATGGATTCAAGGCTATATCACGCTAGTTGATCCGGCAAGCATTGGCGGATGTGCGGCCATATTTACAGCGGGTAATCACGCAGTTCCCTGGCAATCAGCAGGCGCTGGATTTCGCTGGTGCCCTCATAGATCTGGGTAATCCGCGCGTCACGGTACAGGCGCTCGACCGGGTAATCCTGCAGATAACCGTAACCACCATGGATCTGAATGGCCTTGGAGCAGACCTGTTCGGCTATTTCACTGGCGAACAGCTTGGCCTGTGAGGCTTCAGACAGACAGGGCAGGCCAGTGCTTTTCAACCGGGCGGCGTGCAGTATCAGCAGACGTGCGGCGTTGATGCTGGTATGCATGTCGGCCAGCATATTGGCGATGCTCTGGTGTTCGGTCAGCGCGACCCCGAACTGTGTGCGCTCGCGCGCGTAGCCCAGGGCGGCTTCAAAAGCGGCGCGGGCAATGCCCAGTGCTTGGGCTGCAATGCCGATCCGCCCGCCCTCCAGGTTCGACAAGGCGATCGCCAGCCCCTTGCCGCGCGCACCCAGCAGGTTGGCTTCGGGAATCCGGCAGTTGTCCAGGCTTACCGCGCAGGTATCCGAACCGCGAATCCCCAGCTTGTGCTCCATGCGTTCAACCTTGAAACCGGGGTTGTCGGTTGGCACCAGAAACGCCGACAAGCCTTTCTTGCCCAAGTCAGGATCGGTGACGGCAAAAACGATGGCCAGGCCGGCGCGTTTGCCGTTGGTGACAAATTGCTTGGCGCCGTTGATAACCCATTCGCCGTTCTGCAACTGCGCACGGGTGCGCAGGTTGTGTGCTTCCGAGCCGGCCTGGGGTTCGGTCAGGCAGAAACAGCCGATGACCTCACCACGGGCCAGTCGCGCCAGCCACTCGGCCTTCTGCTGATCTGTGCCGAAGTTGAGCACCGGGGCGCAGCCGACCGAGTTATGCACGCTCATCAGCGCCCCGGTGGCGCTACAGCCGGCGGAAATTTCTTCCACGGCCAGAGCGTAGGCGACGTAGTCGACATAGCTGCCGCCAAACTCCTCGGGTACCACCATGCCGAGCAGGCCAAGCTCGCCCATTTGCTGGACCACCGCCGGGTCGATCCAGCCGCTCTGGTCCCATTCGGCGGCCCGTGGCGCCAGTTCAGCTTGAGCGAACTGGCGGGCCATGTCGCGGATCATCCGCTGGTCTTCGGTCAGTTCGATATCGTGCATTCAGAATCCCTCGAAAAAGGCGGACACCCGGGCCGGGTCCAATTGATCGATGTGGGCCGGGTTCCAGCGAGGTTGCTTGTCCTTGTCGACCAGCAAAGCCCGTACCCCTTCGACGATATCGCCACGGCTGAACCACTGGCGATCCAGATGCAGCTCCAGGGCAAAGCACTCGGCCAGCTTGAGCTGGCGACCACGACGCAGCAGTTCCAGGGTCACGGCCATGGCAATGGGGGAACGCGCCTGCAGGGTGTTCAGGGTGGTCTGGGCCCAGTCGTGATAGGCCGGTCGTTGCTCCTGCTGCAAGGATTGCTGAATGCTCGGCAGATCGGGCTGGGCGAAGTGCTGGTCGATGGCTGGTTGCAGGCTGGCCAGCTCGGCGGGCGGCATGTCGCTGACAGCCAGGCTGCGGGCCAGTTGTTCGGGTGTCTGGCTGGTCCAGTCCAACTGGTCCAGACGCTGATCGAGTTCGCTCAGGCATTCACTGGGCAGACAGATATCGGCCAGCCCGGCATGGAGTGCATCAGCGCTGCGGATATGGTTGCCGGTCAGCCCCAGGTAGATACCCAGCTCGCCGGGCAGGCGTGGGAGAAAATAGCTGCCGCCGACATCGGGAAAGTAGCCGATGCCGGTTTCCGGCATGCCCAGCCGTGAGCGTTCAGTGATGATGCGCAGGCTGGCGCCCTGGGACAGACCCATACCGCCGCCGAGCACAAAGCCATCCATCAAGGCCAGAAGCGGTTTGGGATAGGCGTGGATGCATTGGTCCAGAGCGTACTCTTCAGTGAAGAAGGTTTCGATCGCCGCACTGTTTCCGGCCAGATGTTGGTCATAGAGCCCGCGAATATCGCCGCCGGCACAGAATGCCCGTTCTCCAGCACCGCGCAGCACCACGGCCCGGACCCGGTCATCGCAGGCCCATTGATCGAGCTGGTGTTGCAACAGGCGGACCATTTCCAGGGTCAGGGCGTTGAGGCCGGCTGGGCGGTTCAGGGTCAGGTGGCCGATGTGGTTGCGCACTTCGGACAGGATAGGGGCCTGTGATTCGGTCATTCGGACGCTCCGGTATACAGCTTGATGATCGCGGAAAAGTCCAGATTACCATGCCCCTGGTTGCTGAAGGTCTGATACAGCTGCTGGGCCAGGGCGCCGAGCAGTACCGGCTGGCCTGTTTGCCGGGCCGCTTCGCTGGCCAGCCCGAGATCCTTGAGCATCAGGTCGCTGCCGAATCCGCCACTGTAGCCGCGAGCGGAGGGAACATTGTCCATGACCCCGGGATAGGGGTTGTAGGTATCCGAGCTCCAGCAGCGGCCACTGGAGGTGTTGATGATCCCGGCCAGCAGCTTCGGGTCCATGCCCAGCGCCACCCCGAGGTTCATGGCTTCAGCTGTGCCGATCATGCTGATCGCCAGCAGCAGATTGTTGGCGACCTTGGCGACTTGGCCGTTGCCAGCCGGGCCGCAATGGACAATGTTCTTGCCCATGCATTGCAGCACAGGCAAGGCGCTGTCGAAGTCGGCCTGTTCTCCACCGACCATGAAGGTCAGGGTGGCGGCCGCAGCGCCAGCGGTGCCGCCGGAGACCGGGGCGTCGAGCATCGGGTTACCCTGGGCCCTGGCCAGGGCTTCCACTTCGCGCGCGGTCAACGGGTCGATAGTGGAGCTGTCGATCAATCGCACCCCGCGTTGAACATGGGCAAGCAGGCCCTGGTCGCCCAGGTACACGGTTTTCACATGGGCCGAGGCGGGCAGCATGGTGATGATCAGCTCAGCTGGACTGCTGGCTATTCCAGCGATGCTGCCAGGCGCGTTGGCACCAGCCTTGACCAGTTCGTCGACCGCAGGCTGCGACAGGTCGAACACGCTGAGCTGATGTCCGGCCTTGAGCAGGTTGTGGGCCATGGGGCTGCCCATGTTGCCCAGTCCGATAAAGCCGATATGCATGGTGACTACCTCCGTAGTTTGGCCGTTCACTTGAGGGTGATGGTGGTGTTGACGGTTTCGCTTTGATCATCCCTGTCGAACCAGCGCTCGGTGACCGTCTTGGTCTGGGTATAGAACAGAATGACCTGCTTGCCGTAGGGGCCCAGGTCACCCAGCTTGGAGCCGCGTGAGCCACTGAAGGAGAACATCGCGGCTGGCACTGGAATGGGTACATTGATACCGACCTGACCAACGTCGATCAGCTCCTTGAATCGCCGGGCGCTGGCGCCGGAGCTGGTGAAAATCGCCGTGCCGTTGCCGTAGGGGTTGGCATTGATGATCGCCATGGCCTGATCAAGGCTGTCGGCCTGCATGACGCACAGTACCGGGCCGAAGATTTCCTCGCGGTAAATACTCATCTGTGGGGTGACGCTGGCAAAGATGCTGGGGCCGACGAAGTTTCCGCTCTCATAACCGCTCACCGCCGTATTGCGTCCATCGAGCAGCAACTCGGCTCCCTCTGCCAGCCCTTGGGCAATCAGTCGCTCGACCCGGTTCTGGGCCTCGCGTGAGACTAGTGGCCCCAGGTCGGTATCGGGTTCGCAGCCAGCATTGACCTTCAGCTTCCTGGCCTTGTCGACCAGTTCGGGCAGCCACTCACTGGCCTGGCCGACCAGAATCAGTACTGACAGGGCCATACAGCGCTGCCCGGCGGCACCGAATACCGCGCCGATCAGGCTGTTGAGTGTCTGCTCGCGATTGGCATCGGGCATCACCACCGCGTGGTTCTTGGCCCCCAGCATGCACTGCGCCCGCTTGCCGGCCTGTGTGGCGCGCTGGTAAACATGGGTGCCAACCGCAGTCGAGCCGACAAAGGAAACAGCCTGGATAGCCGGATGGTCACAAAGCGCATTGACCACCTCGGCACCGCCATGGATGACATTGAGTACTCCGGGAGGAATGCCGGCCTGCATGGCCAGCTCGGCCAGCCGCATAGTCACCAGCGGGTCCTGCTCGGAAGGCTTGAGTACGAAGCTGTTGCCAGTGACGATGGCCATTGGAAACATCCACAACGGGATCATTGCCGGGAAGTTGAATGGGGTGATGCCGGCGCACACGCCCAGAGGCTGACGCAGGGTATAGGTGTCGACCCCGCCAGCGACCTGATGGGCCAGTTCGCCAAGCTGCAGGTTGCCGATTGAAGCGGCATGCTCGACCACCTCCAGGCCGCGCAGCACATCACCCTCGGCATCGGCCAGAGTCTTGCCCTGATCGGCACTGAGAAGCGCGGCCAGCTCCTTGAGATGCTCGCGGATCAATTGCTGGTAGCGCAGAAATACCCGGGCACGGCTGCTGATCGGGGTGTTGCGCCAGTGTTTGAAGGCTTCCTGGGCGCTGGCTACTGCCGCATCGACCTCGGCGGTCGTGGCGAATGGAACCCGGGCCAGCACCTGCTGGGTGGCGGGGTTGATGACTTCACGCCACTGATCGGTTTGCGAGTCGACAAATTCGCCGTTGATCAGCAGTTTGACGGTGGGGGGAAGGATTGAGGACATGATGGCGGCCTCCGGTTTGGGGCACTGCATAATCTGAGGGTACTACAGATTAAATAGCACAGGTGTTTACCACCGTGATCGCACCCCAAGACCTGCCTCTGGACAAATGCGGTCTACTCGTTGACCAGTAATGAGCTGTCGAACAGCTCACGCAGCTCACCGCTGGTCCGCAACTGCTCCAGTGCGCTCTGCATGGCTTGAGCCTGTTCTGGGTAGCTGGGCTGATTGGACATGTACAGATGGCCCGGGTGACCTGGCGCGTGCACGGCGATGCGGAACTGCCCGGTAGTCATGCCCAAGGCTTCCAGAGTGTGATGCAGCACCAGATCGCTGCTGATCAGCGCGTCAATCCGACCCATGAGCAGCATTTCCACTGCCTGATCGAGATTGTGGACCGGTACTTTGATGATGTGCTGATCGGCGGTAAAACTTTCGCCGTAATAGGTGCCGCGGATATAAGCCACCTTGCGGCCAGACAGACCCTCCAGGTTCAGTTTCAGACTGTTGGATGGGCGGGTAACCAGCAGGATATCGGCCTGAATGACTACGCCAAGACTGCTGGCAAAGCTATCCAGGGTCGGGTTCTCGAACAGCACGGCAAAATCCGCCCGATGAAGGCGCAGTTCGTGCACCAGGCGCTGGTGTGGCAGCACGCGATTGTCCAGTGGCAGATCACTCAGCTCACTCAGGCGATTGGCCAGGCGGCTGAGCAAGCCTGCCGGTTGCCCGTATTCATCGATATAACCCCAGGGCCAGACATCGGCAGTCATGAACCTGAGTGGCGGTTTTGCTTCATCGGCGCTCAGGACACTTATGGGCAATAACCAGCACAACAGCAGCAGGCAGTAGCGAATCGGGTGCATAGGGCATCATTATGATTGGGCCATACCTGCAGTATAGGGTGCCTGCTCACTACTGTACTGTGTCTTGTTTCCGCTTATCGGCTGATTGTCTCTACATTGCCGCACGGATTGGTTGCCTGGTAGCGACCGCTGTGCTCGTCACGTTCAACGCCAGCCACCGCGACTTGTGGGTCATGGGTGAATACCAGCCGCCCATGGCGGGCTACCATTGAATCAAGCAGCTCTTCCTTTTCTTCGATCAATGCTTCAGGGAAGCGGTCATAGCCCATGGTGATCGGCAGGTGAACCCAGGGGGCCCCGGGAATCAGGTCGCCGGGGAACACTACCGGACCGTCCGGCATGTCGAACTCGGGAATCATCAGGCCTGGGGTATGGCCATCGCTGAAGCGAAAGCGCCAGCCTTTGCCAAGGGTGGCGGACTGCTGGCCGTCGGCGATCAGCTCCAGCCGGCCGCTGGCTTCCAGCAGTCTGAGCAGTTCGGGAATAAATGAGGCCTGGTCGCGCGGGTGCGGACGCTTGGCCCGATGCCAGTGACGTTGGCCGGTGATAAAGGCAGCGTTGGGAAACAGCAGTTGCGCTGGCTGGCCGTCCTGCCAGGCGCTGAGCAAGCCGCCGGCATGGTCGAAGTGCAAATGGGTCAGGACCACGGCATCAATGTCCTCATGGCTGAGGCCAATGTCGGCCAGACTGTCGAGCAGTACATGACGGTCCTCGACCACGCCGTAGCGTTCTTTCAGGCGTGGCTCGAAGAAGGCACCAATGCCGGTTTCGACCAGAATGTTACGGCCATCTTCCTGTACCAGCAGGGCTCGGCAGCTCAGAGTGATGCGATTGTGCTTGTCGGTTTCGACCCAGCGTGACCATAGGGCCTTGGGCGCATTGCCGAACATGGCGCCGCCATCGAGTCGCTGACTGTTGCCTTCCAGGGTGGTGAATGTGCGCATGGTGGGTGGGACTCCTGTTTTTGCGAGTGAGTGCCGGCGGTATTGCCAAGCGCTTTTTCAGACACGCTGTAAATACATCCCTGTACGCTCGGCGATGCCCATCCCTGGGCATCGACGGTCTGAAAAAGCGCTTGGGAGCTCCGCACACGATCAGCAGATCAGCTACAAATCAAAACGACACGACGTAACCAACAATCAACCTATTCTCATCCAGGTCACTGGCAAAACTGCTGCGGTAGGTTGCATTGCGCCAGCGTACGGACAGGTTTTTCAGCGGGCCGTTCTGGACCGTATAGGCCAGGTCGGTGTTGCGCTCCCACTCGCTGCCGCGACCGCTGGCCAGCTTGATGTTGTCACCATGGGTATAGCGGTTCATCAGGCTCAGGCCCGGCAGGCCGAGGTTGGCGAAGCTGTAGTCGTGGCGCAGTTGCCAGCTGCGCTCGTCACGGTTGGCGAAGTCGTTGATCTGTACCAGGTGGATCAGGAATGGATCGGTGCCGTTGAGATAGGCGAAGCCGGTACGGCCATTCATCTGCTGGTAACTGGCGCCGAAGCGCTGCATACCGGTTTGCCAGGCCAGTGCCAGACTGGTCATGCGGTTGTCGATGTTGCTGCGACCGGCGTTGCTGGCGTCGGCGTAGCGCAGGTCGGCGCTGAGTCGGCCGGTGCCCAGCGTGCGGCTGTGGTTCAGGGTCAGGTAGTGCTGGCGGTAGATACCGTCAAGCTCGCCGTAGTGGTAGCTGGCGCGGGTACCTGGGTTGAATCGATAGCTGACGCCAGCGAAGTCAAAGGCATTGCTGTCAGGCTTGCCGCGTACGCTGACGTTGCGTGCGCCACCCTGCACCGGACGCATGCGCTGGTGATCGGAGGAGTCGCGCAGGTTGATGGCGTCGAAGCGGCCCAGGTCGAAGCTCAGGGCGTCGCTGCCCTTGGCTTGCAGCCAACCGCCACGGAAGGTTTGTGGCAGCAGGCGGCTGTCGTTGTGCATGGCCAGCGGCAGTTGTGGCAGCAGGGTGCCCAGGCGCAGCACATGCTCATCCAGCCGCAGCTTGGCGGTCAGGCCGAGCTGGGCGTATTCGTCCATCGCGCGGCCTTCACTACGGTCGGCCTTGAGTAGGCCGGTGCCTGTGCGGTCGGGGCTGGAATCGAGCTTGATACCGAGCAGGCCGATGGCGTCCAGGCCAACGCCGAAGCGGCCCGGCGTGTAGCCGGACTGCCAGTCGAGGCGAATGCCCTGAGCCCATTCGTCAGCCTTGCTTTGCGCGGCACCGGACTGACGGAAGTCGCGGTTGAAATAGAAGTTGCGCAGTTCCAGGCGAGTCAGGCTGTCTTCAAGGAACGCGGCATTGACTGGCAGGGCCAACAGGCCGCTGAGGCCGAGCAGGACAGTGGTTTGCAGTAATTTCATGGTCATCCTCTGTTATTGTTGTGTTCAGTCGCGGGCCGGGGCCTTGGTCTCGGCATGGTCCTTGACGCTGCGAAAGCGCAGGATGTGGGTGCGCTCGACCAGCAGGTACAGCACGGCGCCGGCGGCCAGGCCCCAGCCTGCGCCGTAGACTGCCAGGACCACGCCCATGGTGCCGGCCACGCCACGCTCGGTGTTGTTGTTGAGCTGTTCGAAGCCGACCATCAGACAGATGTAACCGGTCAGGATCAGGGTTAGCGACAGGGCGATTGGCAGCACCGGCTGGAAGAAACTGACCAGTGGCAGCATGAACAGGGCAATGAAGCCGGTGATCCAGAAGGTGCCGGCACCGCTGTAGATCGAGTCCATGGCCTTGCGGCCGTACTTGTAGCGCTCGGCCATGGTCGCGGCGACGGCGGTCCAGATCGGCCCGGCCAGGCCCGGATAGGGCGCGAAGAAGGCGTGCAGGGCGTTGCGGATGGCAGTCACCAGGTGGACGCGGTCGATGTTGTTCTCGATCACTTCGTCCGGGCGCAGTTCATCAGCCCGCTGCATCAGT
Organism: Pseudomonas sp. WN033; assembly: GCA_002287035.1. Lineage (GTDB taxonomy): Bacteria > Pseudomonadota > Gammaproteobacteria > Pseudomonadales > Pseudomonadaceae > Halopseudomonas. The sequence continues at coordinate 377,295 of NSKG01000001.1, read as the reverse complement.
GACTGGCCGACGATGATGTCGCCGAAGGCAATGATGTAGGCGATCACTGCGGTTGGTACCGCCAGCAGAAATACCTTGAACTCCGGAAAGCCGAGCATGAACGGCAGGTAGTTCCACATCTCGCCGAACGCCGGTGTGGTGATGCCCCAGCGCACGTCCGGCATTTTGTACTCGCCGACCGCAATGCCGACGATGATGGCAATCAGCATGCCCGGCACCATGCCGTAGTTAACGATCTTGCGCATGAATGGCAGGCGCTCGGTCAGGCCCTTGAACGATACCGAGAACATCAGATACAGACAGATCAGGCTGCCGAGCACCAGTGAGATCGGCGTGTTGGCCAGGCGTCCGCCGCTGGAGATTTCGCCCATCAGTGCGGCGATACCGGCACCGATGATGATCCCGCCCTTCATTGAGTTGGGCACGATGCGCACCATCACGCTGCCGAGCCGGGTGATGCCGAGAATCAGGAAGATCAGAAAGACCAGAAACTGCAGCGCGAACAGTGCCTGGATCGCCTCCGGGCCGGGCTCGAAATCACCGAGAAACAGCAGTACCACCGGGATCGCCGGGGTAATCCAGCCCGGCACCATGGGCACCCCGAGCAGGGCCGGCAGCATGAAGCCAATGCCGCACACCACCACATAGGCCAGTGCCACGTCGTAGGGCAGGCCGAGGAATTTTTCCAGCAGCGGAATCATGCCCAGGCTGACCACGAACATGATCAGCGCCTGGAGCATTTCGGCGGTTTCCCAGCGGTAATGAATAAAGGGCAGGCGGATCTTGAACGGACCGCAGGGCCAATAAGGTTGCTCGGCGCCGTCAGCGCGCTTGAACATTTGCATGATAAGCCTCCGTCGGCCGGAACGGGTCCGGCCGCTTGTTGTTGTTGTGAAACGGGTTATGAGCTGGAGCTGGTGCCGGGCTCAGAGCTGTTTGGCCCAGTCGCGTAGCACGAATTTCTGAATCTTGCCGGTCGAGGTCTTCGGCAACTCGGTAAACACTACGGTCTTAGGCACCTTGAAGCCGGCCAGGTGTTCGCGGCAGAACTGCATGATGTCCTCGGCACTAGCCTGCTGACTGCCCTTGAGGGCGATAAAGGCGCAGGGTGTTTCGCCCCATTTCTCGTCCGGGCGAGCGACTACTGCGGCTTCGAGTATTGCCGGGTGCTTGTACAGGGTGTCTTCCACTTCGATGGTGGAGATGTTCTCGCCACCGGAGATGATGATGTCCTTGAGCCGGTCGCGAATTTCCACGTAGCCGTTGGGATGGCAGACCGCCAGATCACCGGTGTGGAACCAACCGCCTTCAAAGGCTTCGGCGGTAGCTTCGGGGTTTTTCAGATAGCCTTTCATCACGGTATTGCCGCGCATGAAAATCTCGCCGATGGTTTCGCCGTCACGCGGTACCGGCTGCAGGGTCTGGGGATCGGCCACCATCACCCCTTCCAGAGTTGGGTAGCGCACACCCTGACGCGACTTGAGTCGGGCCCGCTCGTCCAGTGGCAGCTCGTTCCACTCTTCATGCCAGGCGCAAACGGTGACCGGGCCATAGACCTCAGTCAGGCCGTATACGTGGGTCACTTCGATACCCATGGCCTCGACTGAGCCGATCACCTTGGCTGGCGGCGCGGCGCCGGCGACCATCGCCTTGACCGGATGGTCGATGGCGGCCTTGGCTGATTCCGGCATGTTGGCCAGGGCATTGAGGACGATGGGCGCGCCGCACAGGTGCGTGACCTGATGCTCATCGATCAGGTTGAGAATCTTCTGGGGGTCGACCCGGCGCAGGCAGACATGTACGCCGGCCAGGGCGGTGACGGTCCAGGGGTAGCACCAGCCGTTGCAGTGGAACATCGGCAGGGTCCACAGGTATACCGGGTGCTGGCCCATGCCCCAGGTCATCTGGTTGCCCAGCGCATTGAGGTAGGCGCCGCGGTGGTGGTAGACCACGCCCTTGGGGTTGCCGGTGGTGCCGGAGGTGTAGTTCAGCGAGATCGCCTGCCATTCGTCACTGGGCCAGTGCCAGGCGAACTCGGGATCGCCCTCGGCCAGGAAAGCTTCATAATCAAGGTCGCTGACCGCTTTGCCTTCACCGTATTCCGGATCATCGACATCAATGACCAGAATCGGTCGGTTGATCAGCTGCAGGGCTTCACGGATGACCGTATGGAATTCTCGGTCGGTGATCAGTGCCCGGGCTTCGCCATGGTTAAGCATGAAAGCGATGGCTTCGGCATCCAGGCGCACATTGAGGGTATTGAGGACCGCACCGATCATGGGGACGCCGAAATGGGCTTCCAGCATGGCCGGAATGTTCGGCAGCATGACGGCTACGGTGTCGCCGGCGCCAATGCCACGACCCTGTAGCGCCGAAGCCAGCCGCCGGCAGCGCTGATAGGTTTCCTGCCAATCGCGGCGGATGGCGCCATGGATCACGGCAGGGTAATGCGGGTAGACGCTGGCGGTCCGCTCGATGAAACTCAGTGGGCTCAGAGCGATATGGTTGACCGGGGCCTGGGACAGACCTTCCTGAAAAATCGACATGGCAACACCTGGGCTGGTTATTTGTTGGCTCTTGTAGTGACAGGTCCGGATCTGGCTACCAGACTTTCACGATGGGATTTATAGTTTATTTCTGAGATATATGGAAGATAATCTAAAGTATTATAGTATTTTTACTATAAGGAATTTGAGTGAAGACAGAACTCAACACATTGCGCCGGGCGGCCAGGCAACTGCTCGACAGTGACCCGCAGCCCAGCTTGCTGATTACCGATGCGTGCACCGACGAGGGCAATCCGGCGTTGCAGCAGTTGCTGGCTAGTGGGCCTGGGTTGGCGGAGTGGTTACCGGCCAATCATGAGGCCCTGGTCGGAGCCTGTCGCCGCCAGCAGCGCTGCATCGACGAGGTGGAAGCCCAGGTTGGAGAGCGTTATATGCTCTGGAGCTATATCCCCCAGTCGGCGCTGGCGGCCGTGCTGGTACGTGGCCGGGATGCGACCGAGAGCCTGCGCCTGCAGCATGAAGCCACCGTGGCTCATCGGCTATATCGATTGATTGTCGAGAACACCACCGACCTGATTTCCCGCCACACCCCGGATGGGGTGTTTCTCGATGCCTCGCCAGCTGCTCGTACGTTGCTCGGCTACTCCCCTGAGCAACTGCGTGGCAGTTCGATTCAAAACCTCTACCATCCGCAAGACAGTGCCCAATTGGGTGAGCGTTACCGGCGTGCTCTGGAGCAGGACGGCTACCTGACAGTGACTTACCGGATCCGGCATAACGATGGTCACTATCTCTGGTTCGAGACCGCCAGCCGGGCCATCCGCGAAACCTACACCGGCAGCGTGGTCGAGGTCATCAGCGTATCGCGGGATATCACTGCGCGAATCCATAGCGAGGAAAGCAACCGTCGGCTGCAGGATGAGTTGGCCCACGCCGCCCGGCTGGCGACCCTGGGCGAGCTGGCCTCGGGAATTGCTCATGAGCTGAACCAGCCGCTGGCGGCGATTCTCAACTATGCCAGTGCCAGTCAGCGCTACCTGAGCGGCGCGCACCAGGGACAAGTAGGGCTGGAGAAGGTCGAGCAGGGGCTGGCCCGGATCAGTGAGCAGGCCGAGCATGCGGCGGCGGTGATTCGCCGGCTGCGCGGTTTTCTGCGCAAGGGCCAGCGCCGACTGCAACGGCTCGCGCCGGCACAGTTGTTGCGTGAGGCGGTCAACCTCTGTGCCTGGGAGGCTGTCCAGCATCAGATCAGTGTGGTCGAGCAGTTCGCTGCTGAGGTGCCACTGGTTCAGGTTGATCCAATCCTGTTGCAGCAGGTGCTGCTGAACCTGCTGCGCAACGCTATCGAGGCCAATCGTGAACGCCATCCGCAAGCGTCCTCACAGATCACCCTGCAACTCGACAGTGCTGCCGGGCTGGTACATATACGGGTGATCGATCAGGGACCGGGCTTGTCCGAGGAGGAACGCAGCAAGATGTTCACCCCGTTCTATACCAGCAAGCCGGATGGTTTGGGCTTGGGCCTGTCGATGAGTCAGGGTATCGTTGAAGGCTTTGGTGGTGGGCTCGAAGCACTGCCGGTTGACGGCGGTGGGTTATGCCTGCACTGCTGGTTGCCGGTTGGCACCAGTGTCGATTAGGCTGCCAGCCCTGAATTTGCGAACAATAAAAGGAGCGCGCATGCCCGAGATGTCCCAGCAACTGGTTTATGTTGTCGATGATGACCAGGGCATGCTCGACTCCACCGTCTGGCTGTTTGACTCGGTCGGACTCAAGGCGCTGCCGTTCACCAATGGTCAGGCCTTTCTTGATGCCTGTGATCCAATGGCACCGGCCTGTGTTCTGCTGGATATCCGCATGCCGGGAATGGGTGGGCTGGCAGTACAGGAGGCGATGCGTGAGCGTGGCCTCGAATTGCCGGTCATTTTCGTTAGCGCCCACGCCGATGTGCCGATTGTGGTCCGGGCCTTTCGCGGTGGTGCGGTCGACTTTATTGAAAAGCCCTACAATGAACAGTTGCTGCTCGACAGCGTCCAGCGCGCGCTCAACCGTCAGCCGGTAATCGCTACCAACCAGCGGGCCCGGCATGAGGTCCAGGCCCGGCTCGACAGCCTGACCCCGCGTGAAAGAGACATTCTGCTGCCGCTGGTGCAGGGTTACAGCAATCGGGAAATTGCTGAACAGCTGCATGTCAGCGTAAAGACCGTGGATCTGTATCGGGCGCGGGTGATGAAGCGCATGCAGGCCGATAGTCTGCCGGCGCTGGTAGGTATGGCGATTGGTGCCGGGCTGGTCGAACCGTTCAGTTTGCAGCCACGCTGAAGGCGCGGTTGAGACTCTGATAGCGTGATTCTGAACATAAAAAAAACCGCTGATTGGCTTGCGCCGATCAGCGGTTTTGTAAACTGGTTGCGGGGGCAGGATTTGAACCTACGACCTTCGGGTTATGAGCCCGACGAGCTACCAGACTGCTCCACCCCGCGTCAGAGGGCGCCATTCTACGCATTCGCGAATAACTGTCAAGCGTCTGATGAAAAAAGATTTTTTCCTGTGCTAAGACGGGTGGGTCAGATGGAAATTATGTGATGCCAAATTGGCAGTATCGGCACTGTGCTTTATGCTTGGCATTCATGTAATTTTGTTTAATAGTGATACACATAATAATAATGCTGGCATTGCGGGGCAGGGGTGTATGGCAGAAACAGATGCTGCGCTCTCATATCAGCTCTCTACCTGGCGTGGAGAGTTCGTCGAGCCGGAAGTTGAACAGGCGTTTCGCAGGCATATCGAGCGCTCTATGGTGCGGCATTTGCGAGTGGCCGTGCTGGTCTGGGCGATTCTGCTGCTGTTGTTTGGCGGGCTTGATTACCTGGACTTGGGCTGGAGTGACGGCTTCCTGGTACTGATGTCCACCCGCATTCTGCAGGCTGCTTTGCTGCTGACGTTCGCCTGGCGACTCGGCCAGCGGCCGGAGCTGGCCACCACCGGTTATGCGGTAACCGCTCTGGAGGCGTTGGGCTTCGTCCTGTTCTTTTTGATCTACTTTGCTCGTCCAGATATCGTCATCTGGAACATCGGCGTCACCCTGATCATGCTGATCAGCATGTTTATCTTCATTCCCAGCCGGGTATATCCGACCTTGCTGGCGGCGTTGTTCGGTATTGCCGGTACTCTTTATTGCCTGGCGCTCACGGGGCTTTCCGCTGGGTTGCTGGTGGGTGTCTCGTTCATTCTGATGTTGCCGGTGGTGGTGGGTTTTATTGCAGCCTTGCGTTTGCAACTGGTGCAGCGCCATGAGTTCGCGTTATATACCGAAGTGGCCGAGGCCAATCGTGAACTCAAGGCTGAGATCGAGCGGCGCGAGGCGCTGGAGCTTGAACTCAAACGCCAGGCGACCACTGACCCGCTGACTGGGTTGTTCAATCGACGTCAATACGAAATGCTGTTTGTGCGCGAGCGTGAGCGTTGCCGTCGGCAGCGCTCACCGATGTGTCTGTGCATCGCTGACCTGGACCACTTCAAGGCCCTGAATGACAAGCTTGGTCATGACGCTGGAGATGCTGCACTCAAGCATGTGGCGAGTCTGTTTGCCCGGCATATGCGCCAGTCCGATGTGTTGGGGCGTTTTGGTGGCGAGGAGTTCATCATGCTGCTGCCCGATACCGATGAACAGCAGGCCAGCTGTATGGTTGAGCGGTTACGCCAGGCGCTGGAACAGTCTCCTTTGTTGTTGAGCAGTGGCCGCGATTACCCGTTGACCGCTACTTTTGCAGTTACCCGGGTTCAGGATGATGAAAAAACCATTCGGGACACTATTCGCCGGGCCGACAAAGGGCTCTATCAGGGTAAACGTGCCGGGCGAAATCGGGTGGTACTGGCCTGAACGGGGTACACTTGGCGTTCGTGTAACCTTCAGTTCGGGCCTGTGCTGTGCGCAAGATCATCCATGTTGACTGTGACTGCTTCTACGCGGCCATCGAAATGCGTGATGACCCGCGCCTGCGCGGCCGGCCTTTGGCGGTTGGTGGTGATCCAGGCAAGCGTGGGGTGATCGCTACCTGCAACTACGAAGCCCGGGCCTATGGTGTCCGTTCGGCGATGGCCTCGGCCTATGCCAAAAAACTCTGCCCTGACCTGTTGATCGTACCGCCGCGGATGGCGGTCTACCGCGAGGTGTCGGTGGCGATCCAGGCGATCTTTGCCGATTACACAACGTTGATTCAGCCCTTGTCGCTGGATGAGGCCTATCTGGATGTGAGCGACAGTCAGACCTGCAAGGGTAGTGCAACGCTGATGGCGCAAGAAATCCGCCAGCGGGTACGTGACAGCCAAGGCATTACCGTGTCTGCCGGAGTGGCGCCAAACAAGTTCCTGGCCAAGATAGCCAGCGACTGGAACAAGCCCGACGGGCTCAAGGTCGTTTTGCCGGATGAGTTGGAAGACTTTGTCGCAGCGTTGCCGGTGGAGCGTCTGCATGGGGTGGGGCGTGTCACTGCCCGGCGTCTCAACAATCTGGGCGTGGACACCTGCGCTCAGCTCAAGCTCTGGCGCAAGGCTGATCTGGTACGTGAATTCGGCAGCTTTGGTGAGCGGTTATGGGAGCTGGCGCGAGGTATCGACGAGCGCCCAGTGGTGGTGGAGAGCAGGCGCCAGTCGGTCAGTGTCGAGCATACCTATGATCAGGATCTGCCGGATCTGGCGGCCTGCCTGGACGCCTTGCCGCCCTTGCTGGACAAGCTGGCCCAGCGGTTGGGCCGGTTGGACGGCCAGTACCGGGTCAGCAAACCGTTCGTCAAACTCAAGTTTCACGACTTCACCCAAACCACTCTGGAACAGGCCGGTGCACCGGTAACGCCCGAGGGCTACCGCGATCTCTGTATCCAGGCGTTTGCCCGGGGTGCCCGGCCAGTGCGGCTGATTGGGGTCGGGGTGCGGCTGGACAATGCCCATAGCCCGCTGGGTGAGCAGTTACTGTTGTTCTAGGGGATTACTTGCTAACGCACTTGGGGCACAGGTGGTTGTCGCCCCGTGGCCGCCAGCCCAGTTCGGCAATCCGCTGTACCGCTTTGGCGGTGCGCTGTTCCAGGCCATCCTGCTCGGCGGCGAGGAATTCGAAGGCCTGTTCGCGGCCGCAGTCGTCACACTGAATCGACCAGCCCAGCACCACTTGATTGCGCAGATCCGGGCCCTTGGCCGTTGCGGTCCACTGCCCGGGCGGGTTGATCAGATAGCGGATCTTGTCGACCTGCAGCGGCAACGGCAGGTCTCGGCTACCTTTAACCGTACAGATCAGCCGGTCGCCCGGTTGCACGCCACCGCCTTGCCCGGTGACCTGATACAGGCCCGGCGCCAGAGTGCGGCACTCGATCAGGGTGTGCGATGGGTTGAGTACGCTGCGGCGAAAATCATGCTCGGCCATGGCTGGTCCAGGGTTGGCGAATCGGGCCGGCATGATAACACCGAACGGGGTTGGCCCATCACCCGGATGACTGATGGTCGGTCTGCTGCCGGGCACTGGCTATGATGCAGGCACAGTTACCATCACCAGACACAAGAGGATAGCCATGAACGTCAAGCAATTGTTCGATCTGACCGGTAAGGTTGCGTTGATCACCGGTGGTACCAAGGGCCTTGGCCTGCAGATGGCCGAGGCGTTTGGCGAGCAGGGCGCCAAAGTATTCATCAGTGCGCGCAACGGTGCTGAGGTCGAGAGTGTGGTTGCCGAGCTCAATGCCAAAGGTATCGAGGCTGCCGGTATCGCCTGTGACCTGGGTAAGCTGGACACCAATCCGGTTCAGACGCTGGTCGATGCGGTGGAGGCCCGGTTCGGCACCATCGACATTCTGGTCAACAACGCCGGTACCACCTGGGGCCAGCCGGCGGTTGAGCACAGCTATGACGGCTGGCAGAAGGTCATGACCCTGAATGTCGATGTGTGCTTCTTGATGGCACAGGAAGTCGCGCGCCGGTTCATGATCCCGCGTCAGTCGGGCAAGATCATCAATATTGCCTCAATCGCCGGATTCAAGGGTAATCGCCCGAACAGCGGCGTTCATACAGTGGCCTACAACACCAGCAAGGCGGCGGCGATCAATTTGACCCGAGCGCTGGCTGGCGAATGGGGACCCTACAACATCAATGTCAACGCCATTTGCCCTGGCTATTTCCCAACCAAGCTGGCCAAGGGGCTGGACAAGGTCAGTGAGATGATCAAGCAGGGTACTCCGCTGGGCCGTATTGGCGGTGAAGACGACATCAAGGGGCCGGCGGTATTCCTGGCTTCGGAAGCTTCACGTCACGTCAGTGGCCAGGCGATTGCGGTGGATGGTGGTAACTCGGTGGTGTAAGTGCCGTCTGCGGGAGGGGTCTCCTCCCGCTATTCCGCCATCGGCGGGGCTTCAGCTCAAGCCTTGGCTCAACTGTTTCACTGCCAGCCCGACGCGAGCACCATATTGCTGTTCCAGATGATCCATATGGCGCTGGTGCAGTTGGCGCTCGGCCCGGCTCAGATCTTTCCAGGCCTGATGGGTGGGGATGTGGGCGGTGGCGTCGTAGACCAGTTCGAATACTTCCACATCCAGTTCCGGACGCCTGGGGCCGTGATAGTTGTCCAGCAGGACCTTGATCCGGATGCAGCCTTCGATCATCGGCGCCTGATCGTTGGCCATGCTTTCGGCAATAAAGCGAATGTCTGTGGCCAGACGCTGGTCACGCTCCTGATTCAGTCTGGCGCGCTGTTGCTGCCGTTGCCAGACCTGACGCCACAGATAGCCGGCGTAGACCGCCAGCGCTACTACGATAACCAGCCCCGCCAGGGCCAGCCAATACCCCATCGACATATATTCAAAAACTCAGTTGGGCAGGGTCCAGCACCCCGTCTTCGTACAGATTGATGGTTGAGCCAAATAGCAGGCCGGTGCGGATATGCCCTTCGATCCGGTAGCGAATCGGCTGACGTCCATCAACCAGCTTGGTCAGGTCGCCCAGGTGTCGCCACAGGTTCGAACGTACGGTCAGATCGAAATGTTCCGAACCGTAGGCCGGTACGGTGAAGTGATTGTCACTGACACCGGTAGCCAGGCGTACATCGTTGAGGTAGACCTGATAGCGCATGCCGCGTATTGGCAGGCGCCGGCTATTGGGATTATCCACCCTCAATTGTAACCGAAAGGTCTGCTCCCACAGATTGGCTCTGAGCATTTCTACATTGGCCAGACGTACGTCCGGTTTCTCGTAGCTGCTACCCAGACTGGCGCAACCCTGAAGTACAAGCAGGGCCCATGCGGCCATCATGGGAAGGACAACGCGGCGTTGCATATCATTCTCCCGGTCCATGGCGACTGCTGTAGTGAAAGTTGTAGTGCAGTCGTTGGATGTCCATACTAACTCTAATTGATTGAAACGGAGTGACATCATGTCGCAATTTCAGATCATTTTTCAGGGTCAGCTCAGCCCCGGAGTGTCTCCGGTCGAGGCGCGCCAGCGAATTGGTCAACTGTTTCAGGTGGGTGAGGCGCAACTGGATGTGCTGTTTTCCGGTCGCCGGATTGTCATCAAACAGGGGCTGGATGCGGCTGCCGCGCAGAAGTATCAGCAGGCGATTGAGCGGGCTGGTGCCCTGTGCCAGGTCGAGCCGCCGCTGAGTGCCGCGCCGCCGGTCAGCGAACCCGTGTCGCCGCCACAGCCGCAAATTCAGGCTGAGCAGCCGATAAGTCGCGGCCCAGTACCGCGTGATGAGTTCATGGCCGCTTTTCGTGATGTTGAGGCCCCGGATTTTGGTATTGCCCCGCTGGGCGCCGATCTGCAGGACGAATACAACGACTACACTGCCTTGCCGCTGGATTTATCGGCCCTGAGTTTGGCGCCGGTGGGTAGTGATATGGGTGAAATGCAGAAGCCCGAGCCGCCACCCGCCCCGGATACCAGCCACTTGAAATTGAAGGATTGATGGTTTCTTTGGGAAATACTGATTAATTGCACATAAGCTCAATAGCCCGGTTGTCGCTGACTTGCTCTGGACTGTCGGTGCCTTGGACGGGCATCGTCAAGCCCCCAGGGATGGGTTCACGGCGTGTCCAGAACAGGTCAGCGACAATTGGGCCTGCACTGGAATTGATTTAATCAGTATTCCTTTAGACACTGCAGCACTGCTTGAACTTGCGCCCTGACCCACAGGGGCAGGGTTCATTGCGTCCGGCTCTGATTGGGTGATTGGGGTCGATGAAGTACCAGCGTCCGGCCTTGTTGGCGAAATCCGAGCATTCACGGTGACTGTGGCGACTGCCGTCAGGATCGGCCCAGTGCGCGGTGAAGGTCACTTGTCCGCGCGGGCTGGCGTGATCGCCAGCCACCACCTGTTCGACCTCCAGCCCCAGCCACTGGCTGTCCCGGCTCCATTGACTCATGGCCTCGCGGGCTAGCAAGGGCTGTTGGGCGGGCAGGGTGGTAGCAACCAGATAGTCAATCAACCCAAGCACATAGGCGCAGTAGCGCGAACGCATTAGCGCTTCGGCCGTGGGTGCCGGCTGACCCTGATGCCAGGGTTGGCAGCAGGCGCTATAGGCCTGGCCGCTGCTACAGGGGCAGAGTTGGTTATCAGCCATGTTTACCACCAGTATTTGCCGAAATTTTCCGGGTTGGCCCAGTATTTTGAGTTCAGCCAGTCAGGTGCTGGTTTGTATTCGGCCAGGTCATAGGTGAACAGGGTCAGGCTGCGTCCGTCCTGATCGAAGCGGGCCTGGCGCTGCAGAGCCAGGCCGAAGAAGTCATTGTCCTGCCATTCACTGGCAGCACTCATATCAACCAGTACTGCCAGGCGGCTGACCGAGAGGTTGCGTAACCCGGCCAGCAACTCCACGCCCTGACGTTTGTTCAGACGTTCCAGCTGGTCGGCGATGATCGCCAGGTCATAGCGCTGGTTGAGCAGCTCGACTGGCAAAGGGACTTCACTGGTGTCGATCCGCTCACAGTCGTCGTGCTGCGCACAATAGGCCAGCGCTGCCGGCACCGGTTCGGCGCTGACGCATAGCAAGCGGGCGGGTTGGTAGTGATCAAGGATCGACAGCAGGGTGTGGGTTGGTGTGGTCATTGGGGATTCAGTGTTTTGCGGGTCTGACGGGTAGCATAAAGCCTGAAGCGCCATGAGCCAAAGCTGATATCCATGCCTGTGTCGTCACTTGGGCGCGAGGCCAGGCGCAGCAGCGTGTTATCATCGCCGCTGCACTCCGGAGCCCGCATGCTGAACGATGACCTCAAAGGCCAGATCCAGACGGCCTATCGCACCTTCCTTGAAAACAAGTCGCTGAAGCCGCGTTATGGCCAGCGGGTGATGATTGCCGAGGTGGCCAAGCTGTTTGGCGGAGTTGAGCTGGACGAAGAGGGGCACCGGGCTGGCGAGGCGGCGGTTGCTGTGGTCGAGGCTGGCACCGGAACCGGCAAGACCGTGGCCTATTGTCTGGCCGGTATTCCGATTGCCAGGCATCTGGGCAAGCCACTGGTGATTTCTACCGCCACCGTGGCGTTGCAGGAGCAGATCGTGCTCAAGGATCTGCCCGATATTCAGCGCAATGCCGGGCTGGATTTCCGTTTTTCCCTGGCCAAGGGCCGTGGCCGCTATGTCTGCCTGTCCAAGCTTGATCATCTGTTGCAGGACAACCAGGCTCTGGCCAGCCGGCAGCAGGGGTTTGCCGAGGAAGGTTTCAATATCGAAATCGATGAGGCCGGGTTCAAACTCTATACCCGCATGGTCGAGGCCCTGGCCAGTAACAAATGGGACGGTGAGCGCGACTCCTGGCCAGAAGCACTGGAAGATCAGGATTGGGCCCGGCTGACCACTGATCATATCCAGTGCACCAACCGCCGCTGCGGGCATTTCAATCAGTGCGTATTCTACAAGGCCCGCGAGGGTGTGCAGAAGGTTGATGTGATCGTCACCAATCACGATCTGGTCCTGGCTGATCTGGCGCTGGGCGGTGGCGCCATCCTGCCTGATCCGCGTGACTGCCTGTATATCTTCGATGAAGGCCACCATCTGCCGGACAAGGCGATTGCCCACTTCGCTCACCAAACCCGGCTGGCGGCCACCGCCGACTGGCTCGATCAACTGGACAAGAACCTGACCAAGCTGCTGGCCCAGCATCCGCTGCCGGGTGACTTTGGCCGTCTGCTGGAGCAGGTGCCGGCCCAAGCCAAGGATCTGCGTCCGCATCAGCAGTTCATGCAGCAGGCGCTGACCGAGGTGGCGGATTTTGCCAGCACCGAGGACTTTTCCGGGCAGATTCGTCCGCAGCACCGTTTTGAGCACGGTGAGGTGCCGGAGCATCTGCGCGAACTGGCCGGCGAGCTGAAGGCCGGTTTCGGCCGCTTGACCGATCTGCTGCAACGGCTGGTGGATATTCTCAAGGAAGCCATGGATGGCGAGACAGTCGGAGTGCATCAGACTCAGGCCGAAGAGTGGTACCCGCTGTTTGGTGCGCTGCTGGCAAGGGCCGAGGGCAACTGGACGTTGTGGACCCAGTTCGCGCTGGTCGATCCCGAAGGCAAGCCGCCGACCGCACGCTGGCTGACCCTGACTGAAGCCAATGATATCGAGGTACACGTCAGCCCGATTCTGGCCGCCGATACTCTGCGTCAATACCTGTGGCATAGCGCCTTTGCCGCGCTGGTGACCTCGGCAACAATTACCGCGCTGGGCAAGTTCGACCGCTTCAGTCACCGGGCTGGGCTTCCGAAAAGTGCGGTCTGCACTCTGGCGCCGAGCCCATTCCGGCATGCCGACTGCGGGGTGTTGCGGATTCCGGATATCGGCGCTGACCCGCGGGACAATAGTGGGCACTCTGCGGCGATTATTCGTGAGTTGCCGGTCATGCTCGAGAACGCCCCAGGCAGCCTGGTGTTGTTCTCTTCGCGGCGGCAGATGCTCGAGGTATTCGCCGGCTTGCCTGCCGAGTTCCGTGCCCGGGTGCTGGTGCAGGGAGATCTGTCCAAACAGGAACTGATCCGTCAGCATCGGGCCAGGGTCGACAAGGATGAGCCAAGCGTGATCTTCGGCCTGGCCAGTTTTGCCGAAGGGGTCGATCTGCCGGGGCGCTACTGCGAACATGTGGTGATCGCCAAGATTCCCTTTGCGGTGCCAGATGACCCGGTCGAGGCCGCGCTCAGCGAGTGGATCGAGCGCAACGGCGGTAACCCGTTCATGGAGATCGCCGTGCCTGATGCCTGTCTGCGCCTGGTTCAGGCCTGTGGCCGGCTGCTGCGTACCGAGCAGGATCGCGGCGTGATCACCCTGCTGGATAGGCGGCTGGTGACCCAGCGCTATGGCAAGGCGATTCTCAATGCATTGCCGCCGTTTCGCCGCGAGATAGAGTAAGCGGCATACACAGGTATTCAGCCGGTTGAGTGACGTTGCAGAGCTGCTACCTTATGCCGTCTTATCTCTGGTTGGAACACAATCGATAAAGGAAGCTGTATGACCATGCCCCAGGGTTATTTCGATCCGCGTTTTGCCTCCGTTCGCGAGCTGTTCGCTGAACAGATGGCTGACCCCCAGGCCCGCGGCGCGGCGCTGTGCGTAATGGTTGGCAACGAAACCGTGCTGGATCTGTGGCAAGGGGTGATGGACAAGGACAACAGCCGGGTCTGGGAGCAGGACACCCTGGTCAATGTGTTTTCCTGCACCAAGCCGCTGGGCGCGGTTGCGCTGTTGCAGCAGGTCGAAGCCGGGCGCATCGGGTTGGACAGCCCGCTGGCTGAGGTCTGGCCGGAGTTTGCTGCCGCCGGTAAACAGGCGGTGACCTTGCGCCAGGTGCTGGGCCACCGTTCGGCGCTGTCCGCCGTGGCCAAACCGCTGCCCCCGGAGGCACTGTTCGACTGGCAGGCGATGGTCGCTGCGCTTGAGCAGCAGGAGCCCTGGTGGACGCCCGGCAGCGCCCATGGCTACGCGCCGGTCAGTTATGCCTGGCTGCTCGGTGAGCCACTGCGCCGGCTCACCGGGCAGCGTCCCGGGGCCTATATCAATCAGCAGATATGCGCCGCCCTGGGCATGGATTTCTTCGTCGGGGTACCGGATGCCGAACTGGATCGGGTGGCCCATGTCTCGCGCCTGCGCAACCAGTATGGTGACGAATACGCCCGCGCACTGTTCGCCGCCATGGGCCAGCCTGACAGTCTGGCCGCCAAGGCCTTTGGCAACCCATCGAGCATGATGACCAGTACCAATACCCGCGAGTGGAAGCAGGCTGAGATCTTCTCTGCCAACGGTACCGGCAATGCCCGTGCGCTGGCGCGCTTCTGGCAGGTACTGGCGCACGACGGCAGTCTGGATGGCGTGCATTTGCTCGACAGCGAACTGGTCGGATTGATGGCGCAGGAGCATAGTCAGGGTATGGATCGCACCCTGCTGGCACCGACCCGGTTTGGTTTGGGGGTCATGCTCGAACAAGATTATGAGGGTGGTGGTTTCGGCATGGGGCCACAGGCCTGGGGGCACCCCGGCGCTGGTGGTGCCCTGGGGTTCTGTGATCCGCAGGCGCAGGTCGGTTTCGGCTATGTGACCAACACCATGGGCCCTTACGTGCTGATGGACCCGCGAGCGCTGGCCTTGAGTCGAGAGGTGTATCGCTGTTTGCGCCAGCCTGATTGACCGGGGCTTGCCCAGGATCAATGCAGTCATACGGCTTGCTGCTAGCATGAACGCATAATTGTCAGGAGTCTTGTTGCATGAAACCGAGCATTGCCGACCTGCGTCGTGAATATACCCGTGATGGCCTGCTGGAAAGCCAGGCCCCCGACGAGCCTTTCCGGCTGTTTGCCCAGTGGTTTTCCCAGGCTGTCGAGGTCGAGCGTACCGAAGCCAATGCGATGATGCTGGCCAGCGTCGATGAACAGGGTCAGCCGCATCTGCGTACCCTGTTGCTCAAAGACTTCGATGAGCGTGGCTTCGTGTTCTTCACCAACTACCAGAGTGCCAAGGGCCAGCAACTGGAGTCCCATCCGCAGGCGGCGATGACCTTCTGGTGGCATGATCTGGAGCGTCAGGCGCGGATCGAAGGGCGGGTCGAGCGCATCAGTGCCGAGGAGTCCGATGTTTACTACCAAAGCCGCCCGCTGGGTAGCCGGTTGGGCGCTTGGGCTTCACCGCAAAGCCAGGTAATCGCCAATCGTGAAGTGCTGGAGCAAAAGCTTGTCGGGCTACAGGAACAGTATGCCGATACTCTCCCGCCGCGCCCGCCCCATTGGGGCGGCTATCGGCTGGTGCCCGAGCTGATCGAGTTCTGGCAGGGCCGGCCAAGCCGGCTGCATGACCGGCTGGTCTATCGCCGCAGCGATGGAGGCTGGCTGCGTGAGCGGCTAGCGCCCTGATTCGTCACTGACGGCGAACCTTGCACCGCGTCACCCCCGCTTCCATACTGCTGAAAAACAACAGGAGGCCGGCATGGGGATTGGCGTGTTTCACAACAAGGTGGTGGTGATCACTGGTGGCTGCGCAGGCATCGGGCGGGCACTGGCATTGCGTTTTGCCCATGCCGGGGCGCGGATCGCGATTCTCGATATTCAGGACGAGACGCTGGTTGCCTTCCGCCAACAGTTGATGGACAAGCTCAACGCCGAGGTGCTGGCGCTGCACTGCGATGTTGCCGACGAAGCCCAGTGCGAACAGGCCATCTGCCAGGTGATCGAGCATTTCGGCGGTATCGATGTGCTGATCAACAACGCCGGCATCACCCATCGCAGTGCTTTTGCCGAAACCGAGCTGACGGTGTTTCGCCGGGTCATGGCGGTCAATTACTTCGGTGCTCTGCACTGTACTCGCTATGCTTTGGCCAGTTTGGTTGAGCGTCAGGGCCAGGTGATCGTGCTCAGTTCACTGTCCGGCTTTGCGCCCTTGCTCTATCGCAGTGCCTACAATGCCAGCAAGCATGCCCTGCATGGGCTGTTCGAGACATTGCGTATGGAGGTACGTGAGCAGGGGGTCAATGTCATGCTGGTTAGCCCCGGGTTCACCGCCACCGATATCCGCAAGAATGCCCTGGTGGGGGATGGCTCGATCAGCCAGCAGGTGATCAATACGCCGTTCAAGGTCGCCTCGCCAACCGATGTGGCTGACGATATTTACCATGGTGCGCTCAAGCGCAAGCGTCTGCTGGTGCTGTCCAATGTCGACTGGCGTGCGCGACTGGTGGCACGGCTGTTCCCGCGGTTGTTCGAGCGCTGGATGCTGCCGAAACTGTCGGGGCTCAATCACTCCCGTTAGGATTTATTGTCCAGCCACTCCAGCACCCCGTTTGCGGCCACCAGGCCGCTGGCGAAACAGGCGGTCAGCAGGTAGCCGCCGGTCGGCGCTTCCCAGTCGAGCATTTCTCCGGCACAGAACACTCCAGGCATAGCCTTGAGCATCAGGCCGGGTGTCAGCGCTGTGGTCATCACCCCGCCGGCGCTGCTGATCGCCTCGTCCAGTGGCCGGGTGGCGCTGAAATCGATGTCGAGCTGTTTGATGCCGGCCGCCAGTGCTGCCGGGTTCTGTAGCTGTGCATGGCTCAGGCGCTCATGCAGCAAGGCCACCTTGAGCGGGTCGAGGCCAGCTTTCTTACGCAGCACCGAGGCCAGTGACTGGCCTTTGCGCGGTTGGCTGAGCAGTCGTTCGAGCTGGGTCTGGTCACGGTCGGGCGCCAGATCCAGGGTCAATCGGGCTTGCCTCTGCTGTTCCAGTTGTTGGCGCAGTTCGGCAGACAGGGCGTAGATCAGGCTGCCCTCCATGCCGTCGTGGGTGACAATGCATTCGCCGCGCCGGCTCAGTATCTCACTGCTGGTGCTGGTGACTTGGGCAATGACCGGTTTCAGCGGCTGACCGGCGAAACGCTGGCTGAGATATTCACTCCAGTGACAGATGAACCCGCAGTTGGCCGGCCGCAGTGGGTTGATTTCCACGCCACAGGGTTCGAGCAGCTCAGTCCAGTGTCCGTCCGAGCCCAGGCGCGCCCAACTGCCTCCGCCCAGAGCCAGCACGGTGGCGTCGGTCTGGACCAGATAGGGGCCGGCGGGGGTGTCGAAGCGTAGTTGTTGTTGCTCCCAGCCGAGCCAGCGATGCCGGGTATGCAGTTGCACGCCCTGATCACGCAGGCGCCGAAGCCAGGCCCGCAACAGCGGGGCGGCTTTCATGTCGGCGGGGAATACCCGGCCGGAGCTGCCGATGAACGTGTCGATGCCCAGCCCCTGAATCCAGTTGCGTAACTGCTCGGCGTCGAACTGCGCAAGCCACTGCCCGACCCAATCGCTGGCTTCACGGTAGCGTTGGATGAACTCCGGTTTGGGTTCTGAGTGGGTAATGTTCATGCCGCCGACTCCGGCCAGCAGAAACTTGCGTCCGACCGAGGGCATGGCGTCATACAGGTCAACCTGCAAGCCTGCTGCGCTGAGGCGTTCGGCGGCCATCAGGCCGGCCGGACCAGCGCCGATAATGGCAATGTTGGGGCGAGTGGTAGGCATCGGCGTGTCGTCGTATCAGGCAGAGCGCGCAGTGTAAGTAAAGCCGGGCAGCCCGGCAAATGCCGGCCGGGGTTAGCGGCCTAGCCCGCGTTCGTGCCAGATGGTCTTGGCGCAGTGGTGGAGTATGCCGTGACGTCGTGCCAGGGCATCGCGGTCTCTGGAATAACCGCCGCCGATCACGGCGCAGACCGGAATGTCACGGCTCAAACAGTGCTCCAGGACCAGGCGGTCACGAGCCGCCAGGCCCTGGTCGGTCAGGTTCAGATAGCCCAGAGCATCGTCCCGGTGCACGTCAACCCCGGCGTCATAGAGCACCAGGTCGGGCTGATAGAGCGGCAGCAGGTAGCCCAGTACATCTTCGACCACCTTGAGATAGCCTGCGTCATCCAGCTGTCGGGGCAGGGGAATGTCCCAGTCACTGTGAGCCTTGCGGGCAGGGAAGTTGTTTTCGCAATGCAGTGACACGGTAATGGCTTCGCTGTCGTGTTCGAGGATACGGGCGGTGCCGTCGCCCTGATGCACGTCGCAGTCGAAAATCAGCACCCGCTGGATGCGGCCACTGGTGAGCAGGTAGCGACTGATGATTGCCAGGTCGTTGTAGACGCAGAACCCCGAGGCGAAGTCGTAGTGGGCATGGTGGGTGCCGCCGGCCAGATGGCAGGCTAGGCCGTGCTGAAGGGCCAGTTCGGCGGTCAGCAGTGAGCCACCAACTGCGCGGGTGGTACGGCGCACCAGCGCCTCGCTCCAGGGCAGCCCCAGGCGGCGCAGTTCCTGCGGACTAAGGTTGTTGTCACGAAAGCGGGCGACGTAGCTGGGGTCGTGGGCTAGGCCCAGGATTTCATCGGGGCAATGCGTGGGTTGATGCAGGTTGTCAGCATGCAGCACGCCGCAGGCACGCAGGTGATCGTGCAGGCGCACGAACTTGTCCATCGGAAAACGATGTTGCTCGGGAAACTCGAAACTGTACTCCGGGTGGTACACCAGAGGAATGTCCATGGGGGTGCCTTTGTGCTCCGGATCGAATCGATATAGCGCCATGCTGGCTTGGCAATGTTACCCAAATCCCGGGTTCGTGGTTAGAATGAACGTTGCTGCGGCAGGCTGTCGCAGTATCCCTGTTTGCTGTCGAGGAGCCCATATGAGCCAACTGCTGGATGATCTGGTACGCCTGTTGGCGTTGGAAAAGATCGAAGAAAACCTGTTCCGCGGAATGAGTCAGGATCTGGGCTTCAAGCAGTTGTTCGGCGGCCAGGTATTGGGCCAGTCGCTGTCGGCCGCCAGTCAGACGGTTGCGGCTGAGCGGCACGTGCATTCGGTGCATGGGTATTTCCTGCGCCCTGGGGATGCCAGTCTGCCGATTGTCTATCAGGTCGATCCGCTGCGCGATGGAGGCAGTTTTACTACCCGCCGGGTGCAGGCGATCCAGAAGGGCAAGCCGATCTTCACCATGATCTGCTCGTTCCAGGGGGACGAAGAAGGTTATTCACATCAGGTCGAGATGCCCGATGTACCTGGGCCGGAAGGGCTGGCTAATGAGACCGAGTTGACCCGTCGCTACCAGCACCTGATCCACGAGAAGGTGCGTGACAAAGTGATCATGGACAAGCCAATCGAGATTCGCCCGGTCGGTAATTTCTCGCCGTTCGACCCGAAGCCGGCCGAGCCGCGCCGCTATATGTGGTTCAAGGCCGATGGCAGTCTGCCTAACGACCCACAGGTACACCGCTATCTGCTGGCCTACGCTTCGGACTTCCACCTGTTGGGCACTGCGTTGCAGCCCCATGCGGTATCGTCGTGGTCCCGGGATACCCAGGTAGCCAGCCTGGATCATGCGCTCTGGTATCACCGCCCGCTGCGCATGGATGACTGGCTGCTGTACGCCATGGATAGCCCGTCAGCCAGTGGTTCGCGTGGCCTGTCACGTGGGCAGATCTTCAATCGCGACGGGGTGCTGGTAGCATCGGTAACCCAGGAGTCGCTGATGCGCAAGCTGCAGCCCTGATCATGCGCGATCTGCAGGCCTGGATCTTTGATCTGGATGGCACCCTGACCATCGCCCAGCATGATTTTCCGGCCATTCGTCGTGAGCTGGGAGTGCCGGCTGACCAGGACATCCTAGGGTATATGGCGGCCTTGCCGGGGGCAGAGCGACTGGCCATGCAGGCTGAATTGAACGCCATTGAGCTGCGCCTGGCTCGCGAGGTCGAGCCGGCTCCGGGAGCGGCCGAGTTGATTCGTCAGCTGCATCGTGAGGGCAAGCACCTGGGAATCCTGACCCGCAATCTGCGCCAGGTGGCTGCCTCGTCGCTGGAGGTCATTGGGGTGCTCGACTGTTTTGCCGCTGGCAGCATTCTGGGGCGGGATGATGCGCCACCCAAACCGGACCCTGGTGGAATTCGGCTGCTGCTGGACAGTTGGGGGCTGTCAGCCGAACAGGCGGTCATGGTCGGTGATTATCGGTTTGATCTCGAAGCTGGGCGGGCCGCCGGTTGTCGTACCTGTCTGGTGCATGACAGCAACCTGTGGCCGGCGCTGGCTGACTGGCATCTGCCGGACTGTCGCCAGTTGTTGTGGGAGCTGCAGGCTTGAGTCAGGGGCAGGATACCTGTCAGCGGGTGGGTGCATGCTGCGCCAACTGATGCATCGGCTGCTGGGTCGCCAACCAATCCCCGCCAGGGTTGAGCCTGTTGCTGCCGGGAAGCCGCCAAAGGTAACACCTCGAGAGTCGCCTGTTGCCGCCTCTGCGCCCGCCCAGTTGAACACTGACCTGGAGTTGGCGGTTGTGGCCAGCCTGTTTGGCCTCGATACGCCGCTGACACAACCTCCTAACGAATTCGAGCAGCAGGCCTTGAAGGCCTTGAAAGGCGTCCTGGCGGGCGACTTGAAGGACTCCAGCCTGGTACCCAGGTTGCCGTCTTTATTGCCGCAACTGATGAGCCATTTCCGTAGTCCTACGGTCAGTAGCAAGGGGCTGGCCGAGATGATCGGGCGCGATCTGGTGGCGGTTGGTGAAGTTCTGCGGGTGGCCAACAGTTCCTACTATCGGCGCAGCAAGGAAGTCACCAGCCTTGAGCAGGCGATAGTGTTGCTGGGCGAGCGGGGGCTACGCCAGGTAGTGGCTAACCTGTTGGTGCGACCGATCTTCAATACCCGTGATGGTCATTTCGGTCAGTTGGCTGGCGATCTGTTGTGGCGTCAGTCGGAACGGGTGGCCCAGGTTTGCGCTGCGCTGGCACGGGCCGAGCGAGGTAACGAGTTTCATGCCTATCTGGCCGGCATTTGCAGTCACCTGGGGCTGATGGTCGGCTGTCAGTTGCTGGACAGTCGTTTTCCCCGTGGTGGCTATGTGGCCAGTGAGTCTTTTTTGCGCGACTGGCTGCGTCTGGGCCGGCGTCTGAATGCCGGAGTGGCCCGGGCCTGGAACTTTCCGGCTGGTTGCTATCAGGTGCTCGAGGCCATGACCGGGCCTGCTCAGGTGCTGGCCCCGGCGGCAGATGTAGAACGTCTGGAGTTGGCCATGCGGGTTTGTCAGGAGCAATTGCTCGCGATCAGAAATGGGTTTGTTGCGGCGCAGCCGGAACCGATCAACGAGTTGCAGGCGCGGCGCCTGCAGGTGGCCTGGCAGGCGCTGGAGCGGTGCTCGCAGATTTGATTGCAGGCCCTTACAACATGTTTAAGCGCATGGACAGGTCCACCGCCTTGATGTCCTTGGTCAGGCTGCCGATTGAAATGTAATCGACCCCGGTTTCAGCAACGCTGCGCAGGGTGGTTTCATTGATGCCGCCAGAGGCTTCCAGCTTGGCCCGGCCTGCGGTCAGTTGAACGGCTGTGCGCATGTCCTCCAGGCTGAGTTCGTCGAGCATGATGATGTCGGCGCCGGCATCAAGCGCCTGACGCAGTTCATCCAGGCTCTCCACTTCTACTTCTACCGGCTTGCCTGGTGCCAGAGCGTGGGCGGCTGTGATCGCCTGAGCAATGCCGCCGCAGGTGGCAATATGGTTTTCCTTGATCAGGAAGGCATCGTACAGACCGATGCGGTGGTTGTCGCAGCCGCCGCAGGTCACTGCGTATTTCTGCGCCAGACGCAGGCCTGGGAGGGTCTTGCGGGTGTCGAGCAGGCGCACATCGGTGCCTTCAACCAGGTTTGCGAAATGGCGGCTGCGTGTTGCCGTGGCTGATAGGGTTTGCAGGAAGTTGAGTATGCTGCGCTCGGCGGTCAGCAGCCCGCGGGCCGGGCCCTGCAGCAGGCACAGCGTCTGGTTGGCCTGCAATTGATCACCATCGCTGGCGTGCCAGTCGATTTGAATCTCGGGGTCAACCTGACGCAGCACCTCGTTGGCCCAGGCCACACCGCAGAGTACGGCCGGTTCCCGAGTGATGATCCGGGCCTTGGCCTGGCGTTCGGCGGGAATCAGCGCAGCAGTGATATCGCCACTGCCGACATCTTCAGCCAGGGCGCGGCGAACATCTTCTTCAATGCTGGTGTGCAGGCTGGCGAGGGTCAGATTGGGCATGCGAACTCCGGGAGCACATCGATAATGCGCTGGAGTATACCCGATGTTGATCAGGCCCGGGCCGTTGCAGTACGGCCCGGGCTGAAGTGCTTACTTGGTTTCCTTGGCCAGATTGGCCGGGTTGCTGAAGTAGTCCTTGGTCAGCTTGAAGACCACCGGGCTGAGCAGCAGCAGGGCAATCAGGTTGGGGATGGCCATCATTGCATTGAGGGTGTCAGCCACCAGCCAGATGGTGCCCAGATCAATGGCTGGCAGGGTGCCAAGCGGAATAGCAAGTACCCAGATCAGGCGGAACGGCAGGTTGGAGCGTTCGCCGAACAGGAACTGGGTGCATTTTTCGCCATAGAAGCTCCAGCCGATGATGGTAGTGAAGGCGAACACGGCCAGACCGATACTGACGATGTACTGTCCGACCCCCGGCAGACCCAGATTGAAAGCATGTGCTGACAATGAGGCGCCGTTTTCACCGCTGGTCCAGGCACCGGTCACCAGAATTACCAGACCGGTGATCGAGCAAACGATGATGGTATCGATGAAGGTGCCGAGCATGGCCACGGTGCCCTGACGGATCGGATTATTGGTTTTGGCTGCGGCGTGAGCAATTGGTGCGCTACCCAGGCCTGCTTCGTTGGAGAATACCCCGCGAGCGATACCAAAACGCATGGCCGCCCAGACGGCTGCGCCAGCAAAACCGCCGGCTGCGGCGATCGGGTTGAAGGCGTAGTAGAAGATCATGCCGAAGGCTTCCGGCAGCTTGTCGGCATGGATGATCAGGATGATCAGGCCGCCACCAACATAGAACAGCGCCATCAGCGGGACCAGCTTGCCCGCCACTTCACCGATGCGCTTGATCCCGCCAAGCAGTACCAGGGCTACCAGTACGGCAATCACGATGCCAGTTACCAATGGGTGAATGCCGAAGGTGCTCGACAGCGCATCGGAGACCGAGTTGGACTGGATGGTGTTGCCGATACCGAAGCCGGCCAGCATGCCGAAGATGGCGAACAGAATGCCGAGCCACTTCCATTTCGGACCCAGGCCGTTCTTGATGTAGTACATCGGGCCGCCGACATGGTTGCCCAGTGCGTCTTTTTCCCGGTAGTGAACCGCCAGCACCGCTTCGGTGAACTTGGTGGCCATGCCGACCACTGCGATGGCCCACATCCAGAACAGCGCGCCGGGACCGCCGAAAAACAGGGCGGTGGCCACACCGGCGATATTACCGGTACCGATGGTGGCTGACAGGGCGGTCATCAGGGCGTTGAAAGGGCTGATATCGCCCTCTTCACTGCTCTTGCGGCCCTTCCACAGCATCTTGAAGCCGAAGCCGATACGGCGTTGTGGCGTGAACTTGAGACCGAAGGTCAGGTACAGACCGGTGCCTGCCAGCAATATCAGCATTGCTGGCCCCCAAACAACGCTGTTTATGGCGTTGATCACATCAATGAGCGACTCCATCGATTAAAATCTCCCGAAGAGGTTGTTATAGTCATTAGTGCGAATGCGGCAGAAACATTCGCTCCGCCGTGATGGGCGGAGCTGATTGCTGGCCGCCAGCATGGCGCTTTACGCTATTGAGCATAAACCACAATTGCGCGCTCTGCTTCGGCGCTGTGCACAGCATGGCGGGGTTGTCGGGGGCGAGCCTGCCTGTGATCGTCGATTTGTTACAAGAATGCGTCTCGCGGACTATTTAACTGTTTTGTGCCGAGAATCTGTGATGCCGGTCATAAACTTGAGCTCTGCTGTCTGGACAGTCGGTGAAAGACGGTATAATGCGTCCTTATGTTGACGCCAATTTTATGACTTACGGATAGTTGGTCACATTTTGCAGGGTAAGCTCCGGTGGCGTTGTTCATGACAAGCACGGCTTGTCCGGAGAAAGTGCATGTCCCAGGATTCCAAGGTTGTTCACATAGGTGGTGGCCGACGCTCAAGTGAGCCAGTTCCGGTATCCACCCTTCCGACGTTGCTGTTGCCAGTGCGTGACAAGGCGCTCGGATATCTGCGCACGACATTGGCAGCCCTGTTCGACAATGCCGACGACAGTCTGTTTGAAATGGCTGACCGGGCCGGCAGCAATGCCGACCAGACTCTTTTTTTTGAGGCCATGCGACTGGTCCGCCTGCAGCGTCACACCATCGAAAAGAGTTGTGCCGACGGCCTGGTGCGGGAGCTGGAAGAGCTCAATCGGCCTGAAGTTTCGCCGGTTGGCGGGCTGTCCTTTGAACTGGACACCCTGACCTTGGTTCAGCCGGATGAGCTGGAGCAGAGTGTTGCGCTGGACAGCATGGTGGGCCGGGTAACCGCGCGCAACCAATTGCCGTTGGCGCACCTGGCGACCCGGGTCAATAGTCTGGTAAAGCGCAATATCGAGGAGCGCAGCAATCCGCTGGGACCGGCGCTGCTGGCTAAGGTGTTCGCTGACAGTCTGGCCACATTGCAACTCGACATCAAAGTGCGGCTGATCATATTCAAGCTGTTCGAGCGCTATGTATTCAATCCGGTTGACCAGCTCTATGCCGAACTCAATGAACAATTGATCGATGCGGGCATCATGCCTGATCTGCGTCTGGCGCAGGTTGGGCGTGGCGTGGTTCGCCCGGCGCCGGGCACTGGCAGTGTCGAGCGTGGCAGTATCGAGGCTCGCGAGCAGGAAGAGCAGCAGATTCTGGCGTTGTTCAGTGATCTGATCGGTAGCTGGCGGCATGCCAGCGGCGATGCCGCCCTGTCGGCACTGGGTACCCCGGGCGCCATGCCGCTGCCCAGTCATGAACTGCTCAGTGTATTGGCGCAACTGCCGGCTGGCGAGCTGGCTGTTGAAGACATGGGCGGGGCTGGTCTGCGGACCAGGGTTCAGCAATTGTTGAACAGCCGGCGTCAGGCAACCGGTGAGGCGCGCACCCTCAATCGGATTGACGACGATGTCATCAATCTGGTGTCGATGCTGTTTGACTTCATACTCGATGATAACGAACTGCCCGCGGCGCTTAAGGCCATGATCGGGCGCCTGCAACTGCCGATTTTACGGGTGGCGATTGCCGACAAAAGCTTCTTCAGCCAGTCGGCTCATCCGGCGCGGCGTCTGCTCAATGAGCTGGCGCGGGCAACGCTGGGCTGGAGTGATCATGATGACCTGCGCCGCGACCAGTTGCATGGCTTGCTGGAATCCATCGTTGAGCGGTTGCTGGCTGACAGCCAGCCGGGCCCTGAGCTGTTTGAAGCGTTGTATGGCGAACTAACCGGGTTCGTGCGTTCCGAGCAGCGCCGTTCGGAGCGTATTGAGCAGCGTACCCGCGATGCCGAGTTGGGGCGTGCGCGTATTGAGGCCGCCCGCAGCGAAGTGGCACGCAGTCTCAACAGCTTGTTGATGGGGCGTGTGCTGCCGGTATTCGTGGTCGATTTGCTACGCGACACCTGGAGCCAGGTTATGCAGATTACCTGGTTACGCGAGGGTGGCGAAGCGCCTGCCTGGCGTCAGGTGGTGGCGGTGGCCGAGCAGTTGGTGGCTGGTATCGAGCCTTCCGATGACGCGCTGGAGCGTCGTCAGGCCATGCACCTGGCTGTGCGTCGTGCCCTGCAGAAAGGCTTTGCCCTGATCGGCCAGGATGATGCGCGTAGCAACGAGTTGCTGCAGCGCCTGGAAGGTTTACAGGCTCGGGTACTGGATCAGACTGTATCCAGGGTCGAGTCGGCGGTCACTGAGCCGGCGTTCGAGGCTGGCGAAACTGCGCAGAGCGTCATTCCTGAGCCAGAGCCTGTGCCGCCGGCGGTAGAAATCTGTGAGCCGGTGATGCCAGAGTCAGAGCTCGAAACCGCACCTGTCTTGGTGGACGACCTGCCCAGTGTCAAGGCCAGTGCCTGGATCGAGAGTCTGCATACCGGTGGCTGGTTCGAGCTGGCGCTGAGCAGTGAGCAGCCGGTCCAGCGTTGCAAGCTGGCGGCGATCATTGCCTTCAGCGGCAAGTATATCTTTGTCAATCGTAGCGGCCTTAAGGTCGCCGAGTTCACCACGGCGGCGCTGGCCCAGCACTACGACGCAGGCCTGGTACGTCTGCTCGACGACAATCAGCTGTTTGACCGGGCGCTGGAGTCGGTGATCGGCAACCTGCGCAAGATTCAGGCAGCGCGTCACTGACTCACGGTCTGCCAGCGACTTCCCGGCTTCGTCGTGGGTCGGGGTGCGTCTGGCGGGCAGGCCTGCTAGCATAGGGCCTCCTCTGTGAGCGGAGTTCCAGGCCGATGCAGGTCAATGAAGGCTGGCTTAGCGGGGTGATTCACTGCCCCTCGCCACATTTCAATCAACGGCCGACCGGCGAGAGCATCTCCCTGTTGGTAATCCACAACATCAGTCTGCCGCCAGGCGAGTTTGGCGGGGGGCATGTTCAGCAGTTCTTCCAGGGTCAGCTCGATAGTGCGGCCCATCCTTATTTCGCCTTTATTGCCGAAATGCAGGTCTCCGCTCACTTTCTGATCGAGCGTACGGGCCAGATCACCCAGTTCGTGTCCTGTCTGGATCGTGCCTGGCATGCCGGGCAATCGCGGTATGCCGGGCGAGAGCAGTGCAATGACTTCTCGATCGGTATCGAACTCGAAGGTGCCGATGATGTGCCCTACAGCGACGCTCAGTACCAGGCTCTGAGTACATTGACCCAGTGTTTGCGCCAGGCCTACCCGGCGATTACCCTGAATCGGATTACCGGGCATGAACACATAGCGCCGGGCCGCAAGACTGACCCGGGGCCGGCCTTCGACTGGGGGCGTTATCTGCGCAGTCTGCGTCAATCCCGCTGATCCGGGGCTACAAGGAGAGTCACTATGAGTTTTCTGGTACTGGTGCTGGTCGCCCTGATCTTGCGCTTCACACCCTGGCGCAATGGGTTGCCGGTCGATGCGTGTGGTCGCTGGAGTGCCTGGCTACAGATACGTATGGGCAATCATTCCGAATGGCAGCGGATACTGCTGCTGATGTTGCCGCTGCTGCCTCTGGCAGCCCTGTTATGGTGGGTGCAGGGTATGGCGTATGGGTTCTTCAGCCTGTTGCTGCATGCGGCCGTATTGCTGCTGTGCGTCGGGCGCAGTGATCCGCTGGGTGCGATGACCAGCGCATTGGAACAGGCTTGGGCGCGCGGTGACCAGGAGGCTGCCAGTCTGGTAGCTGAGCGGGAGCTGGGCATCGCCTGCGATGAGCCGAATGGGTTGCTCAGGGCGGTGCGTGGCCGGTTGGTTTGGGAGGCTTGCCATGGCTATTTCGTGCCGGCTTTCTGGTATTTGTTGCTGGGCCCGCTCGGAGCTTTGGGGTATCGCCTGCTGGCTAGCGCCAGCGGCGAGAAGGGTGGGCTGGCCAATGTGTTGAGCCACTCTCTGGAGTGGCTGCCAAACCGCCTGCTAGGGCTTAGTCTGGCGCTGGTTGGGCATTTTGACGCGACCCTGGCGGTTTTGCGCAGGCAGTTTGCACGCTGGGAACTGAGCAATGCCGAACTGCTTGAGCAGTGCACTGATGCAGCTTTGCAAGATGGTGCCCCGACACCGGAGCATGAGGGCATATTGGCCAGTGTCCGGATGCTGGTCAAACGTTCGTTGCTGGTGTGGGCCGTCTTTATTGCGCTCTATGCCGTGCTGGGTTAAAGATGCCGGCTTATTAGCCGATAGTAGCGGTGTAAGACATTTAATCATGGCTCGATTGCCTGGCAGGCGAGCCCATAACCGCACGGAAGACTGACAACGAGCCAGGAGGCCGCTTAATAATCATAACGATAATGGCTATGCCGGCGTTTGGCGCCTGCGGCCAGTCCCGAGAGCGACGGGGCGTTGTATTTGAGGAGAATTCTGCGTGAACAGTCTTCTGGCACCCGCCATAGCACTGATGAACAGGTTGAGCTACGGCATGAAGTTTTGCCTGATCAGTGTCCTGTTTTTCGTCCCCCTGCTTGTGGTCAGCAGTATGCTGGTCAAACAGTCCTTTGAACGTGTTCAGCTGTCCCAGCATGCTCTGGACAGCCTGGAGCTGGTACGTCTGACCCAGGAGGTGGTCAGGCGGGCTGAAGTATTGAGAGATCTGGATCTGATTTCCTTCCACCTGGGGCAGGGTGATCAGGCCGCAGCGCTGGAACAGCGGACCCTGGAGCAGCGCAACCAGATCATCGAGGCGCTACGTAGCCTGCCTTATCGCAATGGTGATGCTACAGCGGCCGATATGGTCAAGCAGCGTGATGAGCTGTTGGGTTTCTATGCGCGTATTGGCCAGGAGTCGATCCGCGCCCGGGCCGACATGTCGTCCCAGGCTTATGGTGCTTCGCTGTCGCTGCTGTCGGTGACGGCCAGCTATGCCGGGCTATTGCAGGACTTCGATGCGCTGGTGCGACAGCTCGGTGCGCTGGTGGTGGATGGGATTCCCCAGGTGACGGGAGCTTTGGGTCATGGCCGGGCGGTCGGTGGTTATGCGATGGGGCAGGGTTATCTGAGTTCGGATGCCAGCCGGGAAATGGACGATCTGGTCGATGGGATGGGGCGCTTGCAGGCCGACTACCAGCAGGCGCTGGGGATCATTCAGAGTCATTCGGATCTTGCCGGGCTGCGCGCGGCCGCTGAAGACAGCTTGGCCACGGTTGAGCGGACTCGTGAGATCTTCGAGGAAGATATCATTCTGGCCAATAGCCTGGACGGCAACTGGGCTGGTTTTTTCCAGCGCATCAGTAGCGAGATAGACAAATCCTATGAGCTGGGATCGGGCATCCTCAACAGCCTGGAGCGGGTGCTTGAGCAGCGTCTGGGAGCCAATACCCGGGCTACCGTATTGCTGGTGGTAGCGCTGGTGCTGGTGATCGTGCTGATTATCTATCTGTATGCCGGCTTCTACATGGCCACCCGCAGAACTCTGAAGAAGTTGTCTGTGCTGATGGGGCAGGTGGCACGGGGCGATATGACGGTTCAGGTCGAGGTTGACAGTCGGGACGAGTTGGGTGCCCTGGCTGCCGAGTTCAATGACAGTATCGGCCGGATTCGCGAGCTGATTCGTCAGGTTGGTCAGACCTCCAATCAGGTTCAGCAACAGTCCGAGCAGGTGGAGAGTATCTCAGCCGAAAGCAGCCAGGCGGTGGCTGCCCAGCGCAGTCAGATCGAGCAGGTGGCCACAGCCATGAATGAAATGGCCGCCACCTCGCAGGAGGTGGCGCGCAGCGCGGCCCTGGCCGTGAACAATGCTGAACAGGTTAACACCGAAACCCTCAATGGCCGGCAGCGAGTGGAGGCTTCGGTCGATGGTATTGAGAAGCTGGCGCGGGAAATCGAGAACTCGGTGAATGTGATCAACCGGCTGGCTGATGACAGCGCCTCAATCAGCCGGGTGCTGGATGTGATCAAGGGTGTGGCCGAGCAGACCAACCTGCTGGCGCTGAATGCGGCCATTGAGGCAGCCCGGGCCGGCGAGCAGGGGCGGGGGTTTGCTGTGGTGGCCGATGAGGTGCGTACGCTGGCGCGCCGGACCCAGGAGTCGACTGAGGAAATCGAGCAGATGATCGTGCGTCTGCAGGATGGTGTGGGGGCTGCGGTTAAGGCTATGGGTGCCAGCCACAGCATGACTGGTGAGGCGGTGGATGCGTCCTTGCAGGTGCAGCAAGCGCTGGGCAACATTCTGGCAGCGGTAACCCAGATCGTTGATCAGAGCCAGCAGATCGCCGCCGCGGCTGAGCAGCAGACCGCAGTCAGCCATGATATCGATCAGAACATCGTCGAGATCAACCATGCTGGTGAGCGCACTGCCGAGGGGGCTCGCCAGGCCGAGCAATCCAGCAACCGCATGGGGCAACTGGTGCAGGAACTGCAGCGAATCGTCAGCGCTTTCCGGGTCTGAACATTCCGGTTGTGCTGTCAACGCCCCGGCTGGTCCGGGGCGTTGTCGTTAAAGGTGCTATTGCGGCTTGGGCTTGGGTGCCCACAGCACTTCGGGGGTGCCCTCGGCTTTGGCGATGCAGCGGGCAACGACAAACAGCAGGTCTGAAAGACGGTTCAGATAGATCGGGGCCTGCGGATTGACATCGTCCTGGCGCGCCAGGCTCAGATACCGGCGTTCTGCCCGGCGGCACTGGCTGCGGGCCAGGTGAGCCTGGGCCACGCAACGTGAGCCGCCGGGCAAAATGAAGTTCTTCAGCGGTTCCAGTTCGGCGTTGTAGTCATCAATCAGTTGCTCTAGTGCGCTCACATCGCCGGCATCGATGATGTGATGGCCGGGAATTGCCAGCTCTCCACCAAGATCAAACAGGCGGTGCTGGATGGGTCCGAGCAGAGCAGTGAACTGGTCCAGACCCTGCCCGGCCAGTTCGGCCAGCAGCACACCGAGCTGGCTGTTCAGCTCATCGACACTGCCCATGGCTTCGATGCGTGGGTGATCCTTGCCAATGCGCTGGCCGTCAGCCAGGCCGGTGTCCCCCTTGTCGCCAGTGCGGGTATAGACTTTGCTCAGGCGGTAGCCCATGGTAATCGCGCTCCTAAACAGCAAAAGATCTCTAGGTTAGCGTGAAACGGGTCGGGGCAACATATCAGTCGTGTGGCAGACCCAGTGTATCAAGCAGGGTTTGCAGCTCCTCGTGCAGGGATGTCAGTGCCGGGGTAGGCAGCCCCCGCTGTCTGGCCTCGCGGCAAGCGTAGCCAAGAATGTAGTCGATCTCGGTGCGGCGACGGGCATGGATATCCTGACGCATGGATGAACTGTTGCCGGCGGTGGTCTGGATCACGTTGTGGATACGCTCCCCCAAGGCTTGGCGGCCGGGGCTGCGAGCGGCAATGCTGAGCAGGCTATGCAGCTCATCAATTACCTGTTCCAGTCTGACCCCGGCCCGTGCCGGCACCTCACCGTTACGGCAGTCGAACAGGGCTGTGAAGGGGTTGATCGCACAGTTGACCGCCAGTTTCAGCCAGAGTACCTCAAGGATTCGGCTATCCCAGTGCCAGACGATCCCGGCCCGGTCTAGCTGATTCAGCCACGCGGGAGCTGCACCGCCTTGCGGGTCGCCAATCCGGGTTTCGCCGATACCGGCCCAGCAGACGTGGCCAGGGGCCGGGCACCAGGCACCGTCGGTCACACTGGCAAACAGGACGCGGGCATTGGGGAGCAGGGCCTGGGCCTGTTGCTGGCTACCCAGGCCGTTTTGCAATAGCAGGCAGTCGCTCTGGTTCAGTAGTGCAGTTGGCAGGCTGCTGAGTGCGCTGTGAACTTCATAGGCCTTGGTGGCCACGATCAGTCGCTCAATGGGCTCATGGCAGTCGCTGATCGGCAAGGTCTCAATCGACAGTTGCTCGCGCTGGCCTGCCTGTTCAAAGATCAACAGGTTGTTTCGGCTGTTCCATTCGGCCTGGCGCTGGGCGTCGCGCAGGAGCAGGCGGCAGGGCAGGCCGGCGCGGGTAAGGCGCGCCGCCCACAAGAGTCCCAGGCTGCCGGCTCCGAGTATATGTAGCATCAGTCGGCCGTTACGGCACTTCAGTGATCAGATTGGTGGCGTAGGCCTGTTCCAGTTGCTGTTCCACCTGCTCCAGCCAGGCGCTGGCATCGGCGTGGGGCTGGCGTTGGCTGGCTGAGCCCAGGGCCATGCCGGCGCGAACCGAGAGATAGCCCTCGCTGGTTTTGAAGGCCTTGAGATTGAGGCCGTCATGCAGGCGGCGGAAACTGTTGGGTTTGCATTCCAGTGGGTCATCGGCCAGGGTGACGATGGCAAAGGCGTTGTTGCTGACCCTAGCGATCACGTCGGTGGGGCGGACCAGTTGTTGCAGGCGGCGGGCTATTCCCTTAAGCAGTTCCTGGCGCACATCTTCACCGAACCGGTTGCTCAGTTCGTCGAGATTTTGCACCCCGAGTACCAGCAGGCAGCAGGCACCTCCACGGGCTTCAACGTTGCGCAGGCTGTCGCTCAGACGTTGGAGCAGGTAGCGACGGTTGCCGATGGCGGTCAGGCTGTCGACCAGATTATGAGCCTCGAGCTGCGCATTGTTGACTGCCAGCAGGCGGTTCTCGTCGAGCAGGCGGTTGATCAGTTGCGAGGTGCGGTCAGCAGCGTAGATGCGTGGCAGCAGTTGCTCGTTCATGGCTGATTTGCTGATGAAGTCATCGACCCCGCGATCGAAGGCCTCGCCCAGTACGTTGTCGCCTTCGCGGGCAGTCAGCAACACGACATAGGTGTAATGATCGCTCTGTTCGTCGGCCTGACGGATGCGAGTGGTCAGTTCCAGACCATCCATTTCCGGCATCAGCCAGTCGGCGACCATGACGCTGGCCGGGCGTTGTTCGTGCATGGCCAGGGCGTCCATGGCGGAACTGGCAAACCTGATGTCGGTATAACCCGCTTGAGACAGGGTATGGCCGATAACCGCGCTGCTGAATTTGGTATCGTCCACTACCATGATGCTTAACTGCGGGTTGGGCATGGCAAGGCTTCCGTTCAGGGTCTATGTCGTTTGAGGCTATAATGCCACGAGCTTGTGCTGTTGTTTTGCTATGAATGTCATAAAAATGTGTTTTATCGAGGTTAACGCATGCCATCGTTCGACGTGGTGTCCGAATTGGACAAACATGAAGTCACTAACGCCGTGGACAATGCGGTCAAGGAGCTGGACCGGCGCTATGACCTGCGTGGCAAGGGCAGTTTTGAGTTCAAGGACAAGGACCTGCTGGTGCAGTTGACGGCCGAAGCGGACTTTCAGTTGGGGCAGATGCTGGAGATCCTGCAAATGAGCCTGATCAAGCGCAAGATCGATATCCAGTGCCTGGAGGTCAAGGATGCCTATGCTTCGGGCAAACTGGTCAAGCAGGAAGTCGTGCTGCGTGAAGGTATCGACAAGGAACTTGCCAAGAAGATCGTGGCTCTGATCAAGGATTCCAAGCTCAAAGTGCAGGCAGCGATCCAGGGCGAACAGGTCCGGGTGACCGGCAAGAAGCGCGATGATCTTCAGGATGTCATGGCCTTGCTGCGTGGCGCCAAACTTGAAATGCCGCTGCAGTTCAATAATTTCCGCGATTGAAAAAGCACTGATTGGATTGAAATCGGTGTCAGCCCCAGCAGGGCTTCAGGGTTTTCGTGTAATTAAAAAATCAGGAGAAGGTAATGGAAGATGTTATGACCCAGTTGGATGGTCTGCAGGAGGCGTGGTTGCCGTTGGTCATGCAGTACGGCGGTCAGGTGCTGCTGGCGCTGATCACCCTGTTGGTCGGCTGGTGGATCATTGGTCGGATCAGCGCTACTGTGTTGCGGCTGATGGAAAAGCGCAACGTCGAGGCGACTTTGCACGGCTTCATCGGCAATTTGGTCAGTATTGGTCTCAAGGTTCTGCTGCTGATCAGTGTCGCCGGCATGATCGGTATTCAGACCACTTCGTTCATCGCGCTGATCGGTGCCGCCGGTTTGGCTGTCGGTTTGGCGCTGCAGGGCAGCCTGGCTAACTTTGCTGGTGGTGTACTGATTCTATTCTTGCGTCCGTTCAAGGTCGGTGAATATATCGAGGCTCAGGGTACGGCCGGTACCGTGGACAGCATCCAGATCTTCCATACCGTACTCAAGACTCCGGACAACAAGACCGTGGTGATCCCCAACGGTAGCCTGTCCAATGGCAATATCATCAACTATTCACGCCAGCCGACCCGGCGGGTCGACATCAATATCGGGATTGACTACGGCGATGATGTGAAGAAGGCCCGCGAGATTCTGCTGCGTCTGGCTCAGGCGGATGCCCGGGTGTTCAAGGATCCGGCGCCGGTGGTCTGGCTGGTGTCGTTGGGTGATAGCTCGGTCGATCTGTCCCTGCGTATGTGGACCAAGACCGAGGACTACTGGGGCGTTTTCTTTGACACCATCGAGGCGGCCAAGGAAACCTTCGACCAGGAAGGCATCACCATCCCATTCCCGCAGCGCACCGTGCACATGGTCGCGCAAGCCAGCAACGGCTGATCTGTTTGGGGGCGTCTATGGCGCCCCCAATCGTTTCTTATCCCTCATCAATCCCTGGGCGCCTGCTGCGGTCGGGGTGTGCGACCTTTAGCAATATCGCCACCAGAATGATCGCCGGAACCCCGGTCAGGGCAGTGATGATGAAGAACATCTCCCAGCCGACATGAGCTGCCAGAACCCCGGTGAAACCGGCGGCGAACTGCCCCGGAAGGGTCATCAGTGAGCTGAACAGCGCGTACTGGGTGGCAGTGTAGGCAGTGTTGGTCAGGCTCGACAGGTAGGCGATGAAGACCGAGATCGCCAGGCCGCCGGTGATGTTGTCAGCAATAATCGCCATTACCAGGCCATGCTGCTGGGGACCGATATGAGCCAGCCAGGCAAAGGTCAGGTTGGTCGCCGGGGCCATGAAGGCGGTAAACAGCAGAATCGGTGCAATCCCGAAACGAGCCACCAGAACCCCGCCGATGGCGGCGCCAGCCAGGGTCATGGCCAGACCGAATGCGGCAGCAATATTGGCAATTTCAGCCTTGCTGAAGCCCAGGTCCAGATAGAACGGATTGGCCATCACGCCCATGAAGATATCGCTGATGCGAAAACAACCAATGAACAGCAGGATGATCAGTGCGGCTTTGCCATAACGCTGGAAAAACTCGGCGAACGGGCAAACCACGGCACCGATGAACCATGCTGTGATGCTTCTGCGCCAGCCGTTGTGCTGGGTATTGGCCAGGTAACTGTTAACCCGTTGCTCGAACTGGGCAGTCGACTGGGTAACCGCAACCTTGGGTTCGGCGATGATCAGGGTGGTGATGATGCCGACCAGCATCAGCAACGCCATACACAGATAGGCCAGAGTCCAACCGTTGACTACGGTGATCAGTCCCCAGTCATAGAACAGGGTGCGCAATGAATTGAGCACCAGGTTGATGGCCAGGCCAATACGCGACCGACCACCAGCTTCCTCGGTGTAGACCGGTGGCGGGGCCGTGGGGTCCAGGGCAGCGATGTGCAGGGCTCCGGCCCCGGCGGCAAGGATCGCCACCCGGTAACCGGTGACATAGGTAGCGGCCATGGCCGCCTGGCGATGCTTGGCTTCAGCCTCGACCCGGTAGGCGTCGATGGCGATGTCTTGGGTGGCTGAGCCAAAGGCGGTTAGAATGCCGAACAATGCGATCAGACCCAGATTTTCGCGTGGATCGGTCAGCGCCATACCCAGCAGGGAGCCGGCGATAACCACCTGAGCCAGTATCATCCAGGCCCGGCGCCGACCGAGCCAGCGCGTCAGTAGCGGGATGGGCGCGCGGTCGATCACGGGAGCCCAGAGTACCTTGATCGAGTGCGCCATGCCGACCCAGCTCAGAAAGCCGATGGCGGCCAGATCAATGCCCAGGTCGCGCAACCAGGCGCTGAAGGTGCCACCAACCAGTAACAGAGGCAGGCCGGCGGAAAAACCGAGGAACAGCATGCCCAGAACCCGGGGATTGAGGTAAACCCGTAGCCCTTCGTGCCGGGAGCTATTGGCCAGGGTTTCGCTGTGTGATGCTTTCATGGAGTTCCTTGGGGTGTATGAGGCTCAGTCCGGCCAGCCATAACGTTTCATATTGACTCGCCGACCGCTGACCATAATGCCTTCGTCCATCAGTCGGCGGTATTGTTCCTGGCCAGCTGGGCTATCGGCCGGCAATGACAACTGGCCCTGGCTGTTGATCACGCGGTGCCAGGGCAGATTACTGCCCTCAGGCAACTGTCCAAGCCAGCGCCCGACTTGTCGTGCGCCTCGGCCCAGGCCCGCCAGTTGGGCCAGTCGGCCGTAGCTGGTGACCCGACCAGCTGGGATGCTGGCCAGCGCTTGCAGGAAACGTTGCCAGGATTCATTGGTCGAACCCTGGGGAATGCTTGCTGGCACTGGTGGCTGGGGCATGAATAGTAACGCTCGAATCTGAAATGATGTTAAGGATGTTGTATGTGGTGCAGGCCGTACTGTCTTTTGTTGTTGCTGTGTTTCAGCTTGCCGACCCTGGCCGATACCCTGTGGCTCGATAACGGTGACCGACTGACCGGCAAGATCGAACTGCTTGAGGGCAGCAAGCTGGTGATAGTGACCGATTTTGCCGGTCGGGTGACGGTGGATGTCAAGCGAATCCGCACGCTGGAGAGTGATCGGACTCTGCTGGTCAAAACCCAGGGGCAGGCAGAACGGGCCATGGGGCTGATGGCTTCGGATACTCCGGGCACTGTGCTGCTGGTTAATGGCCTGCCAGAGCCTCAGGAACTGCCGATCAGTGCGATCCGGCAGATGCTTGAACCGCAGCCAGTAATCGAGGACTGGGTCTGGGAAGGCAAGGCCAATGTTGCGCTGGATATCAAGGATGCCGAGACCGATCAGCGAGACCTGGATATCAGCATCGATACCCAGGCCCGCCACGGCGACTGGCGACACGGGCTGGCCTATGAGTTCGAGCGCGACTTTCGCAATGATGTGAAGAGCCGGCATGTCTGGGATGCCGAGTATGATCTGAGCTGGTTTTTTGCCGATCAGTGGTTCTGGCAGACCAGCGCCAGTTATCAGCGCGACCTGATAGGCGATATCGAACGCCGCATGCAGTTCGGTATGGGACCCGGTTATGAGTGGTGGAATAGTGCTTTGGGCCGTTTTGAAACCTCGGCCCGACTGGACTATCTGCAGTTGGACGAGCGCACGGGCGAGACCTGGCATACCAATGCATTGGCGCTGGAGTGGGACTACCGACGCTTTTTGTTTGGCAAACGTTTCCAGTTGTTCCACAAGGCTGAAACCCTGATTCCCGACGATGATGCAATCCGCTATGCGGTTGATGCCGAGCTGGGCTTGCGCTATTTGCTTAACAGTTGGATGGCTCTTAGCCTGAGTACCGACTGGGACTATCTCAAGACCACTGACGATACCGGGACCAACTACAAGCGCTATCGGTTAGGACTGGGGGTCAACTGGTGAGGGACAAAGCCCGGGCCACAGATGACCCGGGCTGGGCGGTCAGATACGCAGACCGCCGTCAAGCTCGATGATGCGGCCGGTGTAGTAGTCGTTCTCGAACAGGTAAGCCGCCGAATGAGCGATTTCGGCCGGCTTGCCCATGCGCTTGAGCGGAATGCCGGAGGTCATCTTTTCCAGTGCCTCGGGTTTCATGCCTCCGGTCATCTCGGTTTCGATGAAGCCCGGGGCGATGCCGGCTACGCGGATGCCATAACGCGCCAGTTCCTTGGCCCAGACCACAGTCATGGCAGCGACCCCGGCCTTGGCGGCTGAGTAGTTGGACTGGCCAATGTTGCCAGCGCGGGAAATCGAGGAAATGTTGATGATCAGGCCCTGGTTACCCAGCTCGATCATCTTCGCTCCAACTTCACGGGTGCACAGGAACACGCCGGTGAGATTGACGTCGATCACCGACTGCCATTGCGCCAGGCTCATCTTCTGGATTTCGCCGTCCTTGCTCTTGAGCAGCAGACCGTCACGCAGGATGCCGGCATTGTTGATCAGGCCGTTGATAGCGCCGAAGTCACTGGCTACCTGGCTGACCATGTCGGTGACCTGTTCTTCATTGGCGATATTGCACAGATAGGCCCGGGCATCGCCACCGGCAGCCTTACAGGCGGCTACTGCTTCGTCCAGTCGCTCCTGATTCAGGTCGACCAGCGCCAGGCGGGCGCCTTTGGCGGCGAGAAATTCGCCCATCGAACGGCCCAGGCCCTGACCGCCGCCGGTAATGATGATCACGCTATCTCTCAATTGCATGCTTGGCACTCCTCATAGCCAATGAAAATAGGATGGGGAAACAGGGCTGCAAGCATGCACCAGATGGGGTGAATAGAGAAGACCCGTTTGGCGTATTTGGTCATCTTTTGACTTTGATGCTGGTATGGCTACCGATACTGCCATCCGTCGGCCTGTCTTGAAACGGTCGGGCAGCGTACCCATATAAGGATTTTGGTCACTGAGAGCTGAGGCTTGCATGCCGTTTTTCCGATTTCTTCTGTTGCTGGTGCCGCTGCTCGAACTGGCCGGCTTGATCCTGCTGGGGCAAGCCATCGGCGTAGGGATGACTCTGCTGTGGGTGCTGGTCAGTGGTTTGCTGGGCATTGCCTTGATTCAGCGTCAGGGTTGGGCAATGGTTCAGCGCCTGCAGGTGCAAATGGCGCATGATCGCTCACCGTTTGCCGTTTTGCGCTCAGGATTCTGGGGTGTCCTGGCGGGCGTGTTGTTGATGTTCCCAGGGGTGATTACCGATGCGCTGGCGATTCCCTGCCTGCTGTTGGCCTGGCGCAGTCGTGGTCAGCCGGCTCCGGGTGAACCGGGTGGTCCGCAGGTCTGGCAACGCGGAGGTCACACCATCATTGAGGGTGAGTGGGAAGCCAAGTCCGAGACCGAGCGTCGCCCTGACCGGCAGATTGGCGATCAGTGAAAAAATTTGCTGTAAGCCCCTTGAAATGGCTTGCCTGGTCCCCATTAAGGATTCACCCGTTTTGACGAGCCCGCCACGGCGGGCAGCAGGACAGTGACGCGACTCTGCAACAGAGGCCCGTCCTTCAGGCCGCAAGGTCTGGTTTTTTAACGTGAAGTGCCGGTTGACCGGCCAATGACATTCAAATTGGGAGACTCACAACGATGAAAATCCGTCCGTTACACGATCGCGTAGTCGTTCGTCGCAGCGAAGAAGAGACCAAAACCGCTGGCGGTATCGTTCTGCCGGGCTCTGCCGCAGAAAAACCGAATACCGGTGTGGTGATAGCTGTGGGTACCGGGCGTCTGCTGGACAACGGTGACGTACGTCCGCTGGCCGTCAAAGAAGGTGACAAGGTGGTTTTCGGTCCCTATTCCGGCAGCAGCACCATCAAGATCGATGGTGAAGAACTGCTGATGATGAGCGAATCCGAAATCTACGGCGTGCTGGAAGGCTGAGTACTGGCCGAGACAGATCCCCAACGAATTCATTGAAGGAAAGCGAACATGGCTGCTAAAGAAGTTAAATTTGGTATTTCCGCCCGCAACAAGATGCTTGACGGCGTCAACACCCTGGCCAACGCGGTCAAGGCTACCCTGGGCCCGAAAGGTCGCAACGTACTGATCGAGCGCAGCTTCGGCGCGCCGCTGATCACCAAAGACGGTGTTTCAGTCGCCAAGGAAATCGAGCTGAAAGACAAGTTCGAGAACATGGGTGCGCAACTGGTCAAGGACGTTGCCTCGCGCGCCAACGACGACGCCGGTGACGGTACTACCACTGCGACCGTTCTGGCTCAGGCTATCGTGACCGAAGGCTTGAAAGCCGTTGCTGCCGGTATGAACCCGATGGACCTCAAGCGCGGCATCGACAAGGCCACTGCCGCCATTGTCGCCGAACTCAAGAACCTGGCCAAGCCCTGTGAAGACTCCAAGGCCATCGCCCAGGTAGGCACCATTTCCGCCAACTCCGACGATTCGATCGGCAGCATCATCGCCGAAGCTATGGATCGCGTCGGCAAGGAAGGCGTGATCACTGTTGAGGAAGGTTCTGGTCTGGAGAACGAGCTGTCGGTGGTTGAGGGCATGCAGTTCGACCGTGGTTACCTGTCTCCCTACTTCGTCAACAAGCCGGAAACCATGTCCGCCGAGCTGGATAACCCGTACCTGCTGCTGGTTGACAAGAAAATCTCCAACATCCGCGAACTGCTGCCGGTTCTGGAAGCCGTCGCCAAGGCTGGTCGTCCGCTGATGATCGTAGCTGAGGATGTAGAAGGCGAAGCCCTGGCTACTCTGGTAGTCAACAATATGCGCGGTATCGTCAAGGTTGCTGCGGTCAAGGCCCCGGGCTTTGGTGATCGCCGCAAGGCCATGCTGCAGGATATCGCCATCCTCACCGGCGGTACCGTAATCAGCGAAGAAGTTGGCCTGAGCCTGGAGAGCGCTGGTCTGGAGCACCTGGGTCAAGCCAAGCGCGTTCAGATCAACAAGGACAACTCGACCGTGATCGACGGCGCCGGCGCCCAAGTGGATATCGAAGCCCGCGTGGCCCAGATCCGCAAGCAGGTTGAAGAAACCACTTCCGACTACGACCGTGAAAAACTGCAAGAGCGTCTGGCCAAGCTGGCTGGCGGTGTTGCGGTAATCAAGGTTGGCGCAGCCACCGAAGTGGAAATGAAAGAGAAGAAGCATCGCGTTGAAGACGCGCTGCACGCTACTCGCGCCGCTGTTGAAGAAGGCGTGGTACCTGGTGGTGGCGTGGCTCTGGTTCGCACCCTGGCTGCCATTGAAGGCCTGAAGGGTGACAACGAAGACCAGAACGTCGGCATCAAGCTGCTGCGTCGTGCGGTTGAAGCGCCGCTGCGCCAGATCGTCACCAACGCCGGTGAAGAAGCTGCTGTGGTTCTGCAGAAGGTCAAGTCCGGCGAAGGTAACTTCGGTTACAACGCTGCGACTGGTGAGTACGGCGACATGATCGAGATGGGTATTCTCGATCCGGCCAAGGTCACCCGTAGTGCTCTGCAGGCTGCTGCTTCGGTTGCCAGCCTGATGATCACCACCGAGGCCATGGTTGCCGAGCTGCCGGAA
Source organism: Pseudomonas sp. WN033 (assembly GCA_002287035.1). Taxonomy (GTDB): domain Bacteria; phylum Pseudomonadota; class Gammaproteobacteria; order Pseudomonadales; family Pseudomonadaceae; genus Halopseudomonas. The sequence continues at coordinate 336,296 of NSKG01000001.1, read as the reverse complement.
GAGAAGCCGGCCATGCCGGACATGGGCGGCATGGGTGGTATGGGTGGCATGGGCGGCATGATGTAAGCAGCCCGTCGCTCAGACGCTCCGAAAACCCGGTACCGTGAGGTACCGGGTTTTTTGTTGCTGGAGATGCTGTCCGCGAGTCGGTGCTGGGCTACACTCGATGGCACAATGATGCCGGGGTAGGCTCTGTAGCCTGATTTGGCTATGCAGCGTCTTTCTTAGCGTCCCTGCCTTGACTGGAAACCGATACATGGCTGATGTGACCCCGGTGTTTGAGCGGCACAGCGCCCCGCGTGGGCAGTTCTGGAAGATGACCCGGCTCTGCTGTATCTGGGCTGGCTCGATTGATGCGGCCTTTTTCGTGCTTTTCCTGCTGCTGGGCTCACCGATCCTGGCCTGGATCAATATCATCAGTATTGCGATGTATGCGACCGCCATTTGGGCGCTCAAGGCCAGGCGCAACCGGCTGGCGGTAGCGCTGATCTGGATAGAGGTTACTGTGCATGCAGCCCTGGGCAGCCTGCTGATCGGCTGGGACAGCGGTTTCCACTATTTTCTGCTGATGTTCATTCCTGCCCTGTTTGCCGGCATGCGCACCACGCGTCATGCCTGGTATGGCGTGCTCGGGCTCTGGGCCTTCTATGTCGCACTGGATCTTCTGATGCGCTTTGTCGAGCCCTTGCAGCCAATCAGTCCTGCGGCGCTGTTGTGGGTCCATCTGTTCAATCTGAGCGTAGTATTTCTGATGTTCAGCTATCTGTCGGTGTTTTACGTCGGTACGGTTACCCGGGCTGATCGTCATCTGCGCCGCATGGCCGCGACGGACGCTCTGACCGGGCTCTACAATCGCCGTTATGTGATCAACCTTCTGGAGCGGCCCCAGCCTGAGGGTGCGGAATTTGGGACCACAGCCTTGCTGTTGCTGGATGTCGATCATTTCAAGGCGATCAATGATCAACACGGACATGAGGCTGGCGACCTGGTGCTACAGGCAGTGAGCCGAGCGATCAAGGCCTGTGTACGTGAGCAGGATACTGTAGCGCGCTGGGGTGGCGAAGAGTTTCTGGCGGTATTGCCCGGCAGTGATCTTGAAAGTGCGCGCACCATTGCCGAGCGGGTCCGGCAGGCGGTGGAACAGGCGGGCACTGGCCTTGCGTGTCCATTGTCGGTCAGTATCGGGATCAGCACGCATCAGGCCGGTGAACCGCTCAACAACAGCATTGCCCGTGCCGATGAGGCGCTTTATCGCGGCAAGTCCGCCGGGCGTAACCGGGTTGAGCTGGCCACGAACTGAGATCGGTTGAGGCGGTTGTTATCAGGATGTAAGACATTGCCTACATGCGTTGTAAGCCAACGTTGCTGTGTGCTGTGCGCGCTGAGAGGAAATATCTCTAGTTTTTTTGGTAAGGTATTGTTTTTAAAGGATTGATTGTTTTTTATGGTTGAGAATGTGTCTTATTAAAGGGCTTGTGCGAGAGTCGTAACGCGATATTATGTGCCCATGCGTTAGGGACAACGCTGTTCGGCAGGGAGCTGAACTAGGGATGATCAGGATGACGACGTCAGGATGACGGGACACGGATAGCACATAGGGAATAAAGAGTGGGCGGGTTTATCCCGCCCCTTTTTTTGCCTGAAATTTGCCCAATGGGCGGATATAAAAAGACCGACACAGGGTCGGCCTTTTTCGCGGTTTGCTGCTGGTGCTTAGCGCTCCAGATACTGCAGCTTGTCCGGCACACCATCCCACTCTTCAGCGTCGGCCAGCGCATCCTTCTTCTCGGTGATGTTCGGCCATACGTCCGCCAGCTCAGCGTTCAGTTCAATAAACTCCTGCTGATCTTCTGGCACCTCGTCTTCAGAGAAAATCGCATTGGCTGGGCACTCAGGCTCGCACAGGGCACAATCGATACACTCGTCCGGGTGGATCACCAGGAAGTTGGGGCCTTCGTAGAAGCAATCGACAGGGCAGACCTCAACGCAATCGGTGTACTTGCACTTGATGCAGTTGTCGGTAACAACAAAGGTCATGGTGGCTCTCCATCAGAATCAGGCGGTCGCAAAACGTGGCGCGTAGTCTAGCAGTTTTTATCGGCTGGTACAGACGCTGGCGGGGTTTTGCCGCAGCCCAGCGTCATTCGTTTGCTCTTTAATGAAAATGACTATCATTTCGTGAAAGATCACGACAGTTCCGTCTTCCATTGGTATAGCAGTTCCAGGGCCTGACGAGGGCTGAGATCGTCAGGCTTGAGCTGTTGCAGGGCCTCCACCAAAGGGTGGGGGGCGCTGGCGAACAGGTCGTTTTGCAGTGGCTGCTCGGCTGCCCGGCCTGACGTACCGGCGTGTTGCGCCAGGCTCTGCTGTTCAAGCTGATGCAGGTGTTGGCGCGCACGTTCAATCACCGGACGCGGCACCCCGGCCAGTTGGGCTACCTGCAGACCGTAACTCTGGCTGGCCGGGCCGGGCTGGACGTTGTGCAAAAAAACGATGCGCTCGTTGTGCTCGGTGGCATTGAGGTGCACGTTGGCAACGCCGGGGTCGGTATCGGCCAGCGCGGTAAGCTCGAAATAGTGAGTGGCGAACAGAGTAAAGGCGCGTACCCGGGCCAGATACTCGGCGGCTGACCAGGCCAGCGACAGGCCGTCGAAGGTGCTGGTGCCGCGACCTACTTCGTCCATTAGTACCAGGCTGGCCTCGGTGGCGTTGTTGAGAATGTTGGCGGTTTCGCTCATCTCGACCATGAAGGTCGAGCGGCCGCCGGCCAGATCGTCGCTGGAGCCAATCCGGGTAAAAATACGGTCGACACAGGACAGCTCAACCCGGCTGGCCGGAACATAGGCGCCGATATGGGCGAGCAGAACGATCAGGGCGGTCTGGCGCATGTAGGTCGATTTACCGCCCATGTTCGGGCCGGTAATGATCAGCATGCGGGTTTCAGGGTCCAGGTTCAGGTCATTGGCCACGAACGGGCTGTCCAGTACCTGCTCGACCACCGGATGTCGGCCGCCCTCGATGACAACCTGGTTATCATCGACAAACCGCGGGCGGCAGTAGTCCAGGCTGCTGGCGCGCTCGGCCAGGGTTGCCAGCACGTCGAGTTCAGCCAGACTGGCGGCGCTGTCCTGCAGGCTGGCCAGATCCTCATTGAGGCGGTCGAGCAGCTCGTCATAAAGCTGTTTTTCCCGTGCCAGAGCCCGGCTGCGGGCCGACAGCGCCTTGTCCTCAAACTCTTTCAGCTCCGGGGTGATGAAACGCTCGGCCCCCTTGAGGGTCTGACGACGCTGGTAATCGATCGGCGCCTGATCGGCCTGGCCGCGTGACAGCTCAATAAAATAGCCATGTACGCGGTTGTAGCCGACCTTCAGGGTCGACAAGCCGGTACGTTCGCGTTCGCGGGTTTCCAGATCGATCAGGTACTGGCCGGCGTTTTCGCTGATGTTCTGCAGCTCATCCAGTTCAGCATCAAAGCCGGGGGCGATGACGCCGCCGTCACGGATCACCGCCGGTGGGTTGTCGATCACCGCACGGGCCAGCAGTTCGGCCAGTTCCGGGTAAGTGTTGACCTGTTCGGCCAATGCCCGCAGGTGCGCAATTTCCAGCGGCGCCAGCGCTTCCTGCAGTTGCGGCAGGGTAGCCAGAGCGTCGCGTAGCCGGGCCAGGTCGCGTGGCCGGGCTGAGCGCAAAGCGACGCGGGCGAGAATGCGCTCAATGTCGCCAATACCTTTGAGGATCGGTCGAATATCTTCGTGATAGTGCTGGTCGAGCAGGCCGGCGATGCTGTCCTGGCGCGCCGTGAGTATGCGCATGTCGCGCAGTGGGCGGTTCAGCCAGCGCGCCAGCAGACGGCTGCCCATGGCGGTGGCAGTGTGGTCGAGCACATCGAGCAGAGTGTTGTCGCGCCCGCCTGAGAGGTTGCTGTCGATCTCCAGATTGCGCCGGCTGGCGCTGTCGATCACCACGCTGTCTTCGAACCGCTCCTGGCTGATCGCACGAATGTGTGGCAGAGCGGTACGCTGGGTTTCCTTGGCATAACCGAGCAGGGCGCCGGCTGCACCCAGGCCCAGGGTCAGGTCCTGGCAATCGAAGCCGACCAGATCCTGAGTGCCGAATTGCTGGGTCAGGGCCTTGAAGGCGCTGTCGCGGTCGAACTCCCAGGGCGCCCGGCGACGTACCGCCCGGCGGCGCTCGATCGGGGTGTTGGCTTCCCAGTCATCGGGGATTAGCAGTTCAGCCGGAGCCAGGCGTTCGAGTTCGCCGAGCAGGGTTTCCCAGCCCTTGAGCTCCATGACGCAGAAGCGCCCGCTGTTGATGTCCAGAGTGGCCAGGCCGAAGCCGCGCTCGCTGCCGAGCAGGGCGGCCAGCAGGTTGTCACGGCGCTCATCGAGCAGGGCTTCATCGCTGACCGTGCCGGGCGTGATGATTCGCGCCACCTGACGCTCGACCGGGCCCTTGCTGGTAGCTGGGTCGCCAACCTGTTCACAGATCGCGACCGACTCGCCAAGCTTGACCAGCTTGGCCAGATAGCCCTCGGCGGCATGAAACGGAATGCCGGCCATGGGAATCGGCTGGCCACCGGACTGACCGCGGGCGGTCAGGGTGATGTCGAGCAGGCGCGCCGCCTTTTTCGCATCGTCATAGAACAGTTCGTAGAAATCGCCCATGCGGTAGAACAGCAACTGATCCGGATGCTGCTGTTTGATGCTGAAATATTGTTGCATCATTGGCGTATGGCTGGCGGATTTCTCGGCGCGGCTCATGAAGGTTCCTGGTCAGTCGAATGAAAACAACCCGATAGTCTACGCAAACCCGCTCAAGGAGAACACATGTCGCATTACGATCCGTTGATCGATACCGCCGCTGCCCGGCTTGGCAATGCGCTGCGCCGTCATGGACTGACGGTGACCACCGCCGAGTCCTGTACTGGCGGCGGCATCGCCGAGGCTATTACCCGGGTCAGCGGCAGCTCGGCCTGGTTCGAAACCGGGTTCGTTACTTACGCTAACGCCAGCAAGGCGCGTCTGCTGGGGGTTAGCGAATCCGACCTGGCCGAGCACGGCGCGGTCAGTGAACCTGTGGTGCGGGCCATGGCTCAGGGTGCCCTGGAGGCCGCCGGTGCCGATCTGGCGGTGGCAGTCAGCGGTATTGCAGGGCCTGATGGTGGTTCGGCACAAAAGCCGGTAGGCACTGTATGGTTTGCCTGGGCGGTGCGCGGCGGCGAGGTGCACAGCGAGTGTCGACGACTGCAGGGTAACCGCCGTGAAGTGCGGGCCCAGACCGTGCTCAAGGCCCTGGAAGGGCTGGAGAAGCGGGTTGCCAAGCCGTTGGCACTCTGAACTGAAAAGAGGGGGTAGGCGAGGTCAGTCTTCTATGGAATAATACTGACCAAATATACAGTAGTTGATTCGTCGACCACCCGTCACTCCAGAGAGGATGCACAATGGACGAGAACAAAAAGAAGGCGCTTTCCGCGGCTTTGAGTCAGATTGAACGTCAGTTTGGCAAAGGCGCCGTGATGCGCATGGGCGACCATGAGCGCCAGGCCATTCCGGCCATCTCGACAGGTTCTCTGGGGCTGGATATCGCCCTCGGTATTGGCGGGCTGCCCAAGGGCCGGATTGTTGAGATCTATGGCCCGGAATCTTCCGGTAAAACCACTTTGACCCTGTCGGTCATTGCCCAGGCACAGAAGCATGGAGCCACCTGCGCCTTCGTCGATGCCGAGCACGCACTGGACCCCGAGTACGCCGGCAAGCTTGGCGTCAACGTTGACGACCTGCTGGTTTCGCAGCCCGATACCGGTGAGCAGGCGCTGGAAATCACCGACATGCTGGTACGCTCCAATGCGGTCGACGTGATCATTGTCGACTCGGTAGCGGCGTTGGTACCCAAGGCCGAGATCGAGGGTGAAATGGGCGACCATCACGTCGGCGTGCAGGCCCGACTGATGTCTCAGGCGCTGCGCAAGATTACCGGCAACATCAAGAATGCCAACTGCCTGGTGATCTTCATCAACCAGATTCGTATGAAGATCGGGGTGATGTTCGGCAACCCGGAAACCACCACTGGTGGTAATGCCCTGAAGTTCTATTCCTCGGTGCGCCTGGATATTCGCCGTACCGGCGCGGTCAAGGACGGTGACGAAGTGGTCGGCAGCGAGACCCGGGTCAAAGTGGTCAAGAACAAGGTGGCTCCGCCGTTCCGCCAGGCCGAGTTTCAGATCCTCTACGGCACCGGCATCTACCACAATGCCGAGATCATCGATCTGGGTGTGCAGATTGGTCTGGTCGAGAAATCCGGTGCCTGGTACAGCTACCAGGGCAGCAAGATCGGTCAGGGCAAGGCCAATGCCGCCAAGTTCCTCGAAGACAACCCACAGGTGGCCGACGAGATTGAAAAGGCCATTCGCGATCAGTTGCTGGCCAAGCCGGGCAATGCCAAGGCGGCGGTTGAAGACAGCGCCGAACTGGACGCCTGAGTCAGGGAGCCTTGATTGATTGCACAGATGCTTGGTCGCTCGGTTGACGCTGACCGGTTCTGGACCGTTAGATGCCAGGGATGGCATCTACGAGCCTACATGAATGTATTTACGGCGTGTCCGGAACCAGTCAGTGGCAATCGAACAAGCACTGAATTCGACTCAATCAGAGCCCCTTCGTAGGCAACATGTTTCGCCGTTCACAGCTCGATAGCCCGCAGGCGATTCGTCGCAGTGCCATGGATCTGCTGGCGCGGCGTGAGCACAGCTATGCCGAAATGCTGCGCAAGCTCAAGCAGCGCGGTGCGACCAGCGAACAGGCAGAGATCGAGCTGGATCGCCTGCAGGGCGACGGCCTGCTCAGTGATGAGCGCTTCTGCGAAGCCTATGTCCATGCCCGCAGTCAGCGCGGCTATGGGCCGCAGCGTTTGCGGGAGGAGCTGCGCCAGCGCGGTGTGGCTGCCGGCCTGATCGAGCAGGTGCTGGGCGATGCGTGCTGGGACTGGCCAGCGCGGGCCCAAGAGACCTTCAACAAGCGCTTCCCCGAAGGCAAGGCCAGCGATCCCAAAGACCGGGCCAAACAGTTGCGCTTCATGCAGTATCGGGGTTTTGGCTCCGATTACTAGCTTCTCAGGTGCCAGACCTTAGTTTTGCAAATGCTCCGGCTGGTTGATGAAGTCGATCAACTCCCGTAAGCGGCCATGATCGCGGCCATTGAAACGGAAGCTCAGGCGGTGCAGATGGCTGAATTCCGGTTCGTCCAGTTCCTGACGACAGTCCTGATCTTGACAGAAACCATCCTCCACGCAGATGTCGGCGAACTGCTGTTCAAGCTGACGCAAGGCGTTGTGTTTGAGTGGGTGGTTCAGGCGCAACAGATAATGTGAGTTGATCCAGCGCGAGGAGTGATAATTGCGATAGAAGTTAAGGATCACCTGCATGGCGTCTTCGGCGCCGTGGGTCAGGTTGATCAGACGGAAGTCGGCCTCATGGATGTAGCCGTTGGCACAGAGCTGTTCATTGAGAAACTGCAGCAGACTTGACCAGTAGTTGCCGTCCGGGGTGTCAAGCAGGATCACCGGAACAACAGGGCTTTTTCCTGTCTGGATCAGCGTTAGTACTTCCAGGGTTTCATCAAGGGTACCAAAGCCGCCGGGGCAGAGAACCAGTGCGTCGGCCTCCTTGACGAAGAATAACTTGCGTAGAAAGAAGAACTTGAACGGCAGGTCGTGATCGGTTTCATGGATCACGTGGTTGGAGCGCTGTTCAAAGGGCAGGGTGATATTGAAGCCCAGACTGTTGTCCAGGCCGGCGCCTTCATGGGCGGCGGCCATGATCCCGCCACCGCCCCCGGTGATGGCCATGAAATCATGACGTGCCAGTTGCCGGCCCATATCCTGGGCCAGCTTGTAAGCGGGGTGCTCACGTGGGGTGCGTGCCGAGCCGAATACAGTAACCTTGCGGCTGCGCTTGAACTGATCCAGGCGGGCGAACGCCTGCTCCAGCTCGCGGATGGTTTGCAGCATGATCTTGGCGTCCCAGCGGCTGCGATCGGCCTGGGCCATGCGCACAACCCCGAGCAGCATTTCGCGGTAGAGTTCGGCATTGCCGCTGTTGCCGGCAGTCAGCGCGACCAGCTCGTCGAGTTTCTGTTGCACGCCTTCGCCAGTGGTCTGCCAGTGACGGTTAAGGTAGTCGACAGGTCCCAGTTCGTCGCTCATGAGAGGCTCCTTGGCGGTCTTTGCTGCTCAGAATGCGATCTGCTCACCCTGCTCGGGAATGCTGGCGGGCCAGCCCAGTTGTTGATGGATGGTGTCGGCCAATATCTGGCTCTTTTCCAGTTCTCCATGTACCAGATACAGCTCAGGGCAATGCTTGAAGTGCTTGAGCCAGTCGATCAGCTGACTTTGCCCGGCATGGGCGGAAAATCCCCCGAGGGTGTGGATCTGGGCTTTGACGGCCAGGTTTTGGTGAATGACCCGGATTTGCTTCTCGCCATCGACCAGGCGCCGGCCCAGCGTGCCTTTGGCCTGGAAGCCTGGAATGACGAGATGACACTCCTCACGCCAGATATTGTGCTTGAAATGGTGGACGATGCGTCCGCCGGTGCACATGCCGCTGCCGGCAATAATGATCGCTCCGCTCTTGATCCGGTTCAGGGCCATGGACTCTTCCGGCGAGGGTGTGCACTTGAGAATTGGCAACCAGTTGTAGAGTCGGCCTCGGCGCTGACCATCGCTAGCCAGCTTGCGCTCCTGCTCGGAGGCAGGCAGGTAGCGGCTGTAGATATCGGTAGCGGCGATCGCCATGGGACTGTCGAGAAACACCGCTTGCTGCTTGAGGGTGCCGTTCTGGTAAAACTTGCCCAGGTAATAGAGCAGGTCTTGGGTACGGCCGACGGCAAAGCTGGGAATCAGCACGTTGCCTCCCTCTTGCCAGGCCCGGTCGAGTATCTCCTGCAATTCGGCCAGGGTTTCTTCCTGGTTGCGATGGTCGCGGTCACCATAGGTTGACTCCATCAGCACCAGATCGGCTTCCTCCAGGGTGGCCGGTGGCTGTAGCAAGGGTGAGCACTGGTTGCCGAGGTCACCGGAGAACACCAGTTTACGTGTCAGGTTGTGGGCTTCATGTACGGTTACAGCAACGATGGCCGAGCCGAGGATATGTCCGGCGTCATGGAAGCAGACCTCGATACCCTTGGCGACCATGGTCGGCTGATGGTATTCCAGTGGTTGCATCAACTCGAGCGCCAGTTCGGTATCACGCTGGGTGTAGAGCGGCTTGATCAGGGGTTTGCCTGCGCGGGTACGCCAGCGGTTTTCCCACTCGGCATCACGTTCCTGCAGGCCTGCTGAGTCTTTGAGCATCAGGTCCAGCAGTTCGGCGCTGGGCGGGGTGACATAGATAGGACCGCTGTAGCCTTCGGCAACCAGTTTTGGCAATAACCCCGAGTGATCCAGGTGGGCGTGAGACACCACCACTGCGTGCAGGCTTTTGGGATCAAAGGGAAAACGGTTGCGGTTGTTCTCCTCGTCGCGGCGAAAACCCTGGGTCATGCCGCATTCAAGCAGTACCCGCTGGTCGTTGGCTTCCAACAAATAGCAGGAGCCGGTTACCTGGCGGGTGGCGCCATGGAAGGTCAGTAAAGCCATGATGTCCTCATCGGTTGCCGTGTCTATAGCTGACAGTATGGCTGCTTTGGGACGTGTTGGCCTTGATATGGGTCAGCCTTGACTGACCCTAAGCGGGATTGGGGTAGTCGTTACAGGGCCTGACAGTGATCGGCGACGAAACTTTGGGTCAGGACTGGCTGGCCCGAGTCGGCGATGACGAAGTGATAGGTGAGGGTGGCGCCCATGTCCAGCAGACGGCGAAAGCGCTGATCGGCACATACGCTCGCCTGCAATTGGCTGCGAACCAGCAAGGGGTCTGATTGCAGGCGTTCGGCATATTCGGCATTGACCGACAGGTGGTTGACCAGCTCGCTGCCGTTGGCGACGAAACCTTCGTCGGTAATGTCGGCATTGACGGCTCTGGGGGTACCTTCGCTGCTTTGTTCGGCAACTTGCTTGAGGGTTTCCTGCAAACGCATTTCACGCAATGAAATCGCGTGGCTGGGTAGCGCGATGAGCAGGGCGATCAGAACGGTAAACCAACGCATGATGGGGCAATCTCCAATGGCAGGAAGCAAATCCATGTATCCCTCTGACCATGGCGATCTGAACTGGTTCGCCGCCACTGCAAAGTTAGCCTGTCTGGCGTATCCTTGCTGGTCACTGGCTGCATGCTGTCATGCGGCCATGATGCTGTCCAGCCCGTGGAATTATCTTGGTGAATACTACTCTGCCGCATGCGGTCAATCAGTTGCGTCATGAACTCAAGGCGCGCTCCACCCGTGAGTTCAAGGCCCGGGGCTCGCGCATGCAGCGCTGCGCCGGCTGCCATCTGGCCGTGCATACCTGCATTTGTGCACTGCGTCCGAACCTGCAGGCCGAGCCCTGTTTCTGCCTGCTGATGCATGCGCTGGAGCCGTTGAAGCCAACCAATACCGGGCGGCTGATCGCCGATTGTCTGGCTGACACTCAGGCGTTCGTCTGGTCGCGTACAGAGGTCGATCCGGCGTTGCTGGCGCTGCTGGCCGATCCGCGTTGGCAGCCTTACGTGGTATTTCCGGCTGAGTACGCCAGTGTCGGGCAGGCGGTGGTCAGTGCCCCGCAAGCGATACCGGGCAAGCGTCCGCTATTGATCATTCTTGATGCGACCTGGACCCAGGCGCGCAAGATGTTTCGTAAAAGTCCTTATCTGGCCGGCTTGCCGCTACTCAGCCTGCAGCCTGAGCAGGCCTCGCGTTACCGTCTGCGCCGCTCCTGCCGCGAGGAGCATCTGTGTACAGTGGAAGTGGCGGCGGCTTGTCTGGCGGCGGCCGGTGAGTCGCAGGTCGGTCAGTGCCTGGATGACTATTTTCAGGTGTTCAGCGAGAGTTATCTGGCCTCACGGTTGAGGGTGTCGGCACCGCATAGTCCAGCGCGCGAGCGTTTACGAGCGAGGCTTGAGGGCTGATAGTGCTCAATGATGCCCGGCCGGCTCCTGCTGAACTGCCAGCAGTGTGCGGCGTCGCTCCAGGTATAACGGTACCAGTTGAGCGATCAGCATGCCGGCGAGCATCAGGCAGCAGCCAATAAAGCCGCGCAGACTCAAGGTTTCATTCAGTACCAGCCAACCGGCGATGGCCGCGAACACGGCTTCCAGGCTGAGAATGATCGCGGCATGGGAGGCCAGCGCATCCTTTTGTGCCACCACCTGCAAGGTGAAGGCAATGCCCACGGCCAGCAAGCCGCCATACAGGATTGCCGGTCCGGCCAGCAGCACCGCATCCCAGTCGATCGGCTCCAGGGCAAAGGCCAGTGTCAGGCTGATCAGGGCGCAGACCACGAATTGAAGAAAAGCCACCCGGATCGGGTCGTAGCGGCTGGCCAGTGCGCCGACCAGCAAAACATGCACGGCCCAGCAGGCAGCGCCAGCCAGTTGCAACCAGTCGCCAGAGACGATCCGGTAATCTTCGTTGATGCTCAGCAGCAGCATGCCGACCAGTGCCAACAGAGCGCCACCCCAGGTTCCCAGGCCGGTGCGCATGCCAATAAACAGACCAAACAGCGGGACTAGAATTACATACAGACCGGTGATGAAGCCGGAGTTGGTGACTGTGGTGAACATCAGGCCGATCTGCTGCAGGTTGATCCCCAGCGTCAGTACCAGCCCCAGCACCAGGCTGCCCAGCAGCATTGGTCGGCTGAAGCGCCGATGGGCTTGGTCGGCCTGCGGGCGAGCCAGCAGTACCAGCGGCAGCACCACCAGTGCGCCAAGGGTGAAGCGCAGACCGGTGTAGAGAAAGGGGCCGATATGCTCCATGCCCAGACTCTGCGCGACAAAGGTCGTGCCCCAGATCAGGGCGGTGATCAGCATCAGCGCGTCGGCTTTGTAAGTGCGCAGGTTCATGACTGCTTCCACATGGCTGGCAAAAGAGCGGAATTATGCCGTCGGTCTGGGGTGGCAGACAGGTACAGTTGCATGAGCGATGGCCGTAGCAGTCTTTGCGCTGAAGTTAAAATTGACGCGGAGCGCTCTGGATGGCAGGCTTGACGCCCAGCCAACGACAACAAAAAAACTTGGGAATCCCTGCATGGGCCTGACCTATGACATCCTGATCGCCGATGATCACCCGCTGTTTCGCAGCGCCTTGAAGCAAGCCTTGAGCAGCGGCCTGGGGGCTGAACTTCGCCTTACTGAAGCCGGCAGCATCGCCGAATTGCAGAACTGTCTGGATCAGCGCAGTGACTGGGATCTGGTCCTGCTGGATCTGAACATGCCCGGCGCCTACGGTTTTTCCGGCCTGGTACTGCTGCGTGGCCAGTATCCGCAAATTCCGGTAGTGGTTATTTCTGCTCAGGAAGAGGCCGCAGTGGTGACCAGGGCCCGGGACTTCGGCGCCAGTGGCTTCATTCCCAAGTCATCGACTCTGGAAGGTATTCAGGCGGCCGTGACCGAGGTGCTCGAAGGCGGGGTATGCTGGCCTGCCCAAAGTGAGGATAGCGGCCCGTTGTCGGATCAGGAGCAGGCGATCAGTGCCCAGTTGGCCAGCCTCACGCCGCAGCAGTTCCGGGTTCTGACCATGGTATGTGACGGCCTGCTGAACAAGCAGATCGCCTATGAACTGAACGTGTCGGAGGCGACAGTCAAGGCCCACGTCACGGCAATCTTCCGCAAGCTTGGGGTGCGCACCCGTACCCAGGCTGCCCTGGCGCTACAGCACATGGAGCTGACCCAGACCGGTCACTGACGATGAGCGACAATCCTTACAAGGGCATTACCGGCTGGCGCCGAATTTGGCGTGCGGCGGGCTATTCGCTCGATGGTCTGAGTGCTGCCTACCGCGGCGAAGCCGCATTCCGCCAATTGGTATGGCTGGCGCTGGTGCTGATTCCCCTGGCCATCTGGCTACCGGTCGACAATATTGGCCGGGCCTTGATGATCGGCAGTGTGTTGTTGTCGTTGATCATCGAACTGCTCAACTCGGCCATTGAGGCTGCGATCGACCGAATCTCGCTGGAACGTCATCCATTGTCCAAAGCCTCCAAGGACATGGGCAGCGCTGCACAGATGCTCGGGCTGCTGTTGATCATTGTGGTCTGGAGTCTGGTGCTGCTGGGTTGACCAGCAGTTGGTCGACTTAGGTCGTAGGGTCCATGGCTGGGCAAATGCCGTCAGCACTGCCAGACTAAGGAAACACTGATTAAGTCAGTTTCTATGTTGGCCCAATTGTCGCTGACCTGTTCTGGACACGCCGTAAACCCATCCCTGGGGGCTTGACGATGCCCGTCCAGGGCATCGACAGTCCAGAACAGGTCAGCACCAACCGGGCTACTGAGCTTGTGTGCAATTAATCAGTGTTTTGATTTCCCAATATGATGCGCGACGGTTGACGATGCTTTCAGGTGGCCTTGTAGCCTTTATTTTCCTGCTGTATATGGCGCTGCTGTTCGCCATCGCCTTCTGGGGTGACCGTCGTCCCGGGGAGTTCAATCCGCGTCTGCGCGTCTGGGTCTACAGTCTGTCACTGGCGGTCTGGTGTACCAGTTGGACCTTCTTTGGCGCCGTTGGCATGGCCTCGGAGCAACTCTGGGGCTTTTTGCCCATTTACATCGGTCCGGTACTGCTGTTCCTGTTCGGCTGGCGTTTGTATGCCCGTATGATCGCCATCAGCAAGCAGGAAAACATCACCTCGATTGCTGACTTCATCGCCTCGCGCTATGGCAAGTCCCAGGCACTGGCGGTGGCGGTCAGCCTGTTGTGCCTGGTCAGTGTGTTGCCCTATATCGCCCTGCAGCTCAAGGGTATCGTGCTGGGTTACAACCTGCTGAGCGTGCCGGCGATGCTCCAGGGTCAGGCCGAAGAGTCGGCGGGGGCGGCCGATACCGCATTGGTAGTGACGCTGGTGCTGGCGCTGTTCACCATTTTGTTCGGTACCCGCAGCCTGGATGCTACCGAGCACCACCGGGGCATGATGCTGGCGATCGCCTTCGAGTCGCTGGTCAAGTTGCTGGCCTTCCTGGCGGTTGGTGCCTTCGTGACTTTCAGTCTGTTCGGCGGGGTGCAGGACCTGCTTGAGCGTGCCAGCAGCAGTCCTGAGCTGTCCGACTACTGGCAGCGCGATACGCTGGTAACCAGCCTGATCTTCCAGACCTTTATCGCTATCCTGGCCTTTCTCTGCCTGCCGCGGCAATTCCAGGTTGCGGTGGTGGAGAATATCGAACCGGGCGATCTGCGCCTGGCGCGCTGGGTGTTCCCAGCGTATCTGGTATTGGCTGCGCTGTTCGTGGTGCCGATCAGCCTGGCCGGGCAGATGACCCTGGGGCCGGCGGTCTCGGCCGACTCCTATGTGATCAGCGTGCCACTGCTCGAAGGCCGGCCAGTGCTGGCGTTGCTGGCGTTTCTCGGCGGGGCGTCGGCAGCGACCGGCATGGTGATCGTGGCCGCCATTGCCCTGAGTACCATGGTCTCCAATGACGTGGTGCTGCCGCTGATGCTGCGCAACAAGAGCCAGCAGGAACGCTCCTATGAAGAGTTTCGTGGCCTGCTGCTGAATGTTCGGCGTACCAGTATTCTGGTCATTCTGTTATTGGCCTATGTGGTCTACCGGCTGATCGGTTCGGCCGGGACTCTGGCCAGTATTGGCCAGATCGCCTTTGGCGCGATTGCCCAGTTGGCCCCGGCCATGTTTGGCGCGCTGTTCTGGAAACAGGCCAATCGCAGCGGGGTGTTCGCCGGACTACTTATTGGCCTGGTGCTGTGGCTGTATCTGCTGATCCTGCCGTTGGTGGGCGCTGGTATGGGCTGGCAATTGAACGGTTGGCCGCTGCTTGAGGCGCTGCACGAGCGTTCGCTGGGGCTGCCGGTCAATAGCATCACCCTGGGTAGCCTGATTGCGCTGGCCTGCAACTTCATGGCCTTTGTCATGGTCTCGGTGTTCAGCCGAACCCGGGTGCTGGAGCATTGGCAGGCTGGCCGTTTCGTCAGCCAGGACTCGCAGGCCTGGGTCGATGGCCCGAGTCGGGCCTTGCTGCGGGTCACGGTGGAAGATCTGCTGGCCCTGGCGGCGCGCTTCGTTGGTGAGGAGCGGGCGTTGACCAGCTTCCAGCGATACGCGCAGGTGCAGGCTCTGAACTTCGCGCCGGGTCAGGTGGCCAGCAGCGGCTGGATTACCCACAGCGAGCGTTTGCTGGCCGGGGTTTTGGGTGCTTCTTCGGCACGGGTGGTGGTCAAGGCGGCGATCGAAGGGCGTGACATGCAGTTTGACGATGTGGTGCGTATCGTCGATGAAGCCTCGGAGGTCTTGCAGTTCAATCGGGGGTTGCTGCAGGGTGCGATCGAGAACATCACCCAGGGCATCAGTGTGGCCGACAAGGAACTGCGGCTGGTAGCCTGGAATCGTCGCTACCTGGAAATGTTCGAGTATCCCGATGGGCTGATCACCATTGGCCGGCCTATCGCCGACATTATTCTGCACAACGCCCAGCGTGGCCTGTGTGGCCCGGGCGATCCGCAGGAGCATGTCGACAAACGCATCAACTGGATGAAGCAGGGCACGGCCCACCGTTCTGAGCGACGCTTCCCCAACGGTCGGGTGATCGAGATCATCGGCAACCCGATGCCTGGCGGCGGCTTTGTCATGAGTTTTACCGATATCACCGCGTTCCGTGAGGCCGAGCAGGCACTCAAGGAAGCCAATGAGCGACTGGAGCAGCGGGTGGCCGAGCGGACCCGTGAACTGTCCGAACTCAACGAGGCGCTGCTACTGGCCAAGGCCCAGACCGAGCGCGCCAGTCAGTCCAAGAGCCGGTTCTTGACCGCCGTCAGCCATGACCTGATGCAGCCGCTCAATGCCGCCCGGCTGTTCTCGGCCTCGCTCAGTCACCAGGAGGGCTTGCCGGCGGAAAGCGAGGAACTGATTCGCCATCTGGATACCTCGTTGCGCTCGGCCGAGGATCTGATTTCCGATCTGCTCGATATCTCGCGGCTGGAGGCCGGGCGGGTCAGCCCTGAGTGGAGCGACTTCGATCTGGCCGAGTTGCTGGAGCCGCTGAAGATCGAGTTCGGGGCGATCGCTGCCGAGCAGGGTGTGGACCTGCGGGTGTTGTCCAGTCATTTACGGGTGCGCAGTGACATGCGCCTGCTGCGGCGGGTGCTGCAGAACTTCCTGACCAATGCCTTCCGCTATGCCGGGCGCTCCCGGGTGTTGCTCGGGGTGCGGCGTCAGGGCGAGCAGGTGCGGATCGAGGTGTGGGACCAGGGGCCTGGCATTCCGCGTGACAAGTTGCAGGTGATTTTCGAGGAATTCCAGCGTTTGGATAGCCATCGAACCCAGGCGGAAAAAGGGCTGGGGCTGGGCCTGGCGATTGCCGACGGACTGTGTCGGGTGCTGGGTCATGAGCTGGGCGTGCGCTCCTGGCCGGGGCGTGGCAGTGTGTTCAGTGTGACCCTGCCGGTGGCCAGGCACACGCCAGTCCGGGCGGCCATGCCCAGTACTCAGCCGGCGCCAGTGCTCAGTGGCGCGCAGGTGCTGTGCATCGACAACGAACCGAACATCCTGACCGGGATGCAAAGCTTGCTCAGTCGCTGGCAATGCCACGTGGCTATCGCTCGCGACCGGCTGGAGGTTGAGCAGGTTCTCGAGTCCGGCTTCCAGCCGCAATTGGTGCTGATCGACTATCACCTGGATGCCGGGGATACCGGGCTTGAGCTGATGGGCTGGCTGCGCGAGCGGCTGTCCGACGATCTGCCAGGAGTGGTGATCAGCGCCGACGGGCGCAGCGAGCTGATTGCCCACATCCGTCTGGCGGGTCTGGATTACCTGCCCAAGCCGGTCAAGCCGGCGGCTTTGCGGGCTTTGATCAGCCGTTATATCGACCTCAAATAGCCGTTGGACGGTGACAGTCATAGCGACTGTTACTGCCCAACTGTATCTTGTGGGGGTAGGGTGAGGCTGTTAGCGTACTTTGCCATCCCACATGAATGTTGCACCCATGTCTGCCCGTTTTCAGGCGGCCCTGCACGGGGCCCGCGATACCATTCCCATGCTGGTCGGCGCACTGCCGTTCGGCATAATTTTTGGCACCCTGGCGGTGGCCTCGGGGTTGTCGCTGAGCGCGACCCTGGCCATGTCGCTGCTGGTGTTCGCCGGCTCGGCCCAGTTCATTGCTGTCAGCCTGGTAGCCTCCGGAGCCGGTCTGGCGGTGATTTTGTTGACGACCTTCATCGTCAACCTGCGGCACATGCTCTACAGCGCCAGCCTGTTGCCCTTTGTGCGTCACTTGCCGCAACGCTGGCGGGTGCCGCTGGCATTCTGGCTGACCGATGAAAGCTATGCAGTGGTTCAGCATCACTATCACGATGCTCAGACCCCTATGACCCACAAGCACTGGTACTTTTTCGGTTCCTGCCTGGCCATGTACAGCAACTGGTTCGCCTGCACCCTGACCGGCGCGCTGCTGGGCCATGCCTTGCCGGGCATGGCTGGCTGGGGGCTGGATTTCGCCATGGTCGCAACCTTTATCGGTATTGTTGTGCCTATGCTGCGCACCCGGCCGATGCTGGTGGCCGCATTGGTTGCGGCAGTGGTAGCGCTGGTTGCGCATCCGCTGCCCTACAAGCTGGGGTTGATGCTGGCGGCGTTGCTGGGGGTGGCTGCCGGGGTAATGGCTGAGCGGCTGAATGCCCGCGAGCGTCTGGAGGTGGCTGATGAGCAGCTTTGAGGTTGCGCTGATCGGCGGTATGGCGCTGATCACTTTTGGTATTCGCTATGTATTGTTTGCCGCCGGCCATCGGGTGCGCTTCAGTCCGCTGGTCAGTCAGGCACTGGGCTATGTACCGGTGGCGGTACTGACTGCGATCATCGTTCCGGCCATGGTCATGCCGGACGGCCAGCACTGGCAACTGAGCCTGGACAATGCCTACCTGATCGGTGGTCTCATCGCCATCCTGATCGCCGCACGCTGGCGTAACCTGCTGGCCACCATCGGTGGCGGCATGCTGGCCTTCTTTCTCTGGCGCTGGCTGGCCCAAGGGTTGTTCTGATCACCACAGTGAGGTGCGTCCGGTCCTGATTGCTACGACCATCAGGCTGATGGCCGCCAGCGAAATGCACAGGGTGAAGCCGATTACGGTTGTGCCGAAACCGATCAGATCACTGACGAAGCCGACCCCAAGCACTACCGACGCCATGGTCAGATAGGCCAGCAGGTAGAACGTCGAGTTGATGCTGGCGCGCTCGCTGGGCGGGGCATCCTGGCTAATCGAAGCCATGGCCACCACCCCGGTAGAGCCGGCACCACTGGCGGTGGCCAGGGTTGCCAGAGTAAACAGCCAGGGCGAGGCCAGGAGCACCGCGCCGGCCATCACCAACAGGCCACTGATCAGCAGGGTCGGGCCGACCAGTAGCAGGCGATCACGTGGTTGGTGTTGACAGAAAAACTGACTGAGTCCGGCAATCAACTGCCAACCGGCGGCGAACATCCCGGCCAGTGCTCGGTCACTGATACCCACCAGCTCACGGGCCAGCGACGGACCCAGCGAAGCGTACAGACTGCCGGTTGACCAGGCCAGGCAGATGGCCGCCCCAGCAAAGGCGAATGGGCCCAGCAGTTCGCGTGGCACCCGAATGGTAGTAGGTCTCCAGCGCCGCAGGCTGAAGCCGGTCTGGCGTTGTCCGATCCCGCTTGGCCAGGGTGCCAGCACCAGCAAAGCGATGGTCGTCAGGCTCATGACCACGACCAGTACGAAGGGCCAGATATCCGCCCCTGGCCCGAGTTTCAGTGCCAATGAACTGAGCATAGGCCCGGCAAAGGCGCCCAGGGTGAAGGCCAGAGCTGACAGTGTGGCGGCACGGGTCCAGTTTTCGTTCGGCTCCAGTTCCACAACCGCCGCCGAGGCAGCGCCCGTCACCAACCCGGTACCCAGGCCGGTCAGAACCCGCGCCACCCCCAGCCCGACAATATCCTGAGCCAGCAGGAACATCACTGCCCCGGCGGCGATGAACAGCATACCGGGCACCAGCAATTGGCGACGGCCGAGCTTGTCTGACAATGAACCCAGGGTCAGCAGCATACTGATCACCCCGAGCACGTACACCGAAAAAATCGCGGTCAGGGCCGTGGATGAAAAGCCCATGCGTACTTGCCAGACCGAATACAGCGGGGTTGGCAGGTTGCTGGCGAAGATGGTGGTGAAGATCGCCAGCAAGGCCGCCGCCATGGCCAGCTGGCGGCTTTCTGATGGGGGCGTCGTTGGCGCTGGGCCCGGCATAGCGTCATTTTCCTGGGCAAAATAACGCTGATTATTACAGAGTACGGAGCAAAGAGGGTAGGAGCGGCCTGCGGCCGCGAAGGGAGTAGGCACCCTTAAGGATTACTGATCACGTTCGGTGATGCTCCCAACCCATTGGCCAGTTCGGCCAGTGATAATGGGTAGTCCGGGTCCAGCGCGCGCCGGCGCAGCGCTGCCAATTGAGAGAAGTCGCGAGGCGGTACGGGCCAGTGCTCAGGGGCTTCGATCAGCTTTACACCGCTGTCGGTAATCTCGGCCAGGGCAAAACGGAAGGGGTGATAACCGGTCATGCCCAAACGCAGATCGGTAACCACCCAGTGATTGTCGATCAGGTCATAGCGCAGGATGTCGTCGGTGAACCAACGCAGCCGCTGGTGAGCGCTGCTGCCGGCCAGGGCAGTCTTGGCTGCCCGGTAGTGGCGCGGCAGGCGCTCCAGCGGCGGCGGCTGCCGGTCCAGCCAGCTGACCACGCCTTCGTAATAGTCATCACCGTCAATCGCCACCACCCGCCAGAGCAGGGTGTTGAACGGGGTCGGTGCGGTAAAGGTCTGCTCGGCCTCAATGCCGCGTTCGGTCAGCGCCAGTTGCAATTGCTGCTCGGCCATCTGCTTGCCGGCCAGAGTGCTGGCCAGATACAGGCTGCTCAGACCCAGTGCCCAGTACTGCCAGCGCAGGCCGCGGTGGCGCAGGCCAAACAGCAGGCCAACGACAACGGCCAGCAGCAGCGGCAGGGTGTATAGGGGGTCGATGATAAAAATGCTCGACCAGGCTGTGGGTGTAGGGGTGAGCGGCCAGAACAGTTGTGTGCCGTAGGAGGTGAAGGCATCGAGTAGCACATGGGTCACCAGCACCAGCCAGATCGTCAACCATAAACGCATGCCGGTATAGCCGGGATTGGGACGATAGCGGCGGATCAGCCAGGTCATCAGCAGGCTCAGACCGGTGAGCACGAACAGGGAATGGCTGAAACCGCGGTGCTGGGTCATGTTGGCTACGGCATCGCCATAGTTAAGCACCACGTCCAGGTCTGGCAGGGTGCCAAGCATGGCACCGTAGAGCAGGGCCTTGCGCCCTTGCCAGCGTCCGAGTAAGGCGCCATGAATGGAGGCGCCGAGCACTGCCTGGGTAACCGAATCCACTGTCACCGTCCCGTCAGAGAGAAGGGCGTCAGGTTAACCCGGCCGGCGAGTGCAGGCCCAGCGACAAATGGATTCGAATTTTTTCCGGCTTAGAGTGCGTGCTGTTTGTCGATCTCGATCGATGCATCAAGCAGCTCAAGCAGCGCCTTGCGGCTCTTGAGCTTGGTATTGCGGTGGGCGGTCATGTTCAGGGTGGTGAGGAACTTGGCCATCGCCAGGGTTTGCTCTTCCAGTTGATCGGCGGGCACCACCTTGTCCAGGAAGCCAGCCTCTACTGCCTGCTCTGGCGAGAACATCTCGGCATTGATGACCGAACGGTTGAAGGCTGCGTTGGTCAACCGGGCGCGGGCCAGCTCAATGCCGACATGGTGCATGGTCATGCCGATTGCCACTTCGTTCAGGCCGATCTTGAACGGACCTTCCACGCCGATCCGGTAGTCGGCAGAGAGCAGGATGAACGCGCCCTTGGCCACGGCATGGCCGGTACAGCAGACTACTACTGGGAACGGGTGAGACAACATGCGCCGGGCTAGCGTCGAGCCTTTGGCTACCAACGCCTTGGCCGCCTCGGCACTGGACGTCATCACCTTGAGGTCATAACCACCCGAAAGCATGCCCGGCTGACCGCTGATTACTACTACCGCCCGATCCTTCTCAGCCTGGTCCAGCGCCGCATTGAAGGCATCGATCACCTCCGGAGAAATTGCATTGACCTTGCCATTGCTCAGACCCAGGTGGGCAATGCCGTCGGCAAAACGGTAGGAAACCAGCTCGCTCATGATCAAATCCTCGATGCAAAGACCACAGGCCGACACGGCCCGGTATCGAGGCAGTTTAACAACTTAATCATGACCGGCCAGTTCTGGCTATCCTGTTGCCCTGGCTGCGAAAAAGGGTTTGCCAAGGCAGCCTGCATCCGGTAAATTAGCGCGCCTTGGTAGCCGGGTGACCGGTCACCAAGCCTCCGGAGAGGTGTCCGAGTGGTTGAAGGAGCACGCCTGGAAAGTGTGTATACGTTAATAGCGTATCGAGGGTTCGAATCCCTCTCTCTCCGCCAGATATAACGCTAGAAGCCCCGCATTGCGGGGCTTCTTCGTTTCTGGCTCTTCATGCCCGTGCTTGGGTAACGCCCGCTTATGCCGAGACACCGGCGGGGCAGGAGCCTTACGGGTTTCCTTACCGTCAGCCAGTAAGCGCTCTGTACTTCTTGAAATTTTCCGCTTGCTCGAAGATCTCCTTGTACACCTCATCCCTGTCCACTGGCGGATAGCCGTGTTTGGCCAGAAGCAAAATCAAACCCACCTTGAGCTCGGCCTTGATGTCATCCCGCTCGCTCCAGTCGGTGTACTTCACCTTGTCGTCCACCACCAGCTTCACCTCGGCTGCCAAGGCGAGAAGCTTGTCTTCGGGATAGGTAAAGTCGTATTTGACCGCCAGCGCTTTCAGGATGTCGTAGAACGCCTTCTCTTCCAGGTCGATGCCCAGATCAGCGTAGGACTCGCGCTCCTTCTTCAAAGCCTGGATCAGATCGACGATCTCGTCAGAGAAATCCTCCAGCACACTGCTGACGAGCACGTCGTCTTCCTTGCGCTCGTTATAGTGTTCCACCAGTGCCTTGAATTTCTTCGCGAAATCGATGCCCTTGGTTTTGTTGATCTTTTTAAAATCTTCAATAGCCCTGGCAAGCAGTTGCTGCAATAGCTTTATTTTGGTGTTGGGTAGCTTGATCTTCTCGATCTTGGCCAGGTAGTCATCATCGAAGATGTCCATCTCGGCAGCGCCGTCTTCACCCAGCTTGAAGATTTCTTCCACGCCATCGGCTTTAAGTGCTTCGGCGACCATCTCGCGCACTTTGGCATTCATCTGCGCGGTGTCCGGTGCGTTGCCCTTGGTCAGCTTGAACACAATGGAGCGCACGGCCAGGTAGAAGTGAATCTGGTCTCGTTCCAGTTGGCTGACGCCCTCGGAGCCAGCACAGATGTCGTAAGCAGCCTTCAGGCGCTTCACCAGCGCCATAAAGCGCTTCTCGGTCTTGTCAGTGATCTGCGCATACTCTGCCGCCATGTTCAGGCAGTTGAGCTGCTCCAGCGGGCTGCCGGTGTGGTACGGGCGGGCATCAAAGCGGTGGAACAGCTTGTTGAGTAGGTCCAGGTGATCCTTGACCACGATGATCGACTGGTTGATCTCCTCAATATTCTGCTGGTCGGCCTTGTTGTAGTGCGCCAGTGCCAGGTTCATCTGCTTCTTGATGCCGATGTAATCGACCACCAGCCCCTTTTCCTTGCCCTGGTACTTGCGGTTGACCCGCGAGATGGTCTGGATCAGGTTGTGGCGCTGGATCGGTTTGTCGATATAGATGGTATCGAGGAAGGGCACGTCAAATCCGGTCAGCCACATATCCACCACGATGGCGATCTTGAAATTGGATTTACCGTTCTTGAACTGGCGGTCCAGCTCCTTGCGGTACTCCTGCGTACCGAGCATGTCGTAAAGCGCCTTCTCGTCATCCTTGCCGCGAGTCATGATCATCTTGATCCGCTCCATCGGCTTGATGTCCTTGCGCTCCTGCTCGGTCAGCTCCACGCCTTCCTCGGTCGCCAGCACTTCATTCCACTGCGGGCGTAACGCCACCACCTGCTGCCAGAAGGCGTAGGCGATCTCGCGCTTGCTGCAGACGAACATCGCCTTGCCCTTGAGCGTCGATCCTTCCGCCACGCGCTTTTCATAGTGGTGCACGAAATCGATGGCCAGCGCCTGAATACGATCCGGGTCGCCGAGGATGGCGCTCATGTTGGCGCTGGCCTTCTTGCTTTCCTCGATCTGGTATTCGCTGGTGCCGTCTTCCGCGCACTGGGCGTAGTAGGCCTCGATCTCCTTGAGCTTCTCGTTATCGAGCAGTACCTTGGCCGCGCGGCCTTCGTAGACGATGCGCACGGTAATCTCGTCCTTCACCGACTCGGTCATGGTGTAGCTATCGACTACCTCGCCGAACACATCCAGCGTCGCGTCGATCGGCGTGCCGGTGAAGCCCACGTAGGTGGCATTGGGCAGGGAGTAATGTAGATACTTGGCAAAACCGAAGGTGCGCTTAACGCCCTTATCTGTCACCCGGACCTTCTGATCCAGGTTCACCTGGCTGCGGTGTGCTTCATCGGAGATGACGATCACATTGGTGCGCTCAGTCAGCAGCTCCGTGTCTTCAGTGAACTTGTGAATGGTGGTCAGGAGTACACCACCGCTGTTGCGGCCCTTGAGCAGTTCACGCAGATGCGCGCGGCTTTCCACACTGACCACCGTTTGGTCGCCAATATAGTTCTTGGCGTTGGTGAACTGGCCTGCGAGCTGGTCGTCCAGATCCGTGCGATCAGTAATTAGCACAATGGTCGGGCTGCCGAACTCCACGCTCTTCATTAGCAGGCGCGTCAGAAACAGCATGGTGAAACTCTTGCCGCAGCCGGTCGCACCGAAGTAGGTGCCGCCCTTGCCGTCGCCGAGCGGCTTGCGATGCAGCCGGATGTTCTCGTACAGCCTGTTGGCAGCGTAGAACTGCGGGTAGCGGCAGAGGATTTTTTCCTGCTTGCGTGACACATCCGGAAAGTAGATGAAGTGGCGAATAACCGCGCGCAGCCGATCCGGATGAAACAGCCCCTCGATCATCGTGTACAGGGCGTTGATGCCGTCCTGCTCGATGCTCTCGCTGCCGGTGACCTTGCGCCAGGTGTAGTAATACTCGTAGGGCGCGAACAGCGAGCCCATGCGGGAATTCACCCCATCGCTGATCACGCACAGCGCGTTGTACTTCATCAGCTCGGGGATGGCGCGCGCGTAGCGCCGGGTGAGTTGTACCCAGGCATCATGGATGGTCGCATCTTCACGTACCGCGCTCTTGAATTCAAACACCACTAGCGGCAGGCCGTTGATATACAGGATGGCATCGGGGATGCGTTTTTCGCTGCCCTCGATGACGAGCTGATTGACCAGCCGGTAGATATTGCCGGTGTGGTAGCCCGCGGACGCGTTAGCGACCAGCGTTTCCACTTCACCTTCTACCGGCACGCGCTGCTCGGGCAGGCCGCTGTAGTCGATCAGCTGAATGTAAAGGTCTTTCTGGTTGTGCTGCGAGTGCGCGCGCTTGAGCAGAAAGCCGTCCGCGACGCGCTTGTGGATAGTTTTGTTCGAGTCGTACAGATCAAGCGCCGGCAGGCTATCCAGCTGCTGAATGACTGATTCGATTTCGCTGGCGGTGATGTTATCGCCGGCATACTGCGCAGCCAGAAACTGGCGCAGGTCATCCTTGAGTAGTACCTCGCTGTGGCTGCTGCGCGTCAGGCTATCCCCAGTAAAATGCGGGTAACCTTGCTGCCCCAGCAGCTCGATAATCGCCTGTTCCAGTTTGGCTTCGTTGAAACTCATCGGGTACTCCCTTCCTCAATGACAACAGTTTCTGCGGCGCAGAAAGCACTATGCAAAACGTGCATATTTGTTCAGCAACTATCCGGAATTTTCGGACAGCTCAGCTGGAGTCTACATCTGCTCGCTCATCAACGAGCGTTCAGTTGATCCAATAGTGCCAGCATTGCCTTCAGCGGCCAAACAAAGTCCTTGTTGCCCTTCATATTGCAAGGGCGGTCAGCAAGCCAGACGCTGGTCCGGTAAGCGCTGAGGTCGGTGATTGAAGCGCCGTCGTACCAGAGCATATGCTCCACATCCTGTTTCATGCGGTTAAGCGTACCCTGCACCGAGCGGTCGCACGTCGTATCGCATTGCAGTGGCGTCAGCGCACTGGCTGCCGTATCCAGCTGTGCCTGGCTGGCGCCGCCTTTGAGCAGGGTGTTCATCAACCCATCCTGAAAGAAGTAATCCAGCTCGGCAAAGTCCGGTTTGGTCAGGCAGGTGAGCAGCACAGGGAAGCGCGTAGCGTTGTGGACGAATAGCACGCAATTGCGGCGATTCAGTGTGATCAGGTTGGCGTGCCAGCCGCTTAACGGGCTATCGCCTGCATCATTGGCTGCAAGCGGGTGGGCTCTGGTGTTCGGCAGCCGGCCGTTAGCATCGACCGGCAGTTTGGCGAACAGCTTGTGGGTGCAATGCAGGTGAATCATCAGTGTTCCGTCTCAGCGTCAGGATTAACAAATCCTGCGGGTAATAATCGTATCGAGTTTACTTTTCGCCAGATAGTCATACTTAAAGTGTTAATTTTTCCCGTCACATAAGCTCGCAAGCAGGCGGGGAGCTGCGCACCACGACGCACTGCCGAGGATTCCCCGGTAGCTGCCTTCACTGCATCTGGTCAACTCAGCCTGCCCATATCATTGCAATAGGTACAGCAACCAGTTGCTCATCGAAATGGACGACCTGTTCCCCGGTGTAGAGCAGGATGCCCCGCTTGAACTGTTTGGGGGTAGTCTCTCGCAGGTGACGCAGGCCGTTGAAGTCTTTGGGCGTAACGGTAGTGGCAGCCTTCACTTCGATGCCCAGTAGCTCGCCACGGCGATTTTCCAGAACAAAATCCACTTCTATTCCTGTGGTGGTGCGGTAGTGCATCAGGGCGGTGCGCTGCTCGGCCCAGGTTTGATGTTTGGCCAGTTCAGCATGCACAAAGGCTTCAACCAGATCGCCTGGTAAGCCATGCCCTGCCTGTACGCTGGACTCGCTCAGCCCCTGCAGATGGGCCATCAAGCCATAATCTGACAGAAACAGCTTGGGCGATTTTTGTAGCCGCTTGCCGAGATTCGATGACCAGGCTGGCACAAGGCGAATCAGGAACAGGGTTTCCAGCAGGGTGAGGTATCGTCTGAGTGTAGTCTGCGGTATGCCAGCCGTGCGTGATAGCTCGGCAGCATTGAGCAATCCACCGCTGCGTGCCGCCAGCAGCTGAATCAGCTTTGGTAACTCGGTCAACCCATCAATCTGGGCCAGGTCGCGCACGTCCCGCTGCAAAATAGTAGCCATATAGCTGTCAAACCAGGCTTCACGGCGGCGTTCACTGCTACGTGACAAGGCTTCGGGGTAGCCGCCTGCCACCAGGCGAGCAATGAAGTCGTTGCGCTCAAGCGGGTAGTGATCTGCGAAATTTCCAGCAAACAGGTTATCGATCAAGCTGGAGGGTTGCTGGCCGATCTCGCATTGGGCCAGGGGCCAAAGCTCAAGAATTTCCATGCGCCCAGCTAACGAGTCAGCCATTTTGGGTAGCAGAAGCACGTTGGCCGAGCCAGTCAGTAAAAATCGCCCGGCTGTCCGTTGCTTGTCTACCTCGGCCTTGATTGCCAGGAAGATCTCTGGCGCACGTTGTACCTCATCCAGGCATACGGCGCCTTCAAGCCCGCCGATAAAACCGAAAGGATCGGAGCGGGCTGCGGCCAGCACAGCAGGGTCATCCAGTGTCAGGTAGCGGATATCCGGTCGCAAGCTTTGGGCAAGGGTGCTCTTCCCGGTCTGGCGGGCACCATTGATAAGCACAACCGGGGAGTCGCTCAAGGCATCCAGAGCAAAATCACGAATCTGGCGGGGCAGCATTGGTGTAAAATCCTCCATCAAGTGGGTGAAATTACACCATGAATCTGGCGGGGAATCCAATTCTCCGGCTGGAAATGCTTCCGCAAATGCAAATTTTGCGCAGTAATCATGGTGTAAAATACACCATCAGGTGGGTGAATTTACACCATGCTTTGATTGTCTCAGAGCGCTTCAGCGAGCATTTTTTCGGCTTCGGGGATGCGCAGTTGGCCAGAGAGGAGCTTGGGGAGGAGGGTGTCGCGGAGCTGCGCAAGACAATCAATCTGCTGGTTGTTCGCACGTATCCTTGAAAACGACTCGACGACTTGATTATGAAAAGCAATAGTCAGGCTTACTGGACAGCGAGGTGTCGGTATCGACTTGAAGGTGTCTCTGGTTATTGTATTGAACACGGAGCCATGTCCCCGTTGCTGCAAGTCAGATACCCGAAGCAGTATGGTGTAGTAAACGAAGTAATCGGCAATGCCGGATTTTCCTCGAACGCCGTAGCACGACTGGTTCATGGCCATCGCTTGTCCGACTAACGCACATTTGCCTACGGTGCCCCGTGCGCTAATGATGGTCGTTCCTTCGGGCAATAATTTGGTCGAAGAATTTTCTAAACCAAGTTTTGTTATGTTTTTTTCAGTTCTGAGTACAAAAACGTCCGACTTCGCTGGTGCATCAACGACTGAAAACCACGGAATATCGCCGCCCCAGTATTCTTCGATGGATGTTTTCGGTGTGCCGCCACCAATCAGCTCCACAATATTTTCCAGCGAAACCGCTTCCCACCCCTCCGGCACCCAGCCCATGGCTTCGGTAAACACAAAGCGATCCGGAAACTGCTGGCGGATGGCGGCGGGCAGGGTGTGGGGGTGTTCGGGCGATGGCTGTTGTGCGGCCTTGGCGCGGCGTTCGGCGCGGGCGACGAGTTCTTCCGGAATCTCATTGCCGGCGGCTAGGGCGTTGTCGATCACCGGATCGAAATCCACAAACCAGCTTTTGAACAACGCCTGGGCCATGGCTTCTAGCGTGGTGTTCATCTGGCGGTTAAGTTCGATTTTGTCGTCGAGGGTGCCAAGGAAGTCGGCTATTTTTCTTTGACTTCCGGCGCTCGGCCAGATAACAGGAAGTGGATGAACATGATTTCGATTGAGCGCCGGATTCGCAGCGCCTACGTCCATCTTTTTAAGCTCGGGTGCCATGTTCCGGAAGAAGTAGTAGACAAATCTCGGATAGTTTTTCTTGAAATCTTTAACCCAGAGTGTCGTGTCATGGGGCCAAAAATCGGAATCTATGTAAAACACAGTTCCTAAACTACCTTTTCTACCCAGGACCACCCCCGGAGCTGATACTTTAGCTTCGTTGTGGAAGCTGGATATTCCGCCGGAAGATACGACTGGGAAGTCACCATGTTTTTGGTCCTTCTTCGTTATGTCGTAGCCTCTCTGAAGCGTAACCTGATGGCCGATCGTTGTTTCAAAGAAATCACTCCCCATAACCCAACCCCCCCAGATTCCGCCGAATCATCGCATCCAGCTCCGCTGATTCCTTCATCTGCCGAAACAGCGTCTGGCTCAGCTCCGCCATCTTTTCCTCAAACAACACGCCGTCATCTTCAACCTCCGCAGCACCAACATAACGGCCGGGCGTGAGCACGTAATCATTGGCCTTGATCTCGTCTAGTGTGGCGGACTTACAGAAGCCGGGGACGTCCGCGTAGTCTCCATCCTTGGCTTCACCGCGCCAAGCGTGGTACGTACGGGCGATCTCGGCAATATCAGCAGTGGTCAGCTCTTTGTGGGTGCGGTCAACCATGCTGCCGTGGTTGCGCGCGTCAATAAACAGCGTTTCGCCCTTACGGTTGCGGAAAGGCTCACGCGCATCGGGAAAGTGCTGCTCAGTCTTGTTCTTGGTGATAAACCACAGGCACACGGGAATCTGCGTGGTGTAAAACAGCTGGCCGGGCAGGGCGATCATGCAGTCGATATGGTCGTTCTCGATCAGTTTCTGGCGGATCAGCCCTTCGCCACTGGTATTGGTGCTCATGGAGCCGTTGGCCATTACAAAACCGGCGACGCCGTTTTCGCTCAGTTTGGCCAGCATGTGCAGAATCCAGGCGTAGTTGGCGTTGCCGGTGGGCGGTACTTCATAGCCGGCCCAGCGCGGATCGTTGGTCAGCTCGTTGCTGGCGCGCCATTCCTTCAGGTTGAACGGCGGGTTGGCCATGATGAAGTCGGCCTTCAGGTCCGGGTGCTGGTCCTTGAAAAAGGTGTCGGCGGGCACCTCGCCGAGGTTGCCGGCGATGCCGCGAATCGCCAGGTTCATCTTCGCCAGCTTGTAGGTGGTGGCGGTCTGCTCCTGGCCGTAGATGGAAATGTCTTTCTTGTTGCCCTGGTGGTTCTCGATGAACTTGATCGACTGCACGAACATGCCGCCCGAGCCGCAGCAGGGGTCATAGATCTTGCCCTGGTAGGGCTCGATCATTTCGGCAATCAGGTTGACCACGCACTTGGGCGTATAGAACTCGCCGCCGCCCTTACCTTCGGTGGCGGCAAAGTTGCCGAGAAAATACTCGTATACCCGGCCGACCACGTCCTGCTCGTTGTCTTCGACGGTGTCGATGTTGTTGATCGAGTCGATCAGCGCCGCCAGCTTGCTGACGTCCAGTCCCAGGCGGGAGAAGTAGTTATCCGGCAGCGCGCCGCGCAGCGAGGGGTTGCTCTTCTCGACCGTGTGCAGGGCGGTGTCGATCCTGACGGCAATGTCATCCTGCTTGGCGTGTTTTTGGATGTGTGACCAGCGCGACTGCTCCGGCAGGTAAAACACGTTGCGCATGGTGTAGAACTCGACCATGTCGACATAGTCACCCTGGCCCTGGTCGATCATCTCCTGCTTGCGCGCCTCGAAGGTATCGCTGACGAACTTGAGAAAGATCAGGCTCAGCACCACGTGCTTGTATTCAGACGACTCGACGCTGCCGCGCAGCTTGTCGGCGGTGTCCCACAGAGTCTGCTCGAAAGATTTGGTCTTTTTGCTGGATGTGGCTTGTTTGGTCATGTATTTCAGCTTTGCGAGGGGGACGTCCGCCTACCCGCGGATGGCCGCGAGAAAGCTGGAAGAGCGGGCGGCTTGCTCCCGTGCATCCGCCAGCCCGACCGCGGGGTAAGGACCCTGCCCCATGTCTCGGGATTTGTAGTTGATTTTGTATCGAAAGATCCAGCTTGTGCTTCCGGTCTTGGTAACTTTAAAGTACAGCCCGTTCCCGTCGTTGGTCAGCCCTGCGTGGCAGATGCTCACTGCTCACTCTTCAGACCATACCCTAGCCCATACCTATGGTGCCGGATTGTGTTGCAACTCAGCGGCACTTAGCGGAAAGATATTAGCTGAAAGCCCCGCTTTTAGCGAGGTCGAGTGGTAAATGATGGGTTGTGGCGTATATCAGTTAGACGGACTCTCTCCGCCAGACAAAGCTGAGTGAGAACCCTCGCGGTTCGACCGAGTCTGTGCCAAAGGCGCCGGATAATCCCACTCTCCGCCACCTATAACGCTGCCTCCTCCTTGGTACTAGACCAAGCGTCAGGTGCGTGTCAGGGTCTACGCTTGTAGTGCCCTTTTAGTCAGAGCTACTCTTGAGTATTGCCCAGACCCCCAGGCAGAACACGTGAAATATCGGACATTCATTGCAGCCCTGCTCGGTCTCTTGCTCGGCACCCTTGCCAGGGCCGAGCAGTATCAGGTCGTTACCGAAGAGTGGGCACCGTACAACTATAAGGAGAACAACCAGTTAACCGGCATGACCACGGAGATCGTTCGGGCAATCATGGCGTTGACCGGGGATGACTTTGAGGTGGTGATGCTGCCCAGTATGCGAGCCGCCCGCGTATTGACCAGCCGGCCGAAGACCATCATGTATTCCCTGTTCCGCACAGCAGAGCGCGAGCCGTTATACAAATGGGTTGGGCCGATCGTGGAAGAGTCCATTTACCCCTATCAGTTGGCCAACACGTCTCAGCCTGTGAACTCTCTGGAGCAACTGCTGCGTGCCCCGCAGATCACCACACGACATGCCGGCCTGGTGCCCGAGACGTTGCAGTCGCTGGGTTTTGGCAACCTGGACAAAAGTGCGACCACGAGCCAGCAGCTCTATCTGATGCTGCTGGCCGGGCGCACCAACATCATCGTAGGCGACACTGCTGCGGGGGTGGCTTACCACAGACGCCAATTGAACATTGCCTCTGGGGCTCTGCGGCAAATTCCCATTGAGATCTTTCGTTCATCGCTGTATATCGCCTTCAGTCGCGACTGTGAGGACGAACTGGTAGCCTCCTGGGCCAAGGCCTTGGAGCAACTGCGCCAATCGGGTGGACTGGAGCGCATCCAGCGTCGGTATGAGTGATCAGGTCAGGTTAGAAGCAGTGCTGCGCATTTGAGAGGTCTGTGAGTCGATGGCGGTTAGGTTACACATTTTCGGTGCGTCTGGTTCGGGTGCCACCACTCTGGCGCGCGCACTGGCCGAGCGCTGCGGCTGGCTCCACCTGGACACCGATGATTTCTACTGGTTGCCCAGCGAGCCGCCTTACCTGCACAAGCGGCCACCGCAGGAGCGGGTGGCAATGATCAGCGAGCAGTCGGCTCAGGCGTCAAGTTGGGTGCTGAGCGGTTCGCTGTGCAGTTGGGGTGAGGCGCTGATTCCGTCATTCAGCCACGCGTTGTTTCTGCGCCTGGACGATGAAGCGCGCATGCGACGTCTGCGTCGGCGTGAGTTGCAACGCTATGGCAATCGCATCCAGCCCGGCGGCGACATGCACGCGCAAAGTCAGGCTTTTCTCGAGTGGGCCTCTGGTTATGAACAGGGCGACCTGCATACTCGCAGCTTGCTGATGCACGAAACCTGGATCGAAAAGAACCTGCATTGCCCGCTACTGCGTCTGGACTCGACCCGGCAGACGCCGGAGCAGTTGGTTGAGCAAGTGCTTGCGTGGTTGAAGCGCTGAGCCCTGGCCAGGCGAATCACAGGCTGAGTCGCCTCAAAACCGCGCCAAACACCGAATCGCTGCCGCAGCCGCGGCCGTGCGATTCTCCACCCCCAGTTTGCGGAACACCTGTTCCAGGTGCTTGTTCACCGTGCGTGGGCTCATGTCGAGGATCTGGCCGATTTCGCGGTTGGTCTTGCCGTTGGCGATCCACAGCATCACGTCGGCTTCGCGCCCGGTCAGGCCGAAGTGGTCGCGCAGGCGTTCGCAGGCGTCGTCGCTGCGCGGGTTGTCGACCAGCCGCAGCAGGTGTTCCTGGGCTGATACGCTGGCGAGAAATTCGATTACCGGACCGTCTTTGCTGGCCCGCGCCGGGGTCAGGTGGTGGCCAG
This sequence comes from Pseudomonas sp. WN033, assembly GCA_002287035.1. GTDB lineage: Bacteria > Pseudomonadota > Gammaproteobacteria > Pseudomonadales > Pseudomonadaceae > Halopseudomonas. The sequence goes on along the minus strand of NSKG01000001.1, from coordinate 303,931 downwards.
GTTGGGGGGAGTGGCTGAGCCAGGTGGCCAGTTCGCCGGCCAGTTGCTGGAGGTCGTCGGTATGCGCATAGCCGCACTGGTGCAAGCGCTGGCTGACCTGCGGGGTGGCCCAGAGTTGTTCGCCTCTGGCATCCACGGCGAACAGGTAATGGCCGGTGTGATCCAGTGCCATGCGGGCGCTTTGGGCCATGCGGGCGTTGGCCAGATGGACCTGCATGCGGGCCAGCAGTTCGTCTGCCTTGATCGGTTTGTTGACGTAGTCCACGCCACCGCTGTTCAGGCCCATGACCACATGTTCTGTGTCGCTCAGGCCGGTCATGAAAATAATTGGCACATCGGTCAGCGCCGGGTTGGTCTTGAGCTGGCGGCAGGTTTCAAAGCCGTCCATGTTCGGCATCAGCGCATCGAGCAGGATCAGGTCAGGAGTGATGTTGCGGGTGATGTTCAGAGCCTGGGCACCTTCTAGGGCGACCAGTACGGTCATGCCGGCATTTTCCAGTACGTCGTTGAGCATGCGGACACTGTCCAGAGCGTCATCGACTATCAGGATGGTGTCGCGTGGGCGTTCAAGAGCATTCATGGTCGGTTACCTGAAGCCGTTGCTGCAGGGCTTCGAATTGGAAGGCCTCAGCAAGGCCGATCAGTTGGTTGTAGTAGTCATGGCGGGCGCTGTCTTGCTCGCGCAGCTGGTACAGCGCTTCGAGCAGGCCCTTGCGATGGCCGATGGACGCCAGTGCCTGCAAGGTCGGCAGGCCGGGCAGGGGCGTGGCCGGGGTTGGCGCAGGTTGTGTGTGAGCTGCCGGCATCGCCGGTTCATGGCGCCATTGCAATTGCAGCAGCAGGCCGATCTGTTCGAGCAACTGGGCCAGTTGCACCGGCTTGATAAAGTAGCCCTGATGCAGTGCCGGTACCTGAGACTGGCCGCCGTCGGCGGCATCGGCGGACAGCACGATAACCGGTGTGGTGCAGCCGCTGGCGCGCAGTTCGGTCAGCAGGCTCCAGCCGTCCTGACCGGGCATATTCAGATCGAGCAGCAGCAGGTCGGCTGGTTGCTGGCGCAGCAGCTCCACCGCCAGCAATGGGTTGGCCAGGGTCTGTACCTCAAAGCCCAAAGGTGTTAGCAGGTTGGTCATCAACTGGCGGTGCGAGTCTTCGTCGTCGATCACCACAATGCGCCGGGTCGGGCCGGCATAGCCGTGCGGTGGCCGCAGTGCCGGGGGCGGATCGTCTGGCCTGTCGCGTCGGGCGCTGGCCAGCAGCAGTGCGACCTTGAAAGTGCTGCCCTGGCCCGGGTGGCTCTGCACGCTGATGTCGCCGCCCATGATTTCGCACAGCAGCTTGGTAATGGTCAGTCCCAGCCCGGTGCCGAAGGCGGTCGAGCCGGGATTGCGCACCCGCTCGAAGGGCTGGAAGATGCGTTCGAGATCCTCGCGACGAATACCCTCGCCACTGTCTTCGACCTTGAACTCGGCGACCTCGCTGCGGTAGCGCAGGGTCAGGCGCACATGCCCGGACTCGGTGTATTTGATCGCGTTGGACAGTAGGTTGATCAGAATCTGGCGCAGGCGCTTTTCGTCGGTACGTACCCAGCGCGGCAGGCGATCCTGGCAGTGGAACTCGAACGCCAGGCCCTTGGCCTCGGCCTGCAGGCGGAACATGTGGACCAGTTGATCGAGCAGCAGGTCGATGCGCACTTCGCTCAGGTGTAGCTCCAGGCGTCCGGCCTCAATCTTGGAAATATCCAGCAGCCCTTCGATCAGATCGGCCAGGTACTCGCCGCTGCGGCGAATTACCCCCAGCGCCGGGCGGCGGATTTCCGGAATCTGCGGGTCCTGTTCCAGTAGTTGGGCGTAACCGAGTACCGCATTGAGCGGTGAGCGCAGCTCATGGCTGATGCCAGTCAGGTAACGACTCTTGGCCTGGTTGGCGGCTTCAGCCTGCTCCTTGGCCTGTTGCAGCGCGCGGTCGGTCAGCTCGTGGGCTTCGATCTCTTCCAGCAGCAGGCGGTTCTGCCGGTTGGATTCCTCCTGGGCGACCCGGCGGCTGTCATTGGCCAGTACAAACAGCCAACTGATCACTCCGGTAATGATCAGAAGAATGAAAAACACCTTCCACAGGGTGCTGGCCAGCAGGGCCTGGGTGGCGCTGTCGCTGAATGGTGTCTGGTAGTAAATCAGTGCCAGCAGCAGTCCGGTAACGCCATTGATTAACACCAGCAGACCAAGAAAATGCCCGATCCGTGAGCCGACCCGTGGCATCAGCCGCTCGGGCAGCAGCAGCCGTAGCAAACCGCGCATTTGTTCGGCATAGCCGGCGCCGGGCTTGCAGTAGTCGCCGCAGCGGGCATCCAGCGAGCAGCACAGCGAGCAGATCTGCCCGCCATAGGCCGGGCAATGGGTGATGTCTTCGGGCTCGAAACGGTTCTCGCACACGCAGCAGGCCAGCCGTTCGTCAGCCTCGGGTTGCAGGCGGATCACCTCGCGCGCCAGGTAATAACGTCCGCCGGTCATCCAGGCGATCAGCGGGGCGCAGAGCAGGGCAGTGCCCAGGGCAATGAAGTGTGCCAGAGCCTGCGCCACCTCACCGAGTAACCCGGCAAAGCCCAGCATACCGACCAGGGTGGCCAGCAGCATGGCGCCGACCCCCACCGGATTGATGTCATACAGATGCGCACGCTTGAACTCGATATGCTTGGGCGATAGTCCGAGCGGTTTGTTGATCACCAGATCGGCCACCAATGCGCCGGCCCAGGCGGTGGCGATGATGCCGTAATAGCCCAGGGTTTCTTCCAGCGCCCGGTATACCCCCAGCTCCATCACCAGCAGCGCGATGCTGACGTTGAACACCAGCCAGACCACCCGGCCGGGGTGGCTGTGGGTCAGCCGGGAAAAGAAGTTGGACCAGGCAATCGAGCCGGCATAGGCGTTGGTGACGTTGATCTTGACCTGGCACAGGATCACGAAAATGCCGGCAGCCGCCAGCGCCACCTGTGGCGAGTTGGTCAGGTAGCCGAAGGCGATCATGTACATGCGGGTCGGGTCGGCGGCCTCCTCGTAGGGCACTCCGTGGTTCAACGCCAGCACGGCCAGAAACGAGCCGGCCAGAATTTTCAGTGCGCCGATAATGATCCAGCCCGGCCCGCCGGCCATCACCGCCGCCCACCAGCGCAGACTTTTACCGGGCTCGGCCTTGGGCACAAAACGCAGAAAGTCGACCTGCTCGCCAATCTGGGCGATCAGCGAGAACATCACCGCGGCGGCGGCGCCGAACATCAGCAGGTTCAGCCCGCTGGCCGGATCGCTGCCCGGCTCGCGGCCGGCGAACTGGGTCCAGTCCTGCACTGCGCTGGCGTCGGCATAGATGATGAAGACGAACGGAACCAGTTGCAGGATGATCCAGAAGGGCTGGCTCCATAGCTGGAAGCGGCTGATCAGGGTGATGCCATGGGTCACCAGCGGAATGATCACCAGCGCGCAAATGATGTAGCCCAGCGCCAGCGGCACGCCGAACAGCAACTCCAGCGCCATGGCCATGATCACTGCTTCCAGGGCAAAGAAGATGAAAGTGAAGCTGGCGTAGATCAGCGAGGTGATGGTCGAGCCAATGTAACCAAAGCCGGCACCGCGGGTCAGCAGATCGCTGTCGACTCCGTAGCGGGCAGCGTAATAGCTGATCGGGATGGCGGTCAGCAGAATCACCAGACTGACCGCCAGAATTGCCGCCACCGCATTGGTAAAACCGTAATGCAGGGTAATGGCGCCGCCAATCGCCTCCATGGCCAGAAACGAAATCGCCCCCAGCGCAGTACCGGCCACCCGTGACGCCGGCCAGCGTCGGGCGCTTTTGGCGGTGAAGCGCAGGGCGTAGTCCTCCAGCGTCTCGTTGGCGACCCACTGGTTGTAGTTGCGGCGCACGCGGAAGATGTGTTGCCTGGCAGTCATGGGCTCCCCTTGGTGCCAGTTCTGGTGACACTGGCGGCTCGATCTGCACCGGCATGGTGCGATATCCGGATGGCCAGTTCGCTGTAACGCTGCACTGGCCGCCCCCTGGCAGGCTCTCTCAATATACATGCCAGCTTGTCTATTTAAGCGAGCCTTCCATCTGCTCCTTTCCCGTCAGCCCCCCTCCCACCATCGCCTTCACTCACCGTCACTGCGAGGGCCGTAGGCCCGTGGCAATCCATGCGTGGTTCGTGCCGGGCAGGGCGTTTGGATTGCCACGTCGGCGGATGGCCGCCCCCTTGCTCCTCGCAATGACAGGGTGTGGAACCTTGGTGCTGGCGTCGTAACACCCCCTCCCACCATCGCCTTCACTCACCGTCATTGCGAGGGCCGCAGGCCCGTGGCAATCCATGCGTGGTTCGCATCGGGCAGGCCGTTCTGAATACATATAACCGCGCTCATTTCTATACCGCAGCGAACCTGCCGGCCATGCGTCAAATGACGTAGGCGGCTGGGGTATTTGTCGAATGGGCAGCTTGATGGGTGCTTAGCAGAATGCGAGTCGTGCGCTTAAGGCATCACCGGATCTGCCCCGGTGGTGCCGTTTTTTCCCAGTTTCACCGACACGAGGAATCACCATGGAGCACTCCAAACCCAAGCTGTCCCGCCGCAGTTTTCTGGCGCGTTCGATCGCGGCCATGTCCGCCGCCGTGCTGCTGTCAGGCATCAGCCTGACCGCCACGGCCAACCCGAGCACCGCCGAGGTCAACACCACTGGCCTGGCGGTAACCGACGACACCGTCAAGGTCGGCATCCTGCACTCGATCACCGGCACCATGGCGATCAGTGAAGAGGGCTCGGTGCAGGCCGAGATTCTCGCCATCGAGCAGATCAACGCCATGGGCGGGGTACTCGGACGGCAGATCGAATACGTTCAGGAAGACGGCGCCAGTGACTGGCCGACCTTCGCCGACCGTGCCAATAAACTGCTGCGCCAGGACAAGGTGGCGGCGGTATTCGGTTGCTGGACCTCGGCCTCGCGCAAGGCGGTACTGCCGATCTTCGAGCGCAACAATGGCATGCTCTACTACCCGACCTTCTACGAGGGGCTGGAGCAGTCGCCCAATGTGATCTACACCGGCCAGGAAGCCACTCAGCAGATTCTTGCCGGGCTTGACTGGGTGTCTGAAGACAAGGGTGCCAAGACCTTTTACCTGATCGGCTCGGACTACATCTGGCCACGCACCTCGAACAAGATCGCCCGTACCCACATCGAGCAGCACCTGGGTGGCCAGGTGGTCGGTGAGGACTACTTCCCGCTCGGCCACACCAGCTTCAACTCGGTGATCAACCGCATTCGCCTGCGCAAGCCGGACGTGATCTTCGCCTCGGTGGTGGGCGGCTCCAACGTGGCCTTCTACCGCCAGCTCAAGGCCGCAGGTCTGGACATGACCAAGGAAGACTTCACTCTGCTGACCATCTCGGTCACCGAGGATGAAATCCTCGGCATCGGTGGTGACAACATCGAGGGTGCCTATGCCTCGATGAAGTACTTCCAGAGTCTGCCGAATGAAAACAACCAGGCTTTCGTCGAAGCCTTCAAGGCCCGCTGGGGTGCTGATGCGGTGATCGGCGACGTCACCCAGGCCGCCTACCTCGGGCCCTGGCTGTGGAAGGCCGCTGTGGAGAAGGCCGGCTCGTTCGATGTTGACCGCGTGCGCGAAGCCTCGCCGGGCATCGAGCTGACCACCGCACCGGAAGGTTACGTGCGCATCCACGAAAACCACCACCTGTGGTCCAAGACCCGCATCGGTCACGCCCAGCGTGACGGCCAGTTCAAGGTGGTCTACGAGACCGACGAGCTGATGGAACCCGATCCGTTCCCAGCCGGTTACCAGTAAGCCTGTAGACCCCGCCGGCCAGTCGGCCGGCGGGACCGTTTTGCCTGGTTTGCCTGTCCATCTGCCGGAGGAAGGACCATGTTCTCTGACTTCTCTGCCGCCGAGCTGACCGCGATCTTTGCCATGCAGGGTTTTGCCGGTCTGATCCTGTTCGCGGTGTTCGTTCTTATGGCCCTGGGCCTGGCCATCATTTTCGGCCAGATGGGGGTCATCAATATGGCGCATGGTGAGTTCATGATCCTCGGTGCCTATGTCACCTACATGACCTCAAACCTGTTCGCCAACCACTTTCCCGAACTGTTCGGTTCCTACTTCCTGTTCGCCATCGTCTTCGCCTTCTTCGCTGCGGCGTTGCTCGGGGTGATCGTCGAATGGGGGCTGATACGCTTTCTTTACCATCGCCCGCTGGACACTCTGCTGGCCACCTGGGGCCTGAGCCTGATTCTGCAGCAGGCCTATCGCTCGATCTTCGGCGCCCGTGAGGTCGGGGTGGTGATCCCCGACTGGCTGATGGGTTCCTACCAGCTCACCGACATGATCGAGGTGCCGATCAACGGTCTGTTCGTCATGGCCCTGGCGGTGCTGGCCACAGTCACCGTGGCGGTGCTGATGTACCGCTCGCGCTGGGGCAAGCAGGTGCGCGCCGTGGTGCAGAACCGCGACATGGCTGGCGCCGTGGGCATCAACACGGCCCGGGTAGATCGCCTGACCTTCGCCCTGGGCTGTGGCATTGCCGGGGTCGCCGGCAGCGCCTTCACCATGATCGGTTCCACCGGCCCCAGCTCCGGCCAGCTGTACATCGTCGACACCTTCCTGGTGGTGGTGTTTGGCGGCGCCGGCAGCCTGTTCGGCACGGTCGCCTCGGCATTCAGCATCTCGCAGTCGCAATCGATCATGGAATTCTTCATGGGCGGTTCGATGGCCAAGGTACTGACCCTGCTGGTGGTGGTGATCATCCTGATGTTCCGCCCCCAGGGGTTGTTCAGTCTCAAAGTGCGCCGCTAGGAGGAGCCCGTCATGCCATTCTCATCCTTCAAGGAGTTCATGCCGCGCCAGGATCTGCTGTCGTTCCTGGTGCTGGCGCTGGTGTTGCTGGTGGCGCTGCCGCTGGCGCTGGACGTGATGCGTCTGAATCAGGTCGGCAAGTTCCTCAGCTTTGCCTTCGTCGCCGTCGGCCTGGTGCTGTGTTGGGGCTATGGCGGCATCCTCAGCCTGGGGCAGGGGGTGTTCTACGGTCTGGGCGGCTACGCTCTGGCCATGTACCTCAAGCTTGAGGCCTCGACCCCGGAAAATACCGCGATCCAGACCACTCCGGGTATTCCCGACTTTATGGACTGGAATCGCATCACCGAACTGCCATGGTTCTGGGAACCCTTCTACAGCCTGACCTTCGCCATTGTCGCCGTGGTGGTGGTGCCGAGCATCGTCGCCTACCTGATCGGCGTGGCGATGTTCAAGCGTCGGGTCGGCGGGGTGTATTTCGCCATCATCACCCAGTCGATTGCCGCGATTCTGACCATCCTGATTATCGGTCAGCAGGGCCTGACCGGCGGGGTCAATGGCATCACCGACCTGCGCACGCTCAAGGGCTGGAACATCCACACCGACGAGGCCAGCTACATCCTCTACTTCGTCTGCGTGGCGCTGCTGTTCGTCTGCCTGCTGGTCGCCCAGTACATCCGCCGCAGCAAGACCGGGCGGATTCTGGTGGCGATGCGCGGGCAGGAGGACCGGGTGCGGTTTTCCGGCTACGACATCGCCAACTTCAAGGTCTTCGTGTTCTGCGTCGGCGCCGCCTTTGCCGGCATCGGCGGGGCCATGTTCACCCTGCAGGAAGGTTTCATGTCGCCGAGCTTCGTCGGGGTAGTGCCATCGATCGAGATGGTGATCTTCTGCGCTGTCGGTGGCCGGTTGTCGATCATTGGTGCGGTCTACGGCGTGCTGCTGGTCAGCGTAGCCAAGACCCTGTTCGGCGAGAGCTTCCCGGATCTGTGGCTGTTCGCCATGGGCCTGATCTTCATCGGCGTGGTGCTGGCGCTGCCCAACGGCATTGCCGGCCTGTATGCCAACTGGGTGGCGCCGCATGTCGACCGGCTGCTTGATCGCCTGTTCGGCAAGCCGGGCGAGCCGCGCATTGACGTTCTTCAACCCAGCAGCCAGGGAGCCAGCTCATGAGCCAGGGATCCAATACCGATTTCATCCTCGCCGTGGAAGGGCTCACGGTCTCGTTCGACGGCTTCAAGGCGGTCAACGACCTGAGCTTCTATGTCGACCAGAACGAGATCCGCGTGATCATCGGCCCCAACGGCGCCGGCAAGACCACGGTGCTGGATCTGATCTGCGGACGCACCAAAGCCACAGACGGATCGATCCGTTTCCGTAACCGCGAACTGACCCGGCTTAAGGAGCACCAGATCGTCAAAGCCGGAGTCGGGCGCAAGTTCCAGAACCCGTCGATCTACCCGGACCTGACCGTGTTCGAGAACCTGGAAATTTCCTATCCCAGCGGGCGTGGGGTGTTCGGCAGCCTGGCCTTCAAGCGCACCGCTGAGGTGGTGGCGCGCATCGAGGAAATCGCCGGGCGGATTTTCCTCTCCGAGCATCTGCACACCCAGGCCGATTTGCTCAGCCATGGCCAGAAACAGTGGCTGGAGATTGGCATGCTGCTGATCCAGAAACCCGAACTGCTGATGCTCGATGAGCCGGTGGCCGGCATGTCGGTGAATGAGCGCCGGCAGACCGCCGTGCTGCTGCGCGAGATCGCCAAGGAACACACCATGATCGTGATCGAACACGACATGCAGTTCGTCGCGGAAATCGCCGACAAGGTCACGGTGCTGCATCAGGGCCGCATTCTCGCCGAGGGCTCGCCGGAGAAGGTCAAGGCCGACCCCAAGGTCATCGAAGTCTATCTGGGTCATTGAGAGGGCAGAGCATGTTGAACGTATCCGATTACAGCGTGGCCTACGGGCAGAGCCAGATTCTGCGCAATCTCAACTTCAGCGTCGGCAAGAACGAAATCGTCGCCATCATGGGTCGCAACGGCATGGGCAAGACCACCCTGATGAAGTCGCTGATGGGCGTGATCCCCAGCCAGGGTGGCAGCGTGACCCTGGATGAGCGCGAAGTCGCCGGTTTGAAAAGCCACCAGCGGGTCAAGGCCGGGCTGGCCTATGTCCCCCAGGGGCGGATGATCTTCTCGACCATGACGGTCAAGGAAAACATCGAAACCGGCCTGACCGTCACAGGCCGGCGCAACGTACCGACCGACCTCTACGACCTGTTCCCGGTACTGCTGGAAATGCGCTCACGGCGTGGCGGCAACCTGTCTGGCGGCCAGCAGCAACAGTTGGCGATTGCTCGCGCCCTGGCCAGCGACCCCAAACTGCTGTTGCTCGACGAGCCGACCGAGGGCATCCAGCCGTCGATCATCAGCGACATGGCCCGCACCCTGAAGATGATTCGCGACCAGCGTGGCCTGTCGATAATTGTTTCCGAACAGGTACTCAAGTTCGCCCTCGATATCGCCGACCGCATCCTGGTGATCGAAAAGGGCGAGATCGTCCACGAAGAACTCAGAGCCAGCGTCGACGAAGCCAAGATCGCTTCCTACCTGGCCGTCTGACCAGCCATCACAGATAAGGAGTCCGCCATGCGTCATGGTGACATTTCCAGCAGCAAGGACACCGTCGGCGTTGCCGTGGTGAACTACAAGATGCCGCGCCTGCATACCCGCGAGCAGGTGCTTGAGAATGCGCACAAGATCGCCGACATGATTCGCGGCATGAAGCAGGGCCTGCCTGGCATGGACCTGGTGATCTTCCCCGAATACAGCACCATGGGGATCATGTACGACAACGACGAGATGATGGCCACTGCCGCCAGCATCCCCGGCGATGAAACCGCGATCTTCAGCCAGGCCTGCCGTGACGCCAACACCTGGGGCGTGTTTTCGCTGACCGGCGAACGCCACGAACAACACCCGCACAAGGCGCCGTACAACACCCTGGTGCTGATCAACAGCGACGGCGAGATCGTGCAGAAGTACCGCAAGTGCATCCCCTGGTGTCCGATCGAAGGCTGGTATCCGGGGGACACCACCTACGTCAGTGAAGGCCCCAAGGGCCTGAAAATCAGCCTGATCATCTGCGACGACGGCAACTACCCGGAGATCTGGCGCGACTGCGCGATGAAGGGCGCCGAACTGATCGTTCGTTGCCAGGGTTACATGTACCCGGCCAAGGAACAGCAGATCATGATGGCCAAGAGCATGGCCTGGGCTAACAACTGTTACGTCGCGGTGGCCAACGCCACCGGTTTTGACGGCGTGTATTCCTACTTCGGCCACTCGGCGATCATCGGCTTCGACGGTCGTACCTTGGGCGAATGCGGCGAGGAAGACATGGGCGTGCAGTATGCCCAGCTGTCGGTCAGCCAAATCCGCGACGCGCGCGCCAATGACCAGTCGCAGAACCACCTGTTCAAACTGCTGCACCGTGGCTATACCGGCGTGTTCAACTCCGGCGATGGGGACCGTGGCGTGGCCGACTGCCCGTTCGACTTCTACCGCACCTGGGTCATGGACGCAGAAAAAGCCCGCGACCAGGTCGAAGCCATGACCCGCAGCACGGTAGGCGTTGCTGACTGCCCAGTAGGTGAACTGCCAGTGGCCGGCAAGGAGAAGGGCGCCTGGGGCTGAGTTGCCGGCATGGATCGCCACGGCCTACGGCCTCGCGATGACGGGGAGGGGAGCCAAATACCGGCGTAACGCACTCACTCTCCCGTCATTGCGGGGAGCAGGGTGGCGTGGCCCCCCCCCAATCTCGTCATTGCGAGGAGCGCCAGCGACGCGGCAATCCACCGCCCCACCCCCGTCATTGCGAGGCGCAGGGGGCGGCCATCCGCCGCCGTGGCAATACGGACCCACCCCCGTCATTGCGAGGCACGCAGTGCCGTGGCAATCCATTCACTACCACACACAAGGACAGGTCCATGCCCTTCGCCAACGAACGCCTTGCCGCCAACCGCGACCTGCTGGCCCAGCGCCCGAGCAAAACCGGCCTGCGCCAGACCCGCTTTACTTTCGACCCGCAACAGGTCAGCCAACTCCTGCACCAGCGTATCATCGGCCAGAACGCCGCGCTCGATACCCTAACTGAGCTGTTGCAGGTCATCCGCGCCGACCTGGCCCCGGAACATCGACCGCTCGGCGTCTGCCTGCTGATGGGCCCGACCGGGGTCGGCAAGACCGAAACCGTGCGGGTACTGGCCGAAGCGCTGCACGGCAGCCCGGACGCCCTGTGCCGCATCGACATGAACACCCTCAGCCAGGAACACTACGCCTCGGCACTGACTGGCGCACCACCCGGCTACGTCGGCAGCAAGGAAGGCCACACCCTGTTCGATGCCGACAAGATCCGCGGCAGCTACAGCAAGCCCGGCATCGTCCTGTTCGACGAGCTGGAAAAGGCCAGCAGTGAGGTCATCCGCACCCTGCTCAACGTCCTCGACGCCGGCCAACTGACCCTGCCGGCCGGTAACCGCACGCTGGATTTTCGAAATAGCCTGATCTTTCTCACCAGCAATCTCGGTGCCGCTGAACTGGCGCGCTACCACGGCCGTTTCCGCTACGGCTGGCGGCGCTGGCTCAGACCGCAGGCGGCGCAGGAACGGCAGATCCTAGACCAGGCCCTGGGCCAGCGCTTTGACCCCGAGTTCATCAACCGCATCGACCATATCGTCCAATACCAGCGCCTGAGCGATGACCTTAGCGAACCTTTGCTGGAGCTTGAACTGCAACGCCTGAACCGCCGTCTGGCCAAACAGCAGGCCGAACTGCGCATCACCGCCAGTGCCCGCCATTTCCTGTGCCAGGGCTATGACCGCCGCTACGGCGCCCGCGATCTGACGCGCCAGGTACGCCAAATACTCACCCCAAGACTCGCCCACGCCCTATTGCAAACCCCCAGCGCCAGCCTGTTCATCGCCGACTACCAGAACGGACAACTACAAGTCTTCCCCACCGACTAACCCTGGATCGCCACAGGCCTGCGGCCTTCGCGATGACGGGGAAGGGGCCAGGCATCGGTGTACCGTCCCCAACCCCTTTATTGCAAAGCGCAGGGGCGACCATCCGCCGCCACAGCAATCCACCGCCCCCAACCTCGTCATTGCGAGGCGCGCAGCGCCGTGGCAATCCACAAAGACATCCCCACCCCTGAATCAGCCTCCCCACACCACCTACGTCAAATGACGTAGACAGGGGTGTCATTTCACGAATGGTCGCCAGGCCAGCGCTTGGCGATAGTGACCCGGTAGTTCATTTCGACCCCCATCTGCCCTCAGGAGCTGACAATGGCTGACACCATCATCAAGATCGATCTGAAAAAGTCGCCCTACGAAAACGACATGGTCCACAACCGCTGGCACCCGGACATTCCCATGGTCGCCACGGTCAAACCCGGTGACGATTTCATCCTCGAATGCTACGACTGGACCGGCGGCCAGATCGCCAACAACGACAGCGCCGACGACGTGCGCGACGTCGATCTGACCCAGGTGCATTTTCTGTCCGGCCCGATTGGCGTGGAAGGTTGCGAGCCCGGCGACCTGCTGGAAGTCGACATCCTCGACATCGGCACCTTCGACGAAAGCCAGTGGGGCTTCAACGGCTTCTTCTCCAAGCAGAACGGCGGCGGCTTCCTGACCGAACACTTCCCCGAAGCGCAAAAATCCATCTGGGACTTCAACGGCATGTTCACCAAGTCCCGGCACATCCCGAATGTCGAATTCGCCGGCCTGATCCACCCCGGCCTGATCGGCTGTCTGCCATCCAAGGAAATGCTCGAAGAGTGGAACAAGCGCGAAACCGAACTGTTTGAAACCGACCCCGAACGCGTCCCCGGCCTGGCCAACTTGCCCTATGCCGAAACCGCGCACATGGGCCGCCTGAGCGGCGAGGCCAAAGCCAAGGCCGCTGCCGAAGGCGCGCGCACCGTGCCGCCGCGTGAGCATGGCGGCAACTGCGACATCAAGGACCTGTCGCGCGGCTCCAAGGTCTACTTCCCGGTCTACGTCAAGGGCGGCGGGCTGTCGGTGGGCGATCTGCACTTCAGCCAGGGTGACGGCGAAATCACCTTCTGCGGCGCCATTGAAATGGCTGGCTGGATTCACCTGCGGGTCAACCTGATCAAGGACGGCATGGCCAAGTACGGCATCAAGAACCCGATCTTCAAGCCCAGCCCGATCAAGCCGCGCTACGACGATTACGTGATCTTCGAAGGCATCTCGGTCGACGAGCAGGGCAAGCAGCACTACCTGGACGTGCATATCGCCTACCGCCAGGCCTGCCTCAATGCCATCGAATACCTGACCAAGTTTGGCTACAGCAAGGCCCAGGCCTATGCGTTGCTGGGTTGCGCCCCGGTCGAAGGGCATATCAGCGGCGTGGTAGATGTACCCAACGCCTGCGCCACCCTGTGGCTGCCGACCGGCATCTTCGATTTCGACATCAACCCCAGCGCCAGCGGCCCGCAAACCAAAGTCTCCGGCGGCATGGACGTACCGCTGTCGAAAGACAAGGAGTAAGCCGCCATGCCCTTGTATGACTACAAGTGCCAGGAGCATGGGATTTTCCATGCCCTGGCGACCATGGACGAGTTCGACAAACCGCAGCCCTGCCCGCAGTGCGGCGTGATGTCAGCCAAAGTGATCCTGCTGCCGAGCCACCTGTTCAAGGTCGACGACAGCGAGCGCAAGGCCAGGGGCCGCAACGAAAAGGCCATGCACAGCCCGATCCTGTCCACGCCCGAGTACCGCGCCGAAGAACAGGCCCGGCACGAGCACAAACACGGCAAGGGCTGCGGCTGCGCCCATCAGAAACTCGGCAAATCGAAACTGTTCTGGACCGCCAACGGCGAAAAGATGTTCCCCTCCGCCCGGCCCTGGATGATCAGTCACTAACCCCAACGTCCGCCCAGGAAGCGCGAGCATCTGCTCGCGCTTGGGGCATTCCTCAGGCCCCTGACGACACCAACCAGAAACACCGTTACGCTCAAACCTGATCAGCCAAAGCTTGATGCTATAGTGCAATTATTTGCGGAGAGCTGAATATGCCGTCCTATGTACCGCGTCTGCTACTGTTGTTGGGGCTGAGTGCGCCTGGAGTTGCCAGCGCGCAGTTTACGCCTGGGCTGTGTTTGGGTTACATGCCGATTTTGAGCAGCTATGAAGCGGAGACAATCGCCAGTCAACCGGCCCCGGAATATGCCGGCTCCGTGCATTTGCTTCGTGCGCGTGAGGTGCGTGAGCGTGGCGAAACCTACAATCGGATGGCTAGTCAGTTGCAGCGCTTGCATCAGCGTGATTTCGCCAGCGACTTTGAGCAGGATCGCCTGTATGCCGCTGCCATTGGCCATAATCATGTAGAGGCTTTGCGTGCAGGGACACCAGAGCTGCGGCAACAGGCTAATCAGCAATACCGTTCAATTGAAGAGGGGTGTGCCGGTTTGTTGGCCCGGGCTCGTAGTCTGGGATCAGTAGGCGCTTTCGAAGCCCTGATGGAATCCATGGGGGCGGACGCCAACTGATGGACAGTTGGATGCGCTGCAGCGCCTGTGCTTTGTTGCTTGCGTTCAGCGCCCTGGCCCAGGCTGCCCCGAGCGAGCCGCTGTTGAACGAGCGCTTGACGGTCCAGGCCATCCACTTCGTGGCGGCGGAGGAGGGTTACCGAGTGAGTGTCAGGGAGAAGGCGGCGCTGCTACTGGCCACTCCCAATGTGCTGCCATGTCTGGTTGCGAGTCAACGACTACAGAAACCAGTGGATGTGGAGTTCGAGGCGTTCAGTTTGCGTGTGTTGAACTGTCAGCCGGCGGCCAAGTCTGCAGCATCAATCTGAGGATTTCCAGATAGCGCGAGACGTCCTCATGGCGCCCATTATCAAGTGACAATTGAGCCATTTCCACGGCAACGCGTGCATGCACATGTGGCTCAGCCGGAGCAGCCAGGCAGCCCCCCAGGCGCTCTAGCGCCAGCTCTGGCGAAGGGCTGATGGCGGCCTGGCTGAACACCTGATCACAGGGGTGGGCGGGGGCAGCCTGGAGACTGCCGGAAAACACCAGGGCGGCTAACAAAGGAAGCATTCGCGTCTCCTAATAGGCATCAACATCGGCGGTAGAGGCTGCTTAGTCACCAGCCAGCAGTGAGATGATTTGCCAGTCACTGGCACGGCGCTGAACTTCCATGCGCAGTGCCAGTGGTGAACGCACAGCGCTGAGTGGCAGATAGCCTGTTTCGCCATCATACAGGCGCACCTGCACAAAGTCGGCCTCAGGCTCCTCCAGCGGATCGGCTACCTGCAGTACATCGTAGTCAAGTATGCGCAGTACGCGCGCGTCGGCTTGCGGGCGTTCAAGCAGCCTGGCGTCGTTCTGCGTTACTACTAGCGTGGCAAACGGCGTGTAGTTCTCCGGTATGCGCTCCGGGGCGCAGCTGGTATAGGGCAAACAGACAGTGTTGGCACCCATGCGCAGACTGTCGAGTTGCAGTAGTTGTTCCAGCTCCTGCCAGAACGGTACGGCAATTTGTGGCGTGCTCAGCCATTGTTGCAGATCCGCATGGCCACCACTGCCACCAAAACCGAGCATGACGTCCGCTGCGGTCAGTGCCTGCAGGGCACCGGCATCGCGTGACTGTACGCTGTCGCGCAGTGATTGCACGAAAGTGAGGTAGTCCGGGTCTGATTGGTCACCGGCCGGCGGTGGCATGCGTGGCGGCTGCAGTGCGCTCAATAGTTTGGCTCGCAGTGCCGGCAGGTGTTCTTCAAGCAGCATGGCGGCACCGTCATTCGACAGCGCGGGAACCAGTTCGACCAGTTGTTCAAGAACAATCTCATCATCTGGCTCAGATACATCAATACTCAGCCTCTGCAGCTCCCATTCAGTATGTGGGGGCTGCAGTTGATATTCGATGACACCTGGGCACAGGCGTTCCTGCGACTCCAGGCGGGTCAGAGCGCCTGAGTCAAACAGTGCACGGACGGTCGGCATATCTCGCCGCACCTCTGGTGGCAGGCCGCGTGGCGCAACCAGTGCCTGCAACAGTGTCAGGCCGGACGCCCGCAGCGTCATGCGCAGGCTGTCATCGGGTTCGTTCCACAGCGCGACCAACTCGTTGTTGCAATGATCACCCAGACCATAACGCCGGGCGTCGAGGAGCTCGAGACCAGCAGCGCCAGGTTGTTCTCGCCCCGTCAGCAGCTCAAGAAATACTGCATTGCCGCCGCTGTTTGTCTGCAACAGGTAGGCGACCTCTGCATGGCGCCCGGCCATGCGTTGATAACCTACCGAGCCAAGCGGGTTGCCGGCGTTGTCACGTGGCCGTTGGTAGGTAATGAATCCCAGCTGATCTTCAACCGGGCCGGCAGTTTTAGCCGCGGCGCAGTTGCTCAATGGCAGGGTCGCAGGCAGATGTTTCTGCTGGCTGAGCGGATACAGGTCAAGATCAAGGCAAGCCGGGTGCGGGACGAAATCGGTGTTGGCCAGGCTGCCTGGGGCAATGCTGGTCAGTGCCAGCAGCAGAGCGGTGCGCAGATGGGTGACCATTGTCGTCATGGAGTGGCTCCCGAGGTTGAATGACGAATGCGCTGGCGGATGGCCTCGGGGCTGAAACCGTAATAGGTCATTTCCCACAGGCAATGAGTGACCAGTTCGTCCGCCGGGCAGACTGCCAGAAATGCAGGGGATATCCGCATGCCAAGCCACTCGGCCCAGTCTGTTGCACTCAGGTTGAAACGGGCCATTGGTGCTTCTTCGCTGTTATCCGCGCCGGCTACGTCAACACGACTACCATTGCAGCCATAAACATGCAGAGCGCTGCCAGGCATGGGGATGACTTGCAGGATCATGTCACTGGATAGCGGCTCAATCAGTTGCAGTTGCCGGTAGGCGACTGCAAAGTCAGGCAAATGCCTGGCACTGTCGGGGTAAAGCCGTACAAGACTCTGTTCAAGTTGCTTCCAGTCCAGTCGAGCCATCAGTTGGTAAAGGCGCATGGCAGAGGTACGCTGATCAGCGCAAAACCGCGAGCAACAGTGAGGTCATAAAAGTCTCACCATGGTTGCTGTCGACGAATCGGCCATTGCCGGCGTCGGCAATGGCCTTGAGCGCTTCGGCGGCAATATTGCTTTTGCCTTCCAGTACGGCAGAAACACGATAGTGCGGTGCGCTGGCAAAGTCACGGGCCATGGAGACCGTATTGTTCAGCTCCTCCGGATAAGGGGGGGCATCGGTAAAAATCACCACATGTCGCTCAGGGGCTTCGCTGCGCCAGTTCAGGGTTGGCAGACGCGCCATGGCCAGGTGCAGGGCTTCAGGTGTTTCGTTGTTGCTGCCGCTACCTATGCCAAGTTGCAGTCGCAAATCATTGACAAACTGCTCCAGCGCAGCCAGTTCAGCCGCGTTATCTGTTCTCATCAACCGTTGCACGGTAACCGGTCTTTCGTATTTTCGGTCACCGTAAGCGACGATGCCTACTGCAAGCGAGGGAGTAATTTTGTCGAGTACCTTGATCAGGTTTTGAATCTCTTTTTTCAGTCCTTCGACGGACTCGCCCATGCTGCCGGTGACATCGATTAGAATGACCAGATCCATGTCTTCAACACGGATTTGTGAGAGTTCTTCAGACAACTCCTGATTGCGCTGCTCAAGGTCTGCGGCCTGTTCTTCGGCTTTATCACGTTGCGAACGGGTTTGTTCCAGGCTGCTTTCCAACTTGCCAATGGTTGTTTCGGCTTCTTCCAGGCGGGCTTGCAGTTCGGCATCACTGAACAGGCTGGTGTTGGGGAAGAAGGGCAGGGCAACAACCGCGAGAATGATGAAAGCGCCCAGGGCGGAGGCGAATAGATCCAGCGCAGACATACTGAAAATATTGAGTTCACGGTTGCGGATCTTCATTGGGCTGAATCCATGAAGGCCACTTTTAACTCAATCGTACCCAGGCTGAGCGTGTCACCATCATGCAGTTCTGCCGGTTGGTTACCTTCCAGTCGCGTGCCGTTAATACGTGTGCCGTTGCGGCTGGCGAGATCAACAACCATCAATCGATTATCTCGAATGACCAGGTGCAGGTGCTCGCGGGAAACTTCGGGAATATTGATCACGTAGTCGGCAGAGGCCGGGTGTCGACCGATGATCTGTCCATCGTTGCTGCGGATCAGCGCGGTACCATTGATCTTGATGCGCAGGGTCTTGCCATCCGGATCTTCCCCGCTGAGCAGGATGTCCTGCCAGGTTAGGCTGGCAGCATCCAGAGCCTCGCGTGCCTGAGCGTTCAGGTGTTGTTCCTGCTGCAGTTGTTTACGGCGTTTGCGCAGTACTGCAAAGGCGATGATAAGCAATCCCAGCAGCCCAAGACCGGCATAGATGACATGCTGGAGATTGGCTTGGGTCGACTGCAGCTGTTGTTCCAGGGTTTCACGTTGAGCTTCCAGCTCGCTCTGCTTCGACTCCAGCTGTTCCTTGTCTTCACGAATGGCTTCGGCTGCTTCGAGCAGGCGCTGTTTTTCCTGTTCCAGTTCTTCCTTGCTGCGTTCAGCTTCATCCAGCGTGGTGCGCTGCTGTTCCAGTTGCCTTTGTTGCTCGGTCAGTGCCGCTTCGATCTCAAGACGAGCGCGTTCGAGTTCGGCATTGCGTTGGTTGATTTGTTCCTGAAGCTCTATAAGACGTTGTTGCTCTTCGGCGCTTTCACGCGCCTCGGTGCCAGCCTGATCGAGCATTTCTTCCTGAGACAGGCAGCGCTCGCTGGCCTGTTCCAGCTTGACGTCGGCGCTGGCCAGCAACTCGGTGATCGCGCTCAGCGGTGCTGCACGCAGTGGCAGGCTCGGAGCGTCAAGACGGCGGTTCAGCAGTCCTCTGGCCTGAGCCCGATTGATGCCGACCAGGTCGCCACAATTGTTCAATAATGGTGAACCGAAGGCATTCTGGCCATACATGGCGCTATGGGCAACCTGTTGAGCGGTCGGCTCGCTGAGGAGCACGCCACGCTGTTTGCGATTGTCGCGTCCGACCACGTCCAGGGTTCGGCCACGTTCAGGCATTTCCCGGGCCAGTCGGACCGGTGTGCCGGCCAGTCCGGATACTTGTAACAAGGCCAGATCGTCTGTTTCAGACTGCGCTACCAGGCGTGCGGCAGATGACTCTGGGGAGCCGGGTGGGCTGACCAGCAACTCCTTGCCAAGTGATGTCAGCGTCAGGCTGGTCAGCAAGTATCCATCGGCTACCAGTGTTGCCACGCCGGAAGCAGCAAGAGTACTGCCACGTTTGACCTCCAGGTGCATCACCGGATCGGCTAGCACTGCGGAACTGAACAACAACAGGCTTGAGATGCCCCATCGCCGAATGGCTTGCATATGAATCTCCACAGTCAGGATGGTTGTTGGCCGGTAGTGTTGTGTTCAGTGAGTACTCTGAGCAGAATCAGGCTGGTATTGTCCTGATAGGGCCGCTCCAAAGCACTGACCGCGTTGAGCAAGTGGTCAACCTGGGTTGTCGCATCGACCAGCGCCAGGCGCTTGAGCAGCTCTTCCATTGTTTCTGGCGGCAGGCTTTCGATGCCGTCACTGGCCAACAGCAGACGGTCATCGGCCTGCAGTTGCAGTGGTGAGCGTGGCAGGTCAATCAACTCGATTGAGTCACCCATTACCGCCTCCAGCAATTGCGCGCGGGCCTTCGGATCGGCCGCTTGTTCGGCGCTGACCTTGCCAGCAGCCAATTGCTCGTCGAGTACCGCTGCCATTGAATGATTGGCATTCAGCCGGCGCATACGGCCTTGCCTTACCAGCCACATCGGGCTGTCGCCTACACTGATCCAGTACAGGTGGTCCTGGTCAACGCAGGCTGCCAACAGGGTAGTGCCCATGCCTTCCATATCTGGATGCTGCGCCAGGTATTGGTCGAGCTGATTGTTGGCAGCTTGCAGCGATGCCAGCAGGCGTTCTGGCAAGTCGGTCTGCTGGCTTTCGACGAAAGCTTCGCGCATGGCAGTGAGTACCAGTTGGCTGGCTTCAGCTCCACCACGGTGCCCGCCCATGCCATCGGCCAGCAACAGCAGATGAAAGCCGTTGTCCCAGCGAGTAATGCAGGCTGAATCCTGCTGAGTTTCGCGCGTGCCAAGGATCTGAGCCCAGGCGGCATCCAGTTGGATGCCGGAGTCTTCGGCCAGTTCGCTCAAGTGTCCTGCCATGAAAACTCGGCTCCGCACAGGGCAATGAAACGCAGCCGTGTATTGCCAATTTGCAGCTCGGCATGGTTTTCCAGCGGCATGGGCGCCAGTACCGGCATGTCCCCGATGTAAACCAGATTGGTGCCGCTGCCCTGTTGGACATAGAAACGCCGACCGCGGGGATCATAGGTAATGACAGCATGGTTGCTGCGCGATATCTCGGCATCGCCGAAGTCCAGGCAGATTCGCTCATTGCTGGAGCGTCCCATGCTGTTCTGGCCATGCCCTATGGTCAGCACACTGCCTTTGCCTGGCCCGTCGACCACCACCAGCCAACCGGCTGGAGGGTTCTCCATAGGGTCGGCGCCTGTGCTGGCGGCGCTGGTCGGTGATGGAGTGGCTTGCTCGGCTGAGCTGCCAGATCTGCGGTAACCGCCGTGGATCACGGTGCGAGGTTCAGCATTACTGGCTGCAGCGGGAGGGGGAGAAGCGCGATCAGCGTCGATATTCTGCTTTCTGGCTGGCGGCTCGGTGGCTGGTTCGTCAGGGAACAAGGATCCGGCTCGTCTGTTTGGGGTCCAGGTACCGGCTTCATCGCTAGCGTCTCGGCGAGGGGGCTGGGTGGGAATATCGACAGGGGTGCCATCGGGCCCGCGTTTGATCGGCATGTGCGACTCCTTGTGAAATCAGTCTTCGTAGAGGCGATTGATCAGATTGTCCAGACAGTACTGACCCGCATTGTTAAGTACCATTTCTTCACGGCCCTGGCAGATGTGCATGCTGAACACCAGCACGGCGGACATCAGCAAAGCCATCAACGTTGTGTTGAATGCCAGACCCAGGCTGCCGGTAAGGGTAATCACCCAGGCGGCCACAGCGGCACTATCCTGCAGGTCAGGCATGTTGGCGGCATCCGACAATGCCAGTGCGATACCGATCACAGTGCCGATGAATCCCAGCGTGGGGATCAGCCACATGATGTAGCGCAGCATGTTGTAGCGCAGATCGATTTCGTGCTGCATCAGCTCCAGGCTGGAGTTCATCAGAGCATTGGCCTGACCGACCGAACGGCAGGCCTGAAACTGCAGGATGACCCGCTGCAAAAGCCTTGGCAGTGCAAAATAGCGGGCATCGGCATGCTGCTGGATGCTGAGGTAAATCGGTGCCAGGTCCTTGGCCCTGAGCATGGTCGTTTCATCTTCGGGCAACAGGCCGATCTGCTGTTGACGCTGCTCGGCGCTGGCGCGCAGAAAACGCACCCACAACTCCCCAAGTCCGACAAAGAAAATCAGCCACATGAGGTTCTGCAGGGTAAAGGGGTAGAGGCTGCTGGCTCGGTCGAGCAGCACGGCGGAAATATTGATCTCACCGGGAGTTTGCGCGGCAGGCAGGAGCAGGCTCAGCAGTGTGAGGGTAATAGCGCCGAGAATCAGTGAAATCAACGCTACATTGATTCGATATTGGTGGTCATGCTTGGCCAGAAGTCGCATCTGTTATCTCTGCGAAGGAGTGAATTCGACTTCACCGGTACTGCTCTTTCGGCGCGGCCGGACCGACAGGGGTTCAGGTTGCTTCGTGAGGGTAGTCGAGCGAGCCGGTAAGCGTGCAATCAGTTCCGCAAACCGGTATTGCCTATCGCCCAGCTCAAGCAGTTCCGCTGGGGCGATGAAATCCTGAGACAGATCTTTCCACTCGCCATTTCGCTGCACGCGGGTACCGCCTGTGGTTCCGCAGTCGACAACAAAATAGCGCTGATCCGATGTCAGAGTGATTTCCATATGCTTACGCGAGATACCGGGATCATCCAGCACAAGATCCGATTCGAGCGACCGCCCAACCCGAAATGTAACGAATGGCGCCATTGTTGTTGTTCCAGTTGTAACAATTGAGTACATGGCTGTACTGCCCGCTAGCCGTGAGGGGCGTCCTTTTGCGAGCCAGCAATCTGCATTGCAGAATGCGACAATCCGACGCATTATTGCAACCACTAGCCGGTCAATTGTAAAACAATCTTTCGTTCAGGAAGGTAATGGGGAGAGTGATGGCAGAAAAATGGCAGCTTGCCTCAATCTCCCATATTGGCGGTCGCGATGAAAATCAGGATGCGCAAGCCACTTTCCAGGACTCCCAGAGCCGTCAAATCCTGATTGTGGTAGCTGATGGCATGGGGGGGCACAGTGGCGGCAGTGAGGCTGCCCGAGTCATATGTGACACGGCGCAAGAGCTTTGGACTCAACGGCTTCAACGTACTCCCGAACAACTGCTGCAGACACTGGTCAGCGAGTCGCATTCACGGGTCAATGCCATGAGTGCCGTGGCAGAGCTTGATGCTCGCAGTACGCTAGTGGCCCTGTGGCTGGATGATACCCGAGCGCTGTCGGTGCACGTTGGCGACAGCAGGGTCATGCAGTACGGTCCGGCGGGTCTGATAAAACGCACTGTTGACCACTCTGTTGCCCAGCTCAGGGTTCTTTCCGGAAAGATTACCGAAGCTCAGATGGCCACTGACTCTGGCCAGTCCAGCCTGATAACTTCCATTGGCGGCGAGCAATTGCCCGAACCGGAATTCACAGAGTGGGATCTGGCGGCGGGGGCAGGTTTTATCGTCTGTACTGACGGCTTTTGGGAGATCCTTGACTCTCAGGCGCAGCATGCATTGATGATGAGCGATGGAGACCTGCAGACAGCCCTGCAGGGTTGTTTGACCGCGGCCCTCGAACAGGCCAGCGACCGGCATGACAACTGCACCGCAGTATTGCTGCGACGGAGCGAAGGTTTGGCGCACAGTGCGGTCACTGCTATTGCAGAGTCAGGTCGGGCGGCAGGCTCTGGATCCCTCAGGCTGACGATTCCCTTGCTGTTGCTGGCGTTGATTTTGGGTGTGCTTGCCGTGTTGCTGTATGCCCCCACGCTCAGCGCCCAGGAACAATTTCCGCTTGCGCACCGCAGTGATGATGGCGGTTTTGCCTCCGACCGGCCCTGGTCGGACAAACCGCTTACTGACCCCAAGGAACTTGACGCCTGGCTGACCGGCACGCTGGCGCCCGGACTCGGGCTAGAGGGTGAGAATACCTTGCGTGTTGAGTCGCCCAGTTCAGCGCCCGGTGGCATAACCGTCATTCGTCTGCAGCAGCAGTATCAAGGCCTGCCGGTGATCGGTCTGGACAGCGTGGTGCTACTCAACCCTCAGGGCTATCCGGCGCTGGTGCATGGCAAGCATCTGGCCCTTGAAGAGTTACCTGTCGATCCTCTGGTGACGGCTGAGCAGGCCTATGCCAGCGCGGCACTGAGGCCTGATCCGGATGTTCCTGCTGCTTTGGTGTACTGGGCGCGTGGCACCGAGATCAGGCTGGCATGGCAGTTGACCGGATATGCCACGCAGGCCGGATTTCAGTTGTTCGAAGTCTTTGTGGATGCGCTCAACGGCAACAGCCTTGAGCACATACCGTTGAACAATAGCGTGATGCGACGCACAGTATGGGATATGTCCAGCGCCTGTCAGCACCAAGGCATTGGTCATCTGATCGACTGGCCTGAAGTCCAAAGAGTTCGCAGATTCGCCCTGGATAATGGCCTGGGACGAAGCGAAGGCCGCCCCTCCGGCGGATCTGCCCGTGTTGACCGCATGTTCGATGAATTGGGCGCAAGCTATACCTTCCTGTCTCGCGTGTTCGATATGAACAGCATTGACAATGACGGTCTGACGCTCGAGGGAGCGGTAGGTGTTCGCTACAATGATGCGAGGCCTGGAATTCAATGTGACGGTGACGCTTTCAACGCATCCTGGTACCCCAGCCTGAATTTTCTCGCCGTTCCCGACAATGTCATGCCTTTGCTTGAGGTGTTCGGGCATGAGTTTGCCCACGGCATCGTATCCAACGGTAGCGGACTCAAGGGTAGCGGGGCTTCGGGCGCATTGAACGAGGCGCTGGCCGACATGGTCGGCGTTGCCTATCGTGCCTGGCGGGAGTCGGGTGGTTCGCTGGATACTCCGGAAGTTTCCAGTTGGCAGTACAGCTCGGCATTTTGGCAGCTACGCCACACCAGCGGCATAATCCGCGACATGCAGCAGCCCAAACGTGTACATCCCAGCATTCCAGATCATTATGCTGATTACCGTAGCAACATGGGCGTGCATGACGGTGCCAATGTCATGGGGCATGGGTTTTACCTGATGGCCGAAGGTGGCCAGCACCGCCGGCTCGGCAGGGGCGTCAGGGTTGAACATCCCTTGGGCATCAAGGATACGGCACGCATTGCAGCCTATGCTGCTGCCTATACGCTGACGCCCAGCAGCGATTACGAAATGGCCAGAATCGGCATGGCCTACGCCGCCACCGTATTGTTCGGTGAAGGCTCACCCCAATGGCAAAGCGTACATCAGGCCTTCGATGCCATTGGCGTGCCGGGTCGCTGGTTGCCGGTGCCGCAGCGGCCACCGATTGCCGTGCCGCCAGCTGCGCCTCCTGTGCCGGAGCCAGCGCCTGGTATCCCGGCACCCACTCCAGTACCCGCACCAGCCCCGACGTCTGTGCCGCCCCCGCCACAGGCCGATATCCCGGGCGAACCGGCAGTTTCCCGCAGTGAGCCGCTGAGTGTGCTCCAGCTACCGCTGGCTGTCTGGTACGCGGTATTGGGCGCCTTGCTGCTCGGTGGGCTGTTGCTGTTGTACCTTGGCCGACCCAAACCAAAACTGTTCAATCCTAGGTACTTCGGGCCTCAGCGGCCGTCAGCAATCACCCCTGAGCCAACAGCGGCACCGAATCTGGTCCGCAGCCCTGTGGCGTCCAGTGAGCAATGGCTGCTCAAAGCTCTCGACGGCTCGGAAAACATCACTTTGCACGAAAGCCTGCTGACCAACCCGGAAGGGCAAGTCATAGGCCGTGCCCATGCGCTTTGTCACGTGATCATGGAAAGTCGTCAGGTCTCACGGCGACATGTGCGCCTGCGGCGGCTCGACGGCCAATTGCATTGCGAGGATTTGAACAGCTCGAACGGCAGCGCTATCGACGGCCGTGCGATCAAGCCGTTTGTAATCATGCCTCTACGGCAAGGGCAGATACTGACGATTGCCGGATTCGCCTACCAACTCAAGCAAGAGAAATGCCCGTGCTGATGGAATCCCATGACTGAAATCAAGAACGCTTTACCGGTCGGGACTGAGCTCGATGGCAAATATCTGTTGTCCGAGGTGCTTGGTGTCGGCGGCTTCGGGATTGTGTACAAGGCCCGGCACCGGGTGCTGGAAACCATTGTTGCCATCAAGGAGTACCTGCCTCTGGAGCTGGCTGTGCGTGACGGGCAGTCCATCTGTGCAGCCAGCAGTCGAGTTAGCGAGGATTACGAGCTTGGCCTGCAACGCTTTGTTCAGGAAGCAAGGCAGTTGGTGCGGCTGGCCGGGCATCCGAACATTGTCAGTTGCATTGACTTTTTCGAGGCCAACGGCACGGCCTATCTGGTGATGAGTTACGAAGAGGGCGTGCCGCTCTCCGAGTTGCTTGCCATGCATGAAGAACGCGGCAGTGCGCTGTCACGGGAGCAGCTTCTGGAACTGCTCGAAAGTGTGTTGAGCGGTTTGCTGTATGTACATCAGCGCAATGTCTGGCATCGCGACCTCAAACCAGCAAACATCTTCATTCGCCGGGCTGACAGTCAGCCAGTGCTGCTCGATTTCGGCGCAGCCAAACAGGTTTTTTCAAACAACAGTATTTCCGTCGCCGCCTTCACTCCGGGATATGCCGCTCCGGAGCAACTGATGGACCAAGGTAACCTGGGGCCATGGACCGATATTTACGCCATCGGCGCGGTCATCTGGCGAATACTTTACCGAGCACATCCCCCCAGGACCGAAATGCGTCTGTCTGCAACACTGCGCGGGCAGCCTGACCCCATTGCAGTGCCGCCTAGTCCGGTTGCTGCTGACGCGTGTGACGCACTGCTGACGTTGATGCACGACTGCATGGCACTGGATGAAGCACGCCGGCCGCAGTCCGTTCAAGTATTGCTCAAGGTGGTTCAGAGCCTGCGCCTGTCGCCCGTGCCGGACATGCCTGCAGAAAATCCAGAGCCGCAACACCAGGATACTCCAGCGCAGCACCCTGAACCGGACGCTCAGCCCGAGAGTCCTGCACCTATAGCCGCCGGGCATTGGTATCGGCGTATCGGTATAGCTGCCGTGCTACTGGCTGCTGTAGGTACGCTCATGGCGTTTTGGCTGCAGTCGCCTGATGCAGGTGGCCCTCGCACGGAGTTACGTGCCGAGCAACGGCCTGGCGGCAATTCAGGGTCTGCAACCGACGAAGCCAGCTCCGATGACCAGGCTAGTTGCCAGGAACTCAGCCTTGAGCGCAACCGGCTGTACAAACAGCACGGCTATTGCTTCAGGACCGATCAACTGATCACCCTGCTGGGCAACGAGGGTTGTACCCAGTCTGACTCTGAACTGGTTTTCAACACTCTCTTCAGCGACGCTGAACGCAGTCAGGTATTGAATCTTCTCGCTCGCGAAAGAGCCATGGGTTGCCGCTAGTGGCAGCGGGTTGCATAACAATCGACAGGCACTGGCTATCAGCTGGCTGCACACAAGCGAAGGAACATTGTCATGGACACGGATAACAAAAGAGCCCTGCCCAAGGGAACCGAGCTGGATGGCAAGTACGTCATTGGCGGCGTGCTCGGCACCGGGGGGTTCGGTATTGTTTACCGTGCCAGGCATCGCCATCTCGACACTGAAGTGGCGATCAAGGAGTACCTTCCCAATGAAATCGCAGTCCGCGAGGCCTTGACGGTACATCCGCAAAGCAGTCGTGACGCCGACGACTATCAAGCTGGACTCGAGCGCTTCATGCGTGAAGCCAAACAGCTTGTGCGTTTCAGCGAGCATAACAACATCGTACGCTGCCAGAACTTCTTCGAGGCCAATGGTACCGCCTATCTGGTTATGCATTTTGAGGATGGCATGCCGCTGTCGGAGTTGATCAGGGGCCGGGAGCAGCAGGGCCGGCCGATGACTCAGGAAGAGCTGCTGACGCTCTTGCGGCCACTGCTCAGCGGGCTGGCCTATGTGCATGAACATGACGTGCTGCACCGTGACATCAAGCCGGGCAATATCTTCATCCGGCGCGCTGACGAGCAACCGGTATTGCTGGACTTTGGTGCGGCCAAACAGGATTTCTCCCGTCACAGCAAGTCCAGGAGTGCGCATACGCCTGGGTATGCCGCATTGGAGCAGGTTGAAGACGATGGGGCGCTGGGGCCCTGGACCGATATCTACGCCATAGGCGCGGTCATGTGGCGAGTAATGATGGGTTGTGAACCGCCCAAGGTCGAAAACCGCATGATGGCCTCGTACCGGCAGTTGCCGGATCCGGCGGCGGTGACGCCGGAACAGCTTCCGCCAGGCTATTCGCCAGCTTTTATCGAGCTGGTCAAGTGCTGTATGGCACTGAACGAACAGCAGCGCCCTCAGTCAGTCTCGCAGTTGCTTGAGATGATTGAACAGCTCGATGAGGCTCCGCAATCCCAGGTAAAGGAAGAAGCAGCAACCAAGTCGACACCCTTTTTCACCATCCACGACGGTCCACGCCAGGGTGATTCGTTACGTGGTGACCTGCAACTGAACCAGAGCCTCGCCCTCAAGGGAGGTGCCACTCAGGTCACGCTCTCCATTCCACAGTATGAGTACGATGAGCCTTCGAGCGTGTACGGGGAAGCTGGATACGCGGGGCGCCTTGTGGGTGAGGAAAAACGCACCTTCAAGGTGACAGTGCCGAGCGGAACCCGCCATGGCGACACTCTGCGGCTGAAGGGGCAGGGTTGTCCAAGCCGCAATGGTGGTGAGCCGGGTGATCTGTTGCTGAAGGTGATACTGCTTGAGGATGAATCTGCCGAGCAGCAAGCCCCTGGGTTATCCGGCAAGGGTTTTCTGCGCAAGCTGATCGATGGCGACTATGGACTAGCCCGCACGTACTGGGTTTATGGCGTATTGGTCGGGCTCTTGTTCAATCCTGTGTATGCCGTGATAGATCAGGTGATTGAGGGCACGGATGTCCAGGTTGCGGCTTTCGGGCTGGTCCTGACAGTGCAGATCATCTACAGCGTGTTGCTGCTGATAGGCCTCTGGCGCGCGGCGAAACGCTATCAGGGACGGGCCATTTGGGCCAGGCTGGTACAACTGCTGGTTGTTGTTTCTACCGCTGCACTGGCCGTTGGGGTGGTAGTGGCTGCAATATTTATTGGCCAGTTTGTGTCGAAGCCATGGAGCAGCTCCTGGGCAGTGCGTGACAGCGTGCCGATAGAAGTACCCCACACCCAGCCATCGTGGGTCACTGCCGAAATTCATCGCTATCCGGGAAGTGGTGATTTTGAGCAGGCAGTGAAGATCTGGTATTGGTATGGCGATGACGAAAATAAAGCCTATGCCTTTTATGCCAAGGCCGCAGCCCAGGGTCATCCCCTGGCAAAAGCCGAAATGGCCAAGCTGCAATGGCTGGGATCGGGTGTTGAAAAGGATCAGGCCAGGGCCCAGCAACTGGTTGCTGAAGTTATGCCACTGATAGAGGAAGAGGCCGCCAGGGGTAGCCCCCACGCACTTTACTTGCTGGGCTGGTTCAGTGAGAAAGGCTTAAGCGGCAACGCTAGCCCGCTCAGGACTCTCGCTTACTACGAGAGAGCGGCCCAGGCAGGCAGTCCTGCGGCCATGAATAACCTGGCGATATTACTGAACGCAGGCAGTTCGGTGGTTAAGCAGAACAAGGAAGAGGCCGCTGCCTTGATGATCTTGGCTGCGAAGGAAGGCAGCCCAATCTCGATCAGTAACCTTGCGCTTTATTTTCGTGAAGGTGCCGGGGTTGAGCAAAACCTTGATGAAGCGTTGAGACTCTATGGCATTGCCGCAAACATGGGAGTTGCCGAGGCCATGTACTCGCTTGGGCAAATGTATAGAAACGAACCGGGTGTGCGGCAGGATTACGGCATGGCCAGGAAGTATCTTGGTGACGCTATTGAAGCAGGTTATGTGCCCGCTATGAACCTGCTCGGCATGATGCATGAAAATGGCGAAGGCGGTGATCGCAACCTCAGTCGAGCAATCAGCCTCTACCGTCAGGCCGCAGCCGCGGGTAATACGGCTGCTCAGGAGAACCTGCGCAGGCTGGGACAATGATGTAGCGACGTAGCAGGGTCGTCCCCTCACCAAACCAACACCGCCACATACGCCAGCAACACGCTGGCAAACGCCAGTGCCGCCGCGCTCCAGCCCAGCCAGCCCCGCAGGGTGTCGAGTTTGGCTACCCAGCCCTGCGACAGCCAACGGCCTACCTGTGCGGCCAATGCCAGCTTGAGCCACAACAACAGGTTCAGCCCGCAGAGCAGGGCGGTCATCAACAGCAGATCATGCAGGGGAACAAAGGCCATTTCGTATCCTCGTGACGCGATACGAGGATGATGCCGTCCCGCTACGACAAGTTGTGTCGCATCAGGCTCCGCGCGCCACGATTTCACGCGCCTGCTGCAAAATCTGTTCGCGCCAGGCGCGTGGTTCGAGCACCTCGATACTGGCGCCAAAACTCATGATCCACCATTGGGTCTGCTGATCGTTGGGCACCGTGGCTTCCAGTTGCACCCAGCCTTCGGCGTCCGGCTCGGACAGAGACTGGTCGCGGCTCAGGGGTGTTTCCGCCAGCAACCAGGCGACTGAACTGCTGATACGCGCTACCAGCCTGGCCGGTTCCTGTGCCAGCGGGAAACCAAACGCCCCCTGTTCAATGTACTGCTGCACGCTGAAGCCCGGCTGGGCGCGGTACAGGCTGGCGCTGGGTTTGACCTTGCGAAAGCGGTGCAGGGCGAACTGGCGCACGTCTTCATGCTCGTTCACCGTGGCCAGCAGATAGGAGCTGCTGTCGCGGGTGACCAGCCCCAGCGGGTGCAGGGTGTACTGCTTGAGCTCACCCTTGAAACGGCTCAGATACTTGACGTCCACCGCGTAGTGGTTGAGCAGGGCATCGGTCAGCCCTTCCCAGATGGCTGGCTTGATCTCGGCGGAAATCAGCGACTTGCCGTTGGGAATCGCCCGCACCCGCTGGCTCCACTGCGAAAAACCATTGCCCTGCAGACCTTCCAGATGCTTGCGGGCACTCTGGAACTTGTAGCTGATCTTGTCCATCGCCACCTTCGGCAACAGCCCGCGTACGGTCTCCTCAGCCAGCACCAGGGTCAGCGCGGTGACGGTATCCAGTGCCGGCAGATCACTGTTGTAGTTGGCCACATAGTTCCAGCGATAGGGCTTGGACTCTTTGTGGCACTCCAGCGGAAAGTGCTCGGCGAGTTTTTCCAGATCCCGCTGGATTGAGCGCGGCGTCAGGCTGTAGCCCTGGTCTTCCAGCCGTAGGCCAATGGTGGTGGTGCTCAGGCTGTGCGGAGCGCGCGGCAGCATCTGCAGAATGGCGAGGTGGCGGAACAGGGTATCGCGCTGGCTCATGGTCAGTCCTTGGTCGGGTGTGCTGCGACAGTTGCTGCGACATAAATGGTCGCATGATCATGCCACGCTTGTTGTCGGGCTGGTGGGTGAAACGCCGGCACAGTTTGTTGCGTGAATCGGTGCAATCTGCGCCGATTACGCATGGCATGATGGCGCCTTGCTATTTCGCTCATTGGCTTCGCAAGGGCATGGCAGCAGGTTTGATTGAACAAGACGTTAACGCTCGGAGGGAGCATGCTGTATCTCTTGTTGGGGTTGGTCGGGCTGGTTGTCGGCATTGTCTTGCTGAAAAAACTGTTCAAATTCTTTGTGGTAGTGGCCGGCGGCGTGCTGGGCATGGTCGCTGCGGTGTTCATGGGGCCTGCCGCCGTGTTGGCGATTCTGTTGGAGAAAGCCGCTAACGCCCTGCGACTCAAACTGGTCATGCCTTACCTGATGCTGACGGGTTTCAGTCTGCTGGTTGGCTGGGTCTATCTGGAAGGGCTCTACTACGGGCTGCAGGACTCCGGCTTTGGCTACTACCGCAACCTGATTACGCTGCTGCTGGCGCTGGCGGTCATCGGCGCCGTGTTCAAGACCCGCGGGCTCAATGCAATCAACGCCAATCACACCCTGCT
This sequence comes from Pseudomonas sp. WN033, assembly GCA_002287035.1. GTDB lineage: Bacteria > Pseudomonadota > Gammaproteobacteria > Pseudomonadales > Pseudomonadaceae > Halopseudomonas. The sequence goes on along the minus strand of NSKG01000001.1, from coordinate 272,778 downwards.
GCTCAAGAAAGAGCGGCAAGGCTGGACCCTGTTCCATGCCGCCCTGTTGCTGACCCTGTGCGCCATCATCTCACCCTGGATCGCCGCCGCGATCGAGCCGCTGAACGGCCTGCAAGCCTGGCTGGGCGGCGCTTACTGGGTGGCTGCGCTGCTGGTGCAGCTGTACGCCCTGATGGACAGCCACGAGCGCCGGACCTTCTGCACCCAGGCGTTTGCCGCACTATCTGAGACCGAGCAACTCAACGCACGGGAACACTGTGAAACACTGGCAGACGAGCATCATCTGGATCAGGACGATGCCGAAGCGCTGTATCAGGGCTGCGTCGTCCTGCTGGTCGAGCGGGGCGTGCTGCACGAGTACGAGATTCTGTCTGACCCCTGGGTTTTCAAGGCCGAGTGGGACGTGCACAACCGCCGCTGCATCGAACATATGATCAACCCCTCGGCCCGCCTGGATCTCGATGCAGTCGTACAACTGATCAGCCAGACCTACCGTCTGAATGAAGAGCAGGCCAGAGATTTCCTGGAGTTCAGCGCTGGGCTGGGAGTGATCTACGGCATAGGCGGGGATGCGTTTTTCGTACCGCTCAAACAGATCGACAACATCCGGGTATGCACCTCCTGCGGGCACGCCGAAGAGGGTCACGTGCCCGAGCAGGGGGAATGGTTTTGTTCCAGCACCTGCCGTGAAACCGAAAAACTGTGCCTGGAAATCAAAGACAAACCCTACAAGGAATTTCTCGACAGCGCCGCCACCAGTGGTTTTGTGCTGATGGCCGGTGGCGCAGCGCTGGACGCCAATCACAAACTGTTCGCCACCGGTGGCCAGGGCCATGGCTTCGCCGCTGAAAACGCCAACCATCGGATCGACAAGCTGATGATGAAAAAGGCGGAAATCGTCGGCGGCGACAATGCCAAGAACGGCGCAGACCGCCTGGTCGACGGCGCCAGCCTGCAGACCAAATACTGCAAGACCGCCGCCCGCAGTGTAGGCGCCGGTTTTGATGGGCAGAGCGGTAACTACAAGTACTGGGACGCTCAGGACAAACCTATGCAGATCGAGGTGCCCAAGGACCAGTACGAGTTGGCCGTGGAAACCATGAAAAATAAGATCAAGGAAGGCAAGGTGCGCGGCGTCAGTGACCCTGAGCAGGCCAAAAACCTGGTGGTCAAAGGGCACCTGACCTACGACCAGGCCAAGAACATCACCAAGTTCGGCACCCTTGAATCGGTCACCTATGACATTGCCGAAGGGGCGATTGTTGGCGCGGTGGCCGGCGGCATCAGCTTTGCCCTGAGCGCCTGCGTCTACTACGCCTCCACCGGCGACAAGAAGCAGGCACTCAAGGTCGCCGCCATCCAGGGCGGCAAAACCTTCGGCAAAAGCCTGACCGTGTATGTTGGCGCGCAACAGCTGAACCGGGTCGCCGTGGTGCAGAAAGTGCTGAGCAAGATCGACGTCTCCGCGCTGTCGCACAGCAAACGCAGCCTGCTGCAAAAAGGCTTTGGGGTCAGCTCCAAGAACAGCCTCAACAAAGCCCTGCGCGGCACCCTGATCACCTCCATCGTGCTGATTGCCGTCACCACCGGCCCGGATATGGTCAAGATGGTCCGTGGCCGCATCTCCAAGGCCCAGTTCGTCAAAAACCTCGCCGTGGTGTCTTCCGGTATTGCCGGCGGCACCATCGGCTCGATTGCCGGCGGCATCGTATTCAGCCCGTTCGGCCCGGTCTCCGCCATGCTCGGCCGCGCCGCAGGCGGCATCATCGGCGGGGTGATCTCCTCGGTCATCACCAACAAGATCGCCGGCAAACTCATGGAAGAAGACCGCGTGCGCATGCTCAAACTGGTACAGCACCAGCTCGAATACCTGGCCGTAAGCTTCATGCTGACCAAGGACGAACTACAAAACCTGAACAGCAACCTGGACCAGATCCTCCAGCCCAAAACCCTGGAAATCATCCACGCCGCCAAGTCCGAACAACGGGCCATGGCCAACTTCATCCTCAAACCGGTGGTGGTCAGCGTGGTCAAGCAACGCCCGGCGTTGCAGTATGAGGGGAATGATATTTTCCTGGCTTGTGAGGATATGGCGGCGTAGGGGAGGAGGTTGGCTGTGTTGGGGCGATTTCTGCTGATAGCTGGGCTGGCTACTGGCAGAAATCGGCCAATAGCTGCCGGTTAGGACGGGCAGTTACCGGCCAATGGGGGCGTCGGGCTAGCCTATTCGAAGCTCCCAGTACGCTCGCGCTCCTCTTCGTCCTCTCGAAGCTCTTCCGCTGCGATTCTTCGTTCGAGGCTCGCTCTAGCTGTCGCCAATACTGGCTTCAGCTGTTCTTCGTTACCGAGACTCAGAGCATCGAGAAGCGGAATCCGTTTCTTCAGGATTTCGGCCAAAGACCCGGACCAGCCTGAAGGCGTAAATCGCTTCAAATAGGCTTCGATTACAGCCTTCTTATCAGGAGCATTAGCGAGCACAGCCAGCGCGGCATCCGAAATAACCAACTCAGAATCGTCCACAGAGTCGATATTGGTATGCTCTTCACTTGCTTGACTTCGGGTGTCGAATAGCTTGCAGCTCCGCGCCGCGAACACGTAACGATCAGACGGCGAGGCATTACACCAATCGATCAACATGTCCACTGGGACTACGCTGAGTGCTGTCTCTTTCCGATCACTGTAAGCGCGCCCAATCACCGGCGACACCTGACGGTAGTAAGCTTCTTCACCGGGAACATAGATCGCGTCGAGCGCTCGTCGCGGCATGTGCCTGAGGAACGGCGAGATAGCGTTTTTGATGACGTCCCTATTGAAATAACTACATTCCTTCGTGCGCGCAAAGGCAACTAGACCGTTCAATACCTCCAGCGCTGCTTCGGAAGAAGCTAATCGCTTCAACGAAAACTCCAATATGCTCTCAAGGCGGTAACCACTATTGGCACGATCTCCAAGAACCTTTCCCCATTCGGCTGAGCCCAGAAGATTGAGGCAGGTTGCCGCCAGTGACTCCTTATACGCATCATCGTGATCTGATGCGCAGTAGACGACCATGGCAAGGACGTCGAGAAACACGACACCACCATCTGGCAGCAGTGCTATCGCAGAAAGCAGCTCGCCAATCTCTGCAACAGAGAATGAGTCAGTTTGTCTGCCCATCCCGAGATAGGAGTATTGCCAGGCAGGAGTATTTCCAGCCTTGATTGATTGGTGGATTCGAGCGTAAGCCGCTTGGTTCATCGGTATGCTGCAATGCAGGTCCATGATCCATTTGACCCAAATTGCATCACTCACCGCGCTGTCGAGAAACTCCTCGGCAGAAGCGGGAGATGCGTGATGCCAGCCGTTAAGCAAGCCGCGGAGGAACGAGACACCGACGGTTCCGGGCATGGCAGTGGCGATATGTTCTTTTGCCGCATCCAAAATCCAGCTCGGGTCCGCAATCTGTTTTCCAACCCCAACCCCCAAATGAAATGCACTGGATCCTGAATTGGTTGAGATCAATTGCGGGAGTAACTCCAAGAGAAGGCCCTCAATGGTGGCAGCAGCCTCCCCAAGCTCCTCCAGGGCCTGGCTTGATCTGCGGATGCGCTCACCAGTCGTTTCAGCGCTCTGATCTGCATCATCGTCATCAAGATCCAGGTCGAAATTGTTCGAGTCTAGAAGTCGAGCTCGAATCATGTCTGTTATAGCCTTCGGTTTGAGAAGCTCCTCCAACTCGCGCAGCTCGTTCTGAATCGCCTCATCGCATTTGCCCGAGTCATAGCGAAGGATGCTTTTGACTCCAAACCAACCTTGAGGCCAGCTCACGACTGAAGCCAGTTCTTTTACGGCTGCACACACTTCTGGTCTCAGACTCGTGCCAAGCCAAAGCCCTCTTAAGCGGCGACCAAAAATAGTTCTGCAACTTTCAGCAAGGTCGGACTTCTGCTTACCAATGTCGAGTACCATGCGGAGGAACGGCATAAACCACGCCTGAACGTCTGATCGGGATTTCGGAGCCCATCCCTCGCTCCGCTTTCGAGCTCCGAAATCGAATCTGTTCACAGAGGTAAAGTGCACTGCCTCAAGCGCCGCATCGAGCAGCAACAACCCCAACTGCTCTCGCTTGGGATCGCCGGATTCAAGCAATTTTCTGACGAACTCTGACCTGTGATTGGGAGGGGCATTCGTCCCGGATAGCACGCAGAAAAACAGAGACTTCAGAATTTCTACAGTAGATTCGTGCCGCCCCTTTTCCTGGGGATCTGCCAAGGCGAATCTGACAAGAATATCGGCGGCCATCTCAAAGTCTTCTTCTTCGAACGCGATGGCTTTCAACGTGTACGCATACTGGGTACGTTGTCTGTTTTCGCCCGAAAGAAAGCTAGGGATGTTGGCAGCCCGTCCAATTGCCGCTAGGGCGACCTTTGGAGATACAGGCGCAATGTTGTGAAAGATCTCATGGCCAATGTCATTGAGAGCCGTTAGATCGCCCAAGCGGCCGGATGGCGAGAGCCAGTCCCGTACAAGCTCGGCGGCTTTTGCGCTTTCATGTAGGTAACCAAGTCGCCGCGAGAACGACCGGGCAACACGGTCGGTCGCGTTATCGACAAAGATATTCACGATCTGCGATTTGGGTATCGCTTCTAGCGCCTGGGCTGCGAGTCGATTAGCAATCGCGTGTGGCAAAACAGCACGCCATTTGCCACGCACCTGTACGAGACCTCTTCGCTGTAAATCAACCACTTTTCGCTGTAGGGTGATCAATGAAACGTCAGCAACAGCGGCAATTTTGTTGAGCTCTGAGCCAGGGCCATCGTCCTCGCCGTCGAACGAGTACAAGATACTGGCCGCTTCCGCGCAGCTGAGGAGATCTTCATTCTCGGCGTTCTTCTGATGAAACAGGCGCTTGAACAAGTCGGAGTCTCGCAACCGCGCCAGCTCACCAGTCGTCGTAACCGTCGCTGCCAACGCAAACGCGACGCGAGCGTTACCGTCGGAGAATGCGGTGATGGTATCGACATCACTGAACGATAGGACTGGATAACGCCGCTGAAGAAGCTGCTTGATTACGTCATCGGAGGAGCCTTCGAGACGGTAGCACGTCGTGGCGTCTGGTAAGTCGTCTCGAACGTCGTACTCAACAGTAACCAAGCCTATCTTGCTGCCAGACTTTTTCAGCAGCTCGGTGAGCCTCTGATGAGTGTCAGGCCCGCAGTTGTCCACGACTAGAACACACTGACTTCCGTCTTCAATCAGCGCTTCGAGCATCGCTGAAGGTTGAGGTGAAGGTCCATCTGAAAGGTCCGTGTACAGCACGTCGTCAGCACTCAGCGCAGCCTGATGTGCCCTCACGCGCGGATCGAAGAGCGCCTGTACCAGTCTCGTTTTGCCGACGCCAGATAAGCCGACAATGCGTACGCTTGCCCCCTTCGACAGGTCGATACGCAGGCGATCAATGGCGGCCGAAACATTAATGCCCTTCTCTGCGTCAGGCGTGAACACATTGACTCGATCATCGATCAGATATTCGGAGTCGACGGTCGTCTCTTGGTAGGCCCATCCCGAGTATGGGCGCCAACCCACAAGTGGCTTGCCTAGCTGGTGTTTTACCCAGGCGATGATCGCTGGATGTTGCTCGACCCAGTCTGCAATCTTTCTCGCGTCATAGAAGGCAATATGCGGCGAGGAGCCGAGGCCGTTGGCCGACAAGCAATCTCTCATCGCATTGAGTCGAAGATCGAGAGCGGATTCGGAGGTGTCGTCTCGCGTCGCGGCGATGATGTAACTTCCTTTGGTCGTAGCGAGGTCGCGTATTGCTTGCCTTAGCACTCCCTTGGGCGACATTTCCCCATGTATCTTGCCGGGTGGGAACACCTCGGCCTTTACCTGAAAGGCTGTGTTGTCATTGGGTAGATAGCCAGATATCCCCAGTGGCGGATTTATCTCTACCCTGACGTCCACCCCTCCATCTTTTGCTCTTTGATCGCCACCCCAGGTGACGGCCGACTCGAAGCCACCGTGCTTGCGAATCTCAGCCCGACACAATCTTGCGATCAGTGCGCGCGCTTGCTCGTCGTTCAGGGATTTTATGTCCTCTGTATCTACGTGAAATAGTGTGTGCATTTTAGGGGGCGTCAGGCTGACTGAGGCCTTAGCTTATAGCCTGAAGGCCTTTTGATACAGCATGGACTGGCAAGACGAAATAGTTGAGGGTTGGTTCCATGCTGCTAGCATGGCTGCAAACCAAACTGGGAAATCCAGAGTCCTCCGGGTATTCATCACTGGCCGGTAGAACCCTCCACGTGGTGGGGCTGGTTGCCTTCGGTGCCACTGCTTGGAAACCTGGATGACTGCTTTTGGCCGAAACCTGTCCTTCACAGCTACTTAAAGCGCTATGGGAAAGCGGGGCATATTTATCCTGAATGCCCGCCTTCGTCATAGCCCGCGGCTAAACACTCAACGCCGCCCACCAAACACCGACTTCGGCGTTTCCCCAAAAAACCGGTTAAAGGCGGCACTGAAGATCGGGGAGTTTGCAGCCCACCTGATAGGCCGCCTGGGCCACCTGGCAGCAGCTGTCTAGCAGAGTGTAGGGCTGATGCATGCCTGCCTTGAGCCTTGAGCCTTGAGCCCTACCGCAGCGCACAGACAGGGGATGTGCGGCGCAGCCAAAGGCAAACATAACGGGATATAATGGACTGCACCTTAGGAAAGCCTGAGTAACGATATTGGCAACAAGAGGCAAGCACCGTGAAAAAAACACCCTTGGTACACCTGCCTAGAAAACGCGCCAGCCAGGATCGAGCCAAGTTCACGGTGCAGGTTATCTATGACGGTTTTGTGCGGATCTGGTGTCGGCAGGGGCCCAAAGCGGTGACTACCCGAGCAATCGCCGAGGAGACCGGCTTCTCTGTGGGCACCATCTATGAGTACTTTCCCAATGCCACTGCGCTGCTCTCGGGTTATGTGCGACATTGTATCGAATGGGAGATGGAGCGGCTCAGGGCCAGAGATCAGCTACTATCGCAGGCGCCTTGGGCTGAGCGCTTGTTTGAGCTGGTGAAGATAACAGCGGGTGCCGATCCCGCGGCACCCTATCTGGATCGCAACATGCTGCTACAGGAAGGCCAGATAGCCCTGGATACCCACCACCGCCGCGCATTTGAAAAACTCTCAAACACCTGGATCGAGATCATCTGCGGCTGGTCAGATCTCACCAGTCCGCCTTCTCCTGACACCATCCGCAACCTGTTCACCCTGGTATGGGGTGCCCGACGCTATCGCTTGCTGGCCCAGATAGAGACCCAGGAACTTGGCGACTGGCTCGAATCAACCTATGCCGTGTGCCTGGGTCTGATTGGCGCCTCTACCGATCAGGGCAAGACCACGATATGACCCTCATCCGGAGCAACCTTGTTGTCACACAGTTGCTCTACCACCTGGGCGGCCTGCTCAAAACCCTCGCTGTGGCACAGCCGTATCCAAGGCGCCTGTGGATTGCTCAGCGCTTGAATAAAGTCAGCCTGCCTGGCATCCATAGCACCCAGCACCGCGGGCCCGCCCAACTCCTGCACGCGCTTGCGATAATGCGGCGCAGCGAAGAAGAAATGCGTCTTGCGATCAGCATCACCAACGCTGTCGGTATTGAACTCCAGGTTGGATGCTGACCCCGCATAACAGTCGTGCACCAGGTTGTCACCAAAGTGCTGATGAATGTGTTCGCGCAATGCATCGTCACCGGAGAAATCGATATACAACGTTGGGATACCGGCATTGATAGACGCCAGCTCTTCATAGGTAGCCACGGACTGATAGCAGCCCAGGCGCTGCACAAAAGCCCGATTTCTATCAGAAGTCAGACCAATGATTCGCGCGTCGGTCGGGCCCGCAAGGCAGAACGCCGAGCCGAATGCGGTCTTGCTCGAAGCACTGGAAATGACGATCTGCTGGGCAGCGAAAAAGGTATTGTCGATCAGATAATCGGCCAGCATGTAGGAGGTCAGAAACAGTGGGCGCAGCAGCATCCGGTAATCGCTTTCAGGAGAGGTGGCATCCTTACCCGCGTAATTGGTGTAGTAGTTGTAGGCAGCGGGCAACGCTTTACGGTGCTCTGAGACCTCAACAAAACCACCTGCGCTGATTTTGTCCGCAATCACCTTGAGGTGAGTAGCCATGGGGTAATAGCCAAAGTACTGATCGCCCACCTGAATGCCTTCGGCTGCGGACGCAATCACGCGGCCAATACCCCACACTGGCATATGGCCCCACTCATCCTGACCCGTAGGGAAAAACTGCCAATACCCCATAGCATCGCCAAACGCCGCATAGGTGATGTTGTTGGTTGTCAGGCCAAAACGCTCCAGCCGGATAATAGCCTCACCCTCTTTAAGCTCTGCCTCGATCTGACAGTCCTCAAGTCGGCTTTCATGCAGGCGATTCTTGCGGGTGAGCAGGCGTCTGTTAGTCATTGATGCGGATGGTTTCTGGCTAGTCATGCTGGTGAGTTCCCTTGATTACTGAACGGTTTGTCATGGTAGCAAGGGCTTGCGTCGAGGTTGTTCAGGTTGCCAAGCCCTTGCATTGCGGGGCTTCCAGCCCAGTTTGAAAGGGATGCAAAGGGGTGATGTTCAGGTTTGGGCTAGGCAGAAACGTAATCCGGCAGCATGCACATATCCAGAGCCACTCAACGCCGCCTACCAAACACCGACTTCGGCGTTTTCCCAAAAAACCGGGTAAAGGCGGCACTGAAGTTGTTGGGGAATTTGTAACCCACCTGATAGGCCGCCTGGGCCACCTGACAGCCGCTTTCTAGCAGGGTGTAGGCCTTGCGCATGCGTATTTCCTGCAGCATGCGGTGTGGGCTGGAGTTGAAGCGGTAATGCATGCCTGCCTTGAGTTTGAATTCATTGAGCCCTACCGCAGCGCACAGGTAGGGGAGGGTCAGAGGCTGGTCCATTTGTTCAATCATGATGTCGCGCACGCGGTCGAGCTTTTCGATGTCTGCCGCGCTGAATTTCAGGTCTTGTGGGTTATCGGCAGGGGCAAGCGTGTTGAGCTGTTCGGACAGCAGGCTCAGGGTGTGGATGTGCATGTCCAGCGTGCTGGTTACGCCCTGGTTGAGGTAGTGAGTCAGTGCATTGGCGTGGCTGCTGGCGGCGGCGGAGGTCTTTTGGAATGCCAGTTGGCGAAGGCTGCCGTTACCTAGTAATTGGCGGGCGCGCTCTGCACCGATGTATTTGCTGAGCAGGCTTTCGCCGATCAGCAGGCGCAATTGGGATACCGTCTTGCCTGCTTCGTAACAGCGATCACCCTGGCTCACCTGGAACGAGGTGGCGGTGGTGTAGCCGGCGCGAAAGGGCACGGCTGAACCATCCGCGCCCTTATAGCCTGAGTCGCCCTGCATGCCGAAAGTTATCACCAGCATCTGGCGATCATGAGGGTTGGCCGTTTCTTCAATCAGGTTGTGCGTGGGGCAGTAGCGCGAGCGCACTATCGCCAGGTCGTCATCCAGCGCCAGGCGCTCTGAATAGCACTTGCCCAGGTCGTCCGGTAACTGCTGGCGCAGCCAGTTGCCCGCGTTGCCGGCGACCTGCTGTGCTTGCTGTGACGCAACCCGGTAGGACTGGGAAACCTTTTGCACGATCGCCACTTTGGCGTCCTCGCATGATTTGACTCCGAATCGCATACGATTTGATCCAGAGTGCATACAGAAATGGATGATAAGCATTCGCATTAATGAATAGCATGTTTCCACGCTGGCTGTCATTGGCAAAAGCGCCAGCGAGCCTATTCATTCATGGGGAAGACGATGATCAAGTCGGTGTTGGGCGTCAGGAGCCCTTTGTTGTTTATCGGTTGCTGGCTGGGTGGTGTGTCGACGTTGAGTGCGCAGACAGCACTGCCGTCGGTGGTGGTTACGGCGAACAAGATCGAGCAGATCCAGGAGGCCGTTCCGGCCAGCTTGTCGGTGCTGCATGAGGAAGATCTGCGTAAAGGTGCTGTTGATGATCTGGAGCAACTGGCTCGTCTGACTCCGGGCTTTACCTTTCAACCCTTTGGCCAGTCCGGCACCAATTTGCCGGTAGTGCGTGGGTTGACTTCCAATCCAACGGCGTTTTCTTCCTCCATGCTGATGCTGGTGGACGGTGTGCCTACGCTGATGGGGCAGGGGTTTGACCATAATCTGTTGGGGGTTGAGCGGGTAGAGATCCTGCGTGGCCCGCAGTCGAGTCTGTACGGCCGCAACGCCGAGGCCGGGGTTTTGAATATCCATACCCGCCAACCAGGCGCCGCACCTTATGCCCGAATCGAAGCTGGTGCTGGCAGCCGCGACCTGCGTCTTCTGAGCGTTGATGCGAGCAATGCTCTGCTGGCAGACACCTTGTATGTTGGGGTGGCCGGGCAGTGGCGGGAGCAGGACGGTTATATCGACAATACCTATCGCGGCGGTCAGGCCGATGACCGCGAACGACAGAGCGCGCGGATGGTGCTGCGCTGGACGCCGGGGCTGGCCACTGAGGTTAACCTGCGCTACAGCCGCCAGGACTATCGTGATGGTGGATCCTTGTGGGGGCCGGCGAGTGCTGAGCGCCGAGAGGTGCGCTCTGGAACCTCAAGCTGGAACCGCTCCAGCGGTCGGAGCCTGTCTCTGGATGTGCTGCATGAGTTCGATTCCGGGCTGAAGTTGCGCTCTATTACGGCGCGCAATGACTTCTACGACCGGGTTCAGCAGGACACGGATTTCATGCCGGCAGACCTGTTTCATCTCAAGCGCGATTATCACATGAATACCCTGTCGCAGGAGTTTCGCCTGGAGGGGCAGTGGCGTGACAACCAGTGGTTGCTGGGCGCCTACGCTGACCGTGACGAGCATGATCTGGCGTTCAGGCAAAAGCTGCCTGTAGGCCTGGTTCAGACTGATGTTGAGCTGGGTGGCAACAGCTCGGCTTTGTTTGGCCAATGGCTGATGCCGCTATCCGAGCACTGGACCCTGACCCTAGGTGCCCGTGCCGAGCGTAATAAGGTGCATATCGATCCGGCCATTGGCAGCCGCCAGAGTGATAGGTGGCACCGCTTCAGCCCCAAGGCGACGTTGCAGTACCAGTGGCAGCCCGATGCTTACCTCTATGCCAGTTATGCCGAGGGCTTCCGCGCTGGTGGCTTCAACGCGTTCTCCAGTGTTGCCAATTACCCTGGTTACGATCCGGAAAAAGTCAAAGCTTACGAAGTTGGGGCCAAGGGTTGGCTCGATGGCAAACGCCTGCGTTACTCGGCTGTGCTTTACAGGATGGATGTGCATGACATGCAGGTGCAGCAGATCGTCCAGCCGGGCGTGGTGTATATCACCAATGCGGCTTCAGCCCGCTCGACCGGGCTTGAACTGGAAGTCGACTATCTGCTCGCGGGCAACTGGCGGTTGGTCACTGCCGTGGGCCTGAACCGCACTCGCTTTAAGGGCTTCCGTGAGGCCGGTACCAGCTACCGGGGTAATCGCAATCCTTATGCGCCAGACCTTACCGGGCACTTGGGGCTGCGTTATGACGTTTCTGCCGGCTGGTACGTCCAGAGCGCTATCAGTGCCGTGGGCAAGACCTACCTGGATTCGGCCAACCGCTACAGCCGAGGTGGTTACGGCCTGATCGACCTGAATGCCGGCTACGAATTCGCTAACTACGGTATTGCCGCCTATGTGAAAAACGCTGCCGACAAGCGCTACGACGCAGTCGGCTACCTGAATGGCACCGCCAGGGTCTACAGCCCGCCGCGCGAACTTGGCCTGCGGGTCAGTTACGAACTGTGAGTGATAACAAACATGAGTGGTGTAGCATGACTCCAAACAATCTGACAATGCCTCATGCTTTGCAGCCATACTGGGATCTTGCCCTGGCTGCGGTGCGCGCCGATGCCCTGCGTATCGCCCTGGACTGGAAGCTGTTCAATCTGCTGCGAGTACCGGGCAGCGCCCTGACGGTTGCCCGGCAACTGCAACTGGACCCGATCAACACCGGGCACTGGCTGGACACCTTGTGGAGCATGGCGCTGTTGACGCGCGATGATTGTCAGCCGCCCCGGTACTGCAATACAGCGGTTGCCAACCAGTACTTGTGTGCCGATGCCGCGGACTACTGTGGGGATGCCTGGGGTTTTCGCCTGCACAGCTTGCGCCATTTTGGCTGCCAACTGGGTGATCAGGTGCGCACCGGCCAACCCTCCGGTCAGGCAGTGGGCGCTGCGACCATGATCGACAACTGGACCGCTGCAGCGCGCCTACAAATCGCCCAGGAGCAGCGGGTGGTCACCGTTGATGTGGCGTTACGTTTAATGAATCTGCTGCCGGAGTTCCAGGCGGCGCGGCGGATGCTCGATCTGGGCGGTGGGCCAGGGCTGGTGGCGATTGCCTTGGCCCAGAATAATCCGTTGCTGCGCGGTGAGGTTTTTGACTTTGCCCAGACGGTGGACGTGGCGGCAGGCAACATTCGACAGGCTGGCCTGGAGCAGCGCCTGGTTGTGCGTGGCGGTGACCTGGCCTGCGACTCGATTGGTGAAGGGTACGATCTGATCTGGTGCTCCTCGGTATTGCATTTTGTGCCGGATATGGCGGCAACCCTGGCCAAGATCCATGCCGCGTTGAACCCGGGCGGGGTGCTGGTCAGCGCGCATGCGGAGATCCCTTCCGACCCGGAGCGCGCCGGGCGGGTGATGCCTTACTACCTGTCGATGCAGATGCAAGGGCGCCAGGTAACCAGCGTCGGCGGTATGCAGGCTGCCTTGCACCAGGCTGGTTTTGTCGACATCGACAGTTACCCGGACGTGGCTTTTGCCGTGGCCCCGGTGTCGGTTCTGGTTGCGCGAAGGAGTGGCCGGTGATGGCTAAAGGTGAGGCCTGGCGGCTGCAGTTGTTGTTTGGCTGGCTGAACTTCGTGCTGGCGGTGCCGAGCATCTACCTGCTGTTGGGCTTGCCGCTGGTGATGCGCGAGCACGGTTGGTCCGGCACCGAGATTGGCTTGTTCCAGTTGGCCGGGTTGCCGGCCGTGTTCAAGTTTGTGTTGGCTTTGCCCGTGCAGCGTTACCGCTGGACACACGGCCACTACCGGTTCTGGGCTATGGCGCTATGTCTGCTGCTGGCTCTGCTGCTGGTGTTGGTGGGGCAGCAAGGGATCAACGCGAATCGCTGGTACCTGTTCGGTCTGGCTTTCACCGCCGGTGTTCTAGCCACTTGGGCAGACATTCCGGTGAATGCACTGGCGATCAAACTGTTGCCGCGCTCGCAGCAGATTCGTGCTGGGGGCATTCGCTCGGCGGCCCTGTTTCTCGGCGGTATTGTCGGTGCGGGCGTGCTGTTGCTGGTGCAAAACCGTTGGGGTTGGCAGGCGCCGTTTCTGTTGATGACTGCTGGCTTGCTGTTGGCGTTGTTACCCTTGGCCTGGTTACGTGAAGGTCATTCCAGCGCGGCTATCGCGGAACCGGCTGGCCCCTCTCTGGCTGACTGGGCAGGGTACTTTCGCCAGCCGGGGGCGCGGCTTTGGACCTGGGTTTTGTTGAGTAGTTTTCCATTCGTAGGCGCCGCCTGGTTGTATCTCAAACCCTTGCTTCTTGATCAGGGCATGGCTGCGCCCCAAGTAGCCCTTATTGCCGGTATTGGTGGTGGCGTGGTAGGCGCTTTGGCCAGCTTGCTCGGCGGGCGTGTGGTGCGTTGGTTGGGGCCGGGGCGAGCGATTCCGCTATTCATGTTCTGGGCTCTGTTAGCGCTGTTGGCAATGACTGCGGCGGTTGGCTTGCAGGCCGGGATGGCCTGGCTGTTGGGCGCTGCCGTTCTACTGGCCACGGCCATGGGGTCGGTATCAGCGCTGGTCTTCGCCCTGATGATGTTTTTCTCCCGCAGCCATCAGCAGGCCGCTGACTACGGTTTGCAGGCCAGCCTGTTTGTCATCACGCGCTTGCTGGTGCCAATTGCCGCCGGGATGCTGCTCGACCGTGGCGGTTATCTGGGTATGCTGGCGAGCCTGTCTGTGGCGATGCTGCTGGTCTGTACCTTGGCCTTGACCACCCGGCATGCAATGGCGGTGGCTATGGCTGGGCTTCAAAATAAGGGGACATAGCACTTCCCCCGCCATAGGCATATCCTGAGCACAGGCAACAACTCAGATAAAGGTCATGGCCACCATTGCTGACAGACTCAACACCCTGGCAAATCGCCTGTGGGCTTGGGCGCCGCGGAGCAGAGTGCCGGTCAATTGTGCGGACGTAGGGCTGGTAGCCCACCGTGGTGCGCACGGTGAGGGGCCTCGCGGTCTGGTGCTGGAGAACACTCTGGAAGCCTTCGAGTTGTGTCTGCAAATGGGTGTCTGGGGTGCTGAAATGGATATCCACCTGACCCGCGATGGCGAGCCGGTGGTGCATCATGATGCGGATTGCGGCCGGCTGTTCAACCGGCCGGATATCATCATTGCCCAGACCCGCTTCCGCGACCTGCGTGCGGCGGTGCCGCAGATTCCGCATCTGGATGAAGTGCTGCAGTTAAGCGCCGGGCGCATGCACCTGATGCTGGAAATCAAGGAGTCCTGGCGTGAGCGTAGCAGCCTGCCGCAGCGCATCACCCCCTGGCTGGCTTCACTGACTCCCGGTAAGGACTACCATCTGCTCAGCCTGGTGCCTGACCATCTTGAAGGCTTCAGGGATATCCCGCGTTCGGCCTTTGTCGATGTGGCCGAGGCCAATACGGCTGAGATTCTCAGGCAGAACCTGGCGCTGGGGCATGGCGCGTTGGCGGGTTCGTTCGTGCTGATGGGCGCGGGGTGTTTGCGTCAGTTGCGTGAACAGGGCCGGCAGATCGGCACTGGGTTGGTTGAGAATAGGTTTGTGCTCAACCGCGAGGTAAGTCGCGGGGTGGACTGGGTGTTTACCGATCACATTCTGACGTTGCAGCCGGCCGGGGGTGATTCTGGTTTAAGTAAGGTCTAGCAGCATGGATTGCTTCAGACCTGGCGGTCTTCGCAATGACGGTTGGGGGAGCAACCTGCCTGGCAGCCGGCGCAATGACGGCAGGGGGAGCAGCCTACCTGAGGCCGGTGCAATGACGGCGGGGCAGCAACCTACCTGGCGGCCGTCGCAATAACCGGGAAGGGCTTTTCAGTCCTCTTTGTCTTCCGTCTTACCCAGCAACGCTCCCAACCCCGCCAGCCCTTTGTGCGTGGCTTTCTGGGTTTTGGGTGTGGCCGTCGAGGATTCGCTGAAGTACTGCTGGTCGGTATAGCGGGCGTGTTCGTTGTCGTGGCAGTACAGGCAAAGCAGCTCCCAGTTGGAGCCGTCTTCGGGGTTGTTGTCGTGATTGTGGTCGCGGTGGTGGACGGTGAGTTCGCTGACGCGTTTGCCACTGAACTCACGCGCACAGCGGCCACAGACCCAAGGGTACATTTTCAGGGCTTTTTCCCGGTAGCCCTGTTCGCGGCTGTCGGCGCTGCTGTGCTTGCTCATGGTCGCTCTCGCGTGATGGGTTCTGTATTCAGTTTAGCGCTCAGGCTTTGCCTGTGGCGGATTTCAGCTGGCAGATCCAGATGGTGTGACGTGGGCCGCGGTTGCCGTGGGCGTAGACCTGAACTTCCTCGGCCTTGAAGCCGGCCTGGCTCAGGCGTTGGGCGAATGGCCGGTCGGCGCTGGCAGACCACACGGCCAGCAGGCCCCTGGGGCGCAAGGCGCAGGCACAGGTGCGCAGGCCGTCGAGTGAGTAGAGCCAGGTGTTGGCGCTATGGGTCAGGCCTTCAGGGCCGTTGTCGATATCCAGCATGATGGCGTCATAGCCCTTGGGCTCGGCTTGCAGTACCTGGGCCACGTCGGCATTCAGCACGGTGGTGCGCGGATCGTTCAGCGGGTTGCCAGCTTTGGCGCCCAGCGGGCCACGGTTCCATTTGATGACGCCAGGCACCAGCTCTGCAACCTGCACCTCGGCATCCGGGCCCAGGTGTTTGAGCGCTGAGGCCAGGGTAAAACCCATGCCCAGCCCGCCAATCAGCACCCGGGCGGCGGGTCTGGCGGCGACTTGCTTGCAGGGGATTTCAGCCAGGGCGTCTTCGGAGCCGTGCATGCGCGTATTCATTAGTTGCCCGCCCTTGCCACCTTCAAGCTTGATGACGAAGTCGTCACCGTACTCAAACAGCGACAGGGCGCCGCCGTTGTTGGGGATGGGCGTGGTATCGAGCAGAACGAAGCGTTTCATGACGGTCTCGGTGCGGGAATGAGTGCGGCAGTATGCCTGATCGCCGGGCATGACTACCAAGGAATGCTTTTGACCGGTCATTCACGGGCTTTCTGTCGCGGTGCGGTGCATGGACACCTGGGTCAGCGGCGCACACACTGGCGCAGACCGATAGCTGAGGAATCGACAATGACCCAACCTGCCGCCAACGCCAGCGTGCTGGCCCACAACCATGGCCCGACCTGCGTGCTCACCCTCAATCGCCTGGACAAGCGCAATGCGCTGGAAACCGCGATGTATGTGCAGATGGAATCGTATCTGGACGCGGCGCTGGCTGATCCGGCGATTGCCAATGTGGTGCTGACTGGGGCCGGGAATTTCTTCTGTTCCGGCGGTGATCTGGACTCACTGGCGACCCGTGCGGCGCTGCCGACGCAGGAGCGCGCCGCGCTGATCGAGCGGCTGCATAGCCTGGTGCGCAAGCTGAAATTCTTCCCCAAGCCGGTGATTGCCGCGATCGAAGGTGGCGCGGCCGGGGCCGGGGCGTCACTGGCGTTTGCCGCCGATCTGATTGTGGCGGCGCAGGGCAGTTACATTTCCATGGCCTATGTGAAGGCCGGGCTGGTGCCCGATGGCGGTGGCTCGGCCTTTCTGGCTCTGACCTTGCCGCATCAGTTGGCGGCGGAGATTGCCCTGTTCGGTGGACGCTTGCCGGTGGAGCGTTTTGCGGCAGCCGGTGTGGTCAACCGGGTGGTGGAGCAGGGTACGGCATTGGATGTGGCGCTGGAGTTGGCGCAGCAGTTGGCCGCCGGGCCGCGTGAGTCGCAGGCGGCGATTCTGGAGCTGCTGGACGGGCCGGGGCGTGAGTTGTTTGAGCGTCAGTTGGAGCGCGAGAAGCAGTTGATGGCGCAGGCGCTGGGCGGGGCAGAGGCAGCCGAGGGCATTGCCGCGTTCAAGGGCAAACGCGCACCGCGGTTTGGTTGAGGGGCAGGACGGTTTGTGGGGTGCTTGCTGAGCTGTGTGGGCTGAGAGTTTCAGCATTGCGCAGGCGCGCAACGCTTCCCAGGAGTGGCATAGAAACTGTGTACGAACTGCGGTTCACTTCATCGTTTCGGCCAGCCGCCTGGGAGTGTCGCGCGCCTGCGCGACACAGGGTTGGCGTTAGGCTCCTGAGGTCAGGGCTGCCCCAAGTCAAGCGTGGCGTCCTTGATCCACAAGCGCGCACCTTGAGCGCCGGCTACCACTTCCAGAGGCATACCAACGGGTAGGCGCATCCAGCTCAGCGGCTTGAGGGCGAAGTCGCTGCCGTTGACCGCGCCGTCCAGCACCAGTAACTCCAAACCACGAGAATTAGCCTGCTTTAACGCTGCGCCGGGCATGAGTTTTTCCACCCAGACCCGTTCGTGGATGTTCTCGAACAGGGGCTGGGTTGCGTCGGTGCGCAGTGGCAGCACCAACTGCTCGCGGTCCTGCGGGTGAAACTGCCGTAGCCGGACGAAGATCATGCAACCGGTGCTTGAGCCGGGGGTGTGGCTGCTGCCAGGCGGGTTGCGCACATAGGTGCCTGCCGGGTACTGGCCGTGTTGGTCCTCAAAAACACCTTCGAGCACCAGAAACTCTTCCCCGGCGTCATGCAGGTGCGCGCTGAAATGGCTGCCAGGTGCATAGCGCACCAGGCTGGTGGCGCGCGCCTGTTCACCGCCCAGGCGGTACAAGGGCCGACGCTCAACACCCGCCAGCGGACTGGCCAGCCAGGGCAGATCCTGGCCGTGCATGATCGCGGGTTGATCCAGTTCGGTATTGAGGCGTTCAGGGGTCATGGTCGGGTCCAGCCTGCGATAGCGTTCGGCAACAAGTCTGCCGTTGCCCATGATGACCGAGGATTGTGGCAGGGTCGAGTGCGGTGCGGGCGGGTGTGTTTTCGCAGGTGGCGCCAACACCGAGGTGATACTGGCCTGTGGCAATCCAGTTGTCTGGTAAAAGGCTGGATTGCCACGTCGCGGCGCGCCTCTTGAGGCGTTCTGGGTATCCCTTGGTCTTAGCGCAGGATCATGCAGGTGGCAGTGGCATGTGCGTAGAGGGTGCCGTTTTCATCACGGATGCTGCCTTCAGAGATGGCCAGGCGTGAGGTGATGTTGATGACCTTGCCTTCGGCGGTCAGGGTTTTGTTGAAGGGGATAGGTTTGCACATCTTCACGTTCAGTTCGATGGTGCCATAGCTTTCACCTGCGGCCAGCGCGGTATGGATGGCGCAACCGGTGACCGAGTCCAGCACGGTAGCGGCAAAGCCTCCATGGACACCGCCGAGCGGGTTGGTGTGTCGCTCGTCAGCGGTGACGGCAAAAACTACGCGGTTGGCTTCCACATGCTGCATGTCCATCGGCATGGTGCTGGATATGCCTGGGCGGGGAAACAGCCCCTGGGCGAAGGCCTGCATAATTTCCAGGCCGGTCATGTTCTTCGGATTCATGGTGTCTCCTGTTAGGCCGTTTGGGCCTGACCCTGTAGTTGTTGAAACCAGTTCAATGCTTCGTCCCAGAGTGGCTGGGCGTTGCCGCGGAAGTAGCCCATGTGGCCAATAGTGCCCAGGCCTTCGGCCTGTGAGTCGATATCGCGGGCCTGATAAGGAGCGTTGCGATAGCCGGCCATGAAGGCTTCACGCGAGGCCGGTTGGGCCCAGAGATCGTCCAGGCTGTTGGCGGCGATGATTGGCGTGCGTACCTGGGCGAACTGCTCGTCAATGCCGGCCATGCTGGGGTCTTCGAAGAAGTAGTGCGGAAAACTGCACCAGCGTTTCCACCAGGTGTAGACGCCCTTGGGCAGGTCCTCGCCCATGCCCAGCCGGGCCCAGGCCAGATAGCCCTTGCTGGCGACGATCAGCGGGGCTACGACTTTCCACATGAACGCTACCCGATAACGTTCGACGCCTGGCATCCAGCCGTGCCAGCCGGCACCGGTACCGAAGGTATAGAGGCCGCTGACCCGTTCATGGCCTGGCAACAGGCCAAAGGCATGACCACCGAACGAGTGGCCGACCATGAACAGCGGCAGTTCGGGCCGGTGCAGGTAGTCCAGCGCGGCGGCCAGATCCTTGGTCGCCCAGTCCAGATAGTGCATGTCGAAGCCGCGCAGGTTGTCGGGCTTGGATTCGCCTATGCCGCGATAGTCCAGGGTCAGCGTAGAGAAGCCCTGCTGCGCGGCGTATTCGGCAAAGCGTCGATAGAAACCGCGCGGAGCGCCAGTGGCTGCTCCAACCAGCAGGTGGGCCTTGGGTTGCTCGGCATGGTAGATGCTGGCGGCCAGCGGGTAGCCGTCGGTAGCCAGTAGGCGGAAGTCTTCACGCCTGATCTGCGGCAGTTCTGTGGTCATGACTGGTATCTCGCGGGTAATGATGGATGAGCCGGAACAGGGCCTGACTGGCCTGTTTCAGCGGTTCGCCGCTGCCGGCGACACGGGCCTGCAGCAGGCCGCCCTCGTACAGGGCGATGTACAGGCTGGCGAAACTGTCGGCCTGCTCGGCAGCAAAGCCCAGGCCGCGCAACTGCTTGGCCAGGGCTGTGCGCAGGCTGGCGAAGGTCTGCGCCAGGGCGGCGCGAATCTCGACATCGTCCGGGGTGCTTTCCAGGGCAATGGTCGCCAGCGGGCAGCCGCGCTCGAAGCGGCTGTGTTCCAGTTGTTCAAGCATGCTCTCCAGCCAGCGCTCCATGGCTTGCAACGGGTCGGGCTGCTCGTTGAACAACTGCACAAAGAAAACGTCGATCTTGCGGCTGATATGCTCAATGGCCGCCACCGCCAGCTCGGTCTTGCCGCCGGGAAAGTGGTGATAAAGGCTACCCTTGGGCGCCTCTGCGCGCTCAAGCAATTCATTCAGACCAACCCCGTGCAGGCCCTTGCGCTGAAGCGCATCGACCATGGCAAGAATCAGCCGCTGTTTGGTGTCATGGGTTTTCATGGGATTAGTATGTAGACCGGTCGGTCTAGTGGTAAGTGTTGTTTCTGCCATTTTTGAGGGGTAATGCGCATATTGGGCTGTGAGATTGTGGGTATTGCTGAGTGATCAGGTGGCGGGGCTTGTCGGTTGTGCTGCGGGCGGTAAAGTGTCGCTTTCGTTTTTTGCCAGGGAGCGCGGCATGTTGCGAGAGTCAGTCTGGCCGGTACTGCGTGCAGGGTTGTGTTTTGCGTTGATAGGACCCTTGTTCGGGACTTTGTTGGTGACTGGGCCATTTATGGTGCAACTTCTCGGCGAGTTGGCAGTGCATGAGTACCGGGTCTTTCTGGTTATGGTGATGGCGGGGTATGTGTTAGGGGGCGTGCCGGCACTGTTAACGGGGTGTTTGCACGGGGTGATGCGGCTGCGCTGGGACTGGCATCAGGTGCTGCCGCTGACGATGGTGCTGGGCGCACTTTTGTCGTGGGGGTGGATGAGTCTGCTGTCGCCCGGCGAACCTTGGTTCTCATTGGGTGTGGGTGCTATCGCGAGCCTGATTGCAGTCTTCTGTTATCGCTAAACAGGCTCATTTCCTGTTTTCTTATGTTCTCTGTGGGGCATCGGTGCCTGACAGCACCTGCCAATGCTGTCAGGAAACGATCTGGTGGATGGTCTCGGCCAGGTGTTGCACGCCTTGTTCGACCTCGGCGATGCCGGCGTTCACCGAGGCTACCAGCTCATGACCCTGGTGCGATGAGTCGCTGATCTGGCCCATCTGTTGACTGACCTGAGCGATCAGTTCGGCATTGGCGCTGACCACGCTGGCGATTTCGCTGGTGGCCTTGCTGGTGCGTCCGGCCAGGGTTCTGACTTCATCGGCGACCACGGCAAAACCACGTCCGGATTCGCCGGCCCGGGCGGCTTCGATGGCGGCGTTGAGGGCCAGCAGATTGGTCTGGTCGGCGATGCTGCGAATGGTGGTGACAATCTCGTTGATGTTGTCGGATTGGGCCTGCAGGCGCTGGCTGATGGCATTGGCCTGTTCAACTTGCAGGCTGATACGGTCTGAGGCGGCTACCGCCTGCTCCAGTGCCTGCTTGGCCTGCACGGTAATGCGCGAGGCTTCTTCAGAGGTTGAAGCAGCTACTTCGCCGGCCCGCAAGGCGCGGTTGACGCGCTCGGTGATGTTGGCGGCGAACTTGATTACCTTTTGCACCTTGCCGCTGTCATCAAGGATTGGGTTGTAGGTAGCTTCCAGCCAGATGGTATGACCTGCGGCGTGGCGTCGTTCGAAGCGTCCGGACGAAAATTGTCCGGCAGCCAGCGACTCCCAGAAGCGGGGGTTGTCGCGGTAGAAACTGTCGTGACAGAACAGTCGGTGGTGTTTACCGACGATTTGCTCCAGTTTGTAGCCGGTGGTGGCCAGAAAGTTGTCATTGGCGTGCAGAATGTGCCCGTCCGGGGTGAACTCGATCACCGCCAGTGAGCGGTCGAGGGCGGTGAACAGGGCATTTTTGGCGCGTAGTGCCTGCTGGTTGGCAGTAACGTCCTTGGCGATCTTCATCACCCGGATTACCTTGCCGCTATCGTCAGTCACTGGAAAGTACGAGGCTTCAAGCCACAGGGTGGAGCCGTCCTTGCGCCGCCGCAGAAAGGTGCCGTGCTGACTCTGGCCGCTGGCCAGTTGCTGCCAGAAACTGGCGTAGGCCGGGTCTTTGATGGTGTCCGGTTCACAGAACATGCGGTGGTGCTGGCCGATTATCTGTTCCAGCGGATAACCGCTGGCCTGCAAAAACAGAGTGTTGGCGTTGAGTATTTGGCCGTCGGGAGTGAACTCGATGACCGCGACGTTGTTGCGGATGGCACGCAGTTCGAGCGTCAACTGCTCGATCTGTGACTGTTGTTCGGCCAACTGTTGCTGGTGGTGGTGCGAGCGTGCGAAGAGCATGGCTGAGGCTCCTCCGATGAGCGCATTCATTATTGTTATGACTGATGGGTCAGTTATTCTCTTTGACGCTAGTTCATCATCTGATTGGCGTCAAACTGCCAGCACTCATTGGCGTCAGTTATCAAACTCTACGCGGAGGTGCAGGCGCTCAAATTGAATTGCCCGCCTTCGATCTCCAGCGGTGCCAGGGTTGTTTCGCAGCGTTGCAGTTCTTCCACCAGTTGCATTAACGGTGCGCCGTTCAGTTCCTTCGGGTGGTTGCGCTGCAGATGGCTGATCAGGGCTTCAAAACTGATCATGCCGGTGCTGATCGGCAGCCATTCCATGTCTTCGATGCCATAGGCCAGCCCGGTTTCTGGATCGGGGCTGCTGGAGGTATTGGTGTCGCCAGCCAGAGCTGCCGCTTCTTCGAATTCCACTGCCGTGAGGTCGATGAAGTGGCTGATCGGGGTGACGCCAAGGGTCTTGCACAGGGTGTCGAGGCCATCCAGGTGCACGATTACCTGACGCAGTGAAGCCGGATGCAGTTGGAACTGGCGATTGCACAGGGTGGCGATGTGCAGGATGGCTGACACGGTGTTCTCCCTTGGCTGAAAACAGGTTGAGAGCCGGTTGATAAGCGCTGCTCGCCGGGGAGCTGCCCGTGTACTCTCGGGATGGGTAGCTTACCGCCGTCGTTCGGCTGCGGCTAGCTGGAGTCCGTGGACGGGTCATGCAATTTGCACGGCCGGAGGCGAGCCGATTCGGTGAATTGCACGATTCAGATAGTTTGGTGTTTTCTTTAAGTTATTGAAAAATATTGATTTTATGTTGTTTGTCGAGTTGGCACAGGGCTTGCGACAGTCCCTGTGAGCCTGCAGCTTGTTTTGAGTTGCAGAGTTGACTGGAAAGCAACAGGAGTTGAATCCATGAAAACGTCTACCAAAGGTTTTGCCATTGCCACCCTGACTGCCGCTGCGCTGGGTCTTGCCATGTCCGCCAGCGTACATGCCGATGAATACACTACCCGCGACAGGGCTGCTGATGCCATGGACTCTGCTCAGCAGAGTGTTTCGGATACCTGGATCACCGGTAAGGTCAAATCCAGCTTCGTTGCCGAATCGGCTTTGAGCGCGATGGAGATCGGGGTTGAGACCAAGCAGGGCGTGGTGACGCTGTCGGGTGTGGTGGCCACCGAGGCCGAGCGTGATCTGGCCATCAGCACTGCCCGGAACATCGAGGGCGTCCAGGACGTTGCCGCTGACGCTCTGCAAGTAGCCGAATAAGTCATGACACCGTGGGCCGGGAAACTCCCGGCCCGGTTCAATCGGCCAGGAGGCAGCATGAACAGCGACATCATCAAGGGAAAGTGGAAGCAGTTGCGCGGCCGGATTCAGGAGCGTTGGGGCAACTTGACCAGCGACGATCTGGATGTAACCGAAGGCCACAGCGATTATCTGGCCGGCAAGCTGCAAGAACGTTATGGCTGGACCAAGGAGAAGGCCCAGCAGGAGCTGCGCGACTTCAGCGACAAGCTCTGATCACAGGGTAGAGCAAACCAAAGGCCCCACGGCATACGCCGATGGGGCCTTTTTTGTTCATGATGACTGCTGTGTGTCAGCTTCTGGAAGCTGCCGCGCATAGACCACCAGTTTCAGGTGCCGGTCTTCGTCGATGGTTAGCGAGGTGTGCTCAAAGTCTTGCACCTGGCCGTCGATCACCAGTCTGCGTACGCCAGTGCACGGCGCATGTACTTCATGCTGGCGCCACCAGGTTTTGAAGTCGGGTGATATCCGTTCCAGCTCGGTCACCAGTGCATGTATATCGGCTTCCTGGGTGGCACGGGCAAAGTCACGTCGGAAGCTTGAGAGCATCTGAGGTGCCTGCTCTTCCCAGGCTGCAAAGCGTTCAATCAATCGTGGATCGTTGAACAGTAGCCAAAGCAGGTTGCGTCGCTCAGGCTGGTGTGCGTCGAAACCGAAAAGCTGATCGGCAGGTGCGTTGAAGCCCAGAATGTCCCAGCGCAAATTAAGCACATAAGCCGGGTGCGGCAGGTCATGCATCAGGCGTCGAACCAGTGGCGGTAATACGCACCAGGTCTTGCCCGGTTCGGCAGGGGGGCGATCATGGGCCAGCAGGAACAGGTGGCGGCGTTCGGCGGCATCCAGTTTCAATACCCTGGCCAGGCTATCCAGAAACGCTGCAGATACGCCAATGTCACGCCCCTGTTCAAGCCAGGTGTACCAGGTCAGGCCGACCCCTGCTAGCGCGGCCACTTCTTCGCGCCGCAGTCCTGGCGTGCGCCGCCGCCCGCCGCTGGGCAGACCTACATCTGCGGGTGACAAGCGTTCACGGCGTGCTCGCAGGAACGCGGCCAGATCATGGCGGGTTCTTTCCAAGGTTCGCATGATTATCAGGTTTCTTTTAGTAATAGCATAAATGGTTAAATTGTAATTGTTTAAAGAGGATTTGAGAATGCTCGCGTCTTCCTACTCTGGATACGCAAGATGAACTCAAATTCCTGTCCTTCAACGTTGCCTACACACGCTTTCAATGGTCCACCCTGGTTGGGGTTGTCCGTGCTGCTTCTCGCCGGTTTCGTCACGATCTTCGACTTGTTCGTGGTCAATGTTGCCATTCCCAGCATGCAGGCCGATCTTGGCGCCAGCTTCGCGCAGATCGGTTTCATCGTGGCCGGCTACGAATTGGCGTTTGGTGTACTGCTGATTACTGGCGGTCGGCTGGGCGATCTGTTCGGACGTCGTTGCTTGTTTGTTATTGGTATGGCCGGCTTTACGGGCGCGTCCGCTTTATGTGGACTGGCGCCCAGCGCCGAGCTTTTGATCGCTGCGCGGGTAATCCAGGGGCTGGCGGCTGCTTTGTTGTTTCCGCAGGTCTATGCTTCCATTCGCGTCAATTTCGATGGCAACGATGGTCGTCGTGCTTTCGGGCTGCTGGGCATGACGCTGGGTCTGGCTGCCATTGCAGGGCAAGTGCTGGGCGGCTGGCTGGTGCATGCCGACCTGTTTGGCCTGGGTTGGCGCAGTATTTTTCTGATCAATGTGCCGATTGGCTTTTTGGCCATGGCGGCGGCACGGCATATTCCCGAATCACGCGCACCGCAGCGCCCGGCTTTGGATTGGGCTGGGGTGGTGTTGGTCAGCGCTGGGCTGGCGCTGCTGTTGGTGCCGTTGATTGAAGGTCCGGGGCAGCAGTGGCCCGCATGGAGCCTATGGGCACTTGTTGCCGCGGCCATATTGTTGCTGGCTTTTTATCGTCAGCAGGAGAAAAGACGCTTGGCAGGTCATCTGCCGCTGGTGGATATGCACCTGTTGGGTCAGCGACGTTTTGCGCTGGGCGCGTTGCTGGTGCTTTTGGTGTACTCCACGTCCAGTTCCTTCTTTCTATGCTTTGCGTTGCTGGTGCAGTCAGGATTGGGGCTGGACCCCTTTGTGGCGGGCAGTATCTTTGCGCCTTGCAGTGTGGGCTTTGTAGTTGCCTCGCTGGCGGCTCCGCGTCTGGTCGCAAGCTGGGGGATTCGCGCCATTGTTGCGGGGGCGCTGATCTATGCCATATCTATCGCAGGGTTGATCGTGCAGGTGCAGCTGGCTGGCGCAGACTTGCAGCCTATTCGCCTGATTCCGGTACTGATCGTGATGGGGGTAGGCCAGGGCTTGATCATGACGCCGCTGCTGAATCTGGTGTTGGGCTTTGTTGATGAGGCTCAAGCCGGCATGGCATCGGGCGTTATTTCGACGATCCAGCAGGTCGGTGCTGCGCTGGGCGTGGCTGTGGTCGGAATTCTGTTTGGCATGGCACTGGCAGCCGGTGAGGGGGCTCCGGCGGGTCTGTACGCATCGGCTTTTGTGGCAGGGATGCTCTACAACCTGGGTGCGGCCCTGCTGGTCAGTGTGTTGCTCTGGAAGCTGGCTCAGGCCCGGCGCGAAGCGCAATGACGGCGGTTTCACATCGGGCTTTGGGGGGCGCATGCGCGCCCACTCAACTATCGCTGCTATCGGCCCAGCCGCCCCCCAGCACCCGGAACAGATCAACGCTGGCCTGCAGCCAGGCGGAGCGCTGCTGGGTCAGGCTGTCCTGGCTCTGGAACAGGGTACGTTGGGTGTCGAGCAGGGTTTGCAGGGTGATGGCGCCCGCCCGGTAACGGGTTTCGGCCAGGCGGAAGGCCAGTTCGGCTTCTTCGGTGGCCTGGGCCAGATAGTCGTGACGCACCTGAGCCTGACGCAGGGCGCCAAGGGCGGTGTCCACCTCGCCAAAGGCACTCAATATGCTGCGCTGATAGTCGATCAGCAGTTCTTCCTGCCGGGCTTCGGCCTGGGTTACCTGGGCGCGCAGGCGTCCGCCCTGGAAGATTGGTTGGGTCAGGCCGGCGGCCAGTGACCAACTGGTGACTGGGTTGTTGACCAGGGTCGAGAGCGCCAGGCTTTGGGCGCCGTACTGGCCGGTCAACTGAATGCTGGGGTACAGGGCTGCGCGGGCGGCACCAAGATCGGCATTAGCGGCGACCAGCCGGCTTTCGCTGGCGCGGATGTCCGGGCGGCGCTGCAACAGTTCGGCCGGCAAGCCGGCTTCGATGGCCGGAAACTGGAGGCTTTGCAGATCGCCGGGCACCGGCAGGTCGGCGTCTGGCGCTTCGCCGAGCAGCAGGGCCATGGCGTTACGCAGGACCAGTTGCTGTTGCTCCAGGCTTGGCAGGCTGGCCCGCTGTTGGGTAACCAGCGTACGTTGCTGGCTGAGTTCCAGACTATCGGCAGCGCCATAGCGGTAACGCGCTTCGACCAGTTCCAGTACCCGCTCGGCGGCGGCCAGATTCTCGCGCGCCAGGAGCAGGCGGCGTTCGGTTTCCAACTGCTGGAACCAGGTGTTGGCGACGCTGGCCTCGATGCTGAGCATCAGGGTCGAGTAGTCGAAGCGGCTGGCGTCCAGGCTGGCGCGGGCCGACTCTACCAGATTGCGGTTGCGGCCCCAGAAGTCGACTTCATAGCTGACATTCAGGTTGGCGCTGTAGCTGGTGCGGCTGCTGTCGCCATTGGCATCGGTACGACTGCTGTCACTGCGGGTGGTGCCCAGACCACCGCTGGCCTGCGGTAGCAGGCTGGCGCCGGTCTGACGCAATTGGGCATCGGCCTGCACCAGGCGGCTGGCGGCGCTGGCCAGGTCCAGGTTGTTGGTGCGGGCGCGTTGCAGCAGCGTCTGGAGCTCGGCTGAGCCGTAGCTATCCCAGGTGGCGCTGGTCGGCCAACTGGACTGATCGGCCGGCTGGCTCCACTGGGCCGGTGCAGCAATCTGTGCATCAGGCAGCGGCGCGTTGATGGCGCAGCCGCTGAGGGCCAGTGCTGCAGAGATCAGAGTCGGTTTAAGTAACCGCTGAAAAACTACCTGTGTTGGCAATACTGCGTTAAAAACAGCCTCAAAATGCTCATTTACACCACGTAAACTCCGCTTTTTCGGCTGTTTTTGCGGGGCCGCCATCGGTATTGTCTTGCCTGCCTCGCCTACGTTTTTCAGAGGCTCCTTAAGAAGAGCTGGTTTAATCCGCACTGAGAGCCACCACAGGGTCAAGGTGCGCCGCCTTGTGGGCGGGCATGTAGCCAAAGATCAGGCCGGTAGCGAAAGCGCAGCCGAAGGCCAGCAGTACCGGGCCGGTTGTGAACTGGATGGCGGTGCCGAAGAACTGCAGGCCGCCGGCAAAGGCCAGGCCGCCGATCACGCCCAGGGCGCCGCCAATGGCCGAGACCACCACGGCCTCGACGATGAACTGTTGGAGGATGTTGCTGGTACGGGCACCGGTGGCGACCCGGATGCCGATTTCGCGGGTGCGTTCGGTGACGTTGACCAGCATGATGTTCATTACTCCGATGCCGCCTACCAGCAGGGAAATGGCGGCGATCGAGCCGAGCAGCACGGTGAAGGTGTTCTGGGTTTGGGCGACGTTTTCCAGCAGTGAGGCCATGTTACGGATCTGGAAGTCTTCGACCCCGGCATGCGACTGCAGGATGGCCTGGAACACCGCTTCCTGGGTGGCATCTGCCTGGCGCAGATCGTCGATCATGACGGTGATCGAGTTCAGGTAGCGCTGGCCGATCAGGCGCAGGCTGCCGGTGTTGAGTGGGACGAAGACTACGTCGTCCTGATCGGCTCCCCATGGGGCGGCGCCTTTTTCACTCATGATCCCGATGACCTGGAACGGGACATTGTTCATCAGCACGTATTCACCAATCGGGTCGGCGTTGCCGAACAGATTGGTGGCCACGGTACGCCCGAGCACGGCGACAGCAGCATAGCGCTGGTCGTCCTCGTCGTTGATGAACACGCCCGAGGCCACCGGCCAGTCGCGGGCGATGGGCAGGTCGGCGCTGGTGGCGGTGACCTGGGTCTGGTAGTCGGTGTTACCGCTGCGCACTGTGACCCGGCCGTTCATTTCCGGCACAGCGGCGACCACGTTGTCGACCAGAGCGGCCAGTTCGGCATCCTGCACGGTCAGGGTGTTGGTGGAGCCGTCCTGCGAGCGCCGGGTGTTGGGCGCGCCGGGGCGTACCAGCAGCAGGTTGGTGCCCATCGAGCTGATGCGGTCCAAAACCTCCTGCCGGGCACCGTTGCCGACCGCCAGCATCACCACCACCGAGGCTACGCCGATGACGATACCAAGCAGGGTCAGTACGGTACGGAACAGATTGGCCTTGAGTGCCCGCAGGGCCATGCGCACAGCCTCGCCGGTATCGGCCAGGGCGGCGCTGGCGTGGTGATCTTCGTCAGTCGCAGGTGTGGTTGGGGCCGGTTGCTCCGGCGCTGGGTTGCCGCTGTCATGAATGATCTGGCCGTCGCGGATTTCGATCAGCCGGTCGGCGTGGCTGGCCACGTCGCGGTCATGAGTGATCACGATGACGGTTTTGCCGCGCTGGTGCAGTTGCTTGAGCAGGGCCAGCACGTCGCGGCCGCTTTGACTGTCGAGTGCGCCAGTGGGTTCGTCGGCCAGGATTACCTGGGCATCGTTCATTAGCGCCCGGGCGATCGATACCCGTTGCTGCTGACCACCGGAAAGCTGGCTGGGCCGATTGTTCAGGCGTTCGCCCAGGCCCAGTTCGGTAAGCAGTTCCTGGGCCCGCTGGTGCCGTTGTTCACGCGGCAGGCCGGCGTAGATGGCCGGTACCTCGACGTTCTCGGTGGCGGTGGCCGAGGGGATCAGGTGATAGCTCTGAAAGATGAAGCCAAAGGTCTTGCGTCGCAGGCTGGCCAGCTCGTCGCTGCTGAACCGGGCTATATCCTCGCCATTGAACAGGTAGCGTCCGGTGCTGGGTTTGTCCAGGCAGCCGAGCAAATTCATCAGGGTCGATTTGCCGGAGCCGGAGGTACCCATGATGGCGACGAATTCGCCCTGTTGGATATCCAGGTTGACGTCGCGCAGCACCGTCGTGGCCAGCTCGCCATTGCGGTAGGTTCTGCCGATGCCTTCGAGGCGGATCAGTGGGGTACTCATGATTACATGAACCTGCGCGGCGGGCCGCCCTGCGGCTGGCTGCTTTGGGCACTGGTGCGCAGGTTGCCGGTTACCACCTGGTCGCCTTCTTCCAGGCCGTCGATAACCTCGGCCAGCACGCGAGTGCGCACGCCGATACGTACCATGCGGTTCTGCGGGCGGCCCTGGGCGTCCAGTACCTGTACTTCATAGGGGCGGCCGTGACTGGCTTGTTCACTCTGGTCCACGCCGTCGGCCTGACGCTGGGGGCGGCTGACTTGGCGCAGGGCAGATACCGGCACGGTCAGTACATTGTCAGCGGCGGCGCGAACGAAGAACACCTGGGCGCTCATTTGCGGCAGTAGGTCGCCGCCAGGATTGGGCACATCGAACAGGGCGTTGAACAGCACCACGTTGTTGATCACTTCCGGGGTCGGCAGGATCTGGCGCAGCTCGCCCTCCCAACGCCGGGTCGGCTGGCCGAGAGTGGAGAAGTAGGCTGGCATGCCGACGCGGAGCTGGCTGATGTCGGCCTCGGATACCTGGGTGCGCACGGTCATGGTCGACAGGTCGGCAATCTGTACTACCACCGGCGCGGTCTGGTTGGCGTTCAGGGTCTGGCCCTGGTTGGCCAGTTGCTGAACCACGGTGCCGGTCATCGGGGCGTAGATCCGGGTATAGCCCAGATCGGCCTGGTCGGCCTTGAGGCTTGATTCGGTCTGGCGGATCTGAGCCTTGAGCACATCGATCTGGGCGGCGGCTGAGCGCAGGCTGGCTTCGGCAGTCTCGAGTGCTTCGCGGCTGGTGGCGTCTTCACGGAACAGGTTGCGCTGGCGTTCGGCCTGCAGTCGGGCCAGATCGTGCTGGGCTTCGCGGTCCTTGAGCTGGGCCTGCTGGTTGGCCAGTTGCGCGGTGCTGGCTTCTACCCGGGCCAGATACACGGTCGGATCGATCTCGGCCAGCAGTTGCCCCTGCTCGACCTGATCACCGAGTTCGACATGCAGAACCTTGAGCTGGCCGGAAACCTGGGTACCCACGTCGACATAATTGAGCGGCTCCAGAGTTCCGAGGGCGGTGATGCTGTCTTCGATATCACCGCGTGTGACGCTGACAACGGTGTACTCGGGGTTACCCTGGCCATTGCTGATCCAGTACCAGCCAGACAGGCCGGTAGCCGCTACGGCGAGGGCGACGATCCATAGGGTGCGACGTTTACGATTGGGTTTTGCGGCGCTCATTGCTTGGTCCAGAGAGTGATCCTGGCGCCAAGTGTAAAGCCCCCAGTGTCAACTGGGGGCTGGAGCTCGGTAAAGAATCTGTAAATGAGTGCGTAGATGCGCCAGCTCAGGTGCCAATCAGACCGCTTTGCCAGTCAAGGAGGCGCGCTCGGACAGTTCGATCCAGAGGCCGTCGGGGTCTATGACGAAGGCAATCCGTGCGGTACTGCCGAGCGTCACCGGCGCACGGCCAGAGGTGGCTCCTGCGGCGATCGCCTGGGCATAGGCGGCGTCACAGTCGGGCACTTGCAGGGTCAGGTAGCGCAAGCCGGTGGCTGCCAGGGGCTTTGGGTCGGAGGGGGTGGCGGGCTGACCCTGTTGCAGAAACACCAGGCCCTGGCCACAGGTGAGAATTCCAGGCGCTTGCAGGGTCAGCCCTAGCACTTGTTGGTAATAGGTACTGCTGGCAGCCACATCGGCTACCTGCAGCTCCACGGCCAGACCCTGAATGCCTCTGTGGCCTGGTGGCACCCGGGTTATACGATTGCCGTCAGGGTCGCGCAGCGATTCGACTGACGTGCAGTCAGAGCAGGCGACCAGCACTTGTTGCAGCGGGCCGTCGCCGCCAGGCGGCAGAGGATCGCGCGCGACATTCACTTTCATGACGGCGGCGTCGGCCTGGTAGCGGTGTTGCAGTACGCCGCCACCGAGCTTGAGGGTGTGGTCCAGGCTCAGGCCGACCTGTTCGGACCAGAATTGTTGCTGCTGTTCAGCGCGGTTGCTGAACAGCCCGACATCGAAGAAGGGTTTGACGAAAGCCATGGCGACACTCCTGTAGTGGTTGCCGCCAGACTAGCCACCAGACTCCGCTGGTGACACTGTCAATCAGCAGCGGAATCGTCAGTCATTCCAGCCAGCGATACAGCGTGCGACGAGTGATGCCGAGAATCTCGGCGGCCTTGCGCTTGTTGCCGCCGGTGGCTTTTAGTACCTGGTGGATGTACTGGCGCTGGACGCTTTCCAGGTCGGGCAGGCCGCTCGGGTCCTGGTTGAGCGGGAGGTTGAAGGCCGGGCACTGACTGGAGCTGGACGTTTCCTGTTCACCACTGTTGTCACGGATGCGCTGGGGCAGGTCAGCGGCGTCTATGTAGGGACCGCTGCAGAAAGTGGCGGCCCGCTCAACGGCGTTTTCCAGTTCGCGGACATTGCCGGGGTAGTTATAACTGTGCAGCAGCGCCAGCGCTTCATCGGTAAAGCCGCGAATGCGTCGCTGGCGCCGGGTGTTGAAGCGGGTCAGGAACAGCTCGGCCAGACGCTGGATATCATCGCCCCGGGCGCGTAGCGGGGGCACCTGGAGGGTGAAGGTTTCCAGCCGGTAGAACAGATCCTCGCGGAACTCGCCGGCGGCAACTGCGTCACTCAGATTGCGGTTGGTGGCGGCAATGACCCGCACGTCGACCTGAATTTCATGATCGCTGCCGACCGGGCGGACGCGGCCGTCCTGCAGGGCCCTGAGCAGCTTGGCCTGCAGTGCCAGCGGCATTTCACCGAGTTCGTCGAGCAGCAGGCTGCCGCCGTTGGCCTGCTGGAACAGTCCGGCGCGTTGCTGCCGGGCGCCGGTGAAGGCTCCGGCGGCGTGGCCGAAGAATTCGCTTTCCATCAGCTCGCCAGGTATGCCGCCGCAGTTGACCGTAAGGTAGGGCTTGTCCTTGCGCGCGCTGAGGTCGTGCAGGGCGCGGGCGACCAGTTCCTTGCCGGTGCCGCTTTCGCCCTGGATCAGCACCGGGCCGTCGGCCGGGGCAATCTGGCGGATCTGGTGAAACAGTTGCTGCATGGCCGGACTCTGGCCGACGATGCCGTTGAACTGCTCGACTGCGAGCATCGAGCGGTAACGCTGGACTTCGGTGCGCAACCGACGGTTTTCCAGCAGCCGGCTGACAGTCAGGAGGAAATGGTCCATTTCCAGCGGTTTGGTCAGAAAGTCATCGGCTCCGGCCTTGAGCGCCTGAACCGCCTGTTGTACCGAGCCGAAAGCGGTGATGATCAATACTGCCGGTGGGCGGCTGAGCTGACGGCTGGGTTGCAGCAGGGTCAGGCCGTCAGCGCCGGGCAGGCGCAGATCACTGACCAACAGGTCTGGCTGCATTTCGGCCAGCAGCTGTGCGCCCTGTTCTGCATCGGCGCAGGCGCTGACCTGATAGCCCTCGGCCTCGAGTTCTTCCTGCAGCAACTCACGCAGGCCGCTGTCATCTTCCACCAGCACAATGCGTTCAGGTTGGGGCATGGGATTTCTCCGGATTCAATGCAAGGCTCAGGCGAACCAGACAGCCGCCCTGGGGTGCGTTGCTCAGTTCCAGCTGGCCGCCGTGTTCTTCGGCAACCGATTGGACGATGGCCAGACCCAGGCCAGTGCCCTCGCCAGGGGATTTGGTGGTAAAGAAGGGTTCCAACAGTTGCTCGACTGCTACCGTGGGCGGTAGCCCCGGGCCGTCATCGCGGATCAGGATCAGCAAGCGCTCGTCTTCCATCTGGAGGCTGAGCTGGATGCTTTGGCGGGCTGCCTGCAGAGCGTTGCGCAACAGGTTGAGCAGGGCCAGCTCCAGGCGTCCAGAGTCGCCGGTTAAAGTCGGCAGTCCGGCGGGAATCTCGGTCTGGAGCTGTTTGCCGCTGGCTTCCAGTTCCGGGCGAATGGCTTCGGTCACGGTTTCGATCAGTAGGGCCGGTTCCAGGCTGCGCGGTTGCGGCGCCATGGGCCGGCAGTAGTCCAAGAGTTGGCGCACGGTATGGGTCAGGCGGGCTACCTGAGAGCGGATGCCGTCGAGCTGGCGTTGCTGCTGCTCGTCCAGTTCAGCGCTGCGCTGCAGGCGTCTGGCGCGGCCGTCAATCACGCTCAGTGGCGCGCCCAGTTCATGGGCGATGCCCCGGGCCATGCCGCCAATGGCGGCCATTTTTTCGTTGTCCTTGAGCCGGGCCAACAGTTGGGTTTCGGCTGTCCTGTGTTCATCAAGCTCACGCTGGGTGCGTTCGATGCTGTCGAGCATCTGGTTCAGGCCGGCGGCCAGTGTGGCGACCTCGCTTGGACCCTCCAGCGCGGCCCGGTGTGAATGATCGCCCTGGGCGACGCGTTGCATATGGGCCAGCAGCTTGTCGACATGCCGGCCAATGCCGCCGTAATGACCCAGTAGCACGGCGCCAAGGATGCTCAGCCCGAGCAGCCCCCAGAGCAGCCAGGCGATGATCTTCAACTGGTCCAGTGCCCGGCTGAAGTCGCTGGCACGGCGGGTGATTTGAATCAGACCCTTGATCTGCCCGGTGTTGTCGAACAGAGGTAGAAAGTGTGAGAACAACTCGCGCCCGGCCACCCGACTATAGGCTTCCTGCTTTTCCCCGGTGGCGACGATCCGTTCGGGAATGGTGGTGCGGCTGAGGTCGCTTTCGGTAATGCCAGCCGAGGCGATACGGCTACCGTTGACATCGAACACCGAGGCGCCATATACCTCGCCAAGCACAAACACTGAACCCAGGGCCAGTTCGATGGCCTGGCGATCATCCTGCCCCAGTGCGGCACCGACGGGAATGCTGATTGCCCGGCCGATCAGCTCCAGGTCGTTCTTCAGTCGTTGCTCCTGAAACTGGCTGGCCTGGCCCAGGCCAAAGCGGATGCCCAGAGCGGTAAGGATCAGCAAAGGCAGGACCACAAACAGCAGCAGGGTACGTTGCAGGCTGCTCAAGCGTCGCAGGCCAACGGGGCGGGTAACTGTGTTGAATCTGAACGGGTATTTTTTGCTCATGTTTAAAATGTATACATTATTGCCGGGGGAATCGCCAGCCCAAGCGTGCTTTAAATCTCCGGTATTTATTGTTTTTTCCTTTAAAATCATTGCGTTGTTGTTTTTGTTGGTGAATTGGCACGGCTCTTGGATTGTGTTGGGTGACTTCAACAAAGGAGAAGTGCATGACTACTTTGAAAAAACTGACTATCGCCATGGGTTTTGCTTCGTTCGCCATTGCCGCCCCTATGGCCATGGCCCAGGCCCAGGCCCAGGACCCGGCCGCCGGGCAGCAGTATGGCCAGCCTGAGCAGCAGGCTGCCGGACCGGTCAGTGATGCTGATCTTGAGAAGTTTGTCAGTGCTGAAAGCAAGGTCAACGAGATTCGCGATGATTTCTCCCAGCGCCTGGGTCAGGTAGACAACCAGGAAGAGGCCCAGTCACTGCAACTGGAAGCTCAGGAGAAAATGGTCGAAGCCGTGCAGGATGAAGGTCTGGACGTGGGGCGTTACAACGAAATCGCCACCCGTATCCAAACCGATCCTGAGCTGCAGCAGCGAGCCCAGCAGCACAACTGAGTCTGAGGCGGGCATGCAAAAAGGGGCCGTTGCGGCCCCTTTTTTGCTGTGTACCGGTTACTTGGCAGTGGGCAGTGGGCTGTCGCTGGCGAGCGGTTCCTCGCTGTGGGCACCCGGCGCCTTGGGCGGGGTGACCATCGGCTGGCTGGCCGGGGCAAACTCCGGATAGGCCGACATGCCACACTCTTCCAGATCCATGCCGACCAGTTCCTCTTCTTCGCTGACCCGCAGCCCCATCACTGCCTTGATAGCCAGCAGTACGATGAAGGACATACCGAACATCCAGGCGAAGGTCACCACGGTGCCGATCAACTGACCGAAGAAAGTGGCGTCTTCGTTGCTCAGCAGCACTGCGAAGATACCCCAGATACCGGCGGTGCCGTGAACCGAGATGGCGCCTACCGGGTCATCCAGCTTGCACTTGTCCAGGGCCAGGACCGACAGCACCACGACGATGCCACCCACGGCCCCGATCATTACCGCCAGGCCGGCACTTGGTGCCAGCGGCTCGGCGGTGATCGAAACCAGACCGGCCAGCGCGCCGTTGATGGTCATGGTCAGGTCGGTCTTGCCAAACAGGGCGCGGGAGAACAGCGCTGCCACGACCATGCCGGCGGCGGCTGCGGCGTTGGTGTTGACGAAGATCTTGGCTACTGCGTTGGCCTCTTCGACATTGGCGATCTTCAGTTCCGAACCGCCGTTGAAGCCGAACCAGCCCATCCACAGGATGAACATGCCGAGGGTGGCCAGTGGCAGGTTGGCTCCGGGAATGGCGAAAACTTCGCCGTTCTTGCCGTAGCGACCTTTGCGCGGGCCAACCAGAATCACCGCAGCCAGAGCAGCGGCAGCACCAGCCATGTGCACCACGACTGAGCCGGCGAAATCCTGGAAGCCCAGTTGGTCGAGGAAGCCGCCACCCCATTTCCAGTAGCCTTCGACCGGGTAGATGAAGCCGACCATGAATACAGCAAACACCAGGAACGGCCACAGGCGCATACGTTCGGCCACGGCGCCGGAGACGATCGACATGGTCGCGGCGGCAAATACCGCCTGGAAGATGAAGTCAGCCATGTTCGAGTAGTAGGGTGCGTCATCACCACCGGCTAACACGGCCTCGGCACTGTTGTCCTCACCGAGCAGGAAGCCGAGATTAGGGATTACCGAGCTGATCGGGCTGTCTGGGTACATGACGTTGTAGCCGACCAGCAGGTAGACGGTGCAGGCGATGCCGTACAGCAGAGCATTCTTGTTGAGGATTTCAACGGTGTTCTTGGCCCTGACCAGTCCGGCTTCGAGCATTGCGAAGCCCGCGGCCATCCACATCACCAGGGCGGCGCACATAAGAAAGTAGAAGGTATCCAGCGCGTAGGCGACTTCTATAGATAATCCATCCATCGGTTTTGGCTCCCCAGAGGGTTGTTGACCAGCAGGGCTGGTGAGTTTCAGGAATTAAACTTTCTCTGGAGGAATGAAAAAACTGTGCCAAGTTGCCGGATGTGGCTAAACCGGGCACTTGCCGGGAGCTGGGTGGGATAGCCTGGCTGACCGCTCTACCTTTTAGTGCAACGCTTGCTGGCGTTGCACCATCACAAAGCAGTGCTTTCAGTCTTGTTGGTATTCTGGACGTTGTGTCAGGCCGGCTTTGAGGTGATCGACCAGTTGCCGGACCTTGGGCGACAGATGCCGCTGCTGGGGATACAGTGCCCAGACCGCGGTGTGTGGCGGCTGGTGCTGGTTGAGCAGGGCGCGCAGGGCGCCGCTGCGCAGGTGTTCGCGCACATAGTAATCCGGCAATTGGCATAGGCCGAAGCCGCGCAGCGCCGCATCCAATACCGCCTGGCCGCTGTTGCAGCGCCAGTTGCCGTGTACCCGGATCGGCAGTTCGCGGCCATCCTGCTGGAAGGTCCAGGTATCGCTGCTGCCGATCAGGCAGTTGTGCCTCGGCAGTTCCGACAGGCTGTGCGGGGCGCCATAGCGAGCCAGGTAGCTGGGTGCGGCGCACAGATACATGCGTCGGGGTGCCAGACGGGTGGCGATCAGGCTGGAGTCCTGCAGCCGGCCCAGACGGATTGCCAGGTCGTAACTGCCGTGCAGCAGGTCCAGGGTCTGATTGGTCAGGGTCATCTCGATCCGCAGTTGCGGATGCTGCTGCATGAACTCGTTGACCAGCGGCATGATGAAGCTTTCGCCGTAGGCGACCGCGCAGGTCATGCGCAGCAGGCCTTTGGGTTCGCCGCCCAGGTCGGTGATCGCCTGCAGGGCTTCATCGCGGGCATCGATCAGCCGCTGGCAGTGCTGGAGGAAGGTCTGGCCGGCTTCGGTCAGGCTGACCCGGCGGGTGCTGCGGTAGAACAGGCGGGTCTGCAGGCGATCTTCCAGCCGGGCTACCTGGCGGCTGACGTGTGAGGAGGACACGCCCAGACGTGTGGCGGCGCCGCTGAAGTGGCCCAGTTCGGCGACCGCAACGAACTCATCGATGCCTTCCCATTGGTTCATGATTATCCCTGACTAGCAATAATGTTTTGTTGATTGGGAGATTATCCACAATTGATGGCTCTACTACACTGGTGCAATTAAACACCAACCTTCCATGGAGAGCCCCATGATCAAGTCTCGCGCCGCTGTAGCCTTTGCCCCCAATGAACCGTTGAAGATCGTTGAGGTGGATGTCGCGCCGCCCCAGGCTGGTGAAGTGCTGGTGCGTATCGTTGCCAGTGGCGTCTGCCATACCGATGCCTACACCCTGTCGGGGCAGGACAGCGAAGGGGTGTTCCCGTGCATTCTCGGCCACGAGGGCGGTGGGATTGTCGAGGCTGTGGGCGAGGGCGTGACCTCGGTCAAGGTCGGTGATCACGTGATTCCGCTGTATACCGCCGAATGCCGCGAGTGCAAATTCTGCAAATCCGGCAAGACCAACCTGTGCAGCTCGGTGCGCACCACCCAGGGCAAGGGGCTGATGCCCGACGGTACCAGCCGTTTCAGCTACAACGGCGAGCCGGTCTACCACTACATGGGCTGTTCGACTTTCTCTGAATACACCGTATTGCCGGAAGTGTCGGTAGCGGTGATTCCTAAAGAAGCGCCGCTGGAAAAGGTCTGTCTGCTGGGCTGTGGGGTGACCACCGGTATCGGCGCGGTACTTAATACGGCCAAGGTCGAGGCTGGCGCTACCGTGGCCATTTTCGGTCTGGGTGGCATCGGTCTGGCGGCGATCATTGGCGCCAAGATGGCAGGGGCCAGCCGGATCATTGCCGTCGATATCAATCCGTCCAAGTTCGCCATTGCCGAGGAGCTGGGCGCCACCGATTTCGTCAACCCCAAGGAGCACGAGAAGCCAATTCAGGAAGTCATCGTCGAGATGACCGATGGTGGGGTGGACTACAGCTTCGAGTGTGTCGGCAATGTGCAGTTGATGCGTGCGGCGCTGGAGTGCTGCCACAAGGGCTGGGGCGAGTCGACCATCATCGGCGTGGCGCCAGCCGGGGCCGAGATCAGCACCCGTCCGTTCCAGTTGGTTACTGGTCGGGTCTGGCGTGGAAGCGCCTTCGGTGGGGTCAAGGGTCGCACCGAACTGCCATCCTATGTGGCCAAGGCTCAGACCGGCGAAATTCCGCTGGATACCTTCATCACCCATACCATGGGCCTTGAGCGGATCAATGAAGCCTTTGACTTGATGCACGAAGGCAAGAGCATTCGCACGGTGATTCATTTCAAGGAGCAGGCATGACAACGGCTCTGGAACTGGTTGCCGCCAACAAAAGCTTTGGCGGCTGGCACAAGCGCTACCGCCACCGCTCGCAAGTGCTGGGTTGCGATATGGTCTTTGCCATTTATCTGCCGCCGCAGGCCGATCAGGGCGGGCCGCTGCCGGTGTTGTATTGGCTCTCGGGGCTGACCTGTACTGATGAAAACTTCATGCAGAAGGCTGGAGCCCAACGGCTAGCCGCCGAGCTGGGGCTGGTGATCGTGGCGCCGGATACCAGCCCGCGAGGCGATGGCGTGCCGGACGACCCGGAAGGCGCCTACGATTTCGGCCTGGGCGCCGGGTTCTATGTCAATGCCACCGAGCAGCCCTGGGCACGGCATTACCGCATGTACGACTATGTTGTCAGCGAGTTGCCGGCGCTGATCGAGGCCAACTTCCCAGTGTCGGATCGACGCGCGATCAGTGGTCATTCGATGGGCGGGCACGGGGCATTGATCTGTGCACTTAAGAATCCCGGGCGTTACCTGTCGGTCTCGGCCTTTGCGCCGATCAGCAATCCGAGCAACTGCCCCTGGGGGCACAAGGCGCTGGGTAACTATCTGGGGGCTGATCGCGAGGCCTGGAAAGCCTGGGATGCCTGTGAGCTGATTGCCACTGCCGAACAACAGTTGCCGCTGCTGATCGATCAGGGCGAGGATGACAGCTTTCTGGTTGAGCAGCTCAAGCCTGAGGCGTTGGTCCTGGCGGCATCGAAGGCCGGGCATCCGCTGACACTGCGGCGCCAGCCGGGGTATGACCACAGTTACTACTTCATTGCCAGCTTCATCGATGACCACCTGCGTCATCATGCCCGTGCATTGACTGATGCTTAGGTCGCACGGTAAATAGCCTCAGTAGGGGCGCCTGGCAGCCGCGAAACAAGGGGGCAGGAGCAAGGCCGCTCCTACCTTGTGGAGGGTAAACAGGGTAACATCACCCCCCGGTTTTCTGCAGGCGGGGTAAGCAATGCGCATAGGTCACGGTTACGATGTTCACCGCTTTGGGGATGGCGATTTCATTACCCTGGGTGGGGTTCGGATTGCTCATCACCATGGGCTGATTGCCCACTCCGATGGTGACGTATTGTTGCATGCCCTGACCGATGCCTTGCTCGGCGCTGCGGCGCTGGGCGATATCGGTCGGCACTTTCCTGATACCGATCCCCGTTTCAAGGGTGCCGATAGCCGGGTGCTGCTGCGCCATGCGCTGAGCCTGGTGCAGGATAAGGGGTGGCAGGTCGGCAACGTCGATGCCACCATCGTTGCCCAGTCGCCGAAGATGGCGTCACACATCGAGAGCATGCGTGCTCATATCGCTGCTGATCTGGGCGTTGAGCTCGATCAGGTCAACATCAAGGCCACTACTACCGAAAAGCTGGGGTTCACCGGACGGGAGGAGGGTATCGCCGTTCACGCTGTGGCCCTGTTGTTGCCCCGATGACCGAAGAGCAACTACTTGGCCCTCGGGCCTGGGGTGCCCCTTGTGGTAGCGCGCGACTCAAGGCTACGCCGGACGACTTTCAGGTAACCGAAGTGCTCGATATTCCGCTCAGCGGCGAGGGCGAGCATCTGTGGTTTCTGCTGGAAAAGCGCGGTCTCAATACCGAAGAAGTGGCCCGCCGACTGGCGCGGGCGACGGGCGTGGCTGTGCGTGATGTCAGCTATGCCGGGCTCAAGGATCGCCAGGCCCTGACTCGGCAATGGTTCAGCGTGCAACTACCGGGCAAGGCTGACCCGGATCTGTCCGCACTGTGGTCGGATGAGCTGCGTTGCAGCGCTCAGGGCCGGCATCGACGCAAGTTGCAACGTGGCGCTCACAGCGCCAACCGGTTCCTCATTCGCCTGCATGAACTGCAGGCCGATCGCGCAGCTCTGGAGCAGCGTTTGCAGCAACTGGCGGTCGCCGGTGTGCCCAACTATGTCGGGCCCCAGCGTTTTGGCCATCAGGGCGGCAATATCGAACAGGCGCGCAGTTGGGCTCAGCGCGCGGCCTTGCCACCGGCCCGCGGTACGCGCTCGCGGCTGCTGTCGAGCGCACGTAGTCTGCTGTTCAATCGGGTGTTGGCTGAGCGGGTTGGGGCCGGAAGCTGGGATCAGGTATTGCCCGGCGATCTGTTGGCCTTTACCGATAGTCGTAGCCATTTCCCGGCCACTGAGCTGGTAGCGGATGACCCGCGCCTGGCCGCGCTGGATCTGCATCCCACTGGTCCCTTGTGGGGGCAGGGCGAGCCAGCGGTCGGTGCCGATACCCTGGCCCTGGAATTGACGCAGGCGGCAGCCGAGCCCGAGTTGGTCGCCTGGCTGGCGGCCGCGGGCCTGAAGCAGGAGCGACGTGTTTTGCGCCTCCCCATCAGCGGCCTGACGTGGCATTATCCGTCAGCGGATTGTCTTGAACTTGAATTCACCCTGCCGACCGGCTGTTTCGCTACAGCGGTATTGCGTGAGCTGGTTGAGTTGACCAGCAACTCGCAGGGCAGCCTGCAAAGTGATATCTGATGCGTATTCTGATTGCCAATGACGATGGCGTACTGGCGCCGGGACTCAAGGCGCTGCATGGCGCGCTCGAGGATTATGCCGACTGCGTGGTAGTGGCTCCGGCCGAAGACCGCAGCGGTGCCAGCAGCGCTCTGAGCCTGGACAAGCCCTTGCGTCCGTTCACCCTGGACAACGGTTTTATCGGTTTGAATGGTACGCCGACCGATTGCGTGCACCTGGGGCTCAATGCGTTGTTCGACGATAGCGTCGACATGGTGGTCGCGGGTATCAACCTGGGCGCCAATCTCGGAGATGACGTGCTTTATTCGGGCACGGTGGCGGCGGCGCTGGAAGGACGTTTCCTGGCGCGACCAGCCATGGCCTTTTCCCTGGTCGGGCGTCAGCCGGACAATCTTCCAGCGGCTGCGGCCATCGCCCGGCAACTGGTAACGGCCCACGAGCAGCTTGAATTGCCGCCGCGAACGGTGCTCAATATCAATATTCCCAACCTGCCGCTGGAGCATATCAAAGGCATTCAGCTAACCCGGTTGGGGCACCGGGCGCGGGCTGCCAAACCGGTCAAATGGGTCGACCCGCGCGGCAAGGAAGGCTACTGGATTTCGGTGGCCGGCGATGCCGAGGATGGTGGCGACGGCACCGATTTTCATGCGGTTATGCAGGGTTATGTGTCGGTAACGCCACTGCGGATCGACAAGACCCATTTCGAGGTATTCGACCGCCTCGGTGACTGGCTGAACGACCTGGGTATATGAGCGTGCGCGAAGATCTTTATAAACACGGCATTGGCATGACCTCGCAGCGTACCCGCGAACGTTTGCTGGAACGGCTGTTCGAGGAGGGCATCCGCAACTTGCAGGTACTCGAAGCGATTCGCCGTACCCCCAGGCATCTGTTCGTTGATGAGGCGCTGGCGCACCGGGCTTATGAAGATACCGCATTGCCAATTGGCCACAATCAGACCCTGTCGCAGCCCTACATAGTCGCGCGTATGACCGAGCTGTTGCTCGGTGGCGGGCCGCTGGACAAGGTGCTGGAAGTCGGTACCGGCTCGGGTTATCAGACCGCGATTCTGGCTCAGGTGGTCGAACGGGTCTTTACCGTTGAACGCATCCTGCCACTACAGGAGCGGGCCAAGGCGGTGCTCAAGGACATCAATATTCGTAACGTGGTGTTTCGGCATGCCGATGGCAACTGGGGGTGGCCTCAGTACGGACCCTATGACGC
Source organism: Pseudomonas sp. WN033 (assembly GCA_002287035.1). Lineage (GTDB taxonomy): Bacteria > Pseudomonadota > Gammaproteobacteria > Pseudomonadales > Pseudomonadaceae > Halopseudomonas. The sequence continues at coordinate 230,246 of NSKG01000001.1, read as the reverse complement.
GATCATGGTTACCGCAGCACCGGCCGAAGTGCCGGCCGAGCTGCTGGCACAACTGGCCGACGGAGGCCGCATGGTGATCCCGGTAGGCGCGCGTGAGCAATACCTGACCCTGATCATTCGTGACGGGGAACAGTTCATCCGTCAGCAGGTCGAACCGGTACGTTTTGTTCCCTTGTTGGCAGGAGCCATCAATTCTTGAGTAACCCGATCAAGCGTGGTCTGGCTTTTCTGGCCATTTTTCTCAAGGGCATGGCCATGGGCGCTGCGGATGTGGTGCCTGGTGTGTCTGGCGGGACTATCGCATTCATCAGTGGCATCTACGATCGGCTGCTGGCGGCGGTTGCTGCCTGCACGCCGAACAAGTTGCTGTGGCTGGCCCGTGGGCGTGTGCGCGAGACCTGGCAGGCCATTGACGGAACCTTTCTGTGCATTCTGCTGGCTGGCATCTTTACCAGTATCGCCAGTCTGGCACGACTGATCAGTTACTTGCTGGAACAGCACCCGCAACTGATCTGGTCGTTCTTCTTTGGTCTGATTGTGGTCTCGGTATTGCTGGTTGGACGGCAGATTCCACGCTGGAGCGCCTGGAGCGTGCTGGCTCTGCTGCTCGGCACTGTATTTGCCTATCTGATTACCGTGGCGGTTCCGCTGCAGTTACCGGTTACCGGCCCGGTGATCTTCCTGGGCGCAGCGATTGCTATCTGCGCGATGATTCTGCCTGGCATTTCCGGTAGCTTCATTCTGTTGCTGCTGGGGCTGTACGCCAGCGTGTTGCAGGCGGTCAAAAACTTCGATGTCGGGTTGCTGGCAATCTTCATTCTGGGCTGCGTGGCCGGCTTGCTGAGTTTCTCGCGGTTGCTGTCCTGGCTGCTGAGCCATGCCCGCAGTGTCACCCTGGCGTTTCTGACCGGTTTGTTGATTGGCTCGCTGAATAAAGTCTGGCCGTGGAAGCAGACCCTGAGCTGGCGTGAGAACTCACAGGGTCAGCTTGAACCGTTGGTGCAGAGCAATGTCTGGCCGGCCCAGTTTCAGCAGCTCACCGGTGAGCCAGCCTACTGGCAGGGTGGGTTGGCGTTGATGCTGCTTGCCGTGGTATTAGTGTTGACACTGGAATATTGGGGACGCCAGGCCGAGCGTTGATGCGGAACCGTTAGGAGCTGAATGGGTCATGGGGATGTCTGTGGTGGGCGGACCGCTAATGGCGTGGGGGCGGCAGCTGGGGTTGATGCTGCTGGCCGGGCTGCTGGCTGCCTGCGCAGGACCGTCGACCACGGTACCGATCGATGACCGCAGCCGCGGTGGCCAGCGGGCACAGACGGCGCAACAGGTCACTTCCGGCCAGCACACCGTGCAGCGCGGTGAGACGCTGTATCAAATCGCCTTCCGCTACGGCTGGGATTGGCGTGCGCTGGCCGCCAACAACAACCTCAACGCGCCTTATACCATCTACCCGGGTCAGCGCATCAGCCTGCGTCCAGGTACTGCCGGCACGCCTGCGCGCACTACCCAAACCGCGCGGCCAGCCACGACCGCAGCCACTAGCCGGCCAGCGACAACGCCACCCCGGACAACCGCTCCAGCCACCCAGCCCAGAGCTACCGCCCCGGCCCCGGCCAGCCGTCCTGCTACGCCAGCAGCCACTCCAGCATCACCCAGCGTGCCTTCGCGGGTGTCCGGTTGGAACTGGCCAGCTCAAGGGCCGTTGATCGCCCGGTTTCAGTCAAACGGAAGTTTGAATAAAGGGATTGATATTGCCGGCCAATTGGGACAGCCTGTGAAGGCTGCTGCAGACGGTGCGGTGGTCTATGCCGGGCGTGGTCTCATCGGTTATGGCGAGATGATTATCATCAAGCACGATGATACCTATCTCAGTGCTTATGCCCACAATAACCGTCTGTTGGTCAATGAGGGGGACCAGGTCAAGGCGGGGCAGGTGATCGCCGAGATGGGTAGCACCGGTACTGACAGGGTGAAGTTGCATTTTGAAATACGTCGCAGGGGTCAACCGGTTGATCCTTTGACGTATTTACCCAAACTGTGAGGGCCGGTAAATAATCGCAATATGGTTGTCATAGATTATAGGCAGGCTGCCAGATAGGCTTAGGAGGGTTACCAGGAGGGTGATACTTTGGCCTGCTGACAGGTTGTGGGGGACCGCTGTGATCCTTCGGGATCTGGTACCGAATCGTGATTCGACTGGAATGGGGCACGCAATAATGGCACGCAATAATAATAACGAGCCTGAACACGTTGTAGAGGACGATGTCGTACTATTCGAGGGCGACGGCATGGACGATGAGGAGGGCAACATGGAAGGCTCTGATACTCGCACCAAGACCGCAACACCGCGTAACCACAAGCGCGAGAATGCGTTCGAGTTTACCAAGCAACTCGACGCCACCCAGCTTTATCTGAATGAAATCGGTTTTTCCCCGCTATTGACTCCCGAGGAAGAGGTCCACTTTGCGCGACTGGCGCAGAAGGGTGACCCGGCCGGGCGCAAGCGCATGATTGAAAGCAACCTGCGACTGGTGGTGAAGATCGCCCGGCGCTACGTTAATCGTGGGCTAACCCTGCTTGACCTGATCGAAGAGGGCAATCTGGGGTTGATCCGTGCGGTCGAGAAATTCGACCCGGAACGCGGCTTCCGCTTCTCGACCTACGCCACCTGGTGGATCCGGCAGACCATTGAGCGGGCGATCATGAACCAGACCCGCACCATTCGTCTGCCGATTCATGTGGTCAAAGAACTCAACATCTACCTGCGCGCTGCGCGTGAGCTGACTCAAAAGCTCGATCACGAGCCGTCGCCAGAAGAAATTGCCCAACTGCTCGACAAGCCGGTCGAGGATGTCAAGCGCATGCTCGGGCTAAACGAGAGGGTGGCCTCGGTGGACATGTCGCTGGGGCCTGACTCGGACAAGACCCTGCTCGACACCCTGACCGACGACCATGTCACCGATCCCTGTGAACTGCTGCAGGATGATGACCTCAACTCCAGCATCGACCAGTGGCTGTCCGAGCTGAGCGAGAAACAGCGTGAGGTGGTGACCCGGCGTTTCGGCTTGCGCGGCCATGAAAGCAGCACGCTGGAAGAAGTCGGCCGGGAGATCGGCCTGACCCGCGAGCGGGTACGGCAAATTCAGGTCGAAGCGCTCAAGCGCCTGCGCGATATTCTCGAGCAGCATGGGCTGACCGGGGAGTCGCTGTTTCAGTAAGTCTGGATGGCCACGCCGCTTTGCGGCTCGCAATGACATGGGGCGTGCTGCCGACGCTCCTGTGTCGAGCCGTAGGCCAATTACCTTCACGCTCTGCCATTGCAGAGCTACAGCTCTTATCTCCTGGCTTCACCGTAAGGGCCAAAAATCTGTGGTGCTCCGGGTCTTGCCAGCGGCAAGAATCACCAGTCACTGTCCCCATGCCTTGCCGTTTTACTTCGTCATCGCGAGGGGCGCAGGCCCGTGGCGATCCACGGGCTATCAGGCGTGCTGATGCTGTCGACTGATAGCCAGATACACCGCCGGCAGCACGAACAGGGTGAATAGCGTGCCGATGGTCAGGCCGCTGGCAATCACCATGCCGATATCGAAACGGCTGACCGCACCGGCGCCCTGGGCCAACAGCAGCGGGATCATGGCGAAGACCATTGCCGCAGTAGTCATCAAGACCGGACGCAGGCGGATCGCCGCCGAGGCTTCGACCGCTTCGCGCAGAGCCATGCCCTGTTCACGCTGCAACTGGTTGGCGAACTCGACGATCAGAATACCGTGCTTGCTGATCAGGCCGATCAGAGTCACCAGACCCACCTGGGTATAGATATTCATGGTCGAGAACCCGAGGAACAGCGGGATCAGAGCGCCGCAGATCGACAGCGGTACCGTCACCAGGATCACCAGCGGATCGCGGAAACTTTCGAACTGGGCAGCCAGAACCAGATAGATGATCGCCAGCGCCAGACCGAAGGTGATGTAGAGCGCTGCCCCCTCCTGCTTGAACTGACGCGCGCCGCCGGCATAATCGACGGTGAAGCCCTGGGGTAGTTCTTCCGCGGCGATCTGCTCCAGGGTTTTCAGCGCCTCGCCCATGCTGACACCGGGAACCCCCTGAATCCGTGCTGCATTGAGTTGCTGAAACTGGTTGAGCTGGGTTGGCCGGGCCTGCTCGCCCAGCGTGATCAGGGTACCCAGCGCGACCATGTCGCCATCCACGGTAGGCACGTAGTAGTGCTTGAGCCAATCGCGGTTGTCGCGAAATGGACGCTCGACCTGGGCGATTACCTTGTAGCTACGCCCGTCAATCGTGAAGCGGTTGATTTCCCCTTCACCGAGCAAGGTCGCCAGGGTAGAGCCGATATCCTCCATCGATACGCCCATTTGAGCGGCTTTCTCGCGGGCAATTTCCACGGTGAGCTCCGGCTTGTCGAATGCCAGGTCGATATCCAGAAAATAGAACTGGCCAGTTTCCAGCGCCCGTTGCTTGATTCGCTCTGTAACCTGTAACAGGGTTTCGTAATCGTTGGGGGTGTTGATTACGAACTGCAGCGGCAGCCCGTCACCAGTGCCGGGCAGCGACGGCAGGTTGAAGCCGAAGATCTGCAGGCCGGCGATGCTGTCCAGTTCCTGCTGGACTATCGGCAGCAGCTCCATCTGGCTGCGCTCGCGCTGATCCCAGGGCTTGAGCAGAAAGCCACCGATACCACTCTGTACTCCGTCGAAACCGTTGATCTGGAAGTGCGACTCATACTCGTCGAATTCCTTGAGTTTACGGGTCAGTTCGTCGGTGTAGTGGGTCAGGTACTCCAGGTTGGCGCTCTTGGGTGCGCTGGCCATCATGAAGATAATGCTCTGATCCTCTTCCGGGGCCAGTTCGCTGTGGGTAAAGGCCAGCAGCAACGGAATCAGCAGTAGTACCAGAGCACCAAAGGTCAGAGTGACACTCTTGGTGTTGAGGCTGTGGTGCAGCAGTTGCCGGTAACGCTGCTGCAGGCCGTCGAACAGTTTGTCCAGGCGGGCAGCCAGCCCGCTGGGGTTTTCCTCGTGGCGCAGCAGCTTGGAGCACATCATCGGTGACAGGGTCAGGGCGACGATGCCGGAAATGATCACGGCGCCGGCCAGGGTGAAGGCGAACTCCTTGAACAGCGCGCCGGTCAGGCCTTCGAGAAAACCGATCGGAGCGTAGACCGCCGCCAGGGTAATGGTCATGGCCACCACCGGCATGGCGATCTCGCGCGCGCCTTCCAGTGCCGCTTGCACTGGCGGCTTGCCTTCTTCGATATGGCGATGGATGTTTTCCACCACGACGATGGCGTCGTCGACCACCAGGCCGATAGCCAGGACCAGGGCCAGCAATGTCAGCAGGTTGATCGAGTAGCCCATCAACTGCATGAAAAACAGGACCCCGATCATCGACAGCGGGATGGTGACGATCGGCACCAGGACCGAGCGCAGCGAGCCTAGGAACAGAAATACCACCACGATGACGATGACCACGGCTTCGGCCAGGGTGTTTATCACTTCGTCGATAGAGGCCTGGATGAACTCGGTGGCATCGTAGGCAATCGACAGCTTCAGCTCCGGTGGCAACTGCGCCTCAATCAGCGGCATGGCTTCGCGGACATACTGGATGGCCTCCAGCGGGTTGGCGGTGGGGGTGCCCTGGATGCCGATATAGACCGAGGGTATGCCGTCAAAGAAGCTGATGGCGTCGTAACTTTCCGCGCCCAGTTCGACCCGGGCAACATCTCTGAGCAGCACCCGGGTGTCGCCGTCAGTCTTGATCGGGATGGCTGCAAAGGCTTCCGGATCTTTCAGGTCGGTGAAGGCGTTGACGCTGGTCACCACGTACTCGCCCTTGGTTTCACCGGCGGCGGAGAGGAAGTTGTAGCGGCTGACAGCCTGGTTGATATCGCTGGCCGTTACCCCATGGGCGCCCATGCGTACCGGGTCCAGCCACAGGCGCATGGCGAAGTTCTGCTGGCCGAGGATTTCGGCTTCGGCGATGCCGGGCAGGGTCGCCAGACGCGGCTGGACCACCCGCGACAGATAGTCGGTGATCTGCGGGTTGGTCAGGGTCTCGCTGAAGAAACTGATATACATCAGCGCGGTGGAGTCGGCGGCCTGGCGGCTAATGACCGGGTCCTGGGCTTCGGCTGGCAACTGGTTACGGACTTCGGCGGCCTTGGACATAATGTCGGTGAACAGCCGGTCGGTATCGGCGCCCAGCCGGGCGTAGACCTGCACAACCGAGAAATTCTGGCGGCTGACCGAGTTGATGTAATCGACACCTTCGGCGCTGGCCAGGCTTTGCTGGATCGGCTGGGTGATGTAACCCTGAATGACCTCAGCGTTAGCGCCGGGGTAGGCGGTGGTCACCGTGATCAGGGCATTTTCCAGTTGTGGATACTGGCGGATGGTCAGCTTGGTGAAAGCCTGCAGGCCGAGCAGGACGATCAGCAGGCTGATCACCGTCGCCAGTACCGGGCGACGGATGAAAGGATCGGTAAAAGCCATGCTGGGTTCGCCTTACAGGGGATTGCTGTTGTTGATGCTTACATGCGCACCGTTATCCAGCTTGAGCTGACCGGCAGTGATGACCAGTTCGCCGGCTTCAAGCCCTTCGAGAATGACCACTTCACCGGCTCGCCGGTCCCCGCTTTTGACAAACCGTCGCTCGACTTCCAGTTGCGGTTGGCCGTCTTCGTCACTCAGTTCGTTGCCAGCCTCATCCTGCCGGGGTTTGACTACGTATACCGAGTTGCCATAGAGGGTGTAGGTGATGGCGGTTTCCGGTAGCACGATCTGCGGTTCGGGAGTCGGCATCACCACTTCCAGGTCGGCGAACATGCCGGGCAGCAGGCGCTCATCCGGATTGCCGACCTTGGCGCGGACCTGCAAATTGCGCGAACCGGTCTCAACTCGGGGGTTGATGGCGGCGATCTGACCCTTGAATTCTTCGCCCGGATAGGCCCCAACCCGCACCAGTACCGACTGCTCCAGTGCCAACTGCGGGTACAACTGTTCAGGTACGAAGAAGTCGACAAACAAATCCTCGAGGTTCTGCAATGTGGCGATTACGGTGCCGGGTGACAGGTAGTCGCCGGGGTCGATCTGGCTGATGCCGATGCGACCGCTGAACGGTGCGACGATGCGTTTGCGCTCAAGGATGGCGTGCAATTCTTCGACCTGGGCGCTGGCCTGTTGCAGGGTAGAGCGGGCCTGGTCGAACTGACTGCGGGAAATGCTCTGGCGCTCGAACAGGTTCTGTTGCCGGTTGAATTCGAGTCGGGCCAGTTCGGCCTGGGCCTGAGCGGTTTTCAGGCTGGCCTGCTCCACGGCGGTGTTCATGCTTAGCAGCGGCTGGCCGGCCTCGACCCGCTGTCCGGAGTGGAAGTGCAGCTGTTCGACGGTGCCACTGACTTCGGCGGTCAGTTCCACGCCAAGGGCGGCGGTCAGCGAACCAATCGCAGGCAGACGGGTTTCCCATAGTTTTTGTTCTGCGGCCGCCGCTGCTACCTGAATCGGGGGCTGCGGTGCGCTGAACATCTGGATTTGCTGATAGATTGACCAGCCTTTGTAGGCGGCCAGGGCCAGTACCACGAGAAAGAACAGTACCAGCATGACAACGAAGCGGCGCAACAACATTTTCGGATCCTTCCAGGTAGTGCGGCACAAGGGCAGGTTGCAAGCTGCCTATTATGCGCCGAATGCGGCTATTATCCAGTGCCGCCTGTTGCAAAACGTCTCATGAAATTGGCGCAATGGAGCCGCAGAGATGCCGATAATGACAAATGATAGAGGGAGATGCTAATGGATCTGACCAATCCCGTTACCTGGGTGATCATCGCCGTGCTGGTAGTTGCCGGGCTGTATGCCATCGTGTTGTACAACCAGTTGGTGAGCATTAAGCATGCGGTCAGCCAGGCCTGGGCCAATATCGATGTACTGCTGCGTCAGCGTCATGAGGAGTTGCCGAAACTTGTGGAGGCCTGCCGGCGCTACATGCAGCATGAACAGGAAACGCTGGAACGGGTGGTCGCTGCCCGTGGTGCCGTGGCTCAGGCCCGTGAGCGTTCCGACGTCAAGGGGTTGGGGCAGGCTGAAACTGTGCTGCGAGCCGGTTTGGGTCAGTTGTTTGCCTTGGCCGAGAATTATCCTGAACTCAAGGCCAATGAGTCGTTTCGTCATCTGCAGGAGCGGATCACCGGTCTGGAGAATGGTATTGCCGATCGGCGTGAGTTGTATAACGCGGCAGTGAACATCAACAACGTGCGGATTGAACAGTTCCCCGATGTTTTGATTGCACGGATGTTCAGTTTTCCGGCGGCTGATCTGCTGCAATTTTCTGAGGCTGAAAAAGCCGATGTGGATATCCGGGCTCTGTTTTCATGATTGATGTGCACGGCGTCATGCTGTTGTCGTACCCGCATTACGCCATGGCTGTTGGGTTAGCCGGGCTGTTCACGCTGATCACGTTGTACAACTGGCTGACCCGGCTGCGCCGGGCGCGCTGGATTGAAGATACCCCGACCTCGCGGATTCGCTCGGCGGCGCAGGGGCTGGTCGAATTACAGGGCCAGGTCGATGCTGGCGGGCATGCCCCGCTGTTGTCGCCGCTCAGCGAAACCTCATGCCTGTGGTATCGGTTTCAGGTCGAGGAATACCGTCGTTCGGGCAAGAGCAGCAACTGGCGCACCGTTGAGCAGGGCGTCTCGGAACGGCCGTTTCTGTTGCGCGATGCGACCGGTAGTTGCTGGATCAATCCGCTGGGGGCCGAAGTGCATCCGCGTCAACGTAAACGCTGGGAAGGTAGCCAACGCTGGCCGGCCGGGCGTTCGGTGCGTACCGGGATCATGAGCAGCCTGCTCGGGCGGCGTTATCGCTATACCGAAGAATGGTTTCAGGAGGGCGAAACCCTGTACGCCCTGGGTTGGTTTCAAAGCCGTGGCGGTGGGCGTGAGGCGTTTGATGAACAGGCCATTGCCCGCCAGATCATCAGCCAATGGAAAGCTGACTACCCGGATCTGCTCAGTCGGTTCGACCGTAATGGCGATGGCCGGCTGGATGAGCGCGAATGGGAGCAGGTGCGTCAGGCTGCCGGTGAGGAGGCGCGACGTCAGGCCCGGGTGGCGGGGCAGGCACCGGTGGTGCATGCGCTGGGCAAGCCACCTCATCGGGGGCTGCCGTTTCTGTTGTCGGATCACCACGAAGAGCATCTGAGCCGGCGCATGCGCCGGGCATCGCTGCTGAGTCTGGGTGGGTTTTTGCTTTGCGCTACGGCCAGTGGCTGGCTGTTGCTGGCGTTGGTCCAGGCTGCCTGAAACGCTTCAGTTGGCCTGGGTCGCGGTCTGCTTGGCCATCTCGCTCTGATAGCTGCGTAGCCAGTCGATCAGGCTGCTGGCAGGCAGGGGGCGGCTGTAGAGATAGCCCTGACCTTCATTGCAGCCCTGGGCGATGATATAGGCTTCCTGCTCCCGGGTTTCCACACCTTCGGCGATTACCTGCATGTTGAGGCTGCGAGCCAGATGAATGATGGCGCGAACGATGGTGGCGTCATCGACATCGACCAGCACATCCTGCACGAAGCTCTTGTCGATCTTGATTTTGTCCAGCGGCAGGCCGCGCAGGTAGCTGAGTGACGAGTAGCCGGTACCGAAGTCATCGATGGCGATCAGCACCCCGGCCTTCTTCAGGCTGTTCAAATGTCCTGCGGCGGCGCTGATATCTTCCATCAGGCCGGTCTCGGTGACTTCAAGCTCCAGGCTCTGGGCCGGGAGCTGGTAGCGCTGCATCAGGTTGGTGACGACTTTGGACAGTTCGCCATGGTGCAGTTGTACGGTCGAGAGATTGACCGCCATCCGCAAGTGTCCGAAGCCGCTGTCATGCCATTGACGCAGTTGACGGCAGCTTTGGTCGAGGACCCAGTCGCCAATTTCGATGATCGAGCCGTTCTGTTCGGCCAGGGGGATGAATAAATCTGGCGGTACCAGGCCGCGCTCGGGGTGCTGCCAGCGCAGCAGGGCCTCGACACCGATTACCTGATGTGTATCGAAACACACCTGGGGTTGGTAGAGCAGGTGAAATTCGTTGCGTTGCAGTGCGCCGCGCAGATCCTTTTCCAGCTCGCGGCGAATACGCATTTCACTGTCCAGGCTGGCAATGTAGAACTGGTAGCGGTTACGCGAGCGGGCCTTGGCCAGCATCATCGTCTGTTCGGCTTTTTGCAGCAGCTTTTCGGCGTTGTCGCCATCGTCGGGGAACAGGGTGATACCGATGGTGGCGCGTAAGCTTACGGTATGGGCGCCGAGTTCGAACGGGCGGACCAGATCGTCGAGAATGGTCTGGGCCAGCTCGGCTGCTTCATAGGGTTCGCTGACGCCGGTCTGGACCAGAGCGAACTGGTCGCCACCCAGGCGAGCCAGGCAGCCCAACTGGGCGCTGTTGGCGCGCAAGCGATCAGCCACCGCCACCAGCAGGCTGTCGCCGCTTTGATAGCTGAACTGTTCGTTGACTTCCTTGAAGTCATCCAAGCCGCAGCACAGCACGGCCACGCCGCGCTGACGGCGGCCTGCGTCGGCGAGAATGCGATTGAGCTGTTCCTGCAACATGCTGCGATTGGGCAGGCCGGTAAGATGGTCGTGCTGGGACATGTGCAGCAGGTTTGCCTCGGCTTCGCGGCGTCGGCTGCTGTTGCGCTCAATCGAATCGAGCAGTTGATTGGCCTTGTTGATCCAGATGCCCAGTTCGTTGCGTTCGTGCCCTGGCAGCATCGGGATCAGATTCTTGCCCGGTTGATCGGGGTTGATTTCAGCGATGTGTTCAATAATCCGCGATAACGGTTTGGTCAGCAGGATGTGATAGAGCAGATACAGCATAAAGGCCATGGCCATGGCCCGTAGAGTACCGGAGACCATGATGATCAGTGAACGCTGGAGGAACTCCTGGCCGTAGGGGGCAGTATCCAGAGTGATGCGCAGATCGCCGTAGTATTCATTGTAGGGCGCGCGACCAAAGAGCTTGATGGTGTAGTCCTGGTCAACCCCGAACAGCCAGTCGCTCAATCCGCGTGAGCGGGTATCGATCAGGGGGCGTTCTCTGATGGCCAGCGGTGATTCGTCGGGGTGGCCGATAGAGGCAAAGCGCACGGCCTGATGCTCGAATAGACCCTCGACCACCTGCAAGGCCATTTCCCGATCAAGACTGTAAACCGCCTGAGTGGCTGGATCACGAGCCATGGCCAGGATCTGAGTCGCTGTGCTGTCGATCAGACTGCGTTCCTTGCGCAGGTCATAGAGGATCTGAGCAAAGCTGAGGATCAAACCTACCAGCAGTGCCCACATCAGGACCAGACGCAGCAGTTTGATGGAAAGACTGTGCCGACGCTCCAGTTTCAAGTTAGTGCTCTATCCAATGCTTGTGGTTGGCAATCCTTGCATCATGCAAGTAGTTATTATGATCATGCAAGCGTTCTGACCCGCAGGCAGCACTTCGATATTCAAGAGTATTAACATCGTGTCGGGCCGAGGTCAAAATAAAGTCACTTTGACATTGCCATAAAATGACACACCCCGCAAAAGCGGGGTGTGAGGTACTGCATCAGCGGGGGAAATCAGGCGGCGAGGTTCTTGGCCACGAAGTCCCAGTTGACCAGGCTCCAGAAAGCCTCGACGTACTTCGGACGCAGGTTGCGGTAGTCGATGTAGTAGGCGTGTTCCCAGACGTCGCAGGTCAGCAGCGGGGTGTCACCGGAGGTCAGCGGGCAGCCGGCGCCAATGGTGCTGGCCAGGGCCAGGGAGCCGTCAGACTTCTTGACCAGCCAGGCCCAGCCGGAACCGAAGGTGCCGATGGCAGTCTTGGTGAACTCTTCCTTGAACTTGTCGAAGGAGCCGAAAGCCTGGTTGATGGCGTCAGCCAGGGCGCCAGTCGGCTGGCCACCGCCGTTCGGGCTCAGGCAGTTCCAGTAGAAGGTGTGGTTCCAGACCTGGGCGGCGTTGTTGAATACACCACCACTGGAGCTCTTGACGATTTCTTCCAGGGTCTTGCCTTCGAACTCAGTGCCGGGAACCATGTTGTTCAGGTTGACCACGTAGGTGTTGTGGTGCTTGCCGTAATGGTACTCAATGGTTTCAGCGGAGATGTGCGGTTCCAGAGCGTTCTTTTCGTAAGGAAGTGCAGGCAATTCAAAAGCCATGGTGTTTCTCCATTTATCAGGTGCACGGAAGAGCCTGATCATAGCACCTGTGCGGTCTGCTATCCACGTAACAAGTGTAGGGATATAGCGATTCAGAGCTGTTTCAGGGCTGGGGCGGCGAGGCTCCAGGCGACGCTCAGCATCATGGCGGCCACACCCAGATCGATCCAGCGCCAGGTCGATGGGCGTTGTAGCCACGGAGCCAGCCGGGCGGCGCCCAGCGCCAGACTGAAGAACCAGATAATCGAGGCGCTGGCCGCGCCCAGAGCGAACAGTAGTGGCCAACTTTGCTGGGCGCCGATCGAGCCGATCAGTACCACGGTATCCAGATAGACATGCGGGTTGAGCAAGGTCACTGCCAGGGTCGCCAGCAGTACCGCCTTGCGGCTGCGTGGCGGCTGTTGATCGGCTCCCAGTGCCTGGCTGGAAAACGCTCGGCGCAGGGCCAGAAAGGCATAGCAGCAAAGAAACCCGACCCCACCCCAGCGAGTGATTTCCATGGCCAGCGGCGATTGTTGAAGCAGTACCGCCAGGCCCAGCGTGCCGGCAAGAATCAGAACGATATCGCAACTCATGCACACCAACGCGGCGCTCAGATGGTGTTCGCGGCGCAGCCCCTGAGCGAGGACGAAGGCGTTCTGGGCACCGATTGCCATGATCAGTCCGGCGGCGACCAGCAGGCCGTTGAAATAGCTGTGTAGTACGGGCATGGCGGATGGACTCGTAACAGGAAAGATGCTGCTGAGTCTGCGCTGGACTCTTGAATAAGAAAAACAAATAATCCTGATATCACATAAGGAAATTTTATGCTGGATTACAAGTTGTTGGCCGCCCTGGCGGCGGTGATCGAGCAGGGCGGGTTTGAGCGGGCAGCCCAGGTGCTGGGGCTTTCGCAATCAGCGGTGTCGCAGCGGGTCAAGTTGCTGGAGGCTCGGGTCGGCGCTCCGGTGCTGATACGCCTGAATCCACCCCAGGCCACCGAGGTCGGGCAACGTTTGCTCAACCATGTGCAGCAGGTGCGGTTGTTGGAGCGCGACTTGCGCGAGGCTGTGCCGATGGCTGGTGAAGACGATCTGCCGCCGCGTCTGCGCATTGCCTTGAATGCCGACAGCCTGGCCACCTGGTGGGCCCAGGCGGTTGCCGAGCTGAGTATTCGTGAAGCCTTGCAGTTCGAGTTGGTGGTCGATGATCAGGATGTTGGGTTGCGGCGCATGCGAGCCGGTGAGGTGGCCGGCTGCGTATGCGCCAGTGCCCAGCCAGTGGCTGGTGCTCGGGTGTTGGCCTTGGGAAATATGCGTTATCTGGCGGTGGCCAGCCCGGTGTTCATAGCCCGCTACTTCGCCGATGGGGTGAGTCAGGCGGCGCTCAGGCGCGCCCCGGCAATCGTCTTTGGGCCGGATGACCAGCTCCAGCACCGGTTTCTGAGCGGGTTGGGTTATGGCGGTGAGTTTCGCTACCACCTGTGCCCATCGTCCGAGGGATTTGTTCGTCTGCTCAGTGCCGGTATGGGCTGGGGTATGGTGCCGGCACTGCAAATCCCGGCGGAACTGGCCAGCGGCGCTTTGCGCCAGTTGGTCCCGGGGGCAGTGGTGGATGTGCCGTTGTATTGGCACTACTGGCGTCATGGTGGTCGGCTGCTGGATACCCTGACTGCAGAACTGGCTCAGCGCGCCAGCGCACTGTTGGCGGCGGGCCAGGGCTGAGGCGATGGCGTCGCGCCACTGGTACCGGCTGGCGCTGCGGAGTAAGGTGGGGAAAGTCATAGCCCGACAGGGAGAATAATAATGCGAATTCTGGTAACCGGAGCCAGTGGTTTTATCGGTGGCCGCTTTGCGGTGCATGCCCTGAGTCTGGGCTATGAGGTACGTTGCAGCGGTCGCCGGGCCGAGTCGCTGAACTGGCTTGAGCGGCGGGGCGCCGAGTGTCTGGCGGGAGACCTGCTGGACCCGGGGTTTGCCGAGCGCCTGGCCGAGGGGTGCGAGGTCATCGTGCATTGCGCCGGTGCGGTGGGCACTTGGGGGCCTTACAGCTATTTTCACGATGCCAATGTCCGCACGACCGAGCATGTGCTGGCCGCTGCGCTGCGTAGCAAGGTACGCCGGCTGGTGCATCTGTCGTCGCCGTCGATGTATTTCGATGGCCGCGATCACCGCGATATCACCGAAGACTTCGTCCCGCCCCGGTTTTTCGACCATTACGGGGCCACCAAATATCTGGCCGAGCAGAAGGTCTTCGCTGCCGGGCGTCAGGGGCTCGAAGTGATTGCCCTACGCCCGCGATTCGTGATTGGTGCTGGCGACACGGCCATCTTTCCACGCTTGCTGCGGGCTCATCAAAGCGGGCGTCTGAAGATCATTGGTCGTGGTGAAAATCAGGTTGACCTGACGCCGGTGGAGAACCTCAACCTGGCTCTGGATCTGGCCATTCGCGCCCCCGAAGCGGCGTTGGGTCAGGCCTACAACATCAGCAATGGCGAGCCGGTGGCGTTCTGGCCGACTTTCAATCGTTTGCTGGAGCGTCTTGGCATGCCAGCATTGACCCGTCATGTACCCTATCCGCTGGCTTACGGCATGGCCTGCCTGGCCGAATGGCGTGCGCACCTGACTCCTGGTCAGCCTGAGCCGGCTATCCTGCGGCTGGGGATGGCGGTCATGGCGCGTGATTTCAATCTGAACATCGACGCTGCGCGGGCGCAGTTGGGTTATCAACCTCAGGTCAGTGTGGCTGATGGGCTTGAGGCCTTTGCCCGCTGGTGGGAAGCCGGAATGCCGGCTGGCCTGGAAAATGCCTGGAGTAGCAACGAGCGTGCAGGCCACGCGCTGGGTTAGCTGCGAATAACCTGGCCACGATAGATCCGCACGCTGCCGGTGCCCATGCTGGCGGGGGCAGGCTCGGGTGGGCGAGTGGCGCGGGGCTGGCTCATCTGGCGTTGGCGCGCGGCAATCGCGCTCTGCAGACCGAACGCTTCCTCTGGCTCGGGGGCGATTGGTTCCAGCATGCTGGCCAGACGTTTACCCAGGTCGCGGATGTCGTCCTGGGTGCAGTCGCGACTGAGGTCGATCATGTGTTCGGCAGCATCCGGTTCGCTCAGATGGATGGTAACCCCCAGGCTTTGTTTCAGGCGTCTGCGCAGTGCAGTCATACAATCGAGGGTGGCGCGATTGAACTGGGCTTCGGCGATCATACTGATTCTCCCTTTCGTGCTGCTCGGAAAGCAGTTCCGGTAGCCAGGTTAGAAGCTTGCAAGCAGAATATGTACCAGATTGGTCGATCCGGGGATTTATGCCGCCTGGGGCCGGTCAAAGTGTTCTGAAACAGGCACTAAAGGCTATGGCGTGTGATCTTGTGGTGCGTCGTGCATTGCTTTGGTGCGCTCTTTTTTGCAGTTGAGGGGAGTCAATGAGAGATCGTGAGTTTGAGGGCGAGCTACCCAGTATCCGGGCGACCGCAGATGAGCGGCCGGGCACGCTGGAGCCCCAGGCGGAGAAGGCCGCTAAAGAGATGCCGAACGAGCCGTTGCGCTCGCCTGTACGCAGTGAACCCAAAGGCTCTGGCAATGGTGCCTTGTGGGCTTTGTGTGCGGCCTTGAGTCTTGGGCTGGTGGGCCTGGGTTATTGGAGCCATCAACAGCAGACCCGTTTGCAGCAGCAGTTGGTGGCTACCCAGAACAGCTTTGCTCGTATCAGCGAGGAGGCGGCTGGGCGGATTCAGGACATCACTGGCAAGGTCAGTGCTACCGAGTCTACCCTGAGCGAAACCGAACAGGCTCGTGCGGCGCAACTGACGGCGCTGGAAAAAGGCGTGCAGGAACTGACCCGCAAGCTGGAGCAGCAAGCCAGCATCCTGGCCAGTCTGCAGCAAAGTGGTGAGGCGCGGCAGCGGCGTCTGGATGGCATCAGTGGTCAGGCCAATGAATTGCAGGAGCGCCTGGAAGCCCAGAACGGTCGTCTGGGGAGCCTTGATGAAGCTCTGAAGCAAGGTGGTCAGCGGCATGAGTCACTGGCTGGTGAGCTGGGAGGGCTGCGTGAAGAGATTCGGGCGCTGGCGGGTCTGGATCAGCGTATCGGTGAGCAGGCTGAGCAGCTCCGGCGTCAGCAAAGTACGCTGCAGAACCTGTCGAATCAGGCCTCGGCGCGTAACCTGGATCAGGAAATGCTGGTGTTGCGCAGCGAGATCGACCAGCGTCTGAATTCGACTGAGGATGCGCTGGCGGCCATCGATAGTTACCGGTTGCAGACCAATCGTACCCTTAACACCCTGCAGAACCAGCTCAACACCCTGCAGCAGCGTGTGGGGCAGCCCTGATGAACTTCCTCGCCCATCTGCTGTTGGGGCCACCGCAGCCCCAGCAGGCGCTGGGCAGCCTGCTGGGCGATTTCGTCAAGGGGCCGGTGGCGAACCTGGCCCTGCCACCTGGGGTGCGTGAAGGGGTCTGGCTGCACCGGCGGATCGATGTCTTTACCGACAGCCATCCGCTGGTTCTGGCCAGCAAGGCTCGGGTCAGCAGCGAGCGGCGGCGGTTTGCCGGGATCATGGTCGACATGTTCTACGATCACCTGCTGGTACGGCATTGGGCGCGCTTCTCACCCCAGTCGATTGAGCTTTTCACCCAGCAGATGTATGCCGGCTTACTGGCCCAGCAGGCGCTGATCCCCGAGCATGCCTGGCCGGTGATCCGGCGCATGGCCGAGCAGGATTGGCTGAGCAGTTATGCTGAGCTGGAGCAACTGGAGCGAGCCCTGACCAATATGGGGCGGCGCTTGCGCCGCGACAACCGGCTGGCCGGCTCGGTGCTCGAGCTGGAGCGGGACTACGACGGATTCGAGGCTGACTTCCTGGCGTTCATGCCCGAGGTTATCGACTATGCTGCCGCTCAGGCGGCGGCCTTGAAATCCGATCCGGATTTGCGCGCGCTGCTGTCGGGCAGTCCCAACGCCTGAGCTACTGCCGACTGGGCCTGGCGGGCCAGTTGGTTGCGCTCGTTGCCCTGGCTGGCCAGCAACGGCAGAAAATAAACCTCAACCTCAATCACGCCTGGGCAGCCGAGCACCCGCCACAGGTGGCGGGTGAACTCGTCGTCGCCGATAAAGGGCGCGTACTGGTCACGCTGACCTTTGTAGCGGTAGGCGATAGCCACCGGTTGAACCGGGGTGCCGGTAGTCAGCGCGCAGGCCAGCATGCGGGCATGGAAGGTTCGCACCTGATCGCCGGCAGTAGTCGTGCCTTCGGCAAACAGCACCAGACTGCGGCCCTGATTCAGCGCGTGGCTCAACTGCTCCTGCAACTGCGAGCCGCTGCCCTGGCCGCGCTTGATGAATAGGGTGCCGGCCGCAGCCGCCAGCCAGCCGATCACCGGCCAGTGGCGGACTTCGGCCTTGGACAGAAAGTGCACCGGCGCCTGGGCGCCGAGTACCACGATATCGAGCCAGGACACATGGTTGCTGACCCAAAGGGTAGTGCCGTTGGGCGCCGTGCCGTGGCAGCGGATGCGCAGGGGTAACAGGCGGATCAGCGTACGCATCCAATGGCGGGTCAGACGTTGACGATGGGCTGCCAGCCAACGAGGGTTGAACGGTTGCAGCAGGGCTGTCCAGGTGGCTAGTAACAGCCCAGTCAGGATCCACCCGGCAACGCACAAGGCTCGCCAGCTCCGTTTCATGCCCATGCTGTTCATACCGCCTTAAAGTGTCGGGCGTAGCGTGGGCACAGCTGTTCGCGGCGCAGCAGAATGAACACGTCGGCAACGTTGAACTCGGGATCCCAGCAGGGCTCGCCGCAGATCTTGGCGCCCAGGCGCATGTAGGCCTTGAGCAGTGGCGGCAACTGAGCAGTGACGTTGGCCGGCAGGTCGCGTTCGGGGATTGGCAGGCGCGGTATGGCGTTGAGCCAGTCGCGGCACAGGTAGCGCTCGCGCAGTCGCTGCATGATGGCGTGGGCCTGAATCCCGCCATCGCCCATGCCGATGCTGGCGCAGCCCATCAGGTAGCCGTACTGGCGCTCGTTCATCAGTTGTGCCAGCCCGGCCCAGAGTACTCCGATGGTAGCGCCATTGCGGTAGTCGGGGTGAACGCAGGTCCGGCCGATCTCAAGGACATCGCCGCGCAGTTCACCAAGACCGATCAGTTGAAACTCGCCTTCACTATAGAAACCACCAGCATGGCGAGCCCGCTGGCTGTCGAGCAGGCGGGTGGTGGCTACCACCTGGCCGCTGAATTGGTCGCGCACGACCAGATGCTCGCAGTGCAGGTCGAAGCTGTCCTGATCCAGGCCGCTGTCGGCATTGGGCAGGCTGGCCCCGCATTCCTCGCTGAAGACCTTGAAACGCAGTGCCAGCGCTTCTTTGAGGGTGGCATGGTCTTTGACCAGTTCGGTCTGCAGGTGACGATTGTCCTGTGTGTCCAACGCGAGCGCAGCATCTGTCATCGGGTACCTCCGCAAGGCAGCCATTAGCATCAGTGTCGATGCTAGGAAGCTGGCGTGTCAGGACGGTGAAACTTTGATGGCAGTTGAATGACGGATGTCAGGGTTGAGGAACCGCCGAAAAACGTAGGCGAGGCAGGCAAGACAATACCGATGGCGGCCCCGCAAAAACAGCCGAAAAAGCGCAGTTTACGCGGTGTAAATGAGCATTTTGAGGCTGTTTTTAACGCAGTATTGCCAACGCAGGTAGTTTTTCAGAGGTTCCTTGAGGCAGGTCAGTACTCACTTGTAGGCAGTTCTGTATAACGGCGGCTGGTTTGTTACAGGAGTTCAACGCTATGGCCCATCCCCCGCGCGTGCTGTTCGACAATGGCGTGCACAAGGTACTGTGCTTCGACCAGTTGGTGACCGGTGACGGTATCCAGTCCAACCAGTTTCTGATCATCGATCATGATCAGCATGCTTTGCTTGATCCGGGCGGCGATCTGACCTACATGCCTCTGTCGTTGGCAGTCAGCCAGCATATTCCGTTGCAGGATCTGACCTATGTGTTTGCCTCGCACCAGGACCCGGATATCATCGCCTCGCTGGACAAGTGGTTTCTGCATACCCGTTGCAAGGTGGTTTGTTCACGGCTGTGGGCGCGCTTTCTACCGCACCTGTCTGCCGGCTATCTGACTGCCAGGCATGGGGTCAGCACCATGGAGCGGATGATCGCGGTACCGGATCGTGGCCAGGCCATTCCGTTGGGCGAGACCGTGATCAAGGCATTGCCGGCGCATTTTCTCCACTCGGTGGGCAATCTGCAGTTCTTCGATCCGGTCAGCGGTATTCTGTTTTCCGGCGATATGGGCGCCTCAATGGTTGATGATGCCGAGCCGGTAACCGACTTCGCCGCCCACGTGCCCAGCATGGAGGGCTTTCATCGGCGCTACATGGCTGGCAACAAGGCCTGCCGGTTGTGGGCCAACATGATTCGCACCCTCAACCCGTCGATGATCGTGCCGCAGCACGGGCGGCCGTTCGTCGGGCCTGCTATGATCAAGGCGTTCCTCGACTGGATCAGCCAATTGCAGTGTGGCATGGATCTGCTCGAGCAGGAGGATTACCGGATTCCCTAAGGCGGTGCATGGCTGGCCCTATCTACCCATGGCGTAAAGGCAACACCTTCGAGTTGTTGGTCGATGGCGAGAGCTTCTTTCCGCGCATGTTGCAGGCCATGGATGCGGCGCGTACCAGCATTGAGCTTGAGCTTTATCTGATCAGTTCCGGGCAGGCCAGCCGTCAGGTGCTCGATAGCCTGGTCGGCGCTGTGGCGCGCGGCGTGCGGGTGCGCTGTTTGCTCGATGGCTTCGGCAGCCTGCAGCTGTCCGCAACCGATCGCCAGTATCTGCTCCAGGCCGGGATTGAGCTGCGTTTCTACAATCCGCTGTACTGGCTGGCCGGGCGCGGCAATCTGCACCGGGATCACCGCAAGCTGCTGGTCGTTGATCAGACCTTGGCGTTTGTCGGCGGGGCCGGTCTGACCGATGACTTCTACCGCCCGGATCAGCGCCAGAGTCTCTGGCATGAATTGATGCTGGAGGTGCGTGGCCCGGTGGTGCATGACTGGGCCGAGTTGTTCGAGCGGCAGTGGCAGGTGTCCGGTCGGCGCCTGCGGCTGGCACCACCCAAATGGCACCGGGTGCGCGTCCCGGCGCCACCTGCGCCCGATGCTTCAGGCTATGCCAGGGTCTCCTATGCCGATGCCCGTGAGCATACCGAGGTGGTTCAGGCGCTGCTGGCGGCCGTCTCAAGATCGCGAACCCGGATCTGGTTGGCAACACCGTATTTTTTGCCAGGCTGGCGCGTGCGGCGGGCGCTCAAGCGCGCGGCGCGACGCGGGGTGGATGTGCGTTTGCTGCTGTGTGGCCAGATTACCGATAACGCCCCGGTTCGCTATGCCGGGCAGCGCTTTTACCCAGGTTTGCTCAAGGCCGGTGTTCGGCTCTACGAATACCAGCCGCGGTTTCTGCATCTGAAGATGGTGCTGGTTGATGAGTGGGTCAGCCTGGGTTCATGCAATTTCGATCACTGGACCCTGCACTGGAATCTGGAAGCCAATCAGCAGGTTGTCGATCCGTCACTCAATGCCGCCGTGCGCGACTGCTTTCAGCGTGACTTCGCCCAGAGTCGGGAGTGGAGCCTGGGCGCCTGGAAGGCTTTGGGCTGGGGGCATCGGCTGAAAATACGACTGTGGAGCTGGGTCAACCGGCTGGCGGTTTTGTGGTTTGGGATTCGTCGGTAGGGGGCGCCGATCAAAGGTGCGATAGAAGCCCTGTTGCCGCTGAGCTGTTCTGGACCGTTAGATGCCAGGGATGGCATCTACGAGCCCCCAAGGACGGGTTCACGGCGTGTCCAGAACAGCTCAGCGGTAACAGGGCCTGCACAGAGTTGATTCAACTAAAAACCGGCTTGCGCTTCTCCAGAAACGCACTCAACGCCTCACGCGCATCCGGGCCCTGTAGCAGGGTGGCGAAGTGGGTGCCTTCCTGCTCCATAACCTCTTGTGCCTGTTTCTGGCTGTGCTGTTTGAGCAGGCGCTTGGTTAGCCGGACCGAGCTGGGCGGCTGCGCGGCCAGTCGCAGGGCGGCCTGGCGGGCGGCGTCCAGTACTGGTTGGCCGGTAGCCAGGGCATGATTGGCCAGGCCGATCTCAACGGCACGTCGGCCACTGATTTCTTCGCCCAACAGCAGCAATTCGGCTGCGCGCGGATGACCGAGCAGACGCGGCAACAGGAAGCTGGAGCCGGCTTCGGGGCACAGACCGAGGTTGACGAAAGGCATCTTCAGCCGGGCATCCTCGGCCACATAGATCAGATCACAATGCAGCAGCATGGTAGTACCCACGCCTACCGCTGGGCCGTTAACCGCGGCGATCAGGGGCTTTTCTGAGCTGAGAATGGCTCTGAGGAAGCGGTAGACCGGGCTGTCCTGGCCGGCCGGCGGTACATTGAGGAAGTCGTTGACGTCGTTGCCACTGGTGAAGCAGCTTTGGCTGCCCTGCAGGACGATAGCGCGGATGGCCGGGTCATCCTGAGCCGCATCAATGGCATCGGCCAGCCCGCTGTAGATTTCACGGGTCAGGGCGTTCTTGGTTTCCGGGCGGTTCAGGGTCAGGGTCAGGACTGCATCGCTGCGGTCGATCAGCAGGGTCTGGCTCACGGTGGCTCCTTGGACTTATTGGCGGCTCACGAAGGCTTCGTCGAATACTTGCCGGCGTGGCAGGCCAGCCATAAACAGCGGTTTGCGCCATTGTTCGACAAATTCGGGATGACCGCAGACTAGCGCCAGGGTATGGCGTGAGGCAAGCCGCAGGCTGGCCATATCGGAGGACAGCTGGGACTGTGGATGCAGGTGCAGACGCAGGGTTTGGGGGTGTGCCCGGGCGAGCTCTTCCAGTTCGGAGCGCAGATAGCAGTCGCCGCTTTCGGGGTGCCAGTGCCACAGTTCGATAGCGGCACGATGCCCGTGTTTCAAGGCGTCGCGGGCTACGGCCTGGAGTGGTGAGAGGCCGGTGCCACGCCCGAGCAGCAGTAACGGTCGGTCCTGCCAGTCGCTCTGGTAATGGCAATGACCGTTGGCCCGGCCGAGATAAATCCGCTCGCCAATATTCATGCGCTGAATGCGCTGGGAAAACTGACCTTGAGCCTTGAGTGCAAGATGAAACTGCAATTCCGGCTCGCCCGGCAAACTGGCGATAGAGTAGGGGCGGGCCAGTTCCGCATCCAGCCACAGGCTCAGGTGCTGGCCGGCCTGATAGCGTAGTGGCCGCTCGGGGCGCAGACCCAGGAGCAGGATGTTCTCAGTCAGATATTCCATGCGACTGATGTGCGCCGGTAGGCCATCCTGGGCCGGATCAAGCAGATGCAGGTCCATGTCCTGCTGGACCTGGCACTGGCATGCCAGTAGCCAGCCCTGGGCCTGCTGTTCGGGATCAAGTTCGCTGCAGGCTGCTTCGGGGGCTTGCCCTGGCTGGGCCTGAACCAGACAGCTCTGGCAGTGTCCTGAGCGGCATGACCAGGCGACAGGTTGGCCGTCAGCGAGCAGTTCTTCCAGCAGATTGCTGCCACTGGCGACCTGCAACCGCTGTGGGCCAATGCGTAGTTCAGGCATAAGCTGCCTGGTGGGTGGTGCAGCGGTTGCGGCCACTTTGCTTGGCCTGGTAAAGCGCCTGGTCGGCCTGGTTGATGCGCTCTTCCAGATCGTCTTCAGGGCGGACCACGCTCAGGCCGGCCGACAGCGTGCATGAGTAATCTTCCGGCAAACCGGAAAACTGCAGCTTGGCGAAGGCCTGGCGAATCCGTTCCACGCATTGGTGCAGGGTTTCCAGGTCGCAGTTACTCAACAGAATAATGAACTCCTCACCGCCAAAACGGGCTATCACATCGTCGCTACGCAGCTTTTCACGGGCCAGTTGGGCAAAGCGTTGCAGCACTTCATCACCCACAGCATGCCCATAAAGGTCGTTGATTCGCTTGAAATGATCAAGGTCGATCAGCGCCAGACCCAGTTGCTGGCGCGGGCCAAGCAGGGCCATCCGGCGACGTGTTTCGTCGATGAAGTAACGGCGGTTGGCCAGCCCGGTCAGGGCATCGGTGGTGGCCAGGTTCTGCAGTTGTCCCATCATGCCCTTGAGGGTTTCCTGGTGGGCTTGCAGGGTATGGTGGCGGCGCTGCAGGCGTTCACGCAGTTCACGGATATAGCTGCAGAACATGCTCAGCCAGCCCAGAACGCAGGCCAGGACGAACCACTGCAGCAGATTCAGGGGTAAATCCTGGGTGCCAGGGTTGTAGATGTGGTCATAGGCTATCAGGCTGCCGTAGCCAGCCAGAGCCAGCAGCGAATGGCTGAGAAATTCCCGGCGCGAGAGCTGGAATACACCAAACATCAGGATGATCGGGTAGACCATGATCAGGCTGCCCCGAAAGCTGCCCAGGTAGGCCAGCAGATAAGTCAGCAGCAGGGTGGCGACGATGATCTGGCCACTGGTCAAGCTCGGGTCGCGATAGCGCAGGTTGCGGCCGCTGCGGATTAGCCAGTAGAACCCCAGTTGAGTCGCCACGCCCAGACTAATGTGGACCGCCAGCATTGGTGCCGAAGCCTGGTACTGACCGGCCAGCCAGGACGCGCAGATCACGGTATAGGTGACCAGGTAATTTAGCTGGGCCATATAAAAACGATGCAGGCGCAGGGCCTGGAACTTGGCCTGATTGGGATCCATTGACGTCATTTTATGCCTGCTTTTCCGTGATGGCATTTTGACGCCAATGTAACTCTGCTCAGGCGCTTTGCCTAGTCCTTTTGTCTAGTCATTGAATAAAGCTATAGCCTTGGCACTGGCCTGCTCGTCAAGCTCGGGTATACTCTAGCCCCGTTTTCTGGCGGGTCGTTGGGCGCAGCTATCCTCAAGCGGTGCAGACGGCCTGTCTTATCCGTGAACCCGGTATGCAATTTCCTGGTTGCATGGCCCGGTGCCTATATAGAGGAGCCTGTCCGAGCATGGCCGTTATCAAGCAAGACGATCTGATCCAGAGCGTGGCCGACGCGCTGCAGTACATTTCCTACTACCACCCGGTGGACTTCATCCAGGCCGTGCACGAGGCCTATCAGCGTGAAGAGTCACCGGCGGCCCGTGACGCCATGGCCCAGATTCTGATCAACTCGCGCATGTGCGCCACCGGTCACCGGCCGATCTGTCAGGACACCGGTATCGTCACCGTGTTCGCCAAGATTGGCATGGATGTGCGCTGGGACGGCGCCACCATGAGCCTGGACGACATGATCAATGAGGGTGTACGCCGGGCCTACAACCTGCCGGAGAACGTACTGCGCGCCTCTATTCTGGCGGACCCGGCCGGCAAGCGGACCAACACCAAAGACAACACCCCGGCGGTGATCCATTACCAGATCGTCCCTGGTGACAAGGTTGAAATCGACGTTGCGGCCAAGGGCGGCGGCTCCGAGAACAAGTCGAAGATGGTCATGCTCAACCCCTCCGACTCAATCGTCGACTGGGTGATCAAGACTGTACCGACTATGGGCGCTGGCTGGTGTCCGCCGGGCATGCTTGGCATCGGTATCGGCGGGACCGCCGAGAAGGCGGCAGTACTGGCCAAGGAATCGCTGATGGATTCGATTGATATCCATGAACTGCGTGCCCGTGGCCCGCAGAACCGGGTTGAAGAACTGCGACTGGAGATCATGGACAAGGTCAACGCGCTGGGCATCGGTGCCCAGGGTCTGGGCGGCCTGACCACGGTACTGGACGTCAAGATCAAGGACTACCCGACCCACGCCGCCAGCCTGCCGGTGTGCATGATCCCCAACTGTGCGGCGACCCGTCACGCGCATTTCGTGCTCGATGGCAGCGGCCCGGCGGTACTCGAAGCGCCGCCGATGGACGCCTACCCGGAAATCACCTGGGAAGTGGGCTCCAGCGTGCGCCGGGTCAACCTCGACACCGTGACCCCGGAAGACGTACTGAGCTGGAAGAGCGGCGAAACCGTGCTGCTGTCTGGCAAGATGCTGACCGGTCGTGATGCCGCACACAAGCGCATGGTCGACATGCTCAACAAGGGCGAGCAACTGCCGGTCGACCTGAAAGGTCGCTTCATCTACTACGTCGGTCCGGTCGATCCGGTGCGTGACGAGGTTGTGGGGCCGGCTGGTCCGACCACCGCCACCCGGATGGACAAGTTCACCCGTCAGATCCTCGAGCAGACCGGCCTGCTGGGCATGATCGGCAAGTCCGAGCGCGGCCCGATCGCCATCGAAGCGATCAAGGATCACAAGGCTGTGTATCTGATGGCCGTGGGCGGCGCCGCCTATCTGGTGGCCCAGGCGATCAAGAAGGCCGACGTGCTGGCATTCCCCGAACTGGGGATGGAAGCGATCTACGAGTTCGAGGTCAAGGACATGCCGGTCACTGTGGCGGTTGATACCACCGGCGAGTCGGCGCACATCACCGGCCCGCAGATCTGGCAGAAAAAGATTGCTGACAAGAGCCTGGCCGTAGAGATCTGAAGCACCGCTGCCGGTTCCACAGGCGATAAAGAAAAAGCCCACTGCCGATATCGGAGTGGGCTTTTTTGCAGCCACAGTTCGCCTCGATTATGCCGAGTGTTTCCATGAGGCATGAAGTGGTTCAAGTTTCCAGGTGATAGCCATGGGCTGCCCTTGTCTTGAGGCTCAATATCTCTACACTGCGACGTTGCTGCACCGACTTGACCCCCGACTTCAAGGATTGAAGCCATGTTCGCCCCAGCCAATCAAGCCCATTTCAGCCTGACCCTCGACGGCCTCGACCACGACTTCAAGGTCCTGGCCTTTACCGCCCGCGAGGCCATCAGCCAGTGCTACCGCATCGAGCTGCAACTGGTCAGCGAACAGCCCGACATCGACCTCGAAGCCCTGTTGCAGCACAGCGCCTGGCTCGACCTGGGCAACGGCAGCGGCCTGCACGGGCTGATCCACCACGCCGCCGTCAGCGAATCCGGCCAACGCCTGACCCGCTACCAACTGGAACTGGTACCGCACCTGCACTACCTCGGCCTGCGCCACAACCAGCGCATCTTCCAGCACCTGAGCGTGCCCGAGATCATCGCCCGGATCCTGCCCGAACACGGCATCCAGTCCGACGCCTGGCAGTTCCAGCTCGGCAGCGACTACCCGGCACGCGAATACTGCACCCAATACGACGAAAGCGACCTGCACTTCATCCAGCGCCTGTGTGAAGAAGAAGGCATCCACTACCACTTCCGCCACAGCCCGGACGGCCACCTGCTGGTGTTCGGCGATGACCAGACCGGTTTTCCGCGCCTGGCACCCACCGGGTTCGACCAGGGCAACGGCATGGTCGCCGACGACCCGGTAGTCAAACGCTTCGGCGTACGCCTGGAAACCCGCAGCAGCCGGGTCAGCCGCCGCGACTACGACCATCAAAAAGCCCGCCTGCTGCTTGAAAGCGAAGCCCGCAGTGAGCAGCTGCCGGACCTGGAAGACTACGACTACCCCGGCCGCTTCACAGACCGCGAGAGCGGCAAACAGCTGGCCCGCCGCGCCCTGGAACGCCACCGCAGCGACTACCGCCAGGCCAGCGGCGACAGCGACCAGCCGAGCCTGCGCAGCGGCCACTTCCTCGAACTCGAAGGCCATCCCACCCAGAGCTGGAACGACCTCTGGCTGATCACCACCATCCACCACCAGGGCAAACAACCCCAGGTGCTGGAAGAATCGATTACCAGTGATGACACAAACAACACAAACGACAACGATGACGGCTTCACCCAAGGCTACCGCAACCACTTCACCGCCACCCCCTGGGACAGCGCCTACCGCCCGGCCCTGAACCACCCCAAACCCAAGGTCCTCGGCCAACAGACCGCCGTAGTCACCGGCCCCGAAGGTGAAGACATCCACTGCGACAGCGAAGGCCGGATCAAGGTCCAGTTCCACTGGGACCGCGAAGGCCAGGCCGACGCCAACACCAGTTGCTGGCTGCGGGTAGCCAGTAGCTGGGCCGGCAACGGCTGGGGCGCCGTGACCATCCCCCGCATCGGCATGGAAGTACTGGTCAGCTTCCTCGAAGGCGACCCCGACCAACCGCTGGTCTCCGGCTGCCTGTACAACAGCGCCCACCCGGTGCCCTATACACTGCCCGAACACAAAACCCGCAGCCTGTTCAAAAGCCTCTCCAGCCCTGGCGGCAACGGCTTCAACGAACTGCGGATCGAAGACAAGGCCGGACAGGAGCAGATCTTTATCCATGCCCAGCGCGACTGGGACCAGGACATTGAACACGACCAACGCATCCGCGTTGGCCATGAACGCCATGAACGCATCGAAGCCAACCGCTACAGCGAGAACCTGGCCGAAGAACACCACACCACCCACGCCGACCGAAAGACCGAGATCAAGGCCGACGATCATCTGACCGTGGCCAGCAGTCAGCACATTAAGCTGGGGCAGGGGCAGTTCATCGACAGCGGCCGGGAGATTCACTATTACGCTGGCGACAAGGTGGTCATCGACGCTGGCATTGAGCTGACAGCCAGAGGCGGCGGCTCCTTCCTCAAACTCGACCCCAGTGGCGTGACCCTGAACGGGCCCGGTATTCGGATCAACTCCGGTGGTGCGGCTGGGCGGCTGACCAGAGCCCGGCCGGCACTGCCTGGCGATGTCCATGCTGCGCCTGCAGAGCAGCCGGGTAACCCCCTGATGACTTTGAGTAGCGCTCAACATGCAATTATGCGTACGGCCAGCCAATTGGATAGCGATTTCTGTCCGGTATGTGGCCCCTGTCTGGACGGTGTTTGTGCCGCAGGAGGGCAGTAATGGCTTGCGTACACGGCTGGCTTGCAGAGCAGGGCGAGTATGCCCGTGAGATTTATCTGGTAATGGATGCGAGCAATGTATCGGCTTGCTATCAGGAGCAGATTGAAGCGTTGGCAGGCAAGGAGTCTCTAAAGCTCTATGCAGGCACTGTAGCTGAAAGGCTGGCGGACCAGGGTCCTTGCCTGTACGCACTGGGGAGCGCCAGCGCCGCGCAGGCCGATTTGCTCAATGCATCCGTACACACCTGGGAGTGGTTGGTCGCAGCGCCGTCAGGCCGCTTGCATGAACTGGCGACCCACTGGCAGGCACGGCTGATTATCGATCGTGGTGCATCACGGGTTTTGTATCGGCTTCACGATTGCCGGGTAATGCTGCGTGCCTTGAATCGATTGTCGAACGAGGAACTCCCCGCATTTCTGGGACCTGTTGAGAGTCTTTGTGTCAGGACAGAGCAGGGTTGCAGGACGCAAGACAACCCCAGGCCGGGGCTACATCCACTGCCGAAGCAGCCGGCCTGGCTGGAAAACGCAGTGTCGAATGACGAAGTGTTGTGTAGCAACCTGCGCCATTACCTGCTGAGTGAGCATCCTGAAGCCTACAGCCGGCTTGCCGCGCAGCGTGATCCTGCGGTTTGGGTGGCTCAGATGGCAGGCCTGGCCCGCCAGTGGGGATGGCATGCCTCGCAGCAACTGGTTTTTCTTGTTCGCGAAAGTCTATCAGTCCATGACGGCGAAATACCCAGGCACTGGTACCCAGAAATGAATGAAACGTCCCAGCAGCACTATGTGCGCGTAGCTGGCAGGTAATCCGGAGAATTCAGGCATGCGATTAACGATAAAAGCTCTGCTAACCCCTTTGTCAGCCGCACTGCTGATGCTGACCGGCTGCGGCAGCCTGGAGCGTAACCCGAGTTTCACTCTGGAGGCCGATCTGCCGGCGCATTTCAAGCTGACGGCCGATGCCTATTACGTGCCGGTGGCGGAGGCTGAATGCGATTTGCCGGAGAGAATCAACGGCAAGCGCCCGAACCGGCGGATTTATCGTAGCGACTATGTTGCCGAGGAACACCGGGTGACCTTTGAGGTGCCGCTGGGGTATCGGGTGCAGG
The DNA here is from genome assembly GCA_002287035.1 of Pseudomonas sp. WN033. Taxonomy (GTDB): domain Bacteria; phylum Pseudomonadota; class Gammaproteobacteria; order Pseudomonadales; family Pseudomonadaceae; genus Halopseudomonas. The sequence goes on along the minus strand of NSKG01000001.1, from coordinate 201,158 downwards.
GCTGCGAGTTGGAGCTGCGCAGTGTCAAGATGGATCTGCGGGGGAAGTGGCGGCTTGATGCAACGCCGAATCAAATGGACTCAAGCGAAGATCATGCAATGTTGTCGTTCCGCAAGAGCCTGCCAGATGGATACCCGAATACATGGTCGGCCGGGACGAAGGTTTTGAATGGGCAGTGCATGTGGCTGTTCAGGACTTATGGACAACAGCGAAATATTATCAAGCTACTCCAATGCCGGGCAGAGAGCGAAGGTGGAGTGCAGGAACGGCGAGCGGGGGGGCTGATCTTGCGTGACGAGGCGGAGGGCAAAACTGTTCGGCTGGTAATTGGGATGGCTGAAGAGGAGCGACCGGCGGTGGACGACAATTGGATCCGCTTTCCTCAAGGCTGGAAGCGTTGCATGGGGCGAGGCCTCGACGACCCCTATGGTTTTTGCCGGGGTAATACCACAGATTTCAAACCCTTCAGAATGCCCGATGGGCGAGAGTGCATGATTTATCCCAATTGCGAGGAATGAAGAATAAGGAGTGTTCTGATGGCGAATGATGAGCATCTGGATGATGCCGATAACGTGTTTCTCAGCAGTGAGTTGCTGGCTTGTCCCCAGCGTGGGCATTGGGTCAGTTTTCAGTTGGTGGATGAACAGGGTGATGGCGCGGCTTATGCCGGCTTGAACTTTGAGTTGCTGGACTGTGCTGGGCAGCGTTATCAAGGACAGCTGGATGCCGATGGCATTGGGCTGGTTGATAACTTTTTCCGAGGGCCAGTCACATTGCAGTTAGTGGAAGACTACAAAGGTCCTGAAGATCATTATCGATGGTTGATGACTCGCTCATCATACAAACTCCCCATCACCGAACTCCAGGTCCGTGCCGAACAAACCCGCTTTGCTCAGGCCGATGCCAGCCGTACCCGGGACAATCCGGCCAGATCCAGAGGCGATGCGTTTTACCAGGTTGAAGTGCGCGAACTGGTACGCCATGCCGCACACCTGCCGCCAGCGGTTGCGCGTCATTACCCGCCCGAGGCCGGGGTGATCGCGGCCATGCGCACTGCACCTTACCTGCATGAAGAGCCCGTTGGGCTGGGACTGTTGCCGAACAGGCATTATGTGCTGGAGGTACGGCCGCTAAGGGCGTTGCGCCCGATGCTGTCAACCGCTTCCGGCTTCTGTACACTCAATCTCTACCAGTTGGCCCTGATGGCGGCGATGAGCTACAACCCCTTCGGCCAGGAACCGGCGAGCAGGCCCGTGGATCAGGTCAGTTTCCCTCTTGACCCCAGCGCTGGGCATTTCTTTGCCACTGCGTTGGGTAATGGCGTGGAAGCCTGGCGGGTAGACCCTGCTCAGTCCAGCCGCTATTACCCGCTGTATGAGGATGTAGCCTATTCCCGGCGTTTCGAGATTTTGCCTTTCGACCCGTCGCTGTATGCCGAAAACGATCCCGACCTAGGTGATGATCAGGAACACCCGGCCCGGCTGCACTTTTTCGATGACGCCGATGGCGGTACCCATACCCAGGCTTTTATCACTCACCACGATGACGTTGTGCTGATATCCGTACGCGGCACTGAGGTCGATAGCAAAGAGGATATTCTGCGCGATATCGATGCCCGGCAGGTGGCCTTCCGTGAGGGTGAAGGCAAGGTGCATCGCGGGTTTTATGGTGGGTATTTAGCGATTAAGAGCTTTGTCCTCAAATACTTCCAGAAATTCTACAACGGCCAGAAAGTGGTGATCTGTGGCCATAGTCTAGGTGGAGCGATTGCCCAGCTTTTGGCAGAAGCTTTGCGCAGGAGTCGGGATGAAACATACAACGTCCAACTCTACACCTATGGCGCACCGCGTGCCGGTGATGCCGACTTCGTCAGAGGTGCGGCTGCGCTAGAGCATTACCGGATCGTCAGCCATAACGATCCGGTACCCAGCCTGCCTGCGCCCTGGATGAATGTTAAGCCTCGCTGGCTGGGTGCTGGCGGGCTACTGGCCGTGTTCAACCCGGTTGGTGGTGCGGTGTTGTTCACCATAGGGTTGCTGCGTTTTGGCGGTGAGCCCTACCAGCATCAGGGCCAGTTGCTGCATTTCACGCCGCTTGACTTGGGGCAGGGCCAGCAGTCCTCGGTGCTCTGGGAGCCAGGCTGTGACCTGATTGAGCAAAATGCATGCAGCCGGGCGCTACGCCTTAATCGCAATAATGATCTGCCCGTCAGGGCAGGGTTCATCAATCAGTTGCTACAGGCAGCCGATCATTTCATGGTGGCTGGCTACATTCCTCATACCTGGGCCACTCTGCGGCGCTGGCAACAGACCGAGGAACGTGGCGGCACACTGGTCACCGAGCGTGAGCTGGAGGTATTGAACGGGTATCTGGCGCAGAACCGGCAAGCGATGAGTGAGTTGCATGAGACTTACCGCCAGCAGTTGACTGGCAGTTCGGCTCAGGATCGGAATCTGGAACTGGCGATGAGTGCCTTGCGTGCCGAGATGCGCAAACTGGATGAAACGCAGCAGCGCGTGACTCGGCTGCACTATCGTCAAGTCAGCCTGGTGGATGTCTATGGCAATCTGTCTGCGGAGAATGGCTTATCCGAGGCGTTGGCACGCTGGCAGGCGCATGATGAAAACCTGGTGCAGGTGCAATTGGCTCAACTTCCGTCTGCCCGGGGGCGCATTGAACAGGGTGCGTTGGTGGGGTAGTCAGTTAACGTACGTATTGTTGTGGCTTGGCTTGAACCGCTGGAGAAACCCCGGCCCGTTCACGGTTAAGGTGATTGGGACCGGGGTTTTTCTTTGTGTACTGCACCGCTTGTTGCTGCAATTACACCAACTGCTCACCCACCTGCAGCAGTTTCATCGAGTTGGTGCCACCGCTGGCGTTGTAGTTGTCGCCCTTGGTCAGGATCACCCAGTCGCCAGGTTTGACGTGGCCGTGTTGCAACAGGGCGTCGACGGCCTTCTGGTTGACCACCTCCGACGCTAGCTCGGCAGGGTTGAAGGCGATGGCCTGAACCCCTCGGAACAGGGCGACCCGGCCCAGCGTCTGGGGGTTGGGCGAGAGGGCGAAGATCGGCAGGTGCGAGCGGATGCGCGACATGATCAGCGGGGTGAAGCCGCTGTCGGTCAGGCTGATGATCGCGGTCACTCCGGGGAAGTGGTTGCCGGCGTACATGGCGGCCAGGGCGATGGTTTCATCACAGCGCTCGAACGACTGATACAGGCGATGGCCAGAGCGCTGGCTGGTCGGGTGTTTTTCCGCGCCCAGGCAGATACGGGCCATGGCCTGTACGGCTTCGACCGGGAACTGCCCGGCGGCAGATTCGGCTGAGAGCATCACGGCATCGGTGTAGTCCAGCGCGGCGTTGGCCACGTCGGAGACTTCGGCGCGGGTTGGCAGCGGGCTGGAAATCATCGACTCCATCATCTGGGTCGCGGTGATCACCAGTTTGTTCTGTTTGCGGGCGCGGCTGATGATGTGTTTCTGGATCGCCACCAGCTCGGCATCACCAATCTCAACCCCCAGATCGCCACGCGCCACCATCACCCCGTCGCTGGCGCGAATCAGGCCGTCCAGCGCTTCGTCATCGGCGACCGCTTCGGCCCGTTCGATCTTGGCCACCAGCCAGGCCTGGGACTGGGCGTCGGCCAGCAGGCTGCGGGCCAGGTCCATGTCGGCGGCATCACGCGGGAAGGAGACGGCGACATACTCCATCTGCAACTCGGCGGCCAGGATGATATCGGCCCGGTCCTTGTCGGTCAGTGCGGCGGCCGACAGCCCGCCACCACGGCGGTTGATGCCTTTGTGGTTGGACAGCGGGCCAGCCACGGTGACGGTGCAGCTCACTTCATCGCTGCCGACACTGTCGACCCGCATGACTACCCGGCCATCGTCGAGCAGCAGTTCATCGCCGGCCTGGCAATCGTTGACCAGCTCGGGATAGTCGATCCCCACCACCTCCTGATTGCCGCCATCCAGCGGATGGTTGGTCGACAGCCGGAAGCGGTCGCCGACTTCCAGCTGGATCGGGCCATTGGCGAATCGGGCGATGCGGATTTTCGGGCCTTGCAGATCGCCGAGCAGGGCGACATGGCAGCCCTTTTCAGCAGCGATGGCGCGTACCTGGCGGGCGCGTTCGCGGTGTTCATCGGCACTGCCGTGGGAGAAGTTCAGGCGGGCGACATTCATGCCGGCATCAATCAGGGCGGCGATACGTTCGGGGCTGCTGCTGGCGGGGCCGAGGGTGGCGACAATCTTGGTACGACGTATAGACATTGGCAGTCTTCCTTCAGGTCTTCCCTAAAGTTGAATGAAAAGAACAGTACATTGCGGCTTACAATAGAGCATACCAACCCAACATGACAGGCCGTCGAGTACCAGGCCTGGGAGGAAGAGGCATGCATCCACGGGTTATTGAGGTGACTGAGCGACTTCGTCAGCGCAGCCAGTTGTCGCATCAGGCCTGGCAGCGTCAGATGACTGAAGCGGCGGCGCTGCCTCGTGGGCGCCGGCGGCTGTCATGTGGCAATCTGGCCCATGGTATGGCGGCATGTCCGGCAGCCGACAAAGACCGCTTGCGTATGGTGGACGAGGTCAATGTGGCAATGGTCACAGCCTATAACGACATGCTGTCGGCCCATCAGCCCTACGAGCGCTTTCCGGAACTGATTCGCCAGGCGCTGCGGGCGTTCGGTGCCACTGGCCAGGTCGCCGGTGGGGTGCCGGCGATGTGTGACGGGGTGACTCAGGGCGAGCCCGGCATGGAGTTGTCGTTGCACAGCCGCGACGTGATCGCCATGGCCACGGCGGTGGCGTTGTCGCACAACATGTTCGATGCTGCGCTATGCTTGGGGGTGTGCGACAAGATCGTCCCGGGTCTGCTGATGGGGGCCCTGCGTTTTGCCCACCTGCCGGTGGTCTTTGTGCCAGCCGGGCCGATGCCCAGCGGCCTGCCCAACAGCGAAAAGGCCGCCGTGCGTCAACGCTTTGCCGAGGGCAAGGCCAGCCGTGAGGAACTGCTGGAGGCGGAAAGCCGCTCGTACCATGGCCCGGGCACCTGCACTTTTTACGGCACAGCCAATACCAATCAGATTCTGCTCGAAGCCATGGGGCTGCAACTGCCGGGGGCGTCCTTCGTTCATCCCAATACTGCGCTGCGCGATGCGCTGACGGTTCATGCCGCTGAGCAGGCTGCGCGGCTGGCGCGCAACGGCCAGAATCTGATGGCGATGTTCGATGAGCGGACTCTGATCAATGCCGTAGTCATGCTGCTGGCAACTGGCGGTTCGACCAATCTGACCCTGCATCTGGTCGCTATTGGTCAGTCGGCCGGCCTGCAACTGCGCTGGGAAGATATGGCGGCGCTGTCCGAAGTGGTGCCGACCCTGGCACGGATCTATCCCAACGGTCAGGCCGACATCAACCAGTTCCAGGCCGCTGGCGGCACCGCCTGGCTGTTCCGGCAACTGCTCGATGCCGGACTGCTGCATGCCGATGTGCAGACGGTGGCAGGACTGGGACTGCAAGCCTATACCCGGGAACCGATACTCAATGATGGGCGTCTGGAGTGGCGTGACGGGCCGACTGCGAGTCTGGATGACAGCATTCTGCGCAGCCAGGCCGAGCCGTTTTCTGTCGATGGCGGGTTGCGGCTGCTCGAAGGCAACCTGGGGCGCGGGGTAATCAAGGTCTCGGCGGTCAAGCCCGAACACTGGCGGGTCAGTGCACCGTGCCGGATCTTTCACAGCCAGGAAGCTTTCGTCGAGGCGTTCAAGGCCGGTGAGCTGGAGCGTGATCTGGTGGCCGTATTGCGGTTCCAGGGGCCTCGGGCCAATGGTATGCCGGAGTTGCACAAGCTGACGCCGTATCTGGGCGTGCTGCAGGATCGTGGTTTCAAGGTGGCGCTGGTTACCGATGGGCGTATGTCCGGCGCCTCCGGCAAGGTGCCAGCGGCGATTCATGTGTGCCCAGAGGCAGATAATCGCGGCCCTTTGGCGCGTTTGCGCGATGGGGATCAAGTCACTCTTGATGCGTCGCGTGGGCTGCTTCAGGCGGAGGTAGCTGACGCGGTCTGGCAACAGCGTGAACCGGTGGTGCATGAAGAGCCGATCCGGCGAGGCTGGGGGCGAGAACTGTTCGGTTTCATGCGTGCTCATATCAGCCCGGCAGAGGAGGGTGGCAGCAGTTTCACTGAGTGCCTGCGAGATACCGATCAGGAGTCCCGGGCATGACTTTAGAGGCGCTGGCCTGCGCCAGTGGGGTAGGACTGTTCCAGGCGGCAGGGCCGGATGAGCTGGCCGCACAGCTGGCCAACCGGGTGGCAGCGGCACTGAACGTCACTTTGGCCGAGCGCGGTGTAGCCAGCCTGGCGTTATCCGGTGGACGCAGTCCGGAGCCGTTTCTGCGCCATCTGGCGACTTTGCCTTTGGATTGGGCGCGGATTCGGGTCACCCTGGTGGATGAGCGCTGGGTACCGGTCGAGCATCCGGACAGCAATGCCGGGTTGTTGCGCCGCTGTCTGCCGCAAGCGCTGGAGACCGCCCAATGGATGCCGCTGTATCAGGGCATCAGCCCGCAGGCCGATGCTCAGTGGTTGAACCGGCATCTGGCAAGCTGGTTGCCGCTGGACGTAGTGGTGCTGGGCATGGGCAGTGACGGGCATACTGCCTCGCTGTTTCCGGGTATGCCGAAGCTGGCCCAGGCGCTGGCCGTAGATGCGCCGCAGCTGTGTCTGGCGATCCCGGCACAGGCCGGCAGAGCAGAGCGCTTGAGCCTCAGTGGCCGTGCTCTGCGCACGGCGGGCTTGCAACTGCTGGCCATCTCCGGCGACGATAAGCGCCGGACGTTGATTCGTGCGCTGGAATCTAGGGACGCGGGTCTGCCGATCAGTGCGTTTCTGGCGCCTCCTTTGGACATTTACTACAGCCCACAGGGCTGACGGGACAGGCATGAGTCTGGCAGACAATACCCAAACCCTAGACAATTTGTTGGCTCAAGCCCGGCTGCTGCCGGTCATGAGTATTCGCCGTGAAAGCGACATCCTGCCGCTGGCCGATGCGCTGGCCGCTGGCGGTATCCGCACTCTGGAAATCACCCTGCGTACCGAATGGGGGCTGCCGGCGATCAAGCTGCTGCGCCGTGAACGCCCCGAGCTGTGCATTGGTGCCGGTACCGTGCTCGATGGCCGGCAGTTTCAGTCAGTGCTGGATGCCGGTGCCCAGTTCGTGGTGACCCCGGGCAGTACCGAAGAATTGCTGACGCTGGGGCTGGACAGCCCGGTGCCGCTGTTGCCAGGAGTGGCCACTCCGTCGGAAATTCTCATGGGTTACCGGTTCGGGTATCGCCGCTTCAAGCTGTTTCCTGCTGAGGTTGTCGGCGGGGTAACGGCCTTGCGGTATTTCTCCGGGCCGTTTCACGATATCCGATTCTGCCCAAGTGGCGGCATCACTTTAAGCAATCTGCCCAGCTATCTGGCCATGGCCAATGTGATGGCCGCTGGTGGTACCTGGATGACACCGCAGAGCGCAGTGGATGCCCAGGACTGGGCGCGGATTACCCAGTTGTGCCGCGAGTCGCTGGCCCTGCTGCCGTAGGAAATCCATGCCGCGCAGGCGCTCGACACCCCCAGAAGGCCAGTTCAGGCGTTGGGGAGACAGCCTGGGTAGCGTTGCGCGCCTGCGCAATGCTGAAACTGCCTGACGACTCGGTGCTGCCGGTTGGTTCTATGTCGCGCAGGCGCACGACACTCCCAGAAGATTGCACAGAGTTTCGTGCCTGACCCGGGGAGCGTTACGCCTGTGCGAGCGCCAACTTTGCCTAGAGAAACCCCATCGGCGGCTTGCCTGAACCGTCACCGAGTCGCAGGCCGACTTTGAGGATCCAGTCGTTGTCCATGGCGGCGACTACCCAGGTATGCCCGCCCCACTCGATGGTATCGCCGACCACTGGATGGCCGCCGAACTGTTTGCTGAAGAAGCTTGCCAGGGTCTGATTCGCCAGCTCTTCAGGAACCGGGAAGCCATAGAACTTGCCGACCTCGCCCAGCGTCGCATCACCTTCGAGAATAAAGTCACCGAAGAACTTGCGTGAGTCCAGATAGCGCGGCGCCTGGGTTTTGCTGAACAGTTTTGACAGTGCCGGCAGATCGCGCGGCCGACCGACTACGCAGAGCACGTCATTGAGTGCCAGCCGGGTGCTGCCGGTTGGATGCAGCAGATGACTGCCACGAAATAGCGCAGCAATCCGGGTGTCGGTCGGCATGTGCAGGTCGCGCAACTGTACCCCAACGCACCAGTTGGCATTGTCCAGTTGGTAGATCAGCAACTCGTAATCACCATCGATTGCCACGTCCAGGCTGGTACGTTGCAGTGGTTCGGGTTGCGGCGGAATTTCTACCTTGCACCAGCGGGCCGCCAGCGGCAGGCTCGAGCCCTGCAGCAGCAATGACACCAGCACCACCACAAACGCCAGATTGAACAGCAACTGAGCCTGTTCAAGGCCGGCCAGTAACGGAAAGATCGCCAGGATGATCGGCACCGCCCCGCGCAGACCGACCCAACTGATGAACAGCCGCTCACGCCAGGAAAACACAAAGGGTGCCAGGCAGATCAGCACCGCAATGGGGCGGGCGACCACAATCAGGAACAGGGCGATGCCCACTGCCGGCAGGGCGATCGGCAGCATTTCGCTGGGAGTGACCAGCAGCCCCAGCATCAGGAACATGCCGATCTGGCTGAGCCAGGCCATCCCGTCCTGAACGTGAAGGATGTTCTGCAGGTTGTGGACCCGGCGGTTGCCCAGTACCAGACCGGTCAGATAAATGGCCAAAAAGCCGCTGCCGCCAATGCTGTTGGTGGCGGCGAAGACCAGGATTGCTCCACTGGTAATCAGCAGTGGATACAGCCCGGTGGCCAGGTGAACCCGGTTGACCAGCCAGGCCAGTAACAGACCACCGGCCAGACCACAAACCCCGCCGACCCCAAACTGCTGAATCAGAATCAGCAGAAAGCTCCAGCTCAGGCTGTCCTGCCCGGCGGCCAGGCTTTCGACCAGGGCGATAGTCAGGAAGATGGCCATGGGGTCGTTCGAGCCGGATTCGATTTCCAGGGTAGCGCCGACCCGCTGTTTGAGGTTCAGACCCTTGCCCTGTAGTAGCGAAAACACCGCAGCGGCATCGGTCGAGCCGACGATGGCGCCCAGCAGCAAGCCGTACATCCAGCTCAGGTCCAGCAGCCAGGCGGTCAGCACCCCTGTCAGAGCGGCACTGATTACTACCCCCAGGCTCGCCAGTGACAGGGCCGGCCATAGTCCGACCCGAAAGCTCTCTACCCGGGTGCGCATGCCGCCATCAAGCAGGATAATGGCCAGTGCCAGACTGCCGATCATGAACGCGGTGTCGGCATTGTCGAATACGATGCCGCCCAGGCCGTCGACGCCAGCCAGCATCCCTATCACCAAGAACACCAACAGCAAGGGGATACCCAGTCGCGATGACAGCGAACTGGCAAGAATGCTGGCGCACAGCAAAATGGCGCCGATCAGAAACAGAGTGTTGATACTATCCATTGGGCGGCTGAAGGGTCCTTGCAGGCGGGTGACACACAAGCGACCACTATATAACGCAGGCTCCGGCCTGTGGAGAAAAATGCTGTATAGTCAATCGACTAAATAATACGAGAGTGAGTATGGAAGCAGATTTCTGGCATGCACGCTGGCAACGTGGCGAGATTGGGTTCCACAAGCAGAGTACCAATCCGTTGTTGACCCGGTGGTGGCCGAGTCTGGCGCTGGCTGCTGATGAGCCGGTTTGGGTGCCGTTGTGCGGTAAAAGTCTGGATATGCTCTGGTTGCGCGAGCAGGGACATCCGGTCATCGGGGTGGAACTGGCGCGCAGCGCGCTGGACGCTTTTGCCCAGGAGCAGGGGCTGGATTTGCACTGGAGTCAGCGGGGCGACTTTGCTTGTCTTGCCGGGCAGGGGTTTGAGCTGTTGTGTGGCGATTTTTTCGCCCTATGCCCTGAGCATTTGCATGGTGTGCGGGCGGTGTATGACCGGGCGGCGCTGATTGCCTTGCCGGTGGATATGCGCGAACGCTATGTGGCGCACTTGCGTACTTTGCTGGGGCGCGACTGGCGCATGCTGCTGGTTACCCTGGATTATCCGCAGGAGCAGCGTCCTGGTCCGCCGTTCAGTGTGCCGGATGACGAGGTGCGGCTACTGTTCACTGGTTGTCGCATAGATGTTCTGGAGGACACGGACGTGTTGGCAGATCATCCGGTTTTTCGTGAGCAGGGCATGACCAGTCTGCGCGAACGGGTATATGCCATTCAGGCACCAACGGTGTGAGTGTCTGCCTGACTGGAATTTCTGAATGGCCGCAGCCCTGACTTTGTTGTTCAAGCTACTCCCGCTGTATGTCACTATCGCCCTCGGTTGGCTGGCCGGACGCTTTCTCAATGCCAGCGGCAGTCATATCGCCGGCATCATGCTCTATATCCTGACCCCGTCGGTGGTGTTTTACGGGGTAATGACCGCACCCCTGAGCCCCAGCGTGATCCTGCTGCCGGTTCTGACCTTCACTCTGTGCAGCCTCAATGCGTTATTGCACCTGCCTTTGGCCAGACGCTGGCTGGGCGATGCCAGCGCCAACCTGATTCCGGTGTCGGTCGGCAGTGGCAATACCGGTTACTTTGGTATTCCGTTGGCACTGCTGCTGTTCGGTGAGCAGGGCTTGAGCCTGTATATCGTCTGCATGCTTGGCACCACCTTGTTCGAGAATTCGCTGGGCTTCTATCTGGCGGCGCGCGGACGCTATGGTGTAGCCGATTGTCTGCGCAAGGTAGCGCGTCTGCCTTCACTGTATGCTTTTGTGCTGGCGGTGCTGTTGAATCTGTCCGGGTTCACGCTGCCGTCGATTTTTCTACCGCTGTTCGATAACTTGCGCGGCGCCTACAGTGTGTTGGGCATGATGATTATCGGCATGAGCATCCTCAGCTTTCATGGGCTGGCCGGCAATCTGCGCTTCAGCGCCTTGGCTTTCTCGGGCAAGTTCGTTGGCTGGCCATTGCTGGCGCTGGGGTTCTGCTGGCTCGATAGCCAGTGGCTGGGTATTTACGGCCCGGCGGTGCATCAGGCGGTAATACTGATTTCGATCACGCCGATTGCCGCCAATACTGTGGTGATTGCCACCCTGCTGGATACCGCTCCCCGGCAGGTGGCCGGTACGGTATTGCTGAGTACACTGTTCGCGCTGTTGTACATCCCATTGATGGTGACCTTGTTATTCTGAGTGCTAACGACAAACCCGCCAGTGGCGGGTTTGTGTGTTGTGCGCGGTTGATAAGCCTCAGACCCGAGGTCGGCGACCAAAAATCAGAGACACTACGAACAGCACCAGAAACACCAGAAACAGGATCTTGGCGATACCAGTTGCGGTGCCGGCGATACCACCGAAGCCGAGAACCGCGGCGATGATGGCGATGATCAGAAATGTCAGAGCCCAGCTAAGCATGGTGAGTTACTCCTTTTTCTCGTGAGGCCTGCCGAGTCATCGGGCGGGCTGTAGTTAATCTGTCGCAACCGGCATGCCAACTTTATTCTTTTATTTATTCCTTTTTAATCAGCTAGTTACGTTTTTAGTGAGATTGGTGTGGCATGCGTTCTGCATGATCTGCGGACGGCCAGCCGTGCAACTTGCACGATTTTTCGTTGACTAACGCAGGTAACTCTCGACAAGGAGCCTGCATCATGGATGCCGCCACCGCGGACAACGGACGTATTTTGCTGGTCGATGATGAAGCCGCGATTCTGCGGACCTTTCGTTACTGTCTGGAAGACGAGGGCTATCAGGTTAGCACCGCCAGCAGCGCGCCCCAGGCGCTCGCGGCTCTGCAGCAGCAGGTCTTTGACCTGTGTTTTCTCGATCTCAGGCTGGGCGATGACAACGGCCTCGATGTGCTGGCGCAGATGCGTGCGCAAGCCCCCTGGATGCGGGTGGTGATTGTGACGGCCCATTCGGCGGTGGACACCGCCGTGGATGCCATGCAGGCCGGCGCCGCCGATTATCTGGTCAAGCCCTGCGGCCCTGATCAACTGCGACTGTCTGCCGCCCAGCAACTGGAAGTTCGGCATATGGCTGCCCGGCTAGAGGCGTTGGAGGGCGAGGTACGCCAGGCCCGCAGCGAACTTCAATCGGCCAGCCCAGCGATGATGGCGGTACTCGACACGGCCCGCCAGGTCGCCAGCACCGATGCCAATATCCTCATTCTTGGCGAGTCGGGTACAGGCAAAGGAGAGCTGGCGCGCGCCATTCATGGCTGGAGCCAGCGTGCCGATAAGGCCATGGTTACCATCAACTGTCCGTCACTGAGTGCCGACTTGATGGAGAGCGAGCTGTTCGGGCATGCCCGGGGGGCGTTCACCGGTGCCAGTGAAAGCACGCTGGGGCGGGTCAATCAGGCCGATGGCGGAACGCTGTTTCTCGACGAGATCGGTGACTTTCCCCTGGCCTTGCAGCCAAAGCTGCTGCGTTTCATTCAGGATCGCGAGTACGAACGGGTTGGCGATCCGGTCACGCGTCAGGCCAATGTACGCATTCTCGCCGCCACCAATCTGGACTTGCAGGCGATGGTCAATGAAGGTCAGTTCCGCGAAGACCTGCTCTATCGGCTCAACGTTATTACCCTGACTCTGCCTGCGCTACGCGATCGGCGTGAGGATATCCTCGATCTGGCCGAACGTTTTCTGGCGCGCTTTGTCAGCGAATATGCCCGTCCGGCCAAGGGCTTCGACGATCAGGCGCGTGCCGCGCTACAGGGCTACGGTTGGCCGGGCAATATCCGCGAACTGCGCAATGTCATCGAGCGGGCCAGCATCATCTGTCAGGGGGAATGCATTAGCCTTGAGCATCTGGGGCTCAACGGTTCGGCCCGTGATGATGTGCCAAGAGTGGGTGCCGACATGAGCCTGGAAGCGCTGGAAAAAGCGCATATTGCCGCAGTACTGGCCGCCAGTGAGACCCTTGATCAGGCTGCCAGAACCCTCGGTATCGACGCCTCCACCCTGTACCGTAAGCGCAAACAATTCGGCCTATGAAACTGCGTTCGCGCCTGTTTCTCAGTAGCAGCGCATTGCTGACGGTGGCATTGGTCGGCCTGCTGCTGGCGATTTTCAGTGTCCTCAGCCTGACCAAATCCCAGGGGCAGGCGATGACCCGCAACCTGGGTATTCTCCAGGCCAGCCAGATGATGGGGCATGAACTGAGCAAACAGACCACCTTGCTGCTTGCCGAAATGCTCGATATGCAAGCCCTGGAGGACTCGGATCAGCGTTTTCGCGAATGGTTGAACCGGGCCGCGGACATGGCCATCGAAGATGCCGACCGTCAGGCCGTCAGTGAGATTCGCCGCGCCTATGCCACCTACGACGATCTGCTTGAGCGGCCGCTGTCGGTACGCAGTGAGCTGTTCAGTCATGACGAATATGCGCGCTCGATTGCCGCTGTGCGTGATCGCCTCAATGGCATGCAGACCCGGTATGCCAACGCGGTGCAAAGCAGCGAACAGGCGACCCGTGAGAATGCCTGGGTAATCGTCTGGCTGCTTGGCGGGATTGGCGTGGCAGTTCTGCTCATTGGGCTAGTTACCGCACACAGCGTGGCCCGTCACTTCGCCGAGCCTATCGAGGCGCTGGCGCTGGCGGCTGACCAGATCGGACGCGGCGACTTTCAGGTCACATTGCCGATCTCCAAGGTTGCCGAGCTGGCAGCCTTGATCCGCCGTTTTGGCTTTATGGCCGAAGCTCTGCGCGAGTTCAAGAACAGTGATATCGAGGCCTTGCAGGCCGAGCAGCGCCGCTTGCAGGCCGTGCTCGATAGTATTGATGACGGTTTGCTGATCTTTGACCGTGGCGGGCGGTTAGAACATTTCAATCCGGTAGCCAAACGGCAACTGGGCTGGACCCAGGCTGAGCTGGGGCAAATGCCCGGCGGCTTGCTCGGCACACCGCAGATCGATGAACAGTTGCGTCAGGTGTTGCAGGGGCAGGGGCTGGCCAGTGCTACCGAGGATATCGAGGTCGATGTTGCAGGCGAACAGCGCTTGCTGGCCTACAGCCTGACACCGGTTAGTCAGGCGGATGAGCCGATTCGTGGTGCGGTCATGGTGCTGCGCGATGTCACCGAACAGCGGGATTTTGAGCGGGTGCGCAGCGAGTTTGTGCTGCGCGCCTCGCATGAGCTGCGCACGCCTGTCACCGGCATGCACATGGGATTTGCCTTGCTTTGTGAGCGACTGCATTTTACCGAGGATTCGCGTGAGGCCGACTTGTTGCGGACTGTCGACGAGGAAATGCAGCGCCTGCTGTTGCTGATCAACGATCTGCTCAACTTCTCCCGTTATCAGAGTGGCCTGCAGCAACTGGAGCTGGAGCCTTGTGATATTGCCGAGCTGTTCGACCAGGTCTGCCAGCGCTTTGAGGCTGTGGCGGCGCAGCAGCGCGTTGAGCTTAGCTGCGAGGTCGACACGCCGCTGCCTCGGGTACGGCTGGATCGGCTACAGATCGAACGGGTGCTGGACAATCTGCTTGGCAACGCCTTGCGCCACAGTCATGCCGGCGGGCGTATCCGTCTCCAGGCCGGTCGCCAGGGCGAGCGGGTAGTGCTGGCGGTTGAGGACACGGGTGACGGAATCGCTTACGGCCAGCAGGCGCGAGTATTTGAACCCTTTGTTCAGGTCGGCAAGCGCAAGGGTGGGGCTGGTCTGGGGCTGGCGCTGTGCAAGGAAATCGTCTTGCTGCATGGTGGTCGTATCGGCGTGCATTCGCAGCCGGGGCAGGGCGCGCGGTTCTTCTTCAGTCTGCCACTTTGATCATCACCTGCGTCTGACTTATGGGCGGGCATAAGCCTGCTCCACAGTGTTTCCAGGCAGAGTAACATGGGGTTTTGGCCCTAACTGGAGCGTCAGCATGTCGGTTCGTTCAGTGATCATTCGTCAGCGTTTCTGTGGCCCGCCGCACAGCGGCAATGGCGGCTATGTCTCCGGCTTGCTGGCCAGTGCCATGGACACCGGGTGTCAGGTTACCCTGCATGCACCGCCGCCGCTGGATACCGAGCTGCAATTGCTGCGCACTGAAACCGGGGCTGAATTGCGTCAGGGCGATCGGTTGCTGGGCTCGGCAATCCCTTATCAGTTCGAGCTCAAGGTACCACCGGCCCCTGCGGTAGCGGTGGCTGAAGCAGCTCAGCAGCGTTTCGAGGGGCTGGTGTTTCACGGTTTGCCGGGCTGTTTCGTATGTGGAACCCAGCGTGAGCCCGGTGATGGGCTGAGGATCTTTGCCGGCCCCGTGGCTGATGGCCAGGTCGCCGCGCTCTGGCGCCCGGCTGCTGACCTGGCCGACAGCAGTGGCCGGGTTGCCGACGAATATCTCTGGGCTGCGCTCGACTGTCCCGGTTTCT
Source organism: Pseudomonas sp. WN033 (assembly GCA_002287035.1). Taxonomy (GTDB): domain Bacteria; phylum Pseudomonadota; class Gammaproteobacteria; order Pseudomonadales; family Pseudomonadaceae; genus Halopseudomonas. Next base: position 185,711 of record NSKG01000001.1, on the reverse strand, counting down.
TTGCCATCAAGTCACGCTCCGATGCCGCTCTGCTCGGACGTTTCGCCGCCCGGCTGATCACTCCGGTGCAAGCAGAAGAAAATCTGGTGGTGCTGGGCTGGGCTCTGGGGCATGAAGGGCGCAAACACCATGCTGGTACTGCGCTGTACCGCGCCGATGGCGAGCTGGTGGCCTGCGCCGAGGCCACCTGGATCAGCTTGAAGAAGTAGCGGGAAACCAGTGCCGGGTGCGGTTGGCAAACCAGACCAGCGACAGCATCACCGGCACTTCAACCAGCACCCCGACCACGGTAGCCAGAGCAGCGCCCGAGTGCAGGCCGAACAGGGAAATGGCGACCGCGACGGCCAGTTCGAAAAAGTTCGAGGTGCCGATCATGCAGGCCGGAGCGGCGATGTTGTGTGGTAGCTTCCACAGCCTGGCCCACAGATAGGCAATGGCGAAGATACCGTAGGTTTGCAGCATCAGCGGGATGGCGATCAGCAGAATGATCAGCGGCCGGTCGATCAGGGTTTGCGCCTGAAAGGCGAACAGCAGTACTACGGTCAGCAACAGACCCATGATCGAGAACGGCTTGATTCGGGTGCTGAACTGCTCGACGCCATGCGAGCCACGCTGGTTCAGCCGATGGCGGGTCCAGACTCCGGCAATCAGCGGCAGCAGCACATACAGCAGCACCGAAAGCAGCAGGGTTTCCCAAGGCACACTGATATCCGTCACCCCCAGTAGCAGGGCAGCAATCGGCGCAAAGGCAAAAATCATGATCAGGTCATTGATCGAGACCTGCACCAGCGTGTAGTTGGGGTCGCCCTTGGTCAGTTGGCTCCAGACAAACACCATCGCGGTACAGGGTGCCACCCCCAGCAGAATCATGCCGGCGATGTATTCCTGGGCACTCTGCGGGTCGACCCAGCCTGCGAACAGGTACTCGAAGAACAGGATGCCCAGAGCTGCCATGCTGAACGGCTTGATCAGCCAGTTGATTACCAGCGTCAGAATCAGGCCCTTGGGTTTGCGCCCGACATCCTTGATTGCGGCAAAGTCGATCTGCACCATCATCGGGAAGATCATTACCCAGATCAGCACGGCTACTGCCAGGTTGACATTGGCCAGCTCCAGGGCCGCAATCTGAGTGAACAGGCCGGGCAGGTATTGGCCCAGCAGTACGCCGCTGAGGATTGAGCCAGCGACCCAGAGCGACAGGTAGCGCTCGAACAGGCCCAGGGGGCTGCTGGCAGCGGTTGATGACATGCTGAATGCTCCGTTCAAATGGTTGTATGTGAATATACGGATTTCCATATGTAAGTAAAGCCCAGCAGCAGCCGGTCAAGATTGCGGTTGTATCCTGGCGCCAAGTCGTTACAATAGCGCGGCCCGCCCAAGGCGGGTTTGTTATGGTGGCCCTGCCGGTCCCCTCGCAATGATTAGCCGTGAACCTGGTCAGGCCCGGAAGGGAGCAGCCACAGCGGTGACATCGTGTGCCGGGGTGTGGCTGGTAGGGCCACCCCCAGTTTCCTCCCCCCACTGATCTCTCTCGCATTGTCCGCCCGCATTCGGTACATTACCCGCTTGCATTCATGACCGAACGGACCCGCAAAGACCCCGATGAGTTACCAGGTACTAGCCCGCAAATGGCGTCCGCGCCTGTTCCGTGAAATGGTCGGCCAGACCCATGTGCTTCAGGCCCTGATCAACGCGCTGGATCACAATCGTCTGCACCATGCCTACCTGTTTACCGGTACCCGTGGGGTTGGCAAAACCACCATTGCGCGGATTCTGGCCAAGTGCCTGAACTGCGAGGTCGGCGTCAGTTCCGAACCCTGCGGCCAGTGCGCGGCTTGTCGGGAGATCGACGAAGGACGTTTCGTCGACCTGATCGAAGTCGACGCCGCCAGCCGGACCAAGGTCGAAGATACCCGTGAATTGCTCGACAACGTGCAGTACGCGCCTACTCGCGGGCGCTTCAAGGTCTACCTGATCGACGAAGTGCACATGCTTTCCAGCCACAGCTTCAACGCCTTGTTGAAAACTCTGGAAGAGCCGCCCGAGCACGTCAAATTCCTGCTGGCTACCACCGATCCGCAAAAGCTGCCGGTCACCATTCTGTCGCGCTGCCTGCAGTTTTCGCTGAAGAACATGCCGCCGGAGCGGGTAGTTGAGCACCTTCGCCATGTGTTGGGTGAAGAGAGCGTTCCCCATGATGATGAGTCGCTGTGGCTGCTGGGCCGCGCCGCCGATGGTTCGATGCGCGATGCCCTGAGTCTGACCGACCAGGCTATCGCTTTTGGTAATGGCGCCTTGCGGGTTGCCGAGGTGCGCAACATGCTCGGCACCATCGACCACGGCCAGGTGTTTGGCCTGCTCGAAGCACTGGCCGCCCACGATGCCCGGGCGTTGCTGGCGGCGGTGGCTGAACTGGCAGAGCAGGGCGCCGACTTCGCCGGGGTGCTGGCCGAGCTGATTTCTACCCTGCAACGTCTGGCGATTGCCCAGGTGTTGCCGGAGGCTGCCGACAACAGCCAGGGTGACCGTGAGCGGGTGCTGGACCTGGCCGGGCGGATCAGCGCTGAAGATGTGCAACTGTTTTACCAGTTGGCCTTGCACGGGCGTCGTGACCTGCCGTTGGCGCCAGACCCGCGTGGCGGCTTCGAGATGGCTTTGCTGCGTATGCTGGCGTTCCGGCCAGGCACCCAGGCAGATGGTCCGGCCGCACCGCCAACGCCACAGACGGGAAAGTCTCCGGGATCAAGCCAGCCCAAGGCTGATCCCCAGACGACAGGGCCAGCCGCTGTAGCGGCACCGGTCGTTAGTTCCAGTTTGCCGCCAGCTGAGCCAGTTGCACCGGCCCCTGCGCCACCCCCCTCGATGCCGGCGAGCCCGGAGCCGCAGGTGTCTGAGCCGGTGCCGGCCAATCAGCCTTCAGAGCCTGAGCCGCAACCCCAGGCTGAACCGCCGTTACCTGTTAATGTGACCAGGCCGCTGAACCCGAGCACGCCGGTCAAGCCGCCGGTCGAAGACAGCCCGCCAGAGTGGCTGGACGCGCCGCTGCTGGAGGATGGTCCCGAGGGCCCTGAGCAGGATGAGGATGATGTCGATGTCAGCCAGTATCTGGGTGACTGGCAGCCCGAGGCCGAGTCTGTGGCGCAGCCCCCGCAAGAGTCCGAAGCCGATGAGGTCAGTGATCTGCCGGTTGCCAGCGGCATCGCTGCCGAATGGCTGGAGCTGTTTCCGCGTCTGGGCTTGAGTGGTCTGACCCAGAGTATTGCCGCCCATTGCCAGTTGATCAGCCGTGAAGCGACCGTCTGGCGGCTGCATCTGGACCCTGGGCACAGCGCGCTGTACAACGAAAATCATCGTCAGCGCCTGCAGCAGGCGCTCAGTGAGCATGTCGGCGAGACGGTGACGCTGGACGTGCAGGTTCAGGCCCCGGATCAGGAAACGCCGGCCGTGGCTGCGGCGCGGCGCAAGGTCGCCCGGCAGAAAGAGGCCGAGGCCAGCATTCAGGCTGACCCGCTGGTCCAGGCATTGATCAGGGATTTCTCGGCCCGGATCTGCGATGACAGTATCCGGCCCATTGATACAGCGAAATAATTGAAGAGGACAAGCAGATGATGAAAGGTGGCATGGCGGGTCTGATGAAGCAGGCCCAGCAAATGCAGGAAAAAATGCAGAAAATGCAGGAAGAACTGGCCAACGCCGAAGTAACCGGTCAATCCGGTGCCGGTTTGGTGTCAGTGGTTATGACCGGGCGTCATGATGTGCGCCGGGTCAGCATTGACGACAGCCTGATGAGCGAAGACAAGGAAGTGCTCGAGGATCTGATTGCCGCAGCGTTCAACGACGCAGTGCGCAAACTGGAAAAGAACAACCAGGAAAAGATGGCTGGTCTGACCGCCGGGATGAATCTGCCCGACGGCTTCAAGATGCCGTTCTGAGCCTGCCTGCATGAGTTTCAGTCCGCTGATCCGACAGTTGATCGATGCGCTGCGGGGGCTGCCTGGCGTCGGGCCGAAAACCGCTCAGCGCATGGCCCTGCATTTGCTTGAGCGCGATCGTGAAGTGGCCCGGCATCTGGCCCGGGCACTGGAGGCGGCGATGGATGGCGTCGGCTATTGCTCGCGCTGCCGCACCCTGAGCGAAACCGAGATCTGCAATCTGTGTGCTGATCCGCGCCGGGATGACAGTTTGCTCTGTATTTTGCAAAGTCCGGCTGATGTCTGGGCGGTGGAGCAGGCTGGCGGCTTTCATGGCCGCTACTTCGTGCTCAAGGGCAACCTGTCGCCGATTGACGGGCTGGGGCCTGAGGAGATTGGTATTCCGGCGTTGCTGGCGTGCCTGGAGGATCGCGATGTGGCCGAAGTGATTCTGGCCACCAATCCGACCGTGGAGGGCGAGGCCACCGCGCACTATATTGCCAATCTGCTCAAACCGCGTGGTATCAAGGTTTCACGCATTGCCCACGGCGTGCCGCTGGGTGGTGAGCTGGAATATATTGACGGCGGTACGCTGGCCCATGCCTTGGCCGGACGTACCCCCATCGGTTGATTTGCCACTGCGCCACTCACGCCCTCGTTTCGCGCCTGCAAGGCGCTCCTGCCGGGGATGGGGTTGGTAGGAGCGGCCTGCGGCCGCGAAGGCGTGCTTGCCGTCAGCACCCTATGTTTCGCGCCTGCAAGGCGCTCCTACCGGGGATGGGGTTGGTAGGAGCGGCCTGCGGCCGCGAAAGCGTGCTTGCCGTCAGCACCTTAATGTATCGCGCCTGCAAGGCGCTCCTACCGGGGATGGGGTTGGTAGGAGCGGCCTGCGGCCGCGAAGGCGTGCTTGCCGTCAGCACCTTAATGTTTCGCGCCTGCAAGGCGCTCCTACCGGGGATGGGGTTGGTAGGAGCGGCCTGCGGCCGCGAAAGCGTGCTTGCCGTCAGCACCCTATGTTTCGCGCCTGCAAGGCGCTCCTACCGGGGATGGGGTTGGTAGGACGGCCTGCGGCCGCGAAAGCGTGCTTGTTGTCAGCACCTTAATGTTTCGCGCCTGCAAGGCGCTCCTACCGGGATGGGGTTGGTAGGACGGCCTGAGGCCGCGAAAGCGTGCTTGCCGTCAGCACCCTATGTTTCGCGCCTACAAGGCGCTCCTACTGGGGCGGTGCAACAGGTCAGCCGGCCAGTCGACCGTCGCGGTAGTCACGCAGGGCCTGTTCGATCTCCTCACGACTGTTCATCACGAACGGACCATACTGAACCACCGGCTCGCCGATCGGTTTGCCGGCAATCAGCAGCAACCGTGCTCCTGCGCTACCGGCACGCAGGCTAACCCCGTCACCTTGGCCCAGCCGTGCCAATTGCTTGGGTGCCAGCTCGGCAGCGCGCTGCTCGCCGTGCACACTGACCTGACCCTCATAGGCATACAGCAGCACGTTGAGCTGGCTTTCCAGCGGCAACTCCAGTGCTTCGTCGGCACCCAGATGCAGGTCCAGGTACAGAGGCTCGGTGGCCTTGCCCTGAATCGGCCCTGACAGCGTTTGCCCGTTGATGGTCAACTCGCCGGCAATCACCAGCACTTTCCCACCGCCGGGCAATTGCCCTTCGGCCAGGGCCGAGGGCGGCAGATCCTGATAGCTGGCAGGCTGCATCTTGTCCTTGGCCGGCAGGTTGACCCACAGCTGGAACCCGCGCATGCGGCCGGAGCTTTGCTGCGGCATTTCCGAGTGAATGATGCCGCGCCCGGCGGTCATCCACTGCACGCCACCGGACTCCAGCAAACCCTGGTTGCCCATGTGGTCCTCATGCAGCATCTTGCCTTCGAGCATGTAGGTCACGGTTTCGAAGCCGCGATGCGGGTGCGGCGGAAAGCCGCCAATGTAGTCGGCAGCCTCATCGGAGCCGAACTCGTCGAGCATCAGAAAAGGGTCGAAACGTTCCGGGCCCTGGCCGCCGAATACGCGTACCAGTTTGACGCCGTCGCCATCGGAGGCCGGACGACCCTGAAGCAGTTCAATCACATTGCGTTTGTGCATGGCTCACCTCCATTAAGAGGGTGTTTACACATTACTGCGCTCGGCCATGCGGCGTTGAAATCAGCCTCACAATGCTCATTTACACCACGTAAACTGCGCTTGTTCGGCTGATTTCGCCTTGCCTGGCCGTCGCTCGTGACATTTGTAAACACCCTTTAGATATGTGGCCATTCTATAAGTGGATTTTTTGGTTTAATAGCGCAAAAAATCCACCAAAAACATCGATTAATTCGATGTTTCGCTAGGGTCTTCGCCGCGCTCCCGGGCTTCCAGTTCCTCAATGATCCGCTCATAGGCGCGGCAGGGGCCATGTTCGCTGCGGGTTGGATCGCGTTGTTGCAGCTCCAGCAGCTGGGTGTGCAATTGGTTGGCCTTGTCCGGATCGCCTGCAGCGATGCGGTTGATGGTCTGGGCGACTTTCTCCGCCATCTCGATGGCGTCTTCCGGCGAGCAGGCCAGGCTGGGCTGGCTGAGCAGGGCCAGCACGCAACCGATGGCCAGGGTAGAGCGAATTTTCATGTCTTACCTCGTAATGCCCGTAGGCGATAAAGGGTTATGGTAGCCGCTTGGCTGCGTTCCTCCAACCATGGTTTGGCACCGGGTCCATGTAACGCGCCCGGAAAAGACGGCTGGTCCGAGCTAGGATAAGTGCATGAGAGGACTTATCGTTGCGTGTGTCCTGTTGCTGGCTGGGATGCAGTCCGGGGTGAGCTGGGCTGAGGTCTTGCGTGTGGGGATGGGCACCCATAAACCACCTTATATCTATGAGGGGCAGCTTCGTGGGCTGGAGCACGATCTGATCAAGGCTGCCTTTGAGCTGGCCGGCTTCCAGATGGAGCTTTACTACGGGCCAATGGAGCGTCTGCATGTGCTGCTGGCACGCGGTGAGCTGGATGCGATTGCTACCACCAGCCCGGTCAGTGGTATTCCGGCGTTCTACTCTGCGCCCTATGTCGAGTACCAGAATGTGGCGATTACCCTTGCCCGGCGCGAGATCGAGTTGGACAGTATTGGTGAGCTGGACAATTACTCGGTCAGTGCCTTCCAGCGGGCCCGCTTTCTGCTCGGCGAGGAGTTCCAGGCCATGACTGTGAGCAATCCACGGTATCGCGAGGAGGCCCGCCAGGTTATTCGCAACCTGTTGCTCTATGCAGGTCGGGTCGATGTGGTAATTGCCGATCTGCGGATTTTCCATGCCTTCAATCATGAGATTGGTGATCAGGTCGATACCCGGCAGCCGATCCGGGTACACCGGTTATTTCCGCCATCGCCATACAGCGTCGGCTTCATCGATCCAGACAAGCGTGATCGCTTCAATCTGGGGCTGCAACGGCTGCGCGAGAGTGGCCGTTATCAGAGCATCGAAGCACGGTACGCGGATTTCTGAGCTAGCCTTAATAGACCGCTGTTCTGGCGCCTGCCTACTACTAAATAACGAAGTCGTCCCTGCCAAGGACGCATACACGCACCCGCCGGGCAGTCCTAGTATCGACTCATGACTTGGCCCGTGATGGGTCAGGCAAGCTCAGAGGACATAACAATGATCTACGCCAATCCTGGAGCACCCGGCTCCGTCGTTACTTTCAAGGACCGATACGGCAACTTCATCAACGGTGAATTCGTTGCTCCGGTCAAAGGTCAGTATTTCACCAACACCACTCCGGTGACTGGCGGCGCAGTCTGTGAAATCCCGCGTTCCACCGCCGAAGATATCGAAAAGGCCCTGGATGCCGCCCATGCCGCCAAGGATGCCTGGGGCAAGACCTCGGTACAGGCCCGCTCCAATATCCTGCTGAAAATTGCCGACCGCATCGAGCAGAACCTGGAAAAGCTGGCTGTCACCGAAACCTGGGACAACGGCAAGGCCGTGCGTGAAACCCTCAATGCCGATATCCCGCTGGCAGCCGACCACTTCCGCTATTTTGCCGGTTGTATTCGTGCTCAGGAAGGTACTGCCGCCGAGATCGACGAAAACACCGCTGCCTACCACTTCCACGAGCCGCTGGGTGTGGTCGGGCAGATCATTCCATGGAACTTCCCGCTGCTGATGGCTGCCTGGAAGCTGGCTCCGGCCCTGGCCGCTGGCAACTGCATAGTGCTCAAGCCGGCCGAGCAGACCCCGCTGAGCATCCTGGTATTTGCCGAGCTGATCGCTGATCTGCTGCCGCCCGGCGTGCTCAATATCGTCAATGGCTACGGCCGTGAAGCTGGCGAAGCGCTGGCCACCAGCAAGCGTATCGCCAAACTGGCATTCACTGGCTCGACCCCGGTTGGTCGGCATATTCTCAAGTGCGCCGCCGAGAACATTATTCCTTCTACCGTGGAGCTGGGCGGCAAGTCGCCGAACATCTACTTCGCCGACATCATGCAGGCTGAAGAATCGTTCATCAGCAAAGCTGTTGAAGGTATGGTGCTGGCGTTCTTCAACCAGGGCGAAGTCTGCACCTGCCCGTCGCGTGCGCTGATTCAGGAAAGCATGTACGACGACTTTATCGCCCGGGTAGTCGAGCGTACCCGTCAGATCAAGCGCGGCAACCCGCTGGATACCGAAACCATGGTTGGCGCCCAGGCTTCCGAGCAGCAGTTCGACAAGATCCTGTCGTACATGGAAGTGGCCCGTGAAGAGGGTGCCGAGTTCCTGATCGGTGGTGGTGCCGAGCATCTGAACAATGAGCTGGGCAATGGCTACTACATCCAGCCGACCCTGCTCAAGGGTCACAACAAGATGCGTATCTTCCAGGAAGAAATCTTTGGCCCGGTGGTCAGCGTCACCACCTTCAAGACCGAGGAAGAAGCCCTGGCGATCGCCAACGACACCGAGTTCGGTCTGGGTGCCGGGGTCTGGACCCGCGACATCAACCGCGCCTACCGCATGGGTCGCGGCATCCAGGCTGGTCGGGTATGGACCAACTGCTACCACATGTACCCGGCACATGCCGCGTTCGGTGGTTACAAGAAGTCCGGTGTTGGCCGCGAGACCCACAAGATGATTCTCGACCACTACCAGCAGACCAAGAACCTTCTGGTCAGCTACGACGTGAACCCGCTGGGCTTCTTCTAAGCCTGGGTTAATCATGGCCGGTCCTGCTCCTCCGGCCATGATTGCGGTACCCGGGCTCGGCAGAGCCCGGTCGTTGTCCTAATGTTCGTGAGATTGGCGCGGCTTCGGCCGCGCATTTTTTTGTCCGCACTTCCTGTTCAGAGCGCGGCCAGTTCTCAGCGAAACGCTGGCACTACGTGGTTGATGAACAGTTCGAGTGACTTCTTCTTCTCTTCGTGCGACAGGGTGTTGTCGGTCCAGAAGCTGAATTCGTCCACTCCCAGTTCCTGATAGTGACGCAGGCGGGCGATGATCTCGTCCGGCGTGCCGACCATGGTGTTCTTGCGGATGTTCTCCAGTTCGAACTCCGGGCGCTCCTTGAACTTCTCTTCCGGGCTGGGCGGCAGCAGGCCGTTGACCGGAATCTGCTTGTTGCCGAACCAGGCGTCGAAGGTGCGGTAGAAGCGCGAGATGCCTTCAGCCCCGACTTTCCAGCCATCCGGCTGATCAGGACTGTGCACAAAGGTATGCCGCAGCACCATGATCTGCGGGCGGGGTACGTCCGGGTTGTTGGCCAGTGCGGTGTCGAACTTGTTCTTCAGGTCGACCACTTCTTCATCGCCCTTCATCAGCGGGGTGACCATCACGTTGCAGCCATTCTTGACCGCGAAGTTGTGCGAGTCTGGATCGCGTGCAGCAATCCAGACCGGCGGATGCGGCTGCTGAATCGGGCGCGGTGAGGAGGTCGAGGTCGGGAATTTCCAGAGCGCGCCATCGTGGGCGTAGTCACCCTGCCAAAGTGCCTTGATCGCCGGCACCATCTCGCGCAGATGCTGACCGCCGTCGGTAGCAGGCATACCGCCAGCCAAACGGTCGAACTCGAACTGGTAGGCGCCACGGGCCAGACCCACTTCCATCCGGCCGTTGCTGATCACATCCAGCAGAGCGCACTCGCCGGCAGCCCGAATGGGGTGCCAGAACGGGGCGATCAGAGTGCCGGCACCCAGACGAATGGTAGTGGTACGAGCGGCGAGGTTGGCCAGCAGCGGCATAGGGCTGGGGGCGATGGTGTAGTCCATCGAATGGTGTTCGCCGATCCAGACGGTGGAGAACCCACCGGCTTCGGCCATCAGGGTCAGTTCGGTGAGGTTTTCAAAAAGCTCCCGGTGGCTGACCTGATCGTCGTAGCGCTCCATATGCACGAACAATGAAAACTTCATATGACTGTCCTCGAACCTGTACTTGTTGGTTTGACCATCGTTTGGCCGGCTTGGTTTAAGTGTCCCTGCGCGGCTATCGGGTGTCGATCACGCCTGATCTTGGCGTACTAGCAAAGTGCAGCAGATCACTGGATATTGGTATACCATAATATGGAATATCTTAAAACCATTTCACCGTACCGTTTATCTAGGGAGGGGCCATGAGCATCCGACACAAGCTCATCATGACGTTTGCGATCATTGCCAGTTTGCCGGTCATGCTGGTGGCGTTGCTGGTTGTACTGAACCTGCGTGAAGCCGCCAGAGATGATTTTATTGATAGCAGTGGGCGCGAAATCCGGCAGGTCGAAACCGCCATGCAACTGTTTTTCGAGGGCATTAGTCAGAATGTTGAATTCCTGGCGGCGCATCCACTGCTGAAGAACATTGACGGAGAGTTCAAGCGTTATGTCGATGCGCGCAGCGCCCGTCAGCCCGAAGGTGAGCAGGACCGGGCGGTGTTTGAGCTGTTTGCCGGGCTGGCCGCCAGCCATCCGGCCTATGCCTATGTGTCATTGGGAACGCGTGAAGGTGGCTACCTGTTCTGGCCCGGCGACCCCAATTTGAGCGACTACGATCCACGCACTCGGCCCTGGTATCAGCGGGCTATGGCTGAGCCGGGCAAGGTCCAGCGCACCGAAGCCTACTACTGGGCTGATGATGATGTGGTACTGGTCAGCACGGTGCGCAGCTTTGCCAATCGGCTGGGTAACCAGGGCGGGGTGGTCAATATCGACGTATCGCTACAGCAACTCACCGACATTGTGCGCGACATCAAGCTGGGGCAGAGCGGTTACCTAATGCTGATCGAGAGTAATGGCACCGTGCTGGTCGACCCGCGCCGGCCGGAGAACAACTTCCGGCAACTGGCCGATCTTGGTCCCAGCTACGCCCAACTGGCCGCTGCTAATGGGGGCTCGGTGGAGGTGATGCTGGGTGGCGAGCGTTATATGGCCAATGTTTACACCTCCGAGACGCTGGGCTGGCAGTTCATCGGCCTGATCCGCGAGCAGGAGGTCATGGCCGGGGCTAGTCGGCTGACCTGGATCATTGCCCTGATTGCCGCCCTGGCCGCATTCGCTTTTGCCGCTCTGGGGGCTCTGAGTGCGGGCTTGATTACCCGGCCGATCCAGGCGGTTAGCAATGGGCTTGAGGGGATAGCTCAGGGGGAGGGAGATCTGACCACCAATCTGGTGGTGCGTGGCCGGGATGAAACCGCGCAACTGGCCGGCTGGTTCAATCAGTTCCTCGGTGCCATTCGTGATCTGGTTCAGCGCATAGCCCAGGCTGCCGGACAAATCCACAGCAGTTCCAGCAGCGCCACCCAGGTTTCGGAAGAGTTGGCCGAGGTTGCAGCCCGCCAGCGCGAGGCCGTGGACATGGTATCTACCGCTTTCCATGAAATGGTGATGACCGCCAATGAGGTGGCTCGCTCCTGCAGTCAGGCCGCCAACTCGGCCGATCAAGGACAGAGTCAGGTGCATGCCGGCCAGCAGCAGATCGATGCGTCGGTTGACAGCGTTGGCCGGTTGAGTGGCGAGATTGAACAGGCGGCTCAGGCAATGCAGCAACTGGAGCAGGACAGCAATGCGATCCAGTCGATTCTTGGCACCATCAATGCGATTGCCGAGCAGACCAACCTGTTGGCGCTCAATGCCGCGATTGAGGCTGCCCGGGCAGGTGAGCAAGGGCGTGGATTTGCCGTGGTGGCCGATGAGGTGCGGGCGCTGGCCAAGCGCACGGCCGACTCCACCGAAGAGATTGATGGTTTGCTTGGTCGCCTGGCTCAGCGCACCCAGGCTACCGCCCGGCAGATGCACAGTAGCCTGGAGGTGTCCCAGCAGACGGTCAGCTCAATCAGCGAGGCGCGCTCGAGCTTCGAGCTGATTCGCGAGGCGGTGGACCGGATCCGCGATATGAATACCCAGATCGCCACGGCGGCTGAAGAGCAGCATCAGGTTGCTGAAGACATCAATCGCCACATCAGTCAGATCCACGGTGACTCACAGCAGGTGGCTGAACTGGCTAATGCCACCCGGGCCGATGCCCAGACCCTGACTGGTTTGTCGGATACTCTCAATAGTCTGGTTCGACGCTTCAAGACCTGAGTCCAGGTTTCCAGGGCCGTCAGTGACGGCCCTGATCCTGTTCAACCTTCGAACGGGATGCTTTCCACTACTTCCAGATCGTAGCCTGTCAGGCCGGCGTATTTCAGTGGCGGGCCCAGGTGGCGCAGTTTGCCAACGCCCAGGTCCTGAAGAATCTGTGCCCCGGTGCCGACTTCGGAATAGATTCGTGACTGGGAGCGGTTGTAGGGCCGGCGTGGCTGGGTGAGTTGCGGCACCCGTTCCAGCAGGGCCTGGGACGATTCGTTGTTGGCCAGCACTACTACAACGCCATGACCAACCTCGGCGACTTTTTCCAGCGCTGCCCACAGGGTCCAGTTCTTCGGGCCTGTGTATTCGGCGCCAACCAGATCGCGCAGCGGATCGATGACATGGACCCGCACCAGAGTTGGCTGTTCACGCCGGATATCGCCCATGACCATCGCCATGTGAACGCCGCCTTCGATGCGGTCCTCGTAGGTCACCAGGCGGAAGTTGCCATGCACCGTTGGCAGTTCGCGCTCGCCAATGCGGGTAACGGTGTGCTCGGTGCTCAGCCGGTAATGGATCAGATCGGCGATGGTGCCGATACGAATGCCGTGCTGCTTGGCGAAGATTTCCAGCTCGGGTCGTCGGGCCATGGTGCCGTCTTCATTCATTACCTCGACAATTACCGCCGCAGGGGTAAGACCCGCCAGCCGGGCCAGGTCGCAGCCAGCTTCCGTGTGCCCGGCGCGGGTCAGCACTCCACCTTCACGGGCACGCAGGGGGAAGATATGCCCGGGCTGTACCAGATCTTCGGCGCGGGCATCCGGTGCTACCGCAGTGAGAATGGTGTGGGCCCGGTCAGCGGCGGAAATGCCGGTAGTAACGCCCTGGGCTGCTTCGATCGAGACGGTGAACGCGGTGGCGAACGGGCTGCCGTTGTGCGGCACCATGGGATTGAGTTCCAGGCGCTGGCAGTGCTCCTCGGTCAGGGTCAGGCAGATCAGGCCACGGGCCTCACGGGCCATGAAGTTGATCGCTGAGGTGGTGCATTTTTCCGCGGCCAGCAACAGGTCACCTTCGTTCTCGCGATCTTCGTCGTCTACCAGCAGCACCATCTTGCCCTGGCGGAAGTCTTCAATGATGTCTTCGATGCGGTCGAATGGCATGACGGGTGCTCCTGGTCTGGCTGTTTTATCGAATTAATGGTATACCATAATACCAAATTACCACGAATTCAGAAGGTCAGTATGAAGGCTTATTGGATTGCCCACGTCAACGTCAGCAACCCTGATCAGTACAGCGAATACATCCGCCTGGCGCCAGCGGCTTTCGCCAAGTATGGCGCACGTATGCTGGCTCGGGGTGGCCGGGCTGAGGCGCTGGAGGGGCGAGCCACGCCGCAGCGCAGCGTGGTGATCGAGTTCGATTCCTATGAGCAGGCTATCGCCTGTTACCATTCGGCCGAATACCAGCAGGCCAAGGGGCAGCGTGAAGGGGTGGCCGAGGCCGAGGTGATTATCGTCGAAGGTCTGTGAAACGCTGTCAGTGAATGAAGTGCACCATGCCGGTGTCGTCATTCCCGACGTAGATGCCGTAGACCCCGGCCTGGCGCTCGGTAATGTAACGCTCGAGAATCTGTCGGATGGCCGGGTAGTAGATGCTGTCCCAGGGGATATCCTCGGGAGCGAAAAACCGGCAGGTGGCGGTCTCAGGGCCGTACTGGCCGGTGATCTCCAGGGCGATGGCGCGGAAGATGATGTAGACCTCGTTGATCTTCGGCACGCTGAAGATCGAGTAAGGCGAGAGGATTTCAGCCCGCACGCCGCTTTCTTCCCAGACCTCGCGTAGCGCCGCCTGTTCAGTGGTTTCGCCATTCTCCATGAACCCTGCCGGCAACACCCAGGTGCCGGCCTGCGGCGCTATGGCTCGTTGGCACAGCAGGTATTTGCCTTCCTGCTCGATGATGCAGCCGGTGATGACCTTGGGGTTCTCGTAATGGATATAGCCACAGCCGATGCAGATCAGCCGCTCATGGGTATCACCCGGCGGTAGGCCGCGCTGCAGGGTGGACCCGCCGCATTGCGGGCAGAAGCGGGGTGTACGCATGCTGCTAGCGTCCTATGCGGGGCTCTTTCAGAGCGATGGGGGTAACGAACTCGCGCATGTCTCCCTGCTCACCCTGCTTGGACTTGAGATACTCAAGAGCCACCTTGGCAGCAGCGCGGACGTGGTCGACCGAGGCCTGGTGGGCAACCATCGGGTCACCGCTCTTGATCGCCTCAACAATACGCTCCATCTCATGGTTACTGGCGTCCCGGCGATTGGCCTGGGAGACCGAAGTGGCGCGCAGGTAACTGATCCGGGCCTGCAGCAGACGCAACTGGGCGGCAGCGATCTGGTTGCCCGAGCCTTCGAGCAGCACGTCATAGAAGCCCTGCACCGAATCCAGTACCTGTTGCAGGTTGCCACTTTCCAGTACCTTGCGGTTTTCTTCCAGTGCGCGTTCCAGGGCGCGAATGTCCTTGGCCTTGGCGTTGAGGGTGAACAACTGCACGATCAGCCCTTCGAGCACGCAGCGCAGCTCGTAGATGTCGCGGGCATCTTCCAGGGTGATGATGGCGACGCGCGGCCCCTTGCTTCCGTCGAACTCCACCAGTCCTTCGGATTCCAGGTGGCGCAGGGCTTCGCGTACCGAAGTGCGGCTCACGCCCAGGCGTTCACACAGATCACGCTCCACCAGCCGGTCGCCGGGCAGCAACTGGAAGTTGAGGATGGCCCCGCGCAGTTTATCCAGCACGATTTCGCGCAGGGTCACGGGGGTGCGATTGATCTTGAAGGTATCGTCGAGTGGCAGGCGTTTCATAGGGTCCGCTCTGGTTATGGCTATCCGTAGGGCTGATGGCGGCATCCTGGGACGCCGCCGGTTTGGGTTTCGCGCTTCAGCCCTGGGCCTCGTTGTCGGCCTCGGCAAGCGCCTCACGGGCGATGCGGAAGCTGTCGACCGCAGCCGGTACGCCACAGTAGATGCCGACCTGCAACAGAATTTCACGGATTTGCTCAGGGCTCAGGCCGTTACGCAGGGCACCGCGAATGTGCAGTTTCAGCTCATGGGGCCGGTTCAGCGCCGAAATCATGGCCAAGTTTATCATGCTGCGTTCTTTCAGGGATAAGCCTTCGCGGCCCCAGACATGGCCCCAGCAGTACTCGGTGACCAGTTCCTGCAGTGGGCGGCTGAACTCATCGGCGTTCTGCAGTGACTTGTTGACGTATTCCTGGCCCAGAACCTGGGTACGAATCTCCAGACCGCGGGTGTATTTTTCGTTGCTCATGACCAATCCTCCGGCGGCTTAAAGCCCGCCCATCAGGGTGTATTTGATTTCCAGGTAGTCTTCGATACCGTATTTCGACCCTTCGCGGCCCAGTCCCGAGGACTTGATGCCGCCAAAGGGCGCTACTTCGGTGGAAATCAGCCCTTCGTTGATGCCGACCATGCCGTATTCCAGCGTCTCGGACAGGCGCCAGGCGCGACCCAGGTCGCGGGTATAGCAGTAGGCTGCCAGTCCGTATTCGGTGGCGTTGGCCATGGCAATGGCCTGTTCCTCGGTGTCGAAGCGGAACAGCGCGGCCAGCGGACCGAAGGTTTCCTCGCTGGCCACCTTCATGTCAGCGCTGACATCGGCCAGCACGGTAGGCTGGAAGAAACCATGCCCGAGCGGATGGCGCTCGCCGCCGCACAGCCGCCTGGCACCCTTGCTCAGCGCATCCTGAACATGATCCTCGACCTTGCTGACCGCACGCTCGTTGATCAGCGGGCCAATGCTGACGCCATCGCCGAAGCCGTCGCCGATAGTGAAGGCCGCCACACGCTCGGCCAGTCGCTGGGCAAAGGTGTCATAGACGCCGCTCTGCACCAGAAAGCGATTGACGCAGACGCAGGTCTGCCCGGCGTTACGGAACTTGGCGATCAGCGCGCCCTCGACCGCGCGGTCGATATCGGCGTCATCGAAGACGATGAACGGCGCGTTGCCTCCGAGCTCCAGCGAAACTTTTTTCAGGGTGTCGGCACTTTGCGCCATCAGCAGCTTGCCGATCGGCGTCGAGCCGGTGAACGACAGCTTGCGGACATCGGCGCTGGCGGTCAGCTCGCCACCAATGGCGACCGCATCGCCGGTGATCACGTTGATAATGCCGGCCGGAATCCCGGCCTGCTCGGCCAGCGCTGCCAGGGCCAGAGCGGTGAACGGGGTTTCCGGCGCCGGTTTGATGATGCATGGACAGCCAGCGGCCAGCGCCGGACCAACCTTGCGGGTGATCATTGCCGCGGGGAAGTTCCAGGGGGTGATTGCCGCCACCACGCCGATGGGCTGCTTGCTGACGATGATCCGGGCATCGGCCTTGTGGCTGGGGATAGTATCGCCATAGATGCGCTTGGCCTCTTCGGCAAACCACTCGATAAAGCTGGCGGCATAGATAATTTCACCCTTGGCCTCGGCCAGCGGCTTGCCCTGTTCCAGGGTCAGCAGCTCGGCCAGGGCATCGGCTTGTTCGAGCATCAGCGAATGCCAGCGGCGCAGCAGGGTGCTGCGCTCCTTGGCGGTCAACGCCCGCCAGGCCGGCCAGGCCCGGTTAGCAGCGGCAATCGCCTGACGGGTTTCCGTGGCTCCCATGTTGGGTACCTGACCGATGGCCTGACCGTTGGCCGGATTGGTGATCGTGGTGGTGGCGCCGTTCTGGGCATCCAGCCACTGGCCATCGATAAAGGCCTGTTGGCGAAACAGTGGGTTCATGTTGGCTCCGTCAAACGCTGCCCACTGCCGGCCATGGGCCGGCCAGGGGCATGAATAAAACAGGCCGCGCCCGATGAGGGGCCGGGCGCGACCAAATGGAAACTCAGGCGAACGCGGGCAGAGCGCCGAGCTTGCCGCGGTGGTAGATCATCGGCACCACCTCGTCTTCGGGGACGATCAGGTTCTGGATCGCGCCGACGATAATGGCGTGATCGCCACCGTCATACTCGCGCCACAGTTCGCACTCGATGATGGCGGTGGCGCCATCCAGCAGCGGGTTGCCCAGCTCACTCATGCGCCACTCGATGCCGGCGGTCTTGTCCTTGCCTTTCTTGGCAAAGGCGTAGGCCTCGGTCTGCTGCTCGGCGCTGAGCAGGTGAATGGCGAAGCGCTTGCTGTCGCGCAGAATCGGATAGGTGTCCGATGAGTAATTGGGGCAGAACAGTACCAGCGCCGGATCGAGCGACAGGGCGCTGAAGGCGCTGGCGGTGATGCCGACGATATCGCCTTCCGTGTCCAGGGTGGTGACCACGGTCACGCCGGAGGGAAAGGAGCCCATTACGGTTTTGTAGACATTGGGATCGATCATCTCGGTTCTCCGCTTAACGCATGACAAAGGGGTCGGGCATCGGCTGTTGCGACAGATTGATCCAGACCGTCTTGAGTTCGGTGTAGGCCAGGACCGAATCGATCCCGCTCTCGCGGCCATAGCCGCTGTTGCCAAAGCCGCCAATCGGCGCCATGGCCGAGACCGCCCGGTAGGTGTTGACCCAGATGATTCCTGAGCGCACGTCCCGAGCCAGGCGGTGGGCGCGACCCAGGTCGCGGGTCCAGATGCCAGCGGCCAGGCCGAACTGCGAGTCGTTGGCAATAGCCAGGGCTTGGGCTTCAGTCTTGAAGCGGATTACCGAGGCAACCGGGCCAAAGACTTCTTCCTGCATGATCTTCATCGAGTTGCTGTCGCATTCGAACAGGGTTGGCTCGTAATACCAGCCCTGGCTGTCGATGTTTGCGCGCTTGCCCCCCAGGCGCAGTCGAGCGCCCTCGGCCTGAGCGTCGGCAACCAGACCTTCGACCACCGCCAACTGTTGGGCGGTAGCCAGCGGTCCCATCTCGCTGGTTTCGTCCTGCGGGTTGCCAATGCGGATACGCTTGGCCCGCTCAATCAGGCGTTCGACGAACTGGTCATAGATTTCGTCCTGTACCAGCAATCTGGAGCCGGCCACGCAGCTTTGTCCGGAGGCGGCATAGATACCGGCCACCACGCCATTGATGGCGCTGTCCAGATCGGCATCGGCAAAGATGATGTTGGGCGACTTACCGCCCAGCTCCAGCGACAGCTTGGCGAAGTTCTCGGCGCTGCTGCGCACCACATGACGGGCGGTCGCGGTGCCGCCGGTGAAGGCGACCTTGCGCACCAGCGGGTGGCGGGTCAGGGCGGCACCGGTGCTTGGGCCAAAGCCGGTAACCACGTTCACCACTCCGGCCGGAATCCCGGCCTCAAGCGCCAGACGCGCCAGTTCGAGAATGGTGGCCGAGGCGTGCTCGGAGGGCTTGAGCACAATGGTGTTGCCGGCGGCCAGGGCCGGGGCCAGCTTGATCGCGGTCAGATACAGCGGGCTGTTCCAGGGAATGATCCCGGCCACTACGCCCAGCGGTTCGTGCACGGTGTAGGCAAACAGGTCGGGCTTGTCCAGCGGCAGGGTGCCACCTTCAAGCTTGTCGGCCAGGCCGGCGGTGTAATGGAAAAACTCTGGCAGATAACCAACCTGACCGCGGGTTTCGCGGATCAGCTTGCCGTTGTCGCGGCTTTCCAGTTGCGCCAGGTGTTCCTTATTCTCGGCGATCAGGTCACCCAGACGGCGTAGCAACTTGCCCCGGGCGGTAGCGTTCAGCCCGCGCCAGGCCGGGTTCTCGAAAGCCCGCTGAGCGGCCTGGACGGCGCGCTCGACATCGGCTTCATCGGCATCGGGCAGGATCGCCCAAGGCTCGGCCACAGCCGGATTCAGACTCTCAAAGGTGTTGCCGGACAGCGCATCGACCCATTGGCCGTCGATGCACATCTGAAAACGTTCCAGCTTCATGCCAATACCCCCTTTGCTGGGTTGCACAGGCTGTCGGCCTGCTGAAAAAAGTCGAGCAGCAACTGGTTGACCAGCCGTGGCGACTCTACCGGCATCATGTGCCGCTGCTCCGGCAATACCGCATGGCGGGCGCGCGGCATCCGCTCGGCTAGTTGCTGTGCCATCTGCGGTGTTGAGCCGGGGTCCAGTTCGCCAGTAGCGATCAGGGCCGGTACCTGGATACTGTGCAGATCGTCTGCCCGATACATGTCCTGGGTGGCGAACAGCTCATAGGTGGTCAGGTAGCCTTGCGGGTCGTTGCTGGCCAGAGTCTGGCGAATGGCGGCGACCTGCGCCGGGTTGGCAGCCTGGTATTCGCGGCTGAACCAGCGCGACAAAGCTTCTTCGGCGTTGGCGTCCGGGCCGTGTTCGGCAGCCTGGCGAGTCCGGTCGATAACCCGGGCACGTTGTTCCGGACTGCGATTGAACACGCTGTTGAGTACCACCAGGGCATCCAGGTGTTCAGGGTATTCCAGGGCGAAGGCACGTGCCACCAGACCACCCATGGAAAAGCCGACCACGGTGGCGCTGGCGATGTTCAGATGCGCCAGCAGCTCGCGCAGTTGCTCGGCGTAGGCCTTTAGTCCGCCGTTGGCGTCAGGCCTGGGGCTGTCGCCATGGCCCAGCATGTCATAGGCAATTACCTGAAAGTGTGGCGCCAGTCCTACGATCTGGCCGCCCCACATGTGCTTGTTCAGGCCCACGCCGTGGATCAACACCACGGGCCTGCCTTGGCCGGTTACCAGATAACTGGTACCGGCCGGGGTGTATTGAGTGGTAAGCCGAATCATTTATTGTTCCTGACTAGCCGGCGGATCACTGCGCCTGTTCAGCGGCGAGCTCTTCCAGGTCGATGTAGCGGTTGCCGATCCGCGGGTGCAGGCGGCCACCATCGGAGGCACCCAGAACCACGACGATTTCATCGGCGCGCGGGGCGTCTTCAATCTGCATTTCCAGGGTGATGTAGTGTGAGCGCAGACCTTCGTCATCCTTGTGCATCATCGGGATCTGGATCGAAGTGCCCGGGCCGCCGCGCTTGTTGGTGAACGACAGGTAAGACTTGGCGTCGACCGCCTGGCGGTAGTGATTACCGAAGCGCAGGGTATGGATTACTGCTGAAGCGTGTTCGATTTCACCGTCAGCACCGACCACTGCGGCCTTGCCATAGGCTTCGATCTTGCTGGCCCCGCCGATTGCCGCCGTCAGGCGCTCTACCATCATGGCACCCAGTTCCGAGCAGTTGGCCTTGATTTCCGGCTTCAGGTCTTCAACGAAGCCGCGCCCGAGCCAGGGGTTCTTGATGACTACGGCCAGACCAATCATGGTCACCGGCTTGTCGGTCGCCTTGCCGCCTTCGATCAAGGTTTCTTCACTGTAGCTGACGATCTTGCGAATCTCGAAACTCATTGGGTACTCCTGCTGGGTGAGGGTGTTGTTGACCGGTCAGTCCGGTATTTGTTCATGGTATACCATAATACAATATTGGCAAGTCAAGCGTCGGATTGATTTGTGTGCCCTTTATTTCCGAGATATACCCAAGTAAATGCCATTGATCAGGATGACGAAAATAAAGCGTTGAAAAGGTGTTTTGGATGATGGTATACCATAATACGCTTGATATGGCTTTTCGTCCCCGATCAGGGTTCAGAGGCCACAAAGGGGTTCAGATTTCATGTGTCTTGCCGGGGCCGCCCGGCGGCTAATGAAGATCTGGCATGTTCGGATCGGGGCCGGCTGAGCCGTCGGTTCAATGACAAAAACAAAGGAGACGACAGTGAGCGATCGTCCGATGAAACGCCTGGAGCATGTGTTTGCAGGTGTTAACCCAACCATGGCGATAGCCTCCATAGCCATGGTGATGGCCTTCGTGCTGTTCACGGTGACCAATGCGGAATTGGCCAACAGTATCTACACCGGCATCAAGGCCTGGATCGAAGGCTCGCTGGGTTGGTACTACGTGACGGTGGTAGGTGCCGTTATGTTCTTCACTTTCTGGGTCGGGCTCAGTCGCTACGGCAATCTGCGCCTGGGCAAGGATGACGAACGGCCCGAGTTCAGCAACTTCTCCTGGTTCGCCATGCTGTTCAGCGCTGCGGTCGGTACCGGCCTGCTGTTCTGGAGTATTGCCGAGCCGTTGATGCACATGCAGGGCAACCCCTTCATGGACATGGCCGGAGCAGAGCTCGGCAGTGCCGAATCGGCACAGATCGCCCTGCGCATCACCATGTTCCACTGGGGGCTGCACGGTTGGTGCGTCTATATTCTGATGGGCCTGGTCCTGGCCTATTTCACCTACCGTCATGGCTTGCCGCTGACTATTCGTTCGGCGCTGTACCCGATCCTGGGTGAACGCATCTACGGCCCCATCGGTCACGCCGTGGATCTGCTGGCCATTTTCAGCACCCTGTTCGGCACCGCAACCACACTGGGGCTTGGGGTATCGCAGATGAATGCCGGCCTGAGTTACATCTTTGGCTGGGAAATATCCACCACCAATCAGTTGCTACTGATTGCCGCGACCTCGATTGTTGCGACTTTTTCAGCGGTGTCCGGAGTGCGGCGCGGGATTCTCTGGCTCAGCCAGTGGAACATCCGCCTGAGCGCGATCCTGTTTCTGTTCCTGCTGCTGGCTGGCCCGACGGTATTTCTGCTGGGGCTGTACGCCACCAGCATTGGCGACTATCTGGCCCACTTCATCCCTATGGGGCTGTGGACCGACTCTGACCCGGAGCGTCAGTGGCAGGGCTGGTGGACCATTTTCTACTGGGGCTGGTGGTTGTCCTGGGGGCCGTTCGTCGGCATGTTCATTGCTCGCATCTCCCGTGGTCGTACCGTGCGTCAGGTGGTAATCGGTGGCATGCTGGCCTCGACCCTGGGCGCCTTCCTGTGGATCGTGATCATGGGCGGTACTGGTGTGTATCTGCAGCTCAATGGCACTGATCTGAGCAGCGTCGCCAACAACGACCTGACCATGGTGCTGTACAAGACCATCGAAGGCCTGAACGTACACTGGGCGACCCTGCCGATGGCGGGCTTGGCTACCCTGATGATTGTCAGCTGGTTTGTTACTTCGGCCGACTCGGCGACGCTGGTGATCTGCACCATTCTGTCCAGTGGTGATCAGAACCCGCCGCAGCGCTACCGGGTGATCTGGGGGCTGGGACTGGGTGCGCTGGCCGGGGTACTGCTGCTGGCGGGTGGGCTGCAAGGCTTGCAAGCCGCGACCATTGCCGCCGCGCTGCCGTTCTCGCTGGTTCTGCTGGTGATCTGCTACTGCCTGTTCAAAGCCTTCCATCAGGAAGAACGGGGGCTGTCATACGCTCCGGTCAATGCTGAGCGCCGCCGCTGCGCCAATTCCTCTTCTTGAGTCTTCTGGGAATCTCTGGCGGGAGCAGATGCTCCCGCCTCCCGGAGCAACCCCCACCAAATCACGACCATATCTACTCCCAAAGTACCATTCGTAGCCCCTGATCCCGGTGTTTAACTGGCTCTGTCGGCACTTGCCGGCAACCACTTCAGCAATAACAAGAGGATCAACCTATGTGGACTAAACCGAGCTACACCGACCTGCGCATCGGCTTCGAAGTCACCATGTACTTCGCTAACCGTTGAGTAGTCTGGCGCCCCGGCTTGCCGGGGTGTCCACCCGCCAACGCGGCAGTGTCACAGGAGCAGCCCCATGCATATCAAGATTCTCGGTTCCGCCGCTGGCGGCGGTTTTCCGCAGTGGAACTGCAACTGCCGCAACTGCGCTGGTCTGCGCAACGGAACACTGAACGCCCGCGCCCGTACCCAGTCATCCATCGCCCTGTCTGATGATGGAGTCAACTGGATTCTGTGCAACGCCTCACCGGATATTCGCACTCAACTGGAACATACCCCCGAACTGCAACCGGCCCGGGCGGTACGTGATACCGCGATTGGGGCGATCATTCTGATGGACAGCCAGATTGACCACACCACCGGTCTGCTGACCTTGCGTGAAGGCTGCCCGCATCAGGTCTGGTGTACCGAGATGGTCCATCAGGATCTGACCACTGGCTTCCCGCTGTTCAACATGCTGGAGCACTGGAACGGCGGGCTGGTGTGGAACCGTATCGCCCTGCAGGGCGAGTTCGTGATTCCGGCCTGCCCGCAACTGCGGTTTACCCCGATACCGCTGCGCAGCGCCGCACCGCCGTACTCGCCGCATCGTAACGATCCGCATCCCGGTGACAACATCGGCCTGCTGGTGCGTGACCTGAACACCGGTGGGGTGCTGTTCTACGCCCCCGGTCTGGGCCAGGTCGATGACGGCCTGACGGCCCTGATGCGTGATGCCGACTGCCTGCTGGTCGATGGCACGCTCTGGCACGACGACGAAATGGCCCGCGCCGGGGTTGGCGACAAGCTCGGCAGCGAGATGGGCCACCTGTACCAGTATGGCCCCGGCGGCATGATCGAAGTGCTCGACGGCCAGCCGGCCGCACGCAAAATTCTGATTCACGTCAACAACACCAACCCGATCCTGGATGAAGACTCGGCCGAGCGCGCGGAGCTGACCCGCCATGGCATCGAAGTCGCCCACGACGGCATGCACATCACGCTGTAAGGAGTTGGCCATGACCGCACCCATGAGCCCCGAGGCCTTTGAGCAGGCGCTGCGCGCCAAGGGCCAGTACTACCATATTCATCACCCGTTCCACGTCGCCATGTACGAGGGCCGGGCCACACGCGAGCAGATCCAGGGCTGGGTCGCCAACCGCTTCTATTACCAGATCAGCATTCCGGTCAAGGACGCGGCGATCATGGCCAACTGTCCGGACCGTGACACCCGCCGCGAGTGGATTCAGCGGATCATCGACCACGACGGCGAGCCCGGCAGTGAAGGCGGCATCGAAGCCTGGCTGCGACTGGGCGAAGCGGTCGGCCTGCCGCGTGACAAGGTGCTGTCCGGCGAGATGGTCTTGCCGGGCGTGCGCTTTGCCGTCGATGCCTATGTCAACTTTGCCCGCCGTGCCAGTTGGCAGGAGGCGGCCAGCTCGTCGCTGACCGAACTGTTTGCCCCGACAATCCACCAGTCGCGTCTGGACACCTGGCCGCAGCACTACCCGTGGATCGATCCGGCCGGCTATGACTATTTCCGCAAGCGCCTGAAAGAAGCGCGCCGCGATGTCGAGCATGGTCTGCGCATCACCCTTGACCATTACACCACCTGGGAAGCCCAGCAGCGCATGCTGGAAATCCTCCAGTTCAAGCTGGATGTGCTGTGGAGCATGCTCGACGCCATGAGCATGGCCTACGAACTGGAGCGCCCGCCGTATCACACGGTCACCACAGATGCCGTCTGGCATCGGGGGATAGCCCTGTGACACCGGTTACCCGTGATCAGGTGCCGAGCCTGCGCCGCGGCTTCCGCTTGCAGTGGGAGCCGGTTCAGAACTGCCATGTGCTGCTCTATCCAGAAGGCATGATCAAGCTCAACGACAGCGCCGCCGAGATTCTTCAATTGATCGATGGCACCCGCGCAGTCGAGACCATCATTGCCCAGCTCGATGAGCGTTTCCCCAATGTGCCCGGCCTCGACGAGGACGTGCTGGCTTTTATCGAGGTGGCCCATGCCCAACACTGGCTCCAGTTGCACTGAGACCTCGGCCAGCCAGGGGCCGCCGCTATGGCTGCTGGCTGAGCTGACCTATCGCTGCCCGTTGCAGTGCCCGTATTGCTCCAACCCGCTGGATTTTGCTCAGCACAAGACCGAGCTCAGCACCAGCGAGTGGATCGACGTGTTTACCCAGGCACGGGCATTGGGGGCCGCCCAGCTCGGTTTTTCCGGGGGGGAGCCATTGGTCCGTGAGGACCTGGTCGAGCTGATCGCAGCCGCCCGTGACCTGGGTTACTACACCAACCTGATCAGCTCCGGCATGGGCCTGACCCAGGCCAAGCTGGAGGCCTTCCGGGATGCCGGACTGGATCATATCCAGATCAGCTTCCAGGCCTCTGACGAGCAGGTCAACAATCTGCTGGCCGGCTCACGCAAGGCCTTCGAGCAGAAACTGGCAATGGCCCGCGCGGTCAAGGCGGCTGGTTATCCGATGGTGCTCAACTTTGTCACCCATCGGCACAACATCGATCAGATCGAGCGCATTATCGAGCTGTGTCTGGCGCTGGAAGCCGACTTCGTCGAACTTGCCACCTGCCAGTATTACGGCTGGGCCCATCTGAACCGCGCGGGACTGTTGCCGACCAAGGCCCAGCTCGACCATGCCGAAGCGGTGACCAACCGTTATCGGGCCCAATTGGAAGCCGAAGGCCATCCGTGCAAACTCATCTTCGTCACACCGGACTATTATGAAGAGAGGCCCAAGGGTTGCATGAACGGCTGGGGCAACATCTTCCTCAGTATCACGCCCGACGGCACGGCCTTGCCCTGTCACAGCGCCCGGCAACTGCCGGTGAGCTTTCCCAGTGTCAAGGAACATAGCCTGTCGCACATCTGGTACGACTCGTTCGGCTTCAACCGGTTTCGCGGCTACGACTGGATGCCCGAACCGTGCCGCTCCTGCGACGAGAAGGAACGTGACTTCGGTGGTTGTCGCTGTCAGGCCTACATGCTGACTGGCGACGCCAGCCAGGCCGACCCGGTGTGCAGCAAGTCGCCGCACCACCACAAGATCCTCGCCGCCCGCGCCGAGGCCGAGCAGCCCCAGCCGCCGATAGAGGCTTTGACATTCCGCAATGAGCGCACCTCAAGGATCATCTGTAAAGGTTGAACCCTACGGCCACTGGAACACCGATTTCAGCGCCCGGCAGGCAGTTGTTGCCGGCACCGACTATGCCGACCTGTGCTGCGACGAACAGCGGCTGTTGTGGGTCGAATTCCAGCCCGGCGACGGTCGCAATGTGGTTGTGGAGTGGACAGAAGCCGGATTGCGCCGGCTCACTCCCGAGGGCTACAGCGTTCACAGCCGGGTCTATGAATACGGCGGTGGTGCCCTGTGCCTGGCTGGTGATGAGCTGGTGTTCGTCAATGATGCCGACCAGACGCTGTATCGCCAGGCGCTGGGCAGCGACGACTGCCAGCAGCTGTTCGGCCGCGAGCAGTGTCGTTATGGCGGCCTGCGTTTCGATGCCCGACGCCAATGCGTACTGGCGGTCGAGGAATGCCACGCTGGCCAGCGGGTAACCCACCGGCTGGTCAGTATTGGTCTTGATGGTCTGCGCCAGGTCTTGATCGAAGGCGCCGACTTCTACAACAGCCCCTGCCTGAGTCCGGATGGCGATCAGCTGGCCTGGATCGAATGGTCGCGTCCGGACCTGCCTTGGACCCGTACCCGGCTGGGTATTGGCCAACTCGACCAGGCGGGCCGGGTGGTGATGTTTCAGTACGCCGACAACACCGGGAATGAGTCGATTCAGCAGCCATCCTGGAGCCCCGAAGGCGATCTGATCTGCCTGTCTGACCGGCGAGGCTACTGGATGCCCTGGTGCATCGACGCTGACGGCGGCTGGCAGGCATTGCCGGCTCAGACCGCAGATCACGCCCCGGCGCCCTGGCAACTCAACCCGCAGCACTATGCCGACTTGCCCAGCCAGTGGCTGGCGCTGAGCTGGTTCGAAGGGGGGCTCGGGCATCTGGCCCTGCGCCGCCGCAACACCGCCGAAGAGCGCCGCCTGGCGCATGGCTACACCCGCTTTCGGGCGCTGACCCACAACAGCCACTGGCTGTTCTGTATTGCCGGATCGCCAACCTGCAGCGCCGCGATTGTGCGGATCAATCCACATAACGGCGAGTTGAGCGTACTCAGCCAGGCATCCAGTGCGCTGGCCGAAGCCGATATCGCTCAACCACGACGCCTGCTGTACCTGAGCGGGCAGGGTGACACCGCCCATGGTTTCTTCTACCCGCCCTGCAACAGCCAGGTGCGCGGGCCTGCTGACCAGCGTCCGCCACTGGTGATCTTCACCCACGGCGGGCCAACCTCAGCCTGCTACGCCACTCTCGACAACCGTATCCAGTTCTGGACCCAGCGCGGCTTTGCCGTCGCCGACCTCAACTACCGTGGCAGCAGCAACTTTGGCCGGGCCTATCGTGACAAGTTGCGCCATGGCTGGGGGCAGGTGGATGTTGAAGATGTACTGGCGGTCATCGATCATCTGGCACATCAGGGCAGCATCGACCCCGAGCGGGTCTTCATTCGTGGCCAGAGCGCCGGTGGCTATACCACCCTGTGCAGCCTGGTGGCAGCCAGCGAGCGGTTTCGCGCCGCTGCCAGTCTCTACGGAGTCAGTGATCCGTTGCGCCTGCGTGCCATTACCCACAAGTTTGAGGCCGACTATATCGACTGGCTGATCGGCCACCCGCAAACCGATGCCGTGCGCTACCAGCAGCGCTCACCGCTGGCCCAGGCCGAACGCATCCGCACTCCGGTAATCTTCTTCCAGGGCTTGCAGGACGCCGTGGTTCTGCCCGAACAGACCCGGCAAATGGTCGAGGCCCTGGAAGACAATGGCGTACCCGTGCAGTGCGTCACCTTCGCCGAAGAACGCCACGGCTTTCGCCGCCCCGATAACCTGGCCCGGGTGCTGGAGCAGGAACTGGGGTTTTATCGGGCGTGGTTGTAGGGGGCATCCGGCACCATCCTGAATTGCACGGCTGATTTGACCGGCAACTGTCCCTTACCGGCCAGCAGTACAGGCGGCACAATAGCGGCCAAACACCTGAATACCGTGAGGCCCGTCATGCATTGCCCGTCCGCTTTCCGAGAAACCCGGCTACCCGTGTTGCACGAGCTGATGGCCAGGCATCCGCTGGGCACCCTGATCACTGCCGGCAGTGGTGGCCTGATAGCCAATCTGGTGCCGTTCTCGCTGCACGGTGGTGGCGAACATGGCCTGCTGCGTGCCCACCTGGCCCGCAATAATCAGCAGTTCGACGCCCTGCGTGAGGGAGCTGAAGTGCTGGTAGTGTTCCAGGGCCCGCAGGGCTATGTCACCCCGTCGTGGTATCCGAGCAAGGTCGAGCACGGCAAGGCAGTGCCAACCTGGAACTACTGCATGGTGCAGGTGCGCGGGCAGCCGCAGGTCATCGAACAGGCCGACTGGCTGCGCGAGCAGCTTGAGCAACTGACTGCCAATCACGAAAGCCAGCGCCCGCAACCCTGGCAGGTTTCCGATGCCCCGCAAGACTACATTGCCGCCCAGCTCAGAGGCATTGTCGGGGTCGAAATTCCGATTGCAGCGATCGAAGGCAAATGGAAGATGAGCCAGAACCAGAGCCCGGCCAACCGTCAGGGCGTGATCGACGGGCTGAGTGCTGAGCCAGATAGTTCAGCCTTGCTGGCAGTGATGTTGGGCGGGCAGGGCGAGGCTTGATGACACTGGTCTGACAGCATGGAACAATGGCGGCAACTTATGCGATGGATATTGTCATGCCCCGATTGTCTATGGAGCAGCTGTCAGCCGAATGGGCGGCGCTGAACCAGAAGTTTCCTGAACAGGTTCGCCAGTTTGTGCGCGACTTCTGCTGCGAACACAGCCTGGACCTTGCGCAGCATTTCTATAGCGAAATGCTGCAGGACCCGGCGGCATCGCTGTTTCTGTCCCATGATCAGGTACACAGCCGGTTGCAGGGCTCGATGCAGCGCTGGATCGCCGGACTGTTCGCCGCATCCGACGACGAAGCCTTGCAACGCCTGATCGCCGAGCAGAAGAAAATTGGCGAGGTGCACGCCCGTATTGATGTGCCGGTGCATCTGGTACTGCGCGGGGCACGTTGCCTGAAAGACCGGTTTGTCGAACTGCTGGATCATGCAGATAGTCAGGCCGAGGGCCAACGCCTGGCGGCAGCCCGGTTGCTGTCGGATACCATCGACCTGGCCATGGAAATCATGAGCCATGCCTATTCGGTATCCCATGACCGCAACTCCCGCACCGAAGAAGCCTATCGGCTGTTTGCCATGACCCAGAACATTGCCAACGAAAAGGAACGCCAGCGCGCGGCCCTGCTGGACTGGGAAAACCAGTTGATGTTCGATCAGGCGGTGGGGTTGCAGGCAGCGCAACTGCCGCGCATCCACGCCTCGGAGTTTGGGTTGTGGTTCCGGCACAAGGGCATTCACGCCTTCGAAGGCACGGCCGAAGCCACCACCATCATGGAAATCATGGAGCAGGTCGACGACACGCTGCTGCCATTGTTCGATGAGCAGCCCGAACAGAAGGTTCAGCGCCTGCGCGAGCTGCGTGACCGGGTCAAGATTATCCGTTTCAGCCTGGACCACCTGTTCGAGCAGAACAACGCCCTGGAAGCCGGGCGTGATGTCCTGACCCGGCTGCTCAATCGCAAATTTCTCTCCGTGGTTCTGACCAAGCAGGTCAGCTATGCCCGTGATAACGGCACCCCGTTTGCGGTGCTGGCACTCGACATCGATCACTTCAAAACCATCAACGACAGTTACGGTCATGAGGCCGGTGACCGGGTGTTGCAGCAGTTCGCCTCGCTGTTGATCAACAGCAGCCGGGCCGGGGATTACCTGTTCCGCCTGGGCGGTGAAGAGTTTCTGATGCTGCTGGTCGATACCGGGGCTGATGGTGCCCGGCGAGCAGCAGAAAAGCTGCGCCAGAATGTAGCCCAGGAAACCTTTCGCCTGCCCCAGGAACAGAGCCTGAACGTTACCGTCAGCATTGGTGTGGCCGGTTTCGACGGGCACCCGGACTATCAGCAACTGATGCGCCGCGCCGATGAGGCACTGTATCAGGCCAAGCACAGCGGGCGTAACCGGGTGGTGGTGGCGCAGTAAGCGCTTTTGGCTTCACTTCATTATGGCGGCAGTTACCGGCTCTGCTAGCGACAGCAAGGTTTTCAGGTGTCTGGCCTCATCCTTCGGGCTGCGGCCAAACAGGCGCTTGAACTCCCGGCTGAATTGCGACGTGCTTTCATAGCCGACCTGCTGCGAGGCGGCAACTGCGCTGATGCCATTGCGGATCATCATCAGCCGCGCCTGGTGCAGGCGTATCGTCTTGATGTACTGGAGTGGCGACGTGTGGGTCACGGCCTTGAAGTGTGTATGGAAGGTCGGCACGCTCATGCTGGCCTCCTGGGCCAGCGTGCCAACATCCAGGTTGTGATCGAACTGGTCGTGTATGCGCCGCAGTACCCTGGCGATGCGCCCAAAGTTGCTGCCCTGCACCAGGGCTGCGCGCAATCCGTCACCCTGTTCGCCAGTCAATACCCGGTAAGTAATCTCACGCACAATCGCTGGTGCCAGCAGCTTGCACTCAAGCGGCGAGCTTAGCGCCTCCAGTAGCCTGAGGGTGGCGCTCTCTAGTTTGTCGTCAATCGGTGTCGCGTTGAGGCTGACGGGGTTGAGCGGGCGTTGGAGCAAGGTCTGGTCGATCTCCATGGCCAGCTCGGCGACCATAGCCGGATCAATGCGCAGGATCAGACCCAGCAAGGGCTCTGCGGCACTGGCCTCAGTCTCAATGCTGAAGGGCAGGGGGACGGCCAGCACCAGATAGTGGCGGGCGTCATAGACATACATCCGGCCACCATGAAATCCGCGTTTGCGCCCTTGCACCACGATAACGATGCTGGGCTCATAGAGTGCTGGCGTGTTGGGTACAGCCTGATCCGCGCGCATGAAGGTAACGCCGTCGAGCATCGACTCTGTGTAGCCTTCGGCAGGCGCCAGGGTTTTGATCAACTCGACCATGCGTAACTGCTGGGCGCTGTTGCTGCTCATCGGTTGTTCTCTCAATAACCACCAGAGTCTATGAAAACACAGGTTTACACCCTGTGCGTCCCAGTCAATACGAATAGGCAAGACTGGCATATGAACTGACCTTCGCCGCCTGCATCTGGCTCTCTAGGATTATTCGGGCAGTCATCACATGTATTCGGATCGGAGGTCTTATGACAGCAAGAGAAAATATCCAGGGCAAGGTTGTACTGATTACCGGTGCCAGTAGCGGCATCGGTGAGGCGACCGCCAGAGTGCTGGCAGAGCAGGGCGCGCACGTTGTACTCGGTGCCCGGCGTATCGACCGTCTGGAGCAACTGGTGGCCGAGATCCGCGCCCACGGCGGTCAGGCCTGGACCCGGCGTCTCGATGTTACCCAGCGCGATCAGGTTCAGGCCTTTGTCGACTTCGCCAGGGTCGAGTGCGGCAGAGTGGATGTGATCATCAATAACGCCGGGGTCATGCCGCTTTCCCCTCTGGCGGCCCTCAAGGTGGACGAGTGGGATCGCATGATCGACGTTAACATCCGTGGCGTACTGCACGGCATTGCCGCTGTATTGCCAATGATGCAGGCGCAGGGCAGCGGCCAGATTATCAATGTGGCATCCATTGGCGCACATGCCGTATCACCCACGGCAGCCGTGTACTGTGCGACCAAGTACGCGGTTTGGGCGATTTCCGATGGCTTGCGTCAGGAACATCCGAACATCCGCGTTACCACGGTAAGCCCAGGGGTAACCGAGTCCGAGCTGGCTGACAGTATCTCCGACCCCCAGGCACGTGACGCAATGAAAGCGTTCAGACAAGTTGCCATCAGCCCGTTTGCGATTGCACGCGCCATTCGGTTTGCCATTGAGCAGCCCGAGGATGTGGATACCAGCGAGATTATCGTGCGGCCCACTGCCAGCGCGCATTAAGACCAGTGGTAGCCCCAACAAGGAGACTCCCATGACTAGCAGAACTAACCTCACCAAAGCCTGCTGCACGCTTTTTCTGTGTATTGGCCTGACTGTTGTGGCGAATGCCAAAAGCCCGGATAAACCGCCGAACAGTGCTGAATCAGTTGTGCGGCAGGCATTTGAAGACTGGCGGCAGGGGCGCGGCAGCGTGTTTGACCTGCTGGCGGACGATGCTGAATGGACCGTAGCCGGGTTCAGCCCGGTATCGGCGGTCTATCGCAGCAAGCAGGCACTGGTCGATGAGGCGGTCGGCCCGATCAATGCCCGTCTGGCGACGCCGATAACACCAGAGGTCAAACAGGTCATAGCCCAGGGTAATAATGTTGTGGTGCTGTGGGATGGCCGCGCCACGGCCAGCGATGGATCGGAATACCTCAACAGCTATGCCTGGCATATGGTGCTGGAGGGGGACAGGATCACCCGCGTTACGGCATTTCTGGATACCTGGGCCTTGAAT
Organism: Pseudomonas sp. WN033; assembly: GCA_002287035.1. Taxonomy (GTDB): domain Bacteria; phylum Pseudomonadota; class Gammaproteobacteria; order Pseudomonadales; family Pseudomonadaceae; genus Halopseudomonas. Next base: position 153,270 of record NSKG01000001.1, on the reverse strand, counting down.
GAGCTGATGCAGTAATTTGGCCTTACTCCAGCAGCGCCACCGACTTGATCAGGGCGAACACGCTTTGCCCGGGGGCCAGTTGCAACTGCTGCGTGGCCCGCCGGGTAATTTCGGCCAGCAGCAATTGGCCGTCGCCGGTCCGGCAGGCCACCAGAACATGCTGGAGCTTGATCGGGTCGATGCGCTCGATAGTGACTTTCAGGTGGTTCTGGATGCTGATGCGTTGCGGGTCATCCAGCGCCAGGCTGACATCTTGAGCGCGTATCTGCAGACGTTGTGGGCGTGTGCCGGCATCCGAGGCCGCCGCTGAAAGCCACAGGCGCGCCTCGGCCGGGCCGAAGGGCCGCAGACCATCGGCCGCGGCTTCACCCAGCATGCCATGCAGGACGCTGGCAGCCCCTTCATCGGCAAACAACGGCGAGTCGTGCCGGGCCAGGGCAGCGCTCAGCGACTCGATACATTCGATCTGGCCGTCGCGCATGAACACGATGCGGTCGGCCAGCCGTTCCACCTCGTCCGGGGCATGGGTCACCATGATGATCGGTACACCGGATTCTGCCGCCATGCGTGAGAGAAATGGCATGATTTCCCGCTTGGTCTGGGTGTCCAGCGCCGACAGCGGCTCATCGAGCAACAGCAACTGCGGGCTGATCAGCAGTGCCCGCCCCAGAGCAAAGCGTTGGCGCTGGCCGCCGGAGAGCTGGTCGATCCGCCGTTCGAGCAGGTCTTCAATATCCAGCATGGCGCACACCTCGGGGGGATGCAGCCGGCGCAGGGCGGCGGGGGTACGCCGGTAGCCATACAGCAGGTTGTCACGTGCCGACAGGTGCGGCAGCAGGCTGTCTTCCTGAAAGACCAGACCGATACGGCGTCGGTGCAGTGGCACAAAGCTGCGTCCCTGCTGCCAGGTCTGCTCGCCAAACCGCAGTGTGGCAGCCGGCACCCGCTCCAGCCCGGCAATGATCCGCAGCAGCGTGGTCTTGCCGCAACCCGAGCGGCCGAATAACGCAGTGACACCCTGCAACGGCAGCTCGGTATCGACCTGCAACTGAAAGTCATCGCCATGGCGCAGCTGGGCCTGAATATGCAGCGTCATGCTCTGGCCACCTGAAAGCGCCGGTTGATGCTGTAGACAATAAACAGGGTGATAAAGGCAAAGATCAGCAGCATCAGCGAGAGGCGGTGCGCCGCTGCGTAGTTCATGGCCTCGGTATGGTCATAGATGAGGATCGACAGCACCTTGGTCTCCCCGGGAATACTGCCGCCCAGCATCAGAATCACCCCGAACTCGCCCAGCGTATGGGCAAAGGTCAGGGTTGCTGCGACCACAAAGCCGCCACGGGTCAGGGGAAAGATGACGCTGCGAAAGCGATCCAGCGCGCCAGCGCCCAGGCTGCTGGCCACTTCCACCGGACGCCGGCCAAGATTGCTGAACGCCTCGCACAGCGGCTGTACGGCAAAGGGCATCGAATACAGCACCGAGGCAAACAGAATGCCCTCGAACGAAAAGGCCAGATGCTCAAGCCCCATGTTCTCCAGCGTGCGGCCCACAAAACCATGCGGCCCCAGCGTGACCAGCAGGTAGAACCCCAGCACCGTGGGCGGCAGAACCAATGGCAGCGCGACAATCGCCTGCACCACAACCCGTGTGCGAGAACGCCCCTGCGCCAGCCACCAGGCCAGCGGCGTGGCAATCACCAGCAGAATCAGGGTGGTGTACAGGCAAAGCCGCAAGGTGACATCAATGGCCTGCCAGTCTGCCGGGCTGAGTCCGAGCATGTTTATGGTACCTGCTCAGCGGGCATCAGAAAGCCATAGCGCAGCATGATTTCATGCGCGGGCCCGGTAGCCATGAACTCGGCAAAATCCAGAGCCACAGGCTTGTCGGCGCCCCGCCGGGTGACCACATAGCCCTGGGTCAGCGGGTTGTGGAGGGCATCGTCAATCAGCTTGTAGCCATGTTTGGCCAGGTCCGGGAAGCGTGCCAGTGACAGGGCGATGATGCCAACCTGCGCCGCGCCTGACTGAGTCATCTGGGCCGTCTGAGCGATGTTCTCACCGAACACCAGCTTGGATTGCACCGCTTCCCATACCCCTGCAGCCTGTAGCGCCTCCTGGGCCCGCTGGCCATAGGGTGCATGGCTTGGCTGGGCAATGGCGATGCGGCGGATACGTGAGTCGGTCAGGTCCGCAAGGCTGAGCTGGCTGGCATCCAGCGAATTGCTCCACAGCACGATCCGGCCCAGGGCATACACCGCCGGCTCAGTCACGGTCAGGCCACGCTCCTGTAACTGCCTGGGGAAAGCAATATCGGCAGAGAAGAACATATCGTAGGGCGCCCCGTTGATGATCTGGGTGGTCATCTTGCCGGATGAACCATAAATCACATCGATGGCCGCATCCGGGCGAGCCTGGCGATAAACCGCCAGAATCTCATCAAGGGCATAGCGCAGATCGGAAGCCGCAGCAATCCGCACCGGCTCACTGGCCTGCAGCGTGCTGGCCAGCAGCAGCGCTGCACAAGCGGCGATCCAGCGGATCATCCTCAGAAAGGACATGCGGGCTCCTTGCGTGAGCGAGTAGGGAAAGGCAACTGCTTCGCTATATACAGTTGAATATGACGCAGGGTAGCCGGGTGAGAATTAAGGCGTCAATCTGCCGTTGGAGGTATAGGTAGTTTTCAGGAGGGCCTAGTGGGGATCGGCAGGCGGGGCCTTCGCAAGCAACCCCTCCAGCTCATCCAGTTCACCAGCCGTCGCCGCCTCAGCCAGCGTCTGAATGCGCTGATAGTGGATGAGCACCTGCTGACCGAGCGAAGTCAGCGCCGCGCCACCACCACCTTTACCACCGGCAGCGGTTTCAATCAGCGGGGCCCGAAAGCACTGATTCATAGTTTCCACCAGCAGCCAGGCACGGCGATAACTCATACCCATGCGCCGGGCCGCCGCCGAGATCGAACCGCAGTCCGCGATGTGCTGCAACAACTCAGCCTTGCCCGGCCCAAGGGCAATGGCATTGCCGAACATCAATCGCTGGCGCAGACGTAATCGTGAAGGCATGGAAATATTGCATCGGGTGACAGTTGCCGCTCAGTATACCCACAAACCCAAACAGGACATGAGCCCGTGAATCAGCCAGCCCCCACCGCCACCAATCTTCCAGCCCGCGAGGTCTATCAGCGGCTCAAGGACGTCTGCCTGGGCACCGCCACCGCCCGCCGGCATGGGCAGCAAGGCTGGAACGATGTGCATAGCGGTCTGGTCACCATCGAAATCGACGGCTGGCTCATCACCCTGAACAAGGAAGCCGGCGCCCTGGACTACTGCGCCGCCTGCACAACCACCGATGGCCGCCGCGTCGACATGCACTCCTGGGCCGAACGCGGCACTGACCCGCTGGAGCTGTTGAGCGTGTGGGAGCTGGGTAGGCTGGAAGCGGTATTGGAAACTCTGAACTAGCCAGCATCCGACTTGGCAAGCCCGGCAAAACGTAGCTAGTATCTAGCTAACTGCCATCATGCAGCCCACCTCTGAGGCATGGATGCCAATCCGCACCACAGCATCCCAAACTCAGCACACACTGACTTTACCAGTGGGCGTGCAGTTGTAATGGGGCTATATCGCGCACGGTTTAACGTGCAGAAACCAAGGTCGGAATGGGTTCCAATCTTTTGATTTTTAATAAGAATCTGGCTGAAGAGTGGGTGTTTTGTCGCGCATTAGTGAAGTGCGCTGCTGAGTCAGGCTGTTAATAATCATTGATCCCGTGTCCTGAAGCCCGAGAATAAGGAATCTCATGACGAAGACTGTTTTCATATCCTATTCTCATGACAGCGATGAGCATAAGAAATGGGTGAGGCATCTGGCTACGAACCTGGTGAACAGCGGGGTCCAGGTGATTCTCGATCAATGGGATTTAAGAGCAGGAGAGGAAATCCCACGGTTTGTCGAAGAATCAATTCTTGGGTCTGATAGGGTCCTCCTCATCTGTACGGAACAATATGCTAGAAAAGCCAACCAGCGAAGTGGTGGTGTGGGCTTGGAGGCATTTGTAATCAATTCCTCCCTAATGAGTGATTTGGGCACAACCAAATTTATCGTACTTGTTCGGCAAGGTTCCGACAGCCCGGCGTTGCCTGAGCTTTTGAAAAGCCGACTTTATCTGGACTTTAGCAGAGTAGAGAGTTTCAATTCGGAAATGGATCGCCTTATTAAAGAGATTCATGATGTAGCTCACCTGGATAAGCCAGAGCTAGGTCCAAATCCCTTTGAGGCTCACCAATGGGATTCCGAAGAAGAGAACAATACCAAGTTGGATTTAGCTAGGGCCTACATGGATATGGGGGATAGCGGAGGCGCGTCGGACATTCTGACAGAAGTGATGAGTGACGGAAGTCTCATTCAGCAGAAAGAAGCCAGGAGGCTACTCTCCAAGATCAAAGTAAAGTGATCTATTAACAAATGGTTGTTGGCGGACGTACCTACGCTGCGCTCCGGCACGCCGCAAAGCCAATCGTTATACGCCGATGAAGCTATTGTGCATATTTGTATTGAGCAAAACCGAATCTTTATATAATTAACGATTTTTAATAAAAGGATATTAGGAGCTGAAAGGTATGAGCGGAGGACAAACCAAAAATGCCGCACTAACAACCGCCTTAGCCTTTCATTACCAAGTTCTGCTTGGCTTGGATAAGTGCTTTGCACTTGAAGAAGGCCAATCAGTGTGGTTTGAAAAAGATGGTGATGTAAGCATAATGTCGCCTGATGCCTTAACTTCGACTCAAACTGAAGTCAAAGATTATTCGGCGCCGCTTACAGACCACCACGAAAACCTCTGGAAAACACTCAAGAACTGGTTGGCTCCCGAGTTTGACCATGCTCAATATGGTGTTTTGGTGCTGCATACCACTCAGGCTTTTGGTGCAACTACCCAGCTAAAGGACTGGAACACACAAACTGCCGAGCAACGCATGCAAGTATTGAAAGATATTTTTCACAGTCGGCCAGAAGATGAAAGAAATGCTGAAAAGCCATCTGATATCATCAAGTTGCAAAAAGCCGTGATAGTGGATGCTGCTCACAACGATCTGATATTCGTACTCGAAAAAATTGTATTGCATGTTGAATCAGCGGATTTAGAAACCTTAAAAAAAAGTTATTTCAATAAACTTAGTGGCTACATTCCGTCGTCGAATAGACAAGCCTTTGCTGAAGGTTTAATTGGTTTTATCTACGAGCAGGCAAATGATACGGAATGGGTAATCTATAAAGCTGCATTTGACCAAAAACGAGAAGCTCTAACAGCAAAATGGGGGCCTGCGCTATTTACTATCCCTGATTTCGATGCCAGAGATGCAACAGAAGACGAAGTAGATATATATGTTACAGAATTATTTGCTCAGAAAATTCTTGAAATTGAGTATGAAGATGTTCTGCCCGAGGCAATTGGTAATTGGCTAGAGTTAAGGAATGCGTTGATCGAAGAGTTGAATGGCTATCCTCAATTCAGAGAAACGGTTAGTCAATATCGAGAAAGGTGGATTAGAGCATTTTCCGCAAAATATCGTAGTGCTTGCCGAAAACAAAGTGGCTCAGTGGCAATATCGCAAGATTTATATGATAAAGTCACCAGCGAAGTACCATTTGGCATCGAGGGCTACCCGAATCCAGATATTATTTTTAGAAATGGCCTTATCCATGACGCTATGGATGATGATGAGCGAGATTTGAAATGGAGGGTTGAGCAGTGAGTAGTATTGTCGATGCCCTATACGAATTAAAGTATAACCCGTTTGAGTATGGGCCATATCTGGCCTCTTTTTATACACATTTGGATGAGGCGGAAAACAATCTATTACTCGCTCAGCTGGTTATCCCGCTGTGTAGTCATCCTATATACAGCTATAAGCTGTTGAGCTCGAATAAACGAAGTTCAATATGGTCTGTGTTTGACAATCGAGTAAAGCTTTATGATCTTCAAGAACGCATTGACGGATTTCAAGCCCTAACAGAGCAGTGTATTCAATATTGCTTAGTCAATGATTGGCTATCGGTTAATGAACAGCGGCTATCCCTGGCGAAATGTGATGAGGCTGAATCAGCCTTTATCTCTCAAAAAAGTGCAGAAAAGTTAGGGCGATTATTTAGCGGTCGCTCAGTGGTCGAGATTTATGCGTTTTTAGGAGTGAAGCCGCGATGAAAACACTTATTCATGAAATTGGCGTAATTGATAAGCAAGGGATCAAGCACTCAGTTAATTTTAAAGCTGGGCTTAATGTTGTTACCGGCAAATCATCAACAGGTAAAAGTGCCTTAATTGAAATTTTTGATTACTGTTTTGGTAGTGATGAAAACACCATTCCTAAAGGTGTGATTACCAACAGTGCTGCTGTTTACTATGTTGCGCTTGCTGTTAATGAGCAAGATATGGTAATTGCTCGTGATCCTGATATTGCTTCAAAAGCGTTTTTTCGTCGTGCTGAGACATTCAATACGGCAGAAATTGATCGAGATTACTTCAATGCCAGCTATTTTCGCCCACTAAGCGAGTTTAAAAAGCACTTAAGGGACTTTTTCTTAGATATCGATGATGTTGATGAATCTTTGGCGGCGAGAGCAAATAGGCGGTTTAATCAAAAAGCACCTACGCCATCTATTCGTAGCTTTTCATCGTTTATGCTTCAACATCAAAACCTGGTTGCCAATAAGCATGCGCTATTTTATCGGTTCGACGAGAAAGAAAAGCGAGATCAAGCGATTGAGCATACAAAGATATTCTTGGGGCTTGTCGATCAAAAGTTCTTCCATTTATCACAAGAGAAAGAACGGCTAAGTGCAGATGCAAGACGTTTAGAGCGCCAAAAAGAAACCAACAAGCGTACGTCAGAGAGCTATAAACAAAAAGTCGAACCCGTATTAAGTCAACTCTACGCCTTGATGGGCTTTAAGGATCAGCCCTTGTCGTTGGCTAAGGTGCTTCAGCACCCTCAAGATGCCAAAGGCCAACTTGACAGCATCATAGTGGCTGAGAAAATAAATCATAATTCTGACGCTATGACACAACGCTACGAGCAGTTGAAATTGGTGCGTAATCAAAAAACCGCTGAGCTACGAAGGTTGCAGCGTCAATCTGCATCAATTAACAAGCATATCAAGGAGGAAGAACGATTTGTTGATAATGTAAAGCAGTTTAGCTCGCCTAAGCATGTGCATATTGCCGCTACGGTATGCCCGTTTTGCCATACCGAAAAAGACAATTTGCGAAAAAGTGCTGAGAAACTTCAGCAGGCTATTGCTAAAGTATCGGGTAACCTTGCTCAAGCTCGCCCGATGAAAGCAAAGTTTGAATCTTCTTTGGTTGAAGTGCAGCGTTCTATAGAGGTTGTAAGCAGAGCTCTGACTGAGTTAAATCAACAAATAACTGAGGTTGAGAAAGCAGATCAGCAGCTAACAGAAAAGAAGAGCTTGTATGAAAGTATTATTATGCAAAAAGCAAAGCTGTTTTCGCTTCTTGATACCTTAAATATGGCTGATGACGACGAGCTTGAAAAAGAAATTAAAGTGTTAAGAAAGCAACTAAATAAGATTGCAGGTGCGCTCGAAGAGTACGATGTGCAAAAAGGTTTGGCACAGGCGTCAGACAAGGTGAACGAATATATGGCTGAAATAGGCAGCCATTTTGAGTTTGAAGCTAGCTATAAACCAATTAATCTGCATTTCTCATTCGAGACATTTGATCTTTATCATTTAACTCCTGATGACGGAAAAATCTATCTACGATCAATGGGCAGTGGTGCAAACTGGCTTTACTGCCACATAACGTTGTTTTTAGCGTTGCATAAGTATTTTGCTGAGTTAGGTGAGAAATGTGCCATTCCTTCGGTACTGTTTTTAGATCAGCCGACTCAGGTGTATTTTCCTAACTTTAATCGTGATACTTCTGAAAGCTTTGATGAGCAAAAGAGTCAGGAGGCAGAACAGCGGAAAGGTAACGAAAGACCCGTTGATGAAGACATGAAGGCCGTTGAAAATCTATTCAGTCGACTTTCGATTTACTGTAACGAACTTGAATTGAATAATGGCTTTAGTCCACAAATTATCGTGACAGATCATGCGGATGATTTGGTATTAACCAATAATGTGTTGTTTGAGTCTTTGGTCAATGGTAATCGGTGGCGAACGCGTGGCTTGATCCATCCTGTTCAGCAATAAGAGGAAGCGAAGAATTAATCGTATGTGTAGTTACGAGGGCCTAAACAGGGCAGTCTCAATGACTGTTCGAGTTTCGCTTGAGAGTCATGCAGCGCTACACACTTGTTATCGGTCTCTCGAAAGAGGAGCCGTCGCTACACCGAGCTGCTGCATGAAGGCCCCCGATGGCCGTCGGGGGTGGGCCTCAATTTACCCAGACACGGCAGAAATTATCCATACAAGGTGCTGCTGTCGAACATGAACTTCCCCCGATGCAGTAAATACTCCCAGCCCATGATCGAAATTGAACGCCCACAAGACCTGACCCGCCTACGTCGCCTGGCCTTGACTGCTCAAGGCCTGCTACAGGCTCAGCCCTTTGGGCGTGGCTTGGCGGGGGCGCGGGAGGCGATTAATCACATCGGTTATGTACAGATCGACACCATATCGGTTGTGGAGCGGGCGCATCACCATGTCTTGCAGTCTAGAGTCCCCCAGTTCAACCCGGCCATGACGAACAAGCTGCTGGCTGATGGCGACATTTTCGAGTATTGGGCGCATGCGGCTGCGTTTCTACCCATTGCCGATTTCCGGTTCTCCTTGCCCTACAAGCATGCGATTAAAAGTGGTCAGACGCATTGGTATAGAAATCCCGATAAGAAGCTTATGGCTGAGCTGTTGGAGCGCATACGTTCAGATGGCTCGATGCGTTCGCGTGATATAGAAACCAGCACGACGAAACGGGCAGGCTGGTGGGATTGGAAGCCAGCTAAAAAGGCGCTCGAGCAGCTTTACATGCAAGGCGACCTGATGGTCAGTGATCGCACCGGTTTCCAGAAAACCTATGACCTGACCGAGCGGGTACTGCCATCCCACGTCAATACCAAAAGCCCCAGCATCGAAGAGTTTTCCACGCACATCGTAGATCAGCAATTACGCTGCCATGGGGTTGTTGCGCTCAAGGGGATTACCTACCAACGCCGCAATGCTGAACTCCGCAAGGCGGTTAAAAATCTGGTTAACGACAGACTGGCCCAGGGTACTTTGGAGCAGATAAAGCTCAGCAGTGGCGAAATATTTATAGTGGAAGCAGGCGCGCTTGATGGCCCGCTGCCACGACTGAACAATCGCATGCTCATTCTGTCGCCATTCGACAATAGCGTTATTCAACGCGAACGCCTGAAAACGCTTTTCCAGTACGATTACCAAATCGAATGCTATGTGCCCGCAGCCAAGCGTCAATACGGCTACTTTTGCCTGCCGCTACTTTACCGTGACGAGTTTGTCGGGCGGATGGACTGCAAAGCCCATCGAAAGCTCAGGTTGTTAGAGATCAAGTCGCTTCATCTTGAGAAATGCAACTTTGATGAAGAGCTGCTGCTGGCTGCATTTTTAGATGCCCTCAAAAAGTTCTGTCAGTTTCAGGAGTGTGACAGGGTGTGCTTGGCAGAGGCTTACCCCAAGCATCTGGCTCAACGTGTACGTGACGCACTGAAGCTGCTCGAGTGACCATTCGTCGGCTTATGCTTATATGTGCGCATGAATACACATATAGTTCCGGTACGTTCAGCACACACAGGCTTTAGTCATGTCCGACCCTTGCAGCAATCCTCAGCGCAGTCAGGCCATTGATGCGGCCATTGGTGTGCTCGACAGCCAGTTGTTCAAGGCGTTGCAGGAGCCGGCGCGGGTGGCGGTATTGCGTCAATTATTGCTGTTGGGGCGTGCGGATGTGGGTGAGATTGCGCAGCAGTTGCCGCAGGAACGCTCGGTGATCTCGCGTCACCTGCAGCAATTGCATGAGGCTGGCATTGTTCGCGTGGAGAGGGCAGGGCGGCACCGTATCTATGAAGTCGACGGGCCGGCGTTGATGCGCCAGTTCGAGGTGATTCTGCACGAGATGCGCAAGCTGGCTCCCTTCTGTTGCCCTGGCGACGGGACGGCCTGATCCTTTTTTGATTCTAATATGTGCACGTATGCGCATGCATGTTCGCAATGGAGGCGCCATGAAGACACTGCAAACTCTGGTCATCGGAGCGGGTCAGGCCGGGCTTGCCACTGGCTGGCATCTGGCACGCCGGCAGGTCGACTTTCTGATTCTGGAAGCCGGTGCTCATCCCGGTGGCGCTTGGCGTCACTACTACGACAGCCTTGAGCTGTTTTCGCCTGCGCGTTATTCCGCACTGCCTGGTCGGCGATTTCCGGGTGCGCCGGAGCACTATCCAGGGCGCGATGAGGTGGTGGCCTATCTGGACGATTACGCTCGGCATTTTCGCCTGCCGGTGCGGACGGGAGCCAGGGTGCTGCACTTGACCCGTGAAGCGCATGGCTTTGTTGCTGAGACCGCCTGCGGCGAGCGCTACCGCGCGCACACGATGGTGGTGGCTACCGGCACCTTTGCTCAGCCGTTCATGCCGGAGTTTGACGGCCAGCACACGTTTGCCGGGCGGCTACTGCACAGCGCTGCTTATCAGAACCCGGCGAGTTTTGCTGGTCAGCGGGTCGTGGTGGTTGGCAGTGCCAATTCGGCCGTGCAGATTGCTGTGGAACTGGCCGAGGTGGCCGAGGTAACGCTGGCTAGCCGCACTCCGGTGCGGTTTTTTCCTCAGCGCCTGCTGGGGCTGGACTTTCATTTCTGGGTGAAGTGGACCGGCCTTGAGAAAACCCGCTGGCTCAAGGACCAGGGAACGCCTGTGCTCGACAGCGGCCACTATCGTCGCGCTCTGGCAAACGGGCGGGTAGTGCAGCGGTCGTTGTTCACGCGTTTTACGACAACGGGGGTGGTATGGCCCGATGGCCGCGAAGATCAGTGTGATGCGGTGATCTTCGCTACCGGCTTTCGTCCGTTTGTGGGCTTTCTGGAGGGGCTTGGCGTGCTTGATGCGCACCAGCATCTGGCCCAGCGCAATGGTATTGCTCGGAACATTCCGGGGCTCTTTTTCGTGGGATTCCCGCGGCAGCGCAATTTCGCTTCGGCCACTTTGCGTGGTGTAGGAGAGGACGCAGCATTCATCCTGCCGCATGTGCTGCAACATCTGCACGCAGCGGCGGGTTACGGCAGTGATGCCGAGACGCGCGGGGTGATCTCATGAATACCCTGACCGTGTTGGCGCCGTTGTCGTCATGGCTGGTGATGATGTATCTGGGCGCGCAGGCCAAGGCGCAGGCTGGCCACCCGGCAGCGCGCCAGGGGCCGGCATTCTATGGGGTGCATTATGTAGCGCCGTTGCTGGTTATTCTGCTCATGCATCGGTTCGGTTTGGTTGAGCTGTCACACAGTCTGGGGCTGGCGTTATGTGTGTTGGCCGGTACCGGCACCTCGGCCGTGCCCTGGGCCTTGCGTGATGGTGCAAGCGCTGCGGCTATCAGCGCGCGGCTCGCCGTTGGGGCGATGGTGGCGCTGGTGACCTTGCCGCTGGTCGCCTTGGCCTTTGCCGCGCCGGAGGATGCACTGCAACGCCTGGGTATCACGGCATTGGTGATGGCCGGCGTCATGTGGTTGCCGTGGCAGCTTGGGCGCTTTGCTACGGCGAAGGGGTGGCTGTCTCCGCGTGGCTTGAGCATGCTCGGCAAGGCTGCGACGCTCTCTGTCGTTGCGCTCATTGTGCTGGTGGCATGGCGGGAGTTGCCGCGACTGCCTGAGCAGCCTGGGCTGCTTGCGGCATGTCTTGTGCTGGTTATGGTGCAGGGCATGGGTGGCGCACTGCTGGATGCCAGAACCGGGCTTGCGACAACCGCAGTGATTCGCAACCTGACGCTGGCTACGGTGGTAATCGTCACCAGCAGTTCTGCTGCCGATGCCATGACCGCACTGGCCGCCTTTGGCACCTTGATGTACCTCGGCGTCTGGCCTACGTCGCAACTGGCGAGTCTGCTGCTTCGCCGGGTTGGCGTTGGCGCAACAGGACAAGCCCGCCCAGAGGACTAATCGGTGTGCGGGTTTTCAGAGCCTGGTCTGTGGTGCCGATGAGTTGGGCAGGGCATTGCCAGCAGCAGTTCAATGTTGCAGGGCTGCATTGATGGGTGAACTTTTTGAACGGCACCGACTTGACGCCGCGGCTGTTTCCCTGAAGTCTTGTTGAGCTGGACCCAACAACAACCCATCAGCAAGGAACACATCATGTTCAGTCACGTCATGCTCGGCGCCAATGATATCGAGGCGTCCAAGGCCTTTTACGATGCGGTGCTCGGCGTTATCGGCGCCAAGCCGGGCGTCATCGACCCTAAGGGCCGCTGCTTCTACTTCACCAAAACCGGCACCTTTGCCCTGAGCAAACCGATCAATGGTGAGCCTGCCTCCTGCGGCAACGGCAGCACCATCGGCTTTGCCGTGGACAGTCCGGAACAGGCTGATGCCTGGCACGCTGCCGGTCTGGCCAATGGCGGGGTGACCTGTGAAGACCCGCCGGGTGTGCGTGAAGGCAATGGTGTCAAACTCTACCTGGCTTACCTGCGCGATCCGGCAGGCAACAAAATCTGCGCTCTGCACCGGATGGGCTGACAGCCCGATTGCACCTCCGCAGGCCCGATGGATCGCCACGGCCTGCGGCCTCGCGATGACGGTGGGTGGTTACTGAACACCTACAACTCCGCAGCTTTTGACCAATTGATCCGTGACCAGGATGGGTATGCGGCGCAGTTATTCATGATGTCGAACTCTGCTCCGTCGAACGCCGCATGGCGTATCGGTTTGAGTTAGCCGGTCAGCTCGGCTGGGATATTGCCGCCGTTCGCGGCGATGCGAGCAAGCACCTGCTTGTGCAGCCACATGTTCATCTGCGCCGAATCAGACATCAGCTCAGCCGGGCAGCCCAGCTCGGTGGCAAGCTCCTTGCGTGCGCCGAGGCTGCTGTCCAGATCAAGCAGTTTGAGCAGGTCGACAATCGAGGTCTTCCAGTTCAGTTGCTGCGGATTGGCTGCGGCTTTTTGTTCGAGTTGGGCAACCACATCCACCACAGGGATGGCAGTGGGGGATGCCTGCGGCGCTGTGGCGGCTGGGGTTTCTGTCTGTGCTGCTGCGCCAGGCTCTGCGGGTGCTGCTTCCGCGCTGCCGATGCCGAGTTTGCTGAGGATTTTGTTGAAAAAGGACATGAGCGTCTCCCTGGTAATGTGGTCCCTGCCTTCGCGCCTGAGTAGTTACACCGAGGCGTGTTCATCAAGCGTAGCAGCGCTTGACCTGACCACAACGTTGGTATGCCGAACGGTACTGGCGCAGGCCTCGCCAGCCGCCTGCGGCAACGGCAGGGTCACCTGTGAAGACCCGCCGGGTGTGCGTGAAGGCAATGGCGTCAAACTCTACCGGGCTTACCTGCGCGATCCGGCAGGCGACAAGATTTGCGCTCTGCACCGAATGGGCTGACAGCTCGATTGCACCGCCGCAGGCTCGATGGATCGCCACGGCCTGCGGCCTCGCGATGACGGTGGGTGTTTCGATGACGGTATGTGTGCGCACAGCTGTCATTGCGAGTCGCGTAGCGACGTGGCAATCCATGTGGCGTCACAGGTGAGCCGGCGTTGCCTCACGGGCTGGTCTTGCCAGCGCTGATACCCCACCAATCATCCCACCCATGATTCCCGTTCGGCGGTTGGCAGCGGGGCTCTGCCTGCCTATGCTGAATCATTACGAGACACAAGACCCGCAGAAGGGCTTCTGATGACTACAGCACTTCCCGATGGCCTGATTGTGGTGGCCAAGGCCGATTGCCCGACTTGCCGGCTGGTTGAACCGCTGCTGGCGGAGCTGGCTGGTGCCGGAGCGCTGACCGTGTATGTGCAGGACTCGGCCGAGTACGCCGCCGCACTGCCCGGTACTCTGTATGACCAGACCCTGGAACATTCCTATCGCCTTGGCATCGAGTTCGTACCGACCCTGATCCGGGTCGAGAACGGTCAGGAGGTTGAGCGCACCTATGGCTGGCACAAGGAAGACTGGCGAGCATTGAGCGGGGTGCCGACCCTGGGCGAGGAGTTGCCGGTGATGCGCCCCGGCTGCGGTTCCAAGACCCTGGAGCCGGGCATTGCCGAGGAGCTGGAACTGGCCTTTGGCGATATTCGTCTGCAATCGCGTGAAATCGATATTTCTTCTGCCGACGATGCCATCGAGGCCTGTTACGAGCGTGGCTGGAGCGATGGCCTGCCGGTAGTGCCGCCGACCCCGGTGCGGGTGCTGCGGATGCTCAAGGGCACCACCCGTGCGCCGGATGAAGTGGTCGGGCTGATGCCACCTGATCTGGTGCCCTGCACGGTGGAGAAGGTCGCTATCAATGCGGTCATGGCCGGTTGCAAACCGGAGTACATGCCGGTGCTGCTGGCGGCGCTGGAAGCTGCGCTGACCGATGAATTCGGCCTGCACGGGCTGATCTGCACCACCATGTTCGGCAGCCCGATGATCGTGGTCAACGGCCCTGTCGCCAAGGCCATCGGCATGAATTCCGGGGTCAATGCACTGGGCCAGGGCAATCGCGCCAACGCCACTATCGGCCGGGCGCTGCAACTGATCATCCGCAATGTTGGTGGTGGCCGCCCTGGCGAGATCGACCGCGCCACCCTGGGCAATCCCGGCAAGTACAGTTTCTGCTTTGCCGAGGCAGAAGACAGCGATTGGCTGCCGCTGGCCCAGGAACGTGGCATCGAGGCCGGACGGTCGGCGGTAACGCTGTTCCCCGGTGAAGGGGTGCAGGGCATTGTCGATCAGAAGTCGCGCGATCCCGAATCGCTGGCGCGCTCCTTTGCTCTGTCGCTGCGCGCGGTTGATCACGCCAAGCTGGCGATGGCCGGTGATGCAGTGCTGGTGGTGTCGCCCGAACATGCGCGGGTGTTTATCGACGCGGGTTGGTCCAAGCAGCGACTGCGCGAAGAGCTGGAACGGCTGCTGCTGGCGCCCGGTGCCGAGCTGGTCGCGGGTGCTGGCGGCATTGCCGAGGGTATTCCCGAACGTTTCAAGGATCTGCAGGTGCCCAAGTTCCGCCCCGGCGGCCTGCTGATCGTCCGGGCTGGCGGTACCGCCGGCCTGTTTTCCGCCATTATTGCCGGCTGGGCCGCCTCTGGCCCGGTCGGTTCGTCTCCGGTAACACGCGAGGTAACTGCATGAACGAGAACATACTGCTCGACCCCACGGCCGAGCGCGCGCCCGCGCAGCGGGCACGGCTGGCGCGTCCGGCCAGTCTGGAGGGCAAGGTGGTTGGTCTGCTGGATATTTCCAAGCCGCGCGGCAACGTGTTTCTCGACCGTATCGAGGAACAACTGGCGGCCATGGGCGTCGAGGTCAAGCGCTACGCCAAGCCGACCTTTACCCGCATTGCGCCAACCGAGCTCAAGCAGCAGATGGCTGCCGAGGTAAATCTCCTGGTCGAAGGTCTGGCTGACTGAGGGTCGTGCACGTCGTGCTGTATGCATGACATCGCTGACCTGGAGTCACGTCAGATCCCGGGAGTAGGGGTTGCCTCCAGTGAATTTGTTGATGCTGCCGCCTTGCAATCCAAGGCGCTTGGCTTCGATCCGGCCATGGTCTTTGTGCCACACCCGATCCAGGACCGCACCGATGAGGAAATGCGCGCCCTGGCCGATGGCGCCTTGCCTGAAATCCTGCGCCTGTTGCGCGCCGAAGAGGACGCGGGCGAGTAATCGCGCTGGTGCATCCCCGCTGCGAGCAGATGCTCGCCTCTCCCGGGAGAGACGTGCTGATGAGCGGGATGGGCGCGTAGCCAGCGCGAAATCTGCCGGCCTATCCTGGGAGCGTTCGAGCATCTGCTCGAACCAAGGCCGCCAACGGCGGCCCTGGGGTACCAGGCCATGAACATCCAGCAACGCCCCCCGGCAGTAGACAAGGCCCTGGCCTGGCCCGGCATGCAAGCCCTGATCGCCAGTCACGGCCGGGCGCTGGTACTGGACTCCCTGCGCGCCGCGCTGGAGCTCTGGCGCAGCGGCGAGATCAGCGATCAGCCAACTCTGGTAGCTACTGTCCAGCAACATATCGAACGCACCCTGGCACCGTCGATGCGTCCGGTGCTCAACCTGACCGGCACCGTACTGCACACCAATCTGGGCCGTGCACCCTTGCCGCCGGAAGCCCTTGAAGCCATGACCGCTGTGGCCGCTGGAGCAAGCAATCTTGAATACGACCTCGCGACGGGCCAACGTGGTGACCGCGATGCCCACGTCGAAGACTGGATTTGCCGCCTGACCGGCGCCGAAGCCGCTACCGTGGTCAACAACAACGCTGCCGCTGTGCTGCTGGTGCTCAATGCCCTGGCTGCGCGCCGTGAGGTGGTGGTGTCGCGCGGTGAGCTGATCGAAATCGGCGGCTCGTTCCGGCTGCCGGACATCATGGCCCGCGCCGGCTGCAAGCTGCGCGAGGTCGGCACCACCAACCGCACTCACGCCCGTGACTATGCCGAAGCGGTCACTGCGCGCACCGCACTGCTGCTCAAGGCGCACACCAGCAACTATCAGGTGCAGGGCTTCACTACCACGCTTGATGAGGCGCAACTTGCCGGGATTGCCCGCGCCCAGGGCGTACCACTGGTGGTCGATCTGGGCAGCGGCTCGCTGATCGACATGCAGGCGCTGGGCTTGCCGGCCGAGCCGGTGGTGGGGCGGATTCTGGCTCAGGGCGTGGATGTGGTGACCTTCAGCGGCGATAAGCTGCTCGGTGGTCCGCAGGCCGGGATCATCGCCGGGCGCGCCGAGCTGATCAGCAAAATCCGCAAAAGTCCGCTCAAGCGGGCACTGCGCTGCGACAAGCTGACCCTGGCAGCGCTGGAAGTGGTGCTACGGCTGTATGCCGACCCGGACACCCTGGTGCAGCGGGTGCCGACCCTGCGCCTGCTGACCCGTGAACCGGCGGCCATCCGGCAGACCGCTGAGGCCTTGTTGCCGTCACTGCGCGGCTGGGCCGGGGCGGGATTCGAGGCGGATGTGTGTGACGTATTCAGCCAGATCGGTTCCGGTTCGCTGCCGCTGGAAACCCTGCCCAGCGCTGCGCTACGCCTGAGCAGCACCAGCAGCAACAAGCGCACGCGCAGCCGTGAATTGCGGGAACTGGCCGAACGCCTGCGTCAGTTGCTGACGCCTGTAATCGGGCGGATCGCCGACGACAGCCTGCTGCTCGACTGCCGCTGCGTGGAAGACCCGGAACCGCTGCGTCAGCAGTGGGAGGCCGGGGCGTGATCATCGCCACCGCCGGGCATGTCGATCACGGCAAGACCAGCCTGATCAAGGCGCTGACCGGGGTTGATACCGACCGCCTGGCCGAGGAAAAGCGCCGCGGTCTGAGCATTGAGCTGGGCTTTGCCTGGCTGGCGGTTGAGGGTGGCCCGCCGCTGGGCTTTGTCGATGTGCCGGGGCATGAGCGTTTTATCAGCACCATGCTGGCCGGCGTGGCGGCGGTGGATCTGGCGCTGCTGGTGGTGGCCGCCGATGACGGGCCGATGCCGCAGACCCTGGAGCATCTGGCGATATTGCGCCTGCTCGGGGTCGAGCAATTGGTCCTGGTGATCAGCCGCTGCGATCTGGTTGAGAACGAACGCCAACAGGCGCTCAGTGTTGAACTGGCAGAGCTATTGAGTGAACAGGGCTGGCCGGATGCACCGCAGTTTGCGGTTTCAAGCCTGACCGGGCAGGGGCTGGATGTTCTGCGTGAGCATCTGCTGAACGGCGCCCGCGAGCACCAGCGCCGTGTAGTAGCCGGGCATGCCCGGCTGATGGTCGACCGGCGTTTCAGTATCGACGGCGCCGGTTGTGTGGTGACCGGGACGCTGATCAGTGGGCGGATCGAGTCGGGGCAGTCGTTGTTCGGCAACGGACACAGCCTGCGCGTGCGCGGCCTGCAGATGGCCGGCAACAACGCGACTCAGATCGAAGCTGGCCAGCGTTGTGCGCTGAATCTGGCTGGCGATATCGATGCTGCCCAGCCGCAGCGTGGTGACTGGCTGACCGAGGTGGCGGTGGCCGGCAGCAGCCGATTGGATGTGGCGCTGACTCAACTCCCAGACAGTCACTGGCATCGCGGTGTGTTGCAACTGCATCTGGGCACTGGCGTGCATCCGCTGCGGGCGGTGATCCTGCAGGAGGGGCAGCCAGCGCTGGCGCAACTGCTGCTGGAACAGCCGGTGCAGGCACTCTGGGGGGATCGTTTTATCATCCGCGACCCGGCTGCCAACCAGACCCTGGGCGGTGGCCGGGTACTCGATCCGCAGGGCTTGCAGCGCGGGCGCAGCAAGCCCGAGCGTCTTGCACTGCTGCGCCACTGGCAGAAGGCCGATGGCCCGCGTGCAGCGCTTCTGGCAGCGCTGCAACAGGCACCGGTGGCACTGGACGGCTTTGCCGTGCGCTTCAATCTGACGCAGGGCGAGCAGCGGCAACTGCTGGATGAACTGCGGCACAGCGCGGCCAGTATCGAATTGCTGGACGCGGCTCGCCAGCACTGGCTGATGCTGGCCGGGCAGATCGACAGCGCCTGGGCGCGCTTGCACCAGCGGTTGCAGGACTGGCATGCTGCGCACCCGGAACGGCTCGGCCCTGGCGAGGGCGAGCTGGCGCTGGCCAGTACGCTGCAACTGCCTTTGGTCCTGGGACGGGCGCTGTTGCAACGTTGGCACGGTGAAGGTCGGCTACGACGCCAGGCCTGGGCCTGGCATCTGCCCGAGCACCAGCCGCAATTGCTGGCTGAGGATCGGGCACTGCTGGAGCGGGTCAGTGCGCAATTGTTGCCGAGTGGCCTGCGCCCGCCAATTGTCGGTGAACTGAGTCAGGCGCTGGGCATCGAGCTGGAAACCCTCAAGGCCTTTTTGCGGCGTATGCAGCGTGCCGGTGAGCTGATTGCGGTGGCGCCCAACCGCTATTACCTGCCAGAGCAGGTCGATGGCCTGGTGGCTGTGGCTCGGCAACTGGTGGCGGACTCACCCAGCGGCAGCTTCAACGCCGCCGAGTACCGCGATGCCTCCGGCATTGGCCGCAACCTGACTATTCAGGTACTGGAATATCTCGACCGCGCCGGGGTCACCCGCTTCGCGCGCGAACAACGCTTTCTCGTGGCCGGCTGACCAGCCGCCATACAGGAAGGACATCGTCCCCGGTGGGGCGCCCGGACTTCAACTCCGGTGAGATGCGCAACGCGCGTCTGGTGGGTTCGACTCCCATGTCCTTCCGCCATTTTTCCTGATTGTTCACAAGATGCCCTGGTGTCTATTTGTAATCATTCTCATGTGAATGAACATTCATAACGGTTTCTGATTTGGTTTGTGTCTCACGCGAGTGACATCTAAGGTCAAAAGTCAGGTTTGGGTTGTTTATTAAATATGTATGACAGCCAGGCCTGACGTCAGTAGGTTGCCTGTGTCTGGTCCGGGGTGGTTGTCCTGGGGCTGGCAGCTATTCAGGAGCCTGAAAGGAACTCCACTACAAGAATAAACGGAGACCCGCATGTCATATCCCATACCCCCGAAATCAGGGGCACGTTCGGCCATTCTGGTTTTTTCTCTGGTACCTCTGCTGTCACTTTCCGGCTGTCTTAGCAGCTCTTCATCATCCAAGTCAGCGCCACAGATGCATACCGGCACCTTTGTCGACAGCCCCGTTGCCGGGCTGGATTATCAGGGCAGCGAGACCGACGCTGGCCAGACCGATGCGCAGGGGCAGTTCAGCTACCGGGAAGGGGAGACCATTACCTTCGCCATCGGTGATCTGGAGCTGGGCTCGGCGGTTGGCGCCAATATCCTCACGCCGCTGAGCATCACCCCGGAGGCTGATTCGGCGGACGATCAGCGGGTGGTCAATATGCTGATCCTGTTGCAGAGCCTGGATGCCGATGGTGATCTCAACAACGGCATTCAGATCAGCGAGGCGATTCGTGAGCACGTCTCGCAAAATGCCGAGGGCATTTACTTTGACCAGTCGCCGGCGGATTTCCGTGCCAGCCTGGCAACCCTGGTGGATGAGCTGCAACAAGCCGGAGCCTTTACCGATACCGATCCACGGCCGCGCACGGTGACTACCGTGGCAAATGCCCTGGAGCATTTCGCCCGCTCAACCAGCCCGCGCCTCGTGGTTTCAACCACCGGAGGTGAGCTGCGCGGTTTTGAGGCCAATGAAGATACCTGGCAGTTCCTCGGCATTCCCTACGCCAAGCCGCCACTGGGTGATCTGCGCTGGCGCCCGCCGGTAGCCCCGGAGCCGTGGAGCGGGGTGCGGGAAGCGGTGGCCTGGAGTGATCAGGCGGCCCAGAATCCTGGACTGGAGCGGTTCGGTGAAGGTGGCATGAGTGAGGACTCGCTGTACCTGAATGTGACCGCACCCAAGGATGCCGAGGGGTTGCCGGTCATGGTCTGGTTCCATGGTGGCGGCTTTACCTCTCTGACCAGCAATACCCGGCCGTTCAATAATCCGCAGGCGTTGGTCAGCAAAGGCGTTGTACAGGTATCGGTCAACCACCGGCTGGGGCCCTTTGGCTATATCGCTCACCCGGAATTGAGTGCCGAGAGCGGTTACAACGGGTCGGGCAACTATGGCCAGATGGACCTGATTGCGGCGCTGGAATGGGTTCAGGACAACATTGCAGCCTTTGGCGGCAATCCTGATAACGTCACCATCTTTGGCGAGTCCGGAGGCGGGCGCAAGGTGCTGTCGCTGATGGCTTCGCCCAAGGCCAAGGGGCTGTTTCACCGGGCGGTCAGTCAGAGCGGCACGCTGTTCCCGGATACTCGCAGCCTGAGCGCGGCCGAGGAAATTGGCAGCCAACTGCAGAGCCGGCTCGGCGCGGCGTCGCTGGAGGAAATGCGTGAGCGGAGCTGGTTGCAAGTGGTGGCGGCAGCGGCACCGCTGGTGCCTTACACCAATATCGATAACCACTATCTGCCTGCGGCCGAGCGCGTCAGCTTTGAAAGCGGTAACCAGAACGATGTGCCGTTCATGTTCCTGATCAACACCAATGACACGCCTGATCCGATCTACACCGTGCTGGAAGTGTTTCCCTGGATGGCGCCGCTGAGTAATTCCGACCATTACGCCGTGCTGTTCAGTCACCAGCCTGCCGGCTGGAAAGCGCGTGGTGTTGAGGCTTATCACGCCGCTGAGCTGGCTTATCTGTTCAACATGCCTGAAAGCGTGATTACCCACTACCAGCTGGGGCTGGTGATCGACCCGGCTACCGGGCAGTCGTTGGTGATCGGTGATCTGAACGGCAACGGTATCAGCGGCTCGCAGGGTGACCCGGACGATATTTTTGCATCTGCCGGCTTTGATCAGGTGGATGAGGTGGTGATTGATCGAATGATGACCATCTGGACCAACTTCGCCAAGACCGGTGACCCGAGCATTCCGGGCGAGATCGACTTCCCGGTTTACGGTGCAGACAGCCAGAGCTATGTCGAGTTGAGCGATGGGGTGGATGTCAAAGACAACCTGTCGGACGTTTTCCGTTAACAGGCCGTTATAACAACAAGAATGGAGGCAATCATGACTTACCGTATCAAAACACGCCGGCGTTTCTACCCGGTTCTGATTGGGATCACTTTCGCTCCGCTGTTTCTGGCCTTGAGTGGCTGTCTGGGCGGGTCATCGTCATCATCACGATCCGGCCCCCAGGTACAAACCGGTACCTTTGTCGATAGCCCCGTTGCCGGGCTGGATTATCAGGGCAGCGAGACCGACGCTGGCCAGACCGATGCGCAGGGGCAGTTCAGCTACCGGGAAGGGGAGACCATTACCTTCGCCATTGGTGATCTGGAACTGGGATCGGCGGTTGGTGCCAATATCCTCACGCCGCTGAGCATCACCCCGGAGGCGGACTCGGCGGACGATCCGCGGGTGGTCAATATGCTGATCCTGTTGCAGAGCCTGGATGCCGATGGCGATCTCAACAACGGCATTCAGATCAGCGAGGCGATTCGTGAGCACGTCTCGCAAAATGCCGATGGCATCTACTTTGACCAGTCGCCTGCAGATTTTCGTGCCAGCCTGGCAACCCTGGTGGATGAGCTGCAGCAGGCCGGAGCCTTTACCGATACGGACCCGCGGCCGCGCACGGTGACTACCGTGGCCAATGCCCTGGAGCATTTCGCCCGCTCAACCAGCCCGCGCATCGTGGTTTCAACCACCGGAGGTGAGCTGCGTGGTTTTGAGGCCAATGAAGATACCTGGCAGTTCCTCGGCATTCCCTACGCCAAGCCGCCACTGGGTGATCTGCGCTGGCGTCCGCCGGTAGCGCCGGAGCCGTGGACCGGGGTGCGTGAGGCGGTGGCCTGGGCCGATCAGTCGGCGCAGAATCCGACCTTGCAGGCCGTCAACAAGGGCGGCATGAGCGAGGATTCGCTGTATCTGAACATCACGGCTCCCAAGGATGCCGACAATCTGCCGGTCATGGTCTGGTTTCACGGCGGCTCCTTCGCCATCCTGTCGGCCAACTCCAGTCAGTACAACAACCCTGAAGGGCTTACTGAAAAGGGTGTAGTGCTGGTAACCGTGAATCATCGGCTGGGACCATTCGGCTACATTGCCCACCCGCTGTTGACTGAAGAGAGCGGTTATAACGGCTCAGGCAATTATGGCCAGATGGATCTGGTCATGGCCCTGGAGTGGGTGCGGGACAATATCGCAGCTTTTGGTGGTGACCCGAATAACGTGACGCTGTTCGGCCAGTCCGGGGGTGGTGGCAAAACCTATTCGTTGATGAATTCGCCGCAGGCCACCGGGCTTTTCCACAAGGCGATTGTGATGAGCGGTTTTGCCCCACTCGAGACTGTCAGTGGTCCGGAGGTATCGCTGGCCGAGTCGGAGGCTATCGGCGTGGCGTTGTTCGAGCGGACCGGGGTTGAAACCCTGGAGCAAGCCCGGGCGTTGCCCTGGACTGCGTTCGCGCAGGCTGATCTGATCAACAATATTCCGCGTCAGACTTACCGGCCTAATGCCGACAATTACTACCAACCTCAAACCTATTACCGTAATGCGCTTGATGGGATGCCCAGCGATGTACCTCTGATGGCGGGCGTCACTTCCGGTGACTACGACACGCTCAGGGCGTTTCTGCCGATCTGGCTGGCCCAGCGTTCCGATACTTACCAGTCGGAGCAGTTCGTCTACAAGTTCAGTCGTGTTCCCGATGGCTGGGCGGATATGGGCCTGCGCAGTTGTCATGGTTGCGAGCTGCCTTATCTGTTCAATCATCCAGCGGGCATGGTGCAGAACTATCAGTTGGGGTTGGTGCTGACGCCCGAGGGGCAGCGCCCGGCAATTGGCGATCTCAATGGTAATGGCGTAAGCGGTAGCCAGGGGGATGTGCAGGATATCTTTCTGTCAATGGAGTATGGCGCGGACGATGATCAGATCGCTGATCTGACCATGACCATGTGGACCAACTTCGCCAAAACCGGTAATCCCAGCACCGAAGATTTCGACTGGCCGGCGTTCACCCTGGAGAATGACACCTTTGTCGAGATCGGCCCCGACTCCCAGAGTAGCGTTAATACCGGGTTGGAGGCGGCGATGCCGTAAGATGATGCCCCGACGCTGCCTGGCTTCGGGCGGCGTCGGGGCAATTACAGTTCAGTATGATGCGCGGGTATGGCGCTTCAGTTCCCCAGCAGGGTACGTAATTTTCCCAGCTTGCCCCAGTAGCGTCCCAATGACGCCCAGCCGATTGGTACCCCCGGCAGACTCCAGCGACTGCCAAGCCCATCAAGCCAGCTCTGCAATCCGCCGAACTGACCGAGCCAGCGTGGAGCCATCCGACGGGCCAGATGGTAGGCCGCAACCGGGTGGATCAGGTAGCTGCGAACCTGATAGCTGCGATGCTGGCCGCTCAGGCACCAGTTGCAGAAGTGTTCGCAGTTGTTGGTGAGGATGTGGTAGCGGCGCTCACCGATACGTGAGCGGGCGCGGTGTACGACCTCCTGGCCACTGAAAGTGGTGTCGGGACGCTGCTGGATCAGTACCGGCTGGCCAGCGGCAAACCGGTCTATGTTGGCTTCCTCGACCGGCCCGCCATGAATGTCGCGACACAGCCCTGCGTAGTGAACCACCCGGCCGCGGCCAACATAGATACCATGATGCCAATAACCGTTGCGCGGGCTGATCAGGTGGGTGCCGGGCTCCGGTTCCAGCTCACGTCCTAGATCCCAAAGAGCCAGGTGCGGGTCGTCGATGAAGTTCATGGCGATGGGCTGAGCATTGAACATGGGAATCTCCTGCCTGGGGGGCTTGGTCGATTCGTTGGGCTTGTCAGTGATCAAGCATCAAGCGTGCCAGTCGCTTTATTGCCGGGTTTGCTGGCTTTCAGGGGGGTGAAATAGTGAGTAAATGCTCAACAGCACTGCGGATATGAGCAAATGATCAAGCCAGAGCCGGGTTGTGAGGGTGCGGAGGAAGGGGCGCGAATTGCCCGTTTTTGGGGATTATGACGCGGCGGCTGACTGCATGTTGTGCAGCAAGGCTTCCAGTTCCGCCAGCAGCCAGCGCATGTAGGGCTCCTGACCGAGTGATTTGCGCCAGTACAGACGTACTGGAATCGGTCGGCTGGGGAAGGGGAGCTCAAGTAACCGGTTGCCGTTGAGCTGGGCCAGGTTCAGCGCGTAGCTGCGCGGCATGGTCAGCAGCAGGTCGGTCTGAGCGACCACCTGGGCGGCGGCATGGTAGTGCTCGCAGTGCAGGGCGATGCGCCGCTGCCGGCCCTGCAGGCCGAGCAGGTCCTGATCGATCAGGCCGCGTTCGCGCTCGGTCAGGGTGACCAGCACATGTTCGGCCCCGGCATAGTCGTCCAGGCTCAACAGGCCATTGTGGAAGGCTGGATGCCCTGGGCCGACCATAACGCTGAGCCGTTCGCGGACCAGCTCGCGGCTGGCCAGCTGTTCGCTGACCGGGTACTCCAGATTGACCGCCACATCCAGCTCACCGGCCAGAATCCGTGCCTCAATGTCTTCGCCCAGCACCCGCTGACTATGAAAGCGGACTTGCCAGTGCTGCTCACGGGCACGTTGCAGCAGGGGCGGCATCAGCAGAAATTCCAGCGCATCACGCAGGCCACAACGGAAGGTCATGGCCGAGCGGGTGGGGTCGAAGGTGCTGTGGCGCAGGGTGGTGGCGGCCAGGACTTCCAGCGCGCTGCGCACGCTCGGCAGAATGCTGCGGGTGTGAGCAGTCATCACCAGTTGCCGCCCGTGTTTGACAAACAGCGGGTCGCCGAGCATCTCGCGCAGCCGGCGCAGGGCATGCGATACCGCCGATTGCGACAGGTGCAGTTGGTTGGCGGCCTCGATGGTGCTGCCGCTGTCGGCCACCGCCAGCAATACGCGGAACAGGTTGAGATCGCCCTTTGAATGAATTTCCTGCATAGGAATTCCTGAAAAATTGCCATTATACACATAGGTTGTGCCGCGCTAGTGTCGGGCTTCTTGCGAGCCTGACTGAGGAATAACAATGAACAGCAGCATGATCGAGCAGGTAAAAATGAGCACCGTAGGCGGTGAGCGCGCAGCGAAGATTCCGCTGCCGCCAACCTTCAGCGACCCGTATCAACAGCGTGCCTACATCAAGCAGCGGCTGGCGGCGGCATTCCGGTTGTTTGCCCTGTACCAGTTCGACGAGGGGCTGGCCGGGCACATCACCGTGCGCGATCCGGTTGAGCCGGACACCTTCTGGGTCAATCCGGTGGGTGTGCACTTTGCGCTGATCCGCGCCAGTGATCTGGTGCGTCTGGATCACAACGGCAAACTGGTCGAAGGCGAGGCGTTGGTCAATCTCGCGGCGTTCATGATCCATTCACGCATCCATGCCCGTTACCCGCAGATCAACGCTGTGGCCCATGCCCACTCGCCCAAGGGCCGGGCCTGGTCGGCGTTCGGCAAGCCGTTGCAGCCGCTGACTCAGGATGGCTGCGTGTTCTTCGAGCGGCATGCGGTGTTTTCGCAGTTCAACGGCGTGGTGCACCAGCAGGGTGAAGGTGATGCGATTGCCGATCAGTTGGCCGAGGGCCATGTCGGGCTGATTCTGCAGAACCATGGCCTGCTGACAGTGGGCAAGGATGTAGACAGTGCAGTGTCGCTGTTCATCCAGTTGGAGAAGGCCTGCGAGACCCAGTTGCTGGTTCAGGCAGCCGGTGCCGATGCCCAGCCGATCCCGGCCGAGATCGCACGCAAGACCCGGGCCTTCACCGGCTCGGACCTGGTGGTGTGGGGCAACTTCCAGCCGCAGTACGAGATGATCGCGCGGCTGCAGCCCGATCTGCTCGACTGACCTTCGACATAACGACAAGCCGGGGCGGGGCGTAAGCGCCGTACCTGGCGGAGATGATTTATGGCCGGCGATCTGATTGCACAGGTGGTGCTACCCCTGTGCCTGTTCATCATCATGCTGGGGATGGGCCTGACGCTCACTCCCGGCGACTTTACCCGCATCTTTCGTGCTCCGCGCCCGGCTGTGGCTGGGCTGGGCGGGCAGATGCTGTTGTTGCCGCTGGTCGGCTTCGCCCTGGCGGCCTGGCTGATGCCGACGCCGGCATTGGCCATCGGCCTGGTACTGCTGGCGGCCTGTCCCGGTGGGGTAACCTCCAATCTGGTGACCTGGCTGGCGCGCGGTGATCTGGCGCTGTCAGTCAGTCTGACCGCGGTCAGCAGCCTGCTGGCGGTGATCAGTATTCCGCTGCTGGTCGGGCTGGCGTTCATGGTCTTTGGTGGCGGCTATCAAAGCGTGCAGGTGCCAGCGTTGCAGATGATGCTCAGTTTGCTGCTGATGACTCTGCTGCCGGTAGTAATCGGGATGTGGGTGCGGGCCCGCAGCGAGCGAGTGGCGCGCTGGCTGGAACCGAAGATCAGCCTGTTCGGTGCGCTGTTTCTGGCGATGCTGGTACTGGGGGTGCTGATACGTGAGGGCGACGATGTGCTGGCCGGGCTGCACCAGACCGGCGCGGCCATCGTTCTGCTCAATCTGGGCATGCTGACGCTGGGCCTGCTCCTGGCTCTGGCGCTGCGCCTGAATGCGGCGCAGACCACGTCGATCACCCTGGAAACCGGCATTCAGAACAGCACCCTGGCGATTCTGATCGCCACCAGCTTTCTCCAGGACGAGCAACTGGCGGTGCCGGCGGCACTGTATTCGCTGGTGATGTATGTCAGCGCCGGGCTGGTGGTGCTGGTGCGGCGCAGGCAGCAGGCTGTGGCAGCGGCTGGCCGTTCGGAGCCGTCATCGGTTATCTGATCAGGTTTTGGCGGTGCGGGCTGTGCCTTGGCTGAGCGGCACCGCAGATTGCCTGTCAGAACGACCGCAGCATGCGCCCGAGCAGTTCCATGGCGTTTTCGCTGTCAGTGCTCCAGGGGTGGCCGTGGTTCAGACGCGCGCAGTGGCGAAAGCCCTGGCTGGCGGAAAAGATTGGCCCCGGTGCCAGGCTGATCCCTTGGGCCAGGGCCAGCTTGAACAGTTGCAATGAGTCGACCTGTTCGGGGAATTCGAACCAGAGAAAATAGCCGCCGCTGGGGCGGGTTACGCGAGTGCCCTGGGGAAAGTGCCGCGCCGCCGACGCCAGCATGGCATCCTGCTGGCGCTCCAGCGTGTAGCGCAGTTTGCGCAGATGGCGGTCATAACTGCCATGCTGCAAGTAGTCGGCAATTGCGGTCTGGGCCGGCACCGAGGGCGAGATGGTGGTCATCAGCTTGAGCCGGGCAATCCGTTCGGCAAAGCGCCCGCCGGCTACCCAGCCAACCCGGTAGCCGGGTGCCAGGCTTTTCGAGAATGAGCCGCAATGCATCACCAGGCCGTCGTCGTCGAGGCTCTTGATCGGCCTGGGCGGACGTTCGCCAAAGTACAGCTCGGCATACACATCGTCTTCGATCAGCGGTACCTGATGCTCGCGCAGCAGGCCGTAGAGTTCCAGCTTGCGCAGTTCACTGAGGCTGGAGCCCACCGGATTCTGAAAACTGCTCATGAACCAGCAGGCCTTGATCGGCAAGCTGCGCAGGCGATCACGCAGAATGTTCAGGTCCACCCCGTCACGCGGATGTACGGGGATTTCCACGGCTTTCAGTTGCAAGCGTTCCAGTACCTGCAAACAGGCATAGAAGGCCGGGGATTCGATGGCCACCAGATCACCGGCCTGGGTCACGCTCTGCAATGACAGGTTGAGGGCTTCGAGTGCGCCGTTGGTGATGACCAGTTCCTCCATCGGCAGCATGACGCCACCGACCATATAGCGCAGGGCAATCTGGCGCATCAGATCCGGATTGCCGGCGGTCATGTCGGCAATGATGTCATGCGGTGCCAGCGTGCGCAGGCTGTGCGCCATGGAACGCGCCAGTCGGGCCAGCGGGTACAGGTCAGGGCTGGGAAAGGCTGAGCCGAAGGGCACAGTATGCGGGTTCTTCAGCGAGCCGAGCACCGAAAAGACCAGTTCGCTGACGTCGACATCGGTGGTTTCATGTGCGGCCGGGTTGGGTTGCGGCTCCGGCAGCGGCAGCCCGGCCAGGGCCCGGACAAAATAACCAGAGCGGGCTCTGGCCTGAATCAGCCCACGGTCCTCAAGCAGATAATAGGCTTGAAACACGGTGGACGGGCTCACCCCGTAAGTCTGGCTGGCATGGCGCACCGAGGGGATTTTCTCTCCGGGGGCCAGAATACCGTTGCGGATCAGGCCGGCGATATCATCGGCCAGGCGTTCATAGCGTTTCATCAGCGTCTCCAGACTTACAGCGTTGTGCAGCTAGCGGCGTACCGGCGCCACGAAGGTGGATTTGGCTACCACTGGCGGACTGCTGTCATCCAGCGCGGTCAACACGAAGCGGATGTGTTGGCGCGGAGCCGGGGCCTGCTCGCCGGTCCAGACCACACTGACCGGAATGTCGCGGATGTCTTCAGCGCTCAGCAATACGGAGTCAGGTGCTGCCAGTTGGAAATCCTCTGCCGCGTCCAGGCTCAGTTGGTAGTGGCCGGCCTGCTGGCGTTTGTTGATGACTTTCAGGCTATAGGCGTTTTCCAGTTGTCCGGCACTGTTCTCGCGGAACAGGTTGCGGTCGCGGGTGATATCCAGTGACATCAGTGGCCGCTCGATCAGGGCGACGACAAACAGTCCAATCATCAACACCAGCATACCGGCATAGCCGAGCAGCCGTGGCCGCAGCCAGTGGGTGCGCTCACCCTCCAGCGCCCGTTCCGAAGTGTAGCGGACCAGGCCACGGGCATAACCCATCTTGTCCATCACGCTGTCGCAGGCATCGATACAGGCCGCGCAGCCGATGCACTCGAATTGCAGGCCGTTGCGAATGTCGATCCCGGTTGGGCACACCTGTACGCACAGGGTGCAGTCGATGCAGTCACCCAGGCCCTGGGCTTTCGGGTCGCTGTCCTTGCGTCGGGGGCCACGCTGTTCGCCGCGACCGGCATCATAGGCAATGACCAGGGTGTCGCGGTCGAACATCACGCTCTGGAAGCGGGCATAGGGGCACATGTCGCGGCAGACCTTTTCCCGCAGCCAGCCGGCGTTGATGTAGGTGGCGGCGGTGAAGAAGAACAGCCAGAACGCTGACTGCGTGCCCAGGTTGAAGGTCAGCAGGTTGCTGGTCAGTTCGCGGATCGGGGTGAAGTAACCGACAAAGGTCAGCGCGGTGATCAGGCTGACGGCCAGCCAGATGGCGTGTTTGGCGCTGCGGCGCAGCACCTTGTTGGCCGACCAGGGGGCGGCATCCAGGCGTATGCGTTGATGGCGATCGCCTTCGGTGACCTTTTCCGCCCACATGAAAATCCAGGTCCAGACACTTTGTGGGCAGGTGTAGCCGCACCAGATGCGACCGGCGACCACGGTTATGAAGAACAGGCCGAAGGCAGCAATGATCAGAATCGCTGACAGCAGAATCAGGTCTTGCGGCCAGAAGGTAGCGCCGAAGATATGGAATTTGCGGGCGGCCAGGTCCCACAGCACCGCTTGCCGTTCATTCCAGCTCAGCCAGGCCGTACCAAAGAACAGCACAAACAGCGCCCCGGCGCCGAGCAGCCGCAACAGCCGGTAGCGACCGCTGAAACTGCGGGTGTGAATAGGGCCGTCGGGGCCATAGGCGGTACCGGTGTCAATGATCTTGGCGGGAATTCTCTCGCTCATGGTGTTACCCCATCAGTCGTTATCAGGCTGATGGGGATGATGGTTGGCGCGGCTGATACGTAACAGACTCAGGTTTTCAAATAAAAACCATATCAGATGGAAATCAGCGCCTTTCGGCGCGTGGCATAAGGTCGCAGGACAGGCACCAGTTCGGTTGGCCGGGAACGATGCGTATACCCCCGACCCAACGCTCGCTATGGGACAGGCCCAGCCAGTTTATTTGGCCGGCAAGCACCCGTTGTCCGGTTGCGGTCAGGGCGAGTTGGCGTTGCGGCCAGTCGGCCTCGGCGTTGGCGACAATTGCCAGTAACGGTTCGGCGGCGTTGAGCAGTGGCTGAATCAGCCACCAGTACATCAGGTCGCCGAGATAGGGCAGGGGCTCGCGTTCAGCCATCAGATGCGCATAGGCCTTGCCGGCCGGTAATGGACCGTGCTCAGCAACTATCTGCAGAATCTGGCTTTCGCTGAGGCTCAGGCCGGTGTTCCGGGCCGGTAGCTCACGCAGATGTCGATGCAGTGCTCGACCCATCATCGGCAGTGCCGGGGTGCCTGTGGCAATCAGTGCGGTCAGGGCGTGCGGCGTGTCTGCGCTGATCGCTGCCCAGGCCTGGCTGCCCAGCCGTAGTAGTTCCGTGCTGACCGGCTGACGCTGGGGCCAGAGCCAGGCCAGCAGGTCTGGCGCCAGTTGGCCGACACCAATGAAGCGCTCGACACCGGGAATACTGTCCACTGCGATCAGCTCAATGCGTGCTTTGGGCGGCTCATGATGCAGCCGGTGCAACAGGTAGGCAAGGATCAGTTGGTCATAGCTGTCATGCTCGAACCACAGCACCAGGCGTTCGTACTCGTCCAGTCGCTCCAGGGTCGAGTAGGCCTGTCTGAGCCGGGCCAGTGAGTCGGCCGGTGTCAGATCAAAGGCGTTGGCGAGGAACGCGGCGCGTTGCTGGATCAGGGTCTGGTCATCGCTGGCCGGCACCGGGCCAATGCAGAACGGGTCGGAAAACTCGAGAAAGTCACCGCTGAAACCGGCGACCTTGAGACTGTGCTGAATGTCCGAGCCACAACGGATATGCAGGGTCCTGGCATCCTGATCGCCATGCAGACCGGCATGGCGACTGGCAAAATCCAGTGCATCGATATGTGCCTTGAGCCTGGGCCAACTGCTGAACCCGTACTCGCGGGCAATCACCCACTGGGCATCGGTCAGTTTCAGTGGTTGTTCGCGTGGCGGAATATGCCGGAGTACGCGGGCAAGTGCTTCGGGCTCCTGGCGCTTGATGGCCTTGAGCAAATCCTTGGCGCGTTTGCGCTGCTGCTCGAGATTGAAACGGCCGTGACGAATGGTGTGCTGTGCGGACATACGACTCCCCTGACAAGCCTGTGTCCGCCCGGCAGGCCGGGATTCGTATGGAACTGTGGTTTGATGCCTTGGGCGCAGCCCTTTCCGCGGACGGAGACGCCTGGCGGCGTTGCCGCCAAGGTTCGCTGAGGGCAGGAGGGCTGTCAAGTCGCTACCGCTATCAACACGCTGGTGAGCCAGCCACCGGCATACAGACCGAAGCCAAAAACCAGGTGAGTGACCAGACTTTGGATGCGGGCCGCATTGGGGCGTGGCGTGTTGCGGGCCGCCACTCCTGCGCCCAGTGCTGGCTGTAACAGGAGAAACGGGGCCGCCAGGCTACCAAGGCCGACGGCCAGGGCTGGCCCCGGGCTGGGCTGCTCAAGCCAGCTAGCGCCTGCGATCAACAGCAGGACCAGGGCAAACAGCACGCCTGTGAGGTAGTGAAATATCCAGCCGATTGCTCGTTCGCCGGATACTGCCGGAGTCGCCTGGATGGGAGTGTGGAAAAAACGCCCGTGAGTCAGATAAATCAGCCAGCGTCCGACCAGGGCATAATCCAGTGGCGCGATGCCGAGCAGCCGCTGGCGAATGATGCTCCATAGGTCCATGACCAGGGTGGCGCTGAGCCCGACCAGAACGGCGGCTCCCAGATAACTGATCAAATTATTCATGATGGTAGTGCTCCGACTGGGTTGTTTGAATGCTGTGCAAGTCGCACTATGCAACTTCAAGTCAACTTGAGGTCAAGGGTGGTTATGGATATTGCCGAGGTGGTGAAAAAATCCCGGGTGCCGGCTTCAACGCTGCGGTTTTATGAGCAGCGCGGCTTGATCCGCTCTAATGGTCGTTGTGGCTTGCGGCGGCAGTTTTCTGCGGACGTGCTTGAACAGTTGGCGTTGATTGCTCTGGGTCAGGCGGCCGGGTTCAGTTTGGATGAAATTGCACGCATGTTTGCCGCCAACGGCCAGCCGGACATTGATCGACAGTTATTGGCGGCCAAGGCCGATGAGCTTGATCAGACCATTCGCCAACTGACGGCCATGCGTGATGGTTTGCGCCATGCTGCCGAGTGCCCTGCACCCAGCCACATGCAGTGCCCAAGTTTCAGGCGCCTCCTGGGTTTTGCCGCGGCGGGACGTGTCAGCGGGGTGAAAAAGACATCTACTGGCTTGACGCCGATCCCTCCGAACCGTTAAAAGTGTTGAGCGACCCATATCAGGCAATGTCATGTTATTAACCCTGCTCAGTAGTGCAATTGTTTCCCGTACCGGCCAGGCCGGTTGCGAGCGTTGCGCCGTGGTCGCCAAGAAATCAAAGAAACAGTCGCTTATTTGACCGGGCGCACTGTCCTGTCAGATGAGCTGACAGGAACAAGCCCCGGACTCGATCCCCGCTAGCCGCCTTTCTCTCCTCTGACAGTACCGAATCGGTCATTGATCAGGAGGAGTGTCATGTCATCGTTTCAAGGTATCTGGGTACCTGTGGTTACCCCGTTTCATCAGGGCCAGGTCGACTTTGCCGGTTTGCGGCGTCTGGTTGCTCATCTGCTGAATGCCGGGGTACATGGCCTGGTGGTGTGTGGCACCACCGGTGAGGCCGCAGCCCTGAGCCGGGCTGAACAACTGGCGGTGCTGGATGCGGTGCTGGAACTGGCCCCGGCCGAGCAGGTGGTCATGGGGTTGGCAGGGAATCACCTGGCGGATCTGCTGGACAGGCTGGACGAGATCCAGCAACGCTCGCTGGCCGCGGTACTGGTGCCGGCGCCGTATTACATCCGCCCGTCGCAGGCGGCGCTGGAGAGCTTTTTCAATACCGTGGCCGAGCGCAGCCGGCTGCCGGTCATTCTCTACGATATTCCCTACCGTACCGGCGCCACATTGGCCTGTGAGACGCTGCTGAATATCACCCGGCATGAGCGCATCGTGGCGGTCAAGGATTGCGGCGGCAACCCGGCCAATACCCTGGCGCTGCTGGCCAGTGGCAATGCGGCGGTTCTGGCCGGCGAAGATGCCCAGATCTTTACGGCCCTGTGCCTGGGCGCTCAAGGGGCGATCACTGCTGCTGCGCATATTCATCCCGAACAGTTCGTGGCGTTGTATGAACAGGTGCAGAGCCAGCAGTGGCTGGCTGCCCGGGAGACCTTCTTCGGCTTGCTACCGTTGATTCAGACCCTGTTCAGCGAACCCAATCCAGCCCCGGTAAAAACCGCTTTGGCCTTGCAGGGGCTGATTGTCGATGAGTTGCGGGCGCCGCTTCTGGGCAGCAGCGATGGCGTGCGTGAGTTGTTGTCCGGCCTGGGACTTGCCCGGTTGCAGGCCGGTATCGGACTCGTTGGCTAAGCGTACCAGTGATATTCCCGGGGGCTGATCTCATTCATGAAGTCGAGGTACTCCTGGCGCTTGTTCTCGCAGTAGACCATGACGAACTCGCTGCCCAGGCTGCCAGCCAGTTGCGGATGGTCGCGCATAGCCGTGACCGCACTGAGCATGTCCTTGGGAAAGTCTATGCCGCTGCTGCGGTCCTGGTTGAGCGGGGTGATCGGCTCGCGGCCATTGTCCAGACCATGCTCCAGGCCGGTGAGAATGGCGGCCAGAACCAGGTAGGGGTTGGCATCGGCACCGGCCAGGCGGTGTTCGATGCGCAGGTTATGCGGGTCGGACTCGGGAATGCGGATGCTGGCATCGCGATCTTCAAATCCCCAGCTGGCCTGACTGGCACTGTTGACCATGCTGCCATAACGGCGAAAGGCGTTGTGGTTGGCGGCAAAGATCGGCATGCAGTGGGGCAGCAGTTCAAGGCAGCCGGCCACCGCATGGCGCAGGGCCTGCTGCTGGTTGGCCGCCAGAACATTGCGCCCGTCATGGTCGTACAGGCTGACATGCACATGCATGCCACTACCCGGCGCCTGGAGGTAGGGCTTGCTCATGAAGCTGGCCCGGTAACCGTGCTGGCGGGCTACGCCCTGGGTGCTGCGGCGAAACAGTGCGGCCCAGTCGGCCGCTTGCAGCGCATCGTCACTGTGACCGAAGTTGATTTCAAACTGACCGGGGCCGAGTTCGGCACTGATGACGTTGGCGTCTATGCCTTGCTCGTTAGCCGCGCTGACCATGGCACCCAGCACGCTACTGAAATGCGAAAGCCGCTCGATATGCATATTCGCCTGGTCATCGCGGCGATGGCCGTCAACCGCCCGGGGATATTGCGGCAGGCCGGCGCGGAAGCGGGGGGCGAACAGGTAGAACTCCAGCTCGAAGGCGACCACCGGGCGCAACCCGCGTCGGGCCAGGCGATCGAGAACCCGGGCCAGCACGACCCGGGGCTCGAACTCGATCGGCGTGTCGGTGTTCTCAGAGCTGATTAGCATCTGGGCCAGGGGCTGAGTCTCCCAGGGCACCCGCTTCAGGCTGCCAGGGATCGGACGCCGGGCCGCGTCGGGGTCGCCGTCCCGGAAACAGTAATCACCTATCGGGTAGAGCCCGCCCTGGGTGCCGAGCAGAATGCAGTTCTGCGGCAGCTTCAGCTTGGCGCCGGCAGCCACTTTCTCCAGCATATCGATCGGGTAGCGCTTGCCATAGAAATGCCCGGGCAAGTCCATACAGATCAGGTCGACATGGGTCACCTGCGGATGCTGGGTGCGGAACGTGCGGACTTCGCTGAGCAGGTCGGGCATTGTTGTTGTTTTCATGGCTGTGATCCGGCGGGCAGATATCAGGTAAAAACCCAGAGAACACGGGTCGGTTGATCGGACAGGTTGGCGTAGCGAAATGGCGAGTGAGGCGGCAGTTGGAAGCTGTCATTGGCACAGAGCGTCACCGCTTCGCTGGCTTCGCCCAGCCACAGGGTCAGCTCGCCCTCGATGATGAAGCCGCCCTGTTCCGAGCTGTCGTCCAGATGGCCCTGACCACTGCTGGCGCCGGGCTCCAGGTGACTTTCCAGCATCGAGAAACGGCCTGACATGCTGGGCGAAACCAGCACGTCGGTGATCCCGCCGGCGTAGTACAGGGTGCGTCGCTCGTCGGGGCGGGTGACCCAGCTCAGCTCGCGGGGCTTGCTGAGGCTGTAGAAATAGGTAGTCGGCACCTCCAGCGCTTCGCAGATGGCGGTCAGATCGGCCACTGTGGGCTGTGACAACCCGCGCTCGACCTGGGACAGAAAGCCGACCGAGCGACCGATGCGCTGGGCCAGATCGTTCAGGGTCAGGTGCTTATGCTTGCGCAGGTCGCGGACCAGAATGGCCAGACCTTCGATTTCTTCCTGTTTGTTCACGGCAGTACCTTGTATTCAGACGACATCACGTAACCGATACCAGACCTTGCCGGCTGCTTCCAGCGGTGCGGCGAGCAGTGAGCCGCCTGGGAAGCTCGGATTGTGCAGACTCTGGTACAGCTCGAGCAGTTGGGTATTGCCGAGAATCGCATCGGCTACCGCCTGGGCCCCGGCCAGGGTCGGGAGTACACCGTGGCCGGAGAAACCTTGCAGCCAGTAGCGCTGACCGACCCGACCGATGTCCGGGGTACGTTTCATGCTGATGTCGATATGCCCACCCCAGCCAAATTCGATTTCTACCCCGCGCAGTTGCGGGAACGCCCGCTCCAGATACGGCCGGGTAGACTGGGCTACATCCCGGGGAATGCCGCCCAGGTAGGTACAGCCGCCACCGAACAGCAGACGATGGTCAGGCGTCAGGCGGAAATAGTCGGGTACGAACTGATTGTCGATCACGCAGCTGTTGCGCGGCAGCAGCGATTGCGCCAGATCCGGTGCCAAGGGTGCGGTGGCGATCTGGTAGGAGCCGACTGGCAGCAGTCGCCCTGCCAGCTTGCGGTCGAACTGGTCGATATAGGCATTGCAGGCCATCACCAGTACATCGCAGCGCACCTCACCCTGGGCACAGCGTACCCGGTAGCCGGAACCGCTGGGTTGATAGTCGAGCGCCTGGCTCAGCTCGAAGATCTGCCCGCCGGCCTGTTCAATGGCCTGCGCCAGACCCTGGGCCAATTTCAGCGGATTCAGGTGGGCGCCCTGTGGATCATAGAGTGCAGCCTGATAGCGTGGGCTGGCGATCCAGTCGGGCAGCTCTTCACGGCTGATGAACTGCAACTGATCGTAGCCTTGGTTGACCAGTGCGTCGTGCTGAGCATCGTGCAGTTGCTGAACCCGGCGTGGCTGCACCGCAGCCCACAGACTACCGGGACGGTAGTCGATATCGAAGCCGTGCCGGCCCGGCAGTTCACGCAGCTCCTGGGCGGCCCAGCACATGCTGTCCCAGAGCTGACGGGCACCTTCCAGGCCAAGGGCTTTTTCCAGCGGAGGCATGTCGCATGACCAGCCCAGCAGAGCCTGACCGCCGTTGCGTCCAGAGGCCGCCCAGGCTACCCGACTGGCCTCCAGCAAGGTGACCCGTTTGCCGGCCTGCAGCAAGCGCAAGGCTGTATGCAGACCGCTGAACCCGGCGCCAACGATCAGTACCTCGGTATCCAGCTGACCCTGCAGTGCAGGGCGCTGCGGGATTGGTGTGGGGTAGCAGGCAGCATAGTAGCTGCCCACGTGCTGAGTGGATTGCCGGAACATGCAGACTCCATGAAATATTAGATGTCTTATTTCATGAAAAAATAGTTCCAATATTTCATACGGTCAAGCAGTTCTGTCCGTTACCGTTATTTGTGCGGGGCCAGCCTCTGATGGCATGTTCGCTAGACGGCCAATCGTTTGCCGGCTTGTGCCTGACGCCGGCTCAGACGCCAGGTCAACACCAGTGCCAGAAGGATGAAGGCACAGGCAATGGGCCGGTCCAGCAGATAGCCAATGTTGCCGTCAGCCAGCAGCACGCTCTGGCGCACGTTGAGTTCGAACATCGGGCCGAGTACGAAGCCGATGATGAAAGTGACGAAGGAGAAGTCCAGCATGCGCATCAGAAAGCCCAACGCGGCGAAGCCGATCAGCAGCCAGGCGCTGAACAGGTTGCTGGCGACGATGATGCCGGTCACGCACAGCAACACGACGCAGGGCAAAATCAGTTGCAGAGGCAGGCGGATGATCTTGGCGAACAGGCGCATGGTGAACAGGCCGAAGAACAGATTGCACAGGGTGCCGATAACCATGGCGCCAAAGATCGCGTACACCAGCCGCGCCTGATCGGTGAACAACTGCGGACCCGGGGTGATGCCGTGGATGACGAAGGCACCGAGAATCAGCGCAGCGGCGACGTTGCCGGGAATTCCGAGCGATAGCAGCGGGATGAAGTTGGAGCCGACGACCGCCGAGTTGGCCGCTTCGGTGGCGGCGACGCCACGGATATCGCCCTTGCCGAAGTTCTCCGGGTTTTTCGCCGAGCGCTTGGCCGAGGCATAACCGAGGAAGGCAGCGGCGGTCGAACCCAGCCCCGGAATGGCGCCGATCAGGGTGCCTATGCCGGTTGACTTGAAAATGGTGGGGGCGATGTGGCGATAGTCGCGCCAGCCAAAATGGTTCTGTGCCGGATTGCCCAGACCGGCATCCGGTAGTCGGTGCAGGCTGCCGCGCTGGTGATAGATGGCCTGACGAAAGATTTCGCCAAGTGCCAGCACGCCGATGCCCACCGCGCTGATGGCCAGGCCGTCCATCAGTTCCGGGATGCCGAAAGATAGCCGCTCACCGGCAGTTTCCGGATCGGTGCCGACCAGGCTCAGGAGCACGCCAAGGGCGGCGGCAATCAGGCCCTTGAGAACGGAGTTGCCGACCATGCCGCCAACGACCACGAAGGCGACCAGTACCACAGCGGCCATTTCCAGCGGACCCATGCGCATCGCTACCAGTGCCAGCGGTGCTGCGACCAGAAACAGCACCAGATCGCTCAGGGCGTCGCCGGTCACCGATGAGGCGTGAGCGGTGCGCAGGGCCTTGAGTGCCTGGCCCTTGCGCGACATCGGATAGCCGTCGAAGGTGGTGGCGGTGGCCTCCGGTGAGCCCGGGGTGTTCATCAGAATGGCCGAGACCGCCCCGCCCAGGGTGCCGCCCTTGTTGATTCCGACCAGCAGGCCAATGGCGGTGACCGGGCTCAGGTAGAAGGTGAAGGGCACAGCGATGGTGATGGCCATCAGTGCGCCGACGCCGGGTGCGGCGGCGAAGATCTGGCCGATCAGTACGCCGAGGGCGATGTACAGCAGATTGGTCAGGGTAAAGGCGTCGGCCAGCCCCAGCAGCAGATCGTGCATGGTCAATCCTCGTCAGTCCAGGGGGGCGCCCAGCGCCAGTTTGAACAACAGCCAGAGCAGCAGCGGCCAGATCACTGCTGTCGGCAGAATCCAGCTGATGCGGCGCTCGCCCATCGCCAGCATGAAGGCAGCCACCAGGAACATGGCGCCAGCCAGATAGCCGATTAGCTGCAACAGCAACAGACTCACGGCCATCAGACCGATTAGCAGCAACAGGCGCAGCAGGCTGCGGCGGTTCAGTTCGATACGCCGGGTCGAAGGCTGCTTGTCGCGTAGCCGGGTAATGAACAGCAGCGCGCCCAGCACGGTGATGGCGCCCACGCACAGGTAGGGGAAAAAGCGCGGTGACAGACCGAAGCCGAAGCCGGCGCCGATATGGTTCGGGATCAGGTAGAACAGGCCAATCAGGCCGGCGATGGTGATCAGCAGGCCGGCCCACAGGTCAAGGTTACGTTCAAGCATGGCAGTAGCAGGCTCCTTGGGTCAGGGTGCTGAGTCGGCAGCGGCCCGGCGATAATCCTCGGCGGCGCTGTGAATGAACTCGGTAAGCTGCTCAGGGCTCATCACGATATTGGGAAAGCCCATGCGCTGTTCGGCCAGTTGCGCCACGGTGGGCGACTGGCTGGCCCTGATCAGGGCTGCCGACAGGCGCTCATGGATCTGCGCTGGCATGCCTTTGGGTACCGCGAACATGAAATAGCCGGTATAGCCCATCTGGTAGCCCAGTTCGGTGATGGCCGGTTGCTGTGGTGAGGTGCGCAGCCGCTCATCGTTCAGTGAGGCGATCACCCGAATCTTGCCGTTGCGCAGGAAGGCCTGGTGGATTCCGGCGCTCCAGGCAATGTCGATATGGCCGCCAATCAGGCTGTTCATGATCTCCATGCCGCCGCGCATCGGAATGATGCGGATGCGGATGCCTTCGCGCTCGGCCACCATGTTCAGTACCTCGCGGGTGATCGGCGACACCGAGCCGTAGTTCAGGCCGTGCTGGCGTCCATAGGCGATCATTTCGTCCCAGTTGGAAAACGGCGCGTTGCCGCTGGCGACCAGGGCGTTCTGCAACTGGCTGATGGTGGTCAGGTAGTCGAAGTCGTAAGTGTCATAACGCAGCGGGGCCACCCAGGGCATGCCATCGAACGCCGAGTTGGCGGCCATGCCCAGGGTATAGCCGTCAGCGGCGGCGAACTTCAGACTGGTGGCCATGACGATCCCGCCGCCACCGGCAATGTTGCGCACGATGACCGGCTGCCCGAGTTCGCTTTCCAGTTCCCGGGCGACCAGCCGCGCCAGGGTATCGGCACCGCCACCCGGACTGAAGCCGACCAGCAGATTCAGCGGTTTGTTCGGCCAGTCGGTGTCGGCCTGGGCGGAGCAAACGCCAGCCATGACCAGCAGCCAGATCAGCAGCAGGGGCAAACGGCTTCGATCCTTGAGCCGGGTGAGGGCAGACAGCATGAATAGCACCTTCTGAATCATTGTTATTGGTTGTCCGGGCGCCCTGGCGGCGAGCCGGATATTTCTAGAGCGCGCTGACCGCGATCAGCCCCAGCACACTCACACCCAGCCCCACGCTCATCACCGGCAGCAGCGAAGGTTGTCCCTGTTCGGCAGCGAGCATTGCCAGTTGGCGCTTGAAGCGGCGGCGCTGGCCGACATACAGAGACAATGACAATAGCAATGGCAGTACGGCCATGAACAGGGCGCTGAGGTGATGCAGGCCGAACCAGTGCAGGGTCAGGCCGGCAAACATGGCCAGCGCCACCTGGGTGCGTACCCAGGCCAGCAGGGTACGTTCGACCTGCAAGCCCTCATCGCGGCTGACGCTCATGCCAGCCCCCAGAACAGGCCAGCACTGACCATGGCCAGCAGGGCTACGGCCAGGGTCAGCAACGGTACCAGTTCGGAGATCGGCGGTGGCTGACGATGCCGCAGCGCCCGTTCGACCCGCAGCCAGCGCCAGCAGGCGCCCAGGCTGAGGGTGGCGCTCAGGCCGATCAGTGCGGTGGCCAGCAAGGTGCGCAGCAGCGGTTCGAGCAACTCCACGGTGAAGGCTTCGATCGCCACGCCACCGCCAAGCAGGGCCAGCGCGGTGCGGATCCAGGCCAGAAAGGTTCGCTCGTTGGCCAGGGTAAAGCGCGGGTCGGGTGCCTGGCCGTCATTCAGGTTCAGGCTCCTGAATGACAGCCGCAGTTGTTGGAGACGCGAGTTCACCAAGAGGCTCCGGATCAGCGCACGCCAGCACTGCGCAGCGCACCGGGTGAATAGTCGGAACTGCTGGCGCGGTAGCTGAAGTCGTAGGCACTGCGCTGTTCGTTGCCCATGCCGGTGATGATGTAGCGGCCACTGTGCAGGTCATAGAACAGGTCGCCAGCGCTGAGGGGAGCCTGTTGCTGGTAATTGTAGAAGGCATGGCTCTCGCCTACCCGCCAGAGTTCGCCACGGCTATCGTAATGATCGGCCAGCAAAATCGCCCAGCTATCCTCGTCGATGAAATAGCGGCGCTTGGAGTAGATATGCCGTTGGCCGTCCTTGAGGGTAGAGACCACTTCCCAGACCCGGTGCCGCTCGTAGCGGGTGTGCTCCTGGTTGAGGTGGCCCTGGTGCACGATGTCGCTGTACTTGAGCTCCGGAGAGGCCAGGCGATAACTGTTGTACGGCACATACAGCTCGCGTTTGCCGACCAGCTCCCAGTGGTAACGATCCGGGGCGCCATTGAACATGTCGCGGCTGTCGGCAGTACGTAACCCGGCGGTGGTGGCGCCGGTGAAGTCGTAGGATAGACTCGGAGCCCGGCGTACACGGCGCTGGCCGGCGTTGTAGATCCAGGAGCGGCGTGGATTCTTCACCTGGTCGATAGTTTCATGCACCAGTACTACCTCGCCGATCTGGCGGGCCGGGGCGATAATCTTGTGGCTGTAGAGAAACAGCAGGTCATCGGCTTTACCGGGGGCGTGATCGGTCAGGTATTCGCGCTGGGTAAAAAACTGCTCCGTGGTGGTGATGCTGTAGCTGCCGTTGGGGTAGGGAGCGGCGGTATCGCTCACGGTGCGCGAGCTGCCACCCCGATAGCGGGTGATATGGTTCCAGATTACCTCCAGGCCATTTTTCGGAATGGGGAAGGCGATGGCTCCTGCGAAACCCTCCAGGCCATTACCGTCATTGACCAGTCGGGCCTGGCCCAGATTGCGAGCGGCCGACTGCTTGACGTGATCCGGCAGATCGACACTGCGATGCGTGGGGTAGACCGGTATCCGGTAGCTGCCTGGGTAGCGATTGAAGGTGGCCAGTTGGCCGGGGCTGAGCTGCTGGCGATGCTGCTCAAGATTCTCGGACGTGATAGTGAACAGTGGCTGCTCGCCGGCGAAGGGATCCGTGGGTGTGCCGTTGGCATGGACCTGCGCGGCATCTTGCGCCAGACCTCCGGTCCAGGCTGGAATGCTGCCGTCGGCATTGCCGGCTCGTTCGGCGCCGATGGGCGTCAGATCGTCGTTCAGACGGGCGGCCTGCTCGCTCTGGGCTGCAGCCAGAGCAGGCAGGCTGAGCAGGATGGAGGAGAGGATCAGGCCATGGGTGCGCTTGAAGTTTGTCATTGTATGGCTCGCTCAGAAAGTAATGCCAAAGCTGACGCTGACGAAGTCACGATCAGCGCGTACGCCGTAATCGCCATCCATGAAATTGGTGTACGACACACTGGCGTTGTAGGTGCTGTTGAAGGCGGCGTTCAGGCCCAGGCTGATGGCGCGTGAGCCTTCGTTGAAGGCAGACGTCTCATTCGGTCCATAGCCTTTGACGTCATGCGACCAGGACAGGCTGGGGCGCAGGTCGATGCCGGCGATTACATCCAGGTAGTTCCAGACCGCCCGGGCCTGATAACCCCAGGAATGGCGGGTGACGAAGCCCTTGTTGTTGCAGTGTTGCGGTGTCTGCGAGTTGGCCAGGCAGATGCTGTTGTCACGCAGTTCGCCCTGGCCATAGGTGCTGTTGCGGCCGTAGCGCGGGCCGAACCGGCCCTCCAGCCCGCCAACCCAGGTCATGCCGACTTCGCCGATCAGAATCATGCTGTCGGCGCCCATCACCCGAGTGAAACCGTGGGTAGCGCTGACCTGCAACTGGGTGACTTCCTTGCGTCGATAACCGCTGGAGACGCCATTGTCGACCGAGTTTACGGCGCCATTGGCGACCAGCGGCGAGCGGTCCGGATTGTTCAGTGAGGCCTGGACCAGGTCGGTGCCGTTGAACTGCAGCGGCAGATTCGGCCGGTAGCTCAACTCGCCCTGCAGTGCGGTGCCGCTGCGCAGGGTGGTGGCGAAGGTCAGGCCGTAGAGGCGGATATCTTCCGGGTAGTCGGCGAAGTAGCCCGAGGTGCCGATACGCAGAACCCCGGCCAGATTGCGTCCGGCATCGCTGGCGAGAAAGCCTGAGCAGGCGGCGCCAGCCAGACCCAGGTTGGCACACAGTTGCGGGGCGAAGTCGGTGTTGGTCAGGTAGGGGCTGGCGATCGAGCTGCTGTAGGGCAGGCGGCTGTGGTAGTTAGCAGCGAAGAACCCCAGTTCGGTATCCAGTGCCGGCACAAACCAGCGCAGGGCCATGCCCCACTGTCCGCTGTCACGCGCATCGTTGTCACCGCGACGACGAATCTGGATGCCTTGCG
Organism: Pseudomonas sp. WN033; assembly: GCA_002287035.1. GTDB lineage: Bacteria > Pseudomonadota > Gammaproteobacteria > Pseudomonadales > Pseudomonadaceae > Halopseudomonas. Next base: position 109,823 of record NSKG01000001.1, on the reverse strand, counting down.
GATCAAGATTTACCCCGAACGGGTCGAGGGCCTGGCGGGCGGTGGCGTTGCCACTGAAATCACCGCCGACGAACAGGCCGTCGCAGCCATCGGGCAGGGTGTCGTTGCCGGCGAAGAAAGTGCCGCAGTTATCCAGCACGGTCTGGTCCCACTCGAGCTGGTAGAACGCCTCGGCGGACAGGTTGTCAGTCAGGTTCTGCATGCCGTAGAGCATGTTGACCGGGGTCAGGCCTTCCTTGATTTCCGAGCCGGGCCGGCGCAGGGCCGCGACGTTGGCCGGGTTGATGACATTCAGGCCGCCACGGATGAAGGTACTTTCACCCCAGTTGATCACCTGACGGCCCAGACGCACCGAGCCGGGTTGATCACCAATGCTGTAGTTGTGGTAGACAAATGCATCCAGCAACTCGAAGCCGGCTGACTTGGCGGCATTCTTGCGCCCGGCGTCCTCGACGTTCTTGAAGCGCTGGTTCTCGTCGCGCAGGGCGTAGTCGTACCAGTAGGTACCACGCAGGAACACGCCGCTGTCCTGATAGCGCAGCTCCAGGTCATGGGTACCCTTGAACAGCTTGGAAAAGACATCACCGGAGCGGTAGTTGCGTCGACCGTCGTCACCGCTGGCGGCCCGCATCAGGTCCGGGTCCGGGTTGGCGGTCGAGATGCTGGCACCAATCGACAGCGAGGAGGTGATCTGGCCGTCGATTTCGCCCCACTGGAAGTTGGCGGCTGAGACAGGCGCGGTGGCACAGGCCAGAGACAACAGCAGCAGACGGAAAGGGGGCTGGTTGCCCGTTCTGTTTATTAACACTGTGAACCTCTTTTTATTATAAGTAGGTTATGGGTGGTTTATGCTTGTTCGTGATGGCTGTCATACTAGGGCGGCTAAAAAATGCTCACAAATACAGTATTTCGATATGCTCCATGCCGTTTTGATATGCCCCTGAAAGGTCCGTCACCATGACCCTGAAGCAACTGCGTTACCTGATTGCCATCGCCGAAGCCGGCAGTTTCTCGGCGGCGGCGCGCAATGCCTACATCGCCCAGCCGGCCTTGAGCCGGCAGATCGGCATGCTCGAAGAGGAGCTGGAAATGCGCCTGCTGGAGCGCCAGCATGACGGCGTGGTGCTGACCGATGCCGGGCGCCGGCTCTACGAAGTGGCGCGCTCGGTGATTCAGAAAATCGACTCGGTCAAGGACGAACTGGTCTCCACCAAGGGTGACCCCAAGGGCCAGGTGTCGATTGCTATTCCGGTAGCGGCATCGGCGCTGTTGCTGCCGCTGATCATCACCCAGGCGCGGGAGAAGTTTCCCGGTATCGAGGTGCATGTACGTGACGGCCTGAGTACTGAAGGCGGGCAGGCGATTGAGCTGGGCAAGGTAGATTTCGGTGTGGTGCCCAATGCCGAGGAGCTTGAGCATGTTCGTGCCGAGCCGGTGCTGGTGGAGGAACTGTGCTGGTACGGGCGTATCGACATGCCAACCCAGGGCCCGACTATCCGGTTTGCCGAGGCGGCGGCTTCGCCGTTGGTGATGGGGCCGCGTTCGCTGCATTTGCGCCGGCGCCTGGAGCAGGTGGCGATGCAGCAGGGGGTAGCGTTGAATATCTGCTATGAGCAGCATTCGGCCCAGGGCATCAGCAGCCTGGTCAGGAGCGGGCTGGCGGCGACCATCACCAGTTGGCCAGCGCTGGAGGAGCAGTTCCATCCACAGGCGCGCCGGATCATCGAGCCAAGCATCCGCCGCACTGTGTCGATTGCCTACTCGGTACACCGGCCGCTGACCTTTGCCGCCTCCTGCATGCGCGACCTGGTGCGTAACCTGCTGCTGGATCTGGCACGCTCTGGCCGTTGGCACGCCGAGCCGGTGGAACCTGGCCCGGCGGCTGATGGCGACTAGGGCATCAAAATGCCCTTGGCGATGGTATTGCGCTGAATCTCACTGGTGCCGGTAAGGATGCGCATCATGCGGCTGGCGCGGAACAGCAGCTCCACCGGATGGCCCTGGATCAGCCCGGCCCCGCCATGCACCTGCACGGCGCGGTCGATGATGCGGAAACAGGTCTCCGAGACGAACAGCTTGCACATCGAGGCCTGAGTGCGGATATCACCGCCGGCATCGTATTGCGCGGCGCTGGCGTAGACCAGGCTGCGCGCTGCCGTCAGCTCGGTGGCCATGTCGGCAATCATGTGATTGACCGCCTGGAACATGGCAATCGGCTTGCCGAACTGGCTACGGCTGCGGGCATGCTGGATTGACAGTTCCAGCGCCAGTCCGGCCATGCCGAGCATGGTCGGGCAGTGCAGCAGGCGGTTCAGGGTGATCCGCCCCATCGCCAGCTTGAAGCCCTGGCCTTCTTCACCAATCAGGTTGGCGACCGGTACCTTGACGTTATCCAGAACGATATCGCCATGGCTGCCCTTGCCGGACATCACCCCGTAATCATCCTTTACCGTCACGCCGGGCGCATGCAGATCGACGAAGAACGCCGAAATGCCGCCTGGTTTGCCATCGCTTTCGGTCTGCGCCAGCAGCACGGCGATATCGGCGTAGGAGGCGCCGGAGATGTAGCGCTTGCCGCCGCTGAGCACGTAGTGCTCGGCTTCGCGCACGGCGGTGGTTTTCAACGCCGAGGCGTCGGAGCCGGCATCGCTCTCGGTCAGGGCGAAGCATACCGCCTTGTCGGCGCGGCACACCGGCTGCAGGAACTGCTCGATCTGCAGCTCGCTGGCGACCTTGAACAGGTGGCCGATGCGTGGCGGGCCGCTGAGTTCGCCGAGAATATGCGGTGCCAGTTGGGTGCCGCTGAGCACGGTGGCCTCTTTGACTGCGCACAGGTCGACCACACTGAGCCCGGCGCCGCCCAGTTCGGCGGGCAGCATCACATTGTAGAAGCCCAGCTCACAGGAGCGTTTCCACAGATCGCGCAGCAGCGCCTTGGGTGGGGCCTCACCCCACTGCAGGCCCTCGCGCTGCTCCAGCGGTTTGATTTCCTCGTTGACGAAGGCTTTGATGCGCTCGATCAGCGCCTGAGCTTTTTCACTGGGTTGAATCATGGGTTGTCTCCGGATCAGATCTTGCGCGCCGCGCCCTGCCAGTAGGCGTCGCGTACCAGGCGGCGAACCACCTTGCCGTTGGGGTTCTTGGGCAGTTCGTTGACGAAGTCGACGCTGCGCGGTTTCTTGAAGCCGGCCAGGTGCTGGCCGCAATACTGGATGATCTCTTCGGCGCTGAGCTGCTGGCCGGGCTTGAGGACCACCACCGCCTTGATCGCTTCGCCCCATTGTTCGTCGGGCACGCCGACCACTGCCGCCTCGAAGATCTGCGGCAGGCTGTAGAGCACCTGCTCGACTTCGGTGGGGTAGACGTTGAAACCGCCGGAGATGATCATTTCCTTCTTGCGGTCGACGATGAAGATGTAGCCAAGCTCGTCCACCGTCGCCAGATCGCCGGTCAGGTAGTAGCCGTCACGCATGACCTCGGCGGTCAGTTCCGGGGCCTGCCAGTAGCCCTGCATGATGTCTTCGCCCTTGGCGACGATTTCACCGATCTCGCCCGGCTTGACGTCTTCAAAGTTGTCGTTGACCACCCGCAGGTCGGTTTCGAAATAGCAGCGCCCGCACGAGGCCAGCCGCTTGTGATCGCCATTCAGGCTGTCGATGTGGTCGCGTTCGGTCAGCACGCTGACCAGCGAGCAGGTTTCCCCGGCGCCGTAGCCCTGGGCCAGAATCGGGCCAAATACCTGCATGGCACGCTTGACCAGCGCGGGTGCCATCGGCGCTGCGCCGTAGAGCACCAGGCTCAGGCTGCTGAGGTCGTAGTTCTCGACCCCGGGGAAGTTGACCAGGCGGTTGATCATTGCCGGGACCAGAAACAGGCGGTTGACCCGCTCACGCTGGATGGTCTCCAGCAGCCCCTGGTCATCGTATTGCTCGACCAGCAGGTTGCAGGCGCCCACGGCCAGCAGCGGCATGATCTGCATGCCGCTGGCATGGGTAATGGGGCCGACATGGGCCATGACTTCGCCGGGCTGGGCGCGGCGGGTAGGGCTGTTGCTGCTCTTGCGGATCAGCGCCTTGCGGTTGCCGTAGCTGAGCATCGCCGCCTTGAGCACTCCGGAGCTGCCAGATGTATAGTGCAGCACGGCCAGTTGCTCATCGGCCGGGTCGGCGTTGATCGGCTCGGGGCTGCCTTTGAGCAGCAGGTCCTGATAGTGGATGTCGCCACCATCGTCGTCCAGGCTGATGATCCACTGGAGCTTGGGCAGCCGCTCGCGTTGTTGTTGCAGGGCCTTGGCGAACACCGGGATGGTGATGACCGCGTTGCTGCAAGAGTCTTCCAGTACCCGGACGATTTCTTCAATCGACAGCCGGGCATTGATCGGCACCTTGACCATGGCGGCCTTGTAGAAGGCAACTTCGGCTTCCACCAGTTCGACCCGATTGGGGGCCAGAATGGCGATATGGGTGCCGGCACTGAGACCCAGGTTGAGCAGGCCTGAGGCCAGGCAATTGCTGCGATATTCCAGTTCGGCATAGGTGAGGCGTTTGCGCGAATCGACTACGGCCTCGTGGTTTGGCCAGTAGCGTGCGCTACGGGTCAGGATTTTTCCCAGATTCACGGGCATTCCTCTGCATCGGTTGTTGTTTGGAGGCAATCCTACAAGCGCCGGTTAAACGCCTGCCAATACAACAAGTTGATGGTTGGTATGCCGGTTCGATATGGGGTGGGTGCGGCCTGCTATTTGGCCGGCACCCAGTCACTGGCAATCAGATTATCGTTCTTGCGCGCCTTTTCGGCTTTTTTGCGGGCACTGATGCTGGCGACGCACTGGTCGTCGTTATTGAGAATAACGATGCACTCCAGGCACTGGATGCATTCGTCGTAGTCGATCTTGCCGTTTTTGTGGATGGCGTTGATCTCGCAGTGGTTCTTGCAGTGCTGGCAAGGCTGGCCGCAGGCGTCGATGCGCTTGAGCCAGGAGAACAGCCGCAGCTTGCCGAGGATCGCCAGTCCGGCGCCGAGCGGGCAGACATAACGACAGTAGAACTTGTGAATGAACAGCCCCAGTGCCAGCAGGCCCACAGCGTAGAGTACGAACGGCCAGGTGCGGACAAAGAACAGCGTGATCGAGGTCTTGAACGGCTCGACCTCGGCCAGGCGCTCGGCCAGGGTCAGCGAATAGAATGATACCGGCACCAGAACGATCAGGATCAGGTACTTCAGCCACTGCAGTTTTTGATGCAGCGGGTCGGGTACTTTCCACTGTTTGATCCGGAGCTTTTTCGCCACCCAGCCGAGCATTTCCTGCAACGCGCCGAATGGGCACAGCCAGCCACAGAACAGCCCGCGGCCCCAGAGGAACAGGCTGACGAAGGTGAAGCTCCAGAGGATGAAGATCACCGGGTCCATCAAAAATACCGTGATATCGAAGTCCTGCCACAGCGCCAGAAACAGAGTGAAGATGTTGACCACCGAGAGCTGGCCCTGGGCATACAGGCCGAGAAACACCAGGGTGAAGATCAAAAAACCGGCCCGCAGCTGATGGAAGCGGCGGCTGTTGCGGCTGAACTGGTGCTGGTTGATGAAGATCCAGCTCAGCAGCGCCAGCGCGGCGATCACCACCACAATCTGCCACCAGCGCTCCTGCCACATGCGCAACCACATGGGCACGGGTTTGGCTGCCACTGGTGGGGCCTGAATCTCGAACAGGGTTTCATCCAGGCTGAACGGCTGGATGAACTGGGTACTGCTGGAAATCAGGTGGTTGCGTTGCAGGGTCACGTTCAGTTGCAGCGCGGTGTCGCCGACCGGGTTGTAGCCGGCATGTGGCTTGATACGGAAGATATGCGCGGTCAGTTGCTCGGCTTCGAGTCCGGGGATGTCCGGCAGCAGGTCGCTACCCAGGTCCATGTCATGCAGCTCGATCGGGTGGCCGTTCTGCATCAGCACTACCCGGCTCGGCGCGCTGGCGGGAATGAAGTCGTCCGGTACATGCCGGTAACGTCCCCGTGAGATGATCAGCAGGGCCTGTTCACCATCCTTGAGTTGTTCCATCACTTGACCAAAGGCTGGTTCGCCCAACAGGTTGCGGCCAATGCTGGGTGCGTTGAGGTAGGCAAACCACAACTCGCTGAAGGGCAGCTCAGGGTCATCATCGAGCTGGCTGTAATGGCTCAACGAGTGGCCGAGGGCCTGTTCCACCTGGGCATCGTCCAGACGCCAGTGCTGGACGTAACCGCGTTGCAGCAGTTGCGCCCAGTCCAGTGGCTCGAACAGCTCCGGGCGGGCGATAGCCAGCGGTCCCTGGGCAAACCCCTCAAGCAGGCTGCGGGCGACCTCCATGGCGGAAATCATCACGGTTTCGTTGAGAATCACCACCGAGACCGTGGCCTTGCTGACCCCGTCGAACTGATGCACCGAGTCACTGCCGCCGCTGCGCCGGCCACCGACGATGATCGGCTTGCCGATGTTGGTGTTGCGGTACTGGTCGATGAAGTTGAACAGCGACTGCTCGCCCAGACCGTGCAGAAACACCGGTTCGTGGTGCTCGAGGATGTGGATGCCAGTGAGCGTGCCCTGTGGGTCCATGCCGATCAGCAGGCGGATCGGCTTGCCGGAAAAGCCCTGCAGGGTCGAGTAGTCATTGGACTCGAAGGCGTAGCCGATCAGCTCGTCCAGCTGGTAAACAGGGTAGACCGCCGGGCTGGCCAGCTTTTCGTCGATCCGGGTGGCCTTGGGAAACAGACTCTGAATCTCGTCCTTGAGTGGTACAGCGTGCAGGGCGTTGCTGAGCAGCAGACTGCCGAGCAGGATCAGACGAGCGAGCATGTATGCCTCCGTGGCTTCTTGTTTGTTATAGGGTGCCAAGGTATCTACCCAGGCCAGCTTCGCACCAACTCAAGTCAGCAGAGCCTCGAACCAACTCCCCGGCATCGGGTCAGTACGGCCTTGCACTAACTCCCGTCATCGCGAGGGCTGCGGGCCCGTGGCGATTCATATGGGGTGCCCGCTGGCAGATCGCCTGGATTGCCACGCCGCTACGCGTCTCGCAATGACGGTGTGGGAGTGGGCCGGCCGCATGGCCTTGAACCAACTCGACGTCATCGCGAGGGCCGCAGGCCCGTGGCGATCCATACAGAGTTCCCGCTGGCAGATCGCCTGGATTGCCACGCCGCTACGCGTCTCGCAATGACGGTGTGGGAGTGGGCCGGCCGCATGGCCTTGAACCAACTCCACGTCATCGCGAGGGCCGTAGGCCCGTGGCGATCCATAGTCCTGTGTGATGGGGTCAATGCTTGATCAGTGGCGCTGCGCTCGCCATGCAACTTGGGGAGGGTAAAACCGCTACTTCAGTCTAGGGTGACGGTCCTGATGCTTAAAAAGCGTTGCTTAATGCGGTAGTCTGCATACCTATAACTACAACACTTGATGCCGGCGCCATGTCCCACGATATCAGTATGCTTCGCAAGTTCGTTACCCCGGAGATCATTTTCGGCGCAGGGTCGCGCAAAACCGTTGCCAACTATGCGTCCAACTTTGGCGCCAAGAAGGTCCTGCTGGTATCCGACCCCGGCGTGCAAGCCGCCGGCTGGGTGACCGATGTCGAACAAAGCCTGCAGGAGCAGGGCATCGGCTATGTGTTGTTCACCCAGGTTTCGGCCAACCCGCGCACCGAAGAGGTGATGCACGGTGCCGAGGTTTACCGGGCTGCGGGCTGCAACGTCATCGTCGCCATCGGTGGCGGTAGCCCGATGGATTGCGCCAAGGCCATCGGCATCGTGGTTGCCCATGATCGGCACATTCTTACCTTTGAAGGCGTGGATACCATTCGTGCCCCAGGCCCGCCGCTGATCTGCATTCCCACCACCGCTGGCACTTCGGCCGATGTCTCGCAGTTCGTGATCATTTCCGATCAGCAGGAGAAAGTGAAGTTCTCGATCATCAGCAAGGCGGTGGTGCCCGATGTCTCGCTGATCGACCCGGAAACCACCATGACCATGGATGCGTTTCTGTCTGCCTGCACCGGGGTCGATGCGCTGGTTCATGCCATTGAGGCCTTCGTCTCCACCGGCAGTGGGCCGATGACTGACGCTCATGCGCTGGAGGCCATGCGCCTGCTCAACAGCCACTTGGTGCCGATGATCGCCAACCCACAGGATGTGGCGCTGCGTGAGAAGGTCATGCTCGGTAGTCTGCAGGCCGGTCTGGCGTTTTCCAACGCGATTCTCGGTGCGGTGCATGCGATGTCGCACAGCCTGGGCGGGTTTCTCGATCTGCCGCATGGGCTGTGCAACGCGATTCTGGTCGAGCATGTGGTGGCGTTCAATTTCGATGCTGCGCCCGACCGTTTCAAGGTCATCGCCGAGACTTTGGGGATCGATACCCGTGGCCTGACCACGCCACAGGTGCGCCAGCGCCTGGTGCAACATTTGATCGAGCTGAAGCAGGCGGTTGGCTTCCAGCAGACCCTGTCGATGCATGGGGTTGGCACCAGTGATTTGCCGATGCTGTCGCTCCATGCCATGGATGATCCCTGCATTCTCACCAACCCGCGTGAGTCCAATCTGCGCGATGTCGAAGTGGTGTATGCCGAAGCGCTCTGATCAACGCGGTGATGTGCTCACCGGCCTGCTCGGCCTGGGTTCGCACTCTTCGCGCAAGAACTATTACCCTGAACTGCTGATCCGGCTGGAAGAGCTGGAGGCCGAGCGCAATCGCTACAAGTGGTTGTTCGAGAATGCCGCCCTGGGGATTTTTCAGGCCAGCCTGGAGCGCGGGTTGCTGGCCGCTAACCCGTCAATGGCCAAACTGCTGGGCTATCCGACGGTTGATGATGTAGTGCAGGCCTACCCAAGCCTGGCAGAGGGCTTTTTCATCGGTGGCCGCGAAGAGTTTCAGAGTATTCGCAAGACCTTGCTGCTCAACGGCGAGCTTACCGGCTATGAAACCCAATTGTTGCGCGAAGATGGCCGGGCCATCGATGTGCGCATGAGCCTGCTGCTCAAGCCTGATGCTGAAGAGTCGGTGGTTGAAGCCTTCGTTGCCGATATTACCGAGCGCAAGCAGGCCCAGGCGGCGATGCAACGACTCAATGATGAGCTGGAGCAGCGGGTACAGGAGCGCACCCGTGAGCTGGAAGCGCTGAACGATCATCTGCGCCACGAGATCATCGAACGTGAGCGGGTGCAGTGGGAACTGCGCGATGCCCGCGATGCCGCTGAACAGGCCAATCGCAGTAAGGACCGCTACCTGGCCGCAGCCAGTCATGACCTGCTGCAACCGCTGAATGCCGCCCGGTTGCTGCTGGCGACCTTGCGTGAGCGCTCGCTGGAAGCCGCTGAGGCGCAGCTGGTCGAGCGCTCTCACAGCGCCCTGGAAAGCACCGAGGATCTGCTGACCGACTTGCTCGATATCGCTCGTCTGGATCAGAGCAGCGTCAAGCCGGAGTGGGGCGACTATGCTCTGGCCGACATTGTTGATCCGCTGGTTGACGAGTTCCGGGCGGTGGCTGATGTCGCTGGCCTACAGTTGCGTTCACGTCCGGGGAACTGGGCAGTAAGGACCGATTATCGGCTGCTCAGCCGGATTCTGCGCAATCTGCTCAGCAATGCCATTCGCTACACCGATCAGGGTCGGGTGCTGATTGGCTGTCGACTCTGGGGTAGCCGGCTGAGCATTCAGGTCTGGGACACCGGGCGGGGGATTCCAGCGGACAAGTTCGACGAAATTTTTCAGGAGTTCAACCAGCTTCAGGGCGCCAGAGCTGGCCAGCGCAAGGGTGTGGGGTTGGGGCTGGCCATCGTTGAGCGGATCACCAATCTGCTCGACACCCGTATCACGTTGCGCTCGATAGAAGGGCGTGGCTCGATGTTCGCGGTTGATGTGCCCCTGGCCCGCATGGCCCCAGCCACGCCCCAGGTTGCTCCCGGCCTGATCGAACAGCTCAGTACCCCGTTGCAGGGGCGACGGCTGCTGGTGATCGACAACGAGCCGATCATTCTCGACAGCATGCGTGACCTGCTTGGCCAGTGGGGCGCGCAGGTCTATCTGGCGCTGGATGCGGCAAGCTCGCTGGAAGTCTTGGGCGATGACATGCCGGATGTGATTCTGGTCGACTATCACCTGGATGAGGGGCGTACTGGTGATGAGGCGGTCAGTCTGTTGCGCGAGCATTTCCAGCGACCGATCCCGGCCATCATGATCACCGCCGATCGTAGCGAGCACTGCCAGCAGACCTTGCGCGAGCTGGGCATCCCGGTGCTGAACAAGCCGGTCAAGGCCGGCAAGTTGCGAGCCATGCTCGGGCAGATGCTCAAAAGCTGAGGTCGTTTGCGACTTTGGTAGTGCGCTTGCCAGTACCAAAGCACAGTACCCAGCGGCGAAACCGCCTTTCACCATGACCGGACATCCATAACGGAGTGATGCGTCATGCAAGCCCTGGCCTTGCCTGTCACACCGGCAGACGGGCGTGACTATCAACTGTATCGGCATGCCAATGGCCTGCGCTGCCTGCTGATCGCTGATCCGGCAGCCAGCCGGGCTACGGCGGTGGCGCTGGTCGATGTCGGCAGTCACGATGAGCCCGATGCCTATCCGGGGCTTGCGCATCTGCTCGAACATCTGTTGTTCATGGGCTCGGCCGGTTATCCGCAAGCGGGCAGCTTCCCTGAGCGGGTCAGCCGCTGGGACGGGCGTTTTAATGCCAGCACCGCACCGGAGCGCACGCGGCTGCATTTCAACGTCAGCCCTGAGGGGTTGGACGAGTGCCTGGCGCACTTGCTCGATATGCTGGCGCAGCCATTGTTCAGCCCGGCGTTGGTGGCCAGCGAACGCCAGGTGATTGATGCCGAATTCCGCACCCGTCTGGCCGATCCGGACATTCATCGCCAGGCGGTACTGAGCTTGTGTTTCGATCCACGGCATCCCGGGGCCCGCTTCTCTGCCGGCAACGCCGAAAGCCTGGCTGCCGAACCGCAACGTCTGGCGAGCGAGCTGCACGATTTTCATCGTCGCTACTACCGCGCCGGGTCGATGACTCTGGTGGTGCATGCCCCGGCGAGTCTTGAGCATTTATCGCGATTGGTTGAGCAGCTTGGCGAGGGTTTGCCGGCGGGCGAGCGTGGGCCACGCAAACGGCCGCTACCCATGCTGTGCTCACCCGCGCAACTGATCGACTGGTCTGGCCCCGGTGGCACCAACAGTTGGACCCTGCTGTGGTCGCTGGCGGATCTGCCAGCCGAGTCAGCGGCGGCCAACTGGTTGCTGGCCTGGCTCAACAGTGCGGCGCCGGCTGCGGCCCTGGGCTGGTTGCGGCGCCAGGGACTGGTGCTGAACTGGCAGGCGCGGATTGAGCCGGGTGTTAGTGACCCGGCACAGCTGGTGATTGAGCTGGAGCCGTTGTCACCAGCGTTGGACGTCGCCACTTTGCTTGCTGCCTGGCAGCAATGGCTGGCAGCGCTGGCCGCGACCGATTCAGGGAGCTGGCCCTGTGAGCAACGGCAAGACTGGGCTGATCAGGCGTTCAGCCGTGGGCCGCAGGGTGAACCCTTGATATGGTGTGCCCAACTGGCCGAACGGCTGCTGCGTCAGGGAACCGGGCAGCTTCTGAAGAGCGAAGACTGGCAGCGCCCAGAGCCACAACTATGGCAAGTGTTGTTGACCGCGTTGCAGGATACCCCGCATGTGCTGCGTTGCAACGCTGGCCAGGCTACGACCGAGCAGTGCCGCTGGACGGCTACCGCCTATGCCTGCCAGCCCTTGCGACAGGCGCCCCTGCCGATTACTGGTATTGCACTGGCTCCGGACGACTGGCCGGCTTGGGGGCGCCGGAGCAGCGCAAGGCAGGGTATGGCACTGGCAGCCATGCCACCAGGTGTGCGTCGGTTCAGCAGTGAGCCTGCCGGCGCTTGGCAACGGACCCGGCTGGCCTGGTGCTGGCCTGCCGAGCAGGCCGACTTCAACAGTCTGGGCGGGCTGGCCAGACTCTGGCAGTTGCAGTGCGAAGTGCTGGCCGAGCAGGCCAGTTTGCGGGCTGTGCAGCTCGACTGGCAGGTGCTGGAAGGGCGTATAGAGCTGACTTTGAGCGGCCCGCGCGAGGCGCTGCCCGAATTGCTCGGCGAACTGCTGGCGAGCCTGAACCCGCCAACCGAGACAGAGCTGGCGATGCTCTGGCGCTTGCAACAGCACGATCATCGTCAGCGTGCGCAGGCCCTGCCGGCCTACCGGCTGTTGCAAAGCCTGCAGGATGGGCCGGATCAACTGAGCGCTCCGGTGTTGACCCTGGGGCATTGGCAGCGTTTGTGTGCCCAGGCTCAGTTGCTCTGGTTGCATCCGCAAGACTGGTCGGGCGAGTCTGACGGCGTCATTGCTGGCCAGCTGCGTGAACGTTTCCCGGCCGTGGCCGCGCCGTTCTCCTGGGGCTGGAGCTTGCCACTCATGCAGTCCGGACCGGTGCCCTGTGCCCATCCAGATCGGGCCCTGGTGGTCTGGCTGCCGGCGCCGACTGCTGGGGCGCTAATGCACATCGGCTGGCGCTTGCTCGAACACTGGCTGGCGCCGGCGTTTTTCGACCAGTTGCGCACCCGCCAGCAACTCGGCTACTGGGTGGTCGCCCGTTATCATCCATTGTCCGGCTGGCCAGGCATACTGCTGTTGGTCCAGTCACCGAACCAGCCGCTGACCCTGATCGATGAGGCGGCAATAGCCTGTCTTGAACAGCAACATCAGTATTTGCGGGAGCTGCCGTTCGAGCAGGTGCGCCAGGCTGCGGCTCGTCTGGCAGCAAGTATCCAGACCCGGCGGCAAACCGCCGACGGCGCTTTCGACGCTGCCTGGCAGGCGGCGCTCTACCCACTGCAGTCGTCGCTGGACGAGCAGTTACTGACGCTGCGCACCCTTTCCGAGCGTGACTGGCAGCACCTGCTGCACAGTTTCTTCATCCAGGCCCGGCGTATCCGCCTGGTCAGTACCCCTGCAACCTGATTCAAGAGCTGTTCAGGGCCTGGACCGCTACCAAGGTAGTGCTGGTAGCACATGCCAAAGCATTGATTGGCTGAGGCTTTTTGCCTGCCACCAAAGACCGGTGGATTCGCGCCCTTGGCAGAATGGGGTGGTTCCCGGGGCTTTCCGATAATCGGCCCGACGGCATTACAACGTCAGCCATGAATCCATCGGAGAGCACAATGAACAAGAAAAAGATTGCCAGCCCGCTGTTGACTGCACTGGCCGCAGCCATCATCAGCGCACCCGCATCCGCCGCCATCACCCTGTACGATCAGGATGGCACGACTTTCTCTGCGGACGGCTACATCAACGTTTTCTATGTCCATTCGGATGTCGACAGCGCCGATCCGGCCCGTGAGCGCAAGCAGTCGCGGGTGAAAATGGGCTTTCTGCCCAACTACATCGGTTTCAACATGGGCAAGGACATGGGCGATCTGCAGCTGGGTGCGCGTTCCTCGTTCTGGGTCACCATCAATGACAGCGAAACCAACGGCACCGCGACCGACATCGACGTACGTCAGTTCTACGGCACCATCGGTGGCGACTGGGGTGAGTTCCTGGTAGGTAAGGACTTCGGTCTGTTCGCCCGTTCCAATATTTTCGTCGACGAGTTCCTGGCCGGCTACGGTCAGGTCAGCGACACCCTGGGGCTGGTTGATTTCGGTGGCGTGTCCTTCGGCAACATCGGTAGCGGCTATCCCTATCCGTTCCCGACTGCGCAGATCACCTACCGCTCGCCGGTCATGAATGGCTTCCGGGTGGCAGCCGGTATCATGGACCCGGTCGATACCACCGATGACTCGCTGGTGGGCAAGAACTATCAGGACCGTCCGCGTTTCGAGACCGAGATCACCTATCAGGCCCAACTGGGTGGTGTCGACCTGTTCACCTGGATCAATGGCCAGCGTCAGACCTCGAAGAACACCGACAGCAGCGTCGACTCTGTGACCTCCAAGGGCCTTGGTTACGGTGTCCAGGCCAAGATGGGCAACCTGTCGCTGACCGCCTCCGGTTTTGATGCCGAGGGTGTCAACCCGTTCTTCACCAACAACGCCGGTCAGGCGCAACTGCGCGAGATCGACAGCAAGGGTCACCTGCTGCAGGGTTCTTACAAGTTCGGCAAGAACCGTCTGGCGCTGTCTTACGGCAAGACCAAGGACGACGGCAACGGCATTGGCGTCAAGGCTGACTACAAGACCCGTGGCGTGGCGCTGTTCCACAGTGTCAACGACAACCTGACTCTGGTTGGCGAGTACAACCGCTTCGAGCTGGATGATCGCACCAACAGCCTGAAGCTGGAGAAAACCAGCACCGTGGCGCTGGGTGTTGCGCTGAGCTGGTAAGACCGGCAAGGCACTACCAACAACCGGGGCTTGCCCCGGTTGTTGCGTTTTGGGTTGCAGCGATTGGCCATTAGTTCCAAGGTTTATTCACCCAGTACCGAAGTAGTATGTCGAGCCCGCTGGGCGCTCCCTACAATCAAACTAGACCCACCCTCGCGATGATGGGGGAAGAGGATGACGGGCAAGAGAGTGTCGGTGACGTGCCTCACCCCACCGTCATTGCGAGGCGCAAAGCGCCGCGGCAATCCATCGGAGTTGCTGGCAGTACGGACTGGATCGCCACGGGCCTGCGGCCCTCGCGATGACGGTGACGGGGGGAGAGAGTTTCGGTGACGTGCTTCACCCCACCGTCATTGCGAGGCGCAAAGCGCCGCGGCAATCCATCGGGGTTGCTGGGAGTGCGGACTGGATCGCCACGGGCCTGCGGCCCTCGCGATGACGGGGAAGAGGATGACGGGGAAAGAGAGTGTCGGTGACGTGCCTCACCCCACCGTCATTGCGAGGCGCGAAGTGCCGTGGCAATCCATCGGGGTTGCTGGTAGTACGAGCTGGATCGCCACGGGCCTTCGGCCCTCGCGATGACGGGGGGAGAGAGTTTCGGTGACGTGCCTCACCCCACCGTCATTGCGAGGCGCAAAGCGCCGCGGCAATCCAGGGGTGGGTGGTGGTGTGGTGCTGGTAGACAGATAGCAAAGGTGGGGAGGCGGATATGCCGCACAAGCTGGCCGATTGTTTCAAGACCGCGATGACCGACGCGGCAGAGCCGGAACAGGCGGCTCAGGATCTGGCCAGCCAGTTGCTGCACCCGCATCTGGGCTTCGTGCTGTTTTTCTGTTCTGCCGAGTACGACCTGGCGGCCCTGGCGGGTGCGCTGGAACAGCATTTCGGCGGAGTGGCGCTGACCGGCTGCACCAGTGCCGGGGAAATTACCTCGCAGGGTTATGGGCGCGGCTGTATCAGTGCCATCGGTTTTGATCACCGGGCCTTTGCCGTCGATTGCACGTTGATCCGTGAGCTGGACAACTTCAGCCTGGTCGATGCCCAACAGGCGGTCGAGCGCATGCTCAGTCACTGCCGGCATACTGGCCTGGCGCCAATCAAGGACCATACCTTCGCCCTGACTCTGCTCGATGGCCTTTCCAGCCGTGAGGAAGTCGTGCTCTCGACCCTTAGCGCAGCGCTGGGCAGCATCCCGCATTTTGGCGGCTCGGCCGGCGACGATAATCACCTCAGCCATACCCATGTTTACCATCAGGGTCGCTTTCATACCGGCGCAGCGGTGGTGGTGATGTTCAATACCTGGCTCAATTTCGAGGTATTCACCACCCATCATCTGCAACCGCTGGCCGACAAGCTGGTGGTCACCGCCGCTGACAGCGAAACCCGCACCGTGCTGGAACTCAATGCCGAGCCAGCCGCTGAGGAGTATGCCCGCCTGGTCGGGGTACCGTTGAGCGAGCTGAGCCTCAGCCATTTCGCCCTCAATGTGCTGGCGGTGCGCATTCGTGATCAGTTCTATGTGCGCTCGATCCAGCGGGTCAACCCGGATGGCAGCCTGACTTTCTACTGCGCGGTAGATACCGGCATCGTGCTGACCGCTATGCAGCCGGGCCCGCTGTTGCCTGATTTGCGGCTGGAGATCGAGCGTTTGCGTCAGCAGTTGGGTGAACCGGTACTGATCATTGGTTGCGACTGTTTTCTGCGTCGGATGGAAAGCGAGCTACGCGGTGAAGCCGACAGCCTCGGGCGCTTTCTCGCCAACAACCGGGTGATTGGTTTCAACACCTATGGCGAGCAGTACAACGGCATGCACATCAATCAGACCTTCACCGGGGTGGCCTTTGCCTTACCACACTGAACAGGCGTTGCAGCCGAGCAGTGATGATGAGCTGCTGGCGCTGCGGGCCGAGGTCAATAAGCTGCGGCGGATCAACGCGGCTCTGATCGAGCGTGTCGAGTCCAGCTCCAGCCAGCGCACCGAGAGCTACGCGGCGTTCCAGCACTCGGTGGAACTGGCCGAGCAGGTTCGCGAGCGGACCCAGGCGCTGAATGAAACCATGGCCGAACTGCAGGCCAGCAACCGCCTGCTCAGCGAGGCCCGGGCCAGGGCCGAGACCGCCCATCATTACCTGATCGATGCAATCGAAAGCGTGTCCGATGCCTTCGTCCTGTTTGACCGGCATATGCGCATCGTGCTGTTCAACAGCCGGTTTGCCGCCTTCTGGCAGGGAACCCGGGCGAGGGTGGTGGAAGGCACCACTCTGAGCGAGGTCAAGCGCCTGGCGACTTCGACCGGGCTGGTGGTGGACATGGAGGCCGGGGCCGACGGCCATCTGCTCTACCAGTTGCGTAACCAGCGCTGGGTGCAGGTCAGCGAGCGACCGACCCGTGAAGGCGGGCTGGTGATCATGTACACCGACATCACCGACCTCAAACAGTCCGAGGCGGCGCGCCGCGAAAAGGCTCTGGCGCAGAAGACCCGGTTGTTGCAGCGCACGGTCGACAGCCTGTCGCAGGGCGTGGCGGTGGTCAACGACGAAGGCGCGCTGGAATTGTGGAACGGGCGCTTCCTGGAGCTGGCCGGACTGGCGCCAATCGAGGCCCATCGACCGTTTGCCGAGGTAATGGAAGACAGCGAGCTGGATCTGTTCACTCCCTACACCCTGTGTGAGGATGGTGAACCATTGCTCAGCAGCGAGCAGCGCCTGAGCAATGGTCGGGTGCTGGAAGTGCGCACCCACCCGATGCCGACTGGCGGTTTCGTCAACACCTATACCGATATTACCGAGCATGACCTGTACGCCAATGCCCTGCTGGAAAGCGAGCGCTGGGTGCGGCTGATCACCGATCATGTGCCGGCGATGATCGCCTATGTGAGTGACGACCTGACCTATCAGTTCACCAACAAGGTCTATGACGAGTGGTACGGCTGGCCGCGTGGCGACATTCATGGGCACAGTCTGCGTCGGGCTCACAGTGAGGAACAGTTTGCCCGTCTGGAACCCTACATCGACCGGGCCTTCAACGGCGAGAGCGTGACTTTCGAGTTCGCCGAGCCGAACTTTGAGGGGCAGGAACGCTACCTGCTGCGCTCCTATGTGCCCAATCGCAATGCCGAAGGCGAGGTGATCGGCATTTTCGTGCTGATCCGTGATATCACCGACCGGCGGCGAACCGCCGAGGCCCTGCATCAAGCCTATCAGCACCTGGAGCAGCGGGTGCGCGAGCGTACCCAGGAACTGACCGCGCTCAACGACCAGCTTCGTCAGGAGATCAGCGAGCGGGCCCAGGCCGAGTCGCGCCTGCGCGAGGCCAAGCGCGAGGCCGAGCAGGCCAACCTGTCGAAAACCAAGTTTCTTGCTGCTGTCAGCCATGACCTGCTGCAACCACTCAACGCCGCCCGGCTATTTACCGGAGCCTTGCTCGAACAGCCGGTACCCGATCATAGCGCTGGCCTGATCCGCCAGGTCAGTCATTCGCTCGAGGATGTAGAAAACCTGCTGGGCACCCTGGTCGATATTTCCAAACTGGATGCCGGGGTGATCAAGCCGGATATCTGCGATTTCACCCTGTCAGAGCTGCTCGACAATCTGGCCAACGAGTACCGTCAGGTGACGGCCAGCGAAGGGCTGACATTCAGCTTTGTTGGCAGCCAGGCGGTGGTGCGCAGCGACCCGCAGCTGCTGGCGCGGATTCTGCGCAACTTCTTGTCCAACGCCATCCGCTATACCCGCAGTGGCCGGATCCTGCTGGGCTGTCGTCGGCATGCCCATGGCCTGCGCATTGAGGTCTGGGATACCGGGCTGGGGATTCCCCAGGACAAGCTGCAGGAGATATTTCAGGAGTTCAAACGGGTCAATCCGGCGGCGAACACCAAAGACCGGGGCCTGGGTCTGGGGCTGGCAATCGTCGACAAGATCGCTCGTATGCTGGGCCATCGCATCCGGGTGCATTCGGTCGAGGGCAAGGGCTCGGTGTTCTCGGTTGATGTGCCCTTTGGTCGGCTGCGTCACGAGCCGGTCAGTGAACGGCCGGTGACCGCCATGATTGGTCAGCATCTGGAGCAGGCCAGAATCTGGGTGCTGGATAACGATGCTTCGATCTGTGCCGGCATGCGCACCCTGCTCGAAGGCTGGGGCTGCGAGGTGGTTACCGCGTTGTCTGAAGATGATCTGGCTGCGCAGGTCGATCAGTTCCATGCGCCGGCTGACCTGCTGATTGCCGACTATCACCTGGATAACGATGAGAACGGCGTCGATGTGGTCGCCCGGATCAACGCCCGGCGCGGCAAGCCGTTACCGGTGCTGCTGATTACCGCCAACTACAGTAACGAACTCAAACAGCAGGTGCGCGAACTCGGCCATGTGCTGATGCACAAGCCGGTCAAACCGATGAAACTGAAAACCGCGATGAGCCACTTGCTGGCGCAAGAGTAGTCGAGAAGGGTGGCTTTGATGGCATGAGTTCAGTGTTAGCCCGGTTGGCGATGACCAGTTCTGGGCACGCTGTAAATACGTCCCTGTACGCTCGTAGATGCCATCCATGGCATCTAACGGCCCAGAACCGGTCACCGCCAATCGAGCGAATTAATCAGTACTGCCCTAGCGGCGCAGATAGGCGCTGAAATCCACGTCACTGGCCGAGAGAATCGCCTGCACCCGGTTGTGGACATTGAGCTTGCGCAGAATCGCCGAGACGTGGGCCTTGACCGTGGTTTCGGCAATATCCAGATGGTAGGCGATCTGCTTGTTCGACTCGCCCTTGGCCATGCGCTCGAGCACCAGCAACTGCTTGCGGGTCAGGGCGTACAGCAGTTCGGGGGAGATCGGGGTTTCTTCCGGGCTGCGCCGGGTGATGGTGCGGTTGGCGCGAATGATATCCGAGGGCAGGTAGACATTGCCGCCGAGAATCTGCTCGATGGCTTCGGTCATCTGCGTACGTGGTGAGGATTTGGTGATGAAGCCGACCGCGCCGTAGGTGATCGCCTGCAGCACCACCTGCTTGTCTTCCTCGGCGGAGACTATTACCACCGGAATCGAGGGCGACTCGTTGCGCAGGGTGATGAGGCCGTTGAGCCCGTGCATGCCGGGCATGTTCAGATCGAGCAGGATCAGGTCCAGATCGTCCTGTTCCTTGGCGAGTTCAAGAGCACTGTCCAGGTCCGAGGTTTCCATGAGCTCTGTACCGGGAAAGCCTTCGCGAATCACATTGCAAATGGCTTCTCGGAACAGCGGGTGATCATCGGCGATGAGTATCTTGTACATGGCTGTTCCAACCTGTGGCTAGGGCAGCTTGCTCGAAGGCCGCTGCTTCTTGTGTATGTTTATGTATTACACCCCTGGGATGGTGATTTGCAAATGATACATTGGGACAAAAAATCGATACTAAAGTAGTAAATGCTTTAAGGGCACAGAGCAAAGCATGCCTGTGGCCTATTCCGACTTGCGTCGCAGCGCCGCATGCTGCGGGTTAAAGGTCAGTACCGCCAGGCTGGTGACCAGCAGCAGCAGGCCCAGGCAGATGATCAGGGCCATGGCGTTGAAACGCTCATAAAGGGCGAAGCGCACCAGTTCCACTGCATGGGTGAAGGGGTTGAGGCTGCACAGCCAGTACAGCCATTCGCTGGCTTCGCGCATCTTCCACAGCGGGTAGAGCGCTGAGGACAGGAAGAACATCGGGAAGATCACGAAGTTCATCACCCCGGCGAAGTTCTCCAATTGGCGTATCCCGTTCGACAGCAGCAGACCCAGGGCGCTAAGCAGCAGTGCTGCCAGCAGCAGCGCGGGCAGGGCGGTCAGCAGGCCGAAGGCCGGGGGCTGGATGTCGAACAGCCAGGCAATGCCGATAAAGGCATAGACCTGAATCAGCGAGATCAGCGAGGTGCCGAGCAGTTTGCCGACCAGCAGAAACGGCCGGGGCAGCGGGCTCATCAGCAGTACCCGCATGCTGCCCATTTCCCGGTCATAGACCATCGACAGCGAGCCCTGCATGCCGTTGAACAGCAGGATCATGCAGCACAGCCCGGGCAGGATGTAGGTTTCGTAGGTGATGTAGGTGTCATACGGGGCAATGATCGAGACACCCAGCGCCGCCCGAAAGCCGGCGGCGAATACCAACAGCCACAGCAGTGGCCGGACCAGAGCGCTGAGAAACCGTGAGCGCTGGAGAATGAAACGCAGCCATTCGCGTTGCAGGATGCCGCCCAGGCAGGCCAGATAAGCGTTCAGGTTCATGCTGCCTCCGTTTGCCCGGTAAGCCGGGCGAAGGCATCGGCGAGGCTGGCAGCAGCACTGCTGCGTACCAGCTCGGCGGCGCTGTTTTCGGCCAGTATCCGGCCCTGGTGCAGCACCACCACCGGATCTTCGGCCTGAATCTCATCGAGCAGGTGAGTGGTCCAGACTACCGTCAGTCCGCGCCCGGCGCAGAGCTGGCGGATATGCTGATTAAGGGCCAGACGGCTGGCCTGGTCGAGGCCGACGCTGGGCTCATCGAGCAGCAGAATCTTCGGTTCATGCAGCAGCGCCCTGGCGATCTCGACCCGGCGCCGATGGCCGCCATTGAGCTGGCGGACCTGTTCATGCTGGCGCTCGAGCAGACCCTGGCGCTGCAGCTCGCTTTCGATGCGCGGGGCGGCCTGGCGGCGTGACAGGCCGTGCAGTGCGGCATGGTAGGCGAGGTTCTGACGCACGCTCAGATCCAGATCCAGCGTACTTTGCTGAAACACCACACCGAGCTGGCGCAGGGCCTGGCGCGGCTGGCGGCGGATCGACAGCTCGCCGAGCAGGATGTCGCCCTGTTGCAGTCGGTACAGGCGGCTGAACAGGGCCATCAGTGTGCTCTTGCCGGCGCCGTTGGGGCCAAGCAGGGCGTTCAGCCGGCCGGACTGCACCGTGAAGCTGACGCCCTGAAGCGCCAGCCGCTGGCCGTAGGCGAAGCTGACATCGCGTACGTCGATTTGCATCAGGGGGTCACCACCACGCCCCAGGGGTAGCGCCCGACCTTGATGCTCTTGACCGGCTTGAGACTGGCGACGTCGATCACGGTGACATCTCCGCTGACGCCGTTGGTGGTCAGCAGCAGGCTTTCATCGGTATTGAATGACATGTGCCAGACCCGCCGGCCGACCAGAATATAGTCCAGCACTTCATAGGTTTGGGCGTCGACCACAGCAACATGGTTGGCCGGCCCCAGGGCGACGAAGGCATATTTGCCGTCACTGGAGAGTTTTACCCCGACCGGCTGGACTCGATCCGGGTGAATGCCTTTGATCGCAAAGTTGATGGTGTGCTGGATCTGTTTGCTGTCGACATCGACCACATGCACGGTGCCGCCAATCTCGGCCGAGGCCCACAGAATCTTGCTGTCCTTGGTGAACTCGACGTGGCGCGGGCGCTGGTCGACCAGGGTGTTGTCGACCAGTTCGTTGGTGCTGGTGTCGATCCAGTGCAGCATGTTGCTGGTTTCGCTGGTATTGACCGCCCACTTGCCGTCGTAGCTGACGGCCATGCCCTCGGGTTCGACGCCGACGTCGATCTGGGCCAGCACTTCATTGGTTTTTACATCGATCACGGTCACCAGGGCATCGTCCTCATTGGAGATATACAGCCAACGGTCATTGGGGTGCAGGGCGAACTGCTCGGGGTCGGCGCCGGAGGGCAGTTCCTTGATGATCTGGCGGGTTTCCAGGTCAATCACCTGGACCCGGTCGGAGTCACTGGCGCAGATGTACAACAGCTTGTTGTCACTGGACAGCAGCACGCCGCGTGGGCGCATGCCGACGTCGATAGTGTCGACCACCTCCATTTTGGTCAGGTCGATCACCGAGACGGTGTTGTCCTTTTCATTGGTGACATAGGCAGTTTCGGCCAGGGCGTTGAGGCTGAAGCCGCCGAGCAGCAGAGCGCCGGTCAGTAATCCGGTTTTGAACAATGAGGTTTTCATGTTGGTTTTCCTGTTGTCGTTGTAGTTATCTGAAGGTGTCAGGCCTTGGCGGCCAGTAACCCTCAACGGCCCGCCAGCAGATCGCACTGGCTTTCCGGTTGATCGAAGCCAAGGGTGTCCAGGTCGGTCACCGGATGCAGGTAACCTTCCTGGGGTGAGTTGGTTACCAGCGCACGCGGATGGACCACCGGGATCGGCTGACGCAACTGGCCGTTCCAGGTTCGGTAGCTCAGGCGCCGGCCCTTGAAACCGTCCAGTGGCAAGCGGTCGGACAGGCTCAGGGCACGAATCTCGTCAACTTCGGCATGCTTCAGGGTGGTCACGGCGGCGCCGATGCTGCGCACCCCGAGCCAGGCGGCGAAGTCGAGGCTGTTCATCCAGCGTCCGGCCTGATCCTCGAAGCGTTTTTGCAATTGCGCGGCGCCGTAGGTTTCCACGGTCTTGTGCCAGCCAACCGGAGTCAGGCCCTGGGTGCCGGCTACCGGGCGCGGGTACCAGGTGTTGTAGGGGATGTATTCACCAAAATCGCCACGTTCGTCGGCGACGATCACCACGTCGTATTCGCGGGTCTGGGTGAACAGCGGTACTTCGGCCTGGGCGGCGCGGCGCAGGTCGGTATCGAAACTCCATTGTTTCTCGGCGACGATCCGGTGGCCGAAACGCTTGGCGCTGCGCTTGACTGCCTCGGCATAGGCCAGATCGTCCTCGGTACTGCCGCTGATCAGCAGCCAGCGGGTTTGCTTGCGCAGCGCCAGAAACTGGGCCAGGGCATCGGTCAGCATCGCCCGGCTGGGCAGAGTGTGCAGCACGTTGGGCAGGCAGCTATGGCTGCGCAGGCCATCGTCGTAGCTGCCGGCATTGAACAGCAGGCTGTCGCTGAACTCGCCAGCCAGTTGCTGCAACGGGGCGGCCGGCAGGTTGGTGACGAACAGCCGTACACCTTCGGCGTGCAGGGCCCGGGCGGCGTCCAGGGTGGCATCCAGTTCACTGGCGCTGGCCACCTTCAACTGATAGTTGTGCTTGAGAAAGCGTCCGGTGCTGTTGTTATCGACGATGGCCAGCTGCGCGCCTTGCAGACCGGCATCTTCAGGTTCCGGAATCACATTGGACATGATCGGGCCGGGATCAGGGGTCCAGGCCACATAGCCAATCGAGACTTCGAGGCTGGCGTGGGCCCGGGTGGCGATCAGAGTGGCGCTGAACAGCATCAGCAGGCCGATCAGAGTATGCAGGGCGAATGTGCGCATAGAGCCTCCTTCTTGTGATGGCTCCAGCATGGTGCTGCGCAAGTCGGGGGTAAATATGAAGAAAGTACCAACGCGCCAGTACCAAGGTACTATTTCGGTGACTTGTCCCATGTCCGAGCATGAACCTCGACAACATGAGAACAAGGGCCATAACCATGAAAAACACCCCAATCTTCCTGTCTGCCGCGATTCTGAGCGCTGGCTTGCTGTTGGCCAACAGCGCCCTGGCTGCCGGTGATCTGACTCGCCGCCCGGTCACGCTGCCTGATCTGGTGCTGGGTAACGAAGAAAGTGACTTCGCCATGACGCACAAGGAATATGAGGTCGAAACCGGTCAGGCCTATCGGCTCAAGATCATCTCGTCCGGGCAGAAGGAATACGCCTTCCAGGCGCCGGATTTCTTCAAGGTCACGCACCTGCGCAAGGTTGAGGCCGGAGATGTCGAGATCAAGACCGCCTACCTGCACGAGCTGGAGTTCGAAAAGCCCGGACAGGCAGAAATCTTTTTCACCCCGTTGGTACCTGGGCGCTATGAGTTCTATCTCAAGGGCCTGGAAAGTCGCGGGATGACCGGCCACTTCGTGGTCAAGTGAGATGCGTCTGTCGACCGCCGCGCGCCTGCAATTGTGGGTTTGCGCGGCTTTCGCGCTGGTGTTGGCAGTAACCCTGCTGGTACTGCTGCGTCAGGCTGAAAAGGATGTGGTGCGCGAACTGGAGAGCGGCCGGGCCCTGGCCCTGCATCTGTTCGACGGGCTGTCACGCAGTGCCGACCTGAGTACCCTGGAGCCGTTCGAGAATATTCGCCACGTGCGTATTTCCCGTCCAGACCAGCCACTGGTGCTGACCAGCAGTGATGAGTTTCCCGACTGGCTGTTGCACTGGATGCGGCCAGCGATCGAACGTGGTTTCCCGCCCGTATACGTAACCTTTCCCGATGGTCAGCAATGGATGATCAGCCCAGACCCGCATGACGAGCTGGAGGAGGTCTGGGAGTCGGTGATCCTGCTGCTGGTGGTATTTGCCATTGCGCTGGTGCTATCGCAGATGGTCATTCAGATTGCCCTGCGTCGCGGTCTGCGGGCTTACCACGATTTGCTCAGAGGCTTGCAGCAGATTCGCACCGGCGATCTGGATGCCCGGCTGATGCCCAGTCAGCAGCCTGAACTCAACCATCTGGCCGGACGCTTCAACGGCATGGCCGCGGCACTGCAACGCGCTGAGGCCAGCAATCGACAACTGACACACGCGCTGATGAATCTGCAGGAACGTGAACGGGCCGAACTGGCACACACCCTGCACGACGATCTGGGCCAGTACCTGACTGGCATTCGGGCCCAGGCCTTCATGCTGGGTGAAGCTGCTGACCGGCCTATGCATGTGCGCGATCATGCCGGACGCCTGTTGCAGGCCTGTGACGGCCTGCAACAGGGTTTTCGTCGACTGGTACGCGAGCTGCATCCGGTGGTGCTGGAGCGGTTGGGGTTGGAACAGGCGCTGCGTCAGCTGACCGAGCAGTGGCAGCATCAGCAATCGATTCAGTGTCACCTGGAGCTGGACGAGGATCTGCCCGAGCTGGAGTCCCAGGCCCGTACCCATCTGTACCGGTTGTTGCAGGAGGCGCTGAACAATGTTGCCCGGCATGCTCAGGCTGATCAGGTCTGGGTGCGCCTGCATCGTCAGGGCCGGACCCTGGCGGTTAGCGTGCAGGACAATGGCCGAGGGCTGGCGGGTGAGCCAGAGCCGGGGTTAGGGTTGCGTTCGATGCAGGAGCGCGCACGTTGCCTCAACAGTCTGCTGCGGATCATTACCCGGCCGGGTGAGGGTCTGCTGCTCAATCTGAACATACCCCTCAAAGGAGTGGCCTGATGAACATTCTGTTGGTGGATGATCATGCCATTGTGCGCCAGGGTTACAGCAGCCTGTTGGCGATGATGCTGGGCCAGGCGCAGATTGAGGAGGCAACCAGTGGCGAAGATGCACTGGCGGCAGCCCAGCGGCAAGTGCCGGATCTGGTGATTCTGGATGTTGGCCTGCCGGGCATCAGTGGCATTGAAACTGCTCGTCGGTTGCTGCAGCGCTGGCCGTCGCTGCGCATTCTGTTCTTCAGCATGCATGACGAGTTGCCGCTGGTGCGTCAGGCGCTGGCGACCGGCGCCCTGGGGTTCATTACCAAGAGTGCCGCGCCGCAAGTGCTGCTGGAGGCGGTACGCCGCTGTCTGGGCGGGCAGCGTTATATCGAACAGGAGCTGGCTACCCAGCTGGCCTGTGCCGGCAGTGATGACCAGCTCGACCCACGCTTGCGGGAGATGACCCAGCGTGAGTTCGAGATTTTCGTCATGCTGGCCAAGGGCATGCCGCCCAAGCAGATCGCCGAACGGCTGTGCATCAGCGGCAAGACTGTATCGAACAATCTCACAGTGCTGAAGCAGAAACTGGGCGTCAGCTCACTGACCGAACTGGTGCACCTGGCTATCGATGCCGGAGTGATTCGGGTGCAGGCGGCGGGGTAATTGCGGGGTTCGAGGTAGTACCGGGGCGTTCAGGTCCAGCATCGCGCCGGCGCGCGACGCTCCCCGGACGGTCTGCGCAGAAGTAGTTAGCCTGGCCTGGGGGTGTCGCGCGCCGGCGCGACACAGAACGAGCAGGCAACGCCTCACTTACCCAACTGAGTCATCGGCAACTGCTTTTCCCAATCGAACGGGCAGGCGGTGCAGCCGGTCATGTGCAGGTTCAGATAGGTGCCATAATGCAGCCGGGCACCGGTCAGGTCGGCATTCTCCAGATTGGCGTGATTCATTTTCGACTCCTGCAGATTGGCATCGCGCAGATCGGCGCCGGCCAGATCGGTCTTCGGTAGCCAGGCCATCTCCAGGTTGGCCGCGCGGAAGATCACCTTGTGCATGGTCGATGAGCTGAAGCGGGCGAACTCCAGGTTGGCGCCGGTGAAATCGGCGTCGTTGAAGTTGGCGTTTTGGGCGGTCAGATTCCAGCCCTGCACGCCGACAAAGCTGGCATTGCTGGCGTTGACGCCACGCATGGCGGTCTGTTGCAGGCTGGCGCGGTTGAGGTTGGCACCGCGCAAATCGGCGCCGTCAAGTCGAGCCTGGTCGAGCCGGGCGTGACGCAGATCGGCATCACGCAGATCGGCACCAGTGAAATCAGCTTTGCGCAGATCCTGGTGGCGCAGATCGGCACCGCGCAGATCCTTGCCAGCGCACTGGGTACCGGGCATCAGCAGGCAGCCGTTGATGACTTCGGCATCAGCCTGATCGATATCGGCAAACTGGGCGCTGACCGGCAGGCTGCTCAGTGCCAGCAACATCAGTGGGTAGTTAAGGTTTGGCATGCTATGTCTCCTGTGACGACGCCCGGCGGGCCGGGCGCGTCATGTACTGGTCAGCGTTTGGCGGTGGACTGGCTCCAGCCCGGCAGCTTGAAGACCCAGAACGAGCCACCCTGGGCGACCGGTTTGGTCAGTTCGGCCATATCGCCACCCCACAGCGGTACAGCGCCGCCATAACCGGTGGTCACGCCAATATACTGTTCACCGTCCATCTCCCAGGTGATCGGCGGCGAGATGATTCCGGTGCCGGTCTGGAATTGCCACAGCTCATTGCCGGTACGGGCGTCGAAGGCCTTGAAATAGCCGTCACTGGTGCCGGTGAAGACCAGGTTGCCGGCGGTGGCCAGTACCCCGGCCCACAGTGGCAGCGGTTCCTTGTGCTCCCACTCGACTTTGCCGGTAGTTGGGTTCATTGCCCGCAGGATGCCAACGTGATCGTCATACAGGCGCTTGATCCGGAAACCCATGCCCAGGTAGGCCGAGCCCTTGTTGTAGCTGACCTGCTCGGTCCAGTAGTCCTCTTTCCAGTGGTTGGCTGGTACGTAGAACAGGCCGGTGTCCTGGCTGTAGGCCATGGGGTTCCAGTTCTTGCCACCCAGGAACGGCGGAGATACCTCGACTGCCTCACTGCGCTCCTGTCCGGGTAGCAGGCGGGGCGGGCGCTGGCCTTCGACTTCTACCGGGCGGCCGCTTTCCAGGTCGATGTGGCTGGCCCAGGTAATGCCGTCGACGAACGGGAAGGCGTTGACCAGTTTGCCATTGTTGCGATCGACTACGTAGAAGAACCCGTTGCGGTCGGCGTGGGCGGTGGCCTTGATGGTCTTGCCCTTGGCGTCCTTGTAGTCGAACAGCACCAGCTCGTTGTTGCCGGAGAAATCCCAGGCATCGTTGGGGGTATGCTGATAGAACCACTTCACTTCACCGGTGGTCGGGTCAACACCGACCTGACCCGAAGTGTAGAGGCTGTCGTAGTCGGCCGGGTTGCCGTCTGGCGACGTTCTGGCCCAGCCGTTCCAGGGCGCGGGGTTGCCGGCGCCGACGATGATGGTGTTGGTTTCCGGGTCGAAACTGGCGCTCTGCCAGGGCGCGCCGCCACCATGACTCCAGGCCTCGACCTTGCCGGTCGGTGAGTTGGGGTCGTCCGGCCAGCTCGGTGCTTTAATGTCGCCAGTCGGCGTGCTGTCCTTGCCGTTCAGCCGACCCATGTGGCCTTCAACGAAAGGCCGCATCCAGATTTCCTGGCCGGTGTCCGGATCGCGGGCGAACAGTTTGCCGACGATACCGAATTCATCGCCGGAGCTGCCATGGATCAGCAGGACCTTGCCGGTTTTCTTGTCTTTGACGATGGTCGGTGCGCCGGTCATGGTGTAGCCGGCGCGATGGTCGCCGAATTTCTCGCGCCAGACTACCCGGCCGGTGTCCTTGTTCAGGGCTACGATGCCGGCATCAAGGGTGCCGAAAAACACCTTGTCGCCATAGATGGCGGCGCCACGATTGACCACATCGCAGCACGGGCGGATGTCATCGGGCAGGCGGTGGGCGTAACTCCACAGACGTTTGCCGGTGCGGGCGTCGATGGCGAAGATCCGCGAATAGGAACCGGTAACGTAGATCACGCCGTCATGAACCAGAGCCTGGGACTCCTGGCCGCGCTGTTTTTCATCGCCAAAGGAGAAGGACCAGGCCGGGGTGAGCTGAAACACGTTGTCGGCATTGACCTGCTTGAGCGGGCTCCAGCGCTGGGCGCTGTTGCCAAGGCCATACATCAGCACGTCGTGGGTGGTCAGGTGATCGTTGGCAATGTCGTCCCAGGTCACCGGCTTGGCCAGGGCGGCATTACTGGCCAGGCCCAGGCCGGTGGCCAGAACCAGATGGCTGACGAGGCGGGCGACAGGCCTGAGGCTGTGCGGGTTTCTTGTTGTCATGGGTCTCTTTCCTGTTGGTTGAGGGGCAGCGAATGCTGGTCCACGCCCTCATCTTCGAGAGCGCGGCTCAACCGCGAAACGGAAAAACACCCGGTATGCGCGGGAAAAACACACTGGACAGTCAACCGCCGGGGGAGACTGATTTATCTACTACCAAGGAACTAAACCCCGACCACCAAAGCAGGATTGGGCTGCTAGTCAGGGATTCCTACCATGCTCACGACACTTGAAAAAATTCCGTGAACCACACGGCCGCGAGGTGAGCAGTATGAATCATTACAAGAACCTTCTGAAAGTTTCCGCCCTGGGGCTGTGTCTGGCAGCCGGTCAGGTCTTCGCTCATGGTGATGTGACTCCCCAGCCGGTGGATACCAAGGGCCTGGAGAAGCTGGGTGATGAGTGGCACGAAAGCAATCCCTACCGCGAGCCGCATCCGGATCATGAGCTGGCGGTGCGGATCGGTGCTTCGGCCTATAACCAGAACTGTGCGGCCTGCCATGGTCTGGAGGGCATTTCTGGTGGTATGACCCCGGACCTGCGCTACCTTGAGGTCGGTGATTACGGTGACGAGTGGTACAAGGAGCGGGTAATCAACGGTGCAGTGCGCGATGGCCGGGTATATATGCCGAAAATGGCCGATATCCTCAGCCAGGAAGCCCTGTGGGCCATTCGGACCTGGCTGGAAACCGTTGCCGTGGAGCAATAAGTCATGAACCTGCGGCGATGCTGGTTGTGGCTGTGCCTGTTGGTGTGTCTGCCGGCACAGGCGCTGAACATTACCCATATCCGCGAATATGACGAGATCATCGAGTCGGGTGTGCTGCGGGTAGCCCTGTATCAGGACTTCCCGCCGTACAGCTTCATGGATGGTGATACTCCGCGCGGGGTCGATGTCGAGTTGGCACAGGCGTTGGCCGAGGGGCTGGGAACCCGGCTGGAAATCCAGTGGATGCTCGCCGATGAGACCATCGATGGTGACTTTCGCAATCATTTGTGGCGTGGTCACTACCTGCGTCCCGGGCAAGTTGCCGACGTGATGCTGAGGGTGCCCAATGACCGGGCCTTCAGCAGCAAGCGTGATGACCTGGGGCATCCGGCGTTCGAGCTGGTGCACATGTTTGGCCCTTACCAGCGCGAGCGTTGGCAGGCTGCCTACGACCCGCGCAGGATCGATGAGGTCAAGAGCATCTCGGTGTTCCAGTACCATCCGATCGGGGTGGAGGAAGACACCGTACCGTCGTTCTACCTGACCACCGTGATGAACGGTCAGCTCAGTAAGATGACTCGCCACTATCGCAGTGTTCGTGCGGCTTTCCAGGCCATGATTGATGGTGAAGTGCATGCGGTCATGGGGACTCAGGCCGAGATCGACTGGCTGTTGGCCCAAAATCCTGAAGCCGGCATGCAACTGACCGAAAATGCCTATCCCAACATGGGCAAGCAGGTCTGGGATCTGGGCATGGCGGTACATGAGGCCAACCGTCAACTGGCATATGCCCTGGGCGATGTGGCCGAGGAAATGATTCTCGACGGACGTATGGCAGCACTCTATGCCCGATATGGCCTGCGCTATATGCGGCCCGGGCTGTACGAGGACATTTGAACCTATCGTTAGTGTGACTTGGGCTTTATTTGCCGCCGGCTTGCGTATTCACCTCCTCACGCAAGCCGGTTTTTTTTGCCTGCTATTCAGCCGCTCTGGCTGGTGGCTCTCAGCTCGGTACTGCTACCAAGTGATGAGATAAATCACCCCTGGGTTGAATTGTTGCCAAGCCCCTTGCGGCGAAGAATCACAGCCAGAAGCAGGAAAATTTCCCGTTTCGCCGCTGACATGAACAACACACAACAATCACTCAGAGGTAGCAGCAATGACACAACGTGTACGCTCGCCCTTCATCCTCACCGCCTTGGTGAGTGCCATGACTTTCTCTGGCATGGCCGCCGCCAACGTGACCGATGAAGACATCCTGACGGATGCCACTACCACCCACCAGATCGTCACCAATGGCATGGGCCTGCAGGGCCAGCGTTACAGCCCGCTGACCGCGCTTAACGCCAGCAACGTCGACCAACTGCAACCGGTCTGGGCGTTTTCTCTGGGTGGTGAAAAACAACGCGGCCAGCAAGCCCAGCCGATGATCAAGGACGGGGTGATGTATATCACCGGTTCCTATTCGCGGGTATTTGCCGTGGACGCCAAGACCGGCCGCAAGCTGTGGCAATACGACCACCGTCTGCCCGACGGCATCATGCCCTGCTGTGACGTGATCAACCGGGGTGTCGCTCTGTATGGCGACCTGGTGATCTTCGGTACTCTGGATGCGCGTCTGGTTGCCCTGAACAAGGACACTGGCCGGGTGGTCTGGCGCAAGACCGTGGAAGACTACAAGGCCGGTTACTCGATTACCGCCGCACCACTGATCATCAACGGCAAACTGATCACTGGGGTGTCCGGTGGTGAGTTCGGGGTAGTCGGCAAGATCGAGGCCTATGATCCGACCAACGGCGAACTGCTGTGGACCCGTCCGACCGTGGAAGGTCACATGGGTTATGTCTACAAGGACGGCAAGGCGGTTGAAGCTGGTATCTCCGGTGGTCAGGCCAACAAGACCTGGCCGGGCGACCTGTGGAAGACCGGTGGTTCGGCGCCCTGGCTGGGCGGCTATTACGATCCGGAAACCAACCTGCTGCTGTTCGGTACTGGTAACCCGGCTCCCTGGAACTCGCACATGCGCCGCGGTGACAACCTGTACTCCGCCTCGCGTCTGGCACTCGACCCGGATACCGGTGAGATCAAGTGGCACTTCCAGACCACCCCGAACGACGGCTGGGATTATGACGGTGTCAACGAGCTGATTTCGTTCAACTACCGCGATGGTCGCAAGGAAGTGAAAGCTGCTGCCACCGCCGACCGTAACGGCTTCTTCTACGTCCTGGATCGTACCAACGGCAAGTTCATTCGCGGCTTCCCGTTCGTTGACAAGATCACCTGGGCCAAGGGTCTGGATCGCAATGGCCGGCCGGTGTTCGATGACAGCAACCGTCCGGGGGCACCGACAGCCGAAGGCGAAGCCGGCCGGACCGTATTCAGCGCGCCAGCGTTCCTGGGCGGCAAGAACTGGATGCCGATGTCCTACAGCCAGCAGACCGGGCTGTTCTATGTGCCTTCAAACGAGTGGGGCATGGACATCTGGAACGAAGGCACTGCATACAAGAAAGGCGCCGCCTATCTGGGTGCGGGCTTTACCATCAAGCCGCTGCATGACGACTACATCGGTGTCCTGCGTGCCATCGATCCGGTTCAGGGCAAGGAAGTCTGGCGCGTGAAGAACCCGGCACCGCTGTGGGGTGGGGTACTGAGCACAGCCGGCAACCTGGTATTTACCGGTAACCCGGAAGGCTACCTGATGGCGTTCAACGCCCAGAACGGCGAGAAGCTCTGGGAGTTCAACACCGGTTCCGGGGTTATCGGCTCGCCGGTGACCTGGGAAATGGACGGTGAACAGTATGTATCTGTCCTGTCCGGCTGGGGTGGCGCGGTACCGCTGTGGGGTGGCCAGGTGGCCGAGCGGGTGAAGGACTTCAATCAGGGCGGCATGCTCTGGACCTTCAAGCTGCCGAAGTCGGCCGCTGTAGCCCAGCGTTGATCTGAAGTAAAACTGCTCCTGTTGTTTTTGGGGCCGGCTTGCCGGCCCCTTTTTTGTGTCTGGCCAAAAGGCTTATTGGCCGTTATCACTGACTGTGTTCGATGATGACGCAACGCCCAAGGGCCGCTAGGCTGGATGCAAACAACAATGACAATGGGAGTTGTCCATGCGTCTTCGTCCTCTGGCTCTGTGTGTGTTGCTATCCAGCTTTTCCACTCCGCTTCTGGCCCAATCGCCAAGCTTGCCCAGCCCTGATAGCGTGCGTCTGGACCGCCTGCAACTGATGCAGGGCTTCCCGCCACCGGCTGAGCGTCAGGTTACCGCGGCCAATTTTCTGTCTCAGTACCCGAATGTTCGCTGGGCCTTCCACCATATGCGCGAGCTGTTGCCCAGTCGCAATATTGCCCGGGGAGCAGGGCCGGTATCCGAGCTGCCAGTTGGTGAGGACTGGCGTGAGCGGATCGAGGCGCTGCGTTTTACCGGACCCGATGGCAATGAACTGAGCTTTATCGACTATCTGACCGATAGCTACGCCGATTCGACCCTGATCATGAAGGACGGCAAGGTTATTTACGAAGCCTATCACCAGGGCCAGACTGCCCATCTGCCACACCAGCTGTGGTCGGTGACCAAGTCCTTTACCGGCCTGATTGCCAGCATGTTGATCGAGGAAGGTCTGATCAAGGCAGATGCGCAGGTGACCGATTATCTGCCGGAACTGGAAGGCAGCGGCTGGCAGGGCGCGACCGTGCAGCAGGTGCTGAACATGACCGCTGACATCGATTACAGCGAAATTTACGGTGATGAGCGCTCCGATGTGCTGCAGTACGCCGTGGCCGCCGGCATGGTTCCAGCTCCGGCCGATTATCCGGGGGCCCGTGAACTGTACAGTTACCTGCCCACGATCGGCGCCGCCGGTGAGCATGGCCAGGGCTTTATCTACCGCACCGTGCACACCGAAGTGCTGGGCTGGCTGGTACGGCGGGCCAGTGGTCAGCGCCTGTCCGATCTGATCAGCGAGCGGATCTGGCAACCCCTTGGTGCCGAACAGGACGCCTACATGCTGCTGGATCGGCACGGCACCGGCTGGGCCGGAGCGGGGATGAACGCGACCCTGCGTGATCTGGCCCGCTTCGGCGAAATGATGCGCAATGAGGGACGCTTCAATGGTCGGCAGATCGTCAGTAGCAGTGTGGTGCGCAGCATTCTTGAAGGTGCCGATAGGGAGGCCTTCAAGGCCTCGGGTCGGGACTTCCAGCCAGGTTATTCCTATCGCAACCAGTGGTGGATCAGCCACAACGCCGATGGCGGCTATGAAGCGCTGGGGGTGCATGGGCAGATGATTCACGTCAATCCGACGGTGGGCCTGGTAGTGGTGCGCTTGTCATCCCACCCGATCGCCAGCAGCGGCTACACCTTCCCGACTACTCGCCCGGCGATGATGGCGCTGGCGGATTTGTTGCGCTGAGGCGCTGTTGTGCCCGCGATGCAGAGGCTGGACTTACTCCAACTCGTCCAGCATCTCGCGCGGGACATCGCGGCGGTGAGCCAGGCTGGTATCGCCGGTGTCGGGGTGGAATACGATCAGCACCTCACGCCGTTCCAGCATGGTTCGCAGCCGGGCGACGCGCTGTTCCAGCGTGTCGTCATAGCCGTTGTCGGTGCCGTCGCGGGTGACGAAATCCTCCAGCAGACGCTGCAGGGTATCGGCTTCGAGCATTTGATAGGGAATCAGCATGGTCTACTTCTCGGATGATGCCATGGTCGGTTGAGTCATAGATGATACACTGCCGGGCCAGTTATTCAGGTATGCCCTAAGCCCGCTTTGTCATGATCACCGATCCGTTTTTCTATCTCTGTGCCGTTCCCGCCGTCCTGCTATACGGTCTTGCCAAAGGTGGGTTTGGCGGCAATATCTCGATTTTGTCAGTACCGCTGATGGCCCTAGTGGTCTCGCCGCAGGTGGCAGCGGCCATTCTGCTGCCGATTCTCTGTGCCATGGACCTGATGGCGCTGCGGACCTTTCGTGGCCGCTGGGATGCGGTCAATCTGCGGATCATCATTCCGGCCTCCTTGGCTGGCGTGGTGATTGGCGCGCTGACGTTCCGGATGCTCAATGATGCGCACATCCAGATCATCATCGGAGTCATCGCACTGGTCTTCACCCTTAATATCTGGTTGCGCCGCGGTGAGCCGCCCAAGCGTGGCCCGAGCAGGGCCCGTGGCGGTTTCTGGGGTGCAGTAGCCGGCTTCACCAGCTTCGGGATTCATGCCGGCGGGCCGCCGATCAATGTTTACCTGCTGCCACAGAAACTGGAAAAGACCATTCTGATGGGCACCATCGCGGTGTTCTTCGCCATCACCAACCTGGCCAAGGTGCCGGCCTATATCTATCTTGGCCAGTTCAATACCGCCAACCTGCTGACCGCACTGGTACTGCTGCCGTTGGCGCCAATCGGAGTGCGACTGGGCTTTTGGCTGCTGCAACGCAGCAATGAAAAGCTGATCTATCAGTTGTGCTACATCTTCCTGTTCCTGACTGGCGGCAAGCTGTTGTATGAAGGCGTGACGGCGCTGGTTTAATACCTCAAGCCTGACCCGCACGGCCTCGTCCGCGAATCAGTTCGCGCAGCAGAAACCGGCTTGGGTGTACTGCTTCGGCCAGGTCGCGGGGCAGGGGCAGGGGTTCATCACAGATCCAGGCCGCTACCAGCTCACCACTCAAGGGCGCGCTGATCAGCCCGCGTGAACCATGCGCTGCGTTGACATGCAGCCCGGCCAGCCAGGGCGCGCCTGCTGTCGGCTGGCGTGAGGCGTCTTTGGCCAGTTCGGCATAGCGCTCACGGAAAACTTCGGCGTCCACCAACGGACCAATGACCGGCAGGTAGTCCGGAGTCGTGCAGCGCAGCGCGGCTCGCGCCGGCAGGCTGGCGGGGTCGAGTTGTTCGACCTGGAGGCTGGCCGCCAGGGCGGGGGAAAGCTGCTGCAGCAGCCCCAGATTGCTTTCGGTTTCCTCCTGGCTGGGCTCGGTGTCCAGCCGGTCGAAACGAAAGCTGGCACCTACGTGATGCTCGCCCAGCCGGGCCGGTGAGACGTAGCCTTCGGCGCAGAGCACGGTGCGCAATGCCTGGCTTGCTGTTGTGGCTGGCAGATGGGTGACTTGCCCGCGAATGGCCTTGAGTGGCAGGTGCGCACTGGGCGCAAGACGCAGGCTGTCGGCAGCGCCGCAGATCACGACCTGAGGCGCACTGGCCAGTATCTGCCCTTCATGATCCAGCGCCTGCCAGCCGTGTTCGCTGGCGGCAAGGCTCAGCGTCTGATGGTGGGTCAGCACCTTGATGTTTGGATGCTGTAACAGCGCCTGACACAGGCTTGGCGGATTGACCCAGCCGCCGCCTTCGAACCACAGCCCGCCACTGGGCGTTGTCACCCCGGCCAGTTGGCTGGCTTCCACCTGATCAACCAGCCTGAGCAGTGTGTCAGGCCAGCCCAGTTCGGCCAGCGCCTGCTGGCGCTGGGCTTCCTTGTCGCTGGTGGGTAGTTGCAGGACGCCGCAGGGCTGCCATTGCTGGCCGTTCTGCTCCAGCAGTTCATGTAGCAGCCGCAGGGCATAGGCATAGCTGCTCAGAACAAATCGTGACAGCGGGGTTTGGTGGGGTGACAGCTTGCAGTAGAGAATGCCCTGAGGGTTGCCCGAAGCTTCCTGCGCCGGTGCGGCGTGGCGTTCCAGTACGCTAACCTGCCAGCCGCGCCGGGCCAGGGCAAAAGCTGTGGCGCAGCCAGCCAGGCCAGCACCGATCACCAGCGCCTGACGCTGAGGTTGGCTAGCAACGGGCGGGCGAGCATACCAGGGCGCTTGCCAGGCTGAGTCGGCTGAGCCGGCAAACTCGCCAGCCAGCATTTCCCGCTTGCGGCCATAACCCTTGACCTTGCGCATGACAAAACCGGCGTCCTGCAGGCCACGGCGTACAGCACCGACGCTGGTGAAGGTTGCCAGTGTCGCTCCCGGGCGCGACAGCCGGGCCATCTGGGCATAGAGCGCTGGTTGCCACATGTCCGGATTCTTGGCCGGTGCAAAGCCATCGAGGAACCAGGCGTCAACGCTGGCGTCGAGCAGCGGCAGGCTGTCCAGCAGGTCGCCGATCAGCAGGGTCAGGGTGACCCGTCCCTGATCAAGCTGAAACTGGTGCCAGCCGGGTGCCAGGTCGCTGTACTGAGCCAGCAACTGCTCTGACCAGAGCGCCAGCTCCGGCCACAGTACAGCGGCGCGCTGCATATCCGCGGCGCTCAGGGGGTATTTTTCGGTACTGACAAAATGCAGGTGGGTGTCTGGTGGGGCGCACTGATCCCATAGCTGCCAGGCACAGAGGAAATTGAGGCCAGTACCAAAACCGGTCTCGGCAATGCAGAAGCGCCCGCCAGCCCTGAGCTTCTCCCAGCGTTCGGCCAGTTGGTTGTTGGCCAGAAACACATGCCGGGTTTCTTCCAGGCCTGATTCGCGCGAGAAATACACGTCGTCGAACTGACTGGAATAGGGCTGGCCATCATCAGACCAGACCAGATCGGCAAAAGGCTTTGAAATGTTCACGGTTACTCCGGCACAAAATAAAGCGCCATTTTAACCGTGAACCTCAACAGCGTCTTTCAATGGATATTTGGCAGGATCAACAGCAGTCCGGTTGCCAGAAAAATCAGCGTAATGGTGGGCAATTTGCCCTTGATAAGTTGTTTCATAGTGGGTGCCTTCTTATTTTTAGCAGTGACCTTGTGGGTTCCTTGCCACGTTCCGTCATTGGTGTGATGGAACGATTCGTCGTCGATGACCTTGTACGCTGCTCGTATACGGCTGGTCACAGATTCGGACCATAGTTTTCGCGGTCCGTTCACTGATGTTAGCCCCGTTGTGGGCTGGTAATTAGACAATTTGGCTACAACAGATTTCAGACTAGTTGCCATGCACTATGAGCAGTGGCCGCAGGTGGGGAAACTGTGATGTAGGTCACGTTGTGCGCCCGGTATTTGGCTGGAATGCCATCTTGCAGCCCTCAATCCGCCAGCTGTTCGGTGCGCGCCGCCATGATCAGGTCGTTGCGATGCAGGCCGCCGAGAAAGTGGGTCCACCAGCTTACCGTGACCTTGCCCCACTCGGTCAGTAGTGCCGGGTGGTGGCCGGTTTGTTCGGCCAGCTCGCCGATCCGGTTGGTCAACGCCAGCGCCTGGGCGAAGTCCTTGAGCTTGTAGGTTTTTTCGATTCTGGGAATGCCATCGACCTGACGCAGGGTCCAGCCGGGCAGTCGTTCGAGCAGTTCATCGATCTGCTCCTGAGTGAGCAGCACGGCAGCGGCATCACTCATGTTCAGGGGTTCGTCAGCCAGCGCGAGCATGGTCGTTTACCTCATTCAAAGTCATTTCTCAGAGCATAGGTCATTCTGGTGTTGCGTGTGATTGCCCCAAAATGGTGCGATCAGTGGTCGCAGCCGTTATCATGGTCGCTTTTTTGGGGGCGTGCATGGGGCGTACAGGTTTTCGCTGGCTGCTGAGCGGGATCGGCTGGACTCCCGACAGTACCAGCTACCAGGAAAAACTGATCTCCGCTGTTGGTGCCACCCTGGCATTGCTGCTGGTCTACTGGATCACTCATCAGGCACTGGGCGGTGATACTGCACTGTGGGTGACCGGTTCAATGGGGGCGACCACGGTGCTGGTTTTCGCCATGCCGCACGGCATGTTGTCGCAGCCCTGGTCGGTGGTGGGTGGTCATCTGGTTTCTGCCGCGGTAGGTGTTGCCTGTGCCACCTGGCTGCCGTTGGGAGCCTGGGTTGCGGCGCTGGCGGTTGGTGCCAGTATTTTCCTGATGATGGTTTTACGTTGCCTGCATCCACCGGGTGGGGCTACGGCGATGATTGCTGTGCTGGGTGGCCCGGCTATCCAGCAGGCCGGTTTTGGCTTTCTGCTCTACCCGATTCTGCTCGATGCGCTGGTAATTGTGGCGGCCGCGCTGCTGTTCAACAATCTGTTTCACTGGCGGCGTTATCCGCTGGCACTGGCCCGTTATCAGGTGCAGCGCACGCCGGGCATCGCCCCGGAGGATTTCCACTATGCCCTGCGGCAGATGAACGCTTATGTCGATATCGAGTTCGATGATCTGCTGCACTTGGTCGAGCTGGCCAACGAGCATGCCAAGAGCCACGGGGTGAGTGAGGCCGATCTGGTCGAGTCAGGCTGCTACAGCAATGGCCTGCCGGGCAGCAACTGGGCGGTGCGCCAGATTCTGTTCATCCTGCCGCGCCGACCCGGTCGCAGTGGCCGGGTACGCTATCGGGTGGTGGCCGGCAATGGGCTGGGTAGTGAGGGCATTTGCCGGTTGTCGGAATTCGCCCGCTGGGCGCGCTATCGGGTTGAGCGCACCGACGATGGCTGGCATCGGATCAAGGGGGTAGATCCGGCCGATCACGGACGCTCCTGAGGCTCAGGAGCGCAGCTGCGGCAAGTCGCGAAACAGCTCCAGCGCCTCGGGGTTGGCCAGTGCCTCGGTGTTTTTCACCGCCCGCCCGTGGACCACGTTGCGCACTGCCAGCTCGACAATCTTGCCGCTCAGGGTGCGGGGGATGTCGGCCACCGCAACGATGCGCGCCGGTACATGGCGCGGCGTGGTGTTGGCGCGGATCTGCTGGCGGATGCGCTCGCGCAATGGTTCATCCAGCGTCAGGCCGTCACGCAGGCGCACGAACAGCACCACCCGGACATCGCCTTGCCAGTCCTGACCGATGGCCAGGGATTCCAGCACTTCGTCGATCTTTTCCACCTGGCGATAGATTTCCGCCGTACCGATGCGCACGCCGCCAGGATTGAGCACTGCATCCGAGCGACCATGAATCACCAGCCCGCCATGTTCGGTCAGCTCGGCATAGTCACCATGGGCCCAGATGCCCGGGAAGCGCTCGAAGTAGGCAGCGCGGAATTTACTGCCGTCAGCATCGTTCCAGAATCCCACCGGCATGGAGGGGAAATGCCGGGTGCAGACCAGTTCGCCCTTACCCTGGTTCAGCTGCTGACCGGCGTCGTCCCAGATCTCGACCGCCATGCCCAGGCCCTTGCATTGCAGCTCACCGCGCCACACCGGCAGGGTAGGGTTGCCGAGGGCAAAGCAGGAAACAATGTCAGTGCCACCGGAAATCGAGGCCAGACACAGGTCGGTCTTGAACTCGCGGTAGACATAATCGAAGCCCTCGTGGGCCAGCGGTGAACCGGTCGAGAGGACTGTCCTGAGCCGCTCCAGACGATGGCTCTGGCCAGGACGTACACCGGCTTTCTCCAGTGCCGCCAGGTACTTGGCGCTGGTGCCGAATACACTGATGTCCTCAGCGTCGATCAGGTCGATCAAACGCTCGGCACCGGGGTGAAAGGGCGAGCCGTCGAATAGCACCAGGGTGGCTCCCAGCGCCAATCCTGAAACCAGCCAGTTCCACATCATCCAGCCGCAGGTGGAGAAGTAGAACAGGGTATCGTCCGCGCCCAGGTCGGTATGCAGGCCGAGTTCCTTGAGATGTTGCAGCAGGGTGCCGCCGGCTCCGTGAACAATGCACTTGGGTACTCCGGTGGTGCCGCTGGAGTAGAGAATGTATAGCGGCTGCTCGAACATTACCGGAGTGAAGTCAGGCTCACCGCCGGGCTGGTAGAAGTCCTGCCACAGGCTGACGGCGGCGCGGGTGTGAAACTCGTCAGCACGGGTCTGTGCGCGGGCGTAGGGCACGACCAGCAACTGCTGCAAATCCGGTAACTGGGCGAGGATCTCGTTG
Source organism: Pseudomonas sp. WN033 (assembly GCA_002287035.1). Lineage (GTDB taxonomy): Bacteria > Pseudomonadota > Gammaproteobacteria > Pseudomonadales > Pseudomonadaceae > Halopseudomonas. Next base: position 69,576 of record NSKG01000001.1, on the reverse strand, counting down.
AGTTTGACGGTGACATCCTGGGTCTTGCCGGCGTAACGGTAGCCGGCACAGGCAATCAGGACCTTGGGCCGGATCTGGCCGAAACGGTCAATCACGCCCTGGGTGCCGAAGTCCGGCGAGCAGGATGACCAGGTGGCGCCGAGACTGGCCGTGGCGAGCATGCCGACCACGGTTTGCCAGGTATTGGGCATGAACGCCGCCACCCGGTCGCCGATCCCGACGCCGATGGCCTTGAGCCGCTGTTGCAGTCCGGCAACTTCGGCGGCCAGACCGGCGTAGCTGAGCACCTCGCGGCTGCCTTCTTCAGCCACTGCCACCAGCGCCGGATGTTCGTCGCGGCGACGCAGCAGATGCTCGGCGAAGTTCAGGGTGGCACCGGGGAACCAGCGTGCATCGGGCATCAATGGACCTTCTTCGAGCACCTGCTTAGCCGGCTGGTGAAAATGTACTGCGAAAAAGTCCGTGATGGCTTGCCAGAACTCGGCCCGCGACTCGATGCTCCAGGCATGCAGGGCCGGGTAATCGCTCAGTTGCAGGTTGTGACGCTGATTGATGAAATGGCGAAACGCAGTCATTCGGCTGGCCGCAACCCGTTCGCTGCTAGGGGTCCATAGTGGCGAGTTCAAGGCGATCTCCTAAGCAGGCTCCTCAGGCTTTGGCCAGCCAGGCGCGGGCTACCCGTGAGCCGTTGGCTTTGTCCAATACTGCGCAGATGCGCTGGCCGGCGGCAATCAGTCGTTCCAGATCGATACCGGTGTCGATGCCCAGGCCATTGAGCAGGTAGAGCACATCTTCTGTGGCGACATTGCCGGTGGCACCCTTGGCGTAGGGACAGCCGCCCAGCCCGGCGACCGAGCTGTCGAACACGCTGATGCCTTCGAGCAGGCTGGCGTATATGTTGGCCAGGGCCTGACCGTAGGTGTCGTGAAAGTGTCCGGCCAGCTGTTCTCGGGGAATGTCACGGGCCGCGATCTCGAACAGCCGGCGAGTGGCGCCGGCGGTGCCCACGCCAATGGTGTCGCCGAGCGAGATTTCATAGCAGCCCATGGCGATCAGCTCGCGGGCGATGCTGCTGACCTGCTCGGGGGCGACTTCGCCGTCATAAGGGCAACCGAGTACGCAGGAGATATAGCCGCGTACGCGGATGTTATGGGCCTTGGCCGCGGCCATGACCGGGGCAAAGCGCTCCAGGCTTTCGCTGATCGAACAGTTGATGTTCTTCTGCGAAAACGCCTCGGAGGCGGCCGCGAACACCGCAACTTCTTTAACCCCGGCGTCCAGCGCCGCCTCGAAGCCTTTCAGGTTTGGGGTCAGGGCGCTGTAGTTGACGTTGGGGCGCTGCGTGATGGCGGCGAACACTTCGGCCGAGCCGGCCATCTGCGGTACCCACTTGGGCGAGACGAAGCTGCCGACTTCAATGCTGGACAGACCGGCGGCACTCAGGTCATCGACCAGCCGGACCTTGTCGGCCACGCTGATCGGTTGCTGTTCGTTCTGCAGTCCGTCACGCGGGCCGACTTCGACCAGGCGGACGTGCTGGGGTAAGGACTGGATCATGGGGTTCCTGATAGTTGTATGCTCATGGTTCTAGTGTTTCGCATAAGCGGCGCACAGGGAAGGGGCACAGCACAACCGCACCCTGGATTGCCGCGCCGCTGTGCGGCTCGCAATGACGGTATGGGGTAGGGGCTAGAGCATCGCGCACCGGTTCTGTACCCCGTCATTGCGAGGGCCGCAGGCCCGTGGCAATCCATGCGCCCACCCCAACACAACCGCACCCTGGATTGCCACACCGCTGCGCGGCTCGCAATGACGGTTTGCGTGGGGGCTAGAGTATCGCGCACCGGCTCCATCCCCCGTCATTGCGAGGGCCACAGGCCCGTGGCAATCCAGAAAGTGCAGGGCAATCAGTCATCCCCCAGCTCCACCAACGGCTCACCTTCACTCACCAACTGGCCCTCGGCGCAATACACCGCCTGCACGGTGCCGGCTTGCGGGGCCCGGATGCTGTGTTCCATTTTCATCGCTTCGAGAATCACCAGCGTGGCCCCGGCCTCGACCTGATCGCCCGGGTTGACCAGCAGTTTGACGATGCTGCCGTTCATTGGTGCACTCAGGTCTCCGGGATGCTGATGTCGTTCGGCGGCTGCCAGCGCGTCGACCTCGGCAAGCTGGTACAGCTCTCCGTGCCAATCCAGATAGAGGTGCCGGTCCTGGCGTAGCACACGATAACGTTGGCCGTCGTCAGCGATCAGCCAATTGCCCTCCAGCCGGCTGTGCAACCCTGGCATCACCCGGCGCTGCTGATTGCGGCACTGCAGATACAGGGCTTGGGTGCAGGGCAGACCGGCGCGCCAGCCGCGCCGGACGGACCAGGGTGAGTAGGGATCATCAGCTCGGATCTCGGCGGGCAGGGTCAGCAACCAGGCATCGGCGGCCAGCGCCCAGAAGTTGTCTGGCAAGTCCGTGGCGGCTGGCAGCAGTTCGGCCTGATGGCGTGGGATAAAATCGGTGTCCAGCTCACTGGCGGCGAAGGCTGGATGCGCGAGCACCCGACGCAGAAAGGCCAGGTTGGTGCTGACGCCGCCAACCAGAGTTTCATCGAGCATGGCCAGCAACCGGCGGCGGGCCTGTTCGCGGTCTTCGCCCCAGGCGATCAGCTTGCCCAGCATCGGATCGTACCAGGGCGAGATACTGTCACCTTCGCTCACGCCGCTATCAATACGCCGGCCCGGGCCGGCGGGCGCTTCGCGGTAAAGCTCCAGGCTACCGGTCGACGGCAGAAACTCGTTGGCCGGATCTTCGGCGTACAGGCGCACTTCGATGGCATGACCGTTCAGCGGCACCTGCTCCTGGCTCAGGGGCAGGGGTTCGCCGCTGGCGATGCGCAGTTGCCAGTCAACCAGATCCAGGTCGGTAATGGCCTCGGTGACCGGGTGTTCTACCTGCAACCGGGTGTTCATCTCCATGAAGAAAAAGTCACCGCGCTGATCCAGCAGAAACTCGACGGTGCCAGCCCCGACATAACCAATGGCCTGGGCCGCGCGTACTGCTGCCTGCCCCATGGCCTGGCGTTGCTCGGGGTTGAGGCCGGGAGCCGGGGCTTCTTCGACCACTTTCTGGTGACGGCGCTGGATCGAGCAGTCGCGCTCGTTGAGATACAGGCAGTGGCCATGCTGGTCGGCGAATACCTGGATTTCCACATGCCGCGGTTTGAGCAGGTATTTTTCCACCAGCATGCGGGCATCGCCAAAGGCCGCCTGGGCTTCGCGCTGGGCTGAGGCCAGGGCCTGCTCCAGATCGGCTTCGCGTTCGACTACCTTCATGCCTTTGCCACCGCCTCCGGCGGCGGCCTTGAGCAGTACCGGGTAACCGATGTGGGCGGCTTCGGCGCGAAAGCGCTGCAGGCTCTGCTCGTCGCCGTGGTAACCGGGCACCAGTGGCACTCCGGCCTCTGCCATCAGGGCCTTGGCCGCCGATTTGCTGCCCATGGCTTCAATTGCGCTGGCTGGCGGGCCGATGAAAATCAGTCCGGCCTGTTCGCAGGCGCGGGCGAAACCGGCGTTTTCCGATACAAAGCCATAGCCAGGGTGGATGGCTTCGGCCCCGCTGGCCCGGGCCGCCTCGATCAGGGCTGTGCTGCGCAGGTAGCTGTCGGCGGGCTTGGCTCCGCCCAGACTGATGGCGCGATCGGCCTCACGGACATGGCGGGCATCGCGGTCACTGTCGCTGTGGACGGCGACCGTGGTGATGCCCAGTGCCCGGGCGGTGCGGATGATCCGGCAGGCGATCTCGCCACGGTTGGCGATCAGCAATGTTTGGATCATGGGGACTCCTTGACCAACGATACCGTTGGGATGAGCAAGCCATTGGGGGAAGAGGCCGTGGTGCTGGGGTAGGAGCGCTCCGCGAGCACGAATGACGGCGTTGAGGGGGGTAGCGGAGTCTGTTCGCGGCCGCAGGTCGCTCCTACCGGGGGGTGGGGGATGGTCTCCGGTGCGTTCGGGGAGCGGACCATACCGTCACTGCGCGGGGCATAGCGACGACGAGACACCCCACCGTCATTGCGAGGAGCGTAGCGACGTGGCAATCCAGACTGGCGCAGGCTCATGACTGCTGCCACCGTGGCGGGCGTTTTTCCAGAAACGCCTTGAGCCCTTCCTGACCTTCGGGGCTGACCCTGATGCGGGCTATGGCCTCCTCGGTATAACGGCGTAGTGCCGGTGACAGTTCGCCATGCTTGACCTCCCGCAGCAGCGCCTTGGTACTGCGCAGTGCGGCAGGGCTGTTGAGCAGCAGATTGTCGGTCCAGCGTTGCACTTCAGTTTCCAGCTCCGCGGCCGGGTGACATTCGGCCAGCAGCCCCAGCTCGCGGGCGGTTTCACCGCTGAAGCGTTCGGCGCTCAGGGCGTAGCGGCGCATGGCACGCTCACCAATGGCCTTGACCACGAACGGGCTGATCACTGCCGGGGTCAGGCCAATACGCACTTCCGACAGGCAGAACTGACTGTCCGGGGTGCCGATGGCCATGTCGCAGCAACTGATCAGCCCCAGTGCGCCACCATAGGCTGCGCCTTGCACCACGGCCAGGGTCGGGACCGGCAACTGCTCAAGGCGGGCCATGACTTCGGCCAGCTCTTGGGCATCCTCCAGGTTGGCGTTGTAATCAAGCGCGGCGGCGGCCCGCATCCATTCCAGGTCGGCCCCGGCGCAAAAATGCTTGCCACGGGCGCGCAGCAGCATAAAGCGCACCGCGTTGTACTGCTGCACGCAATCAAAGGCCCGCAGCAGTTCAGCAATCATCTCGGCATTGAAGGCATTGTTCTTCTCTGGCCGGTTGAGCCACAGGGTCGCCACGCCACGCGGGCTGAAGTCGAGTTCTAGGGTGTTGAAGGTGGTCATGCGCTGTCTCGCTCGTTAGCTTTACATCCGGAAGACCCCGAACCGGGTCGGCTCGATCGGCGCACTGAGCGCTGCTGACAGGGCCAGGCCCAGAACCTCACGGGTTTGCGCCGGGTCGATGACCCCATCGTCCCAGAGCCTGGCGCTGGAGTAGTAGGGGTGGCCCTGGTGTTCATACTGGTCGAGGATCGGTTGGCGAATGGCGGCGTCCTGTTCGCTGCTGAAGCTTTCGCCGGCACGTTCGGCCTGCTCGCGCTTGACCTGGGCCAGCACGCCGGCGGCCTGTTCGCCACCCATGACCGAGATCCGCGCATTGGGCCACATCCACAGAAAACGCGGGTCGTAGGCGCGCCCGCACATGCCGTAATTGCCGGCACCGAAACTGCCGCCAATGATCACCGTGAATTTCGGCACCTGGGCGCAGGCCACGGCGGTGACCAGCTTGGCGCCATGCTTGGCGATGCCGCCTGCTTCGTATTTCTGACCGACCATGAAGCCGGTGATGTTCTGCAAAAACAGCAGCGGGATGCCGCGCTGGCAGGCCAGCTCGATGAAGTGCGCACCTTTCTGGGCGGACTCGCTGAACAGGATGCCATTGTTGGCCAGAATCGCGACCGGGTAGCCGTGCAGGTGGGCGAAGCCGCAGACCAGGGTGGCTCCGTACAGCGCCTTGAATTCATCGAACTGACTGTCGTCGACCAGCCGGGCAATCACTTCGCGAACGTCGAACGGCTGGCGGCTATCGCTGGGGATCACGCCGTACAGTTCTTCGACCGGGTAGCGCGGCGGGCGAGGTGGCTGCACCTGCAACTGACCCTGCTTGCGCCAGTTGAGGTTGGCGATGCAGCGTCGGGCCAGCGCCAGAGCGTGTTCATCGTTCTCGGCGTAATGGTCGGCCACCCCCGAGGTCTTGCAGTGCACGTCAGCCCCGCCCAGTTCTTCGGCGCTGACCACTTCGCCGGTAGCGGCTTTGACCAGCGGCGGGCCGGCGAGAAAAATGGTCGCCTGGTTGCGGACCATGATCGCCTCGTCGGCCATGGCCGGCACGTAGGCCCCGCCAGCGGTGCAGGAGCCCATGACCACGGCAATCTGTGGGATGCCGGCGGCACTCAGGTTGGCTTGATTGAAGAAAATCCGGCCAAAGTGCTCGCGGTCGGGGAACACCTCATCCTGGCGCGGCAGGTTGGCGCCACCGGAATCGACCAGATAGATGCATGGCAGGCGGTTCTCGCGGGCAATCGCCTGGGCGCGCAGGTGCTTTTTCACGGTCAGCGGGTAGTAGGTGCCGCCCTTGACCGTGGCATCGTTGGCGACGATCAGGCACTCGACCCCCGAAACCCGACCGATACCGGCGATCAGCCCGGCAGCCGGCACCTGTTCATCGTAGACCTCATGGGCAGCCAGCGGCGCGATTTCCAGAAACGGCGAGCCAGGATCAAGCAGGGTGTCGATGCGCTGGCGCGGCAGCAACTTGCCACGTTCCAGATGGCGCTGCTGGGCTTTGGCGCCGCCGCCTTCAGCGATTTGTGCCAGTTGCAAACGCAGGTCCGCGACCAGCGCCTGCATGGCGCTGCTGTTGCTGGCGAACTCGGTAGCGTGCCGGTTCAGATGCGAGGCGAGTATGGTCATGGCCGGCTCCGGGCTTCAGCGGGTCTCATTGAACAGTTCCCGGCCAATCAGCATGCGCCGGATCTCGCTGGTGCCGGCGCCAATCTCGTAGAGCTTGGCGTCGCGCAACAGGCGTCCACACGGATAGTCGTTGATGTAGCCGTTGCCGCCGAGAATCTGAATCGCATCCAGCGCCATGCGGGTGGCTGCTTCTGCGCTGTAGAGGATTACTCCGGCGGCGTCCTTGCGGGTGGCATCGCCGCGATCACAGGCCTGGGCGACTGCATAGAGATAGGCGCGGCTGGCGTTGAGCTGGGTATACATGTCGGCGACCTTGCCCTGGATCAACTGGAACTCGCCAATGCTTTGACCGAACTGCTGGCGGTCGTGGATATAGGGCACCACCACATCCAGACAGGCCTGCATGATGCCGATGGGGCCGCCAGACAGCACCACGCGCTCGTAGTCCAGCCCGCTCATCAGCACCTTGACCCCGCCGTTGAGCGCGCCCAGGACATTCTCGGCCGGCACTTCAACGTCATCGAAAAACAGCGGGCAGGTGTTGGAGCCGCGCATGCCCAGCTTGTCCAGCTTGTCGCCACGGGAAAAGCCCTTGGCGCTACTCTCGACGATAAAGGCGGTGATGCCGTGCGGACCCAGGTCTGGTTCGGTCTTGGCATAGATCACGTAGACATCGGCGTCCGGGCCATTGGTGATCCACATCTTGCTGCCGTTGAGAACATAGTGGTCGCCGCGCCGTTCGGCCCGCAGTTTCATGCTGACCACATCGGAGCCTGCATTCGGCTCGCTCATGGCCAGCGCACCGACCTGTTCGCCGCTGATCAGCTTGGGCAGGTAACGGGCTTTCTGTGCGGCGGTGCCATTGCGGAAGATCTGGTTGACGCACAGGTTGGAATGGGCCCCGTAGGACAGCGCTACCGAGGCTGAAGCCCGGCTGATTTCCTCCATGGCCACCACATGGGCCAGATAACCGAGCCCGGCGCCGCCGTACTCTTCGCTGACCGTGATGCCCAGCAGACCCAGGTCGCCAAATTTGCGCCACATGTCATGCGGAAAGCTGTTGTCACGGTCGATCTGCGCCGCCCGTGGAGCCAGTTCGGCAGCCGCCAGGTGCTGGACCTGCTCGCGCAGCATGTCGATGGTTTCGCCCAAGGCGAAGTTGAGGCTGGGGTAGTACATGGCGGCTCCTGTGTTTGTAGTTGTCAGAGTTTTTCCAGTACCGGTAAATTTGCTTACCTTTACGTTAACGTAAACTTGCTTGCGCCCAACGTCAATGATTGTTGATAGGGAAACACTGATTAAAGCAGTTTCGGACACTCTCAAGGGATTGCACGGAGATTTGTGCCTGGTCTGGGAAGCGTCGTCGGAATGCCGCCCAGCACCTGCGCGATGCTGGAACTGGCGGAAAGCACGGTGTTGCGGGGTAGCTCTGTGTCGCGCAGGCGCGCGACACTCCCAGAGGATACGCGTCGCGCCCAGCCAGGGTAGCGTCGCCAGGGAGTGTAGGAGATGGAAGCCGGAGTGAGGGTGCTCAGGCGCTGGTCTGGCCCCCAGCCAATGCTGCCAGGCAGCGCTCTTCGGCGGTATCCAGCTCCAGTTGCATCTGCTGGATATCCAGCAGTTGCTGGGCCAGTTGCTGGCGTCGTTGGCTGATCTTGTGCAGGAAGGTTTCCAGCTGTTTGCGATTGCCATGGCTGGGGTCGTACAGCTCGATCAGTTCCTTGCACTCAGCCAGGGAAAAGCCGATCCTTTTGCCGCGCAGAATCAGTTTGAGCGTGACCTTGTCGCGTGGGCTGTAGATGCGTTCCTGGCCGCGCCGCTCGGGGCTGAGCATGCCCTGTTCCTCGTAGAAACGGATGGCGCGGGTGGTGATGTCCAGTTCGCGGGCCAGATCGGAAATGCTGTAGGTTTCGGACATCGGTGCCTCGGGTAGCCAATGGGCTGCGAGCCCGGTCTATATTGACGTTAACGTAAGCTGGAAGCCGCGGCAGGTCAACCGCGCGGCACCCGTTCACCAAAGGTCTAATCCCGCTAAGACCTTGGTCGAATGGAACGGGAGGGGTGTGGCCACGACACTAGGGCCACAATTTTAAAACTCTCCCATGAGGTGCCCATGACCACCGAGACCTTGCATCCGGTATCCCCGGAGTTTGCCGCCAAGGCACTGATCAACGAGCAACGCTACCAGCAGATGTATCAGGCCTCCGTCAGCGATCCGGAGGCGTTCTGGGCCGAGCAGGCCAAGCGTATCGACTGGATGAAGCCGTTTTCCAAGGTCAAGCAGACCTCCTTCGATGACCACAATGTCGACATCAAGTGGTTTCTTGACGGGCACCTGAATGTCTCGGCCAACTGCCTGGACCGCCACCTGGAAACCCGTGGCGATCAGACCGCGATCATCTGGGAAGCCGACGAGCCGGGCCAGTCCAAGCACATCACCTACCGCCAACTGCACGAGCAGGTCTGCCGCTTCGCCAACGCGCTCAAGCACCAGGGCGTAGCCCAGGGCGACGTGGTGACCATCTACATGCCGATGATCCCCGAGGCCGCAGTGGCCATGCTGGCCTGTACCCGGATCGGCGCGATTCACTCGGTGGTGTTTGGTGGTTTCTCGCCCGAGGCACTGGCTGGCCGGATTCTCGACGGTCGCTCGAATGTGGTGATCACCGCTGACGAAGGCGTGCGTGCTGGTCGCAAGACCGGGCTCAAGGCCAACGTCGATGAAGCCCTGACCCATCCCGAGATCAAGACTGTCGACAAGGTCATCGTGGTGCGCCATACCGGTGCCGATATCGCCTGGCACGATCACCGCGATCTGGATTACGCCGAACTGATGGCTGCCGCCGACGCCGAATGCGCGCCGGAGCCGATGGACAGCGAAGACCCGCTGTTCATCCTCTACACCTCCGGCTCGACCGGCAAGCCCAAGGGCATTCTGCACACCACCGGCGGCTATCTGCTGTACGCCTCGCTGACCCACCAGTACGTGTTCGACTATCAGGACGGCGATGTCTACTGGTGTACCGCCGACATTGGCTGGGTCACTGGCCACAGCTACCTGATCTACGGCCCGCTGGCCAACGGGGCGACCACACTGATGTTCGAGGGTGTACCGAACTACCCGGACGTGACCCGCATGGCTCAGGTCATCGACAGCCACAAGGTCAATATTCTCTATACCGCACCGACCGCCATCCGTTCGATGATGGCCCTGGGTGATGCCGCCATGCGTGGCGCCGATGGCAGCAGCCTGCGGGTGCTGGGCTCGGTCGGTGAACCGATCAACCCGGAAGCCTGGAACTGGTATCACCAGACCGTCGGCAAGGGCAACTGCCCGATCGTCGATACCTGGTGGCAGACCGAGACCGGCGGCATTTTGATCACCCCGCTGCCGGGCGCCACCGCGCTCAAGCCGGGCTCGGCCACTCGTCCGTTCTTTGGCGTACAGCCAGCACTGGTCGACAATGAAGGTCAGGTGCTCGAAGGCGCCACCGAAGGCAATCTGGTACTGCTGGATTCCTGGCCGGGGCAGTCGCGCTCGATCTTTGGCGACCATGACCGCTTTGTCGAAACCTACTTCAAGACCTTCAAAGGCACTTACTTCACCGGCGACGGCGCACGCCGCGACGAGGACGGCTACTACTGGATCACCGGCCGGGTCGATGACGTACTCAACGTCTCCGGGCACCGCATGGGCACCGCCGAAATCGAAAGCGCACTGGTCGCGCACAAGCAGGTGGCTGAAGCCGCTGTGGTGGGTATTGCCCACGACATCAAGGGCCAGGGCATCTACGTCTACGTGACCCTGAACTCCGGAGTCGAGCCCAGTGAAGCACTGCGTCTGGAGCTGAAGAACTGGGTTCGCCGCGAGATTGGTCCGATTGCCTCACCCGACTGCATCCAGTGGGCCCCGGGCCTGCCCAAGACCCGCTCGGGCAAGATCATGCGCCGCATCCTGCGCAAGATCGCCGCCAGCGAGTATGAAGGGCTGGGCGATATCTCCACCCTGGCCGACCCGAGCGTGGTCGAACAGTTGATCAACGAACACAAGTCCATGATGTTGCAATCAGCGTGATGCTCTGCTCCCCCCGATAGCGGATATCTCCTGCTCTCGATTAGGCTGCCAACGCAAGGAGGCAGCCGTTTTTTTCCTGTGACACGGGTAAGCCCGCGCCCCTGGCAACGGCCCGCGCAGGGCACACTGACATCGCCACAAAATCACGCATGCTGGCGACGTTAGGCGCTTCTTCCAAATAACCTCCTTTGATGTTGACGCTTGACGTTATTAACGTAGCGCGTCACTATTGATCCATGATCATATCGTTCAAGTGTAAGGATACCGAGACATTGGCAAGCGGACGCCGCGTCAGGTGTTTCGTCAATTTTGAGCGAGTTGCCTTGAGGAAAATTCGGCAACTCCAAGCTGCAAGCCAGTTGGATGATCTTAAAGTGCCGCCCGGCAATATGTTGGAGCCACTGCATGGCGACCGCCAAGGTCAGCACAGCATTCGAATCAACAAGCAGTTCCGGGTTTGCTTCCGCTGGACCAAGGCTGGTGCGGAAGATGTCGAAATTGTTGATTACCACTAGGAGGTAACTCATGCGCAATATTGAAGCTGTAACGCCAGGCGAGTTACTGAAGGAAGAGTTTCTTGAGCCGCTGGGTATTTCTCAATACCGCTTGGCTAAAGAAATTGGGGTGCCTGCTCAGAGAATCGGCCAGATTATTGCTGGGAAGCGTTCGATAAGTGCCGACACGGATCTGCGGCTTTGTCGCTTCTTTGGTTTGTCCAATGGTTATTGGTTGCGAGCTCAGGCTGTCTACGACATTGAAGTTGCGGAAGAGGCCCTTGAGGAGCAGTTGAAGAATATTCGTCCGTGGAGCGCTGCATCAGGCATCGGACACCGGACATAACCAATGGCTGTATAGAGCCGATTCCGTTGCTTCGCGGCTCCACTGCCTATAGGCAGGGCGTTAAAGGTTTAGCACACAAACTGTGCTGTTGTTTAGCTGTCATGGTACGTCCTGCAGTATTCATGGTTTTTATTATTGACTCTGATCAAAATCAGAATTGCTTAACTGAATTAATGTGAGTTCAACCCCCTCGATTGGAGTTGACCTCATGAATTTTGCATACAGTGAACGGACCCAGGCGCTGATGACCCAGTTGCGTGGGTTCATGGAGCGTTACATCGTGCCACGCATCCCTGAGTGGCACCGGGCGGTGGCGGCTGGTGACTATCCACCACCGTTCATGGCTGACCTCAAGGCTCTGGCCCGGGAAGAGGGGCTGTGGAACCTGTTTCTGCCTGGGTTGCGCGAGGATGAGCCGGGGACTGGGCTGAGCAATCTGGAGTACGCCCCGCTGGCGGAAATCATGGGCCGGATTCACTGGGCTTCGGAAGTATTCAACTGCAATGCGCCGGATACCGGCAACATGGAGTTGCTGCACCTGTTTGCCACGGATGCGCAGTACCAGCGCTGGCTACTGCCCTTGCTCAATGGTGAGATTCGCTCGGCCTTTGCCATGACCGAGCCGGATGTACCGTCCTCGGATGCCAGCAATATCCAGACGCTGATCCGCCGTGATGGCGATCACTATGTGATCAATGGGCGCAAGTGGTTCATCACCAATGCCGCTCATCCTGACTGCGCGTTTCTTATTGTAATGGGCAAGACCGACCCGGATGCGGATCGTCACCGTCAGCAGGGCATGGTGATCGTTCCGTTCGACACCCCCGGCGTTGAGCTGTTGCGCAATATTCCGGTGATGAACCACGTCGCGGCCGAAGGTCATTGTGAGCTGCTGCTGCGCAATGTCCGGGTGCCGGTCGAGAATCTGCTGGGCAATGAGGGGGATGGGTTCATGATGGCCCAGGCCCGGTTGGGGCCGGGGCGAGTCCATCACTGCATGCGTGCCATCGGGATGGCTGAGCTGGCGCTGGAACTGATGGTTGACCGGGCTCAGGAACGCAAGACCTTTGGCCGCTATCTGCATCAGCATGGCAGTATCAGTGAGTGGATCGCCCGTTCACGCATGGAGATTGAGCAGGCCAGGTTGCTGGTACTCAAGACCGCCTGGATGATCGATCAGGTCGGTGCGCGCAAGGCCCGCCGCGAAATTGCCATGATCAAGGCGGTGGTGCCGGCGATGTTGAGCGGTGTGGTTGATCGCGCCATGCAGGTATTCGGCGCCATGGGCCTGACCCCGGATACTCCCCTGGCCGATCTGTGGACCAGCGCCCGCTCACTGCGGATCGCCGATGGCCCGGACGAGGTACACCTGCGCAGCATTGCCCGGCTGGAGATTGATGACAGTGCCGAACGACGTGGATCAAGCAGCGATTACCTGACGCCGCCGGATGTGTTGCGGGTGAGCTGAGTTGGGGGCTCATTCGTGGGTCATGGATTGCCGCGCCGCTGTGCGGCTCGCAATGACGGTTTGGGGTGGGGGGTAGAGTACGGTGTGTTGGCTTTACTCCGTCATTGCGAGGGCCGTAGGCCCGTGGCAATCCAGGTAACCCCCTCGTTAGAGGTAATGCCCGGCCTGGGCGGTTGCGGTAGAGTAGGGGCATGACGACGTTACAGGAATCATCGATGCTTACTCACCTCGATAGCCAGGGCCGGGCCAATATGGTCGATGTCACCGACAAGGCGGTGACTTTCCGTGAAGCCGTGGCACAAAGCCGGGTGCGCATGCTCCCGCAAACCCTGGAACTGATCCAGACCGGCGGCCATCCCAAGGGGGATGTATTTGCCGTGGCCAGGATCGCCGGCATCCAGGCGGCCAAACGCACCCATGAGCTGATTCCGCTGTGTCACCCGCTGCTGCTGACCGGGGTCAAGGTCGAACTGTTTGCCGAGGCGCCGGATGCGGTACGGATCGAGGCGCGTTGCAAACTGGCCGGTCAGACCGGAGTAGAGATGGAAGCCCTGACCGCCGCCAGTATCGCTGCTCTGACTCTGTACGACATGTGCAAGGCGGTGGACAAGGGCATGGTGATCGAGTCGACCCGGCTGCTCAGCAAGCACGGCGGCAAGAGTGGCGACTACCAGGCGGAGGCAGACTGATGCTGACCCTCAACTATTTCGCTCGTTATCGGGAAACCCTCAATTGCGATCAGGAGCAACTGCCCTGGTCGGCTGAACTCGATAGCGTCGCTGCGGTGCGTGAGCTGCTGTTAGCCCGCGGTGAGGCCTGGCAGGTACTGGCCGAGCCGCGTCTGATGTGTGCTCGCAATCAGGAACTGTGCGGCCTGGACGAGCCTTTGGCCGATGGCGATGAAGTGGCGTTTTTCCCGCCGGTGACCGGGGGCTGACATGGCTATTCGAGTTCAGACGGAGTGCTTTGACCCCGGACAACTGCTCAATCAACTGCACGCCGACCAGCTTGGGGTCGGTGCGGTGGTTGGGTTTGTTGGTTATGTGCGGGATTTTAATGACGGCCAGGAAGTGGCCGGCATGCTGCTTGAGCACTATCCGGGCATGACCGAAAAGGCGCTGGGCAAGATTGTCGATCTGGCCCGTGAGCGCTGGCCATTGCTGACCGTTGAAGTGTTGCACCGGGTTGGACGCCTGGAACCGGGTGAGCCAATCGTGTTTGTTGGCGTCAGCTCTGCCCACCGAGAGGCAGCTTTTGAGGCCTGTCATTTCATCATCGACTATCTCAAGACCCAGGCTCCATTTTGGAAAAAGGAAGACACCCCGGACGGCCCGCGCTGGGTCGATGCCCGTGAAAGTGATGATGCGGCGTTGAAGCGCTGGGGCTGAGGTGGAGTGCTGTGTAGCTGCTTATGGATTGCCACGGGCCTGCGGCCCTCGCAATGACGAGGGGGGGCGTGTTTGGTGATTGGGTCTGTTACTCCCAAGCCGTCATTGCGAGCCGTGTAACGGCGTGGCAATCCAGGGTTTTGCTGCCCGGGCTCTACAGGCTCGGATACAAGTCGTTCCAGTGCGGGTTATTTTCTTCAATCAGGCGGATTTTTCCTGCGCGGTTGCTGGCTTTTAGCTGTTTCTCTCGACTTATGGCTTCTGCCATCTGTTCATGTCTTTCATACCAGACCAGTTTGGTGAGTCCGTACCGGGAGGTGAAGCCGGGTACTGCTCCGGTTCGATGCTGCCAGGCGCGGGCAGGTAGGTTGGAGGTGACGCCAACGTACAGCGTGCCGTTGGGTTTGTTGCTCATGATGTAAACACAGGGTTCCCTGATCATACGGCCATCCTTGGGGTGCTTTCGGGAGGGGCAGTGTTGCGCAGGTTTGGTGGTGGGTGCAACCGGGGGTATGAGGTGGCCTATGGATTGCCACGGGCCTGCGGCCCTCGCAATGACGGGGTAGGGATGTGGGCACGGTGATGGGGGTTGTTGCTCCCAAACCGTCATTGCGAGCCGCGTAGCGGCGTGGCAATCCAGGGTGGGGATGCCACCATGCTGGGGCGAGGAGGTAGTGCCATACCCCTCCAATGCTCCGGGTATGTACCTCCATAGGGCACTATCGGTCAGTGCTGATCAACTGCATGCTCAAAGCCAGACTTTCTAGGAGGTTTGGCTTATGGCCCACCTGGCTTCTCAGGCTTTTATTCCCTTGCGCATCGCTGTGCTGACGGTCAGCGATACCCGTACTCTGGAAACCGATGACTCCGGCCGCACTCTGGTTGAACGCTTGCAGGCTGCAGGCCATGTGCTGGCTGACCGGCAGTTGGTAATCGACGATATCTACCTGCTGCGGGCCCTGGTGTCGCAGTGGATTGCTGCGCCGGACGTTCAGGTGGTGCTGATCACCGGGGGGACCGGGTTTACTGCGCGGGACAATACGCCCCAGGCCATCAGCCCGCTGCTGGACAAGAGCATGGATGGCTTTGGTGAGCTGTTTCGTCAGTTGTCGTTCCAGGAAATTGGTACTTCGACCGTGCAGTCCCGGGCGCTGGCCGGTTTTGCCAATGGCACGCTGGTGTGTTGTTTGCCGGGCTCGCCGGGTGCCTGTCGCACCGCATGGGATGGGATTCTGGCGCTGCAACTGGATAGCCGGACCCGACCGTGCAATGCCGTGCCACACCTCAAACCCAGTGAACATCAGGCGGCATGTTGCGGGAGTCGGTCATGAGTCAATGCGACTGCACGACCAGCCAGCATCTGTTGCCGCTGGAAGTAGCGCTGCCCCAACTGCTGGAATTCATGCCGGACCCGCTGGTCAGCGAGCCGGTGGAGCTGCACCAGACGCTTGGCCGGGTGCTGGCCATGGATCAGCACGCGCTGCTGGATGTGCCGGCCTGGGACAATAGTGCGATGGACGGTTACGCGCTGCGGGCCAGTGATCTGCCGGCTGCGGGCGGCTGGTTGCCGGTTTTGGGGCGGGTGGCGGCAGGTGATCAGGCTGACCTTCTGGCGCCGCAGACAGCGGTGCGGATATTTACCGGTGCACCATTGCCACCTGGGGCCGATAGTGTCGTGCCGCAGGAGCAGTGCCGGGTCGAAGGTGGGCAGGTTTTGCTGCCGGCATTGACGCCGGGTCAGCATGTTCGCCGTCAGGCTGAAGAACTGCGCCGTGGGGATCTTCTGGTGCCCAAGGGGCAGCGATTGCGGGCTCAGGACATTGGCCTGCTGGCCAGTCATGGGCTGGCCCGGATACCGGTCTACCGGCGTCTGCGGGTCGCCTTGGTGAGCAGTGGCGATGAACTGCGTGAGCCAGGGCAGCCGGTAGCCGGCGGGCAGATCTACGATGCCAATCGCTATACCTTGCTTAGCCTGTTGCAGGGCTGGGGGATGGAAGTGATCGATGGCGGATGTCTGGCCGATGATCTGGCGCTCACCCGCAATCGTCTGGCCGAACTGGCCGGGCAGGCTGATGTGCTGCTCAGTTCGGGTGGCGTCTCGGTTGGTGAGGAAGACCATCTGAAACTGGCAGTGCAGGATCTGGGCACTCTGCAACTGTGGCGGCTGGCGATTCAACCCGGCAAGCCGCTGGCCTTTGGCGAGGTGGCCGGGACGCCGTGGATTGGTTTGCCGGGGAACCCGGTGGCGGTTCTGGTTACCGCATTGATGGTGGCGCGGCCCTGGTTGCTAAAGGCTCAGGGCTGCCTGACCGACGACCCCATGCCGTATTTGCTACCGGCCGGTTTTGACTGGCCCAAAGCCCGGCCACGACGTCAGTTTCTGCGTGGCCGCCGCGAGCCCTGTGCAACTGGCCAGCAGGCGCTGCTGCACGAGAACCAGGGCTCGGCCATGCTCAGCGCGGCCTGTTGGGCCGCAGGGCTGGTGGAGATCGAGCCGGAGCGGACCCTGAAGCAGGGGGATCTGGTGCGCTACTGGCCATTCGAGCAACTGCTTGTCTGACTCTGTTACATGTAACCTCAGCGAGGTGACAAACATGTCGTCTACATCTGAACACCCTTTGATCTACTCCTGCTCCGGCTGCTCCAATGTCGCACAGTTGGCCAATAACCTGGCGCTGCGCCTGGATCGGGCCGGAGTAGCGGAAATGTCCTGTATTGCCGGCGTCGGTGGTGGCGTTGCGGCACTGGTCAAGCTGGCCCGCTCCGGGCGTCCGATCGTCGCCATCGATGGCTGCCGGCTGCATTGCGTCAAAGCCTGCCTGGCTCGCTGTCAGGTGCAGCCGGATGAACACATCGTGCTGAGTGACCTGGGCCTGCGCAAACGCTTTGGCACAGACTGTACCCAGGAGCAGGCTGACCTGCTTGAGGACCGACTGGTCGAGCAGGTCTGGGAGTTGAAGAACCGTATCGCCAGTGGCTGATCAGTTCAGATGGTTTTCCACTACCCAGACCGCCGCTTCGGTACGTGAGCGCATGCCCAGCTTGTTGAGCAGGCGTTTGACGTGGACCTTGACCGTACCTTCGGTGATATCCAGGCGGCGGGCGATCATCTTGTTGCTGTGGCCCTTGGCGATCAGCTTGAGCACATCCTTTTCCCGCTTGGTCAGTGACGCGGCTGTACTTGGCTGATGCTTGCTGGGGCGCTCACGAATGGCCTGGGCCAGCACCATGGTCAGGTCCGGGCTCAAGGCCAACTGGCCGTGGGCGGCCTTGCGAATCTGTTCGACCAGATGATCGGCATCCATGTCCTTGAGCAGATAACCGTCGGCACCCTGGCGCAGCGCTTCAAGCACATGGCTGTGCTCGTCGGAGACGGTGAACATCACAATGCGCGCATCGCAGCCGGCGTCGCGCAGCTGGCGGACGGTTTCGATGCCATCCATGCCGGGCATGTTCAGGTCCATCAGAATCAGGTCCGGCTCGTACTGTTCGGCCAACTGCAGGGCTTCAGCGCCACTGCCGGCTTCACCAATCGGTTGCAGGTCGTCTTCCAGTTCCAGCAGGTCACGCAAACCGCGGCGCATCATCGGGTGGTCGTCGACCAACAGAATGCGGGTGATGTCCTCTTCACTCATTTCAGACTGACTCCTGTCTCAGGGGGATTCGTCGATAGTCGGGGGCAAAGCGTAACCAGACCCGGGTGCCGCCAGCTTCGCGTGGGTCGATACTGACCTCGCCATTCAGGCCTTCGGCACGCTCGCGCAGAATGGTCAGCCCGTAGTGACCGCTGGGGCTGACGTTGTCGCCAATGCCGATGCCGTTGTCCTCGATCTGGACGTGGATCATGCCCTTGCGGTCCTGGTACAGGTTCAGCCAGCACTGGCTGGCCCTGGCGTGTTTGAGCACGTTGCTCAGGGCCTCGCGCACCACCTGCAGGCAGTGGATTTCCTCGTTGGGGGTCAGCGGGCAGTGATCGAGCTGATAGCTGAAATGAATGTCCAGCCCGGAGTTGCTGCTGAACTCTTCCACAGTGGCGTGCAGGGCTGGCTTGAGTCCGGGGGCGTTGACCTTGATGCGGAAGGTGGTGAGCAGTTCGCGCAGTTGTCGGTAGGCAGCATTCAATCCCTGTTCAATCTCGCCAGCGGTAGCGCTCAGGGTCTCGCTGTCGGCGCCACGTGCAGCCAGGCGCTTGAGTCGGGCCAGCTGCAGCTTCTGCGCTGACAGTGCCTGGGCCAGCGAGTCGTGCAGTTCGCGGGCGATGACTGCACGTTCTTCCATCAGCGCGATGCGTGCCTGTTGTTCGCCCTGACCAGCAAGGCTGAGTGAGGCGGCAAACAGGTCTGCCAGGGTGAGCATCAACTGTTCCTGCCAGGGTTCCAGTGCCTGATTGGCCGGATGCTCAACCCGCAGGGTGCCCAGCTCGCTGGCCCCGGAGCGCATGGCAAAGCTGATCAGCCGGTTGCCGTTGGCCAGTAGCCCCTGGTTGGCCTGCGCCGGGCAGGCTGCACACTGGGGGAGGTCGCAATAGTAGGGTGGCAGCATATCGAGCGAACTGATAGCGGTGTGACTGCCGGCTTCCCCGGGGCGGTTCAGGCACAGGCTGACCGGACCACTGCCCAGCGCTTCCTGCACTTTGCTGAGCAACTGCCCCATCATCTGACCGGGGTCCTGAGGCTGGCTGTAGAGCATCTGCGCACCGTTGAACAGCAGTTGCAGGCTGGCGTTGCTGCGTTGCAGCTCGGCGGTCTTGTCGCTGACTTTCTGCTCCATTTCAGCGTAGAGCTCAGCCAGCTCCTGACTCATTTGATTGAGCGTGCGAGCCAACAGACTCAGCTCGGTATCACCCGCAACCTCGACCCGGCTGCTGAAGTTGCCGCGTCCGATCTGCCGGGCCATGGCGGTCAGCGCACGCAGCGGTGTCGCCAGGTTGTTGTGCAGGCGGTTGATCAGCAAAAAGGCGATCAACACGATGATGAACAGGGTGCCGACCTGCAGTACCCGAATCACCCCCAGTTTGCGTTCCGAGGCTTCCTGCAGGCTGCGCACGAAACTGTCCAGCTCCTGGGTAAAGGCATCCAGTTCGCTGAGATAACGCGCCAGATCACGGGGCTGGTCGGCCAGTTGTGGGCGCATGGTATAGGCCCAATGGCTGACGATGGTGGCGTAGCGCTCCGGAAGCGGACTGTTGGGGTGGCGGCGCACGGTCAGCAGTAGAGCCGGCGAGGTCAGGGTATCGTCCAGCCGTTGCAGGCGTTCGGTCAACCGCTCGTCATCGCCCTGGGTGGCAGTCAGGGCCAGACGGTAAGCCTGCATGCGTAGACTACCGGCCTGGTTGATGGCGGCGGCGTCACCTTCCAGGGCATCAGCCATGTACAGGTTGCCGAGCAGACTCAACACCGACACGCCGATGATCACCACAAACGCCAGCAACGTGTGGAACACCACTGAATGTCGGGGAGTGAGCGGGTCAGGTGGGGTGTTGGGCATGAGAGCTTGGCAGATTCTGGCGGCAGGTAGAACCAATTGTGCGCCAGACGCCGATTTTTGCAATCACCGGCGGTAGGTATCTCCAATAAGCCGGGCTGCTGGCGGGCTACTCCCTATGTTGTGTCTCAGTCTTTTAATTGTTTGATTTTTATGGATTTATTTTTTCTTAAGTAGGTATCCAAAAAGAGGTATGAGCCAGATTTTGCCCGCCAGTGCGAAATGGTCGTGTTGATCCAGATCAAGTTTTGCCAGGCCACATCCCCTTAGCGTGCGAGCCATGGAGCCGGTATGGCCGGTCCCGACTTGCACCAGACAGAGGATGCGCCATGAGCATGATCAAGAAATGGGATGTGGAGGAACCGGTTTTCTGGGAGTCCACCGGCAAGAAAATTGCCAACCGCAATCTATGGATTTCTATCCCAAGTCTGCTGATGGGGTTCGCCATCTGGCTGATGTGGGGCATCGTCACCGTTCAGATGATCAACCTGGGCTTTCCCTTTGCTCCGGCTGAACTGTTCACCCTGACCGCCATCGCCGGCCTGACCGGGGCGACCCTGCGGATTCCGGCCTCGTTCATGATCCGCATTGCTGGCGGTCGCAACACCATCTTTCTGACCACCGCGCTGCTGATGATTCCGGCCGCGGGTGCCGGCATGGCGTTGCAAAATCCCAATACACCGCTGTGGGTGTTTCAGTTGCTGGCCTTTCTCTCGGGTATCGGCGGCGGCAACTTCGCCTGCTCAATGAGCAACATCAGCGGTTTTTTCCCGAAGAACCAGCAGGGTCTGGCCCTGGGCCTGAATGCCGGGCTGGGCAATTTCGGGGTGACCACCATGCAGATTCTGATTCCGCTGGTGATGACCGCCGGGGTGTTTGGAGCTTTTGCCGGTGGTTCCATGGTGCTGACCCAGGACAGCGGCACCTTGATCGGACGAATTCCGGCCGGGACTGAAACCTGGATTCAGAACGCCGGTTGGGTCTGGCTGGTGTTTTTGATTCCGCTGGCGTTTGCCGGCTGGTTCGGCATGAACAACCTCGAGCCAATTACCCCCAATCCGGGCAGTGCCCTGAGTGCTTTCGGCAAGATCCTTGGCCTGTACGGCGTGGGCTTCATCGCCGCTGCGGTGGGCCTGTATCTGTATCTGCCGGCTCCGGTGGGGCTGGGTGTACTCAATATGTGGCTGACCATGATCCTGATCATGGGGTTGACCCTGGGTTTGTTGCGGTTGCTGCCGGGTAGTATTCAGCCGCACATCAAGCGCCAGTTCGCGATCTTCCGCGACAAGCACACCTGGTCGATGAGCGTGCTGTACATCCTCACCTTCGGCTCCTTCATTGGCTTCTCGATGGCGTTGCCGCTGTCGATTACGGTGATCTTCGGCTTCGTTACCGAGGTGGCAGCCGACGGCACTGTAACCCGGGTGGCCAACCCTAATGCGCCCAGCGCGCTGACTTATGCCTGGATTGGTCCGTTCATCGGCGCACTGATTCGCCCGCTGGGTGGCTGGATCTCCGACAAGGTTGGCGGCTCGATTGTTACCCAGGTGATCTCGGTGGTGATGGTCGCAGCCTCGGTGGCGGTCGGTTACGTGCTGCAGCAGGCCTACAGCTCCAGCCAGCCTGAGCAGTACTTCTTCCTGTTCCTGGTGCTGTTCCTGGTGCTGTTCGCCGCCAGTGGCATCGGCAACGGTTCGACCTTCCGCACTATCGGTGTGATCTACGACCGTGAGAAGGCTGGCCCGGTACTGGGCTGGACCTCGGCGGTAGCCGCCTACGGCTCCTTCGTTGCCCCGATCGTGATTGGTGAGCAGGTCAAGGCCGGCACCCCGGAGGTGGCCATGTACGGGTTCGCGGTGTTCTACGCCCTGTGCCTGGTTCTCAACTGGTGGTTCTACCTGCGCCGCAACGCCTATGTGAAGAACCCCTGAGCGGAGACAGACCATGAGAATCATGATCGCTTACGACAACTCACGTAATTCCCGCAAGGCGCTGGATGCCACCATCGCCATGTTCAAGCCGCTCAACCCGCTGATCATGCTGATCGGGGTGGTTGAAGGCTCGCTGGACACCAGTGACGCCAGTTCCGAACTGTTCAGCCAGCAGCGCGCCGAGTTCCAGGGCTTTCTGCGCGAGGCGGCCGAGCGGGTCGGTCAGGCCGGCCTCAATGCCGATGTGATTCTGGCCGAGGGCGACGCCCGCAAGATGATCCTCAAGGCCGCCGAGCACAAGAAGCCCGACCTGCTGGTGATTGCCCGTCACAGCAACGAGCCGGACGGTGGCTTCATCTCGCGCTCACTCAACCTGCTGGTCGATGAACTCGACTACATGACCTTTGGCAGTGTCAGTGCCTTCCTGGCGCGCCGGGCCCCGTGCCCGGTGCTGATCCAGGCTTGCCCCTGAGTTGCAAGGAGTAACGGAACATGAAAGTTGCTGATGTGTTCAAGTGGAAGAACCCGGAAATCAGGGCGCTGCATCTGACCTGGATCGCTTTCTACATCACTTTCTTCGTCTGGTTCGGCATGGCACCGCTGGCGTCGAGCATGCTGAAAAGCCTCGACTGGCTGACCCCGGACGATATCAAGCTGTTTGCCATCGCCAACGTGGCGCTGACGATCCCGGCGCGGATCATCGTCGGGATGGCGCTGGACCGTTGGGGGCCGCGCCGGGTGTTCTCGGTGCTGCTGGTGGTGATGGCGCTGCCGGCGCTGTTCTTCGCCTTCGGTGACAGCCGCGTACAACTGCTGGTCTCACGCCTGGTGCTCAGCTCGATTGGCGCCAGTTTCGTGGTCGGTATCCACATGACCGCCATGTGGTTCAAGCCCAAGGACATCGGTTTTGCCGAAGGCTTCTATGCCGGTTGGGGCAACTTCGGTTCGGCTGCTGCGGCCATGAGCCTGCCGGCTATCGCGATCCATATCTTCGGCGGTCCGGAAGGCTGGCGCTGGGCGATTGCCAGCTCGGCGCTGATCATGGCGGCCTACGGGGTCTACTACTGGTTTGCGATTTCCGACGGCCCGCCCGGTACCGTGCATCACAAGCCGAAAAAGGCCAGCGCCATGGAGGTCAGTACCTGGGCCGACATGATCAAGCTGATTCTCTGGACCATCCCCATGGTCGGCGTGCTGGGCATCCTGGTCTGGCGGATTGAGGACATGGGCTACCTGTCAGCAACCGGCGCAACGATCTGCTACGTGGTGATTGCCCTGGTGGTGCTGTACCAGATCATCCAGATCCTGCGGGTCAATGTGCCGATTCTGAAGAAGGGCGTGCCGGAGGATGACAAGTATCCGTTCAACAGCGTCGCCGCGCTGAACTCGACCTATTTCGCCAACTTCGGTGCCGAGCTGGCGGTGGTGTCGATGCTGCCGATGTTCTTCGAATTGACCTGGGGCCTGACTCCGACTACCGCCGGGATCATTGCCGCCTCGTTTGCCTTCGTCAATCTGGTGGCACGGCCAATGGGCGGGCTGGTGTCCGACCGCTTGGGTAATCGCCGCTTCGTGATGCTGGCCTACATGTTCGGTATCGGTGTCGGCTTCCTGATGATGGGGCTGATGAACGAGAAGTGGCCGTTGCTGGTTGCCGTGGCTGTGACTGTGGCCTGCTCAGTATTCGTGCAGGGGGCTGAGGGCGCGACCTTCGGCATTATCCCCTCGATCAAGCGGCGCATCACCGGGCAAATCTCCGGGATGGCGGGCGCGTATGGCAATGTCGGGGCGGTCTGCTACCTTACTCTCTATACGTTCGTATCCCCGTCGCAGTTCTTCATGATCATTGCCGCCGGGGCCTTCATCAGCTTCGCCCTCTGTTTTGTCTGGCTCAAGGAACCTGAGGGGGCGTTCTCCGAGGAGTACTACGTGTCCTCGGTGGATCGTGAGCTTGAGGCCCTCCGTCAACAGGAAGTGACGATCAAATAAAGCAAAAAACGGCAGCAGTTCCGCTAGTAATCCCGATAGCTACTGAACGGCTTATCCGTTCGGAATGAGGAGAACCACCATGAGCCATCTGCTCGATCAACTGCGCTTCTTCAAGAAGAAGCAGGGCGAATTCGCTGACGGTCACGGCGAGACCCGCGAGGAGTCGCGTGACTGGGAGAACGTCTACCGTGCGCGTTGGCAGTACGACAAAATCGTACGCTCGACCCACGGGGTCAACTGTACCGGGTCCTGTTCCTGGAAGATCTACGTCAAGAACGGCCTGATCACCTGGGAAACCCAGCAGACCGACTATCCGCGCACCCGCCCGGACCTGCCCAACCACGAGCCCCGTGGTTGCCCGCGCGGCGCCAGCTATAGCTGGTATATCTACAGCGCCAACCGGGTCAAGTACCCCAAGGTGCGCAAGTCGCTGCTCAAGCTCTGGCGTGAGGCCCGGGCGGGCAAGACCCCGGTCGAGGCCTGGGCCAGTATCGTCGAGGATCCGGCCAAGTCCCGCTCGTACAAGAGCAAGCGTGGTCTGGGCGGCTTCGTGCGCTCCAGTTGGGAGGAAGTGACCGAGATCATCGCCGCCGCCAACGTCTATACCATCAAGCAATACGGCCCGGATCGGGTGATTGGTTTCTCACCGATTCCGGCCATGTCGATGATCAGCTACGCCGCCGGCAGCCGCTACCTGTCGCTGATTGGCGGGGTGTGCATGAGCTTCTACGACTGGTACTGCGACCTGCCGCCGGCCTCGCCGATGGTCTGGGGCGAACAGACCGACGTACCGGAGTCGGCCGACTGGTACAACTCCAACTACATCATTGCCTGGGGTTCCAACGTACCGCAGACCCGGACCCCGGATGCGCACTTCTTCACTGAGGTGCGCTACAAGGGCACCAAGACCGTGGCGGTAACCCCGGATTACTCCGAGGTGGCCAAGCTCACCGACCTGTGGCTCAACCCCAAGCAGGGCACCGATGCGGCGTTGGCCCAGGCCATGAACCATGTGATCTTCAAGGAATTTCACCTGGAGAAACCCAGCGCCTATTTCACCGACTATGTGCGCCGCTATACCGACCTGCCAATGCTGGTGTTGCTTGAGCCCCTGGCCGGCGGCTATCAGCCGACCCGGTTCCTGCGCGCCTCCGATCTGGATGGCAAGCTTGGCCAGGACAACAATCCCGAGTGGAAAACCGTGGCGGTTGACGGCCCGACCGGCGAGCTGGTATCGCCGCTGGGTTCGATCGGCTATCGCTGGGGCGAGTCCGGCAAATGGAATATCGAGGCCCGTGAAGGGCGTGACGGCCGCGATGTCGAGTTGCAACTGTCACAGCTCGACGGCGGCGAAGCGGTCGAGGTGGCCTTCCCGTATTTTGGCGGCCAACTGCACGAGCATTTCCAGCACGTCGAGGGCGAGGAGATTCAGTTGCGCCGGGTGCCGGCCCGCAGTCTGACCCTGGGCGATGGCCGGGCGGTCAAGGTCGCCACGGTGTTCGATATTCAGGCCGCCGGTCTGGGGATTGATCGTGGCCTGGGTGGTGGCAACGTTGCCAGCAGCTACGACGATGCCAGCGTGCCCGGCACACCGGCCTGGCAGGAGCAGATCACCGGTGTTGCCCGTGAGAAGGTGATCCAGATCGCCCGCGAGTTCGCCGATACCGCCGACAAGACCCATGGCCGCTCGATGATTATCGTCGGCGCGGCGATGAACCACTGGTACCACATGGACATGAACTACCGCGGCCTGATCAACATGTTGATGTTGTGTGGCTGCGTGGGTCAGACCGGGGGTGGCTGGGCGCACTACGTGGGTCAGGAAAAACTGCGCCCGCAGTGTGGCTGGCTGCCCCTGGCCTTCGGCCTGGACTGGAGCCGTCCGCCGCGGCAGATGAACAGCACCAGCTTCTTCTACAACCACAGCTCGCAGTGGCGCCACGAGAAAATGAGCATTCATGAAGTGCTCTCGCCGCTGGCCGACAAGAGCCAGTTCCCTGAGCACATGCTCGACTACAACATCCGCGCCGAGCGGGCCGGCTGGTTGCCCAGCGCGCCGCAGCTCAATCGCAACCCGCTGCAGATCTGCCGCGAAGCGGCCGCCAAAGGCCTGGAGCCGAAGGACTATGTACTGCAATCGTTGCAGGACGGCAGTCTGAAGTTCGCCTGTGAGCAGCCGGATAACCCGGACAACTTCCCGCGCAACCTGTTCATCTGGCGCTCCAACCTGCTGGGCAGCTCCGGCAAGGGCCATGAGTACATGCTCAAGTACCTGCTGGGCGCCGAGAAGCATGGCGTGCTCAACGAGGATCTGGGCAAGCGCGACGGCTTCAAGCCACATGAGGCCGAGTGGGTCGATGAGGGGGCGATCGGCAAGCTGGATCTGGTCACCACTCTGGACTTTCGCATGTCCAGTACCTGTGTGTATTCGGACATCGTGCTGCCGACCGCTACCTGGTACGAAAAGGACGATCTCAACACCTCGGATATGCACCCGTTCATCCATCCGCTGTCGCAGGCGGCGGACCCGGCCTGGGAGTCGAAGTCGGACTGGGAAATCTACAAAGCCATCGCCAAGAAGTTTTCCCAGGTGGCCGAGGGTGTGCTTGGGGTCGAACAGGATCTGGTCACTGTGCCGCTGCTGCATGACAGCCCCGGCGAACTGGCTCAGCCGTTCGGTGGTACCGATTGGAAAACCGCCGGTGAAGCGCCGGTACCGGGCAAGAACTGCCCGAACATGATGGTGGTCGAGCGTGACTACCCCAACACCTACAAGAAGTTCACCTCGCTTGGGCCGTTGATGGACAAGCTGGGTAACGG
Source organism: Pseudomonas sp. WN033 (assembly GCA_002287035.1). Taxonomy (GTDB): domain Bacteria; phylum Pseudomonadota; class Gammaproteobacteria; order Pseudomonadales; family Pseudomonadaceae; genus Halopseudomonas. The sequence goes on along the minus strand of NSKG01000001.1, from coordinate 43,050 downwards.
TGGCAAGGGGATCGGCTGGAATACCGAGCATGAGGTCGAGTTCCTCGGCAAGCTCAACCATGTGGTGCAGGAAGAGGGCGTCAGCCAGGGCCGGCCACAGATCAATACTGCCATTGATGCTGCCGAGGTCGTACTCAGTCTGGCACCTGAGACCAATGGTCATGTGGCGGTCAAGGCCTGGGCGGCATTGTCGAAATTCACCGGCCGCGATCACACCCATCTGGCACTGGCCAAGGAACACGAAGCGATCCGCTTCCGTGACATTCAGGCGCAGCCGCGCAAGATCATTTCCAGCCCGACCTGGTCTGGCCTGGAAGACGAGAAGGTCAGTTACAACGCCGGCTACACCAACGTCCACGAGCTGATTCCATGGCGCACCATCACCGGTCGTCAGCAGTTCTATCAGGATCACCCGTGGATGCAGGCGTTCGGTGAGCAGTTGATGAGCTATCGCCCGCCGATCAACACCCGCACCATTGAGTACGTCAAGGGCAAGAAGCCCAACGGCAATACCGAGATCGTGCTGAACTGGATCACCCCGCACCAGAAGTGGGGCATCCACAGCACCTACTCGGACAACCTGATCATGCTCACTCTCAGTCGGGGTGGGCCGATCATCTGGCTGTCGGAAATCGATGCCAAAAAAGCCGGTATCGAAGACAACGACTGGGTCGAGTGCTTCAACGCCAACGGTGCGCTGGTCGCCCGGGCGGTGGTCAGTCAACGGGTCAAGGAGGGCATGGTGATGATGTACCACGCCCAGGAACGGATCGTGAACATGCCGGGCAGCGAGATGACCGGTACCCGTGGCGGTCACCACAACTCGGTCACCCGGGTGGTGCTCAAGCCGACTCACATGATCGGTGGCTATGCCCAGCAGGCCTATGGTTTCAACTACTACGGCACCGTGGGCTGCAACCGTGACGAGTTCGTGGTGGTACGCAAGATGAGCAAGGTCGACTGGCTTGACGGTCCCAACGGGGATGCTCTGCCGCAACCTTTGCCGCGTGATATCGACTGAGGAGACAGCCATGAAGATTCGTTCACAAGTGGGCATGGTGCTGAACCTGGACAAGTGCATCGGCTGCCATACCTGCTCGATTACCTGCAAGAACGTGTGGACCAGCCGTGAAGGTATGGAGTACGCCTGGTTCAACAACGTCGAGACCAAACCCGGGATCGGCTACCCCAAGGAGTGGGAAAATCAGGACAAATGGAAGGGCGGCTGGGTCCGCAACAAGGACGGCTCGATCAACCCGAAGATCGGTGGCAAGTTCCGGGTGCTGGCGAACATCTTCGCCAACCCCGACATGCCGACCATCGACGACTACTACGAGCCGTTCGATTTTGACTACCAGCATCTGCACACCGCACCCGAGTCGGCCCACCAGCCGACCGCCAGGCCGCGTTCGGCGATTTCCGGCCAGCGCATGGAGAAGATCGAATGGGGCCCGAACTGGGAAGAAATTCTTGGCACCGAGTTCGCCAAACGGCGCAAGGACAAGAACTTCGACCAGGTCCAGGCCGACATCTACGGTGAGTATGAAAACACCTTCATGATGTACTTGCCGCGCCTGTGCGAGCACTGCCTGAACCCGGCCTGTGCGGCCGCCTGCCCGAGTGGCGCGATCTACAAGCGCGAAGAGGATGGCATCGTCCTGATCGACCAGGAAAAGTGCCGCGGCTGGCGCATGTGTATCAGCGGCTGCCCGTACAAGAAGATCTACTTCAACTGGAAGAGCGGCAAATCCGAGAAGTGCATTTTCTGTTACCCGCGCATCGAGTCGGGCATGCCGACCGTCTGCTCGGAAACCTGTGTTGGCCGGATTCGCTACCTCGGCGTACTGCTGTACGACGCCGACCGGATTCATGAGGTGGCCAGCACTCCGAACGAGCAGGACCTGTACCAGAAGCAACTGGAGATTTTCCTTGATCCGCATGATCCCAAGGTGATCAAGCAGGCGCTGGCCGATGGTGTGCCGATGTCGGTGATCGAGGCGGCTCAGCAGTCGCCGGTGTACAAGCTGGCGGTGGACTGGAAGCTGGCGCTGCCGCTGCACCCGGAATACCGCACGCTGCCGATGGTCTGGTACGTGCCGCCGCTGTCGCCGATCCAGAATGCAGCCGAGGCTGGCAAGGTCGGGATGAACGGCATTCTGCCGGATGTCGACAGCCTGCGCATTCCGCTGCGCTATCTGGCCAACCTGCTGACTGCCGGTGATGAAGCGCCGGTCAAGCTGGCGCTCAAGCGCCTGCTGGCCATGCGCGTGTACAAGCGGGCCCAGCAGGTCGACGGGGTGGAAGATCTCAAGGCACTGCAAGAGGTGGGTCTGACCAAGGCGCTGGCCGAGGACATGTACCGTTATCTGGCGATTGCCAACTACGAGGACCGCTACGTGATCCCCTCCGCGCACCGCGAAGAGGCGCTGAGCGAAGTCTTTGCCGAACGCAATGGCTGTGGCTTCAGCTTTGGCAGCGGCTGCAACGGCAGTTCCGAGGTCAACATGTTCGGTGGCAAGAAGGCCAGCCGCCGTGACGTGCTCAAGACCGTGCAGATCTGGGAGAACTGAACATGCGAATTCTCAAGGTAATTTCCTTGTTGCTCGATTACCCCGAGGCCGCCGTCCAGGCGGCCCGGGATGAACTGAGCCAAGCGATTTCTGCTGCCCGGGAGATCAGCCCGGCCCAGCGTCAGGCCCTGCAGGCGCTGCTGGAGCGTGTCGCCGGCCAGCCATTGCTGGACGTGCAGGAAGCCTGGACCGAGCTGTTCGAGCGTGGCCGCTACCTGTCGCTGTTGCTGTTCGAGCATGTGCATGGCGAGTCGCGCGACCGTGGTCAGGCGATGGTTGATCTGATGGCTCAGTACGAGGCCGCCGGTTTTGCCATCGGGGTCAAGGAACTGCCGGACTACATCCCGCTGTACCTGGAGTTTCTTGCCAGTCGAGAGGATCTGGAGGCCCGCGAAGGTCTGGCCGATGTACAGCACCTGCTGGCGTTGCTGGCTGCCCGGTTGGCCGAGCGTGAGTCGGACTATGCCGCCTGCTTGCAGGCGCTGTTGCAGATTGCCGGGTGTGAGCCGGAAACGGCCACCGCCGGTATCGAGCCGGGCCAACCCGATCACAGTCTGGAAGCGCTCGACCGGGACTGGCAGGAAGAGGAAGTGACCTTCCTCAATGGCGACAGCCAGGGCGCCTGCGGCACCAGCCGGGCACCGGGCAAACCGCGCGAAGAGCAGGCGGTGCCGGTGCATTGGGTCGGGTTCAACGATAACGCCGTATCGGCCGGCAAGGCCTAGGAGGCAAGCATGTCAAACTTCAATTTTCTTCTGTTCGGCGTGTATCCCTACATTGCCCTGGCGGTGTTCGTGATCGGCAGTTGGGCGCGCTTCGATCTGTCGCAATACACCTGGAAGGCGCACTCCAGTCAGCTTATGCATGACAAGGGCCTGCGTCTGGCCAGCAACCTGTTCCATATCGGCATCCTGTTCATTCTGGCCGGGCACTTCGTTGGCTTGCTGATCCCGGAGGCGATTTATCACCATGTCATCAGCACTTCGAACAAGCAGTTGCTGGCGATGGTGTCGGGCGGGTTCTTCGGCATCCTGTGTCTGATTGGTCTGCTCATGCTGATTCACCGGCGCATGACCAACCCGCGGGTACGTGCCCAGTCGAGCTTCTCGGACATCATGATTCTCTGGGTGTTGCTGGCGCAACTGCTGCTGGGTCTGGCTACCATTCCGGCCTCGGCCGGGCACATGGATGGATCGGTGATGGTGTTGCTGGCCAACTGGGCGCAATACACCGTGACCTTCCAGCCGTTCCTGGCGGCTGCGTCGATCGAGCCGGTCAGCCTGGTCTACAAACTGCACGTGTTCCTCGGCCTGACGCTGTTCGTGCTGTTCCCCTTTACCCGGCTGGTGCACATCATCAGTGCCCCGGTGTGGTATCTGGGTCGCCGTTATCAGATCGTCCGTCAACGTGGTTGAGAGCCTGGTGCGTGCGGGGCAGTTACCCGCACGCTTTCAGACCCGTACAGGAGTAGAGCGATGAACAACGCTGCGATCATTGCCAGCAGTGAGCGTGCCGAGTGGCCGCAGGTCAGGGTCAACGGTATCGAGCTGGACCCCGAGGCGATTGCCCGGGAAATGCAGTATCACCCGGCCGAGAATCGTGAGGATGCGATTTATCTGGCGGCTCAGGCACTGGTCATTCGAGAGTTGCTGGACCAGCGGGCTGCCGAGTTGGGTGTGGAAGTACGGCCCGCCGAGGGTGAAACGGCCGAAGAGGCGCTGATTCGTGGCTTGCTGGAGCGCGAGGTGCAGGTACCGGAAGCCGATGAGGCCAGCCTGCAACGCTTCTACCAGGCCAATCAGGCGCGTTATAGCAGTGCTCCCCTGGTGGCGGCCAGTCACATCCTGCTGGCCGTGCCGGCCGAGGATGCAGTGGGGCGCAGCCAGCAGCGTGAAGTGGCGCTGCAGTTGATCAGCCAGTTGCAGGCTGGGCCGGAGCAGTTTGCCGAGCTGGCCAAGCGGCATTCCGACTGCCCGTCAAAGGAGCAGGGCGGGGCGCTGGGCCAGATCAGTCAGGGTCAGACCGTGCCGGAGTTCGAGCGGCAGTTGCTGCGTCTGCCCGAAGGCTTGTCGGCGCAGCCACTGGAGTCACGTTACGGCCTGCATATCGTCAGGGTTGATCAGCGTATTGATGGTCGCCAACTGCCCTATGAGCATGTGCGCGACAGCATCGCCCAGGAGCTGGGCGAGCGGGTCTGGCGCAAGGCGGTAGTGCAGTACCTGGAAACCCTGATGGCTGAGGCCGAGATTGAAGGCATCGTTCTGCGTGCCGCTGATTCGCCACTGGTGCAATAGGAGGTCGTCATGACTGAGGCAGCGCTGATCGACGGCCTGGGCCGACGCATCGATTACCTGCGGCTGTCGGTGACCGACCGCTGCGACTTTCGCTGCGTCTACTGCATGGCCGAGGATATGGCCTTTCTGCCACGCCAGCAGGTCTTGAGCCTGGAGGAGATTGAACGGCTGGCCCGGCTGTTCGTCGCCCGCGGGGTGAAGAAAATTCGCCTGACCGGCGGCGAACCGCTGGTGCGTCAGGGTATTGTCGGGTTGTGTGAGCGCATCAGCGCGCTGCCCGGTTTGCGTGAACTGGTTATGACCAGCAACGGCTCGCAACTGGTCAAGTTGGCCCGGCCGTTGGCCGATGCCGGTGTCAAACGCCTCAACATCAGTCTCGATAGCCTCGACCCCGCCCGTTTCCGGGCGATCACCCGCACTGGCGAGCTGACGCAGGTATTGGCCGGGATCGAGGCCGCGCGCAGTGCGGGTTTCGAACGCATCAAGCTCAATGTGGTGGTGATGAAAGGGCGCAATGCCGACGAAGTCCCGGCGCTGGTCGACTACGCCCTGAACCACGGGCTGGATATCAGCTTCATCGAGGAGATGCCGCTGGGCGAAGTGGGGCGTTCACGCGCCGAGTCGCTGTGCAGCAGCGATGAAGTCCGTGCCCGGATCGCTGAACGCTACAGTTTGCTCGACAGTACCGAAAGTACCGGCGGCCCGGCCCGTTATGTGCGGATAGTGGATTACCCGGCCTCACGCATCGGTTTCATCTCGCCGCACTCGCACAACTTCTGCGCCAGTTGTAACCGTGTGCGGCTGACTGCCGAAGGTCGGCTGCTGCTATGCCTGGGGCATGAAAACGCCATCGACCTGCGCGCGCTGGTGCGTCGCCACCCGACCACTGACGCACCGATTCACCAGGCCCTGGACCGGGCCATGCAGCTCAAGCCGGCCCGCCACCAGTTTGAAGTGGATCAGGTACAGATTCTGCGGTTCATGAACGCCAGTGGCGGCTGACCGGCAAAGATCATCTCCCTTGGGGCCGCATCAGCGGCCCATTTTTTTGCGCCCCTCAGCACGGCGCGGGTGCTCCGCGCCGTGCATAGAACCACCAGGTTATGGCAATGCAGCTGGCGTAAAACAGGATGAAACCGATAAAGGCAGCAGCGACGCTGCCGGTCAGTTCGATTGAGCTGCCGTAGGCCTTGGGAATGAAGAAACCGCCATAGGCGGCAATCGCCGAGATGAAGCCGATCACTGCAGCGGACTCGCGATTGGCGGCCTTTTGTGCTTCCTCAGCATGCTGGGGGCCCAGTTCGCGCAACAGCAGGTCATGGAAAATTACCGGAACCATGCGGAAGGTCGAGCCGTTACCGATACCCGAGCAGACGAACAGCAGCAGGAACATGGCGAAGAAACCCCAGAAGTTGCCGGCGCTCTGGTCGCTCGGCAAAAAGCTCAGTACACCAATGACTCCGCCGATCATGATCACGAAGGCCCATAGGGTGACTTGTGCGCCACCGAGCTTGTCAGCCATGGCACCACCGACCGGGCGCACCAGGGCGCCAACCAGCGGCCCGAGGAAGGCATATTTGACCGGGTCCATTTCTGGAAACTGCATGCCGGCCAGCAACGGGAAGCCGGCGGCAAATCCGATGAAACTGCCGAACATGCCCATATACAGCCAGCACATCAGCCAGTTGTGCTGACGCTTGAAGATCACCGCCTGATCCTTGAAGCTGGCCTTGGCGTCAGCGATGTCGTTCATGCCGAACCAAGCCGCCAGGGCGGCCACTACGATCAGTGGTACCCAGATGAAAGCGGCGTTCTGCAGCCAGACCGGATTGCCAGCGTTGCTGCCCTCCTGAATGATCAGCGGCTCACCGGCCATGCCGCCGAATACGCTGCTGGCAATGGCCAGAGGCGCCAGCAACTGCATGGCGGACACCCCGAGGTTGCCGAGCCCGGCATTCATGCCCATGGCCGCGCCCTTGTGTGCCTGTGGGTAGAAGAAGCTGATATTGGCCATGCTGGAGGCAAAATTGCCGCCGCCAAAGCCGCACAGCAAGGCCAGGATCAGCATAATCAGGTAGGGCGTATCCGGATTCTGTACCGCCACCCCGATCCACAGGCAGGGCAGCAGCAGGCTGGCGGTGGACAGTGCCGTCCAGCGTCGACCCCCGAAGATCGGTACCATGAAACTGTAGAAGATCCGTAAGGTGGCGCCGGACAGTGCCGGCAGGGCGGCCAGCCAGAACAACTGGTTGGCGCTGTAACTGAAGCCCAGGGCCGGCAGCTTCACTACCAGAATGCTCCAGATGGTCCAGACCGCGAAGGCCAGCAACAGGTTGGGGATCGAGATCCACAGGTTGCGAGTGGCGATGCGTCGCCCCGTGGTGTCCCAGAACTCTTGATCTTCCGGACGCCAGTCGTCCAGCACAAAGGCCTTGGGTGTGGCCAGCTCCGGCAGATCGGTCGAGACTTGCTGGGTTTGCCATTCGACCCGCTCGGCCCGACGAATACTGTAGTGCATCCAACCCAGTGCCGCAGCGACGATCAGAAACAGCAGCATGAAGCTGCTTTGCCAGATGCCGATGACGTCATTGAGCATGCCGAAGGTCAGTGGCAGGCAAAAACCGCCCAGCCCCCCAACCATGCCGACTACCCCGCCAACCGCGCCGACATGCCTGGGATAGTAGACCGGAATATGTTTGAACACCGCCGCCTTTCCCAGCGACATGAAGAATCCGAGGATGAAGATCAGCACGGTGAAGGCATACAGGCTGATTTCAAGATGAAAGCGAACCTCGCCCTGAACGCCTGCAATGATGAAGTCGGTAGCTGGATAGCTGAGCACAAAGGTGCAGGCTACCGAAGCCAGAAAGGTCCAGTACATGACCTTGCGGGCGCCGTAGCGGTCTGACAGCACCCCGCCGAGAATGCGAAACAGCGAGGCAGGTACGGTATAAAGCGCGGCAATGATCCCGGCGGTCTTGATGTCGACCTTATAGACGCCCATCAGGTAGTGCGGCAGCCACAGGGCCAGGGCAACGAAGGCGCCAAACACGAAGAAGTAATACAGCGAGAAGCGCCAGACCCTGGGGTCGGCCAGGGGCGAGAGTTGCTCGAGCATCCCCGGCGCGCCTTGTTGTCTGCGTTCGGCGGCCAGAGGGTCTTCACGGGCGGCGAGCAAAAACACCACACCCATGATGGCCAGGATCGCCGCATAGACCTGAGCGGTTCCCTGCCAGCCGATGGCGACCAACAGAAAGGGCGCGGCGAAGTTGGTGACCCCGGCGCCGACGTTACCGGCGCCGAAGATACCCAGTGCGGTGCCTTGACGCTCGGGCTCGAACCAGGCGGCGGTGTAGGTCACGCCGACAATGAAGGCGCCGCCCGCCAGACCCACGCCCAGTGCACCGAGCAGCAGCATGGGGTAATTCTGTGCATAGGTCAGCAGGTAGGTGCAGGCGGCGCTGGTCAGCATCAACAGGCCAAACACCCAGCGCCCGCCATAACGGTCGGTCCAGATTCCCAGAAACAAGCGGCTGATCGAACCGGTCAGTACTGGCGTGGCCATCAGCAGGCCGAGCTGGGTATCGCTCAGGCCGAACTCGGTTTTCATGCTCAGGCCGATAATGGAAAACACCGTCCAGACCGCAAAGCACAGCGTGAAGGCCAGGGTGGACAGGCCCAGAGCCTGATATTGCCGGCTCCGTGGCACAGGGGTGGGCAAGGCCATGAAGTTCTCCTTTCCTTCATTACACAGTCAGATATGAACGCCGTCAGGTCTAACTGTAGTAGAGGCAGGCGATCTATCCAGTGTGGCTGGAGGGCTCCGGCCGGGTCCAAAGCCACAATGCGACGCACAGCAGGAAGGCCGGCAACAGCCAGCGCAGCAGTTGTGGTGCTGGCAGCAGCCAGATCATCAGCACGCTGCTGAGCATCAGGGCACTGGCCAGCCATTTGGCCCGGCGCGGAACGGCCCGGTGCTCGCGCCAGTTACGGATCAGCGGACCGTAATGCGGGTGGGCGAGCAGACGGGCTTCCAGCTCTGGCCAGCCGCGAGCGCCAGCCCAGGCCGCTACCAGAAGAAAGGGCGTGGTCGGTAGGCCGGGCAGTACTACGCCCAGAGTAGCCAGGCCGAGGCACAGAGAGGCCAGTGTGCGCCAAAACCAGAACATGGGTGGGGTTGGTTCTCCGGGTCAGGAACTGTCGCTGCAAAGTATAGGCTTTCCAGAGTCTGCTTGAACGTTCGGGCAGTCTCCCTGGGAGAATTCATTGAGCAGCCGTGACAGGCTGGGAATCCGGATATGCCGGGCCTTGCTCTCGATCAGCCCGCGTTCGCGCAGGTTGGCCATGGCCCGTGACAGGGTTTCCGGTTTGATTGACAGCCGCGCGGCGATCAGGCCCTTGGGCAGCATCAGGTCGATGGCGGCGCTGTCCTGCGAGTGGTCCTTGACCTGGCCAGCCAGGTACAGGGCCAGGCGCTGAGTGGCATTTTGCAGCGTCAGATTTTCAAGTTCGTCCAGGCGTTGATGCAGGCGAATGCTCAGGTGGCCAAGCAGATGCAGGCAGGTCTGCGGGTTTTCCTGCAAGTGATGCAGCATCAGGCGGTTGGAGAAGGCGACCAGTTTGACCGCATCCAGGGTTTCGGCGCAGACAGGATAGACCGATTTGCGCATGAACATCACCGCTTCCGCGAAGGTGTGGCCCGGCTGGATGATTTCCACCACCTTTTCCTTGCCATCGGCAGATATGCGATACAGCTTGACGCGGCCCTCCAGCACCATGAAGAAACGCTCGGCAGGATCGCTCTGGCGCAGAATCTGCGCGTGGGAGTGATATTCACGGTAGTGAGCATCGGCCAGCAGTTGGTCTTGCACTGCGGGGCTGAAATGAGCCAGCAGTGGGTGGTGGAGGACCTGCAGGCGGTGCGGTTTGCTGAGTGGCATGAGCGTTCCATCATCGAAGGCAGAGTTTCAGAGTAAATTCTTGACGGCCATCAAGCCATGCCCCCAAAGAGGTAACCGGTTCGCAGCTCAGCCTGGCTTTCCATCTGTACGTGGGGCCCAGAGCATGGGTGCGTAATGGTAGAGAAACAGAACAAAGGCTGCTGTCCAGCACAGGCTACTCAGCCAAAAACCGGCCAGCGGCTGACTGGGCGCCAGCCAGACGCGCAGTGGTACCGCCAGATTGAGCAGGGCGAAGGCCACTCCCATGCTGACGGGTGGCTGCAGCGGCCGACCTGTGTGGCCGAGGCTGACTCTGGCGATCATGGCCAGAATCATGCCGGCCATGGCCCCGATGGTCAGCAGATGCAGGCCCTGGCTGAAGCCGGATTGCCAGCCCAAATGCCACAGCCCGTGAAACAGCAGCGCCAGCACAAGCCAGGCATAGGCCAGGTGCAGGGACCAGAGCAGCGATACGCGCCAGATGCCCGGGTGGTGCCAGCGCAGCAGACGGATCAGGTGTCCTGCGGCCAACACCAGAAATAGTACGGCTTGCCAGGGAGCGGCAACCAGTCCGATACCGCTGAGTACCAACAGTGCCAGCAACAAGCCGCCGATCAACAGAGTGTGATCGAGCCAGGGCCAGGCCGTGACCTGGGCGTTCAGCCCCAGCCCGCGACTGGTAAAGAATGGAATGACCCGGCCACCGATCAGGCCGATCAGTGCAGCAATCAACCAGATGGCCGCCAGTGCGCCTTGGCGTTGCAGGCCGTGATCGTTGCGGTCCAGGCCGATCAGACTGAACAGGTTGCACAGCGTCAGCAGGCCGAGCACCAGCACGATTGGGTAATTACGTGCCTGGCGTACTTGCCACAGACGCAGGCCAAGCACGATCGCCACTGCCGGCAGGAAGATCAGATCCAGGGGGATCAGCAGCCAGTTGGGCGCGCCGAGCAGCCAGGCGAGGCGGGCAGCCAGCCACAGCCCGGCCAGAAGTGCCAAAGGACGCCCGGCCAGGCCGGCGATGCCGGTCCAGTTCTGCACAGCGGTCAGCAGAAAGCCGGCCACAATGGCCATGGCGAAGCCGAAGGGCATTTCATGCCGGTGCCAGGCCAGCCAGCCACCGGCCGGCTGCCAGTCGATCAGACCGAACAGGGCGGCGATCCACAAGGGGACCGCCAGTGCGGCGTACAGGCTGCCGGCCAGAAAAAAGGGTCGAAAGCCCAGACCGAATAGAGCCATGGAAATCTCCTTGCTGTTGCCGCATGCTGCCGTTGCAGGAGCGGTTGCGACAATATGTCCTTGGGGGTACCTCGGTAGCAGCCTTTATTTGGGAGGTACTTCTAGTAAGCTGAAAACCAGCCATGGCCGACGGACCCGAACAATGACCTATCTGCTACTCAAGAGCCTGCATTTGCTGATGGCTATCGCCTTCATTGGCACACTGTTTTTCCAGGTTCTGATTCTCTGGCCTGCCGCACGCGAACTGGAGCCAGCCAGCCGAACCAGACTGGCAGAGTTGCTGGGCCAGCGTGCGCGTCATGTCATCCATTGGGTGGCCTTACTGCTGTATGGCGCGGGTATCGCCCTGGCCTGGCCCTATCGGCGGTTGCTGGCCGACCCGCTGGCGACCACCTTCGGCACGCTGCTGAGCCTGAAAATTCTGCTGGCGCTGCTGATCATCGGTCATTACCTAGCGTTGATCGTATTGCGCCGCCGCCAGTTGATTGCCGAGCGCGGCATGCACTGGCTGAACGTCAGCCTGTTGCTGCATGCCGTGCTGCTGGTCATCTGTGCCAAGGCGATGTTTGTGCTGTAACGCCGGTCAGGTCTGGAACAGGATGTTGTTTTCCAGGTGGATATGCTGCATCAGGTCCTGGCGCAGTTCTTCCAGCCCGCGGTACAGCGCCTGCCAGGTGTTGCAGGCACCGGGTGGCGGGGTGATGTCGTTGGTCAGGTTGATAACCCCTTCGAGCGCATCGCCATGCTGTTCATGCTCGAAGCGCATCACGCTGATGGGGCCGGAGGCCATGGCGGCATGCCCACGGGCCAATAACGGGAACAGGATCTGCTCCTCTTTCAGCATGTGGCTTTCCAGTTCCTGAAGCATCGCGCACAGATGGTCGGCCAGGCCATTGGGGCACTCGGGCCGGTCACCATGTACCTGCTCGACCCGGCGGGCCAGGCGAATCAGTTCCGGTAGTTGCTCGCGGTGCCGGGCATGATAGCGATGCAGAATGTGATCAATCAGTTCTGCGGCACTGGCGCTGCTCCAGTCCTGGGTATCGCCGGGGCCGGTGCTCAGGCGCTGCAATTCATTGATCACAGCATCCGGCTCCAGGCCTTTGCGGGCGCTGGCTTCGGCCAGGGTCCGATGACCATTGCAGCAGAAGTCCAGGCGGTAGTCGTGAAACACTTTGGTGGCGCCGGGAATACTGCGGGCCAGATCGCCCAAAGGGCTGTTGAGGTAGTCGATGTTCATGCACTTGCTCCGTTCAGTGGATCTAACTGAACCATGGCAAGCTTTGTGCCATTTTTTAAATTGTTGATATTTATGGGTATTTTAATTTTTATGGTTATTATTACCCATAAAAATAGGGTTTATTTGACCATCACAGGGTGGATTGAACCATGATCGACAAGCTGCTTTTACCTGACCTGGTTGCGGATCTGCCCGCTGCGGTACGTTTGCAGCGCCTGGTGCACGTATTGCGCGAGGCGTTTGCCTGTGGCGCGGTGGTGCTGCTACAGCGCGAAGATGACTGCCTGCGGCCGCTGGCGGCGGTGGGGCTGGTGCAGGATGCGCTGGGCCGGCGTTTCGAGATTGCACGCCACCCACGTCTGGCGGCCTTGCTGTCGCGCCGTGAGCCGACCTGGTTCGAGCCGGGCAGCCCGCTACCGGATCCCTATGACGGCTTGCTCGACGACAGCCCCGGCGCGCCGTTGCCGGTACACGATTGCATGGGTGTCAGTCTGTATGTGGAAGGTGAGCTGTGGGGGGCTCTGACCTTTGACGCACTGCGTGCCGGCACCTTTGACGAACAGGCCAGGTTGCGTATTCAGGAACTGTTGCCGCTGGTTGAGGCACTACTGCGGGTCACGCGCCTGGAGCAGGAAAACCGGGCCTTGCGCCTGGACCGGGTAGCTGCGCCCGAGACGTTGCCGGGTCGCTTCGAACACGGCATTGTCGGCCAGAGCCCGGCGCTCACCCGCTTGCTCGAAGAGCTGGCTGTAGTGGCCGATTCGGACTTGCCGGTACTGTTGAGTGGCGAAACCGGGGTGGGCAAGGAGTTGTTTGCCCATTGGCTGCATCGCCACTCGGCGCGCGCCGATAAGCCGCTGGTTCAGGTCAACTGTGCGGCGTTGCCGGAGTCGCTGGCCGAAAGCGAGCTGTTCGGTCATGTCAAAGGTGCATTCTCCGGGGCGGCCAATGATCGAAGTGGCCGGTTCGATGCCGCTGACGGCGGCACCCTGTTTCTCGATGAAGTGGGTGAGTTGCCTCTGAGTGTTCAGGCCAAGCTGCTGAGAACCCTGCAAAATGGCGAGATTCAGCGTTTGGGCGCTGACCAGCCGCTGCGGGTTGATGTGCGTATCATCGCAGCCACCAACCGTAACCTGGCCGACTCGGTGGCCAAGGGCGACTTCAGGGCTGATCTTTACCACCGGCTTTCGGTCTACCCGGTGCCGATCCCAGCACTGCGTGAGCGTGGCAATGACATCCTGCTGCTGGCCGGGCACTTTCTTGAACTCAACCGGGCGCGTCTGGGCGTGCGTAGCCTGCGTCTGGCCAGCGATGCCGAGCAGGCGCTACTGGCCTATGACTGGCCCGGCAATGTGCGAGAGCTTGAGCATGTGATCAGTCGTGCGGCAATCCGGGCGTTGGGGCGTGAAGGCTCACGCCAGGCCATGTTGGTCCTGGATACGGCAGTATTGGATGTGCCGGCCAGTATCGCCCCGACGCTCAGGGACGAACGCAGTGCTGGCGCGACGCCTCCGAGTGTGCAACCCATGCGCATTAGCGTGGACAGTTGTCAGCGCGAGCAGATTCGCCGGGCACTGGCGGTGACCGATGGCAACTGGAGCGCCGCAGCGCGAATGCTGGATCTGGACCCGAGCAACCTGCACAAGCTGGCTCGGCGGCTGGGGCTGAAAAGCCTCGGTGAGTGACCGGTGGTCCAGGCAATTGGCGCACCGTTGATATGCGTCAAGGTGTTGGCACGGCGCTGGCGGTAGGCTGTACGACATCAGAGTCATACATTCGGAGCGTCCTCCCATGTTCAATACCATCCGCTGGGATGCCGAACTCATCCGTCGTTACGATACCGCAGGGCCGCGCTATACCTCCTATCCTACCGCCGTGCAGTTTCATGATGGTGTTGAGCCTGCCGATCTGCTTCAGGCGCTGGAAGGCAGCCGCTTTGCACGCCGGCCACTGTCGCTGTACGTGCATGTGCCGTTCTGCGCCAACATCTGCTACTACTGCGCCTGCAACAAGGTCATTACCAAGGACCGCAGCCGCTCCCAGCCTTACCTTAAGAGCTTGTTCCGCGAGATCGAGCTGGTTTCGGCCCATGCTGATCCTGACCAGCAGGTTGAACAGCTGCATTTCGGCGGCGGTACGCCCACATTCCTTGGTCATGAGGAACTGCGTGGGCTGATGGCCAAGCTGCGGGCGCATTTCAACCTGCACGATGATGATATCGGCGACTACAGTATCGAGATCGACCCGCGCGAGGCGGACTGGTCGACCATGGGCATGTTGCGTGAGATTGGCTTCAACCGGGTCAGTTTCGGGGTCCAGGATCTGGATCCCGAAGTACAGCGCGCGGTCAATCGGCTGCAAAGTCCTGAACAGACCCAGGCGGTGATGGATGCGGCGCGCACCTTGGAATACCGCTCGATCAACATCGATCTGATCTACGGTCTGCCCAAGCAGAGCCCGGAGAGTTTTGCCAAGACCGTGGAGGCGATCATCGCGCTCAAGCCGGATCGGTTGTCGGTATTCAACTACGCTCATCTGCCCGAACGTTTTCCGCCGCAGCGGCGGATCAACGCGGCCGATCTGCCCAGCCCGGAAGCCAAGCTGCAGATGCTGGAAACCAGCATCAGGCAACTGACCGATGCCGGCTACCGTTATATCGGCATGGATCATTTTGCCCTGCCCGACGATACCCTGAGTCTGGCCCAGGAGTCGGGTGAGCTGCAGCGTAACTTCCAGGGCTATACCACCCATGGCCACTGCGATTTGATCGGTCTGGGCGTTTCATCCATCAGCCAGATCGGTGATCTGTATTGCCAGAACACGGCCGACATCAAGGTTTATCAGGACAGCCTCGACCATGACCGGCTGGCGACCCGGCGCGGCTTAAGCTGCAATGCTGACGACCGGTTGCGCCGGGCCGTGATCGGCCAGCTCATTTGTCATTTCAAATTACGTTTCAGTGATATCGAGCGGCGCTTTGGCATCGACTTTCAGAATTATTTTGCCGATTGCTGGCCGATTCTTCAGCAAATGCACCGTGATGGCCTGATCCGGCTGGATGTCGACAACATCGAAATATTGCCGTCCGGGCGACTGCTGGTGCGCTCGGTGTGCATGGTGTTCGACGCCTACCAGCAGGTTGATGGTGGTCAGCGGTTTTCGCGGATTATTTAGTGAACCTCTGAAAAACTACCTGCGTTGGCAATACTGCGTTAAAAACAGCCTCGATCGCGAGCCCGGTCAAAATGCTCATTTACATCAGGTAAACTGCGCTTTTTCGGCTGTTTTTGCGGGGCCGCCATCGGTATTGTCTTGCCTGCCTCGCCAACGTTTTTCAGTGGTTCCCTAGCTTAGGCTGCTCCGGCATCGTCATGGCGAGTCGCGTAGCGGCGTGGCCATCCATGAGTGTGCATGGATCACCACACGTTTAGCCGCTCGTCATGACGAGTGGCTGGCCGTGCCCGTTGCAAAACCGGGTGGCTTGGGGTATTGATATGCAACCAGTTGCATAGATATTCCAACAACAGGAGCCGCCCATGTCATCCAACACCCTTGCTCCGGCTGCCCAGGCCACCCTTGATACCTGGCACCGGATTCTCGAACGTAATGCAATGGAAGAGCTGGACCCGTTGCTGGCCGATGACATCGTGTTTCGCTCGCCGGTAGCCCATACCCCCTATCCGGGGCGAGCGGCCATCAAGCTGGTACTCAAAAACGTCAATCAGGTTTTCGAGAATTTCCGCTATCATCGCAGCTTCGTCAGTGACTGCGGCTCCAGCGTAGTTCTGGAGTTCAGTGCCGAGGTCAACGGCAAGGCGCTCAAGGGCATCGACATGCTGCGTTTCGATGACCAGGGCAAGATTCTTGAATTCGAAGTCATGGTACGGCCGCTGAGCGGACTGCAGGCACTGGGCGCGGAAATGGCCCGGCGCATGGAGCCCTACAAGGCGATTCTGGCTGGCCAGGCCTGATCAATTCCCACCTGTTTCCGGAGGCTTCATGGCTCTTCCCGCAATTCTGCAAAATCTGTCGTTGCCGGCGGTCTGCTCGCCGCTGTTCATCATTTCCAACCCTGATCTGGTGATTGCCCAGTGCAAGGCCGGGGTGGTTGGCTCGTTCCCGGCGCTCAATGCGCGTCCCGGACCGGTGCTGGAAGAGTGGCTGGAGCGCATTACTCGCGAGCTGGACGAATACAACGCGCAAAACCCGGACAAACCGGCCGCGCCGTTTGCGGTCAACCAGATCGTACACAAGTCCAATGACCGACTGGAGCACGACCTGGCGCTGTGTGAGAAGTACAAGGTGCCGATCATCATCACCTCGCTGGGTGCCCGTGAGGATCTGAATCAGCGGGTCCACGGCTATGGCGGCATCGTGCTGCACGACATCATCAACAACAAGTTCGCCAAGAAGGCCATCGAGAAAGGCGCCGATGGCCTGATCGCGGTAGCCGCCGGTGCCGGCGGGCATGCCGGTACCCAGTCGCCATTCGCGCTGATCCAGGAAATTCGCGAGTGGTTCGACGGGCCACTGCTGCTGTCCGGCTCGATTGCCAACGGCAATGCGGTGCTGGCAGCCCAGGCCGCCGGTGCCGATCTGGCCTACATTGGCTCGGCCTTCATCGCCACCGAAGAAGCCCATGCCGACCAGGCCTACAAGGACATGATCGTTGCCAGTAGCGCCGAGGACATCGTCTACTCCAACCTGTTCACCGGCGTGCATGGCAACTACTTGCGCCAGAGCATCGTCAACAGCGGTCTGGATCCGGAGAGCCTGCCGGAGTCTGATCCGTCGAAGATGAGCTTTGGTTCTGGCGGCAGCAGCAAGTCCAAGGCCTGGCGTGATATCTGGGGCGCTGGTCAGGGGGTTGGTGCAGTCAAGGAAGTGCTGCCGGCGGCACAGCTGGTTGAACGGCTCAAGCGCGAGTATCAGGCCGCGCGGGAACGTCTGGCGCTGTAATCCTATGGCTGGTTTTGGCGCAGCAGGGGCAAAACCTGCTGGGCCCAGGCCAGCCAGTTTTCCTCGGTCATGATGCCCTTGCGCAAAATGGCATACTGCAGTTGTTGGGCCCTGCTCAGATTGGCGGCGGCAAAGTCGCGCTGCTCGATTTCGCGGTAAACCTCCAGCCGTACCTGATGCTGCTCGATCAGTTGCTGCAGCTCGGCATCCAGCCCCAGCGGACCTATCACTGCTTCAGCTCGCAGTTTTACCAGCAGATCCTGGGTATTGTTCAGTGACAGCTCCGGGCTGCGCGCCCAGCGAATCAATTCTTCACGTCCGTCCGGTAGCACCCGGTAGACCTTGCGCCGGCGCTTGCCGCCATTGTCCTGCTCCTCGACCTGCACCCAGCCACTACGGGCCATGCGCGCCAGTTCACGATAGATCTGCTGATGGCTGGCCTGCCAGAAATAGCCGATTGAGCGATCGAAGCGATTGGCCAGTTCATAGCCGGTTGAGGGCTGTTCCAGCAGAGAGGTAAGCAGGGCGTGTTGGATAGACATGAGCGCATTCTAGCCGGGGCGCAGCTGCTATCAAAGTCATGCTTTGCTGGAAAGCCTCGCATTACTTTGCAGCTAATCCGAAAAACCCCTTCGGTCTTGGTGCCTCCTACTACCGGTTTCACGCTTGGATAATGCCGCCATGTCAGGTGATGACAACATCACCGCAACAGACGGAGAGCAGCATGCATTCATTCGACGTTATCGTTCTCGGCGGCGGCAATGCCGGCCTCTGCGCAGCCCTGTCTGCACGTGAGCAGGGGGCGAGAGTCGCGCTGCTTGAGCGTGCCCCCGAGGCGCTCAAAGGCGGCAACTCGGCTCATACTGGCGGTGCTTTTCGGGTTGCCTATCAGGGTGCTAACGACCTCAAACTGCTGATGCCCGACCTGCTCGACAGTGAGCTGGACAACAGTGACTTCGGCAGTTACAGCGAGGACGATTTCTTTGGTGAGCTGGCCGCGATGAGCCAGTATCGGGCTGACCCCGAAGTGTTGGATACCGTGGTTACCCGTAGTCTGGATACCCTGTGCTGGATGACCGGCAAGGGCGTGCGCTTCATGCCGATCTATGGCCGCCAGGCGTTCAAGGTCGACGGTAAGTACAAATTTTGGGGCGGCCTGACGGTCGAGGTGTCCGGCGGTGGCCTGGGACTGGTTGATGCGCTGACTCGCCGGGCTGTGCAGGAGGGAGTTGAGCTTGTCTATGATACGCGCGGCAAGCGGCTTAACCGCTGTGGCGACGGGCGCTGGCAGGTGCTGACCGACCGTGGTGAGGTGTATGCCGCACCTGCGGTTATTGTTGCCACCGGCGGTTTTCACGCCAACCTTCGCTGGCGTGCACAGTATCTTGGGCCGGGCTGGGATCTGGCCAAGGTGCGTGGCTCACGCTTCAATACCGGCGATGGTATCCAGATGGCGCTGGATGTCGGTGCGGCGGCGCATGGTAACTGGTCCGGTTGCCACGCGGTGTTCTACGACCTCAACGCCCCGGCGCAAGGTGACATCAACCTGCTCAACATGCAGAAGAACTATTTCCACCTCGGTGTGGTGGTGAATGCCGATGGCCGGCGCTTTATCGACGAGGGCGAGGATTTTCGCAATTACACCTACTCCGGCATGGGCGAGAAGGTGTTGCGCCAACCCGGAGGTGTTGCCTGGCAGATCTTCGATCAGCACAGCGAGCACCTGCTGCCGGATGAGTACCGGGTGCGTCAGGCCACCCGTATCGAGGCCGACAGCCTTGAAGCGCTGGTGGCCAGGCTCGAAGGCATCAATGCAGCAGCATTGCTGCAGACCCTGAC
Organism: Pseudomonas sp. WN033; assembly: GCA_002287035.1. Lineage (GTDB taxonomy): Bacteria > Pseudomonadota > Gammaproteobacteria > Pseudomonadales > Pseudomonadaceae > Halopseudomonas. The sequence goes on along the minus strand of NSKG01000001.1, from coordinate 23,969 downwards.
CGACTATAACGCTGCGGTGCGTACCGATATCCCCTTCAATCCGGCGGTACGTGATGGCCGTTGTACTCAGGGTTTGAGTCTGCCGAAGTCGAACTGGGCCAACCCGCTGAGCAAACCGCCGTTCGTTGCCTATGCCGTTACCTGTGGCATCACCTTTACCTTTGGCGGCCTGCAGGTCGACAGCCAGGCGCGGGTTCAGGACGAACAGGGTCAGCCGATCGAAGGGCTGTATGCCGCTGGCGAACTGGTCGGCAACCTTTACTACGTCAAATATGCCGGTGGTGCCGGGCTCACCTCGGGATCGGTGCTGGGCCGTCTGGCCGGCACCGATGCCGCGCAATACAGCGCCGCCGACACTCTGTCCATCGACAATCAGCCAACCAGGGACTGACCATGAGCATTCGCATCTGGCATCAGAGTTTTACCGTTCTCAGCGACCTGGGCGCCTATGACGCTGCGTTGCGGGCTCACTTCCGCAAGGTGGCCCGCCCCGATACCGTGATCGATATGCACGGTATGCAGCCTGGCACCTACCGCAGCAATTATCCGGGCGACGATATCAAGTACGGCGCTCTCCAGTACCTGCATGGCCTGCAGTTCATGGCCAACGGTATCAATGCCGAAGCTCAGGGTTACGACGCCTACGCGATCAGCACCCTGCCGGAGCCGGCGCTGCGGGAAATCCGTAGCCTGCTGAACATCCCGGTGGTTGGTTACGGTGAGTCGGCCATGCTGACTGCCTGCATGCTTGGCCGGCGTTTTGGCGTACTGGTGTTCATCGACGAACTGGCTGAATTGGTCAGCGACAATGCGGCTCGGCATGGGCTGGGTGGGCGACTGGCCGCTGTGCGTCACGTTGGGTTCCGCTTCGCCGATGTGTTGGCGGCCTTCAGCGATCCTGAGCCTTTGATCGAGCAATTCCGCAGTGCGGCACGGGCACTGATTACCGCTGGCGCCGAAGTGATCATTCCCGGTGAGGCACCGCTGAATGTGCTGCTGGCTACTCACGGTATCAGTGAGGTGGACGGCGTGCCGGTGCTCGATTCGCTTGGTGCCTGGATCAAGCAGGCCGAGGCGATGGTCGACCTGCAGCGGGCCAACGGCACCCGCAGCTGCAATCGCAACTATTTTTCGGCCCGCCCAGACCCACTACGAGTCAGAGAGATTTTTGATTTTTACGGGCTGGGCGAACGTCTGCTCGAAACCACCGGGGAGCGCACGGCATGAGCAACCGTATTGAGACTGAACTCTTGGTGATCGGTGGGGGCCTGGCTGGTTTTACTGCCGCGTTGACGGCGGCTGAAGCGGGCCTTCAGGTGTTGATACTGGAAAAGACCTCGGCGACAGGAGGCTCCTCAGCCATGAGCGGAGGTTGTCTGGCCTTTGCAGGTACTGATCTGCAGCAGGAACGCGGTATCGAGGATTCCTCTGAACTGCTGTATCGGGATCTGATTGAGGTGGGCAAGGGTGAATGTGACGAGGCATTGGTCAAGGCCTACGTCGACCAGCAACTGGCAACCTACGAGTGGCTTAAGCACCACGGTGTCAGCTTCCTGCCTGTGATTGAAACCGCCTCAGGGCAGTCGGTGCCCAGAGTACACAATGTTGATCCTGCCGACATGATACGCCAATTGGAACGGGCCGCCTTGGCGACCGGCAAGGTTGAACTGCTGCGCGATACGCGAGCCCGTCGGTTGCAACGCGATGTCAGCGGGCGGGTTACCGGAATAGCTGCCGACCAGGCCGGGAGTCCGTTGGAGGTTCGGGCGTCGCGCGGGGTGATTCTGGCCTGCGGCGGCTTTGTGCATGACCGCGAGATGATCCATCGCTTCTCCCCGCTGTATGACAATGCAGTGTTCATCGGTGGTGAGGGCAATGAGGGTGACGGGCTGCGCATGGCCTGGGCCCTGGGCGCGGATGTGCGGGATATGGTGCATATCAAGGGTACCTATGGCAAACACCCGATGGACGAACACAATCACCACGCCTGCCTGGCGGTCTACAAGGGCGCCATTGCGGTGAATCAGGAAGGTCGGCGCTATGTTGACGAGTCGCTGTCCTACAAGCTGCTCGGCGATGCCTGCATGCAGCAGTCTTATGGTGTGACCTACCAGATTCTAGATCGCGAGATCATGGCCGACGGTGACAACCGGGTACGGATTCTCGATTTTCAGCGCCGGCTGGAGGAAGGATTGTTTGTCGAAGCCGATAGCCTGGAAGAGCTGGCGCAGATGCTGGAGCTTCCGGTAGCAGACTTTCTTGCTGAAGTGCAGGCCTATAACCAGGCCGTGAGTCAGGGCCAGACCCCGGCCTTTGGGCGTCGGCATCTGGTGCATATGCATGGCGAGTTGCGCCCTCTAAGTCATCCACCGTTTTATGCCTATCCCTCGACCGCTGCCGTATTCGGCACCTACTGTGGCGTGCGCGTTGATCCGCAGATGCGGGTGCATGACGTTTTCGGCGAGCCTATCGATGGCCTGCTGGCCGCAGGCGAAATGGTCGGCGGACTGCATGGGGCGGCCTACATGACCGGGTCGGCGCTGGGCAAGGCAGCAATTTTCGGGCGCCTGGCTGCGGCCACGGTAATTTCAGGCTGAAGCTGGGGAGGCTGTGATGAACATTCTGGTGCTGCTGGCCGGTGTCGCTGACAACCGCTATCCGTTGCACCCCATTGCCATTGGTGCTGACGGACAGATCGATGAAAGTGTGCAGTCACGGCGGATTCTCAGTCCGTTCGATGAGGGTGCGCTGGAGTTGGCGCTGAAGCTGCGTGACAAGCACAGCGACTGCCATTTGGAGGTGCTGGTGCTGGGGGGAAGCAACAGTGACAACCTGTTGCGCAGTGTGGCGGCATTCAAGCCGGACCGGCTGCGCCGCCTCGATCTGCAGCCCTGCTGTTTGTGGGATGCACAGCTGAGCAGTCACCAGATTGCCGGGCTGATCCGCAGTGAGGCTTTGTTGCCGGACCTGTTGCTGATTGGGCGCGAGTTCGGCGATCTGGATGAAGGTGGCCTGCCGGTTATGCTGGCTTCAGCGTTGGGTTTACCGCTGTTCTCGCTGACCCAGTATGCACAATGGCAGGATGGTCAACTGTGTCTTTTGCGCGAACGTGGCATACGCCAGCAGTGGTATCGCCCACCGGGCCCGGTGCTGGCGACCGTGACCAATGATCGGCGCAACAAGCTGCGCCACCCCTTGATGAAAAACGTGATGATGGCGAAAAAACTCGGTTTCGATGTTGCGGCTGCCACAGCTGACGGTAGCCCATTACGATTGAAAGCCCTGGAGGTGGCTCGGGATGTTCAGCGCGGCGGCCAGTGTCGCATGCTGGCGGGCGATGTTGGCAGCCAGGCCGACACCATCCTGGCTTATATACGTGACAGCGGAGGGGTGTCAGCATGACGATGCAGCAACGAATTGTAGCGGTGATCCCGCTGGCCTGGGGGCAGGAGGCTGCCGAACAGGCGCTGGCTGCAACCCGGCAAGTGGCGCATCAACAGTCTCTGGAGTGTGCGGTACTGGCGCTTGGTCCGGATCCAGCTGCCTGGCTTACAGATTTGGCTGGGGCTGCTGGTGCGGTTGAGCTGGTTTATGCTGTACATGCTGCCCTGAGTGATGGTGAGAATCTCCAGGCACTGGCCGAAGCCGCCGCACAGGCACTGGATCAGTCCGGTCAGCAACTGTTGCTGCTGCCTCCGGGCAGTGAGGGTGAAGAACTGGGGGCTCGTCTGGCCGCGTGTCTTTCCGCAACCTGGCTTGGGCGCTGTGCGCGACTGGACTGGAAGGCTGGCGGTCTTGAGTTTGAGCGCGCTTGCTGGGGTGGGCGGCTGACGTTGCGTCTCCAGATTGAGACCGGTCTGGCGGTGGCCTGCCTGCGAGCCGGCAAACTGCAACAGCAGTCGGCGCACGCTAATGTGCTTGAGTCTCGAATTATCGAACTGGGCAAATCACTGCCGGTCATGTTGGAGATGGAGCAGAGCAGCAGCGGGCAGACCCTGCCGCCGGTCGAAAGCGCTCGTATCGTGGTTTCCGGTGGGCGCGGCGTCAATGAGGCTGGGTTTGCGTTGTTGGAAAAGCTGGCGATAAAACTCGGCGGCAGTTTGGGCGGCAGCCTGCCGGCGGTGGATGCCGGGATGCTGCCAGTGATGCGTCAGGTTGGAGTCTCCGGCAAGTTTGTTAGTCCTGATGTCTATCTGGCGGTAGGGATTTCCGGCACTCCACAGCACCTGGCCGGGATCAGCCATGACAGCCGCATCGTGGCGATCAACAGCGACCCTGCCGCGGACATTTTCAAGGTTGCCAATCTCGGCGTGGTGGCTGAGTGGGAGCAAATGTTGCCAGCTTTGCTGGAGCGACTCCCAGCGTAGACTTTGGAGTTCACTGACGGCCGTGCTGCAGGCCAATACGTACGCCCACCGGCACCCGGCGCTGGGCGTCAAGGCTGCTCATCATGTAGTCGATGAACGCCCGCGTACGTGGCGCCACGAAGCGTGACTTGGCTGTTACGCTGAAAAAGGTGCGACCGTAGGTACTCCACTGCGGCAGCAACTCCACCAGTTTTCCTTCAGAAATCAGTCGGTTGACGAACACATCAAGCACATAGATATAGCCCTGATCGGCCAGCGCGGCATTGATCAAGGCGTCGGTGCTGTTGAAATGCAACGGGCCTTCCGGCAACAGCTCGTGGTGTTCACCATCAAGACTGAACGACCAGACTGCCGGGCTGAAACTGGCTTTGCGGAACAGGCCCAGGCAGCGGGCGGCGCGCAATTCGCGCGGATGCTGCGGGGTGCCAGCCAGTTCCAGAAATGAGGGGGTGGCGCAGGCAACGTAATGTGCCTGGTACAGCGGCCTGGCAACCAGGTCGGCGTCATTGACTGAGTCGATCCGTATGGCTACGTCAGTACCGCTTTCAATCAGGCCTTCGGGGTGGTCGGTCAGACGCAGGGCAACCTGCAGGTCCGGGTGCTGGCGACAGAAGTCGGCCAGCAGCGGGGCGATTACATCCTTGCCGAAGGCAGCCGGCGACTCAATCCGCAACTGTCCCTGAATGTTACCGGTCTGCTCCATGACTTCCGCTTCTGCTTCCTCGACCTGACGCAGCAGTTCCACACAGTGACGAAAGAATCGTTCGCCCGGATCGGTCAGGCGCAAGGTGCGGGTGTTGCGGCTGAGCAGCGTGACCCCCAGGTAGGTTTCCAGGTTGCGTACGCTGGCTGTGACGGTGGCATTGGCGATATCCAGTGATTCTGCCGCGCGGCTGAAACTGCCGCATTCAACAACGCGGGTAAAGACCTGCATGGCCCAGAGCTTGTCCATTCGGTTCTTCATGTTTTTCTAAAACCCCATTAGCTCAGCAAGTCTCGAACCCCTCAGGGTGGCTTTCTATAGTACCAACCACCTGAGGGAGGTACAAAAATGACTGAACTGAATTTTGATCTGATAGTAGTGGGCTGCGGTGCGGCAGGTCTGTCGGCAGCAGTATCGGCGGCCGAGCAGGGACTCAAGGTTGCCGTTCTGGAGCGCTCGGTACGCGAGGAACGCGGTGGTCAGACGCGCTGGACCGAAGCTTACCTGCGGATGCAGAGCCATGACCAGGTCACCGACGATTTCGACGCCTTCCTCGCGGAAAATTCTGGTTTCTATCAGGACCCTGACTTTGTAGCCGAGAGCCTGCGTGATCGTTCGGACTGGTCGGTCCAGGCACGCAGCTTGGCTGCCATAGATGCCAACGTAATCGGCACCTTTGCCGACAGCGTGCCTGACACCATCAACTGGCTGAAAGAGCAGGGGGTACGTTTTGATTTCCTGCCGACCCAGTTTCTTACCAGTACCCAGCCGCGCCTGCTACCGGTCGGTGGTGGTGAGGCCATCGTCGAATGTCTGGCTGCGCGAGCAGAAACACTGGGGGCTGAGTTCTTCTATGAAACTACTGCCCGAGCCCTGATCTCTAGTGGCTTGAACCAGGTCTGTGGTCTGCATGCCTGGTCAGCCGAGCGTGGTGAGTTGCGTTTTCACGGCGCAGTCACTCTGGCTTGCGGCGGGTTTGAAGGAAACCTGGAAATGCTCAGCCGCTACATGGGGCCCAAGGCTGCTTTCATGCGCCCGGTCTGCAAGGGGGGGTATTACAACCGCGGCGAAGGCATTCAGATGGCCCTGGATATCGGCGCAGCAGGGGCGGGCGAGTTCGGTAACTTTCACGCTGAACCGGTAGACCCGCGCTCTGGAATTTCCGAACCATCGATCTTTATCTTTCCCTATGGTGTGCTGGTCAACCGCGAAGGTAAACGCTTTACCGATGAAGCACCCGGCACGGTGGATGCCTGGTATGAGCGGGTAACGCGCAAGATTCTGGCCCAGACCGACGGTATCGCCTGGGTAATCCTGGACCAGAAGGTCAAGGATATTCCCAATTACCGGTTGGGCATTCGCACCGATCAGCCAGCGATTGAAGGCAACTCGTTCGGTGAACTGGCTCAGCGTCTGGAGCTGCCTGTTGATCAGTTCAACCAAACCATGGCCGAGTACAACGCTGCCTGTCGCCCAGGCACCTGGAAACCGCTGGAGTTGGATGGTCTCGCGACCCAGGGGCTAAGCCCGGCAAAAAGCAACTGGGCACTGCCCGTTGATCAGGGACCGTTCATGGCTTACCCGATCATCTCGGCCAATGTCTTTACCTTTGGCGGCCTGAAGATCGATGAGCATGCGCGGGTGGTAAACGTCGACGGCGCACCGATTACCAACCTGTATGCCGCTGGCGAAACCGCTGCGATGTATTTCGGCAACTACTGTGGCGGCACCTCGGTACTGCGTGGTCTGGTATTTGGCCGCCGTGCTGGTCAGACCGCTGCACAGGTGACGGCATGAGCACTGACAAAGGGCTGGCGCTGGTGACCGGCGCCTGTGGCGCCATCGGCAAGGCCACTTGTGAACGTTTGCTGGCTGAAGGTTACAAGGTTCTGGCCACCGACATGCAGCCTGGTTCGTCTTTGCCCGCAGCAGTGTCATTTCGTGGCTTGGATGTTACCGACGAGCAGGCAGTCAGCCGGCTGGTCAGTGAGGGCGAACAGCGCTACGGGCAGATCACCGCTCTGGTCAATGTCGCTGGTGTGGTGTCTCGGGGGCGGGCTATAGACCTGCCGGTGGCCGAGGTCGAGCGGGTCTGGCGCATCAATGTTTTGGGGACTCTGATTGTTTGTCAGCAGGTGGGGCAGCGTATGGCCTCCCGTGGGCGCGGAGCCATCGTCAATATCGGCTCGGTGGTTGGCAAGAATGCCGGCAATGCCCGGCCCTGGCTGGATCCGAATGAGCTGGATCGGGCTGGTAACGTGGCCTATGGCATGTCCAAGTCAGCCATTCATACCCTAACCGGGTTCCTGGCCAAGGAGTTGGCACCGCAGGGGGTTCGGGTCAATGCGGTAGCTCCTGGTCCGATTGCCACGCAGATGACCGACAGCTTTCCCGAAAGCCTGCGGGCACTGGTCCCAGCGGGGCGCATGGGTACCCCGGAGGAAGTTGCCCATGCAATCCACTTTCTGCTCGATGAACGTTCCGGCTTCATCAATGGCGAGATTCTCGATGTCAATGGCGCACTTTGGTGCGACTGAGTTCACCAACCATAAGGACGACTTCAATGAAGAGTATTTATCTGGTTTTGGATATGCAGAACGACCTGGTGCACGCCGATGGTGCCAGCGGCAAGGCTCCGATGCAGGCCGATATTCAGGCTCGCGAGGTGATCCAGCGCACCGCCAACGCCATTTCCCGTGCGCGGGCCAAGGGTGTTCCTGTTGCCTATGTACGCGTGGCGTTCTCTGACGATCACCGCGAGGCTAATCCCAGCTCGCAGGTGTTTGGCCCTATTGCCAAAAACGGCATTCTCAAAATGAACGCCTGGGGTGGTCAGGTGCATGAAGCGCTGGCACCACAGGCTGGCGATTGGGATATCGTCAAACACCGGGTGTCGCCGTTCTACCAAACCAAACTTGAGCTGCTGCTCAAGCGTGAAGGAATTGAGCGTATCTATTGCAGCGGCGTCAGTACCCAGGCGGTGGTCCAGGCTACTGTGCGCGATGCCCATGACCGTGATTACGATGTTGTGGTGCTGGAAGACTGCTGCGCTGGTCCGAATGAGCAGGAACATGCCAATTCGCTTGCCAGCATCGCCCGCTTTTGCTCCGTGGCCACATCTGAAACGGCCTTTGAGTAGATCGCTGAGCCCTTGGGTCCAGAATGATTTACTGCCCGGTCTTCGCTCATGAGGCCGGGTTTTTTTCTTTCAGGAGAGCCAGGTGAGTACGCACGCCTCAGCAACCAGCATTGCCGCCCTGGTGATCGGTAGTTTCGCCGTAGTGATGTCGGCGACAACCATCAATGTGGCGATTGCGCCGATGATGGCCGAGTTCGCAATCAGTCACCGCCTGGCGCAATCCTTTTCATCGGTTTTTCTCGGTCTGACAGTCGTCTGCGCGCCGCTGGCATCCTGGCTGGCTGACCGCTTTGGAGCCTGGCGGGTGTTCGCCAGACTGTTGCTGTTGTATCTGCTGGTTTCGTTATTGGCTGGGCTGTCCGACAGCTTTGCCGCGATGCTGATGGCGCGCGCCGTACAGGGACTGTGTGCCGGTATCATGCAGCCCTTGTCGCTGTTTCTGGTGCTGGAATCGGCCAACCCGGCCCGTCAGGGGCGTACCCTGTCGATGTTCAGTCTGGGAGTGGTAATGGCACCTGCACTGGGTCCAACTCTGGCCGGTTTTGTCGTTGAGCATGCCAACTGGCGTCATACTTTCTGGCTGGGCGTGCCGCCTGCCATGGTGGCGCTGGGGCTGATTGTCTGGCGCCGTCCGCAGGAGCGTGCAGTAGTGACGACACCCAGTCGGCTTGACTTTGCCGGGCTGGGGTTTCTCGCCATGCTGGTTGTCCTGGTGTTTCTCTGGCCGTTGCTGCTGGAGCATTCCTCAGGTTTGGCCATGCTGATGGCCTTGATCTGGCTTTGTCTGGTTCGAGTTTTCTGGCGGCAGATGCAAGTGCGTGAAGATCCGTTGATCGAGCCGGCGCTATTGAGTCATCCCGCATATTTCAACGGGTTGCTGGTAACGCTGGCCTATGGTGTTGGCATGTACGGTTCGATCTTTCTAATTCCATTGCTGCTGCAAAACGGCTTGGGTGAGTCGGCGGTGACTACCGGTAATCTATTGCTGCTCGGTGGGGGGGCTCTGGCCGTAAGTATTCCTCTGGCTGGGCGGCTGGTGGATCGTTTCTCTTCGCACCTGGTGGTCTCGATTGGCCTGTCCTGCTTTGCTGTATCGAGCTTGCTGTTGGCCTGGCCGGGTGGGCTTGCCAGTATTGCTGCCGGGATTGTGATCAGTCGGTTTGCCCTGGGCATGATCATCCCCGGTCTCTATACCAGCATGGCCCGGGCGGTACCGGACAGTCTGTTGCGTCGGGGGACAGCAGTCACCACCATGACTCGGCAGGCTGGAGGTGCGCTGGGTATTACGCTGATCGGTGCGCTGCTGGCCAGCCTGACACATGGGGTGGTTGCACCTCTGGCGCAAACACCTGACCAACCGTATCGGGTGTTGTTTGCGCTGATTTCGCTGCTGTTTCTGGCGTCATTGTTCGCTGCAAGACGTATGAATCTACGCGCCAGCGACTGAGAGACAGGAGAGGTTCAAGACTCGGGAGCGTTGTGGTTGGCCATCTTTTTAAGCCGGTAGTCCATTTGGGCGCGGGTCAGCCCGAGCAGGCTGGCGGCGCGAGTGATGTTTTGCTCAGCCAGATGCATTGCCGCGCGGACGAAGGCATCCTCGATATCACTCAGATTGAGCGGTTGCTGCTGTAGAAGGCGTAATGCCGTCTGATCCAATGGCGGTCCGCTGACGGGTGGGACGCTGCCATCCTCCGCTGTGGCCTTGGGCTCGGGCAGGCGGATGCCGATCCCGGGAGCCTGATCCCAGCTTACCGTGCCCTTGTGGGTTTCGCGCTGGGCTTCCTCGATGCCAGAGAGATGCCTTAGATCCAGGGTTTCACCATCGTCGGCGAGAATAACTGCGCGCTCAATGACGTTCTCGAACTCGCGGATATTGCCCGGCCAGGGGTAGTCAAGAATGCGTTGCAGGGCTCTTGGGGTGATGCCACTTAGTTGCCGCTCATGTTGCTGACACAACCGGTTGATGAAACGCTCAAGCAGCAGTGGGAGGTCATCCTTGCGTTCGCGCAGCGGAGCGATGGTGACCGGGAAAACGTTCAGCCGATAGAACAGATCGCTGCGAAAACGCCCCTGCTTTACAGCTTCGGCCAGATCCTCGTTGGTCGCGGCGATGACCCGTACGTTGATTTTTAGGGTCTTGGTGCTACCCAGACGCTCCAGCTCACCGCTTTGCAGCACACGCAGCAGCTTGCCCTGGGCGGTCATGCTAAGGGTGCCGATTTCATCGAGAAAAATGGTACCGCCGTCAGCGATCTCGAAGCGCCCTGGGCGTGCTTCGGTGGCGCCGGAGTAAGCGCCGCGCTGAACGCCGAACAGCTCCGACTCGATCAGGGTGTCTGGGATTGCCGCACAGTTGATCTCGATGAAAGGCGCGCCGGCACGTCGGCTATTGGCATGTACTTCATGGGCGAACATGGTCTTGCCGACCCCGCTTTCGCCCAGCAACAGAACTGTGGCATTGGTAGAGGCTACCCGGAGAATCTTGTGCAGCACCGCGTGATAGGCTGCCGAACTGCCGACCGGTCGATCCAGTTCGGCAACGTCCTGCTGCTCGAAGGTCAGGCCGAATGGTGCTCTGCCGGGCTGCATTCCGGAAAATTCGCTACGGCTTGGAGTCTGTTGTCGCTGTCTGATTGAAGAACGTGGCTGGAAGTACTGCAGATCGTTTTCGGCATCTTCCCAGGCTTCTACCGGGCGAGCCACTGCGCGACAAACCTCGTCTCCTCGCGCCACGCACTCCACTTCGCGGACCAGAATGCGTTTACCCATCAGCCGGGTCAGGAATCCGGAACTGTAGCCGGTTTCCATCCAGCAGACGGGATCGTGACTGTGGCCATTCATGGCCAGGTGCTGATCGCTTTCGATTGACTGTTTCCAGGTGAATTCGCCATACAGATAGCCCTGGTGCTGATCGACCTCAATGCGTACCGGTTCAACTTTGATCAGGCCGCACAATGACCGTATCTGCGCGCCAGCGGCAAGTATGTCGAGCTGGGTACCATGCTGCCGGGTACGAATGGCCAGTTCGGCATCCCGGGTACCGCTCAGGTAACCAATACGGGTGAGCAGGCCGCGGGTCTGTTCAATCCCAAGGCTTTCCAGCAGCTCCTGGCGCAGCGAGCCGAACGTTTCGGCATGCAGCATCAGCATGCGCTTTTCACCCAGCCAGATAAGCCCTTCTTCCGGGTTGAAATACAAATGCTCGGCCAGGTCCTGCATGTCTGGAAAACGCAGGTCAGTGATCACGTCCTTGAGTGAGTGCGAGCTGTTGCTCTTTTTGTCGTTCGATACGGACATGTACTTACCATGAGTTTTGTATTTGTAATGATTGGTCGTGTTACTGCCGGTGTGAGGGCGACGTCATCTTAACAGAAGAGGAGGGCTGTCTGTTTGAGCCATCCCGACCAATGATAGCTGAATAGACTTTTCGGTTATCACGAAAAGTGTGGCGAAATTTGTTGTAGAAAATTATGAAAGTTCAGAAAAGTATTAAGATCCATTTTTTATTACTGTCTCAAGTGTTTCTTCTGTGAGGCTCTGGGATTCTTTTTATCTATTTGTATATAAAGAGTTTTTTGTTTCTATGTAGTGAGTTTTATGAAGCTGGCACAGCTGTTGCTCTAACTCCCTTACAACGCAGCAAGCGTTCTGTTTACACCGAGGCCGGATGACCGGACTTGAAAACAAGAATAACGGAGATAGTGCAGTGGCTGAGATTTCTTCTCTGGGCTACGTCGGTTTCGGCGTCAGCAACCTCGACAAGTGGCAGACCTTTGCCACCGACATTCTTGGCATGCAGGTAGGACGGCGTGATGCCTCCAGCATGACCCTGCGCATGGACGAATACTGTCAGCGCTTCTTTCTCGAGCAAAGCGATGCCGATGACATCATCGCCGCTGGCTGGGAGTTCACCAGTGAGCAGGAGCTTGAGAGCTATGTTGCCGAGCTGGGTGACAAGGGTATCGAGTTGCAGGCGCTGAGTGCTGAACAATGTGCGCGGCGTCATATCGAGAAAGGCTACAGATGCCAGGACCCAAATGGTTTTGACCATGAGTTCTTCTTCGGCCATGGCGTCGCCTTGCTCAAAGATCAATTCCGCTCCAGCGTGCTGAAAAGCCGATTTATTACCGGTGAGCTTGGTGTTGGGCACATTCTGCCGTTCGCCAATCGTGATAACGGGGCTGAAACCGTTGAGTTCTACAAGAATGTGCTCAAGTTTCGGGTCAGCGATTACATCCGCCAGGAGGTCCAGCCGGGCCTGACTGTCGAGGCGACTTTCTTCCACACCAAGACCGGTCGCCACCACTCGATTGCTACTGCTCAGGCACCGTCCCCCAAGGTACTCAATCACTTCATGGTGCAGGTTGAGGACATCGATGATGTCGGTCTGGCCTATGACCGCGCGGTGGCTGCCGGTGTACCAATCGTTCTGGAGTTGGGCCATCACCCGAACGACAAGATGTTTTCCTTCTATGCCCAGACCCCTTCAGGTTTCAACTTCGAGTTCGGCTGGGGCGGAATCGTCATCGACGAAGGCAACTGGGAGGTCAAGACCTATCACCAAATGAGCGACTGGGGCCATAAGCGCAACCCGGTTTCGCAGGCCTGAGCCTGTAGCGAGGAGAGCACCTGTATGAGTATCTGGCTGGATTTTCTCGGCGCTGAAGTTCGCTATGTCGACCTGCCGACCTACGGGCGTACGCGCATTGCCGAAGCAGGGCATGACAAGGCCGAAACGCTGATTCTGATGCATGGCATCGGTGGTCATCTGGAGGCCTATGCAAAGAATGTAGTGGCGTTGGGTGAGCACTTTCATGTGATTGCCTTTGACTATGTCGGGCATGGGCTGTCGGCCAAGAAGCTCGATATTGAGTATTCGATCAGTGATTACGTCGAGCAACTGCGTGAACTGATGGATGTGCTGGACATCGAGCGTGCACATATCTCCGGCGAGTCTTTGGGAGGCGTGGTAACTGGTGGTTTTGCCGTGCGCTATCCCGAGCGGATTCTGCGAGCGGTATTCAACACTACTGGTGGCATCCCGATCGTCAGCGAGAAGGGCTATGCGGATCTCCGCGCGCTGGGTGAGCTATCGGCCAAAAGCGCCGGTCAGCAGCCGAGTTACGAAAGTGTGCTGGCGCGTATGCAGTGGCTTTTGTACGAAGGCAACTGGAACTTGCTCAACGAGGAGCTGGTTGGTTCACGCCTGGCGATTTATTCGCGGGAGGATTTCCAGGCCAGCGCCCCTCTGGTTTATGCACGGCTGCGCAAGGTCAACCAGGACGGTGCCAAGCCGGACATGATTGAGCTGGAAAAGGTGCAGTGCGAATCACTGTTGCTGTGGACCAGCCACAACCCGATTCATGACGTGGCGGCTGCCGAAGCTGCTTTGCCAAGCCTGCCGCGTGGCCAGTTGTATGTGATGAAAAAACTGGCTGGGCACTGGCCGCAATATGAATCTCCCAAGGAGTTCAATCAGGTGATGGTCGAGTTTCTCTCGACCGGGCGGGTAGCCGCATGAATGCCCAGCTAGCAACCATGCAAAGTCTGCGTACCCATCCGCCGGTGGACACGGCTCGCTTCTGTGCAGCAATGCGCAATCTGGCAGGCCACTGTGTAGTGATTGCCAGTGGTGATGAACAACAGCGCGCCGGCCTGACTGCCACCGCAGTCTGTTCCATCACTGCTGATCCACCACGGCTGCTGGTCTGCGTGAACCGCAATGTGTATGCCCATGGTGTGATCAGCGAGCAGCGCCATCTCAGCGTGAATGTTCTGGGCAGCAGCCAGGAACAGGTTGCTCGACGCTTTGCGGGGATGGTGGAGGGTGTCAGTGGTGAAGAGCGATTCGCCGAAGGCGCCTGGGCTTCGGGTATCAGTCGTGTGCCGGTGTTGGGTGATGCTCTGGTCAGTTTCGAATGTCGGGTAGTTGAGGCGATCCCGGCCAGTACCCACGACATGTTTCTCTGCGAGGTCATCGAGGTGACCGGACAGATGAGTCAGGAAGACCCACTTATCTACTTCAACGGACAGTTTGCGGCGCTGGTCTGAGCTGCAGTCTTGCGCGCCATGGTCCAGACAACAACAAAAGCGAGATCCAACATGACTAATGCTCTGAAAAAAAATGCCCTTGAGGCCGGTAGCGTTCCTTCCGAAGCCGAACTGCTGCAGCGCGCACGGGATCTGATCCCGATGCTGCTGGAAAAGGCCGACTCGGTCGAGAAGAACCGCATGGTTTCGACAGAAACCATCCGCGCTTTCGTCGATGCCGGATTCTTCAAGATTCTCCAGCCTGCCCGGTTCGGTGGGTGGGAAATGAACCCAGCGGTGTTCTACAAGGTGTTGATGGAGCTGGGCCGTGGCTGCTGTAGCAGTGCCTGGAACATGATGATCCTCGGTGTGCACCAGTGGGAATTCGGCAGTATGCCGGATCAGGCATGTGAAGATGTTTGGGGTGAGGATGACAAGACCATCATCGCTTCTTCGTACCCACCCTTCGGCAAGGTTGAAGAGGTTGAAGGCGGTTACCTGATCAGTGGTACCTGGAAAACGTCCAGTGGTTGTGACCATGGCCAGTGGGCATTTCTGGGCGGCCTGCGCCGCGACGCCCAGGGCAATATCATCGACCGTCTGTCGATGCTGGTGCCTGCGACCGATTACGAAATCGAGGACGACTGGCACACCTTCGGTCTGGCCGGTACCGGTAGCAAGAGCCTGGTAGTCAAGGAAAGCTTTGTTCCCTATCACCGCGCCCACAGCCTGATCCAGTACAACTACGACGAGCGTGGCACTGCTTATCTGTACCCGTTTAACCAGATCTTCTTCGGCGCTGTATCGGCCCTGATCGTCGGTATGGCCCAGGGCGGGATCGACGAATACATCCGCCAGATGAGCGTGCGCACCAATACAACCGATGGTGGCAGCGCGGCGCTGAGCCCCTACGTCAAAGACCGTCTTGGCAACGCCGTGGTACGGGTACGCTCGGCACGTGCCCGCCTGCTGCAGATGATGGCCGAGACCACCGAAATCGTCGAGCGCCGGGAGCTGGTGCCGAACTATGACCGCGTTCATCACATGCTGGATATTGCCCGCGTTGGGCGCGATTGCGAAGAAGCTGTAATGCTGCTGTTCAAGGCCACCTCGGCCCGCGGCATTTATCTCAGCAACCCGCTGCAGCGCATCCTGCGCGACGTGATCGCTGCTTCCAACCATATCACCCAGAACGCCGACGATACCGCGGGCATGCTCGGAGCCTATCTGCTGGGACAGCAGCTACCGCCCATGGTGTTTGGTCTGGAGCCGGTCTCACTTAACGGCTGAGTCTGAGTTTGGGGATTTTCCCCATTGGTACCGTGGTGGCGGGCACCAGGCTGCTACCACGGAAATAAAAATAAAAGGCGGGCTAACGCCCCTTTGAGGTGCTTCATGTCTCACCAAAGTCTGAACAAGACCTTTACGCTTTCTGCATTGAGTGCTGCCGTTTTGCTCTGCACTGCGCTGCCCGCGCAGGCTTTTCAGTTTGACACCGGTAATTCCGACCTGCGAGTACGGCTGGATACCAACGTCAAATACACCGCCGCCTGGCGGGTGAAAGATCAGATGAACCGGTTGATTGCTGATCCGACGCTGGATGATGGCGACCGCAACTTCGACAAGGGTTCGATGATCAACAACCGTCTCGACCTATTCTCGGAATTTGACGTCAACTACCGCGGTATGGGTGCGCGCGTGAGCGGCGCGGCCTGGTATGACCGTGTCTACAACCGCAGAAATGACCACGACAATCCAGGTACCGCCAACAGTCTGAGCGTTCGTTACAACGAGTTCACCAAGGAAACGCGCGATCTGCATGGCCGTGATGCGGAGATTCGTGACGCCTTTGTTTACAGTGATTTTGACCTGACTGACGACATCTGGGGTGTGGTGCGTGTCGGTCAGCACTCTCTGCTGTACGGCGAAAGCCTGTTTTTTGGTAACAATGGTATCGCTGGCGGCATGATGCCGATCAATGCGATCCAGGCGCTGTCGGTGCCCAATTCCCAGTTCAAGGAACTGGTGCTGCCGGTCAAGCAACTGTCGGGTGAGCTGCAGCTGACCCCAGCGCTGTCGGTGGGTGCCTATTACCAACTGGAGTGGGAACGTACCCGTATTCCTGCTGCTGGCAGCTACTTCAGCCCCGCCGACCTGCTTGATGGTGGTGGTGAGCGGATTCTGGCGGTTGCCGGCGATCCACAGATTTCGCTGTACCGCACCAAGGATATTGAGGCGCGCGACTCTGGTCAGTGGGGTATGCAACTGCGCTACCGGGCTGATCAGATCGGTACCGAGTTTGGGTTGTACGCGATTCGCTACCACGACAAGAACTTCCAGGTGCAGACCCGTCCATTCGCGGGGCCGCCCCAGCCAGGGCAGGTGGGTGACCTGGTGGTTGGCGAATACATGCTGGTATTCCCGGAAGACATCAAGGCCTACGGTTTCAGTGCCAACCGGGGGATTGGTTCTGCCAACGTAGGCTTTGAGGCCTCTACCCGTCGCAATGCACCGCTGGTCAGCCTGACTGTGACCGATCTGGCAGGTAATCGTGACAACCGCAGCAACCCCTTGTATGCCGTGGGTAATACCGCCCATGCACAAATCAACATGATCACCATTCTGCCCAAGGGCCGGTTCTGGGATACCGCCGCCTTGCTGGGTGAGGTGGCCTGGAACCGTACTCTGAGTGTCACCAAAAATCGCGAGTGGCTGGATCCAAACAACACCCGTGACGCAACCGCCATGCGTGTGGTGTTCACTCCAACCTACTTCCAGGTATTCGATGGCGTTGATCTCTCGGTGCCCATGGGTGTGAGCTATGGCCTGGATGGTCGTTCTTCGGCCGTTGGTGGTTTCAGTCAGGCCAAAGGGGGCGGGTTCAACGTCGGCGTCTCGGCTGAGTATCTCAAGCGGGTGACAGTATCTCTGAGCTACAACGGCTTCTATGGTCCGAGCGATCGTACCAGCCGTCCTGAGTTTGTTCCGGCGATCGGGGCTGTAACCGGGGTCAAGACCTACAAGCAGACCAACGGCGACCGCGATTTCATCTCCCTGAATGCATCCTACACGTTCTGAGGTTCAGACCATGCATAACAAGAATATTCATCGTTCCGTCCTCTGTGCATCGCTGTTGGCGCTTGGCGTCAGCTCTGCGCTGGCTGCGGTCAGTCCGCAGGAAGCGGCTCAACTGAAAACAACCCTGACCCCGCTCGGGGCCGAACGTGCCGGTAATGCTGACGGCAGCATCCCTGCCTGGGATGGTGGCTACACCAAGGTGCCGGCAGATTTTCGCAATGGTTACCGCAACTTTGATCCGTTCGCTGGCGATCAGCCGCTTTTCTCGATTACGGCGGCTAATCTGGCAGAGCATCAGGACAAGTTGGCCGATGGTATTGTTCAACTGTTCCGCGACAATCCAGACAGTTTCCGTATTGATGTGTATCCGACCCGACGTACTGCTGCCGCGCCGCAATGGGTTTACGACAACACCTTCCGCAATGCCACTGAGGCGACCCTGGAAAACGATGGGCTGACCGTGCGTGGTGCCTATGGCGGTGTGCCGTTCCCGATTCCGAAAACCGGGATTGAGTTGTACTGGAACCACCAGATGCAATGGCGTGGCGAGGCGACAGATACCAAGTATCAGGTCTGGACCACGACCGCTGAAGGTCGGCGCATCCTGGCTACAGCTGCAGTGGACTATGGCCAGTATCCCTACTTCTACAAGGATGGCTCCTGGGATGCCAGCGTCTCGAATCCGCGTTACATGCTGGCTATCCAGTTGGCCTATGAACCGGCATTCCGGGCCGGTGAAGCGCTGATGGTGCACAACGTGCTCGACTATGCCCAGGGCCGGACTTTGTGGCAGTACCTGGTCGGTCAGCGTCGGGTACGTCAGGCTCCGAGTATCAACTTCGATACCCCCAACGTCGTGGCTTCCGGGGTCAACTTCGTTGATGAGACCTTTGGTGGCGGTGGTTCGCCGGAGCGCTACGACTGGAAATTGATTGGCAAGCGCGAAATGTACATTCCGTACAACAACAACGCGCTGTTGGCTAACAGTGACGCTGAAGTACTCGGCCGTAGCCACGCCAATCCAGACCATGTCCGTTGGGAATTGCACCGGGTCTGGGAGGTTGAGGCCAATCTCAAACCGGGTAGCCGTCATGCGGTGCCCAAGCGCAAGTTCTATTTCAGTGAAGACAACTGGGGAACTGCGATTCTGGATGGCTGGGACGCCGAAGGAACGCTGTGGCGTACAGCAATGACCACCCCGTTTGTGGCTCCGGATATTCCGGCCACGGTCAATTATTGCAATGGGTTCTTCCATGACCACCGGACCAAGGCCTGGGTCTACAACTGTGCCATGGGGAACGACATTGCCGGAGACCAGTTCAAGATGGTCAACCGCCGCTCGGAAAGCTACTTCTCGCCGCAATCGCTGTTGCGGATGAGTGGCCGCTAACCTGGCACTTCGCCGGCGTCCGCTTCGGCGGACGCCGGCGCTGATAACAACAAACCACGAGCGGAGTGTGCTCAGGTGAACAAGTCCTTGAAAACTGCGGCCTGCCTGCTGACGTTGTCACTACTGCAGCCTCTGGCCGGTGGCTCCGTCCTTGCGAGCGTGCTGCCGGATACTCTCAACAAACCCGCAGTCGCAACCGAGCTGGCTCATCGAACCATGCTGGCTGATCTTACCCGGGCCGGGCAGCGCCTGGTTGCCGTGGGTGAACGCGGTCATATCATTCTCTCCGACGACGAAGGCAACAGCTGGCGTCAGGCCTCGGTGCCGGTCAGTGTGACCTTGACTGCCGTGTGTTTCGCTGACGAGCTAAATGGCTGGGCCACCGGTCACAGGGGGGCCATTCTGGCTACCGCTGATGGTGGGGAGACCTGGAACTTGCAGCTGGATGGCAATGGTGTTGCTGCGGCGCTACTCAAGGATGCCCAGGCGCGTGATCCTCAGTTGGTGATGAGCGCCGAGCGTCTGGTCGAGGATGGGGCAGACAAGCCATTGCTTGCGATCCATTGCCAGAGTGCCAGCCAGGTGCTGGCGGTTGGAGCCTTTGGCATGGCGGTTATGACTCGCGACGGTGGTCAGAGCTGGCAGGGGCTTTCAGCTGTGTTGGAGGCGACCTCGGAGCGTCATCTGAATTATCTGCTGGAGCATGACGATGGGCTCTACATCGCTGGGGAAATGGGTGGGCTGTTTCGCCTTGATCAGCAAGGACATGCACATAACCTCGATGAGCCCTATGAGGGCAGCTTCTTTGCCCTGACTGACACAAGGGACGGCAACTTGCTGGCTTTTGGTCTGCGCGGTCACCTGTTTCGTTCTTCTGATGCCGGTCAGAGTTGGCAACCGGTAATGCTTGACGCTACGCAAAGCCTGACTGCCGGTACCCGACTGCCCGATGGCCGGGTGTTGATTACTGATGTTTCCGGAACTGGCTGGCTCAGCGATGACAACGGCCATAGTTTCAGTCGCGTGCGGCCTGAACGTCAGTATCCCTTTACCGCATTGTTACCGATCGCTGACGGCCGGGTTCTGGCGGTAGGGCAGCGCGGCATCACCTGGTTCAAACCCGAAGGGCTGCGCTAAAGCGCAGTAGGCCATTGCAAGGTAACTATCATGGGTAAAAAAGTATCTGACGGGTTCGAAACCATCGCATCCCTCGCCGACTTCGACAAGTATTCGGGCAATCGTCTCGAACGCTTACTGTTCAATTATAGAGGCTGGGTTATCGCACTTTGTGCTTTGCTGACAGCGGTGTTCATCGTGTCAGCCAGTCAGCTCAAACTCAATGCCAGCTTTCTCAAGACTATTCCGGCCAGCCATCCGTTCGTGCTCAACTACCTCAAGCATGCCGAAGAACTCAAAGGCTCGGCCAATGCTCTGCGTATTGCCATAGCGTTACCCGAAGAGCACCAAGGGGATATCTTCAGTGCCGATTACATGGAGTTGTTGCGTCAGATCAACGACGAGGTGTATCTGGTGCCTGGGGTTGATCGCGCCTTCATGAAGTCGTTATGGACGCCTCTGACCCGCTGGCAAGGTGTTACCGAGCACGGCTTTGACGGTGGCACTGTGGTGCCGGATGGATTCAGTGGTTCGGCAGCAGATCTTGAGGTACTACGTGGCAATGTCGAGTTGTCGGGCGAAATCGGCCAGTTGGTTGCGCCGGACTTTCGCTCCAGCATTATTCTGGTGCCGCTGCTAGATATTAATCCCAATACCGGCGCAGCTCTGGACTATAAGGAATTGTCCGACGCTCTGGAGCAGATCCGCGAGCGTTATGAAGCGCAGGGCGTGGACATCCATATCATTGGTTTTGCCAAAGTTATGGGCGATCTGATATCCGGCCTGTATGCCATGCTGGTGTTCTTTGCCTTTGCCGTATTCATCTCCACCTTCATCCTGCTGCGCTTTACTCGCTGCTGGCGCAGTACTTTGGTGGTCCAAGGCTGCACCCTGACCGGCGTGGTCTGGCTGCTTGGCGTTCTGCCGATGCTGGGCTACGAACTGAACCCCTACTCAATTCTGGTGCCGTTCCTGGTTTACGCGATTGGGGTCAGTCATGGTGCGCAGAAGATGAATGGCATCATGCAGGACATTGGTCGGGGTACTCATCGGCTGATCGCGGCACGCTATACCTTTCGCCGCCTGTTCGCTGCGGGGATGACAGCTCTGTTGGCCGATGCGGTGGGGTTTGCCGTCCTGACGTTGGTCGATATTCCGGTGATTCAGGACCTGGCAATCATCTCCAGTTTGGGAGTGGCACTGTTGGTGTTCACCAACCTGGCCCTGCTGCCGATCCTGCTGTCCTATACCGGTGTCTCGGCCAAGGCTGCCGAGCGTCGCCTGCATGCCGAGCAGAACATTCAGCACAACTCGACCAGTACACCGGCGTTCATGCGGATTCTGGATCTTTTCACCAAACCACGCATGGCGGTCTTCGCCCTGGTGCATGCACTGATGCTGGGCGGCTGGGCCTTGTGGACCAGTCAGGATCTGCAGGTTGGCGACCTTGATCCGGGTGCACCAGAGCTGCGGCCGGACTCGCGTTACAACCAGGACAACGCCTTCATCATCGGCAACTACCAGGCCAGTAGCGATGTATTTGTGATCATGGTTGAAACCGAGACCGGGCAATGCGTCAACTATGAAACGCTGCGCAAGGTCGAAGAACTCGAATGGCGGCTGCGCCAGTTGCCTGCGGTGGATGGAACCAGTTCGATCGCCGGGGTGGCGCGTCGGGTTAACGTCGGGATGAATGAAGGATTGCTCAAATGGAATGAGCTGCCGCCAAACCAGGCGATGATCAATGCCGCCGCCAACCGCTCGCCGC
Organism: Pseudomonas sp. WN033; assembly: GCA_002287035.1. Lineage (GTDB taxonomy): Bacteria > Pseudomonadota > Gammaproteobacteria > Pseudomonadales > Pseudomonadaceae > Halopseudomonas. The sequence goes on along the minus strand of NSKG01000001.1, from coordinate 2,378 downwards.
GAGAGCTGTTCAACGATACCTGCGATCTGTTGTCGATCTATGTGTTCCTCAAGGACCACAAGGCCGACACGCTCAATGCTGTTGTGAGTGTTACTGACAGCTTTGCCGATCAGTTCAACAGCGACGAGGTTCGCTTTCTGATGGCCGCTGGCAATGCCGGGATCGAGAGCGCCACCAATATTGTGGTCAAGCAGGCTAATACGCAGATGCTGATTGGTGTCTACCTTGCGGTGAGCCTGTTGTGTCTGATCGCCTTCCGCTCCTGGCGAGCGACAGTCTGCGCTATTTTGCCGCTGATGCTGACCTCGATCCTGGCTGAGGCCTTGATGGTCAAGCTGGGTATGGGGCTCAAGGTAGCCACCCTGCCTGTCGTGGCGTTGGGGGTAGGCATCGGTGTGGATTACGCGCTCTACATCATCAGTGTGATGTTGTTCTGGCTCAAGCGTGGCTCCACTCTGTCAGAGGCCTATTTTCATGCACTCAACTTTACTGGACGAGTGGTGGTGTTTACCGGGATCACGTTGTCGCTGGGCGTGATCACCTGGGTACTGTCCCCAATCAAGTTCCAGGCTGACATGGGTCTGCTGCTGACCTTCATGTTCCTTTGCAACATGCTGGTGGCGCTGGTTCTGGTACCGGCCCTGGCCTGCTTCCTACTACAACCCCGGCACTTCCCACAGGGGCGTGAGAACCCTGCCTCAACTTCAGAGAAAAGCTCCGACCTGGTGTCGACTGACACTGAGCAGAAGGCTAGTCGAGAGCAGGAGGTGCCGGTATGAGCGGCAACGGAATTCCCTTGCCACGGATTCGTAGTGGTGACCTGCCGCTTGAAATGGCGCAAGCGGCGATGGATGCAGCAGTCGCCTATGCCATTAGCCGGGCGCTGCAGGTCAGTATCGCCGTAGTCGATTCGGGCGGCCATCTGCTGACCTTTGCTCGAGTGTCCGGTACGCCCTGGCACAGCATTGACCTGGCCATCGACAAGGCTCGCACTTCAGCGTCCTTCGCTTTGCCCAGTAGCACGCTGGCTGACATGGTTGACAGCGCTAGCGAGCGTATCCGCATGAACCTGATGTTGCGTCCGGACATCATTGCCATGGGTGGCGCTTTTCCACTGCTGCTTGGTGATCGACTGGTTGGAGCGATAGGCGTATCAGGGGCCAGCGAAGAAGAGGATATGGATTGTGCCAATGCTGGACGTGAGGCTATCGCCCAGTGCGTTCAACCGCTTGAAAGTAATGTTCAGGAGAAGGCTTGTGACTGATACCCCTAATCTGGATCAACTCGGCGACGAACTGTTTGCAGCGTTGCGCGATGCTCGCATGGTAGCACCGCTGACCGAGCGCTTTCCTCAGTTGCGGATTGAGGATGCCTATGCCATCCAGCAACACCTGATTGCCCGTCGCCTGGAAGCAGGTGAGCGGATCATCGGCAAGAAAATCGGGGTCACCAGCCAAGCGGTGATGGACATGCTCAAGGTCGATCAGCCGGACTTCGGTCAGCTCACCGACCGTATGGTGGTCAACCAGGGTGAGAGCATCGACATGAGCCGTCTGATCCAGCCCAAGGCCGAAGGTGAAATTGCTTTCGTTCTCAAACACGACCTGACCGGCCCGGGTGTGACCGCCTCCGATGTATTACGCGCAACCGAAGGGGTCATGGCCTGCTTCGAGATCGTCGACTCGCGTATTCGTGACTGGCAGATCCGGATTCAGGACACCGTGGCCGACAACGCCTCCTGCGGTGTTTTCGTACTCGGCGACCGGCTGGTTGATCCACGCACACTCGACCTTTACAGCACCGGCATGGTGCTGGAGAAGAACGGCCGGGTGGTTGGTACCGGTGCTGGTGCCGCGACCATGGGCTCGCCGGTCACGGCGGTGGCCTGGCTGGCCAATACGCTGGGTCAACTGGGCATGAGCCTGAAAGCCGGTGAAGTGATTCTGTCTGGGGCGCTGTCGGCGATGGTGCCGGTGGCCGCCGGGGACAACCTGCGTATGCACCTGGCGGGGATTGGCGGCGCCAGCGTGCGCTTTACCTGAGTGGATTGCCACGGGCCTGCGGCCCTCGCAATGACGCAGCGGTTTATTCGCACCCACGCCGTCATTGCGAGCGCAGCGAAGCAATCTAGGGCGCAGGCAATGCCAGCCACCACAACAGAACAAGTATTACCCCAACGAGGGCATAAACATGAGCAAGAAACTGAAAGCCGCGATCATCGGCTCGGGCAACATCGGCACCGACCTGATGATCAAGATCCTGCGCAACAGCGAGCATATCGCCATGGGCGCGATGGTCGGCATCGACCCCGAATCCGATGGCCTGGCGCGTGCTGCGCGCATGGGCGTAGCCACCACCCATGAAGGGGTGGATGGCCT